>NZ_RHHR01000003.1 GCF_003710915.1 Brevibacillus invocatus | reverse complement strand
GCTTCGCTCTGGGTTTTCTTAATTGTGTAAGAAAGTTTAATTGCCTCACCGTGCAAAAGCGTCCATGCTTAAACTTTCTGGAACCCATGAAACCTTCCGCTAAAACGCGTACGCTCCTCCTTGAATAGGCTTCGGTAGAGGTATTTTTATTGTGTAAGAATTGCCTTCGATAGAGCTTGTCGGATTGCCCAGTCGCTACGTATAAAGCGAGTAGACAAGTCATAGGATGGTACAAATGGCACGTCTACGGAGGGGATTCGTTTGTTTAATGAAGTGGATCGAGTTAAAGAGAGGCGCAGAGAAAGAATGGAGCGCATCCGTACGCAGCCTCGTGATAGCTATGCACCCTTTGTAGATGATTGGAAAGATCCTATCGATACGCAGGAGGAACTGTTTTCGTTTTCGGGACGAGACCGGATGAATGAACAGCGTCCCGTCAACGAAAAATGGGGAATTCAAATTCTCGCGTCCCTGTTTTTGGTAGGGATGGCCTATGTTGTCTTTCAGACGACCTTGATTCCACTAGCCTGGAAGGATTCGGCACGTGAAGTGATGACGCGTGATTTTAATTTTGCTGGGGTAGCGGACTGGTATGAAGCCAAATTTGGTTCGATTCCGACCATCTTGCCTGCTCTACCTGGACAGACAACGGCAGTGCCGGCGAGTACGGAAGGAAGTGCACCTGTCTGGAAGCTGCCTGCACATTGGAAGGTAGCAAAATCATATGAACCGGAGAGTGCCAAGGTCGTGCTTACCACCGGTATTTCCGATCAAGTCACGATTGGGGAAACAGGCTGGGTGGCGTTTGTAGGGGAAAAACCGGGGTATGGCACAACGGTGGTCGTCCGCCTGACGCAAGGACGGGAAGTGTGGTTTGGCAATCTGGATGGTGTCCGGGTAACGAAAGACGAGGTATTGCAGCCAGGGCAGGTGGTCGGAACAGCCCGTTCAGTGAACAATATGTCTCGCCATCTCTACCTGGGCTATGCGATTCATGAAGAATTTGTCAATCCGCTGGAAGTGATCCCCTTTGAGTAAGGGGGGATGGTTCGGCTTTCGATTTCGCATCCATCTGCTGTTCTGGGTAGTGATCGGGCTCTCTGTCGCGACTGGTCATTTTCTCGAGGTGTTCACCCTGTTTGTGATCGTGTTGATTCATGAATTCGGTCATGTAGCGATGGCAAAAGAGCTTGGCTGGAAAGTGACAGAGGTTCAACTGCTTCCATTCGGAGGAGTTGCGACGATGGAAGATGCCTATGCCACAGATCCGCTGGACGAAATCGTGATCGCATTGGCTGGTCCTTTTTTAAATGTCGTCATGATGGCTCTCTCGTATTTGTTTTGGTTTGCTGGAATCTGGACGGAGGATTGGGCACAGTTTTTTCTCGTAAGCAATGCCACCATCGCCGCATTCAACCTATTGCCGATATGGCCTTTGGACGGCGGGCGTATCCTCCAGGCTCTGCTCTGTTGGCTGATGCCGTACCGCAGGGCAGCGATTCTTTCCATATTGGGGAGTACATTGCTGGCTGGAATCATGCTCGGGCTATCGATCATCGATATGAAAATCAATGTATTGGTGATCGGAAGTTATTTGCTGGCAGTCAATATCCAGGCATTCTTGCGTTTCCCCTATCAGTTCTTCCGGTTTCTGATGGAAAAGTACGTGCGTCAGCCGGCAGAGGAATATGCCGTTCAGGCTTTAAGTGTCAGACCCGATGAAACGGTTTTGGAGGTGTCACACAAGTTGCGCAGGGGGTCTGCCCATCTGTTTTACGTCCAAGGAACGGGGCTGCTGGGAGAGGAACAACTCCTGCACGCGCTGCTCTTTGAGCAAAAACATGATACATCAGTAGGTCAGCTCGTCTAGGTGGACGGGCATTTCTTTTCTTTTCCCCCAGCCTGTGATAGCATTACTTCCTATGAGTCCGGCTTTTTGGACGTGCGTGAACGGAATACATGTGGGGAGTGGCAGAAATGCGGCAGTTGGCGATAAGCGGTAGTGCCGAACAATTGCGGGTGGCGCTTTTGGAAGATGGGCGATTGCTAGAGTGGCGCACACAGGCAAACACAGAGGCAGCAGAAGGATGGGCAGGCGAAATTTTTCTCGGTCGCGTCAGTGATGTGCGCCCTGGTATCCAGTCAGCTTTTATAGATATTGGTCTTGATCGCAACGCGTACCTGTATGTAGATGATGCCTTGCCGAACGAAAAATCCTTGATCCAGGAAAAGGTGCGCGAGGGAGAAAAGCTCTTGGTGCAAATCATCAAGGAAGGCAGCGAATGGAAGGCACCTAAAGTGACGACAAAAATCAGTCTTCAGGGAAGGTACCTGGTGTTTCTCCCTTTTGAAAAGGAAATCTCCGTCTCCCGCAAGATCGCAAATGCGTCCGTCAGGCAGCAGCTGCAGGACGTTCTTCGTCCTTTGTTGACCGATACAGAAGGCTTGGTTGTTCGAACAGAGGCGGTCGATGCAGACGAGCACAGTCTGGCGAAGGAGCTGGCATATCTGCGCAGGCGGTGGCAGCAGATCGCTGGGCGTGCGCATGAACAGGCACGTGTCGGTCAGATCAGTCTCGATTCGGAGTGGCTGGAGACAGCATTGCGCGAGCATTTTTCGAGTGAAATGGAAGAGATCTGGGTGGAGCATGCCGCCACCTATCAGCAGGTAAAAGAGCTGCTCGGTGTATGGGAGCCAGAGTGGCAGAGCAAACTTCGCTGGTACCAGGAGAAAGAACCGTTGATTAGCCGACTTGGCATCGAAGCGCAGGTGCAGCAGGCCTTGCAAAGGCAAGTAGCTTTGCCTAGCGGTGGATTTTTGGTCTTTGACAAGACGGAAGCGATGACAGTGATCGACGTAAACACAGGCTCCTTCACGGGAAAAGGAGGACAGCAGCGAGAACAGGCTGTCACCCAAATCAACCTAGAGGCAGCCAGACAGGTCGCGATCCAGCTCCGGTTGCGCGAGATTGGCGGGATTATCGTCATTGATTTTATCGATATGAAGGAGCCGGCGAACAAAGAGCGGCTGCTCACGACCCTGAAGCGTGCTCTTTCACAAGACCCTGTACCTTCATCGGTTCTGGGCTTGACGGCGCTTGGACTGGTCGAAATGACGCGCAAAAGAGTTCGTCCGAGTCTGGCAGAACGCATATCTATTGCATGCGAGACCTGCGGCGGCCGCGGCAGTGTCTGGTCGAGCGAAGAGATGGAGCAGCGGCTGTGGGATGAGGTGACTGCGCTGTCCAGGGTTCAGGATGCAGCGGCCATACTGGTGGAGCTGCCGACCCGACTGTATCATCATATCGATCCGAACGCAGGAAGAAAACAGTGGCCCGTCCAGCTGTTCAAACTGCACAGATCTACCCTGTGCGTCGATGAATACCGAATCCTGTACGCTGGGGACAAGCAGGAAGCGGAGCGTCTCTACCGCAGACAGATGCAAATCACTTGACTGGATGAATGTCACTGTGATAATCTATTGGTTGTCATACAGATATGCCTCGTGCATACTGTAACCGCACGAAGCAGGTAGACAAGACGTCGTTCGCGGCGCACCTGTACAGGCGAGTCTGAGTATAGGAGGTGCACACAGTGTACGCAATTATCGAAACCGGTGGAAAGCAATACAAAGTTGAAGAGGGTTCTGTTCTCTTCATCGAGAAATTGGCTGACAACGAAGGAGAAGCCGTTACTTTTGACAAGGTTCTCTTCGTAAGCAAAGACGGTAAAGTAACAGCAGGTACTCCTACAGTAGCAGGAGCAACTGTTACAGGCAAAGTAGAAAAACACGGTAAAGAGCGCAAAATCATCGTGTATAAATACAAGTCCAAGAAAAACTACCGTCGCAAGCAAGGTCATCGTCAACCGTTCACCAAAGTTGTGATCGAAAAGATCAACGCTTAATCTTTGGTAAATGAGATGGTAACCGTAAATGTAAAGCGAAACGAGCAAAACGGGATCGAAGAAATTACGATTTCTGGACATGCTAATGCGGGAAAACATGGCTCAGATATCGTCTGTGCCGCGGTTTCTGCGATTAGCCTCGGATTGATTAATTCAGTAGATCTGTTGCTCGGCTCAAATCCGGATGTTCAGTTTGCAGATAAAGAAGGCGGATTCATCAACTGGAAGGTTGGGTGTCATCAAGACCCGCTTGTAAGCGAGAAGCAGCAGCTTTTAGCTGAGAGCATGGTAGTCTCTTTGTTTATGATTGCTGAAACGAACGGACGATATGTTTCCATTCAAGATCCAAAATGGCAAGGAGGTGTCTGACATGAACTTTCGTTTTCCTGTAGACCTACAGTTTTTCGCGTCGAAAAAAGGGGTAGGTTCCACAAAGAACGGTCGCGATTCCATTGCAAAACGCCTCGGTGTGAAGCGTGGCGATGGTCAATTCGTGAAAGCAGGTAACATCCTCGTTCGTCAACGCGGTACGAAGATTTATCCTGGAGCTAACGTGATGAAGGGTGGAGACGACACGTTGTTCGCAGTAGCTGACGGTGTTGTTCGCTTCAAACGTCTGGGCCGTGATCGCAAACAAGTTGTGATCGAGCCAGTAGCTTCCGAAGCTTAATTTGATACAGAGAAAAAACCCGGCATAGCTGCTGGGTTTTCTTTTTGCCTGCTTCCTTTTGTGGTACAATAAGGAACAGATTAAATTCTTATCGACTTGGGTGAATGTAATGGGTGACGAGCGGCGACTGATCACGCAACAGACTGACGAACTGCTGACAGTACTGAATAGGCAGCGACACGACTGGTTGAACCACGTTCAGGTTCTGCTCGGCTATTTGCATTTGAACCGTACTGAACAGGGAGAAGCACATTTGAAACGCATCGCGGAGATGGCGATGCAAGAAAGCATGATTGCCCGTCTGGGTAACTCTCTGTTGTCCGTCTTCTTCTTGACATTTAATGCACTGAACAAGGAAATGCTGTTAGATGTAGATGTGTGTGAAAAGGTGAATCTATCGCACATTGTGCTGGACGAGCAGTCCTTGTTTCAGATGGTGTCAGAGATATTATGCACTGTGAACGAACATGTAGCCCAGGATGGATACGAGCCAGCGAGTATGCAGGTTAGTCTGTTTACGGGTGAGTCTGGCGTTCATTTTCGATTTGATCTGGCCGGTGAATTGACTGCATCCGGATTGGACGAACTGGAAAAACTGGTACGTAAAAGCGAACAAAGTGCGGTGGAAGTCACCGAGTGGATACATACGGAAGAAGAATGGATCTTGGAATTGATTGTTCCATTCTCGTAAACGAAAGAGGTGACACCATGTTTGTCGATCAAGTCAAGATTTATGTAAAAGGAGGGGACGGTGGAAACGGAGCCGTCTCCTTTCGCCGAGAGAAGTACGTACCACTAGGTGGTCCAGCTGGTGGTGATGGTGGACGCGGCGGGGATGTTGTGTTTGTCGTGGACGAAGGGCTGCGCACTCTGGTTGATTTTCGTTACCAAAAGCACTTCAAGGCACCGCGAGGAGAGCATGGTCGTAACAAGAATCAACACGGAGCTGGTGCGGAAGATTTGCTGGTGCGTGTACCGCCTGGAACGACCGTGATTGACGACGATACCCAAGAAGTGATTGCCGATCTGATTGAACATGGACAGCGTGCAGTCATTTCTAAAGGCGGTCGTGGTGGTCGCGGAAACACGCGCTTTGTCAATCCATCCAATCCGGCTCCACACATCTCGGAAAATGGTGAACCAGGACAGGAACGCTATATCAGAATGGAACTGAAGCTGATTGCGGACGTCGGGCTGGTCGGATACCCAAGTGTGGGAAAATCAACCCTTCTCTCCAGTGTAACGGCAGCCAAGCCGAAGATAGCAGCATACCATTTTACCACCCTGACCCCCAATCTCGGAGTCGTGGACTTGGGTGAGCAAAGCTTTGTCATGGCAGACCTGCCGGGTTTGATTGAAGGTGCTCATGAGGGAGTCGGATTGGGGCATCAATTCCTGCGCCACGTAGAGCGTACGCGCCTGATTGTGCATGTTATCGACATGGCAGGCGTGGATGGACGCGATCCTTACGAGGATTACCTGCAGATCAACCGTGAACTCAAGCTGTACAACCTGAAGCTGGAAGACCGCCCGCAAATTGTTGTTGCGAACAAGATGGACGTCCCGGAAGCGCAGGAAAATCTGAAGCGCTTCAAGGAGCAGCTTCCTGATGTTCAGGTCTTCGAGATTTCAGCCGCTACCAGACAAGGTGTGCAGGAATTGATGTACGCAATCGGTGATATGCTGGCGACCATGCCAGAAAAACCGGCTGTGGAGGAAGTCGTTGAGGTCGAAGAGCGTGTGGTATTCCGCGCTGAAAAAGAACCGGACGCGTTTGAAATCAGCAGGGAAAATGAAGTCTTTGTCGTCAGCGGTGAGAAGATTGAAAAGCTGGTACGCATGACAAACCTGAACAGCTACGACGCAGCACAGCGATTCGCGAAGATCATGCGCAGCATGGGTGTAGACAATGCGTTGCGAAAACAGGGAGCAAAAGATGGGGACACCGTCCGCATCGGGAAACTAGAGTTTGATTTTGTGGAGTGAGCGTGACTATGGCAGATGTTCCATCCTTACATCCTTTTTTGACAGATAAACGACTCCAGCGCGGCGGCGTTTTGCAGATGCTCGTCTCCAAACAGGTAAAGTCACCGATTCCGATCATGGTGGAACATGTCAAAGCCGGCTACCTCGTTGTCTCCTGTGAGTCCAATGAGAAAGAGAATCTGCAACTGCTTGGTTCGCATGTGAGAGTTCGCTGGGAAACAGAAGCGAGCGTTCAAACCGTTGACTTTGAGGTCGTGCAGGAGCAGATCGTATGGCCGATCGTCCTTCTCGGCATGATCCCGCTTAGCGTTAGTGTGGAAGTGACAGCCAAGGCCAAGCAAGACCCGATCGCCCCTGATTATATTATTCAGGTCCCTTACAAGGTCATGGGTGCCAGACCGTCTGAGGAAAAAGGGGAGGGTGTCCTCCTGAAATTCTCTCCGACCCGGCTCATCATGGGGACAGATGGTTACGTAGCCAAGGGAGATTTTATCAATCTTTCCTTCACAGTCCCGCACACCAAGCAAGAGGTTGTGGGCATGGCGAAGGTCGTAGAAAAGAGCTTCTCTGATTCTCAGGCTGTCGTAGAAATGATTTTTACTGACATCCATGAGAATAATCATTTGCTCATCAAAAATTACTATAAAAAGCTCTTGGAGACCGCTTCCTCTTAATGGAGCGGTTTTTCCCTTTGAAGTTCTGGTGAATAAGGTATATAGTATAGGCATAGAGAGTTAAAAATCGAGCCTGACCCGTTTTTTATGTGCACCTTTGTGAAAAAAAGAACAAAACGGTCATGACCGTTTCCCCCTTTCTTCGGGGGACAAAGTGTTTGACTGCTTGCGTTCAAATCCACTTGAAAAACGTCGAGATGTTTCAATCCCCCGATCAGAGGGGACGTTTTTCACAGAAAATAAGCTGCAACGAATAATGGGAGAATGTCGGCTTGCGCTCACGTGAACAGGCATCTCGAGAAATCAACCTCTATTCCAACGCAAAGGAGGACGTTTTCCTATGTCTCAAACCACTCAACAAGCTGCTGCAGAAGTAGCCAGCACGGCTACGATGACGCCTCAGCAAACAGATGTGCTTGACCAATTGATGAAGCCGGAAATCCAACAATCACTGACCGTTTTGGTAGAAAACTTGCCCAAGCTGGCGGAAATGACGACAGTCCTGACCAAAACGTATGATCTGGTGCAAACGGTTGCAAATGACCGCGTCCTGATCGACGATTTGAAGGGCGGCATGGAAGAGTTCGTCAAACCGATTCAAGACAAGGCAAAAGGTATTGCGCAAGCAGCAATCGAAGCAAATGACCGTTCCCAGGTAGAGACGACTACAGTAGGGCTGTTTGGTTTGCTGAAAATGTTGAAAGATCCGCAAGTGCAAAAAACGTTGCGTTTTGCACAAGCATTTTTGGAAATCTCGGCAGAGCGCCAACAGCAGCAACAACAAAAGTAGTACGTAACCACATTACGACCGACAGACGGACGGAGGATTGAGCAATGGCGAAGCATATAGTAATTTTAGGCGGCGGTTATGGCGGTTTGCTCAGCGCATTGACCGCACGTAAATATATGACGGCTGAAGAAGCAACGATTACGGTGGTAAACCGTTTTCCATCGCACCAAATCATTACGGAATTGCATCGCTTGGCAGCAGGCAACCTGTCTGAGAAAGCAGTAGCCCTGCCTTTGGAAAAGCTGCTCCGCGGCAAAGATATCAATCTGATCGTGGATAACGTAGAAAATATTGTCCTGGACAACTCCCGCGTGACGTTGGCCGGCGGCGAGTCCCTCAAATACGATGCACTGGTTGTCGCACTTGGTAGCGAGACAGCATTCTTCGGAATTCCTGGTCTGCAAGAATACAGCTTTACTCTCAAATCGGTTGATGAAGCAAACAAACTGCGCGCCCATGTGGAAGAGCGCATCGTGGCTTACAGCCAAAGCAAAAACAAAGCGGACGCTACCTTTGTTGTCGGTGGCGGCGGATTGACTGGAATTGAGCTTGTTGGTGAATTTGCGGACATGCTCCCAGGTCTGTGCGAAAAAAATGGCGTTGAATTTAGCGACATCAGCCTCTACTGTGTAGAAGCTGGTCCTTCCATCCTGGCTGGATTTGCTCCGGAGCTGGTTGAACGCGCGAAGACAAGTTTGGAGAAACGCGGTGTTCAATTCCTGACTGGCGTAGCGGTTACAGAGATGAAGGAAACGACTGTTTTCCTGAAAGACGGCAGTAGCATCGAAACCACAACCATGGTGTGGACAGGTGGCGTTCAAGGAAACTCCGTAGTGGCCAACAGCGGTTTGGAAGTGAATCGCGGTCGTGCTACTGTGACAGAATTCCTTCAATCTACATCCCATCCGGAAGTATTCCTGGCTGGTGACAGCGCGGTTGTCATGGGACCTGAGGGACGTCCGTTCCCGCCAACCGCTCAGCTGGCATGGCAAATGGGTGAAGTGGTTGGACACAATCTCTTCGCTCACTTCAAAGGCTCCAAGATGAACAGCTTCTCTCCTGTATTCTCGGGTACCCTCGGTAGCTTGGGGCGCAAAGATGCGATCGGAACCATCGGTGCGAGCCAAATCAAGCTGAAGGGCACACCGGCTTCGTTGATGAAAGAAGCGAGTAACGTTCGCTATCTTGCTCATATCAACGGTCTTTTCGCTGTAGCTTACTAATTCGATACGATAACGGAAAACCCGGGAGAATGATCCCGGGTTTTCTGTATGCAGTCTGCCCACTATCCATTGCCGCTTGGATCTTCCACGACATTTGGCGACTGAGCCATTTTTTTGCCTTTCATCTCATCCCCGAATTGATCCAGACTGCTCGGTTTTGCAGCGGGATGATTATTCCGGCGCTCAGACTTGTCGGATTTTCCACGTCCTGCCATTTCTTTCTCACCTCCTAACGAACGATTCGTTTTCTATTGTGCTCGTACGCACCAGCTGTCATGTAAGCAAGAGTGAACCGAATTAGCCCAACATGAAAAAATGTAGCTGTAAGGATTGTCACAAGGGAGACGATCCGTTATAATGTCCTCTATGAAGAAACAACTGTTTTTCTCAGGAGGACACAACGAGTGAAACGGGAAGAAAAGTTTTATTTGATTCGATCTGACATTCTGCCCGAGTCGATAACCAAGACGATTGAAGCCAAAAAAATGCTGGAATCCGGTGAAGTGGATACAGTAAATGAGGCAGTGGATCGCGTTGGGCTTAGTCGGAGTGCCTTTTACAAGTACAAGGACGGCATTTTTCCTTTCAATGCCATGATGAGCGAAAAGATCATGACGATTACCTTTTCGCTGGATCACATGTCGGGGTACTTGTCCAAGGTCCTGACGTACGTTGCGGATCAAGGGGGAAACGTCCTTACGATCAATCAAACGATTCCGCTTCAGGGAATCGCCGCTGTCTCCATGTCCGTCGATATGGCGCATATGCGAGTATCCAGCACGGAGTTTTTGGATGGGCTACAACAAATACCTGGTGTTCGAAAAGCCATGATCGTCGGACGAGGGTAGATCTGGATAGGAGGAAGAGAGATGGAGAAGCGTGTTGTAAGAGTAGGCTTGATGGGTTTTGGTACAGTAGGTACGGGAGTCGTTCGCATTATTTCCGCTCATCAAGAAGACTTGCAGAAACAGACCGGACTGGGGATTGAAATCAAGAAAATTTTGGTGCAGGATGCTGAAAAAGCACGGAGCATCAGATCCATGGAGAATATGCTTACGACAGATCCGGCAGAGTTGCTGGAAAACCCGGATATAGATGTGATTGTGGAAGTCATCGGTGGCATCTCGCCAGCGAAAGAGTACATTTTAGGAGCACTGGAGCACGGCAAGCATGTAGTGACCGCCAACAAGGACCTGATGGCGCTGCATGGAGCAGAAATTTTGAGCAAGGCTCAGGAAAAAGGCTGTGACGTGTTCTATGAAGCCAGTGTGGCAGGCGGCATTCCGATCCTGCGTGCTCTGGTAGAAGGCTTCTCCTCGGACCGCATCACGAAAATGATGGGAATCGTCAACGGCACAACCAACTACATCTTGACCAAAATGAGTCAAGAAGGCGCTGAATACGCGGATGTTCTGAAAGAGGCGCAAGCATTGGGTTATGCAGAAGCGAATCCAACCTCTGACGTAGAAGGCTTTGATGCCGCTCGGAAAATGGCAATTCTGGCAACGCTGGGCTTCCGTGTTCCCATGAAGCTGGAAGACGTGGATGTAAAGGGAATCAGCTCTGTGAGCAAGGAAGATATCGCCTATGGTAAACAATTGGGCTATGAAGTGAAGCTTTTGGGTCTTGCCCGTCGCGACGGTGAGGCTGTCGAGGTAAGCGTACAGCCGACGATGGTACCCAAATCGCATCCGCTTGCTTCTGTCAACGGCGTATTCAATGCCGTATACGTACATGGAGAAGCAGTAGGCGAGACCATGTTCTACGGACCCGGCGCAGGAGAGCTACCGACTGCAACAGCGGTCGTCTCTGACCTCGTTACAGTTGTGAAAAACATGAGTCTGGGTGTAAACGGACGCGGCATGGTCGCTCCCTATAAAGAAAAGATTCTCAAGGACGACAGCCAGAAGCTGTCCAAGTATTTCCTGCGAATCGTCGTTGCCGACAAGCGTGGAGTTCTGGCAAAAATCACGCAAATGCTGGCTGATAAAAATATCTCCCTGGAGCAGGTCATTCAACAGCCGTACAATAACGGTTCACAAGCAGAGATCATCATGATTACCCATCTCTCTTCGAAGAGTGACATGGACAGCGTGAGAAAAGATATGGAACAAATGGAGATCATCACGGAAGTGAAAAGCTGCTACCGTGTGGAAGGTGGAGACCAATAATGAGTTCAGACCGTCAATCCGGCATCATCGCACGTTACCGGGAATTTCTCCCAGTAACAGACAAGACACCGCTCGTTACCTTGCATGAGGGAACTACACCTCTCATTCATGCCGCCAATCTCTCCAAACAATTGGGAATTGAACTGCATGTCAAATACGAAGGGCTGAACCCGACAGGCTCCTTTAAAGACCGCGGCATGGTGATGGCTGTTGCCAAAGCGGTAGAGGAAGGCAGCACGACGATTATGTGCGCTTCGACGGGCAATACCTCGGCAGCAGCAGCAGCCTATGCGGCGCGTTGTGGCCTGCGTTGTATCGTCCTGATTCCAAGTGGCAACATCGCATTGGGGAAATTGGCCCAAGCGATTGCTTACGGGGCTGAAGTCATTGCGATCGATGGCAACTTCGACGAGGCGCTGAATATCGTCCGCGATATCACGGCAGAAGAGCCGATTACACTCGTCAACTCTGTCAATCCATACCGGATTGAAGGACAGAAGACGGCAGCATTTGAAGTCGTGGATGCGCTTGGTGACGCTCCGGACATTCTGGCGATTCCGGTTGGAAACGCAGGTAACATCACGGCGTACTGGAAAGGCTTCAAGGAATACCACGCCGCTGGCAAACCGAACAGCCTGCCGAAGATGTACGGATTCCAAGCGGCAGGAGCTGCTCCTTTGGTTCATGGAAAGCCAGTACCAAATCCGGAAACGATCGCTACTGCCATTCGCATCGGTAATCCAGCAAGCAAAGATGGAGCATTAAACGCAATCAGCGAGTCAAATGGTCTTGTAGATAGCGTTACGGACGAAGAAATTCTGGAAGCGTATCAGTTGCTAGCGAAGAGTGAAGGCGTGTTCTGTGAGCCTGCTTCTGCTGCATCGTTGGCAGGGATTCTCAAACTGCACAAGGCAGGCAAGCTTCCAGCGGGCGCGAAGGTGGCATGCGTCTTGACCGGAAACGGCTTGAAGGATCCGAATATCGCGTTGAAGCTGGTTGGGGAAGAACCGCGTTCAGTTCCTGCGACACGCGAAGCGGTCATGAACCTTGTACGTCAACACGAGAAAGAAGTGTCGTCATGAGTAAGCTCGTACGCGTAACCATCCCAGCTAGCACGGCTAACCTGGGGCCTGGATTTGACGCGCTCGGCATGGCTTTGAAATTGTATTCGGTTGTTGAGATGCGTTTGAGTGATCAGACTGAAATTGAGATCGTAGGGAAAGAATTGCAGGGAACGCCTACAGACAAAAGCAACCTGCTGTATGAAATCGCCGTTGATTTGTTTGAAAAGGCCGGGCTTGCTGCGCCGGAACTGTTTATCCGGGCATCCAGTGATGCGCCGCTGACGCGCGGACTGGGGAGCAGTGCGGCTGCGATCGTTGGTGCGTTGGTTGCAGCCAATCACCTGGCTGGTGAACCATTTACCCGCGATCAGCTTTTTGAGATGGCAGTAAAAAAAGAGGGACATCCCGATAACGTAGGAGCCTCCCTCTTTGGCGGAATCATCGTGGCAACAATGCCAGAGGCAGAAGGCGAACAAATCCCGTATATCACACTGGCACCGCCAGAGGGACTGAAAGCCTTGGTTGTCATCCCGGATTTTGCCCTGTCGACAGAAAAGGCAAGGAACGTTTTGCCGCAGGTGTACAGCAAGCAGGATGTCATATATAATGTTGGTCATAGCAGCTTGCTGGTGGCCGCATTGGCACAGGGCAGGCTGGACCTGTTGGGACAAGCGATGGGGGATCGGCTGCATCAGCCATACCGTGCAGAGCTTGTGCCCGGCCTGAAGGAAATCCTGGAAGCAGCGACGCGCAATGGAGCGGTGGGTGCCGCTTTGAGTGGAGCAGGACCAACCATTCTATGTCTCACAGCATCGGATTCGGAGCGTGAGCAGCTTCAGTCGTTTGTAGACAGGGTAATGAAAGGCCACGGCATTTCGTACCGAATGATGGTGTTAGAGCCGGACGATCATGGCGTACAGGTAGAAATCCAATAGATAGAGAGCTGACAAAAGCTCAACTGGATAGGAGAAACGTCATGGAGAAGAAACTTGCCTTTCTCGGACCTCACGGCACTTTTACGGAACAAGCTGCACGTGCCTTTGCGAATGGGCAGGCGCTGAAGCCAGTGCCTTACCCTAATATTATTGAGATTTTAAATGCTGTTAACCGCCATGAAGTCGAGTATGGTGTCGTCCCGATGGAAAATTCGATTGAAGGCACCGTCAATATGACGATGGATTGGCTGATTCACGAGGTAGACCTGCCGATTTTGGGTGAACTGGCGCTGCCGATCACGCAAAATCTGTTAGTGGCAAAGAGGGACAATCCCTTGCCGCTGTCAGATATTACACGCGTCTTGTCGCATCCTCAAGCGATCGCGCAAAGCCACAACTTCCTTCGTGAGAATTTGCCGCAGGCGTCTATCGAGTATGTGAACAGCACAGCATTAGCAGCACAAACAGTCAGCGAACATCCTGATGAGCCGTGGGCAGCCATCGGCACAGGATTGAATGTTGAGCTATACCCGTTGCAATTTGCTCAGGAGCAGATTCAGGATTTTTCCAACAACTATACCCGATTTGTTCTCGTAGGTCGTGAGCCACTGGATATGCCTGCGTCCGAACGTGAAAAAACGACTATTCTGGTTACGTTGCCTGAAGATTTTCCAGGTGCGCTGTATCAGGTACTGGCCGCCTTTGCTTGGCGGAAAATCAACCTTTCTCGAATCGAATCACGCCCGACGAAAAAAGCCCTGGGTAGCTATTACTTTGTGATTGATATCGAACAAAAAATGGATGAAATCTTGCTCCCTGGCGCTTTTGCCGAAATCGAGGCGATCGGCTGTCAGGTGCGACAGCTAGGGACATATCCTTTTTATTTGCATCAGACCAACTCCTAATGAGTTGGTTTTTTCTTTTTCCGGCTCTCCAACAAAGATAGGCTTATCAGGAGCAAAACGCCCATGTGTGCATACGATGGTAGGGAGTTTCCGCAAGGGAGGAGAAACAGTGAGAATTCATGTAGTACAAAAAGGCGATACCATGTGGAAAATCGCCAAGAGATACGGCGTCGATTTCAAAGAATTACTACGCTTGAATAGTCAAATTAAAACTCCCGATACCCTATACCCTGGGGCGAGGGTAAAAATCCCGGCCAAGGGTGTTCCTGTTCGCCCGAGAAGAACCAACCCCCAGCAATCAGGTGAATCAACACGAGTTAAGGAAAGACCCATACCAAAAGAAGAGCCGGAAGTCCCCTTCGAAATTGAAAGAAGACCGATTGAGATGGAAGAAGAAGAGGTAGAGCCGGAACCGGAGCAGGAAATCCAGATGGAGGAAGAGGAAGAGATTGAAGAAGAGATCGAGCCAGAAGTAGAGGAAAAGCCGAAGTCAAAGCTCAAGTCCGAAATGGAAATGCGGCCTGCTCTCCCTCCTCATGTAGAGCGTCCGGCAGTAGAACGGCCCGTCCCAACCCTGTCTCCACAAATGATCACGCCACCTGCTCGACCCATGGCGCCTCCACCAATGCGCCCCAATATCTCGCCCTACATGACACCAAACTTGAATCAACCGATGATGCCACCCGTACCGCCGATGCAAGTACGCCCGCTGCAACCAACCATGCAGCCCAACATTCGACCTACAGTGGCACCAACCATTCGTCCTACAGTAGCACCGACTCTAAAGCCTACTGTCAGTCCACAAGTTCTGCCGACACTGCCGCCAACCAAATTAAGCCCAATCAAGCCACCAGTACGTCCCACTCAGATCAGTCCAATTCAACCGAATCAGTCACCGGGTCAAGTGAGCCCACTGCAGCCGAATCGGCCACCGAGTCAGGTGAGTCCACTGCAGCCGAATCGGCCACCGAGTCAGGTGAGTCCCCTGCAGCCGAATCGGCCACCGAGTCAGGTGAGTCCACTGCAGCCAAATCGCCCACCGAGTCAGGTGAGTCCCCTGCAGCCCAATCGGCCACCGAGTCAGGTGAGTCCACTGCAGCCGAATCGGCCACCGAGTCAGGTGAGTCCCCTGCAGCCGAATCGACCACCGAGTCAGGTGAGTCCCCTGCAGCCGAATCGGCCACCAAACCTGCTCAGTCCATACCAGCAACCGATGGCACCTTTGCAACCCATGATACCGTTCATGCCCATGATGCCTCCGCCTCAATTGAGTCCTTGGCAACGGCCGATGATGCCCTGGCAGCCGATGAGACCATTCATGCCGATGATGCCTCACCACCGTCCGGCACCCTGCCCGCCTTGTGGCTCTTCGAGAAGACCGATGTACCCAATCGGACCAAGCGTGATGCCAAATATGATGCCAAATATGATGCCAAATATGATGCCTTATTGTCCACCTTCTCACCGTATGCCGCATGGCAAGGTAAGACCCGATTATGATTCTTCATCCTCATCATGTGAGTGTTCCCCTGACAGTCCTGAGTGGAAGCGCAAGTCATCCAGACGTTCCCGAAAAGGCCGCGGTTCGTATCAGTATCATCCTGCAAGCATGACGACGTCCTCTCCGACATCAGCCATCACCGACAAGTCCGACCAGGTGATATGGCCAAACTGGGGAGACGGTCATGATGAATCTTCTTCCTATTAGTTGATTCGGCTATGAACAAAGGACTGATACCTTCTCTTGAAAAGGCGTTTCGCTGTCAAGTATTGGGGGTAAAGCCAAAGCGAAACGTCAATCTGCTCAAAACGGACCGGGGCTACTGGATCATCAAGGGATACAAGGATCAAGAAAAAGCTCGATGGGTAACAGAATTAGCGCAAGCATTGAGAGAGAAAGGTTTCCTCCATACGGTTCAATATGTATCGGATACTGGGGGTTCTGCCATATTTCCATATGGTGATCGCTTTTTCACTATTATGAAAATGATCGACGGACAGGAAGCTGATAATTCCTCCCTGTATGATGTCAAGAAAACAGCAGAGACGCTTGCTCGCTTCCACCTCGCCGCGCAAGGTTTTCCGGTGCCACACAGATCCTACGCATATGAGGGAACACCAGCCATGCTCGATAAATGGGAAAGTCGGCTGGAGCACTTTGAGCGCATTACCTGGACGATCGATCAGAACGGTCCGCAAAACCGAATCGAACAGATTATTCAGCAGATGGCTGAGCATGTTATTCGTGAAGGTCAGGAGCTTTTGCATAACGCCTACAAGCTGCCGCTTACACCAGAAATGTTCATGGCGATGGAGCGAGGAACATTAGCCCATCGTGACGTAGCCAGCCACAACTTTCTCTTAACAAACAAGGGAAACTGTTACCTGATTGATCTGGATACGGTCGGACATGATTTGCAAATCGTGGATTTGGTTCAGCTCATGTCAAGGATGCTCTTGATGCAGGAGTATCGACTTCAATCATTTGTGGAAGCAATCGAGGCCTACAGCAAGATCAACTACCTCAGTGACACGCAAATCTGGATGGTTCATCAGCTGCTGCGTTATCCGGATAATGTGCTTCGCGAGATTACGGGTCTGTATAATAATCGGCCGGGTTATCATATGCGCGGTGTTCAACAGCTGGTGCAACTGGAAGGAAAGCTCCAGCATCAGCGCAGCATGTTCCTGGAAGCGGGTGACAAGATCCTGCAGCGATCTCCCTGGGGGAACTATCACTTTGTTGGATGATGAAAGAAAGAAGCTGACGGCATCGGCCATCAGCTTCTTTTGTGTTTTGCTTATTTGGAGGCTGGCTTGGAAAGATCGATGGAGTATTTTGCAAAGCCATCTTCCTGTGCAGCGATGAATTTCAGGTTTGGCATTTTGTCAGCGAATGGTTTTGCATCAGGCGAAGTAGTGAATGTCAGGTTTACATTGCCTGTGATCGGCGCAAAAGACCAGTTTTCGTCAGCAGCCGGATTGATGGTTTTTTCACTCAGAATGTAATTGATCACTACTTGGCGATTTTCATCCGGAGAGTTGATGATGATGTTGGAACCATCCAGGCCAGGGAAGCTGCCGCCGCCGCTTGCACGGTAGTTATTGGTCACGACGATGAACTTGTCCTCTGGATTGATTGGTTTGCCGTTGAAGCTCAGGTTTTGAATACGATGAGAGTCAGCGTTAGCCAGTTTGCCATCGATTGCATAACGGGAAGGCTGGGTAACGTCGATTTGATACGTTACACCGTCGATCACGTCGTAGTTGTAAGTAGGGAACGCTTCGTTGATCAAAGGTTGTTCCTCGGTTTTACTCGCATCAATTTGGTTGAACTGACCAGCAGAGCGCTCGAGCCACTCTTTTACATCAGAACCTTTTACCAATACAGCATTGACAGTATTGGGGTAGATGTACAGGTCGGATACGTTTTTGATGGCAATGGTACCAGCAGGGATGTTGGTGTAATAGCTGGAACCATTACGACCGCCTGCTTTGAATGGTGCACCGGCAGAGAGGACAGGAATTCCATCATACTCGGTACCTTTGATATTGTTTTCTACATACCATTTTTGTGCGTTGGTCACGATCTGGATAGATGGATCGTCCTGTACCAGTGCAAAGAAGCTGTAGATTGGAGAAGTGGTGGTACCTACTGCGGAGCGTACCCATTCAACCGTATGATCGTGATCTTCCTTCACAGCATCAACCAGGGATTGGTCGGCATCTGCAAGAGAAGCTTTGTTGGCTTTATCGTAGATCGGCAGATTGGAAGTTGCAGATTCTGCTACAGTCCATTTGCCGTTTTCTTGCTTCAGCGTCAAGTCAATGACACCCAGGTGGTTACCCCAGTAGCCAGGCATAACAGCAGGCTTTCCGTTGATCGTACCTTTTTCGCCGTCGACACCTTCGATTCCCTCGTAGCCAGGTCCTGGGAATACAGAGTGGGAATGGCCGAACAAGAGCGCGTCAATGCCTTCCACTTTACTCAATTGGTAAGTAGCGTTTTCGTTATCCAGACCAGATTCTACTGGGCCGATACCGGAGTGAGGAACAGCGATGATGATGTCAGCACCCTTTTCCTTCATCTCAGGAACAAACTTCTTGGCTGTCTCCACCATATCTTTGGCAATGACGTGGCCTTCCAGATTCGCTTTGTCCCATTGCATGATTTTTGGAGGTACGAAGCCGATCACGCCGACCTTCAGTTGAACATCTTTGCCGCTCTCGTCTTTAAAGGTACGGTCGAGAATCAAATAAGGCGTATACTTGTTTTTGTCGTTGTCGGGATTGCCGTCCTTGTCGTCAATGTACACATTGGAGTTGACGTACGGGAATTCTGCACCAGCCAGACTGCGCTCCAGATGCTCCAGACCGAAGTTGAACTCGTGGTTACCGATGTTCCCAGCGTCGTAGCCAAGCAGGTTCATGGCTTTGTAGACAGGGTGGACTTCTCCGTCTTTCAACGGGTCAATCTTTGCTACATAATCGCCGAGCGGGTTCCCTTGGATCAGGTCGCCGTTATCGATCAAAACGCTGTTTTTTGCTTCCTCACGAGCTTTCTTGATCAATGTAGCCGTTTTTGCCAGACCAAACTCATCGGTTGCTTTATCTTGATAGTAATCGTAGTTGACGATGTTGGTGTGGATATCTGTTGTTTGCAACAGACGGAGTTTGAGGGTAGAGCTCGTTTCTGCACTTACCGGAGTGAGAGGAAAGGCGAGAGCGCTGACAACCAACGTCGTACTGAGCAAAAAGCTTGCCAGTGATTTTCTGCTTGGCTTCTTCATTTCTTTTTGAATACCTCCAAATTAACAAATATTTCATTCAAAAATAGTTTACCATCAGAAATCCAAGATTGGTAGATTTTCATTATTGATTTGTCGTAAATATGAGAATTTTGAATGGAAAATAGGTATGTAAGCCCTTTTCGCTGGCAAAACTAGGAAAAATGTCTAGTGAAGGGGTTCATCGTCATATGAAGAGAAAATGGATGGTATATGCGTCCTGGGCCGCCGCTTTGGTCACAGGGTTAATCGTGGGTATTGTCCTTATGGTGCAACCTGGTACAAATAAAACAACAGGGATCGCGCAGCTGCTGTCAGGTCAGGCGGACAAATCCGCCATAGCCATGAGTAAATCGTACGGATTGGTCCTCACACGCACGTATTTGTGTGGAGTAAGGGATGAGGAACATAAACCCGTCTCTTTGGATCGGCTGCCGGATGTAATGGTTGATTACAAGGGCTGGGAAATCGTTTCGGCTGATGCGTCAAAATTGATCCTGTTAAAACGGGAGCATGATCTGTCGCCCGCATGCAAGGAAAACGGTCACTTTGGGATCAATGAAGACGGAATGCTGACTTTGTTCCACGGTCTTCCCAAGGAGCAAGAAGTGGTCCAAGCCTTCTATCGAATCAACACGGCAAAAATGGAGGCAAGCTTATCGAAGGAAGAGGTCGACAATCTGAAGCGAGGTATTCGCATCCGAGATCTGGCGGAATACAACAGCGTTTTGTCTACGTATGGAGAATTTCAGCTAAGTGAAGAAGAATAAAAAGGGCTGCCCAGGCTGGACAGCCTTTTTGGTTTGTGTTGATACAGGGTTATTCCATTTCAGACATGAACGATTTGCCAACGTTCCCAAGGTGCCCGACGGTGCAGGAGAAAGAGCCAATGACCTGATTTATCTCGACCGGATTGCGCTACGTAATCAACAGGAACTGAAATGGCGACGAAAGAAAGGCCTTCTGCCGCAGCAGGCGCGATTTCCTTCGGACGCTTGATCGATTTCACGTAGAGGAGAGCTTCGGGCAGAGACGCTTCACCAGAAGTCGTCATCCGAAGCGTGTGCTCATCATGCTCGTTCAGTGAGGTAAGAAAATATCCGACGAGTTCTTCAGGCTCCGCTCGTGCCAGGGTCTGCGGCAGGTGGCCGGATGCTTTCAGGATCATCGTATCGTTGCGGGTCAGGGGCTGAACATCGGCATGGCGACTGCCTGCCCTAATGAAACCGCTGACCGGTTTCGAGGTCGATGACTTTGCAAAGCCCATCCGCTGAAACGATTTCTTTACCTGTTCCCACGACAGGGGATTTCCAAAGTGAGCTTGTTCTACGATTTGAACGTACTGCTCGATCTGGTGCTTGACCTGATCCGGGATGATGAGCATGGTTTTTCGCTCGGCATCAAACAACCGTCCATCATGATCGTATAGATAAGTACGATGGTGCATGGTCATTGAGGCGCGAATCCAGTGTGGATGAAAGGCAGTCTTCACAGGCCTGGCGCGTAAAACCTGCTTTGTAAAAGTCTTGTCCGCATGAAAAGTGATCCTCGATAAAAAGGAAGACTGGGGCGATACGAAAATGGTGATGGTGACATCCAGTACCGAGTTAGCCTTCGCGATGGGTGCAACCGGCAACACCCAAAGAAACATACAGAGCAAGAGAAGTACTCGTGCCACGATACGCAACGGGCATCACCTCCACTCCGTAGTCTGCGCTGATTATAGTAGGCGAATAGCTGCAAATCTTGCCAACATAAGCGAATGCGGGTTACGCCATACTGATTTCATACGGCGGTCTAAGGAGGGTACTTTTCGCATGGGTTCAATGCCGAGAGGAAGCTACAAGGACCAGTTCCACCAGCGTTTGTACGTCCAGCTCAACCAAGGTCACAACAAGCTTGATTATCGCCGAATCAACCTGATTCGCGATGAGATGCGAGACAATGTGGACGATTATGCACACATGCTGCATGATGAGGCTGATCAGCTTGGAATGAACAAACACTAGGTGACGCCGTACAACCCGCTCTTTACGAGGAGCGGGGTTTTCTTTTTCCTCCTACATCCTGGATGTGGAGACCCGTGGATATCTTATGGAAATACACGTTCGCTTTTGCAGTGCTTTGTGATACAGTAGATAAAGAATCTTTGCATCTTTTGCACGTTGGAGAGTGGGCTATGCGTATTTTAGGAATTGACCCGGGGATTGCCATTGTCGGCTTTGGCGTGGTGGATAAAGAGGGAAGCCAGCTTCGCCCCGTGCAATATGGCAGTATCCAGACGGAGGCAGGATTGCCTGTGCCGCTTCGACTGAAACAGATCTTCGAGGCGATGCAAAGTCTGCTCGAGACGTACCGTCCGGATGAAGTGTCTGTGGAAAAGCTATTCTTTAATAAAAATGTGACGACAGCTTTTACAGTCGGCCAGGCGAGAGGTGTCATTTTGCTTGCCTCCGAGATGGCGGGAGTGCCTGTCTATGAATATACCCCCATGCAAGTCAAGCAAGCAGTGACCGGCTACGGTGGAGCAGAGAAAAAACAGATACAGGAAATGACCAAGCTCTTGCTTCGGCTCAAGGAAGTGCCAAAGCCTGACGATGTAGCGGACGCATTGGGAATTGCCATTACCCATGCACAATTCCGCGCTTTCATTTCGATTTCGGAAGGGGTTCGCCGATGATTGATTTCGTAGAAGGCACGTTGTGCTATCTGGATTCAGAATACATAGTGGTGGAGGCAAACGGGATTGGTTATCGGATCTTCTGTCCCAATCCTTATCAATTTGTTCGTTTCGAAGGGAGCAGGACTCGGCTTCATACCCATCATCATGTTCGGGAAGACGCTATCCTGCTCTACGGCTTTGCCAGCCGTGACGAACGTGACTTGTTTCGCAAGCTGCTTGACGTCACCGGGATTGGTCCAAAAGGCGCACTGGCCATCCTAGCGGCAGCGACCCCAGAGCAAATCGTCATGGCAGTTCAACAAGAAAACGTCACCTATTTAACGAAGTTTCCGGGTATCGGCAAAAAGACGGCACAGCGCATGATCTTGGATCTGAAGGACAAGTTAGTAGGCTATACACCTTCCGCGTTCTTAGACGTTGCAGCTGGAGAGCTGGCGCAAGGGGAAAAGGCAGTGTCGGCACTGAACGAAGCGCTCGATGCGCTGACTTCTCTCGGCTATTCAGACACAGAGCTGCAAAAAATAAGAAACGCGCTATCTGAAAAAGCAAAGGGTGGCGATGGCGTAGAGTCGCTCATCAAGCAAGGGCTGGCTTTGCTCATGAGGGGGTAGAATCATGGATGAGCGGATCATTACGACGCATATGAACTGGGAAGAGGATGCGGCGGAGCTGAGCCTTCGTCCGCGTTATCTAAATGAGTATATCGGTCAGCAGCAGGTAAAGGAAAACCTGAAGATCTTTATTGAAGCGGCCAAAATGCGCAAAGAGTCGTTGGATCACGTGCTGTTGTACGGGCCACCAGGACTGGGAAAAACCACGCTGTCGCAAATCATCGCCAACGAAATGGGCGCCAACATCCGCACCACGTCGGGACCAGCTATCGAAAGGCCAGGAGATCTGGCAGCCATCCTGACCAATCTGCAAGAAGGGGACGTTCTGTTTATCGATGAGATTCACAGGCTCAACCGCAGTGTAGAAGAAGTACTCTATCCAGCGATGGAGGATTTTGCGCTGGACATCATCATTGGCAAGGGGCCGAGTGCACGCAGTGTCCGACTGGATTTGCCGCCTTTTACGCTGGTGGGGGCAACGACCCGGGCAGGGATGCTGTCTGCACCGCTTCGAGATCGATTTGGCGTCGTCAATCGATTGGAGTTTTATACGGTGCCGGAGCTTTCCTTTATCGTGTCGCGTGCGGCAGATATCCTGCAGGTGGAAATTCGCGAAGGGGGATCTGAGGAAATCGCCAAAAGATCCAGAGGAACCCCGCGTGTTTCCAATCGCCTGCTCAAGCGTGTGCGCGATTTTGCGCAGGTGAGAGGAGAAGGTGTCATCACGACGGAAATCGCAAAGGAAGCTTTGGAAAGACTACAGGTAGATGCGTGTGGGCTGGATCATATCGATCACAAGCTGTTATTGGCGATTATGGAACGTTTTGACGGAGGGCCGGTCGGGCTGGACACCATCGCGGCTACCATTGGGGAAGAATCTCAGACGATTGAGGATGTGTGCGAGCCTTATCTGATGCAGATCGGCTTTATGCAGCGCACGCCGCGTGGACGTATTCTGACGCCAAGCGCGTATCAACACTTTGGTCGGGAGATGAAAGCATGAATCCGATAGCCAAGCTTTTGATTATCGGCGGTGCCGTTCTGATCGTGATTGGTTTGCTTTGGCAAGTGGGAGGGCGTTTTTTACCGCTGGGTCGTCTGCCAGGGGACATCGTGGTAGAAAAGGAGAACGTAAGGTTCTATTTTCCGATTGTCACCTGTATTGTCATTAGCATTGTCCTGTCACTTGGCATGTATCTGTTTAGACTGTTCAAATAGGCAATCGCATTTACAGAAAAAACCATTGGGAGCACTCAATGGTTTTTTTATTTGGAAGAACCCTCAGCGTCCCTTGAAAATCACCAATGGAGGGCAGGAAAACACCTCCGCATGTCGAAAAACTTGGTAGTTAACGCCAAATTTCGACGAAACCAGGTGAAAGGAAGGACGAGGGACGACATGTGGAAGAAGTGGATGGGGAAAGTCCTTACCGCTGGCCTGATCACAACCATGCTTCTCGGTGGACAGATGCCTGTGGAAGCAAAGAGTAAAGATATACGTGTAGCGCTGTTCGTTGATGCGGGAACAGGCTACAGGGGAGTAGTTCCTTCAATAACGCTGACCTCTGAAAGCGGAATGGATGTGACCATCTCCAGCCAGGAGGGAAGCGAGAAGCTGCCGGATATGGATGGGGATGCGGTACGCTTTCGGCTGGATCAACTTCATTTGATCGTTACGGAGACAGCGGATTGGAATCATGCGCAGCGAGTGGCTCAGCAATTGAGCCAGCGCAAATACGAAGGGACCATTCAAAAGGTGAATCGAAATGGTCAGCCGACCTATCAGGTGGTCAGCGGTACTTTTGGTACCTATCAGGCGGCTTCTAATCAAGCCCAAACTGTGGCCCAGGCGACGGGGCAAAGGCCTGTCATAAAAGGACCTCTGCGATTGGAGGCGGGAAAATACCGCAGCTTGCGTGAGGCAGAGAATTGGAAGCAAACCTTTGAGGATGCGGGTTACGCTGCCTATCCGGTCCTCATTCAAGACGGAGGAAGAGAAGAATATTCCCTCTGGGTGGGGGACGAGGTGAGCAACGAAGCCCTGCAAGCTCTGAAAAGAAAAGTTTCTTCAGATATTCCCGGCTTTTCCTATCAGCAAGCAAATGCCTCTTCTTACGTTATTTTCAAACAGGATGCGTACGGATCTGCTCGAGACACGATCAGCAAGCTCGTCTTTTCTCCAACATCCAAACTGATTGCCGAGCCCAAGCGATCTCGCGGGGTGGAGGTGTTGGGGGTTGTTGAACGTGACCAGCGTACGTATCGCGGCAAAATGGAGCTGTCCTCCTACAAAGGCTTTCTGACTTTGGTCAACGAATTGTCAATGGAGGAGTACCTATATGGAGTTGTGGGCTCCGAGATGGCACCAGGCTGGCCTTTGGAGGCGTTGAAGGCCCAGGCAGTCCTGGCTCGAACCAGAGCAGTAAGCTTAGGCAACAAGTACGGTATCGCGAATCTGTCAGACACCGTATATGAGCAAGCTTATTACGGCTATGGAAAAGAATCAGCAGACATTCGGGAGGCAGTTGACGATACCAAGGGTGAAGTCATTACCTACCGTGGAAAAGTAGTGGAATCCTTGTACTACTCCAACGCGGGTGGCATGACGGCAGATGGACGTGAGGTTTGGGGGAATTCGGTTCCCTATCTGAGACCTGTGGAGAGCGAGGATTATGGCCCAATGGTGCAAGCAAACCGTTGGTATCAGGTGTCGCTTGCCGATGGAAAGCTGGGTTATGTGCGGAGTGACCTGGTGCAGGAAACCGGCTTTACCAACGAGATGGGGCTTAGAGAAGCGATTGTTTCAACGGACAATACGAATTTGCGCTCTGGCCCAAGTACAGCCTTTCACCGCGTGCTGTCCACGCTTCCCTACGGCGCTGCGATCACGATTCTGGCAGAAGAAGCCGAGGAAAATGCTTACTCCTGGACGAGAGGTCCTTATACCGCAGAAGAAGTTGCTGGAATGATCAATACGAGCCAGGATAAAAACAAGGCTCCGCGTATACCTGGGGCGATTCAGTCCTTAGAAGTGACGGAGAGAGGGCCGTCGGGACGTGTGATCGAGATGGAGGCCAACGGGCAGACCATTGTCGTCTCTTCACCTGACTCCCATCGTTCTATCTTCCAGCAAGGAGGAAGCACGCTGCGCAGCACCAAATTCGATGTGGAACAGATGGGGAGCATCGTCATTCTCGGCGCCAATGGCAAGCAGGTGCGATACCAGGCTGGAGCAGGCAATGTCCAGGCCGTGGGTGTGAATGACTATTACTCCCAATCGGCAAATGGCTATAATGACCAGTTCCTGCTTTATACGGGCAATGGAGAATGGCGAACAGTCAGTAAATCACCGCTCTATCTGTTCCGAGGAACCGGCTTTGGTCACGGTCTTGGCGTTTCCCAGTACGGAGCCAAGGCTATGGCAGAAAGTGGGTATGACTACGAAGAAATTCTGCAACACTACTATCAAGATGTGGCGATCGAGCGCCCATGATCTGGAATAAAGGAGCAACGACTTGTGGACGTGCAACAATTTGATTTCGAGCTACCCGAACATCTGATCGCCCAGCATCCTTTGGAGGATCGGACTTCCTCCAGGCTGCTGGTGCTGAACAAGGAGACAGGAGAGATTCAGCATCAACGCTTTACGAATTTGATTGACCATCTGGTTCCCGGAGATGTGCTGGTTCTCAACGACAGTCGTGTACTGCCTGCGCGGCTGATCGGTGAAAAAGCGGAAACCGGGGCGAAGATCGAGGTGCTTTTGCTCAAATCACTGGGTGACGACCGATGGGAAACCCTCGTAAAGCCAGGTAAACGGATGAAGCCAGGAACCATCGTGACATTTGGCAACGGACTGCTTCGTTGTGTCTGTGAAGAAATAACTGAGACAGGGGGGAGGATTGTCCGTTTCTCCTACGAAGGCATATTTTATGAGATACTGGAGCAACTGGGCTCCATGCCGCTCCCGCCATACATCCATGCTCAGTTGGAGGATCAGGAGCGCTATCAGACGGTTTATGCGAGGGAACGCGGTTCAGCGGCAGCCCCTACAGCCGGTCTTCATTTTACAAAAGAGTATTTAGAGCAGATCGCCGCCAAAGGTGTGCATCTCGCTACGATCACCTTGCATGTAGGCTTGGGCACCTTTCGTCCAGTGGCTGCCGATACGGTAGAGGAGCATGTTATGCATGCAGAATACTACGAGATTTCACAGGAGACAGCTGATCTTGTGAATGCTGCCAAGACTGAGGGAAGAAGGGTGATCGCTGTCGGGACTACCTCCTGCCGTACGCTGGAAACAGTGGGAAGGGACCACGGCGGAAGGCTTGCTGCAACGAGTGGCTGGACAGACATCTTCATCTACCCGGGTTATACGTTTTCGATCATCGACGGGATGCTCACCAACTTTCATCTGCCCAAGTCAACGCTGGTCATGCTGGTGAGCGCACTAGCCGGAAAAGAACACATCCTGCATGCCTATAATACGGCTGTGAAAGAGGAATACCGTTTCTTCAGCTTTGGAGATGCCATGCTGATTCTGTGACAAATTGTGTATATTATTAAATGCTTATACATTGAACAGGCTAGTGGGTTTACTTCAATGCGAGATTTTCTTATAATAGGAAAGACTTACATACATAGCTCGAGGAGTGCAATCATTTGGCTGTACGCTACGAATTGATCAAAACTTGCAAACAAACCGGTGCACGACTTGGCAAGCTGCATACCCCGCACGGAACGATCGATACCCCTGTCTTTATGCCAGTCGGTACACAGGCAACGGTAAAAACGATGAGTCCGGAAGAACTGAAAGAGATGGGTGCTGGAATTATTCTCAGCAACACGTATCATCTATTTCTGCGGCCAGGTCACGAAATCGTGCGTGAAGCGGGCGGACTACATGGTTTTATGAACTGGGATCGGGCTATTTTGACTGATTCCGGCGGCTTTCAGGTGTTTTCCCTCAGCAACTTACGCAAGATTACCGAAGAAGGCGTGTCTTTCCGTTCTCACTTGAATGGAGAAAAGCTGTTCATTGGACCAGAAGAAGCGACCCAGATTCAAAATGCTCTGGGGGCGGATATTTTCATGGCTTTCGACGAGTGCGCCCCTTATCCGGCAGAGTATGATTACGTCAAGCAGTCGATGGAGAGAACCACACGCTGGGCAGAGCGCTGCCTGAAAGCGCACACACGCCCAGAGGATCAAGCTTTGTTTGGCATCGTGCAGGGTGGCATGTTCAATGACCTGCGCGCGATCAGTGCACGTGACCTCGTATCCCTTGATTTTCCGGGATATGCGATCGGGGGCTTAAGCGTTGGAGAGCCTTTCCCCTTGATGTACGAAGTATTGGAGAACACAGTACCGCTGTTGCCGACAGGCAAGCCGCGTTATTTGATGGGTGTGGGTTCCCCGGATGCATTGATCGAAGGTGCTATTCGCGGAATCGATATGTTCGACTGCGTTCTTCCTACACGGATCGCACGCAATGGGACATGCATGACAAGCCAGGGCAGATTGGTGATTCGCAATGCAAAGTTCGCGCGTGACTTCACGCCGCTGGACCCGAATTGCGATTGCTATACCTGCAAGAATTATTCACGCGCTTACATCCGACACCTGGTCAAGTCGGAGGAAACCTTTGGTATTCGTCTCACCACCTACCACAACCTGTATTTCCTGGTGAAGTTGATGGAGCAGGTACGTCAGGCTATTGCCGAGGATCGTTTGCAGGATTTCCGCGACCAGTTTTTCGCTCAATATGGATTGGGTGGAGATAGATCTTTTTAATTGAGGGGGCTACATATTTATGGACAGTTTGGCGAATTTTTTACCGATTATCATCATGTTTGCGATCTTCTACTTCTTGTTGATTCGTCCTCAACAAAAAAAGGCGAAGCAGCGTAATGCTATGCTGTCTGCCTTGAAAAAGGGAGACAAGATCGTTACAATTGGTGGCATGCACGGAACGATTCAGGAATTGAACGACGACTCCGTGACATTGCGTATAGCTCATAATGTGAATGTCACGTTTGATCGTGGAGCGATCAACAACGTGGTTTCCTCCAATAACAGCGAACCAGCACCAAGCAAAACAGAAGAGGTTAAAGAAGAAGCGAAATAATGCAAAAGGGAACACCCGTGGTAGAACCAGCTACGTGGGTCGTTCCCTTTTTTATTTGTTCGGATGATGCTAGACGCCCATTTTTGAGATAGCTGCCAAGACGACCAGAAAAACGCAAAACGGCATAGCCGAATAGCTATACCGTCTGCCAATCACGATTAACGCTTGGGCTTGAATCCCTTCGGCTTATGACTGGAATGAGCCGAATTGACGCCAAGAATACCACCTATTCCCGCAATCACGAAGGCGCCGAGAAAGTACAGCAGCGTCTCCCAATGCATCGGTGCATCGAATCCAAGGAAGCCGATCAGAAGCACGAACAAGAAGTAGCATAGCCCGGTCAAACCACCGTAATACCAACCTTTTTCCCCGCGTCGGCGTCCCGTAACAAAACCACCTGTCAACAAGCCGAGGATATTGATGACATACGTAAAATAGGGCAGGGAACTTTCACGCATGCTAGTAAAACTAAGAAGCAAGGTGGCTAGCAGCGCTCCTGTCAAGACGAGACCGAGCGTGTACATGAGTCCAGTCAGTACAGAGGTGGAAGTACTCCGCACAGTATTACCCCCTTACTGGTCAAGTTTGTACCATCTATATGAGAGGCTTGGTCAACCTATTCATCTTCGCGTTGAACATTGCAAGGAATTTTCGTATGATGGATGGGAATCGGACGGGAGTGAGAAAAAATGATTAAAACCTATTTTTACAATCACTCAGAGCAGAAAATGTTTCATGATGTTGACCTATCGACAAAAGACGAATGGTTGAAGTCGCCCGAAGATTTGCTCTGGATTGATCTGTATGATGTGGGGAACCAGGAGCTTCCCTTCATCGCAAAAATATTCGACTTCCATCCTTTGGCAATTGAAGATTGCTTGCACGTTAGTCCGCGTGCAAAGGTTGATAAGTACGATGACTATTACTTCTTCGTTTTCCACGCACTGCGCTACAATGAAGATAGTGATAACGAGATTACGACTGTAGAACTGAACGTTTTCCTCGGCCCGAATTACATCGTCACCATTCATAAATCTCCGATGAACAGCATTGGCCGGATTGCAGCTGTGAGCCACCGCAACAATTCCTATTTGAATCGCGGGCCTGATTATCTACTTTATGCGATTGTGGATGGCATTACGGATGAGTACTTTCCGATCATCGACAGGATCAGCGTGCGGATCGATGAGCTGGAAGACGAGATTTACGAGCATCAGATGGAAGAAATCACGGAAGAGTTCCTGGCATTGAAACGGACGATCATTTTGATTCGCCGCGTTATCATGCCCCAGAAGAGGATCTTCGCCAACGTGAATGGGCGCTATTCATTTGATATATCCGAGGAAAACGTACCGTTCTACACAGACCTGACGGATCACCTGGAGAGGATTTCAGACTCTACAGAGACGTTCCGCGATCTGGTAAATGGTGCACTGGACACGTACTACACGATCATCAGCGCCAAGACGACGGAAACGATGCGCGTGCTGACGATGATCTCTACAATCATCCTGCCTTTGACTTTTATTACAGGGCTATTGGGGATGAATACTTTTAGCTGGCTTGGAGTAGAAGCAGAGCCCTACATGCTTGTGATCGGTGTTGCGATCATGCTGGGTATGACGTTTACCATGCTGCACATCTTTCGAAAACGCAAGTGGTTGTAATTGGTGCTTATAGTTGTACGCTTCCCGCACAAGAATAGGAACAAGTTCTTAGCGGGGGGCGGATGCAGTGGATCATTTAACCGGGTTGTTGTTACGTACCCTTTTTTCCTATTTTTTCATCCTGGTGCTATTACGTCTCATGGGAAAAAGAGAATTGGGTAAAATGTCGGTCTTTGACGTCGTCATCTCGATTATGCTGGCGGAGATGGCTGCGTTGTCCATTGAAGAGTCCAATACACCGCTCATACAGTTCTACTTACCGATGCTGCTCATTGGTTTATTGGAAATCACCTTTGCGTATCTATCGCTGAAAAGCAAAAAAATACGTGATATTGTGGACGGGTCTGCGGACATGATCATCGAGAACGGACAAATCCGGGAAGATGCCATGCGCCGCAACCGTTTGAATATGGATGATCTGATGGTCCATCTGCGACAAAAAAACGTGAAAAGCATAGCTGACGTCGAAATTGCAATGCTGGAGCCGACAGGGCAGATGAGTGTCTTCTTGAAGCATGACCAGGAGACATTGACCAAGGGGGATCTCGGAATCAAGCCCGCGCAGCCTGTTCAGTCAGTCACGTACAAGGGCTTGCCGATTCCTTTGATTCTGGATGGCAAGGTGCGTCCAGAGGGGTTGCAAAAAATTGGTCAAAACGAGCTGTGGTTGAAGCGGGAGATTCGCAAATACGGGATCAAGGAAATCAGGGATGTCTCTTTTTGCAGCATCGATGATCAGGGAATCGTCTATCTGGACAAAAAAGACACGCCGCGAAAATAACTTAGCGGCGTGGGAAAAATACGGCGAGCTGTTCTCCGATCCAGGGGATACGTTTAACATCTTGTTTGCCTAAAACACGTAATGCGATCAACAGGAGCAAATAGAGGCAGCAGCTAACCGGCACGCTGACGAGTAGGCTTGAGGCTACCGTTGTGCCCTGCAGCCAGTGATGGGTGATGTAGGAACCTGAGTAGCCCATGACCAGCATGGTAGCTCCAATTTTTGAGAACTCCAAAATATCTACCGTAAAGCCGATTTTTTTTGTGAGGCTGGCAAAATGCAGTAATGTGACCAATGTGATCCCAATGTTTAGCGCGATCACGGTCCCGTATATGCCAAAGCCTGGCTGAGAAGTGAAGACGAACATGGCGAGGATCTTCACGATCGCGCCAATCAAGGTGTTGCGAAATACGACCTGAGCGTAATCCAGTCCCTGCAGGGCCGCAGCCAGTGGCGCCTGAAAAAACAGAAAGACGGAGAAGGGTGCTAGACCCTTTAAGATGATCCCTACCTCTTGATATTGGCTGCCGTACAGAAGGGCGCAGATAGGCTCTGCGAACACGGTCAGCAATACCGTGCAAGGTGCTCCAATAACGAGTGTAATGCGCATGGCTTGATAGATGCGCCGATGCACGAGTGGAGCATTTTTTTGATAGGCCGCTTCCGCAACAGCAGGAACCAGCGAGACAGACAAGGAATTGGTTAAAAACGTTGGAAACAGCAAAAGTGGGACGGCCATGCCGGCAAACTGTCCGTAGAGTCCTGTAGCATCAGAGATGGCGTATCCTGCGATAACCAACGCAAACGGGACGATCATCGGTTCCAATACGTAGGCGATGGAGCCGATCACCCGACTCATGGTGACTGGCAAGGCCACGTGAACCAGCTGCCGCATGCTGGATGTACTTGCCGTGACTCTGGTCAAAAACGTTCTGCCCAGCATCTGCGCGGCAGTTTTGCGACTTCCTTTGCGGTATTGCCAGAAGATGTACAAAAGCCCGGCCGCTTCTCCGAAAATAATACTGGCTACAGCGCCAGCGGTTGCATACTCAATCCCGGAATCAAGAAAGGTCATAGTCATTACGGCGACCAATGCCATGCGTACGACTTGCTCCAGCAGTTGGGAGACAGCAGTAGGGATCATGTTTTGCTTGCCCTGGAAGTAACCTCGCAGCACCAGTGAGATACTAGCGATAGGAATGATTGGGATGGCGGCCAACATCACAATATGAGCCCGCTTGTCTGCAAACAGGAGAGCAGCAAGCTGTTGGGAGAAGAGGAGAAGCCCTGTACATACAACCACGCTGATACCGCATGCAACCAGCAAGGAGACAAATAAAAAGCGGCGCGTCTGTCGATGATCCTTGGCGGCTTCCGTCTCGGCGACCTGTTTGGCAATCGCCACTGGCAGGCCAAACGTTGTCACTGTAATGAGAAAGTACAGAAGCGGCACAACCATTTGATAAAGTCCCATTCCTTCTGCGCCGATAATGCGAGAAAGAACAATTCTGTGGGCAAAGCCGAACAATTTCGTCACGCCGCCAGCCAGGATGAGGATAACCGTTCCGTAAAAAAAGGACTGTCTCATGGAAGGCTCCTTTGCAAGGTTAAATGTACTCCATACAGAATATGGACGTGCTGATGCTGGCATGACTACTTTGAGGGGGAAACGATGATGGATGAAGCGATCAAGCAGGAATGGTTTTTGCAAGTGGAGAGTCTTTGCCAAAGTAAGGCAGAAGAATTTGCTCTGCTCGGATATGAAAATGTAACTTCGCAGGATGTATGGGAGTGCGTCTCGCAAGGGTACAAGGAGATTCCAGCCATGCATCGGATGGTAAACGACATTCTTTCCCTGAAGCCGAACAAGTACATGAATTACCTGATGATCCAAATGTATAAAAATTCTTAGTGAAACTTTTAAATCGCCATTTCGTACATCATCTAGATGCGCTTTACGAGGAGATGGTTACCATGATTCGCCTAGCCTGCAATAATTGACACTTTTTTTCATCGTTCGCTATAATGGGCATATTGGTTTTCGTCTAGGACGGGACCCTTTTAGGAAAGAGGGGTATTACTACAATGGTGAAATGGGGAAGATTCGTCCTGTTCTTGGTGGTCGTGGCATTGTTGGGTACGTTAATGACAACAACGACCAAAGATGTAGCAGGAAACATTACGCTCGGTCTTGACCTGCAGGGCGGGTTTGAGATTTTGTACGAGGTAGAGCCTCTAGAGGCTACGCATAAAGTTGACATTGAATTGCTCAAGGCAACTGCGTACATGATTGAGAAACGGATTAACATCGGTGGGGTTGCAGAACCAGTCATCGAAACCGAATTACCCAACCGCATTCGGGTAAAAATCGCTTCACAGTCTGCTGATCAGGACAAGCTTAGGGAGCTGATTGGTAAGCCCGCTGTACTTACTTTCCGCGATGAGGCGGGAAACATTATTTTGCGCGGTAGCGATCTCGCTCCCAACGGCGCTGCTGTTGGCTATGATGAACTGAGACGACCATTGGTAACAATCAAATTCTCTGAACCGAAAAAATTGGAAGAAGTAACTCGTGCAAACCTGCACAAGCGCATGGCAATCTACCTGGATGAGAACATGCAGACCAATCCGACAATCCAGGCTGTCATCACAGGCGGTAGTGCTCAGATTACGGGCGATTACACACAAGAATCGGCACAAGAGCTAGCTGACTTGCTCAACTCCGGTGCCATGCCTGCTAAGCTGATTGAAAAACAGATAACCTCTGTTGGAGCTTCTCTTGGTAAAATTGCCTTGGAAAAAACAGTCTATGCCGGATATATCGGTGGAGCATTGATCATCATCTTCATGCTTCTCGTATACCGCATGCCAGGAATGATCGCCAATATTACATTGGCCGGGTTTACTTATTTCTGTCTGGTCGTACTGGATTGGATGGACGCGACTCTCACGTTGCCGGGGATTGCCGGTTTTATCCTGGCGATAGGGATGGCGGTAGACGCCAATATTATTACCTACGAGCGCATTCAGGAGGAGATTCGTTCAGGCAAGACGATCCTTTCTGCCTTCCGTGCAGGTGAGCGCCGCTCTTTGGTGACGATCCTTGATGCGCACATTACGACATTGATTGCGACAGGGGTATTGTTCTACTTCGGTACAAGCTCCATTCAGGGCTTTGCCATCGTGCTTGCCATGACACTCATTGTAAGTATTATTACGAACGTGTTCGGGTCTCGATTCCTGCTCTGGCTGGTAATACGCTCCAACATGTTTAAAAAGCCGTTCTGGTTCGGAGTAAAGGAGAGTGAGATCGGTGAGCTTTGATAATGAACACACTGTCATCCGATTTGACATCGTAAAGAATCGCCGGAAGTTCTTCCTGTTCTCCGGTATTATTATCATCGTTGGATTGTTGTTCTCTCTGATTCAGGGTTTTAATCTGGGAGTTGACTTTCAAGCGGGGACTCGCTTGGATATCTACGTGGGCAAAGAATTTAACCCTGCTGACATTGAACAAATTTTGAAAGAAAAAGTGCCGGAAGCCAAATTTTCTGCGGTAACGCCTTATGGTACGCATCAAGCGTTCACACGTTTTGACCAGACCGTGCCATCCGATACCATGATGGTGATCGAACAAGCTTTGAAAGATAAATACGGTGATCAGGTAACCAAGCAGGTAGCGACCGTTGATCCAAGTATTGCGCAAGAAATGGTGAAAAAAGCTGCGATTGCAGTATTGATCGCATCACTGGGGATTATCGTGTACATCGCGTTCCGCTTCCAATGGCTGTTTGGTGTAGCGACAGTAGTGGGTCTCGCGCATGACGTGATTATTCCGATCGCTTTGTTCTCAATGCTTGGCCTGGAGGTAGACATTACCTTCATCGCTGCGATCCTGACCATCCTGGGTTACTCTATCAACGACAAAATCGTTATTTTTGACCGGATTCGGGAAAATCTAAAAACGATGAAGTCCAAAACCGTTGATGAATTGGAGCACCTGGTAAACGTTTCTCTATGGCAGACCATGCGTCGTTCCATCTTCACAGTCGCAACGGTATTTTTCACCGCTATGGCGATTGCCATCCTGGGTAGCGAAAGCATTCGCAACTTCTCGCTGGCATTGGTATTTGGTCTGGTAAGCGGTACCTATTCTTCCATCTTTATCGCGGCTCAAGTGTGGGTCAACCTGAAAGAACGCAATATGTTAAAGAAAAAACGTACGCCTTCTAGTCCGAATTAAAAGGATTTTATGAATGCCGCGGGGAACTCCCCGCGGTTTTCGCCTTTTTTTCCCGAACAATGGCTCGCTATTGTCAGTCTGCCTCTCGATCCACTATAATGAATGAGGATTGGAGGAACGCCCATGCTGAAAGCGAAAACACGCTGGCAACTAGCCAGCTACGATGAGCATCTGGCTGCGAACCTTGCAGCAGAAACCAAGTTGACTCCTCTCGTATCCAAGCTATTGGTGATTCGTGGCATCCACACACCAGAACAAGCGCGTGACTTTCTGCAGCCAGGACCGGAGATGTTTTACGATCCATACCTGCTAAACGGCATGGAGAAGAGTGTGCACCGTATCCTGCAGGCGATTAAACGCCAAGAGCCAATCTGCATTTATGGAGATTACGATGCGGATGGCGTCAGCTCAACCTCGTTGATGGTACACTTGTTTCGCCAAATGGGCGCAGTGTTTGACTACTATATTCCCAACCGTTTTACAGAAGGCTATGGGTTACATAAAGAGGCATTGGCCCATCTGCACAATAGCGGATTCAAGCTGATTGTCACGGTAGATACAGGGATTAGCGCAGTTGAGCAGGTGGAATATGCCAACCGGTTAGGTCTCGATGTCATCGTGACAGACCACCACGAACCTCCGGCTGTGATTCCGGAGGCATTTGCAGTGATTAATCCCAAAAAACCGGGTTGTACCTATCCATTTGACATGCTCGCAGGAGTGGGGGTTGCCTTCAAGCTGGGGCATGCTTTACTTGGAGAAGCACCGCTCCATCTGGCTGACTTGGCTGCTCTGGGTACAATCGCCGATCTGGTTCCCTTGGTCGACGAAAACCGGATATTGGCAAAAGTAGGATTGCAGCGTTTGAACCATACGGAGAATCCGGGGTTGCAGGCATTGATACGCGCCTGCGGACTCTCTGAAAACGAGCTGTCTGCTGGACATGTGGGCTTCGCATTAGGTCCACGTCTAAATGCAAGTGGTCGCTTGGAGACGGCAGCGGCGGCGGTCAAGCTGTTGGTCACGGAAGATGCCCAGGAAGCGGACGAATGTGCCGTGACGCTGGACAATCTCAACCGTGAACGGCAGGAATTGGTTCAGCAGATGACGGAAGAAGCAGTTGAAATGGTAAAAAGCCAATTTCCCCCTGATCAAAACCATGTCCTCGTCGTTGCAAAAGAGGGCTGGAATGTCGGGGTAGTAGGGATCGTAGCTTCCCGGTTGGTCGAGATGTTTTACCGACCGACGATCGTGCTTGGAATCGATCCGGAAAAGGGTACTGCCAAGGGCTCAGCACGCAGTATCACGGGCTTTGATATGTATGAAGCGTTAACGGCTTGTAAAGAATGGCTTCCCCATTACGGTGGTCATACGATGGCGGCAGGTATGACTTTGCCTGTAGAGAATCTGGGGCTGTTGCGAGAAAAGCTAAATGAGCTGGCAGGTCAGTGGCTCGGCGCCGACGATTTTATACCGTTGACGAAAGTGGATGTGGCCCTGGAGCCGGAGGAGGTAAGCATGGATGCCGTTGAGCAGCTGGCCATGCTGGCTCCCTACGGCATGAGGAACCCGACGCCTCTCGTCATGCTCCGTGATATGGAAACGGCAGGGATGCGCACTATCGGACGGGACGAGAATCATTTGAAATGCACCTTGACGAGATCGGGGAACAACATCGATGCGATCGGTTTCAACTGGGCGCATGTCACGCAGCAGGTGACGCCCAAAGCAACGTTCCACGTACTGGGTGAATTATCCGTGAATGAGTGGAACGGCAATCGCAAGCCACAGATGACGATCCGCGACCTGACTGTACCGCACCGTCAGATATTCGATTGGAGGGGCAGCAGGGACAAGGTCGACAAATGGAAGCAGCTCATGTCAGAGCCTGATTCCCTCACCTTGGTGTTTCGCCAAGAAAGTCACGAAGTATTGTCTGGATTGATAACGGAGGAGCAGCGGAGCTTTGTTCGACTGGTTGCTGCGAATGTAGGCGAGCCGGGAAGCGAGGGGGGCCGCCGCACGCTGATACTCTACGATTTGCCCAGACAACGCTCGGCTTTGCAGGCTATTATTCCAGTCTGGAATCAGGCGGAACGCATTTACTGCCTGTTTGGCGACCCTGATTTGGGGATGGAGCGCCTGCATTGCCCAGGTCGTGAGCACTTCAAGCAGCTCTATCAGTTTTTCATGCAAGTGCCTGTTGTCCGCCATGAGCATCTGGATGCACTCGCGAGAAAGCTGAATTGGAAGCGTCCGCTCTTGGATGGCATGCTGGACGTATTCGCTGAGCTGGAATTTATTATTGCGGAAGCGGAGCAATACCGTTTCCGTCCTGCAGCCGACAAAAGACCGCTGGAGAGCTCTCGTATTTATGCATCGTGGAAGGAAGAAGCCGAGCTGGCGACAGAACTGCTTCTGTCATCATCGGAAGGCTTGATTCAAGTGTTTCACCAAATGGTGGAACCTGTCACTTAGGAGGAGTTATTGATGGATTTTAAACAATACATTCGCGTTATTCCCGATTTTCCCCAACCAGGCATTCGCTTCAAGGATATTACGACTCTGCTCAAAGATGGTCCTGCTTACCATGCGGCGATTCAGGAGCTGGCGGTATTCGCTCGCGAAGTGCAGGCTGATGTCATTGCGGGTCCGGAAGCGCGCGGTTTTGTGGTAGGGGCGCCGCTTTCCTATGAAATGAAGATCGGCTTTGTTCCGATCCGTAAATCTGGCAAGCTGCCCTATGAGTCTATCAAGGCTGACTACAACCTGGAGTACGGAAAAGATGCGCTGGCCGTTCACGTGGATGCGATCACACCGGGTCAACGTGTACTGATCGCTGATGACCTTTTGGCGACAGGCGGTACCATCGAGACCACCATTCAATTGATCGAGCAATTGGGCGGAAAAGTCGTAGGTGCAGCATTCCTGATTGAACTGAGCTATCTCGACGGACGCAACAAAATGGGTGACATCCCAGTAAAATCCTTGATTCAATACTAGATCGTTCCAAGAAAGCGGGCCTTGTGCCCGTTTTTTGCTTTTTTCGCGCGTACTTCTTGCTTTTACCGGGGAAATCACCTTTACAACCCGAACGACTTAAAAGATAATAGGATGAAATAGAATTGATTCCGCTTTGTAAAGTTTCCATGAAGGAAGGACCAGCTTCTTCGAAAGGCTTCATTATACGCTTTTTCTATGAGAGGATATGGGAAGGGAACTATGATTACGGGTATTGATGAGGTAGTAAAAAAGGCGAGCACGTATCTATCACAAGATGATTTGGACATGATTAAACGTGCTTATGAACTGGCAAACAAAGCACATGAGGGTCAAATACGCAAATCAGGCGTTCCTTATATCATGCATCCGATCGCAGTCGCGGGTATCCTTGCAAATTTGCACATGGATGCGGTGACGATTGCTGCGGGATTTTTACACGATGTAGTAGAAGACACACCGGTGACACTGGAGGATCTCCGGGATCAGTTTGGGCCGGACGTGGCGCTGCTGGTTGATGGTGTGACCAAGCTGGAGAAAATCAAATACAAGTCCAAAGAAGAGCAGTTGGCTGAGAACCACCGCAAAATGCTGGTAGCGATGGCCCAGGATATTCGCGTCATTATGATCAAGCTGGCTGACCGCCTTCACAATATGCGAACCTTGCGCCATATGTCTGAGGAAAAGCAGCGGGAGATTTCCGACGAAACGCTGGAGATTTTCGCTCCATTGGCGCATCGTTTGGGGATTGCGTCTGTGAAGTGGGAGCTTGAAGATACCTCCCTTCGTTATCTGAACCCGCAGCAGTATTACCGGATCGTCAACCTGATGCAAAAGAAACGGGTTGAGCGTGAAGCGTACTTAAATGAAGCTTCAGCTACGATCAGGGAGAAGCTCGGGGAACTGAGTATCGAGGCCGAAATTTCGGGGCGTCCGAAGCACATCTACAGCATCTATAAAAAGATGACGAAGCAAAACAAGCAGTTTAATGAAATTTATGACCTGCTTGCTCTTCGTGTTATTGTGAACGACATTCGCGACTGTTACGCGGTCCTTGGCATTGTGCACACCTTATGGAAGCCCATGCCTGGCAGATTCAAGGACTATATTGCCATGCCCAAGACCAACATGTACCAGTCTCTCCATACGACGGTCATCGGACCCAAGGGTGAGCCTTTGGAGGTTCAGATTCGCACGTGGGATATGCACCAGACAGCAGAGATCGGGATTGCTGCACACTGGGCATACAAGGAAGGCAAGAACGTCGTGCAAGGCACGTTTGCCGAAAAACTGGGCAATTTGCGGGAAATGATCGAGGGTGGTTCCGAGGAAGCACCAAATGCTCAGGAATTCATGGAAAGCCTAAAGCAGGATTTGTTTTCCGATACGGTCTTTGTCTTTACGCCGAAGGGCGATGTGGTGGAGCTGCCAAAAGGCTCTGTTCCTCTCGACTTTTCGTATCGCATTCACTCAGCGGTCGGTAACCGGACGATTGGAGCCAAGGTAAACGGAAAGATTGTTCCGTTGGATTATGCGATGAAGACGGGCGATATCGTCGAAATTCTCACGTCCAAGCATTCGTACGGACCCAGCCAGGACTGGTTGAAAATGGCCAAGTCAGCGCATGCCCGCAATAAAATTAAACAATGGTTTAAAAAAGAAAAACGAGAAGAGAATGTCGCAAAAGGCCAGCAAATGGTTGAATCAGAAGTGAAGTCGCGCGGCTTTGACGTCAAGGAAGCGATGGTCGAAGCCAACCTGAAAGAAGCAGCGGCACGCTTCAATTTTCAAGGATCTGAAGACATGTTTGCAGCGGTTGGGTACGGAGGCATTACCGCTTCACAAATCGTGACGCGACTGGTAGACAAGTTGCGCCGTGAGCGTGAAGAGCAGAATCCGGTCATTCCAGAAATAAAGCCGACCCCTTCCTCTCAAAATAAGAGAAGTGAATCCGGCGTCAAGGTTCGTGGGGTAGACAATCTGCTGGTTCGTATCTCCCGCTGCTGTACACCCGTTCCAGGTGATCAGATCATCGGCTTTATTACACGCGGCAGAGGCGTTTCTGTGCATCGTCTGGACTGTCCCAACATTGCGACCGAGGATTGTTCGGAGCGCTTGATCGACGTGGAATGGGATACGGAGTTCAAGCATAATTTCAATGTCGATATCGAGATTACTGGAAACGATCGGAGTGGACTCTTGAACGATGTGCTGCAGGTAGTGGCGGAAACCAAAACCAATATCGCAGCGGTCAGTGGCAAGGCAGATAAAAACCGGGTCGCCACGATCCACATGACGATCTCGATCAGCAATATCGACCACCTGCAAAAAGTGGTAGAGCGGATTAAACGCATCAAGGATATTTATTCGGTTCGCCGGATATTAAGCACCTGATCTCCAAGAGGATCGGGTGTTCTTCTTTCATTTCGTAAATGGGTGTGGCTATAGGAGGATGAAACAGGATGAGAGTTGTTGTTCAGCGAACGCGAGAAGCAAGTGTGACGGTAGCGGGAGATATGGTCGGGAAAATTGATCACGGCTTGCTTTTGCTGGTTGGGATTACACACGAGGATAGCGAAAAAGACGTCGATTTTGTCGCGGACAAGGTGGCAAATCTGCGGATCTTTGAAGACGAGGATGGGAAAATGAACCACTCTGTACTGGAAACAGGCGGGCAAATCTTGTCTGTCTCCCAATTTACGTTGTATGGAGACTGCCGGAAGGGAAGACGTCCCAATTTCATGAGTGCTGCGAGACCTGAGCAGGCAGAGCCCTTGTACGAGCTTTTCAACAGCAAATTGCGCGAGAAGGGCTTGCTTGTAGAGACAGGCCGCTTTGGTGCGATGATGGATGTACGTCTCTTAAACGACGGTCCCGTTACCTTGATCGTAGAATCCTAAAAGTTCTGATAAGGGAGAGGATGACATGAGCAAAAAGGCACTCGTGGTGGGCGGTACAGGTATGCTGAAAGACGTGGTGCGATGGTTGGTCGAGCAAGGGTATCTGGTGGCGGTCGTAGGACGCAATCGCGAGAGGTTTGAGCGTGTGCTGCAAGGACTGTCACAGCCAGAGACCGTGGACTATATCCAACTGGATTACCATCAGACACACGAGCTGAGGGCAGCGATGGAAGCCTTGCTTTTACGCAACGGACCGCTTGATCTGGTCGTGTCATGGATCCATCTGACGGCACCTGAGGCGCTCACGACTATCCAGATGGCCCTATCTCGACAGGAGCAGGAGTGGAGGCTTCTCCAGGTGTGCGGCAGCGGAGCCTGGAAGAAGCCCCCTCAGATCGTACCGACTGCCAATTGCCAATATCGTCGTGTCATTCTCGGTTTTGTCCTGGAGGGAAATTCGGCTCGCTGGCTGTCCAATCAGGAGATCGCTCAAGGAGTGGTAAACGCTATTCGCAATGATCAACCCCTTTCGATTGTCGGTGTGGTCGAGCCGTGGGAAAAGCGTCCAGCCTATTGAAAATGATTTAACGAAATTAATAAGCCCTCTGGCAGCAGGTAGGCACTTACGCGTGTCTGCTGTTTGCCAGAGGGCTTTTTGGTTTGCAGGCAAGTTGTTATTAACCGCCTTGATTGCTTTGTGTCGTAAAGTACTGAATGATCCCTTTGTACAATCCATCGGCAGCCAGCTCCTGTTGCTGCTCGGAACGTACGCGGATCTCATCGTTGTAGTTGGAGAGAAATCCGATCTCAGCCAGGATGGACGGGACGGGATTCTCACGCAGCACGAAGTAGTTGCCATAACGCGCGTTCATATCTTTGTAGCTGGTCGCCTTGACGATCTCATTTTGGACGAGTGACGCCAGCTTGCTGGAGTTGCCATTGTTGAAATAGAAAACAATGGTTCCGTTGGTAGCGGTATTCGGGTGCGTATTATGATGGATGCTGACGAAGATATCTGCTTGGTTATGGATGGCCACGTCTACCCTTTGCTGAAGGGTCAGCTTGCGGTCATCGGCGCGGGTCATAATGACCTTGGCCCCGGCAGATTCCAATTTCTTGCGGAGAATGAGGGCAACCTGCAGATTTACCGTCTTTTCCAGAGTGGCAAAGCTGGAGCCTGTGGCGCCATTATCATTTCCTCCGTGTCCTGCATCTACGACGATCACTTTGTTTACCAGTTCATTGCTCTTCAATACAGCAGGTACGCCTACGGTGGAGACGAGCCAGCCGGCTATGTAACCGGTTGTTCCATCTTGGAAGCTCACTTGGAACCAGTCGCCTTCAGTCTTGACGATTTCATATTTCTCGCCAGTCTGTACACGCTTGATGATTTCATGCTGGGTGCCAGGGCCTGAGCGAATATTGGTATCGGGATTGATAATCGTCACATGCGGGCCAGCAGGAGTAGGGAATACGGGCTGGGCTACGGTAACTAACCATCCGGCTACCCATCCGGTTTTTCCGTCTGGTGTTGTGACACGGTACCAGTCTCCTTGCTTTTCCAGCACGGTCAAGCTGGTGCCGGTGGCTAGCGTGGTCAGAATCGTACTGGACGTATTGGCTTCACTGCGCAGATTGAGTCCGTCAGTATTGACGGTTGCTTTCTGAACGGCCGGTTTGTCTGCCGATCCAGGACTTACTGGCTGGCTGTCTGGTTGCCCAGGACCCGTCCCGTGTTCAGATTCTTGTTCCGGCTGAGAGTTTTTTTGCTCTTCGGCCTTGATCCAGGCGTTCACACCATGATAGGGAAACTGGACCCAACCGTTTTGCTGGGCGAGCACGGTGACTGTCGCTCCAGCATGCAATTGGCCAATGGCCGGAGTCTGGCTATCAGGCGTGGCATAGATATAGGGAGCAGAGTCAAGTGTCAGACTAGCTCCTTGCACGGTGCCAGGCTTCGGTGTTACGACTTGTGTGGGCAGTGTAACGGGTGATTCATTTGGTGTAGTGGCGGCAGGAGGATTGCTGCTTCCCACTGGAGTTGTCCCTCCACTAGCGCCAACTTCTTTCACCAACCATGCTGCTACCCAGCCTTTGCTTTGGCCGGATAATTGAATCTCGATCCAGTCGCCGTTCTTTTGCAGGACGGAGTATCGTGTCCCAAGTCCAATTTGCTGCACGACAGAGTGATTCGTTCCCGGTCCAGAACGGACATTCAGATTGTCGGTTGTGCTCTCCACCTGGGCTTTAGCAGCAGGTGTCTGTGTCTGGGACGACGGTGTCGAAGAGACGAGCCAGTTGGCTACCCAACCGTTTTTTCCATCGGGCAATTTGACTTGCACCCAATCATTTTGTTGCGAGATGACCGGGAGTACAGTTTGGTTCGGGAGGGTCGTAATAATCGTGTCCTGGAGGCTGGGACCAGATCGGACGTTCAGCTTGTCCACAGTGACCTGAACAGAACCGGCGGCCCAAGCTGAAGTGACAGGGATGGAGACGGCACAGACGATAGTCAGGAGCATCTTCAGGAATTTTTGACGAACAAACACGATAGACATCCTTTCCGAATTTTTTGCATGCATCAAACAACGCATTTACCATGATTTTGGTAAAACATAGGGTAAAGGTACCTCATTCGCCCTCTATCCTTCTTTTTCCTGCAACAACCGACAAACTTCTGCAAGAAATCTGCGTATGACAGATCGGGCGCGGCGGCAATACTAGAGTTAAGAGAAGGCAGCTAGGAGGAAGAGACGTGAGACAGTCCCACAAGGAGACCTTTGCCCAAGAATTGAACCGGAAACTGTTTTCCGTCGATTTTCACGATTTTTTGGAAAAAGAGTCGCAGCTCAATGATATTGAGATGTCCAGAGAATTTCATATTAGCGTCAGGGATGTCCAATCCTTGCGCAAACGCCTGAAGCCTTAACCATCTATCTTTTGGTCTGGGTTCGCCACTTGGAAGGTTGACCGGACTTTTGGGGTCGGCTAAGATGAAGGGTGGCAAATGAAAAAGCAGGTGAACCCAATGATTGAAATTAGGTGTGAAGGACACACATTTGAGCGGGAAGTCTCCTTGATTCTCGCCTTGTTTTACGAAGATCCGGCGCTTGCTTTCGTCAGTCGCTGGACAGATGAGCCGGGTCTAAAGCTCAAATTATCGCTCCGCCAGCAAGCAGATGGTGTCGTGGCTGACAGTGAACTGTTTGACGGGCATAAACGGCTTTTTCACCAGGTGCAGCGCAGCTATGTAAGCCTGGAGGAAAAAGCGATGCGCAAGACCGCCAAGCAGGCCGTTAATTACGCTTTGCTGCTAGTGCTGGAAGAATATACGGGTATGGAACAAGGGTGGGGAATCCTGATCGGAATTCGCCCGACAAAATTGCTTCATCAGCTCCTTTCATCTGGAGTCAGCAAGGAGGAGGCTCATCGGCGGCTGCAGCAGGACGTTGTGTTGCGACCTTACAAGCTGCAGCTCCTGCAGGAGATTGTGGATCGTCAGCTGCGCGTTGTTCCTGACTTTTATCAAGTCGACCAGGAACTGTCCATTTATATTGGCATCCCCTTTTGTCCGACGAAGTGTGCCTACTGTACGTTTCCTGCATATGCCATTCGCAGCCATACCGCTTCAGTCAATCCATTTCTCGAAGGGCTTCACTACGAGCTGGAACGCATCGGGGAATGGCTGACAGAGCACGATCAGAAGATCACCTCGATCTACTTTGGCGGCGGGACACCGACCAGTATTACCGCTGAGGACATGGACATGCTGTTTCAAACCATGCATCGCAAGTTTCCGCACATGGACAAGGTTCGAGAGCTGACGGTAGAGGCTGGCAGACCCGATACGATTACCCGGGAAAAGCTGGAAGTGATGAAGCGCTGGGAAGTAGATCGCATCAGCATCAACCCGCAGTCGTTTACCCAGGAGACCTTGCAGGCGATCGGTCGTCATCATACGGTGGAAGAGACGATCGAGAAATACCATTTGGCGATGGAAATGGGTTTGACCAATATCAATATGGACTTAATCATCGGCTTGCCGAATGAGGGGCTGGCAGAGCTGGCGCATAGCCTGCGTGAAGTAGAGAAGCTGATGCCGGCATCATTGACCGTGCACACCCTATCTTTTAAGCGAGCTTCGGAAATGACGCAGAACAAGGAACGTTACCGGGTAGCCAGCAGAGACGAAATCAGCGCTATGATGCAGATGGCTTCGGATTGGACGCAGGCGAATGGTTACGCACCCTACTATTTGTACCGTCAAAAAAATATACTGGGAAATTTAGAGAACGTAGGATATTCTCTGCCAGATCAGGAAAGTATTTATAATATCATGATTATGGAAGAAGTGCAGACGATTCTGGGACTTGGCTGTGGCGCTGTCTCCAAGCTGATGGCTCCAGGCAGCGGAAAATTGACGCGCTGGCCCAATCCCAAAGATCCGAAGACGTACAATGATACCTACAAGATTTTGGTAGAAAACAAGCTGCGAGATCTAAATGAAGTCTACGCAGGAAAGTCGGCCGTGCAGTCTTGAGGCTTCGTTAAAAAATGTTTTTTAGATGTGCCTGTTGACGACGGATAACGAGTTTGCTATGATTCACATTAAGCTTTTTTCAACAAAATGAACGAGATCTGATGACGGGAACGAGTAATCAGGAGACGCTAGAGCAGAGAGCAAGCACCGTGGCTGAGAGTGCTTGTATATGACGACCTGGTGAATGACATCCCCGAAGACCGCAGTGAACGGATGGAGCGTGTTGACTCCCTTAGTAACTGGCAGGCGCTGGCCCGCGTTATGGGCATAAAAGTGGAATGTCTATTCGTTTTCACAAGAAGACATTCAAGCAGGGTGGCACCACGGGAGATAAAACAAGTCTCTCGTCCCTGACATGTGGCGTACGCACCATGTCAGGCGACGAGGGGCTTTTTTTCATATTTCTTTGCTTCCCCCATAACGGGGAGAACAATGGAGGTTCACTTTCATGAAAAAAATTCAGATTCCCCGCGGAACACAGGATATTTTGCCGGGTACCGTGGAGCTGTGGCAGTACGTGGAGAGCAAAGCCCGCGATCTCTGCCGCCGCTATAACTATCAGGAAATTCGCACCCCGCTCTTCGAGAGTACAGAGCTGTTCATTCGCGGCGTTGGCGAGACGACGGATGTCGTGGAGAAAGAGATGTACAGCGTCGCCAATCCGCGCAGTACAGATGCCTTGACGCTTCGTCCGGAGGGGACAGCGGGTGTCGTGCGCTCCTACGTGGAAAACAAGCTGTACGGATCACCGAACCAGCCCACCAAGCAGTATTACCTGGGACCGATGTTTCGCCACGAGCGTCCACAGGCAGGGCGCTACCGCCAATTCGTGCAGTTTGGCGTGGAGGCGATTGGCAGCAGTGACCCGGCCATCGACGCGGAAGTCATTAGCGTAGCCATTCGCTTGTACCAGGAGCTGGGCTTGACCGGGCTCTCCGTCGAACTGAACAGCGTGGGGACATTGGAAGACCGGGCACGTCATCGGGAGTATTTGCTCGCTCACCTGAACGCGGTGCGCTCAGAGCTGTGTGAGGACTGCCAATCCCGGATTGATCGCAATCCGCTGCGCGTACTGGACTGTAAAAACGAGAAGTGCAAGTCGCTGACCAAGGATGCTCCTTCCATCCTGGATTACCTGAGTGAAGAGTCTGCTGCTCACTTTGACGCGGTCAAAGGCTATCTGGAAGCGTTGCAGATTCCGTATCATGTCAATCCGCGACTGGTGCGTGGTCTTGATTACTACACATTGACTGCATTCGAGATCAAGATGGCGGAGATCGGAGCTGTGGAAACACTTTGCGGCGGTGGTCGCTACAATGGTCTGGTGGCAGACCTGGGTGGAGACGATATGCCGGGCATCGGCTTTGCACTCAGCATCGAGCGCTTGCTGCTCGCACTGGAAAAACAAGGGATTTCGCTTCCGACGACTGGCGGCATCGATTGCTTCGTCGTCGTGCAAACACCTGAAGCAAAAGCAACAGCGTTCGTGCTTGTCGATCAGCTGCGCCAGGCAGGAGTCATTGCCGAGCTGGATTACCTGGATCGCAAAATGAAGGCCCAGCTAAAGCAAGCAGACCGATTGGAAGCGCGTTTTACAGCCATTATCGGCGAATCCGAGCTTGCCAATGGGACGGTTCTCCTCAAGGAGATGGGAACAGGCGAACAGCAAGTAGTGAAACGGGAAGACCTCGTCATAACTTTGACTTAAGAAAAAATAAAAAACCCCTAGTGGAGGTAACCATCATGGCATGGCAATATCGAACCGTACATTGCGGAGAAGTGACAAAAGAACACGTAGGAAAAGAAATCGTTTTGAACGGCTGGGTACAAACCCGACGCGACCTCGGAGGCGTGATCTTTATTGATTTCCGCGACCGCACAGGAATTGTTCAAATCGTGTTCAATCCTGAGTACAACAAGGCAGCATGGGAAGTCGCGGACAAAGTCAGAAGCGAATACGTGTTGGTTGTAAAAGGGGAAGTCGTGAACCGCGCACCTGAAGCGATCAATCCGAAAGTACAGACCGGCGAATACGAAGTGCACATTTCCGAAATTCAAATCCTCAATGATGCCAAAACACCGCCATTCCCGATCGAAGACGATCTGAATGTCGATGAACAGGTTCGCCTGAAATATCGTTATCTGGACCTGCGCCGTCCGGAAATGCAGCGTTCCCTGATCCTGCGCAGCAAGGCAGCAAAAGCTTTCCGCGACTACCTCGACACGAACAGCTTTGTGGAAGTGGAAACGCCGATGCTGACCAAGAGCACGCCGGAGGGTGCACGTGACTATCTCGTTCCTTCCCGTGTACATCCTGGCGAATTCTACGCCTTGCCGCAATCTCCACAGCTGTTCAAACAGCTGCTGATGGTATCGGGCCTGGAGCGTTACTACCAGATCGTACGCTGCTTCCGTGACGAAGACCTCCGTGCTGACCGCCAGCCTGAATTTACTCAAGTCGACATCGAGACTTCTTTCCTTTCTATGGAAGAAATCTTGCCGATGATGGAAAAAATGGTGGCACACGTATTCAAGGAAACGATCGGTGTAGATGTACCTACTCCATTCCCGCGCCTCACGTATGCGGAAGCAATGGGGCGCTACGGCTCCGACAAACCAGACATCCGTTTTGGCCTGGAGCTGACTGATGTCTCTGACGTTGTTGCCAACAGCGACTTTAAAGTGTTCGCCAGCGTGGTTGCAGGTGGCGGTCAGGTTAAAGCAATCAACGCCAAAGGCTGCGGACACTACTCCCGTAAAGAAGCAGACGATCTGGCGAAATTCGCTTCCCGCTATGGAGCAAAAGGCTTGGCATGGATTGGCATCAAGGATGGCGAGCTGAAAGGTCCAATCGTCAAGTTCTTTAAAGAAGAAGAGATCAATGAAATGAAAAAACGTCTGGATGTCGAAGAAGGAGACCTGCTCCTGTTCGTCGCAGACAAACCAAAAGTCGTAGCAGATGCACTCGGTGCGCTTCGCAGCAAGCTGGCTGCTGAGCTGGGACTGATCGACCACAGCCAATTTGCTTTCCTGTGGGTTGTCGACTTCCCGCTGGTCGAGTGGGACGAAGAAGCCAAACGCTATGTCGCCCTGCATCATCCGTTCACCCGTCCAAAAGACGAAGACCTTCATCTGTTCGACACCGATCCAGGACAAATCCGTGCGCAAGCCTATGACATGGTCCTGAACGGCTATGAGCTTGGCGGCGGTTCCATGCGGATCTACAAACGCGATGTACAGGAAAAAATGTTCAAGGCACTCGGCTTTACACCTGAAGAGGCGCGTGAACAATTTGGCTTCCTGCTCGATGCTTTCGAATACGGTACACCTCCACATGGCGGTATTGCACTCGGCCTGGACCGTCTGATCATGCTCCTGGCTGGGCGCACCAACCTGCGTGAAGTCATCGCTTTCCCGAAAACGGCAAGCGCAAGTGACTTGATGGTGAACGCTCCTGATGTTGTAGCACCAAAACAGCTGAAAGAACTGCATATCGATACCATTGTAGAAGAGGAAGAGAAGGTTCAGGCTTAAGAACAGCTGACTTGCACAAATGCATTGCTCTTTGATACATTGGTAATACTAGTAGATAAGCCCTGCGATGTCCGTGATATCTGATCGTTTTGAGCCACAAAGTTTGACTTGGGAGTTGTTCGTCCCAACTGTTAAGGCATGCCTCACTCGAGTGGACGTCTGGCACAGTTGGGCAGACACCCACCTGCGATGAGCAGGTTCAAAACGTAGGAGTACACGACATAATGGGGCTCCTTTTTTCACTGGATTCCTACTTTTCCGATTGACAATAAATCCGCTTTGAAAGGTGAACGAATGCATGCTTCATCAATTTTCTCGTTGTGAATTGGCCTTCGGTCCTGAAGGTTTGGAAAAAATGAAAAATAGCCGCGTCGCGGTTTTGGGGATCGGCGGGGTCGGTTCCTTTACTGTAGAGGCTTTAGCCCGTACAGGTATTGGTAAGCTGGTCATGGTCGACAAGGATGTCGTCGATATCACCAACTGCAACCGCCAGATTCATGCAACACTGAATACGGTTGGTCAGAAAAAAGCAGAATTGATGAAAGATCGGATATTGAGCATCAATCCCGAGTGTGAGGTCGTCACACTGAACATGTTTTACAATGCGGAGACAGCTGATCAGCTCTTTGCACACGAAGTGGATTACATCGTGGATGCGATGGACACCATGTCGGCAAAGCTGCACGTGATCCAAGAAGCAAAGCGCCGAAACATTCCCATTATCTCCAGCATGGGCGCGGCGAACAAAATGGACCCTACTCGTTTCGAGGTGGCGGATATCTCGCAGACCAGCTACGACCCGATCGCCAAGGTCATTCGTCGTGAGCTGCGCAAAAATGGCATTTACAAAGGGGTTAAAGTCGTATATTCCCGGGAAATTCCTGTCGTCGTTCGCTCTGATGTTCGGGAGCAGATCGTAAGCAATCCGAATTCACCGATCAGCAAGGTGCGGCAGCCTCCAGCGAGCAATGCTTTCGTCCCATCTGTAGCAGGACTGATTCTGGCGAGTGTCGTAGTACGCGATTTGCTGGATTGGCAGCCAGCCAAAGGGTAATGGGCGATGGACGATCTATTTACATTTGCCTATGAACAGCAGGGGGGCGGTGCCAAGCAAAAGCCGCTCGCTGCTCGGATGCGTCCTCAGTCCATCCAAGACGTGATTGGACAATCGCACATTATTGCACCAGGAAAGCTGCTGCGCCGTGCGATAGAAGCGGATCAAGTTTCCTCCTTGATATTCTACGGTCCTCCTGGAACAGGAAAAACGACTTTGGCCAAGGTCATTGCCCGGTCAACACGCTCCTATTTTTCGGAACTCAACGCTGTCACAGCTGGGGTAGGCGATATCCGCAAAGTGGTGGAAGAGGCAAAGGAAAGGCTCGTGATGGGCGGACAACGAACCACGCTGTTCGTCGATGAAATTCATCGCTTCAACAAATCCCAGCAGGATGCCTTGCTGCCTTTTGTTGAAGAAGGGACCATTATTCTGATTGGTGCGACGACAGAGAATCCGTTTTTTGAAGTCAATGCTGCCCTGTTGTCCCGCTCTCAAATCTTCTCGCTTCAACCATTGACACATGAGGAGCTGGAGAAGGTCATTGAACGAGCCTTGAAGGACACGGAACAAGGTCTGGGTGAACTGGACGTGCAGATTGAACCTGAAGCGATGGAGCATTTGATCCATTATGCAGAGGGGGATGCACGCAGACTGCTGAATGCCCTGGAGCTGGCCGTCTCTACGACATCGCCGGGAGCGGATGGACGGATTACGATCACATTGAATGTAGCTGTGGAATCCATCCAACGTCGCGCGGTACGCTATGACAAGAGCGGGGATAACCATTACGACACGATTTCTGCCTTTATTAAATCGATCCGCGGTTCTGACCCTGATGCAGCTCTCTATTGGCTGGCGAGGATGATCGACGCGGGAGAAGACCCGCGCTTTATTGCTCGCAGACTGGTGATATCTGCCTCAGAGGATATCGGAAACGCCGATCCACAGGCCATCAGCGTTGCGATATCGTGCTTTCAGGCCGTTGAGCTGGTTGGCATGCCGGAAGGGCGAATTCCTTTGGGACAAGCGACGACCTACTTGGCCACAGCACCGAAAAGCAATGCAGCCTATAATGGCATTAACCAGGCTTTGGCCCACATTCAAAAAGAAGGGCACAAACCGGTACCCACTCATTTGCGTGATTCGGCGTACAAGGGTGCAGCCAAGCTGGGCCATGGAAAAGGATACTTATATCCGCACAACTATCCCTATGGGTATGTGCATCAGCAGTATTTGCCAGACGGCTTGCAGGTATCCTTTTACGACCCCAAGGATCATGGTTACGAGCGGCATATACGCCGGTTTCAGGAGGAACGTCAGAAGCTGGACAGTGGTCGACGAGCGCCCGGGAAATCCTCGGAATAGGGAAAATCCCCCAATGGATGGGGGAGTAGACTGCTTTTAAGTACGGACATTGCCGCCAGGCTTGTTGGGCAAATCTCCATTTTCATTCGGCTGCTTGCTCTGCTCGCTGGCACCGTAGCGTGCCTTGTGAGCAATCGTGCCTGCCGGATATTCATACAAGGTCTCGGACGGATGGTTGCGTCCGCGTTCTGAGCGTTTGTTCGTAGCCATTCTTGCACTCACCCCCTAGAGGTAGTGTATCCTGGACTGCCGAAGTCATGTAGGAAGCAGGAAAGAAGGGAAATGTAAACAAAGAGGAGAGTTGGGACAGTGAAGATTTCAACGAAAGGCCGCTATGGCCTGACGATTATGATGGAATTGGCCAACCGTTGTGGAGAAGGGCCGACTTCCTTGAGAAGCATCGCACAAAGACATGATTTATCCGAGCATTATCTGGAGCAGTTAATCGCACCACTTCGCAACGCAGGATTGGTGAAAAGTATCCGCGGTGCATACGGGGGCTATGTCCTGGCCAAGCAACCGGAGGAAATATCGGCTGGCGATGTAATCCGGGTATTGGAAGGACCGATCAGCCCTGTGGAATTTGCTGAGGAAGAAGATGCGGCAAAACGCTACCTTTGGCTGCGTATTCGCGACAGCATTTCCTCTGTGCTGGATTCGACTTCCCTGCAGGATCTGATTACCTTCCAGGATGATGGTCGTACGGACAACTACATGTTTTACATCTAAACCATAAATCAGAAGGTGAAAGTTCGTGTCTGAAATGATCTATTTTGACCATGCCGCTACTACGCCCGTGCATCCTCGTGTCGTAGAAGTGATGACTCCGTATCTCACGCAGGTGTTTGGCAATCCTTCCAGTGTACACGGCTTTGGTCGCAAGGCGCGTCAGGCACTGGAGCAAGCAAGGGACGCGATCGCTCGCTATTTGGATGCTGATCCGCAGTCGCTTATTTTTACAAGTGGCGGGACAGAGGCAGACAATATGGCGGTTATCGGAGGAGCACTCGCTCATCAGGAGAAAGGGCGACACGTCATTACGACTCAGATCGAGCATCATGCCGTGCTGCATGCCTGTGAGTATCTGCAGAACCTCGGCTTTGAGATCACCTATCTGCCGGTGGACGACACAGGTTCCGTACGGATGAGTGATCTGATAAACGCTGTTCGTGATGATACCGTGCTCGTTTCGATCATGTATGGAAATAACGAAGTAGGAACGATTCAGCCCATCGAGGAGATCGGGCGTTTTTTACAGGAACGCAGCATTGTGTTTCATACGGATGCCGTCCAGGCATTCGGTGTTCTGCCGCTCAGCATGAGAGAGCTTCCGGTTGACATGCTGTCTGTATCCGCGCACAAGATCAACGGTCCCAAGGGAGTAGGAGCCTTGTATTTGCGAAAAAACACGGCGTTCTCTCCGCTGCTGCACGGAGGCTCCCAGGAAAGAAAGCGTCGGGCAGGGACTGAAAACCTGGCGGGTATCGTCGGATTTGCGGAAGCAGTCCGGATCGCTTCAGAGGAGCGTGTAGAGCGTGTCGCCAAGTACAAAGAGATCAAGGAAACCATGCTCACGATCTGGCGGGAAGCCGGTATTCGTTATCAGGTGAACGGCCATCCGGAGCATGTCATGCCTCACATCCTGAATGTCAGCTTCTTAGGCATACAGACGGAGACCATGCTCATGAACATGGACCTTGCATCCATCGCGGCGTCGAGTGGTTCTGCCTGCACCTCTGGTTCCCTGGAATTGTCGCATGTTCTCAAAGCGATGAATCTGGGAGATGAACGTGCTCATTCGGCGATCCGCTTCAGCTTTGGAATCACCAATTCGGTAGAAGAAGCTGCAAGAGCGGCGGGTAAAGTAGCACAGATTGTCAAACGTCTGCAAAAGGAATAGGAAAGCAAAAGACCAGCTCGGGCAGGCTATGCCAGAGGCTGGAACTCCAGTACGATCTCGGAATTGGCTGAGATGACTGCGCGCAATACGCAGGAAGTGGCAGCTGCCTCCGAAGAGCAAACAGCCTCCACCGAAGAGATGGCCGCAGCGGCAGAAACATTGGCTCAGATGGCCAAGCGGTTGTCAGAACAGATAAAACGATTTACAATTTAGATAGAAGCTATGAGTAAATCCACTTTGTCGCAGAAGTGGATTTTTTTCTTCTTCCCATGGATAATCGGTCTTAGGGAATTGGATGGAGCAGGTATGAGGAGGCGTTACGATGGAGGAGCAGCAAACAATCTCCTTGTTTTCTGAATCATATATTCGTGGGTATGTCAATCAAGAAATTTTTTACAATGAAGAAACATGGTACGGAATTATTCGTCTTAAGATAGAGGAGACTACGGAGAACATCAAGGAGTCGGACGTCGTCATTGTGGGGAACTTTCCCCGGCCACATCCAGATGAGCTCTATACGTTTTACGGGGAATGGAAGACGCATCCCAGGTTTGGCCAACAGTATGTAGCCAAACGCTATGAGCGTGAATCACCCAAAACGTTGGCTGGGGTAGAGCGCTATCTGGCGAGCGGGCTTTTTCAGGGAATAGGAAAGAAAATGGCGAAACGCATTGTAGAGGAGCTGGGAGTCGATGCACTGAGCATCATCGCGGAATTTCCAGAGCGGTTGGCGCAGGTCCAAGGCATCTCGGAGGCACGGGCCAAGACCATTTACGATTCCGTCATCGAACATCGCTCTCTGGAAAGCGCTATGGTCTTTTTGTATGATTTCGGGATCGGTGTCAACATGGCGCTCCGCATCTACCAGACATACAAGCTGGAAACGATGAAGGTGTTGACTGAGGAACCCTATCTTTTGATCGAAGATATTCAAGGCATCGGCTTTAAACGGGCAGACGATATCGCTCGCGCTACTGGAATTGCCGCTTCATCCGAGGATCGGGCCAAAGCAGCCGCTTTGTTTGTTTTGCAAGAGTCCTCCTATTCGGAAGGTCATGTGTATGTGCCGGTAGATGAGCTTTGTGAAAAAACAAAGCGTTTGCTTGACGAGTGCGGTGGACATGCTTTTTCCATCGATGATGTCAGATTTGCCGTCGAGTCTTTGTTTGTCGCAAGCAAGGTAGCGTGGGAAGAAGAGCGCGTGTATCTGCCTTCGCTCTTTTTTGCCGAGATTGGTCTGGCGAAAAGGCTGCGGCATTTTGCTCAGCGGGATGAATTCGGGTCCTTCCCGTCCTCGGAATTTTATCGTGCATTGGGAAAAGTGGAAGACGAGCTGGCTATCACGTATGCCGATACACAGCGCGATGCGATTGAACAGGCCATCAAATCGGGATTGATGCTCTTGACAGGTGGACCCGGTACTGGAAAAACCACCGTAATCAGAGGGATTTGCCGTGTTTTTTCCCAACTGCATGGTGTCTCTCTCGATCTGAAAAAGTATGGGGAGGATAATCCTTTTCCGATACTGCTGGTAGCTCCTACCGGAAGAGCAGCCAAGCGAATGACAGAAACAACCGGACTGCCTGCGATGACGATCCATCGGCTGTTGGGCTATAAAGGGGAGAGCTTTGAGCACGATGCAGAGCACCCGATTCAGGGACGGTTGTTGATTGTAGACGAGATGTCGATGGTGGATATTTGGCTCGCCAATCAGTTGTTTCGCGCTGTCCCTGACGAGATGCAGATTATCATGGTTGGTGATCCGGATCAGTTGCCTTCTGTGGGGCCTGGAAACGTACTTCAGGACATGCTTGCTTCCGGTCTGCTGCCGAGAGTACAGCTAACGGACATTTACAGACAAGCGCAGGAGTCTACCATCATTCAACTGGCGCATGAGGTTCGCAAAGGGCAGGTTCCGGCAAATTTGCTCCAGACAACTCCCGATCGGAGATTTTTCACAAGTTCGCCACAAGATGTGCCTGAAGCGGTGAAACAAATTTGCGCAGGAGCCGTAAAAAAAGGGTATACGGCCAAAGATGTTCAAGTATTGGCCCCTATGTATAAAGGTACTGCCGGTGTGAACCGGTTGAATGAAGAGCTGCAGGAATTGTTTAATCCAAAAACAGCTCAAAAGCGGGAAGTAACGTTCGCCGAAATGGTTTTTCGCACCGGAGACAAGGTTCTGCAATTGGTCAACAATGCTGAGGAGCATGTGTTCAACGGTGATATGGGTGAAATTGTTGCTATCTTTTTCCCAAACGAAAATGCAGAGAATGAAGAGATGCTGGTCGTCAATTTTGATGGTCGGGAAGTAGTGTACAAGCGTTCTTCGTATCATCAGCTGACGCTTGCCTACTGCTGTTCCGTGCACAAATCGCAGGGTAGTGAATTTCCGATAGTGATTATGCCGTTTGTAAGAAGTTATTACCGGATGCTGCGCAGAAAGCTGGTCTATACCGGCATCACTCGCAGCAAGTCATTTCTCATCATGTGTGGTGAACCGGACGCATTCAAGGCAGCCGTGCAGACAGACGAGGAAGGAATCCGTTACAGTTATTTGGAAGAACGTTTGAAAAGTGACTAGCTGGAACCAATTGCGCCGAATGAGGCTCTGCCTTTCGCCGATACTAAGTAGGCGGAAGGAGGATGTCCCACATGCGCAAGGCAATGGATGTAGTCGGTTTGCCCGTCATGTGTCTACAGACAGGAGAGACGCTCGGCACCGTCCGTGACATTCTTTGCGACCCCACTTGGCATGTACGAGGAGTCTTGCTGAGCGAACAAGGCTGGTTCCATCCTGGTACCTACATTCCTTCCGAACGGATTCACGCGGTAGGTGAATCATGCCTAACCGTTTCGGGAAAAGACGCAATCACTCCCTTGCTTGATCTCGCCGGTATCGAACCTGTCGGCATCGTGACGGGAAAGACAAAATTAAAAGGAAAAGCGGTCATTACCGCTTCCGGAGAACTCCTGGGCAGAGTGGAAGATGTTTACTTCTCTGCGAAATGGGAGAAACTTGTAGGGTACGAACTATCCAATGGCTGGATTGCGGATGTCACAGAGGGGCGCAAGCGCTTTTCCGCACCACCTACTGTCATTGTCGGGGAAGAAAACCTGATCGTGCCGGACTAGAGTTCGTATCCAGGCGTGAAAAGGGAGGATTTGTAGGATGCGTGTCATTTGCCCGAATTGTAGTTCGAAAGACGTCGGAAAAATTGGAACCAACCAGTACTATTGCTGGAACTGCTTCATTGAGATGAGCGTCAGCAACGAGCAGATTGCCTCTGTCTATCAGGTGGAGGAGGATGGTTCGCTGCACTCGCTGAACGATCTGTTTATCGAGGAGCAAACCGTGGCGGCTCAAATCAATATGTAGCTTCTAGGTACAATACCGAAAATCCAAATGGAGGTGGCAGGATTGTTCACTCGAAGCCTGATGCGGATTATCGCCACCAGCGGAATAGTGGCTTTCATTGGCTATTTGATGGCCCCTCGTCGCAAGAAAAAAGGTTTTTCGTTGAATTTCAAACGCATGCCTTTTTCCATGAAGGATGTCTCCCGAATGGTGAAGGCTAGTCGCAAGCTTATGCGAGCAGTGACAAGGTAAACAGTATGGTAGTGCCCCGCATGGCAAAGCACATAGAAACGCCCGAGCATCGATTAGACGCTCGGGCGATTTTTTTTAGGACTGTTCGGCCATCCGTTTTTGCTTTTGGCTTTTCATGCGGCCAATCAGCAGGACACCGACGACTACAGCTACGATGAACAACCATTTGACCCACGGATAGGCAGTGAAGAACGGTGTGAGGAACTTTTCACTCGTCACCATACTTGCTGCTGTATACGCCAATACTCCGGCTCCGATGAAGATGACGATCGGATAGCGCTCCATGAATTTCAGAATGAGTGTACTACCCCATACCATGATCGGTACACTGATAATCAAGCCGATAACGACCAGCAGGAAATCTCCGTGTGCTGCACCTGCTACCGCGATGACGTTATCCAGACCCATGACAGTATCTGCTACGATGATCGTCCAGATCGCTGAGCCTAATGAGCTACTGGCCTTCATGGTTTCATGTCCTTCTTCCTGAATCAGGAGTTTCATCGAAATCCAGATGAGGATCAGACCCCCGATCAATAAGAGACCAGGAATTGTCAACAACCAGACGACGGCCAAGGTGGCTAGGGCGCGTATGACGATTGCTCCGACGGTCCCCCAGACAATCGCTTTTTTCTGCTGATGAGCAGGCAGATTGCGAGCTGCCATCCCGATCACGATCGCATTGTCTCCGGCAAGCACTAGGTCAATAACGATGATAGCTAACAGTGCGGACCAAAACTCAGGTGTTAACAATAGTTCCATTCTCTTTTTCCTCCTCGTCCTTGATTGGTGAAGTATCCGTGGCCGTTTTCTCCGAACTTCCCCTTTAGTTTGTGTTAAAGAAGGAAAAAGAAAACGACCTTTCCCTGGATAGGCAAAGGTCGTGTATAAACAGAAAAAGACCTTTACCTAACAGGCAAAGGTCTTGCTTACAACATTACGAAAATGTTGCCAACATAGCCGGGGATTTCTCCCGTAATGACGACTATGCTGCAGAAAAGCTACTCCCCTTTGGAGATATCCTCTTGTAGTTCAAATTTTACTTCGCTATTTGGCAACATGTCAATAGCCATTTTTGCAAGTTGCTATGCGTAAGGTTGAAAATTGTGCAGCTGCCCCTTGTAAGAAATACATGTTTTTCGGGGCATTGAGACACGCTAAGTGAATAGACGTGACAGAAGGGAAGGGGAGTGGCAGCGTGGATGAACTTAGGCGCAGTCGCTGGTTCGCGGCTGCGGTCTGGCTGATCGCTCTATTGATCATTGGGAATTTGCTCTGGCTGCTTCGGCCTGTAGTCTCGCAGATTTTGCAGTTGTTGTCCGAGGTATTTGTGCCTGTATTGGTCGGACTTATCATTGCCTATATTTTGCACCCGATTGTGCAATTGCTTGAGCGCAGGCGGGTACCGCGCCTGATGGCCGTCCTGCTTATCTATGCTTCGTTTATATTGGTTATTACCATCGCTATTATCAATGCCATCCCTGTTTTTACCACACAATGGACCGAGCTGTCGGATGATTTGCCTCGATTAAAAGAGTGGTACACCAAATGGATGAGCGAATGGGAAGCACACAAGTATTTTTTGCCGGAGAGTATATCACATGGAGTAGACCGGGTGATCATTCAGTCGCATGAGCGCATGTCCCACTCGGTCACAGAGATTGTCAATAATGCTCGCAACACACTCGGGAAGCTGCTAGCCTATGCGGTGGTCCCGTTTGTCGCCTTTTATTTGCTCAAGGACATGAAGGAGCTACACCAGGCAGGGATGCTGGTTATTCCTCCGACTTACCGCAAGCAGGTCATGACGGTTCTGAGGGATATCAATGAATCGCTAGGCAACTATATTCACGGACAAATGATGGTGGCGCTCATCGTCGGGATCTGCGCCTATCTCGGTTATTGGCTGATCGGGATGCCGTATCCTTTTGTTCTGGCCGCATTCGTCTGTCTGACCAACGTGATTCCGTACATCGGTCCTTTGATCGGAGCAGCTCCCGCTGTCGTCATTGCCTTGACGATTTCGACGAAGATGCTTCTCTTGGTCGTGGTGATCAACCTGATCATCCAGGTGCTGGAGGGGAATATATTATCGCCCAATATTGTGGGACGTTCTCTGCATTTGCACCCGCTCCTGATCATCATGGCACTATTGGCCGGCGAGGCAATCGGAGGGATCATTGGTCTGATCGTAGCAGTGCCCCTGCTCGCAGTATGCAAGGTCGTCATCAGCCGGATTGCTTTAATGATGCATGAAAGTTGACAGTGATCGCAAAAAAAATTTATAATACGAAAAGCAAACCTTTGAAACGATCAATGAGGGAACGAGTATGTCGCAGACCTTTTACAGAGAGGGCGCTCCACGGTTGAGAGGGCGGCCAGAAGAAGGGCGACGGAAGGCTACTCCCGAGACCGGGAAAAAACCGGCGGCTTGGCACCGTTAGACGCCCAAAAGCGACAGATGAATGGCATGTGATCCTTGATACAGCCGTCTGTAAGCAGGGTGGTACCGCGAGAAAAACAGTTCTCGTCCCTGAGGGGATGAGGGCTTTTTTTATTTTTTTAGGAGGAGATTTTGCATGAAGAAATTAACAGGAAATCAGATTCGCAGCATGTTTCTTGATTTTTTTGTGGAAAAGGGACACCGTATTGAGCCGAGCGCTTCACTGGTACCGGTAGACGACCCATCTTTGCTGTGGATCAACAGTGGCGTGGCTACGCTCAAAAAGTACTTTGACGGGCGCATCATCCCTGACAACCCGCGCATTACCAACTCTCAAAAATCCATTCGCACTAACGATATTGAAAACGTCGGGCGTACGGCTCGCCACCATACGTTTTTTGAGATGCTGGGCAACTTCTCGATTGGTGAGTACTTTAAGGAAGAAGCCATTGAATGGGCATGGGAGTTTTTGACCAGCCCGAAATGGATCGGCTTTGATCCGGCCCTGCTGTCCGTGACCATTCATCCCGAAGATGAAGAAGCATTTGAACTGTGGAACAAAAAAATTGGCGTTCCAGAAGAGCGAATCATTCGTCTGGAAGGGAACTTCTGGGATATCGGAGAGGGCCCAAGCGGACCGAACACCGAGATTTTCTACGATCGTGGCGAAAGCTTTGGCAACGATCCGAATGATCCCGAGCTATATCCGGGCGGTGAGAACGAGCGTTACCTGGAAGTGTGGAATCTGGTGTTCTCCCAGTTCAACCACAATCCTGACGGCACCTACACGCCACTGCCGAAGAAAAACATCGATACCGGGATGGGTCTGGAGCGCATGGCGTCCATCATCCAAGAGGTGGAAAACAACTTCGAAACAGACCTGCTCTTTCCGCTGATCGAAAAAACCAGCGAGATTTCCGGCGTGAAGTACAAGACCAGCGCGGAGATGGACGTGGCGCTGAAAGTGATTGCTGACCACGCACGAACGGTCGTTTTTGCGATTGGCGATGGCGCTCTTCCTTCCAATGAAGGTCGTGGCTACGTCATTCGTCGCTTGCTTCGCCGCGCTGTACGCATGGGCAAAAAGCTGGGTGTGGAGAAGCCGTTCCTGTACACACTGACGGAAACCGTAGGCACCATGATGGGCGAATTCTATCCAGAAGTCGTGGAAAAACGCTCCTTTATTGAGAAAGTCATTCGTGCTGAGGAAGAGCGTTTCCATGAAACCTTGAACGACGGTCTCAACATTCTGTCTGAGATGGTCAAGGCTGCGAAGGCGAATGGCCAGACACAAATCGGCGGTAAAGATGTATTTAAAATGTACGATACGTACGGATTCCCTGTAGATCTCACGGAGGATTTTGCCGAAGAGCAAGGCCTGACGATCGATCGCGACGGCTTCGAGCAGGCGATGGAAGAACAGCGTGAGCGTGCCCGTGCAGCTCGCCAAGATGTGGACAGCATGCAGACTCAGGGTGGTCCACTCTCAGAATTGACGGTTACGAGCCAATTTGTTGGTTATACTGAATTGGTAGCGACAGGAAAAGTAGAAGCGATCATTTTCAACAACCAGCTGGTCGACGAAGCAGAAGAAGGACAGACTGTACAAGTAGTTCTGGATCGCACCCCGTTCTACGCAGAAAGCGGTGGACAGATCAACGACGAAGGACTGTTGATCTCTGATTCAGTAAAAGCGCGTGTGTTGGATGTGCAAAAAGGACCAATGGGTCAAAACGTTCACTCCGTCCTGGTAGAAGCAGGAACACTGCGCAAAGGAGACGAGGTACATGCGGAAGTAAACCGCGATGCACGTCTCGCCATTACCAAAAACCATACAGCTACTCACTTGCTGCACCAGGCATTGAAGGATGTGCTGGGCACGCATGTCAACCAGGCAGGATCTCTGGTAGCACCGGAACGACTTCGCTTTGACTTTACCCATATCAGCTCGATCTCGGCTGAGGAGCTGGAGCGCATCGAAGCGATTGTCAATGAGAAGGTGTGGGAGAATCTTCTCGTCGATATTTCCAACAAGTCGCTGACGGAAGCAAAAGCGATGGGAGCCATGGCTTTGTTTGGCGAAAAGTACGGAGATATCGTCCGCGTCGTCAAGGTAGGAGACTACAGCCTGGAGCTTTGCGGGGGCTGCCATGTAAGCAACACAGCAGAAATCGGATTGTTCAAGATTGTGAGCGAAAGCGGAATTGGTGCGGGAACACGCCGGATCGAAGCAGTGACGGGACGTGGAGCTTATCAGTTCCTGAACCAGCAATTCTCCATCCTGAAAGATGTGGCTCAAGCTTTGAAAGCCCCACTTCTGGCAGAAGCTCCAGCACGGGTAGAAGGACTGCAACAGCAATTGAAAGAAGTACAGCGTGAGAACGAATCTCTGCGTGCGAAGCTCGGCAACATCGAAGCAGCTTCACTGACAGATCAGCTGGTACAAGTGGATGGCATCCAAGTGCTTGCAGCTCGCGTCTCTGCATCAGATATGGACAATCTGCGTGGTATGGTGGACGAGCTGAAAAACAAGCTAGGTTCTGCTGTCATCGTTCTGGGAGCCGTGGATGCGGATAAAGTGAATCTGGTAGCAGGTGTGACCAAGGATCTGATGGATCGTGGCATCCACGCTGGCAAAATCATCAAGGAAGTAGCAACACGCTGCGGTGGAGGCGGTGGTGGACGTCCTGATATGGCTCAAGCTGGTGGGAAGGATCCTGCCAAGCTGCAAGAAGCGTTAGACCTTGTTCAAGAACTCGTAAAAAGTCAAGCAGTGGCGAAATAGCACAGTCTGACCAGAAATTTGCGTTTACGACAAGGAGTAGTGAGTGGGAGAGTCGAATACATTTTGTAGAAAGACTCTCCCTGCAATTAAGAAGTCTCAGAGGAAATCGAGGTGTTGATTGTGAGTTCGTTGGATAATACCATGAAGTTCACGGTGCCAAAGGAAGCGAATGCGGCGGATGTTTCCGAGACGTTGACAGAAGTGTACAAGGCCCTGCAGGAAAAAGGCTACAACCCGATTACTCAGATCGTGGGTTACTTGCTTTCTGGAGATCCTGCGTTTATCCCACGGCACAACAACGCACGCAGCCTGATCGGCAAGCTGGAAAGAGACAAAATCATAGAAGAGTTGGTGACCGTTTACTTGTCAGAGCGCAAGTAAACCTGACGACATGACGCGACTATTGGGATTGGACGTTGGCGACAAGACGATTGGTGTTGCCGTTAGCGATGAACTGGGTTGGACGGCGCAAGGACTGGAAACAATCAAGCGGCAATCCAAGGAAAAGGATCTTGCGCGCTTGCAGGAATGGATTGCCAAGTATCAAGTCGGGGCAATCGTGGTCGGTCTTCCGAAAAACATGAATGGAACGATCGGCCCTCGTGCTGAAATGTGCCAATCGTTCGCTCAGTTTTTGCAGGAACGCACCTCTCTTCCTGTCCACATGTGGGATGAACGCTTGACGACAATGGCGGCCGAGCGAATGCTGATCTCTGCGGATGTCAGCCGGCAAAAACGAAAGAATGTAATAGACAAAATGGCGGCCACATTAATCCTGCAAGGATACATGGACGCGAAATCGAGGTGACCACGATGAGTGAAGAAATGACTGAGGAGTTCGAAGTGGGCGATGTGATTGCCCTGACCGAAGAAGGAAAAGAGGAACCACGGGATTTCCGCATCATGTATATTTTTGATATTGAAGATCGCAGCTATCTGGTGCTGGTGCCAGTCGATCAAGAAGAGGAAGAGGAGTACGAGGTACACTTCCTGCGCTACGATGGTACGGACATGCTGATCCCGATCGAGGATGATGAAGAGTGGGAGCAAGTAGAGGCAACCTTCGAAACGCTGATTGTAGATTTGGAAAAAGATGGTATTTAATATTTGGAAAGAGGGCCTGCGGGTCCTCTTTTTTTGGGCAAAAGATTGTGCACTCTTCTTTGTTTGACAATATTCATAAAACGGCAATAAATACGATTCACCTGGATATGCTAAGATAGCTGTATTACATAGTTGGAGAGTAAACATGATAAAAAAAATAGTCCTGGCCGTTTTTTACCTGGGAATTGGTTTGTTGATCTACGCGTATGGAGAGGCAATCCTGAAATGGTTCCAAGAAGCCGACAATATCTCCCTGGTTGCTTTCATGGCGACCATCATGGCGTTGTTTCCTGTCATCCCGTATCCGTTGGTTGGGGGAGTCATCGGAGCCGCATATGGTCCTGTATGGGGGGGACTAGTGACTTGGATCGGCTCTACAGCGGCATCGATCCTGATGTTTTTGTTTGTGCGTTACGGGTATCAGGAATGGGGAACTCGTATTTTGAATCGATACGAGCGCATAGGCAAGCTCACGGGTATGTTTGAGCGGAACGCTTTTTTGACAATCGCTTTTGCCCGCTGCATTCCCATCGTCCCGTCGATTGTGGTCAATGTTTACTGCGCATTGAGCAGAGTTTCCTTTCTTACATATGCGATCGCATCCGCACTGGGGAAGATCCCGGCTATGCTGTTGTTCGCGGTGGTCGGGGACAATCTGATGACGGAGCCGCGTAATATATTGCTTACAGTCGGTATCTACAGTGTCTTTCTGGGAACAATGCTGTTCATTCATCGAAAATGGAAGCAAAGAGTGGCGAGAGGGAGAATATAGGCAAATAAGACCCGTAAAACGCTAGAGTGCAGCTCTCGCTTTACGGTTTTTTCGTCAAAATCCTACACGGTGACAGCGCAGGGTGCCTCCTGTATAATAAAAAAGATTGAGACAAGAGACTCTAGGGGGATTCCTACCTTGAAACAATTGTTAGAGAATCGTGATTTCAAGGCCGAAAGCCCGAAGGAACAGCGCCGCAGGAGAGGCGGCAGACTGTTTCGCTGGCTTGTGCTGCTTTTTTTACTTGTAGTGCTTGCTGTAGGTGGAACGGCTTTCTACGTATATCAGCAATTACAGCCAGTAGAAGCACAACAGGTGCCGAAAAACGTCATCATTCCATCCGGATCATCCGTGCTGCAAATAGGCCGACTGCTGGAAGAGCAGGGCTTGGTGCGTGACGCTGATCTGTTTTCCTACTACGTGAGATACAAAGGTGTGGCACCCAAGCTCAAGGCGGGAGAATATGAATTCATGCCTGGTCAGACGCATGATCAACTGATTGCAGCGATGGTAGAAGGCAAAACGGTCGTTCGAGCTGAACGTTTTACCATTCCTGAGGGATGGAATGTAGAGCAGATTGCCGAGCATTTGGCAGCAGAGGGGCTCGTAGATAAAGCCAAGTTTCTGGATGTAGTGAACAACGGCAGCTTTCCCGAGTTTCCATTCGTAGGCGAAATTCCGAAGAACGAAGCGCGCAAGCATCGCTTGGAAGGCTATCTGTTTCCAGAGACGTACGAGATCAAGCAAGGCGCTTCTGAACAAGAGATCGTCCAGAAAATGCTGGCCCAATTCCAAAAAGAGTGGAAGCCGGAATGGACGGAAAAGGTAAAGGCAAATAATCTGACGGTTGATCAGGCGATTAACCTGGCTTCTATCGTGGAGCGCGAAGTGACAGTGGACAAAGAGCGTCCTACTGTAGCTGGTGTATACTACAACCGCATGCGCGACAAGTGGCCGCTGCAGGCAGATGCCACCGTTCAATTCATTCTGGGCAAGCAGCGGGACCGATTGACCTTCGAGGACTTGAAAATAGACAACCCGTACAATACGTACACCAATCCTGGTTTGCCACCTGGGCCCATCGCAAGTCCAGGACGAGCTTCGCTTGAAGCTGTCGCCAACCCGGAGAAGCACGACTTTTTCTTCTATGTGACCAAAAAAGACGGCACAGCAGAGCACTACTTTTCCAAAACCTTAAAAGAACATAACGCGAATGACGCGAAAAGTAGGAAAAATTAGGAGTGATACGATGATAACCAATCCGGCTGTTGACGAGTATCTCTCCAGCTTGGTTCCAGAACGATTTCCCTTGCTCCAACGGTTGGAGCGTGAAGCGGAAGCAGAGGGGATTCCTATTGTACAGCTTCCTTCAGCACAGGTGATTCGGATGCTCCTTCAATTGCATCGTCCTGTCTCGATTTTGGAGGTAGGCACTGCGATCGGGTACTCTACTATCTGGCTGGCAGAAGCAGCACCAGAGGCCAGAATCGTCACGATGGACATCGATGAGGAGAGACTGACCAGAGCGCGTGCCAACATCCAGGAAGCGGGCTGCGCTGAACGGGTGAAAATCTTGTCCCGGGATGCGACATTGGGCTTGCCTGAGGACTACCAGTTCGATTGCCTGTTTATCGATGCGGCTAAGGGACAGTACCAGAAGTTTCTGGAGCTGTACCTGCCGATGCTTCGCACAGGAGGTCTTGTTATCAGTGACAACGTCTTGTTTCGCGGACTGGTGGCTTCGCCCGATGAAGCTGGCAAGCGTCAGCGACCATTGGTGGACAAGCTGATCAAATTCAATCATCAGTTGGCGACAAGCCCTGATCTGGAGACGACATTTATACCAGTCGGAGATGGACTCTCCGTAAGTGTAAAAAGGCGCTGATGAACACAACGCAGACGAACAGACAGGCATAAACGCCTTGGATACATGAAGGAAGGGGACATGAGGGATGAAAAACCCCGTGCTTATTGGGGTAGCAGGAGGTAGTGGATCAGGAAAATCCACAGTGGCGGGGGAGTTGTTCCGTCAGTTTCAATATGACAGTGTCGCGATGATCGAGCAGGATTCGTACTATAAAGACCAAAGCCACCTCAGTACCGAGGATCGGGTAAAGACCAATTACGATCATCCTTTGGCATTTGATAATGATTTGCTCATGGTTCACTTGCAGGAGCTGTTGCAAGGAAGAGCAATCAACAAGCCCATTTATGATTTCAAGGTTCATAACCGCAAGACGGAGACCATCAGGGTGGAACCCAAGGATGTCATCATACTGGAAGGTATGCTGATCCTCGAGGATGAGCGCATTCGTGATCTGATGGATATCAAAGTGTTTGTAGATACGGATGCGGATGTGCGGATTGTCCGCCGCATCGTGCGAGACATAGAAGAACGCGGCCGCTCGCTTGATTCTGTAGTGAACCAGTATTTGAGCGTCGTTCGTCCCATGCATCTGCAATTTATCGAGCCGACCAAACGATATGCGGATGTGATCATCCCTGAGGGTGGCTACAATCGTGTAGCGCTTGATCTCTTGTCTACGAAAATCAGCAATATCCTGTTGGACAAGCGCCAGCTCGCCAATTCATAAACGGAAGATCTGCCAAACACGCCACTTATCGGCGTGTTTTTTCACTTGTTCCCCGTTTTCGCTCTGTCTATTCAGGCAATACTTGGAGAAGAGGAGCCAGAGGAGGGGAAACAGGAATGCAGCTTGAGCAACGAATCAAAAGGCGACATTTTCTGGTATTGATCATGATGACCTTCATCTGGATCGGCTTATTGGCGCGCTTGTGGTGGATTCAGCTGGGGGCTCCGCATAATTATTCCCGCAGGGGGATTGACCTGGTCAAAGGTGCCGTGAAGCAAAGGCAGCAAAGTATCGTCCTGCATAGCGGACGTGGTGATATTCTGGATCGCAACGGATACGCCTTTACAGGTGCCCCGCACCTTGCCCTGATTCTGTTTCCACTTGCCAGGAACAGCTTGACAGGGACAGATGACCTGCAGCAGCTCGCTGATCTGGTAGGCCAGTCAAGCGAGTACCTGGGAGCTACGATGGAAAAAGCAAAGGCTCCTGTTTTGTTGCGTAACCAGCGCGGAAAGCTGATAGTGTTGACGGAAGAGCAGACGGTTCAGATCAATAAACTGGCGATACCGGGTGTAGTGGCATTGAAGGTGACGGAGCGCTATCGACAAGAGGAAGTGGCTAAACACTTGATAGGCTACATTCATCAAAACCCAACTCTGCTTCAATCGCTTTACGCAGAGGAGTTGGCAAGTGGAAAGATGAGCAAGGAAAGTACGGTTGGTGCGTCGGGTCTGGAGCGAAGCTTTGATCGTTTTTTGCAAGGGGTGGAGCCCTCGGTGCTCTCCTATTATGTAGATGGACAGGGTCGACCTCTTCGGGGGTTGGACATTCGATACACCAAGCATGAAAACGAATATTATCCCTTATCGTTGACGACGACGCTGGACGTAAGTATTCAGCGCAGGATGGAGTCGGTAGCGGACCAGGTAGGGTTGAAGGAAGGCTCCATTGTTGTGTTGGACGCAAAAAGTGGCGATGTCCTCGCGATGGTCAGCCGACCTGCGTATGATCAGACGAAAGTGAACGTACAGTCCAGAGATTGGCAAAATCGTGCTGTCAAGCAAATTCCACCGGGCTCCGTATTCAAAACCGTTGTTGCAGCTGCTGCTTTGGCAGAAGGTGTAATCCTTCCTACAGATCGCTTTACCTGCACGGGGGATTATGGAAAATATCATTTTTCTTGCTGGAAAAAGGAAGGGCATGGCAGCGTTACTTTGGAAGAGGCGTATGCGCAATCCTGCAATATTGCATTTGCCGAGATCGCCAAGCTGGTAGGCGGAGAAAAAATAGAGGAATATGCCCAGCGTTTGGGCTTGTCTATGCAGGTCGGACACACGACCTCACATCTGTTCAAGCTGGACGGATTTAAACAGATCGATGGTGAAGAGCGGGGAAGTGTATTTGCCAAGGACGTATCCCGCCGTGATGAGGGAGTCTTGATTCAGACAGCCATCGGACAGCGGGATGTTCGCGTCACGCCCTTGCAAGCAGCAAATCTGATGGTGACGATTCTGCGAGGCGGGCAGCCGGGTCAGGTTCGTCTTGTGAGCAAGATCGCTTATCAGAATGGCCAATCCTTTTTTCAGTTTCCACAGCAAGCCATCTCGATGCCAGGCATCGACTATGTGACGGCAAACAAACTGCGTAAAATGATGCGAAAAGTGGTCACAGATGGTACAGGTAAACTGCTGAATGAAGCAAATTGGGAGGTCGCTGGAAAAAGCGGTACGGCCCAGACTGGTGGAGCGGGTTCGTCAGCCAATCACTATTGGTTCGTCGGTTATGCGCCATTCGACGAACCGCTCTATGCGATTTCTGTAGTCGCTGAGAATAAAGCTAGCTGGGGACAAAATCAGGCTATGGAGATGTTTCGCCGTTCTGTCGATGAGCTTGCCGATCATACAGCTCGATCTTCCCGACTTCACGTAGGGAATTCCCCAGAATAAAGCCTCTGGCTTGCAGCTGCTTTTGTCTACCCAAACCGACGATGAGCATCAGAGGAGAAGTGGATGTATACTCAGATTGGTTGGCTTTGTACCAGATCGTCCGCTTGTCGCCTTTGCTGGGTGACAACCTTCTGATCGTGTGGCTATGCCAGTCACCGATATATTGCCAGCGACGGTTTCGCGACAGCTTGCGCACCAGTTTGCGCAAGTGTTCATCATCAAAAAAGATCGAGGTTGGCCGATGGATGGCCTTTGGTCCGGGGTCGCTTGCATAGGTCACGACCCACTTTTCATCCCCTAAAGCGTATCCCATCATCACCCCTCCGGTTTCCAGCGAGGGGTCTTTGCGTACAGCGGTTTCTATTTGCTTCCATGCTTTCGGGGTAATGTACAGTGTAGTCATTGGAAACTTGGTCCCTCCTAACTCTCGGCAGGATTCGCCATTTATCATATGTCTGGATGGAACAAAAGGTCCCGAATGTGCGAAAAGTTACGAATTGTCGAGAAATGTATTGTAACCACTACCCTTTCTTTCTATAATTTAGTAAAAAGGCCTGAGAGGTTGATCCTATGTCTTTTGCACCTGTTAACAGCTCGTTGGTCGGACGTGTCCTGTCCTCAGACCTACATACCAAGAACGGAATCCTGCTTCTGCCTCAGGAGACGGTCATAACAGCCACACATGTTCAAATATTGCAAAATCAACGGATTTTTGAAGTAGAAGTGATGGATATACTCTCGGAAGGAACAGGAGAACAGATCTCATCCCAGCTTGCAGAATTGGGTTCGGATGCCGATTCCGTAGCCGTGTACGTAAATGCATTGGACAAGACCAGAGAAATGTTTGAACAAATCTCCGATCGCGGGACACCGTGCCTGGATGAGTTTTCTACGATTTTTTGCGATGTCGCTGGACAAGCGATGAAACAAAAGGGACTGTTTCGCTCCCTTTACTTGCTAGAAGGAGCAGATAGCTATACATACCGCCATTCCTTGAACGTTGGCATTCTCTGTTCATTGATCGCCTCCTTGTTGAAGTGGGATCCAGAACGAGTATCCTTCATGGGGACTGCAGGTTTCCTGCATGATTTGGGGAAGATGAAGGTCCCAAAAGAAATTCTCCTGAAGCCCGGCAAGCTAAGTGATGAGGAATTTAAAATTATGCGCATGCACACGGTCTACGGATACGAGATGATCAAACAAATGGAAGGCGGCACAGAGGAACTGGCTCTATGTGCTCTCCTGCACCATGAACGCTTGGATGGCTCGGGTTATCCGGAACAACGAAAAGGGGACGAAATTCCGGTCGAGTGTCAAATTTTGGCCGTCGCAGATATGTTCGACGCGATTTGTTCGGATCGTGTGTACAAAGACAGAACATCTCCATTTGAGGCAGCTCAATTCCTATGGAAAGAAGCCTGTGATGGGTCGCTCAATATTGAGATCGTCGCGCAGTTTGTCCGCTACATTGCTCTACTCTACGTCGGAGCCAAAGCTCGCCTGTGTACAGGCGAAGAAGTGGAAGTCATCCTGATCAATCAGGACGAGCCGATGCGCCCTCTCGTTCGACGTAGTGGTGAATTCCTGGACCTTCGTCATGAAAGAAAGCTGACTATTGAAAAAATGATTGGATAACCAATCGAGGTAGATGGATGAAAATGAACCACTCTTGAAAAAGGGTGGTTTTTTCTATTTTCAGATTATGAGCGATTTTTTGACTGAAGTGAAAAAATGTGACACAATAAGAGCAATGACAAACCTCAAGAGAAGGTACCATAAGGGAAACGTGTTCAAACATAGGGTAGAGGACGCGTGACACCTAGGCAAGGAGGACACCAAGATGATTCGCAAAGCCTTGGCTACCGATGCTGTTGCAGTAGCACCTCTTATATTGGATGCAATCGGTATTGAAATTGCGCATGATCTGACAGGAGCCTCCAATAAGGAAGAGGCCATTCGTCTGATCGGCTATTTTTTTGCTCAGAAAGATAATCGACTCAGCTATGAAAATGCTGTCGTTGCGACAGATCAGAAACACGTAATCGGGATTGCCCTGTTTTATCACGGAAGTCAAACCGAGCGACTTGATCGCCCTTTTATAGAACGCTGGATGGAACGAAAAGGACAAGCTCCCACGATCGTAAAGGAAGCGCAGGACGATGAATTTTACCTCGACTCTGTAGCCGTGCACCCGGATTGTCGCGGCAAGGGAGTAGGGACTACCCTGCTCAAAGCGTTTGAGAAGGAAGCAGAAGCCAGAGGCTATGAACGCATCGCTTTATTGGTCGATGAAGACAATGGAAAAGCAAGGAAGCTATATGAGTCATTCGGATATCGTCCCGATGCTACGAAGCTGGTGTCAGGGCATCTGTATTACCATATGGTAAAGAACGTTCCTGTTCTCGTCTGAACATGAACAAACTAGAACCAGTCAATTTTGATTTCCTGAAACTGACTGGTTTTCCTTGTTTTATTCAAGTTTTGCATCACAATCTTGTTTTTTCATTCGAAACATTCAAACTTCGATGGTCAAGGAAGAAAAGGACTGTTAGAATACTTGCATGAAAGTGAAAAAAGGAAGAATAGTTTGAAAACAGAGAAGGAAGGGATTCATGTGTCTCGCTCGCTTTTTTTCGTATTAGCCCTGCTTAGTCTGATCTGGGGCGGGTCGTTCTACTTCGTAAAGATTTTGCTCCATGATTTCGGCCCTTGGACCATCTCCTTCCTTCGTTCAGCATGTGGTTTCCTTACGATTGTGATATTGATGGTCGTCATGAAAAAACCGTTCGGATTCAAGCAGATTGTTTGGATACCTATGGCGACAATGGCATTGGTCAACACAGCCATTCCTTGGGCATTGATTGCGTTTAGTGAAACGAAAGTGACAAGCACGATGGCGTCTGTGCTGAATGCGACCACTCCACTTTGGACCTTGACGATTGGCATTCTCTTTTTTAAAGCTGTTTCAGGGCGTATGCAATGGATGGGCATGCTCGTTGCATTTTGCGGAATCATCGTTCTGCTGGACGTAAATCCTGAAACATTTGTCTCCGTGGACATCATCGGCTTTTTGTGTATGATTCTGGCAACCTGTTGCTACGCAATCGGTGCACAGCTATCCAAGCGACTGCCTGGTTCCCTATCGTTGTATCAAATCACGTTCGGAACCCTGCTTAGCACCATGATCGGGAGTGGGAGCGTTACCTTTTCTGTAGAGTCCTTCTCGCTCTCCGCCTTTGCTTCTGGAAGTACGATAGGAGCATTGGTCGGAATAGGAGTATTCGGGTCGGGGTTTGCTTACATTTTATACTATTACCTAGTGAAGAACGGCGGGCCAGAGATCGCTTCGCTTGTGACGTATTTAATCCCGTTGAGCGCTTTTGTATGGGGGTATACCCTGCTAGATGAGGAGATTACTTGGAGCTTGTTTTTTGGAATGATTCTGATCGTCGGAGGCATCTTCCTGACCGGAAAAAAAGACAAAAAGTCCGTCAAACAGACGATGGCTGTATAGCACTTTGCATAGAGAGCGAAACCATGTACATTACACATAACGACCGTAATCTGGAACAGCAATTTGATCAAATTCGTCAACCAACCGCTTTAGTCCAGAAGTGAGCTCTTCGCCGGACATAGGGAAGCCGTGTCCAGTTACCGCTACAGATGGGTGCAAGTCTTTTAGTTTTTTTACGGATTCACGTGCCGCTTCCCAATCTGTTGTGAAGTATCGAGGGGGTCCACTCAGTTCCTGTATTTGTGCAAAAACCTTGAAAAGGGAATCCTGTCTGACCGTAATACATGCATCACCTGCAAGGAGGGTACGATCTTCATCACGAAAAAAGGATACATGTCCTGGAGCATGTCCAGGAGTATGAATCCAGCGCCACCCCGGAATACCTGGAATACTGCCGTCAGATGGCAACATTTTTAAATGCTCTCCAACTCGAATAGGCTCATTGGGGAAAATGGGTGACATTTTGGCTACCAGCCCGCCTTCAACAGTGGGATCGGGTTCGGCATACGGCGTTTGGCCTGTCAGGTAAGGGAACTCCAATTCGTGAGCAAAAACGGAAACATCCCAATGCTTGGCCAGTTCAATGACAGCTCCAACATGATCAAAATGTCCATGAGTAAGAAGAATGGCTGTTGGCCGACTATTTGTACCAAATCGCGCATTTGCTTCCGATAGGATCGTATCTGCAGATTTTGGCATGCCAGTATCTACGAGAAACCATTCCTGCGGCTTTGCAGGATCGCCAACAAAACAGACATTTACTACTTGAATACAGAGGCAGTATATATCCGAAATAATCGTTTGCCCAACTCCACTAGATAATGAAGTGACGGGAATGTATTCATGTTCCATCGGGCTACCTCCAGCCTGGCCAGAATTTAACACTACGACTTAATGTGTACAGAATGAAAGAAAGTATGAAGCAAAAAAGCCCTCAGTAACTGTAATTACAGTTTCCAGTAAGCAACAAATTCCTACTTCATCAAGCGTCTTTTCATGTGTACTTGCACAAATAGGCGACCGCCCACATAAGGATAGGAGAAAGCTATTCCAGACGTGGAGGTGGCAGCCATGTCCAGCATTTTAGCAGCACTGTCTCTGGTTTTCAAAGAGCTTTTGATGTTTGTGGCTTATGTCAAGAACAATGCGTTCCCCCAGCCGCTTCCTGACACGGAAGAAGAAAAATACCTCCGCCTCATGGCCAAGGGTGACCCGTACGCTCGAAACAAGCTGATCGAGCATAATTTGCGGCTGGTGGCGCACATCGTGAATACGTTGTGAACACGAACCGACGTCAGGAAGCAGCGCGATTTGTGTGCAGCGGGCGGTTTGTGCGGTGAGGGTGGACGAGCTATATGAAGAGATAAGCCAGCCGGTCCGAGGGGCTGGCTTATCTTCTTCTGGTTTCGGAGCCGTGTATGTTATACTGTTGATAACACGAAATTAAGCGCTCCAGTATGACAGAAGAAAGATTATGACAGGAGTGAAATGATATCGGAAAACAACGATCGATTCAAACTGATGTTGAAGCGAATCCGGAACTGAAATTCATGATTGAACAGAGCAGAATGGAATATAAATCCGGAAAGGCCTTGAGTACATCGGAAATACTGAAATACTGAAATATCTTGCAAATCTTAAATCGGAAGGTTGGTGTTTAAACAATGTCTTTGCCCAAAAAGATGGATCAACAAACGGCTAAGGAACTACGCTCCATACTGCAAAAGATGAATATTACGCACAGCAAAGTAAAAATCAATTTGGATAACGACACGATTGAAGTAGAGGATGACTACTCCATTGATGACATCCTTGAGTCGGCGGGGGTATTAACACCGGAACAAGCAAAGCAGTTGGCTAATGAAGTCAAGAAAATGCGTGAGGAAGAGTGGAACTAAATGGGCGGTTATTTACTCGATACCAATATTGCGATCGCATTGCTGGCTGGGGAGCATGCCGCGTTGGATTTTGTCAGGCAGGCCAGTGACGATCGGATGTCGATTTATTTCTCCGTAATTACGGAGTGCGAAGTGTTCAGCGGGCTGGAATCCGCTTATCGTTTGCAAGGAATCAAGCTGTTTAATTCACGAAGATGTATTGAGGTAAGTTCCAGTGTTGCCCGACTTGCCGGGGACATACGCAGGGAACAAAAGTCGAAAGGACGGAAGCTTAAAACTCCGGACGCAATTATTATTGCAACTTCTATTGAGCACCAGCTTGGTCTTGTATCAAGGGACCACGATATGAGCTTTGTTCGGGAAGCATTCGGTTTGCCGCTATTCACGATTTAGCCAACCCATTGTCATTCCGCCCGGGATACAGTGGGTTTGTTTATATAACCGGAATAACTAAAAGGAGAACAGACGATCATGGTTTATAGATGCAGAATCGAACTAAATGAGATTGCCCCGAAGATTTGGCGGGAGTTTCAATTTCATCCGGACGTGACGTTTCATCAGCTTCACAAAATCATCCAATCGGTCATGGGATGGGAAAATTACCATTTATACGAGTTTCATGTGAAAGAAAAGGTGATCGGTCTGCCCGATCCGACATTCGCAGATATGGAAGACCGAGAGGTATTGAATGCTCGAAGAGAAATCGTTCAGAAGCATGTTCACGAAGAAAACACCGTATTTACATACGTGTATGATTTTGGAGATGATTGGCAGCACACGGTTACGTTGATCAAAATCGACGCATCGACATCCGACCCGGCACCCTTGTGTCTAGATGGTGCCCGCGGCTGTCCGCAGGAAGATGTGGGAGGCGTGTGGGGGCATCAGCATATGCTGGAAGTACTGCTTACTCCCAATCATCCGGAGCGGGATGATTTTATAGGCTGGGTTCGAGAAGGATATGATCCCGAACATTTCTCCTGCGAAGGAGTGAATCAGGAGCTTGAGCGGCAGAAGGACAAGCTGATCCCCAAGTCACTGGTTAAGCGGCCGGTAGGGAAAAAGCCTGTGAAGCTGACGAAGTCTGCTCTGAATAAGCATCTGAAGCAGCTAAATAGCGACCAGCTTATCGATTTGGTGAAGGCTTGTCATGGCGCCAGCAAAGATATGGAGAAGTTTCTTGCTGTAAGAATACTGGGCGATGAAGCAGTAGAGTCTCTCTTTCAAGAGTATTGCAAGAAGGTTGAGAAAGAGTTTTTCCCTGAGCGGGGATTTGGCAAGCTGAGACTCCAGGAAGCGAAACATGCGATCTCGGAATTCGAAAGATTGACTGGAAATGCCAGGTACGCCCTGGAATTGAAGCTGGTCTACGTTGAAAATGGAGTTGATTTCACCCTAAGCTACGGGGATATTGATGAACGCTTCTACTACAGCATGGTGTCCATGTATGCCGATATCATTGATCAAGTAAATAAAGATGAAACAGCCGAGTTGTTCGACGAATTCGAGGAGCGCCTCGAAGCCGTGGTTTCGGAAACAGAAGGGATCGGCTGGGGTTTTCATGACAATTTGGCTAATCTGCACGCTCAAATAAGATGGATTTAGGTGGGGAACTTAATGCGCGGAAGGAAGAAAAATAAGCGGACCGGTCAGAAAGCGGAATTCACGGGGCTGTTGGAGCAAGACGAGAATTTCTATTTTATCGCCGGATATACGGATGGCGGCTTCCCGTATGGAATCACGTGGGAGGAATATGAGGCTGAACAACGCGGCGAGTTGATCAAAGCGACAGTAGCTGAGGGAGAACCTATGAAAGAATTGAAATTGACCAAGCAGCAGTTTCAGGAGATTGTGGATGCATACGACATGTACGTAGAAGGAATAGAGTCCTTCCTGAATATCGAAACTGGCGATGTTGTCACGTTGCGAACGTTTGACCGGGATGAAGAGGACGAAGAATTGAGCGAGATCATTGAGGAAGGGTTTAATGAAATTTATTTTCGAATACCACAACGGGAGTCGGATGAAGGGTACGCGGACATGGTGGATTTTACAGAAACAATTGAAGATAAAAAGTTGCAATCCAATTTGATTCACATATTGAGCGGCGGCAAGAAAATATTCCGAAGATTCAAGGATGCGTTATCTTCCGACAGCGAGCAGTTAGGGCGGTATTACCAGTTTGTTGAAGAGCAGAATCGCAAACGTGTTTCTGATTGGTTCGAATCCATTGAAGTGAAGTTGATTCTCGAGTAATAAAGAAATGTTTGGGCAGGGGATACCGGTGAAACGTTCTTGAAGACAGACGATGATTAAGCTGTATGCTCAAGCGGTCATTTCGGAACTTCAACAATTAATTGGTCGCGGGAGTACACAGACGAGCGGGTAACTGTGCTCCGATATGGTCAAATTTTGGAACGTTCAGGTGAAGAACAGGCGAAAGCTTATTTGTATAAACATCTGCATTTCCCGGAAATTCGGGAGATTGCGATTCGAGCGGCGCTTGAGCAAGGCGATGCCGAGGAAGCGATCCGATTGGCGGAGGCCGGGGAAGCCCAAGATCAGGGGCTGCCGGGGCTCGTCTATCGCTGGAAGAAATATCGGTATGAGGCATACCATCGCACAGGACAAGTCGAACAGCAGCGGAAACTCGGGATGGAGCTGATTGTGAACGGAGAGTATGCGTATTATCGCTCTGTGAAGGATACATTTTCCGATGAGGGAGAATGGACTTTGTATTTGCAAGATATGTTAGATCAATTAGAGCAGAGCCCGAGGGGAGAGCATACGTATACCCAAATTCTGGTGGAAGAGGAGATGTACGCACGGCTTTTGGAACATGTCCGCAAGGCACCTTACCGAATTGAATCGTTCTATGAGCAATTGCTTCCGCATTACCCGGAGGAGGTGAAGGCGCTTTTCGTGGCATATATCGAATTCCGGGCGGATCAATCCAGGGACAGGCGAGATTACGCCGATGTTTGCCGGATCATTCGAATGCTTCAACAGGTTGACGGGCGGAAAGAAGCGTTCACCGTCACACAAAAATTGTTAACCAAATTTCCGCGAAGACCGGCTTTCCGGGAGGAGCTGGGGAAGATTCGTTTTTGAACTTTATAATGGGAATAAGAAGTAACGCGGTTTGAGCATAGCTTGATTTTTGTGAGTGGGTGGACAAACTGGTATGCGAGGCCTGTAATTTTGATCTGAAACGAGTATGTTATAATAATGGCAAGATTAAGTCGGGTTGGATAGTGACCTATGATGGACCGTATTCAAGATTTGCAAAAACTGATCAAACTTACGGGCGATCGCGCGAAACTGGATGCAAAAGCGAACGGAACTTATATTGTCTATCAAACGGAATTCAATTCCCTTTATGGTGATTAATGACAACACGGGAGTAGTCTGTCCTTGTGTACTATAATTGTTCAAATAATGAACCCGAATGAAGCTTTTTTTCTTTGCATTCTTTGGGTTCTTTTTGTTGTTATTGAAGAAGATCGGAACACGCGTCATTCAGCAGCTTCGCAGCGTCAACTAGAGGAACATATCGCAAAGTTGTTGATAACTGCTTATGGCGTAGTTGTCGTTTTATAGCGATAATGTCAATTCCGCTGCTCTGCATCAAGTATGCCGTTGTATGTCGAAAACTATGGGCAGTGACTGTCTTTTGTATACCGGCCTCTAGGCAAAGATTCTTGATGATTCGGTTTAATGCTGCTTTTGTTAGTGGTCGATTGTTTTCAAAGAAAACCTCGGAATGTCCGGAATGTTCGGAATTCCGCCATTCTTCTACAACCGGATGATGCAAATAACGCTCCAACTCGACAACGAGGGAATCGGGCATATAAACGACTTCGGAGGAGGTTTTGTATAATCTCCCTGTTTCGAAGAGCGGTCGTTGACATTAGCAATATGAGGATGTAGAACTTCCGGACAATTGGATCGGCTTTAAGCGCTGCTTGAAATAATCGTTGACATTCACCAATGGAGAGGGAACGATCTATTATTCGGCGTTCATAATACGGATTCGGAAAATTCTTCATGGGGTTTTGTTTAATCATCCCAAGACCGTGAAGTAACGTGAAAAAATGTTTCAGGTAAACAATGTTATGGAAGATAGTATTCTTGCTTGCCTGAAACCTCTTCTTGAGAAACTGGATATAACCGTCAATACATTCAGTATCGATCGGGCGATAAGTCTCGGATTCAGTATCATAATAAAAGCAAATACTTCATCGTGCTGTCGATCGACTCGTGACCTAGAAGTTTTGAGAGGGTGTATATATCGATCCCTGCTTCAAGGCCTTGAACGGCAAAAGAATGACGAAAAGAGTGAGGACCTAAATGATCTTTGTCTTCCTCTTTTATCGACCGAGACTCGCGAATAATACGTTTCATAAATTGCTGAATGGCTCTAGATGTGATGGGTTTATCCCCGGCAGTGCTTGAAAAGATATAGAGCCTTTGATAATCGGAATCTGGCATCACCTCGCGAGCGCGACTGTATTTTTTCTCTATAAAATCTGTGAGCATCATTAAGGCGAGCTCGTTGATTTTTCGGACTTTCTTGGTATTCTCAGCCCCTTTGGGTGTTACCTTGATTGTTTGAGTATCAGGTGTGATATCACCGATCCTTAGATGGCACAGCTCGTTTATGCGAATTCCACTCCCAAGGAAAGTCCAGATAATTGCAGTGTAAAGGCTATCGTGGTTACGAGATTGAGCGATCTGCAAGATTTCCGCGATCTGCACTTTAGTAAAGGATTTTGGTGCGTCATCGTTTGACCATCGAACGCGTAGTATAGTCTTCAAGTCCCCGAGATCCTGATGACCAAAGAATATTTTGTATGTGGTCTTTATGAAGGTTCGAAGAAAGGAAGACTTCTTGGCTTTTGTATTAGGATCCTCATTAAGCTTAATATAGTCGGACAAGAATTCGCCGTTTGATACCTTTTCAAACTGCGGATCGTCGCCAAACTTTTCCTTCACATGTTGCTGGAAAAGTTTCATCTCTGACCGATACGTTGTTTGCGTGGTCCGGCTAAGTCCAGAAAACTTGCTGCTTTGATAGAAAGCATCAACGGCTTCGAGAAATGAAACGTTCCGCACTGCCGGGGGCATATTAGGTTTTGTCTGTGTCTGGACAGGCAAGGTTTCCATAACTTGCCGCATTTTCTCTGGACCATAAAGACATAACAGCTGATTCAGTTGTTCTTTAAGTTCGGTATACTTTGTATCGTTGATTACTTTAGGCATGGGAACCTCCTCAGTAATTGATTTTGTTTACAGCACGTGTTAATTGATTGGGGCTCCGGTGGACGTATCGTGCAGTGTTTTCTGGCCGATCATGCCTTGCCAAGTACATAAGCAATTGTGACGGGCAATCTGTACGTTCTGACAACCTGCTGATGAAAGTGTGCCTCAGTAAATGGGGCCCCCCTGGATATTTCCATCCCGAGACAAAAGAATAAAGTTTGTACTGTGCCCTTAATTTGCGAATAGTTGATTGGCTGTTGTTTCCAAACAGATGGACATCCTGACTTTTGTTGACAACAAGCTTTTGAAAGTAATTCTGTAGCGGATCAGGTAAGGGTAGAATGGCCGATTTCTCGTTTTTTCCGAAGACAGAGATGGTTCTATTCTCGACATGGATATCCTGATAGCGAATGTTAGCAACTTCATGAATTCGCAAACCAAGACAAAGCATCAACCCAAAGGCTGCCAGTTCCAATGTGGGATGATCAGAATAGAGTTGGATATTATGAAAAAACACTGGAGTTCAGCATCTGTTGGTAACTCGCGATAATAGTATCTCTCGTACGGGATTCCTGTAACATCCATTGTTATGTCTTTAGCAAACCAGCCCAATTTATAGAGGTTAGCCAGAAGGAATCGGATATCGTAAAAACAATTGCTTAATTCGTCGCATGAAGTGCTCTGGAACTGAACGCGTGTTTTATTCAACCAGTTTAAAAATAGGGCGTAACTGATTTTATATTTACCGTTAACGCTTTTTTCCTTGACTCCTGAACGGTGTAAATCTTTAATATGCGCAGTGATAGCGGGATGATTTATATCTTGGTCCTCTTTTTTGTTGAAATACCGTTTGTTGATTTCTTTAATTCGAACCCATTAGAGATTAATTTTCGAGCTATTGCTAGAATCATGTCACGTTGAACGAAATTGTAGGAAGAATGCTCAATGAAATTAATAAGTGCATCTTTATTTGCCAATTCTTTGTTTTGAATGGATCTAGCATCAAGCCCATAACGGGTTTTAAAAAAATCAATGAGCTCTAGTGCGTATTCCATCAAAGAAAAGTAGCTGGTGGATTTGATCGACATTTTATTATCAAGGTAATCCAGTAGCACGGGGGCAAAGATTTTGCCTTGAATCTGGGTTGAAAAGATCCATTCATTTAATGCAAGAGAACCACTTTCTGGTGAACATATCTCGACGTCCTCTTCAGGCCAACGAAATGCATACATGGTATTCAAGAACGTTGAGCACCTTCTCCCAACTAAGACTCTTAATATCATGATTGCCAGTTGGGATTCCGTTATTGAGACTGGCTAAGGATCGTAGCAGAGATGTAAATGGATATGTTCTTCAGCCAAATACGGATCAAGAACGTTTTATCCGATTAGAATCACGAGCGGATGTGATCGTCGTAGATCTTTATCATGGTGACTTATTAAGTTTGGATCATCTAATGACTACTCTAAAAACCACTTCCTTCAAATGGTCAGGATCTATTAGTCAATCCGTTGTACCTGGGCACCGGTACTGGACATTCATTGGAGCGGAAAATGTTCAAGTATATCCAAAACGACATGCGATTGTGATAGGACAATCAGCATATGGAATAAGGTGTATTGAGGTGAAAAGTATGGAGCGAATGCCGACAATCAAAATCGTATATGTGCCTCATACTTTATGTAGTGATTCAGTTCAAGTCTCAAACACCTTATCCGCTGCAGAGGCCAAAAACGCCGTTATCGATTACATCCTAAAGCGTTTGATCTTGAAACCGACTGAATAAGCCGGTTTTTTTGTTTCTCTCTTTGATACTGGAAAGTGATAGTGATAAGAAAGGAGAAGAGCGAACCTCCATGTATACGGCCATATATCCAAGGGTTTCTACAGGCATGCAAGCATCAGAGGGCACAAGCCTTGATGCACAATTTGAGATTTGCATGCGGAAAGCGAAAGACTTGGGAATTCCCGAATCCATGATCAAAGTTTATCGCGAAGAAGGATTCACAGGTGAAGATATCGATCGGCCCGCCATGAATGAATTCAGACAAGATGTTGCGCAAGGGCTGGTCCGTCGCTTGATTGTTACCCACCCCGACCGGTTGACCAGGGACTTGACGGATAAATTAATCCTTTGTCGTGAGCTGGAGCGGAGCAATATCGAGCTGGTGTTCGTGGACACGGAATACCGGAATACGCCGGAAGGGCAGCTTTTTTTCAACCTGATGAGTTCCATAGCACAATACGAGTTGTCTTTAATCAAGAAGCGGACGGTACGCGGAAGACTCAAAGCGGTGGAAAAAGATAAGAAGATCATGCCCATGCGTGTGGCTCCCTATGGATATGATCTTCATGAAAATACCTTGATTATCAATGCGCAGGAAGCCGAATTTGTCCAGAAGATATACCACTGGTATGTTCATGAGAACTATACGCTTCGTGAAATCGGGGATCGACTCTATGCGTTGGGGACGGTACCCAAACGAGGGGAAAGCAGGAACTGGAGCGCCAGTTCCATTAGAAGGGTTCTTACTTCTGAGGTGTACATCGGCAAGTTCTATTACAATCGTAGAGAAACCCGGAAGATTCGCGGGGAGAAAACCAAGAACGGCACACCGAAAAAAACATATGCCTTTCGCGAGGAAAAGGACTGGATCGAGGTTACCGTGCCAAGTATCATTGACCCGCAACTGTTTGAATTAGCCCAGGTGCAGAAAGAGAAAAACATGAAACGGTCAGGAAATGTAAAGTATGAGTATTTGTTAAAATCCATGATCCGGTGTGGACATTGCGGCAGAATGTGGCAAGCAACTACTTATACAGGCCGGGTAAATAAAGAAACGGGAGAAAAGATCCGTTACACCTGCTACAGATGTCCCAACCTCTTCCCAAAGAAGTATGGTGAAGGAGTTGAGAAGTGCCCAACTCAAACGTTGCGCGCCGATATGTTGGATCATTACGTCTGGCAGCTCATTTTGGAGACATTGTCTAATCCCGATGATTATATGGAGCGGCTGCAAAGCAAATCGAATGAGATTAACCTGGAACTTCAATCCGCCGCGGACCACATCAAACGTCAGCTGGAGCAGAAGGAGAAGGAAAAGGAAAAAATCAAAATCATGTTCAAGCGGGAGGTCATTGATGAGCAGGAGATGCTTACCGAAATGCAAAAGATTAATGCCGGACTAAAGTCGTTGGAGCAAGAGCTTGCCGGGTACGAAAAGCAGTTGTCAGAACAAGCGGAGAAGGAAATATCGGCCAATCGGATTGCCGAGGTCTCCAAGGCTGTCCGAAACTTTATCGAGAGCGCCGGCGACGAGCTTACCCTTGAGGAGAAGCGACATATTGTAGAGACACTGGTTGATGAAATCATTATCCGTTACGACGGGAATGAAGTGCAGATTACAGCGGTTGGGGCGCTTGACGAGTTAAAGCAGCAGCAGTTTCTTACGCCTGGGAATGACATCGCTTCGTGTTCACAACCTCAAGAAATTTGAAAACACGGGCGAGGATAGCGAAGACCTGATTTCCATCGGTACGATCGGCCTGATCAAGGCGATCGAGAGCTACCAGGTGGATAAGGGAACCAAGCTGGCGACGTATGCAGCTCGTTGCATTGAGAATGAAATCCTCATGCACCTTCGCAGTCTGAAGAAAACCAAGAAGGACGTTTCCTTGCATGATCCGATCGGCACGGATAAAGAGGGCAATGAAATAACCCTCATAGACGTCCTAGGAACAGAAACAGACGAGGTCGTGGATGCCGTACAGCTCAAGCTGGAGTCCAACAAGATCTACCAGCACATCCACATTCTCGACGAGCGTGAAAAAGAAGTGATTATCGGCAGGTTTGGACTGGATCAGGACAAGGAAAAAACACAAAGAGAAATTGCTCGAGAGCTGGGCATCTCCCGTTCGTATGTTTCACGCATTGAAAAACGCGCATTGATGAAGCTGTTTAATGAGTTTTACCGGACCAAGCATACACAAAATAGGTAACTTGCATTTTTTGCATGAAGCCAGAAAGTCAGGGTTTCCCGCAAGAAGGACAGTACTTAACCAATGTCCTTTCTTGCGGGTATTTGTGTTGCATCAGGAAAGACAAGATTTTACATGATTGAGCTTGTGACATCAAATGAATATGGCGTGTTATTATCACGAGCGAATGGGGAAAATAAACAACGTTACTCGTGACTACCTTCAAGGAGGGAACGCTTTGGGGAAGTATCGCTGTTACTACTGTGAACACGCCACTGACAGCGTCCACCAAATTTCGTTTTTCCAAGGCAAACAGGATCGCGACGAATTACTCTGCGATGACTGTTATGCGGATTGGATCGAGTCCTTAAAGAGTGAGCCATAAACAGAGTAACGAACCTTTTGCCCACCCTTAGCAGTAATGCTACAGGTGGGTACTTTTATATCGCTTACCATCAAAACAATCCCCTCCATTTCCTGATGTATTTGATATCGTATTTGAGGACATATGTCCTTCCCCAATTACCAGAATGTATCGTTTAATAATGGAAAATCTACGGGAGGAAGGGAAGAAATTCAAGATCGTCAGCAACTGAATCATTACTTGCAAGCTCATCAGATAGAAATGATCTTTAATGAACAAATATTTCCGCATCTGTCTGTATACCAATTTGAGCAAGGAGAAATCATTTGTTCTCAAGGAGAACCTGCACAGTATTTGTATGTGCTAGTCGAGGGAAAGGTAAAGATTTATACAACCTCGTCTGAAGGTAAAACGCTAATCCTTTCGTTTAAGACACCGCTTGAAGTAATTGGGGATATTGAATACGTACGGAGTATGGACATTCTCAATTATGCCATCACGAAAAAATTCACGATGAAATCGAATTCTTTGAGCTTTAATTTGTTGCATTCGGTAGAAGTGAGATTGGCTAGCTATCTATTGTCTGTTCCTTTGATGAATCCGAATCTCTGTTACCTGGACAACAAAGCATTGTCAGTCTGAAGGATGCAGCCAACTTGATCGGAACCAGCCATAGGCATCTGAATCGGGTGATTCAACATTTTTGTGCAAAGGGCTTGATCGAGCGTAACAACGGGTTTATCTCTGTAACAAATAGGCAAGGTTTACGTGTGTTAGCCGGTCATTATATCTACGAATAGGAGATTAAGGGTATGATTTTAGGACTTTCATTGGCGCTTGTCGCAGGATCGCTCGTCAGCACTGGGCTGGTTCAGTCTGGATAAAATTCCTTTTACATTCCAGCAGTTGTTCGGAGTGCTGGTCATAGTGTGTGGGATAGTGGTATTTAAATTAGGTGGGGCTCGACAAAAAACGACCGTTTCCCAGTAGACGAACTGGATAATGGTCGCTTTTGCCAGAGACCGATATTATCTACTATTTTGTGTTCAGGTGAAAAAATACTGACATGTTTTGACAGTATTTAATGTTATCCTTATCACAAAACGCCCCTACAGTCGCTTACTCGTATAGCGCTCAGTGAGGTTAGCAAGCTCGCATTGGAGCTTGTCAATGACTTCTGGGGGGTGTTCCACTAGGGCTTCCTGTCCGAGTCCGAGGACAAAGCGCACAATCCAATCGATTTCCGTATACAAAATAGTCGTCTCAAGCAGACCGGAACCGTCTGGAAGAGGGGTAATCAGGTTGCTCAGTTGATGGTGACCATCTGCGAGCTTGCAGCCTTTTTTCGTCAAGCGGATGCGCAACGGAAGAGTATGCAGCTCCTGATTGATTGTTCCTGCATCCTGGCTCTCCGGAATATAGCCTTCAACAGTGGTGAACTGCCTGATTCGATCCACGCGCAAGGATACCTCGCCTAGCCGTAGAAAACAATAGCATCTGCAGTACCAATATCCATCGAAAGCGTAGAGATAGTGGGGATGAATGATTCGGGTGCTGATACGCTGTAAGGAATCGTATTCGATTTGAACAGATTGCTCAGCCAATGCTGCATCCAGCAATGGCCGCAAGAAAGGCGTGTCAACAGTCCGCTTGGGGTTGGTCACCCGCACCTTTTTTCGAAGAGCTTCCATTTTTTGCAGGTCTTCTGAGGGCAGGATGGCACACAGTTTCGTCATGACAGACAGAGTTTCGTTTTCAAAAGGCTTGTTCGCATAATCGTAAAACGATTCGTAGGAGATCAGGAGAGCGACTGCCTCTTCACTGGTTAATGGCAGCGAAGTGAGCTGATGAGGTTTGTGCAGTCTGTACCCGCCTCCAGGACCGGGGATGGCGCTCAAGGGCACACCAGATTCACTCAGAACATGCAAATCACGGAGCATGGTTCGTTCCGAGACAGAGAAGGCTATTGCCAATTCCTTGACGGTAAAGCTCTTTTTCGTATTGAGCAAAGAGAGAAGTTCAATCAAGCGACCTGTTCGTTTCAAGGGAATTACCTCATTTCAATAAAAGCGGTAGAAAGGTGGGCAAAATAGATGAAAAGTGTATATGTATGGAATCAAGAATGTAGATTGCAAGTATGGGAGTCAGAAAGAAAGGGACAAACAATTCTTTTTCTGCATCCACAAGGGGGATGCTCCTCCATCTGGAGAGATATGTTACCTCATTTTTCGGAAGATTACCACTTGGTCTGTATGGATTTAAGAGGGCAAGGAGATTCAGACCGCGCAGCCTCCGGTTATGATATCGATACACAATGCGCGGATATTCTGGCTGTGCTGGAAGCTTTACATATTGAAAAAGCCCATCTGGTAGGTAATTCACTTGGGGGGGGACTTCGCTACTTTCTTTGCCGCCAAACACCCGGAGCGCATGCTTTCACTCATTCATTTGGATTCCGGCATGATTGATTACATTGGAGAAAATGGGGAGCATGACTTAAGTCGAGAGGAAGTGCTGACGAATACCCGTAATAGAGAGAGAACTGGCTACGACAGCAAGGAGCAGTTTGCATCCCACGCCAAGGAAACCTGGACAAAATGGGACCCTTACTATGAAAAATGGTTTGAACACGTATCGATCTACCCATTGGAGAATGGCCAGATTACTTATCGTATTCCGAATGATATCAATGTACAGATCATGGAGACTGTGTGTGATCTGCATGACGAAGAGGCGTACCAGCAAATCACCTGTCCCGTTTTATTCCTGCCCGCGGCCGACGAACCCAAACTGGATGTGAAGCTATCGTTAATCGGCCGCGTACGAGACAATTTCACGTCAAAAGTCGTCATCATTCCACATTCCAAGCACCTGATGCCGATTGATCAGCCTCATTTTGCAAGTAAAGAAATCCTCACATTCCTCAAAGAAATCTGCTGATAGAGGGGCTGCTACCGCTGGTCAAGACACCAGCGGTTTCTTTGTGTGTACAAGGGTCAAAAAGTGGAAAAAGTATATTGACGTAAAATAAATGTGTGTGATAAAATTTAAAATTTAAAATCAAAAATCGAAAAGTGTGTTATAATAATAGGAGTTTGTCTAGGAGGTGGACGTTTTGTTTGAAGTAGGACACAAGATTTTTTACCCGATGCATGGAGCAGGAGTGATTCAATCCCTGGAGGAAAAAGAATTTCTCGGTGAAAAGCATCTCTATTTTGAGTTGAACATGCTGCTCAAAGATTTAGACATTATGGTTCCTGTTGAGAAAATGTCCACTCTGGGCATACGCCATATTGTGGAGCGGGAAATCATGGCGGACGTATTGACACGTATTCTCGATGGAGAGGCAGAGCTGAATCCGAACGCCGGTCAACGCCAGAGAGCGAATATGGAAAAAATGAAAAGCGGAGATATTTATGAAATGAGTGAAGTGATCCGCGATTTATGGATGCTTGGTAAGACAAGAGTGCTGGGAACTTCCGACAAACTCATGCTGGATACGGCCCAGCAAGTTCTCGTGAGTGAGATCGGACTTGTCATGGGAATCGGAGAGGAGCAAGCGTCTGAAGTATTGAAACAAGCATGCAGCAAGCAAGAAGCTGTTAGCGTGCAAGGCAATCATAAGTAAAAAGTTAGGGCTTGTTTATAGTGATTCATCGATAGCTGAGAAAGTCTCTGACGAGGGTCCCTTTGCGGTCGGTATTCTGGAAGACTTGAGAAAAGTAGCTGAGAGTAAAAATGTCCCTTTTCATACTTATCGGATCACAACAAAAGAAGAAGCACAATCCTCACCCATCATCTGGAGTACGTTTGGGTTGCTATATAATGGGAAATTCATTACACATGAAATCTTGAGTGTGAATAAATTTGAAAAATTGCTAGCAAAGCTATTATCAGAACAAAAAGGACTTCACAGCTGTGAAGTCCTTTTGCTTTTTAGATGGATTATAGAAAACGCTTATCCACGATCTGTGTGACCCGCCCCCACATCAACTGCAATTTCTGCCGTAATGCTGGTGTGAGGTGTTGGTCGGGATTGCGCAGGTAGTAGAGCAGCGGAACAACGCGAAACGATTTTCTGCCGTTATGAAGAAAAGGCTGGCAGTACGTAGGAATCATCGAAATTTGGGTGATGCTGGTTTGATTAGCGGTATCCATTTCAACGGTCAGGTAAAGAATGGCACCGCATTGAGTCTGATTGATTTCAAGCATGCGCTCGGATGTGAAGTTGCCAAGAGAATAGGCGACAACGGTTTTCCGAAGGAGGCCATTATTGTCTCGTGCAATCATGGGAGTGGTGACTGGCTGCAAGACGTGGGGATGCGCCCCTAGGATGATATCAGCGCCGCATTCCAGGATGGATTGCACCAATAGTCTTTGCTTGAGCGTCGGCTCAAAACGGAATTCCACCCCGAAGTGCAGGGAGACGATCAGAAGATCCACATGTGGTCGAAGCTTGAGAACCTGATCTTTCATGTTGGCTGCATGGATTCGATTGACCATCCAGCTCACATCAGAAGGAAGTGTTTGTTTATTAGTCCCGTATGTGTATGCGAGCACCCCGATACGAAAACCATTCACTTCCCGGATAAAAGGCTCGATAGACTCCTGCTTGGTCCGATAGGTGCCAGTGTGCCCGAGATTGTAGTGATCCAGCACGTCTAGAGTGCGGCGCAGTCCATTAGGGCCACCATCTAGACAGTGGTTATTGGCGGTTGTCAAAAAGTCAAAGCCCGCTTGCTTCAAATCTGCAGCGAGTTCATCTGGACAGTTGAAACGGGGGTAGCCTGTACGAGCACTGCCAATCTGATAGGGCTGTTTTTTTCCAGAGAACGTAGTCTCCAAATTGCCGATGGTAAAATCAGCCCCCTTTAATAGTGGAAGGACGGGAGAGAATTGCTCGGAGAAGGAAAAACGCTTGGTGCCAGGGACATAGGCGGATGCAACCTGGTTTTTCCACATCAGGAGATCACCGACAGCGGCAATCGTGATCTTTCGTTTCATCGATTTCACCTCTTCCTCCTACTCTATTCACACAGACGTCCATAGGAATGGAACAGAAGTGGAAAGTCTGAATAGATGAAGGTCTATACAGGCTTTCATCGACATTCATACAATGTGGAAGCGATTTTGTGATGGAATCAACTCAAAGGAGAGGCTGCCTGTGAAAAAGATCGGGAGACAACCGATTATTAAAGTGCCAGAAAAGCCGCTCATCCTGCCAATACCGGTAATTGCAGTGACGGGAAGCGCAGGCAAGACCACGACCAAGGAAATGATTGCGGCTATACTTGCCAGACGCTGGCGCGTGTACAAGTCCATGCTCAACAAAAATTTTTTGGGCAATACGAGGGCGCATGTTCGACGGATCAAGAAATATCATCAGGCAGCAGTCTTGGAATTTGGCATGCTGCGCAGAGGAAACATTCTGAGCCATTGTCAGATCATTCGACCATCGATAGGTGTGATTACCAACATTGGAACGGCGCATATCGGCAACGTCGGCGGACACAAGCAAGGGGTCGCAATGGCAAAATCGGAATTGATACGCCATATGCAGCGGGATGGAAAGGTATTTCTCAATATGGACTGTGGTTATTCCCGAATGCTGCGTGAACAGCCCTTTGTGGGGCGATTTGCCGGTGAATTCATTACTGTCGGAATCGAACAGGAGGCGGACTATCGAGCGACAAATATCCAGCAATCGGAGGAAGGACTGCATTTCAGCTGTTGCCTGCAGGAGACCGAATTGACTTTCTTTATCCCGGTTTTGGGAGAGCACAATATATACAATGCCCTTTTCGCCATCGCAGTCGCCGATTCTCTGGGCATCAATCCAGCTACCATACAGCTGGGTCTGCGCCTGTTTCGACCGCAGAAGCAGCGGCTGACGCATTATCGGACCGCCCGCAATGTCCATATCCTCGACGATACGTACAGCTCTAATCCCAACGCAGCGAAGGCGGCGATTGACGCATTGAGTCAGGTTTCCAAAGGTACGAGCGTCGCGGTGTTGGCCAGCATGCTGGAGATGGGGAAATACGAGATCAGAGGACATGAGGATGTGGGTCGTTACCTGAGGGAGAAGAATATCGACTATCTTTACACCTTGGGAAGAAGTGCCAGACATATCGCGAGGGGAGCCATCCGGGCAGGATTTCCGGCTGAACGAGTCGTTCATTGTACGAGCAAACGTCAGCTTCACCAGCGGCTGATGAGGCGGTTGAAGCCCAATACGTATTTTTTAGTGAAGGGTTCCCGTCGGTTGAAAATGGGTGAAACGGTTCACTTTCTCTATCGGCAGGCAACGAAAAGAATCATAAAAAATAGCTAGCAGAGGGACTACTTCGTCCAGATGTCATGATAGGGAAAGATAGGGCTATAGACACCTGACTATGTAACCATTTCAGCTTTTGGAAAGATTTTCACTCTTATCCGTCTGATGGATTTCCAGTAGACTGGTTGCGTACCCATTTCATTGGGAAAAACGCAACCAGGAGGAAATCATAATGACTAAACGGGATTGGCTACAAAAATCCACGATCGCCGTCATGCTGAGTACAAGCCTGTTGATGTTCGCTGAAGGTGGACAAGCAGCGACACAAGTGACGAATGTCCAGACAGCTGCAACAGGTACAGAAGCGGCTGCGATTGCGCAAACCCTGGTAGGAAAGGCGTACAAATACGGCGCAAACGGTCCGAGCACTTTTGGATCAGCAGGTTTGGCTACGTACATATACAAGAAATTAGGAATCACCATTGACAATACCATTGCCGAGCTGTACAAGTCGGGGAAAAAGGTATCGACGAAGGATGTGCAGGAAGGCGACCTCTTGTTCTTCTCATCGACAGGGAAGGGATCCCCTAGCTTTATGGGCGTCTATGTGGGCAATGATCAATATATTTATTCTTCTCAAGGCGAGAAAAAAGTTGTCTTGAAAGAACTGAGTGATTATTCGCAAAAGCTTCTGGGCATTCGTCGGATTATTGCGGAAGGTTCCAACGTGGGTATCGGAGACAAGGTGATTGCCGCCGGTAAAAAGTATTTGGGCACCCCTTATCAGTACGGTTCTTCTAGATCCAGCAAATCTTCGATGGACTGCTCCGAATTTACCATGTGGGCCTATCTGGATGGAGCTGGTATCGACATGGGGAAAGGTGGCGCCAAATCTCAAGCCAGCTATGTGAAGAAGAATGGCGAAATGACTACAGACATGAGCCAGCTGAAAAAAGGAGATCTCGTCTTTTTCATGGCGTATAAAGGCTGGAAGGAGTCTGATTACAAAGGGATCAACGTCTCCAAGCAAAATATAACGCACGTCGCGATCTACATGGGGGACAACAAACTACTCCATACATATTCCAAAGAATCGGGAGGCGTGAGAACCACCGATTTTAAAGGAACACATTGGGAGTATCGCTTTATAAGTGGCGGTCGACCGTATTAAAGGGGAGGCATGGGGGAGCTCTAGGGACGAGGGAAGGGCGAGTGTGCATCAGACAGCAGCGGAAAAAATAGGTGTTTGACCGCGGGCAAACGCACATACCAGTTCCGCCTTTGCTGCATCTCTTATAGGGAGAATTGTAGGAGGTGAAACGTCATGTCATACATGTTTCCACCTGGATCCCCCGGTTCGCCCGGATTTCCACCTGGTTCCCCTGGATTTCCGCCTGGATCTCCTGGATTTCCCGGAGGTTTTCCACCTCCACCTGGACCGCCGCCATTTAGAGCGCCTACTTCACCTGGACCTAGGGGGCGTGGTGGCCCGCGTGGAATAGCACCTTGGCACTTTACACCTTGTTTGTTTCGCAATACGTTTATTTGGCTGCATAACGGACGTACGTTTTGGTTCTATCCAGTAAGAATAGGACGTAATAGCGTGATTGGCTTTCGTTGGCGTAACAATCGGTGGATCTTTGACGAGCTTGTTGTAAATCGAGTCGCCTATTTCACTTGTTAGCAATACGTCATCTTTTGAAAGCAACGGACAAAAGCGCTGGCTTCCTTTCTCTTCGAAGGGAGGCCAGCGCCTTTGCTTTTTCTTGATGAATTCGCGGTTGTCTATCCTTGAACTTCCTGCGAAAGAGATTTTTTACTGAACAGAAAGAGTAAAATCTTTGTGGTCGTGTATTTCGCCTTTTTCCACGTGAACCTTCACTGTGTAAGTGCCGGAGGTGGGAAAGGCAATCTTCGCCCCATATTGGCCGGGATGAGATTCCGTTGTGTCGAGAAAAGCGTGCTTCTCATCTGATCCTAGCCAGTACTCCAAACGGACAGTCGCTTTTTCGATGACTTCGTTTTCCTGCATGACATGTACACCCAACCAGGCTTCTTCCGCGGCTCGCACCTCTTTTGGAGGCATGAAATGGAGTTCTACCTGTCCTCCTGCAGAAGGATTCGTTCCGTGTTCATGTGGTGTGCCTGCAGTCGTTTCATCCGGAGATGGTGGAGACGTTTCCGGAGTGGTTGTGTTGTCTTCTCCAGTAACGGTAAAGGGAATCTTCTTCATCGTGTGAAAATCACGTGCCGTAACATGATAATAGACGAAGTACGATCCTGGTTCGGTAATGGGCTGCTTGGCAATGTAGAGCCCGTCCTTCTGGAAGGTAGCAGGCAGCATGGCGTGAGGCTCCTGTCCTTCCTTCCACCACTCAAATTTGACTTCGCTGGCATCATCCACTGGCTGGCCTTCTTGCGTCACCGTGACGGCAAAGGTAACGGTATCTCCAGCAGCAGGCTGACTGGGTTCCATAGTGAAGGCTGCATCTACAGGTGTCGATGGAAGTATCGCCGTCTGTTGCTGATCATTGCCACATGCGGTCACTGCAGTGAGCAAGAGCAGACATGGCAGCGTGTATATCAAGCGTCTCAAAATCATTTCCGATCATTACCCTTTCTGTTTCAAGTTCATCAGCTCCTGGTAGATTTGATCCGGATCAAAATCTTCGCCCATGCCGAATTTGCGCAAGACGACATTGTTTTCGTCTACCAGGTAGGTGCTGGTCGTGTGAGAGATGAAGCCGTCTTCCATACGATTGGCAAAGAATCCGAGTGAGCGTGTCACTGTCTCGATGGTAGCTTCATCACCACGAAGAATCTTCCACCCCTGCGGGTCAATTCCCACATTCTTCGCGTAAGTACGAAGCACATCCGGTGTGTCATTGAGCGGATCGATGGTCACCGTCAAAAACTCAACACCGTTTCCCATCAGGTTGGCTTCCATCAGCCGCTTTTGCAGCTGCACCATTTTCACTGTGGTAGTGGGGCATACATCAGGACAGCGCGTATAGATCAGCTCCACCAGTCTTAGATTTTTGTGTGTATTGGTGAGGGGGAAGGTGCCTCCATCGATGTTTTCCAATGTTACATCAGGCAGTGCGGCCTGTACATTTTTGGGTTGTCCCCAGAACCAGGATACCACTAGTACGGCAAAAACGAGAAGCGGCAAGAAGACGAGCAATTTTCGCATTCTTATCGCAGTGGCAGATGCTGCAGACATTCTTGGACTCCTCTCCCTCTCATGTGGGTATTAGTGGGGCAACAGTCCCTCGTCGGGCTGATCCCTTTCTTTCCGGTACCAGGTCGTAAATACATAAGCGAGCACGATGCCATAGTTCAATTCCTGCATCAGCTTCATCAAAATTCCGCCCAATCGTTGATCCTCCAGTGGATCCATTGTAATCGTAAACATAGACTTGTCGATAGGGGCAGAGAAAAATGGTGCGCAAAGCATGGTTGGACCATTCAAGTAGGTGTCGTACATAGGTGCTCCAGCAAACATGATCAGTGCGCACGCTGGAGTAATCAATACGCCATTGGCGAAAATGTAGGCCAGCTTTTGCAGATGAGTTAACCGATGAATTTCGGGAACAGGCGCAATAACGGGCATCCACATGAAGAAAGCGGCGATTAAGAGAATGAGATGAATCAGGTTGTGCATGGCCAGGTTGTTCATGGCCAGATCGAGAATGAAAGGCACATGATAGAACGAAAACAGAGCATTAAACAGGATAACGGCTGGAAGCGGGTGGGTGAAGATTTTCAGGATCATCCGAATCCAACCGTAACTCGCGAGATAACGGAATAAATACTTGGGTGTGCCGGCCAGAATCAGCAGGGGCATGACCAAGTACAAGAGTGACTGCTGCAGCATGTGAGCGCTGAACAAGAAATGACCGCTCACGTTTAATGGACTTCCCAGACTAAAGTAAAAAAGGAGCAGTCCCGCCGAAAACATGATTTTTTGTCGTAATGAAACTGGCTCTGCGTCTGGAAAGGTGTGACGCAAGGGACCGATAAATGAATAATAAGCGACTCCGATCAAAACGGTAAGCACGATCAGCTCAGGGTTCCATGTCCCGCGAAAGCCAAAAGTTTCCGTCAGATAGGTGAGATTCATGGTACTACCTCCGTTTTCCAATGATGTTCCCCATTACCTATTATAGGCATGATTCAGGATAAGCCTAATGACTCGTAAGGGCTATTTTTACACGAGAAAAGCCGAAGTGTTCACACATCTGTCACGCCGCCATCATAAGAGAAGCCCCCCGTTCATCCAAACGGGAGGCCGAAGCGTCTTATTACGAGCCTTGCTGTTGTTCTTCAAACCATTTTTTCCACAGCTCGCCATCTCTTCCGCCTTCCAGACGAGCAACTTCTTTACCGCCCTTGTAGTGGATGAGAGTTGGAGTAGCTGTGATTTGATACGTATCCCAGCTGGAAGTAAATTCAAGCAGGTTGTGCTTCTTCATATCGATGTTCATGTCTTTGGCAATCGGAACCAGGACAGGTGTCGTAGCGATGCAGTGCTCACACGTTGGACTGAAGTAGTAAACGTATAGATCTTCCTGATTCTCCAGGCGTGTTTTTAGATCGTCTGGCAGGATTTGATTGTCGTAAAGAGGATCGTTCAATTGTTCCAGTGTTGCAGGATGCAGCGTAGATTTTCCGTAAGGGTTTCCTGCTGCTATTTCGCGATTGGAGATGTCGGAGTACACGATCGCGCCAATCAGCAAAGCTGCAACAAGAACAGATAGGAAGATAATTTTTTTCAAAGCCTATTTCTCCTTTACATTTTTTAGGACGATGTACTGCATGATTCCGATCAAAATGAAGGCTACAAGTGCCAGAAAAGGAATCGTGATAAAGCCAAACCAGTTGATATAAGCGGTGTTACACGGCACGATACCGCAAGAGTTTCCCATCTCGTGCAGAAAAGGGATTTTCTGAATGGCATAATGGTAGAGCGAGATCAAGCCGCCTATCACGGAAAGAATCAATCCGTACAGGGACATCTTGTAATCCTTTCTGGCAGACGCCACACCTAGCAAGATCACAAGCGGGTACATCAAGATGCGCTGGTACCAGCATAACTCACAGGGTATGTATTTGAGAACCTCGGAAAAAAAGAGACTTCCTGATGTCGCGATCAGAGAGATTCCCCAGGAGAAAAACATGCCTTGCTCTAGGATTTTTTCGCGTTTCATATCAACACCTCGTTTAATATTCTACCATAATTACGAATTGAAAGCGGATTATAAAAAGTAACAATTTGTGAAAGGAATATTAACTTGACTCTTGTAAATTTGCTTTCGTTAAGCCAAGATTTTATGGTTTGATTTTCACGGCGGATGATATGGAAGCTGCGAAAATTACAGGTCCTTTAGCACATAGACGACTTCCTCTTTGATTGCCGGAAATGAGTCGATCATGTCAATCGCAAGCTAGTCTTTACTCATGAACACACGCTGATCCTCGTTACACTAGTTCTCCCGGAAATACGGACAACGGTCTCCAGGTGAACCTGTTGAAGAAGCGTGTGATACAACAAAGAAGTCGATGGTTCCAGGATGCGTTGAGATTCTGGATATGTTCCCTGCCCCTAGCAAAGAATCATACCGTGAACGAAAGTATCTAAATAACGTAACTGGTACCCTCGAACTCCAACTGAAGTCCCGGAATGAGCTAGATTATTGCCAAGTGTAAGGTAACATGGAAGTTGTACATACCCCTTATTGTGGAAATTGGTTTCAATACCGTCAATTTCACTAAAAAAGGGCTGATGTCCCTTTTATATTTGGGAGACTCGACAAAAGTTCCGTTAAAGTGATTCAAGTCAACAAAATTAAGCAAATGATACTTAGTAGAATTTTTTCAAGGGTCAAGTCCCTAATTAATCCACTTTGCTATTATCTGGAATTAGGGCCAAATCTTTGTTATTTTTCGACAATCGAAAGTGGGGCATTTCCATACATATCTACAGTCCAAATATTATTAAACTCCCGCCACTGTTTTAAATCCACTCGATAGACAAAGTTTTCTTTAGTTAAAACTAAAATGTGACGGATATTGTCGATTTCATTTATTGTTTGAAATGACTCAATATCTTGTTTTAATTGGTGAGTAAAAAAATGTAAAAGAACAAGTTTATAATTGCTTCTCTGAGTATGGGTCTGTATCGATTTTAACTCTTCCGTATTGAACTCCTCACCAGAATTAAAGTCATGAATTAAATGAAATTGTTCAACTAACATGTCACGATCGACGATAGAATGAGAACTCATGCTGTCTCTTTCTTCACACCCAATTAATAATAACGTAACTAAAACTAATTCTAAAACAATAGATAATCTACCCATAAAAACCTCCCTCAAAAAAAGTTATTGAAATTTCGTCTCATCAATAATAATATAATCATACATTAATTTCCATATATTGTATAAAAAACAATTTAAGGGTTGTTATTTGTTACTCTATTAAACTAGTTTTTAGGAGGGACTATTTCATGAAAAGAGTTTTTAAAAGTTTTTCTTTTGTTTTATTGATGTTAATTTTATTGCTAGTTGAAATGACTGCATATGCACACCACCCGTATCCAACTAAAAGACATATAGACAGCACACATTTAAGATCCGTCGACGAGTATTTTTGTATTATATAGAGGATAATTGTGAACGCTCGCCAAAATGTTGACCATTTTGCTCAACATAAAGTTACCCACCCGACGGGTGGATTGATTTTTGCCATGGTGGTCAATTTTTTGATGAGCACGGTGGTCAACATTTTGATTGACATTCACAGCGGGCTTAGGCTTACATGCCTGTAGACATGATAATCTGCAGTCTTTTGCCTGGAGTCATGCCCGTGTCGGCTCCATGTCAAGCAGGCTAATAAATGCATGAATAGTCATTGTAATGAATATTGTTAATTGCCATTTGGTACATTTTTCAATTGCCAAAAACACTATACTTTCCATCCTTTTTCATTTGGATTTGCAAACGTAAAGACGCTTTGCACATTCTGGACGGGCGTATACCAGTATTCCAGAGTCGGCCATTGCAGCAAAAGGACTCCGCGTTGATAGCCGGCACCGCCATCAATCCCAATGATATTGTTTCGTTTCCAGGGACCTTTCCCGCTATAGTCAGGAAGGCGATCGACAGGCGTATGTCCAAATATCACAGGCAGGCTTCCGTCATAATGCTCGTAAAAAGGCTGGCGTATCCAGAGTAAATCCTCCGGTCTCTGTGCGGATAGTGGGACATGGGGACGGATCCCTGCATGGACGAGCAAGACTGGGGGAGAATCGGTTCGTGGGTCAGCGGGCAGTTCCAAATACAGCGGAAGCGAAGCAAGCGCAGGAAGCAGCTGCGGGTAGCGGCTCATGATGACTTGACGGGCATGATCTTGTTCTTCCTGTGTGGGCATACGACCGAGAAAAGCGCGTCGCAAGGGGTGGTCATCCAGAAGAGATCGGATAGTCGCATCTCCGCCGTTATAGCGCAGATAGAGTTCAGGGTTACCCTGTCCTTGCAGCCAATCCTGCAGCATCTGCTCATGGTTTCCTTTAATCAAAAATACTTGATCCGGATAAACCTGTCGCATCTCCAGCAAATGGAACAGCACTTCTTTTGATTTTGGGCCCCTGTCCACCATGTCGCCGATAACGTAGAGCGCATCTCCATTTTGCAGGGAAAAAGAAGTGTTTTGAAGAGCTTGCTGAAAGGTCGGGTATTGCCCGTGAATATCTGAGACGAAATAGGTGGTCATTCAACCCCTCCTTCCTATACAGAATGGAATGCCTTCCTTTACAATATGTACAAATAAGGCCGGGGTGAAAGGAAGTGATCCATGATGAACAGACTGGGCGATTTGCTGCGGGAAGCAGCATCTGTGGTTGTGTTCACAGGAGCGGGTATGTCGACAGAGAGCGGTTTGCCGGATTTTCGCTCGCAAAAAGGATTATGGCAAGGAAAAGACCCGATGAGGCTGGCCAGTACCCAGGCCATGCTTCATCACCGGGATGATTTCATTACTTTTTACCGTACACGAGTGGAGGGCTTGCTGGCTTGCAAGCCACATCGCGGACATGAGATCTTGGCAGGTTTAGAGGAGTCAGGCAGGATCTGCGGAATCATTACACAAAATGTAGATGGTTTTCACCAACGGGCAGGCAGCAAAAAAGTAGCTCAGCTACATGGAACCTTGGAGACTGTGCATTGCAGCACATGTGCAAAGGTATACCCCAGTTCACGGTATCTGGAGCAAGGGGGGACAGCGTGTGCCTGCGGCGGTTTTCTGCGACCTTCTGTTGTTTTGTTCGGAGAATCATTGCCGTATCAGGAAGTGGAACAGGCGCAGCAGTGGACAGATCAGGCAGATTTATTCATTGTTCTAGGCTCTTCCTTAGCGGTTAGTCCGGCCAATTGGTTTCCTCAGCGTGCAAAAGAGGGGGGTGCCAAGCTGGTGATAGTCAATCATGATCCTACACCGCTCGATGATTGGGCGGATTTGTTGATACATGGGGAGAGGATTGGCGAGGTGTTAGCCAGGATACACGAATAGGACGATCATTCATCAAAAAAGAGTGGGAGGATAAGGCTTCTCCCACTCTTGCCGTAAAAGCGCTAGATTTGAAATTTTCCTTCCATTGAAAATCGTACTGCAGCAGACAACCAACTAGAGCTAACAGCCAAAACATGTTACCATTTGTTCATGTGCGCGTGATGTGCAATGGTACTGGTGAATCGAAACGTACAGGAGACGAATATGCAAATACTATCTGTGGAAAACCTCTCCAAAGGCTACGGAGAAAAAGTATTGTTTGATAACATTTCCTTTCATATTGCAGAACAGCAGCGAATTGGTCTGATTGGGGTAAATGGGACTGGAAAATCCTCGCTGCTCAAAATACTTGCTGGCCTGGATACGGCTGACAGCGGCAAGGTTGTACACGCCAATCGCTTCGTCGTCGAATATCTGCCGCAGAACCCAAGCTTTGACGAGAACTCTACTGTACTGGATCAGGTCTTTTATGGAGATTCTCCACTGATTCAGCTCTTGCGTGAGTATGAGCAGGCACTGGCGGACCTGCAAAAAGCACCAGACGATGAGAAAAAGCAGTCCCGCGTATTTTCCTTGCAAAGCAAAATGGATGCTGCAGATGCATGGGAGAGCAACACGACGGCAAAAATGATTCTAACTCAGCTGGGTATCCATGATTTTTCGCAGCGAGTAGGCGAACTGTCCGGGGGGCAGCGCAAGCGAGTGGCAATGGCTCGAGCCCTGATCCAACCTGCAGACTTGCTCATTTTGGACGAACCGACCAACCACATCGACAACGAGACAGTGGAATGGCTGGAGGAGTATCTGACCCGCTATAAAGGAGCCCTGCTGCTCGTCACCCACGATCGCTATTTTCTCGACAGGGTAACCAATCGCACGTTTGAGCTGGATCGCGGTAAGCTGTATAGCTACGAGGGCAATTACGCGACATTCCTGGAGAAAAAAGCGGAGAGAGAAGAAAACGAGGCTGCAGCAGAGAGCAAACGTCAAAATCTGCTTCGCAGGGAACTGGCGTGGCTCAGGCGAGGAGCCAAAGCGCGGACTACCAAGCAAAAAGCTCGCGTTCAACGGGCTGAGGAGCTGCGCGATCGTGTGGTAGAAGGTCCATCGGCGAAAATGGACATGGCGCTTGGAGCCAGTCGTCTAGGAAAAAAAGTAATTGAAATTGAAAAAGTGAGCAAATCCTTCGGGGACCGCAAACTGATTGAAGATTTTAGCTACATCGTCGCTCCGGGTGATCGTATAGGCATCATTGGGCCAAATGGAAGCGGGAAATCTACCTTGCTAAACATATTGGCAGGGCGCATAGAGCCGGATTCTGGTCAGGTAGACGTGGGGTTGACGGTCAAAATCGCCTATTACACCCAGCATAATGTGGAAATGGATGAGAAGCTTAGAGCGATCGAGTATGTGAAAGAAGCAGCTGAGGTCATTTCGACAAGTGACGGGCAGACCATTACCGCCTCGCAAATGATGGAACGCTTTTTGTTTTCACCCCATATGCAGTGGACGCCGATTTCCAAGCTCTCTGGTGGAGAAAAGCGCCGTCTCTACCTGCTGCGTACCTTGATGGGCGAGCCGAACGTCTTGTTCCTGGATGAGCCGACGAACGATTTGGATATTCAGACGCTGAGCATTCTGGAGGATTATCTGGAGCAGTTTCCTGGTGCCGTGATTACGGTTTCGCATGATCGCTACTTTCTGGATCGCACCATTGAACACCTCTTCGCTTTTGAAGGACAAGGAAGCATCCGTCACTTCTTCGGGAATTATTCCGAATACCTGGAGATCAGACGGATGGAAAAAAGCGAGGAACCGTCCCCAGAGGTAGCCAAAAATCAGACGGATAATACGGAGAAAAGCAGTGGCAACAGAGGGAATAACCGAACCCGCAAGCTGTCCTACAAGGATCAAAAGGAGTGGGATGGGATCGAAGGGAGAATTGCTGCTCTCGAAGAACGGCTTGTTGTGTTAAAACAGGAAATCGCCGCATCTGGCAGTGACTACGCCAAGGTGGAGAAGCTGTTCGCAGAGGAACAGCAGGTGGCTGCCGACCTGGAAGCAGCCGTCGAACGGTGGGCAGTGCTTTCTTCCTTGGTCGAAGAATTGGAGCAGGGAAAATCATAAGTAATCAGATGAGCATGTAAAAGCAGTGGAGCTTAAGGCGGCCACTGCCTTTCTTGCTTCCATGGGTGATTTCTCGGATACGAAGTCATTCACGTTGACTCGCCAAATCATGTGAGGAACGCCTTCACCCCAGTAATCCTGCAACAGATAAGCAGGCTCACCGAATTTATGCTGCCAGATTTTTTGTGCCCGAGTATAGCCGCTATCCAAACAAACTTCTTCTATACCTTTGTTCTTAAAGGTTGCGAACATCTCGATTAACAGTTGATTGCCAACCCCTTGCCCTTGATAGGCTGGATGGACGAAGACGGTACCCAGTTCAGGCAGTTCTTTATAGGCATGTTCCGTACAAGAATGGATCAGCTCGCTTGAGGGCCGTATTCGATAGTTCCGATTATTTTATCTCCATCGCAAGCGATGAGAAAGTATCTTTCTTTGCCGTCACTCACAATGTCTTGATTCAGATAAGCTTTTGGCCTCCTGATCACAGCACTCTTCATCTTTTGCCCCTTTCCACAACAATATTTCCAATTCTATCACTTTTTTTCGGTATGTTTAAAGGTGGAATCCCCCAACTGAAAAAGCTATCCTTGGATTTTTTCCTGTATAATCATGGAAGGGAGTGTGATTCTATGTTGGCGAAAATGAAACGGGAAAAATTTGATGCCTGGCAGACTGAGCTGCTGGGACGTGCGTGTATCGAGCATGTGCAGCAGCAGGTTCAGGGGAAAAGCCCACAGGTCAAGATGGAAGTGTATAAGGAGTTAACCGCAGGACAGCGGGCGTTGTTCATGTTTCATGTCTTGCATGATCACGCACATCCATCTGTTGCCGAGTTCGTCAGCTGGATCGCCTATACGTTGGACCATTTTTCATACTGGATCGGAATACAGGCAGGCTTGCGCTATTTTGAGCAGGAAGATATCCTCCACCTTTTAGAAGAAATGAAAGTAGTGCTAGAAGAACGGAATCAGCGATTAGGCATTCAGATGTCGCAAATATCTGTCCTGGATCTGGAGGAGGATCCCAGCTTGATAGAGGAAGCCAGCCGACTCTATCAAAGATATCAAGAGCTGAGTGAAGGTACTTTGCTCAGAATAGGTCGCACGATTCGGTCCAATCCAGGTGAGTTTGTAACCTTGTGCGATGGGGCTTGAAGGAAGATCCTGAGCAACGAAATAATGGACTTGTTGTCAAACTATGCTTATACAGCCAGTTATTGATGCTGTGAACGACAGCTTCCTTCATGTAGACTAATGAGGATTACAGAGTAGAGGAGTCGCTGTCTTTGCCTGCATACAAACTGGACCCAGAGTGGGTAATGTCCTATCTGGCTACTCAAGAAGAAGCACTGGTTACGGATGTGCCGGAACAAAAAGAAGAGATCATGAACAAAATCCGGGAATTGACTTTGTCGATTATGTACAAGCAAGCCAGGCGCTATATTGTTTACCTGGAATCTGACGAAACCAATACAACCAACACAACCGAAAATTTGAGTCATGGCAAAACCCGCCTCTCCTGAAGAGTGCGGGTTTTGGTTTTCCTTGGGCCTATTTCTGGCGAATACGGACGGGAGTCCCGATAGGAACAAGCTTGGCTAGCTCATTCACGTCCTGATTGTACATGCGGATGCATCCGTGAGATACATAATGACCGATAGAGGCAGGGTTATTGGTTCCGTGAATTCCATAATGTGGCTTGCTCAACCCTAGCCAAAAGGTGCCGAACACACTGAGTGGGCCGCCGGGGTAGGAATTCGGATAAGGAACTTTGTTGATTATCGTAAAATCTCCTCGCGGGGTAGAAGTGGCGATCTTTCCTAGAGCAACAGGAAAAGAGCGAACTAGCTTGCTACCATCAAAAAGGTCAAGCCTGAGATCAGTAATCGAAATGCGGATGTTGTAGGACGGCATCTCCTCCACCTCCCGTACTACCACATCCTATGTTCGCCGTCCGCAGATGTACCTCATGACACTGTTCAGTCAGCGGATCCAGATATCTCGAGACATCGGATCGGGGTATCGCAATCCATCCCGGTAAAACAGGTTTCGTACCGATGCATACAGGCGCAGTGGGATGGAAGGAAAGACGATGGCCAGCATGCCCTCTTCCAGCACAGGCAAATCCAATGGGGTCAGGATTTCATAGGGTACGCCTTCCTCATCCAGAAGAAGTTTATACCGGTGAGCTTCACTCCAGCTAACCGGATAGTAAAACGATCTTTCCATGCTCCTCCAACCCCTTTTTGTCATTCACTACTACGATTGTAAACGATGGAATTGAGACAAAAAATAAGCCGCAGCCTAGATCCGTACTTAAGCTGCGGATGTCATGTCGTCTATTCGATGTTAGGGCAAATCGATCAGCATGAAGAAGGCACCGGATGATGTGGCAATCTCAAGGCTGGGCTGCTCCGTGATTCGCGCTGCGTCCCGGCGATGAAGCAGTTCCTCTTGATTAAGCAAAAGCTCCCCTTCCATGACGAACAGGTATATTCGACGTCCGGCGGTTTGCTCGAATTGAAGCGTCTGTCCAGATTCCAGCTTTGACAAATAGAGAGTCATATCCTGATGAATCAAGGCAGTCTCTTCGCCACCCTTGGCAGAAACAACAGGGTGTAGCCGATTCGTCAGTTTGCTAGGGTCATAGGCCTTTTGTTCATAGGATGGGGTCAAGCCGTACTGGGCAGGCTCAAACCAGAGCTGCAGGAATTGTACGTCCTCAGTAGACGAAGGATTCATCTCGGAATGGACAATCCCTGTACCGGCACTCATCCGCTGAACTTCGCCGGGGCGAACGATTTCTTGTCTACCCGTACTGTCTCGATGGCCGAGCGCCAAATCCCATATTCGGCTGAACCGTATCATCATTGAAAACGCGCAGAGGTCCGAAGCTCATGTTCGATGGGTCGTAGTATTCTGCGAATGAAAAGCTGAAGTTGCTCTTTAGCCATCCGTGATCGGCTGTGTAACGGGAGGCAGCTTTGTGTATGGATATCATAGGTAAACCTCCTCAGGGTAGTGGATCTGCTGTAATCGTAAAACACGGATATCCTTTTGTGAAGCGAATAACCTGCAAATCAAGAAAGAGTGGAACGATTTACGCCTACGGAGTTTCCATGTAAAGTAAAAGGAGTGGGAAACAGGAGGGAATGGGATGACACAGACGCATTTGCACTTTGACATACACATTGGCAGAAAAAAGCCCGAAAGTGTCCATAACCGCGAGACAGCATGCCCATTTTGCGATCGAAACAGCTTGACGGATGTGCTGGAAAAACGGGGCACGATGATCTGGCTGAAAAATAAGTATCCCGTGCTGAAGGAAACACATCAAACCGTCCTGGTAGAGTCAGATCAGTGTGAGGGTGACTGGTCTGTTTACTCCAAAGAGCATGTTCGCGCTTTGCTGGCGTTTGGGGTGGAGAAATGGCTCGAAATGGAGCGAAGCGGCGTATATCAGTCCGTTCTATTCTTCAAAAACCACGGCCCGTATTCGGGTGGCAGCATTCGTCATCCCCATATGCAGATTGTGGGCCTGAACCAATACGATTATCTCCAGCAGGTAAAGGATTCCGATTTTACTGGGATAGTGATTGATCGGGATACCGGAGTGGAGCTTACTCTCTCCACCTTGCCTAGAGCCGGTTTTTTTGAGTACAATGTCGTCCTTTCCGATTGGGGTCAGATGGGGAAAATGGCGGATTACTTGCAAATACTGGCTCACTGGATCCTACATCACGTCAATCCGCGTTTTCAAAGCTACAACTTTTTCTTCTATCATTGGGGCCAGAAGCTGGTGGCAAAGGTCGTTCCGCGATTCGTGACCTCTCCGCTTTACGTCGGATACGCGATTCCGCAGGTCGCCAATAATCTGGAGGAGATTGTGCAAGAGTTAAGACGCCATTATTTTTAGAGGGGGAAGAGCATGATCTCACCACTTTTCGTAGCAAAAGCTACATTGGAGGCCGACGAACTGGCTGCCATCCAGAAGCTGGTCCAGCTTTGCAACGAGCATGACGGAATCGATCTGAAAGTGAACCCTGACACTCTACTCCTTTCATGGAGGAGAAGCAGAAGTTAGTGGAATGGTTCATCCTGATTACCGGCGAGCTGGTATTTTCCGTACACTTCAGGAGATGTCGGCTGATGAATGCAAAAAGCGGAGCATACCACATCAGCTGTTTATTGTTCAGCGGGAATCCGCATCAGGCAAGGCGTTTGTAGAAAGCCTGGGTGCCGAATATTCATTTTCCGAATACTGGATGGACCTTCAGCCCAATAAAAGATCAGTCCCCATCTCGGATCTGTCCAATTGCGACTGGCCGAAGAGGAAGATATGGAGACATTGATTTGGCTGAATGTCCACGGTTTTCAGATGGCCTGTGTGAATAGTGGGGCCTTATCGCTATACGAATCGTGCGGATTTTTTGTCAAGTCTGCCAACGACTACTACAAGCTTCCTATCTGAGAAGGGCAAAGTGCAGGTATTGAAGCTGTACATTGGAACTCCCGTTGAATTCCGTGCTACCATGAAGGGGAAGCTGGGAGTAGCGCTGAGAAAAGGAGTGACGAAGCATGAAACTGTTATCCATTGAGCCGACGCCAAGTCCAAATGTGATGAAGCTGAACGTGGACGAGCGTTTGCCAGATGGTGTTCAACGTGTCTATACAAAAGATAAATCGGAGCAGGCTCCTGCGATGATGGGCAAGCTGTTGTCTATCGATGGAGTTGTCTCCATTTTTCATACTGCAGATTTTCTTGCGCTGGAACGCAAGTCGAATGCTGATTGGCAAAAGATCCTGACTCAAGCTCGCGAGATTTTACACGCAGGCACGGATCTGGCAGTTCCTGATTTTGGCGCAGAAGATAGCAGTGCAGCATTTGGTGAAGCGCAGGTGTATATCCAGATGTTCCGCGATGTACCGATGCAAGTAAAGGTGACGATGGGGAACGAGCAGATTCGTGCCGCTCTGCCGGAGAGATTTGGGCAAGCGGCTGTTCGCGCTGGTTCAGCTTCGCCTAATTTGCTGATGGAACGAAAATGGGTGGAGCACGGTGTACGATACGGGGATTTGCGCGAGATTGGAGAAGAAGTGGCTCAGGAAATCGATGCTTCTTACCCAGCTGAGCGGGTAGAGGAACTCGTCGCACGAGCGATGCAGCAAGGGCCGGGAGAAGCTCCGGAGCCGATCCGTCGTGAGAAGAAGGTTGTCACTCTCGATATGCTTGACGATCCGGACTGGCAAAAACGATATGCAGCTCTTGATCGGATGGAGCCGACAGTGGATGATCTGCCTGTTTTAGAAAAAGCTTTGCAGGATACCAAATCCTCAATCCGCAGACAAGCCGTAGTCTATCTAGGGATGGTTGAGACAGAGGCGGTATATCCGCTCTTGTATCAGGCACTTCAGGATGATTCCGTCTCTGTACGGCGCACGGCAGGCGATACCTTGTCTGATTTGGGAGATCCCCGAGCAATCCCGGCAATGTGCAAGGCGCTCAAGGATCGGAACAAGCTGGTGCGCTGGCGTGCGGCCCGCTTTCTCTTTGAGGTTGGGGACGAATCGGCACTAGAAGCCTTGCAGGAGGCGCAGAACGATCCGGAATTTGAAGTGAGCCTGCAGGTGAAAATGGCTCTGGAGCGGATTGAGAGCGGAGAAGCTGCCAGCGGTACAGTTTGGCAGCAGATGACGCGACGAAATGAACAGAACTAAAGAAGTCAAGAATTCTTGATCTCATGCCGCTGACCGGCCATCGCAGCAACTGCTCGATCTCAGCATCGGGCAAATCCTCTGCGAGACGGGCAGCGGCTACTTGTCGTACAGCTTGCTTACATGATATGCCTGATCAAGTCCTTTTTTTGCGGGTTCATGTGCAAAGATGTGGGTAGAACCGTTCGACGAAGGGATGTTTATTTTTTTTCAAGTTCCATGTACGATCGTATCCTGTCAATCAAGTTGATGCTGGATATCCGTTGGTTGGAAGGGAATACTAGTTCAGATCTCCGACAAGGGGAGAGCAGACACATCTTTACCCACCTGATTTGGAAAAGGAATCCACTTCGTATGACAACACTGTCAGGTAAAAAATGGTATATACCAGTATAAAAATAGACAGAGTTCAATAATGATTGACTTCTGCTTCGTATATCCAGTATTCTAATGATTGGGTTTGACGTAAATCATATAGTAGATCAACATCGCTAGCGCGTAGGGGAGATTGTGTATGACAACCAATCACTATGACGTTGTTGTCGTAGGCGGAGGACTTGCGGGTCTTTCTACAGCCGCCTATCTATCGTCGAAAGGCAAAAAAGTAGCTGTATTGGAGCGCGGACAATTGGGTGGCCGTGCCGTAACTTTGAAAATCAAAGGCTTCAACTTTAACTTCGGGGCACATGCGATTTACGCACGTGACAGTTCTGTTCTGAGAACGTTTGAAAAAGAACTGGATTTGAAGATTGATTGGCAAGACTTCAATCCAACCAAGGCAAAGTACGATATCGGAAGCGACTTGACAGCGGTTCCGGCGAATGTGCAGGGCCTTTTCCAAACCAGGCTGTTGAAAGGCTTGGACAAAGTATTGTTTACGTTTGAAATTTTAAAAACGATGCTGAAAATGGAGCAGGGACACCCCCATCTCTCGATTCAAAAGTGGATGGAGAAAAAGCACATCAACGAGGAAGTCAAGGAAATGATGCTGACGCTGGCATCCTCCAACTTCTTCACCCGTGAACCTGAAAAGATTCCATCGGATGTATTCTTCAATTATTACAGCCGCTTGTTTATGACGAACAAACCGGTTGCATACATCGGTGGAGGCTGGCAAGCGCTGATTTCGGAGTTTGTACGTGTCATCGAGGCGAACAATGGTACGATTTTGACCAAAACCAAGGTCGAGTCCATTCACGTAGAAGACGAACGGGTTGTAGGAGTCGTGACACCGGATGGTGAGATTACAGGAGATGAATTCGTCAGCTGTATCCCACCAAAGGAAATGGTGAAGGTCTTCAGCGAAACTCGTCTGGAGCATGCCATTGCCCAATATGCCGAGTACGAACCGACAGTCGTTGTCGTGTATGACGTAGGCTTGAAGGAACGCATTGACGTGCCTTATTCCTATATTTACGACAAGCAAAACAACATTTTTATTACCGATATCTCGTACTACGACCACAGCTGTGTGCCAGAAGGCGGTCAATTGCTTCAGGCCACTGCCTACCTGCGCCAATCCGAGGTTGGTAACAAAGAGATCGTGGAACAGCGCAAGCAGGAAATCGAAAATCTGTACGACAAGCACTTCCCTGGCTGGAGAGATCAACTGGTGGTGCCACGTGTTTCCACGCGTGCGATTGTCCAGGAGATCAAATGGACGATGACACAAAAACCGATGCCGACCTCTCTCCCGGATTACCGGAACCTCTTCTTTGCTGGAGACTGGTGCGAAGGACAAGGACAGCTGTCTGAGCTCTCGTTCTCCAGTGCCATGGAAGTAAGCAAGCTGATCCTGGAAAAAGAATAATCGATCTAAAAAGCGTGTACGTACCCGCAAGGATGGCGTACACGCTTTTTTATGTCATAAAAATCAAAGACCCACCTGCTGAGGGTGGGCGTGGTTTGGTCGATTACTTGCTGTACAGGTCGAATACCAGTTTCCCGATGCTGGCGATGGTCTGCACAGCGGCTTTTTGAGGCAATCCCTTGTTCAGTACACAGATCGTGACAGCGCTCGAACCGACGTAGAGAATGCCTATATCATGTGTAATATTGGTAACAGAACCCGTCTTGTTCGCGAGCTCCCAGCTGGGCAGAGAGCCAATCAGATCGCCGCTGGGATAAGGAAAGTGGAGCGGGATCCGGTCGCGATGCTGCTGCTGTTTCAAAATGGCCATCATTCTTGCGCAGCTGTCGTAGGAGATGACCTTGCCTTTTGCCAGATAACGCAAGTGATTGCCCAGATCGGCAGCTGTCACTTCGTTGTATCCCTCTACTTGTGCAGGTACAATCATCAGCTTGTTGTAAAAGTGGCTGTTGGTCATCTCGGTCGCCTGCATGATACTGCGAATCGACTCTTTTCCGACGAGATCGATCAGCATGTTGGTCGCTGTATTATCGCTTTGAATAATCATCAGCGTGACCAGATCTTGTACCGTCCACTCAGAACCAGGCGTCATATGCTGCAAAATGCCTGCCCCTCCGACCTGATCCTCCTGGCGCAGCCTGATTATCGTTTCCAAAGCAAATTTGCCTGCAGACACCTCGGCAAAGACTGCTGCCATGATCGGAACCTTGATCACACTTGCTGCATAGAAACGTTCATTTTGATTAAAAGAAAGTTGTTCACCGGTATGCAAATCTTCGAGATAAACCCCCCATTCACCACCTGATTCTTCCAGTAATGGCGCGATAGAGGGGGAGAGGCTGGATAGCATAGAAAACAACTCCTTTTAATATAGACAAAATTTTCTTACTATAATAGTATGTAGTCAAGCTCTGAACAGCAAGAAGTTTTTCAGGAATCATGTTAAAAAAGCTACCTACTTTGAAGACAAGGAAGTGACCTGAGTGCGTCCGGTAATTGGTGTCGTATGTTCAAAAATGTATTTGCCCAACAACAATCTCGACCAGTATTTTTATGTGGGTTCCGGCTATGTGGACGGGATTGCCCGTGTTGGAGGAATTCCTCTGATCATGCCGTTGTTAGGTATACAGGAGCCGCCGTTCCAAGCCATGATGGAAGCTGTGGATGGAATCATTCTGACCGGAGGCGAAGACCCTGCTCCGCACCTGTACGGTGAGGAACCGTTGCAGCGTCTGGGAGAAGTGGAGTACGAGCGGGATTTGACAGAGCTTGCCATTATCAAGCTTTCTTTGGAGCAGAAAAAACCGATGCTGGGGATCTGCAGAGGGATGCAGATCATGAACGTAGCTTGCGGTGGTACGTTGATTCAGGATATCCCAAGTCAAGTGCCAGGTGCCTTCCAGCACGCCCAGAAAGGCTCTCGTCAATACGGGGCGCACAAGGTACAGCTTCAGCCGGGCATGGTCGCAGATGCACTGGGTACCACGGAGATTCTGGTGAACACCTCTCACCACCAATCTGTCAAGGATGTCGCGCCAAGCTTCAAGATCACTGGTGTGGCAGCAGATGGCGTAGTCGAGGCGATCGAGAGCCTGGACGGTTTGCATATCGGATTGCAGTGGCACCCTGAGCGCATGTGGGGCCATGATTCCACGATGCTGAAAATTGCCGAAGCGTTTGTCGCGAAGGTCAAACAAACCAAAGAACAAGCCAACTGAGCAAGCTTGCAGCAAGAAACTGTCCACATGTTAAATGGGGCAGTTTTTTCTTTTTTCAATGGCATGTATACTACGAGAGAGGTGATTGTGATGCTAAAACCAGGAATGTCTGCTCCCGCCTTTACTGCGGAAAGCACAGCAGGAACCATTCGTCTGCAAGATTATTTGGGTCAAAAAAACATCGTGCTGATCTTTTACCCAGGTGACGATACACCCGTCTGCACCAAGCAGCTTTGCGGAATCCAGGATCGATACAGCGAACTGGAAAAGCTGGATACGATTGTACTGGGGATCAACCCAGCTGATTTGAATAAGCACCAGGCTTTTTCGGACAAATTCAGCTACTCCTTTCCGCTGGTTGTCGATGAGCAGGAGAAGATTCGCGAGTCGTATGATGTAGGCAAGATTCTGGGCCTTTTCTTCCAGCAGCGAATCGTTTACATCATCGGAAAAGATCAAAAGATACGATACGCCAAAAAAGGAAATCCTCCTGTGTCGGAGCTGATGCAGGTCATATCTGCCCAATCTTAGTGGGAAAGGCTGCCGCTACTTGCGCAGGAAGCACAGATCGGAGATAATAGTTGAAATGAGAATGTATGTTTGGTGGTATCTCCGTTATGAAAAAAATCCTGCACATGGATGTGGACGCTTTTTTCGCCAGCGTGGAACAGCTCGACCAACCGCATCTGCGGGGCAAGCCGGTCATTGTGGGGGGGACTGGAAATCGTGGCGTGGTCTCCACATGCAGCTATGAGGCGCGTAAGTTCGGTGTGCGCTCGGCGATGCCCGTAGCTCTGGCACGCAAGAAATGTCCGCAAGGCATTTTTCTGCCAGTCCGTTATTCCCGCTATGTGGAGAAGTCTGCCGAGATCAGAGAGATCCTGGCCCAATATACGGATCGTTACCAGACAGTCGGGCTGGACGAGGCGTATCTGGATGTCAGCAGCTACGAGGACGCTGTTCCAATCGGACGTGAAATCAAGCGGCGTATTCACAAGGAAACGGGATTGACCTGCAGTATCGGCCTTTCCTACAATATGTCGCTGGCCAAAATCGCGAGTGATTTGAAAAAACCGGACGCCTTTGTGATTATCCGACCGGAGCAGGCTTTAGAGGTCCTGCGCCCATTGCCGATCGGTACCTTGCATGGGGTAGGGAAGAAATCCCAAGAGGTGCTCGCAAAAAAAGGAATTGAAACCGTAGAAGATTTCTGGAAGCTGTCGCTGGAAGAAGTAGTCCAGCTGTTTGGCAAGTGGGGACGCGCGTTGTATGACCGCTCCAGAGGAGAAGACCAGCGGGATATTGAGATGGAACGAGCACCGAAATCGATCAGTCGGGAAACTACACTTCCCTTTGATTTGTATGATCGGGATGCTGTTGCACAGATTGCTTATTCAATCTTGCAGGAAGTGCAGGAAGATATCCGGCAGGAGAATGTCCATCCTCAAACCATTATCCTGAAAATCAAATACGCCGATTTTACCCAACGCACGCGTCAGTGCAAAGCGACGACAGATGCCAATTGGCAAGAGCTGCTGGACGATTTGCTTGACGTGTTTTCATACAGTGCAGGCGTGCGCTTGGTAGGCGTCGGTTTCAGCAATTTTGCCGAGCCCGAGCAAGTGCGCTACGAGCAGCTGTCGATGTTCACTTGGAATTCGCTAAAGTAAGAGGGGAGAACCGTGGATCAGACCAATCCATTTCACTGTTGTGCGACCTGCATCCATTTTCGCGTAGAAAAGGAGCGGGACAAAGTGGGGTATCGCTGTTCCCGTCTCACCTATGAGACACGCCCCGACTATCGTTTCCAGTGCTGGACGCCAAAGGAGGGTGTCCTACGGCTGATGGAGAAAAGAGAGAAAAAGGATCATTGAGGTCAAAACGCCCATGCCATTGGTACGGGCGTTATCCGTTTTCTTTTGCAACAGTACGGCTGAATATGGTATAGTAGGTGCCGAAATCACGGTTATTTTGCTTCATGCCGTTTGGAGGTGCCACGTGCTTTTACAGAAGCTGATGCCGAGCCAGTTCGTGGATTCGATCCACCACATTGATATAGAACAGTTGAAACAGCGTAACATACGAGCGGTGATTACCGACCTTGACAATACATTGGTTGAATGGGACAGGCCGCTGGCTACACCGGAGGTAGAACGCTGGCTTGCGCGTATGCGTGATGCCGGTATCCAGGTCACAGTCGTATCCAACAACAATCAGGAACGTGTACAACGCTTTTGCCAGCCTCTTCAGATCGCTTTTATTTGTGCGGCACGCAAACCGACTAACAAAGCCTTTTTGCAGGCTGTTCGCCAGATGGGTGTGACGGTCGAGGAAACAGTGGTCGTAGGCGATCAATTGTTTACAGATGTACTGGGCGGCAATCGACTTGGGTTTCATACGATTTTGGTCGTGCCCGTTGCTCAGACAGACGGATTTTGGACGCGCTTTAATCGCAGGATGGAGCGAGTAGCCCTATATTGGATGGAGCGGAAAGGAATGGTTTCGTGGAAGAGCAAAGCATAAATGAACAGGCGGTTGGCTCCTGTGCTGGCTGTGGAATCGCGATACAGACGGAGGATATCAAAAAGCCCGGTTATGCACCGGCATCGGCACTTGACCGAAAAGTAGTCATCTGCCAGCGCTGCTATCGCATCAAGCATTACAATGAAGTGGCGCCAGTCAGTATGGGTGACGACGACTTCCTGCGTATTCTGGACGGAATCGGCTCTACACAAGCCCTCGTCGTCATGGTCGTGGATATCTTTGATTTCCAAGGCTCCTGGCTGAAGGGATTGCCGCGCTTTGTCGGAAAGAATCCGATCCTGCTCGTTGGCAACAAGGTAGATCTGCTGCCGCGCAATATCAACCTCAATCGCGTGCGCAACTGGATGCAGCACGAGGCCAAGGAGCGTGGCCTGCGTCCGGAGGATGTGGTGCTGATCAGCGCCCAGAAAGGACTGCACATCGACGAGCTGCTCGCTCGTATAGGAGAGCTGCGCAAGGGAAGAGACGTGTACATTGTCGGTGTAACCAACGTTGGAAAATCAACGATGATCAACCGCATCTTGCATGACTACGGTGCGGCAGAGCTGGAGATTACCACTTCGCCGTTTCCAGGAACGACGCTGGACAAGATCGAGATTCCTTTGGAGGACGGTCGCTCGATCTACGATACGCCGGGCATCATCAACCGCGAGCAGATTGGCCATATGATTTCACCTGCTGATTTGCGTAAAATTACGCCTACGAGCCGGATCAATTCCAAGGTGTATCAGCTTGATCCTGAGCAAACATTATTCCTGGGTGGGCTGGCCCGCGTTGATTTTGTTCGTGGCCCTAGACAGCCTTTGGTTGTGTATGTAGATAACGATCTGTACATTCACCGAACGAAGCTGGAAAAAGCAGAAGAAGTGATGCAGAAGCACCACGGCACGCTGCTCAATCCGCCTACAGGTGAGGAAGCGGTAAAGGCTCTCCCGCCTTTCGCGAAGCATTCGTTTAAAATCAAACCGACAGGCATGACGACCGATATCGTCATCTCCGGGTTGGGTTGGGTCAGCCTGCAAGGCAAACACGAGGCGAATGTCGTTGTGCATGCACCAAAAGGGGTCAGTGTGGGAATGCGCAAAGGATTGATCTAAACCCGCAAAAAAGAAGGGTTGGTTAGCCCGTAGTCCTTGCCATATGATAGAGAGAGAAGCTGGGGGGTAGGAGAGTATCATGATGACAAGCAAAACGCAACTGGTAGGTTTGTTCGGTCATCCCGTTTCCCATTCACAGTCGCCACTGATGCACAACGCGGCGTTTGCGGAAACGGGCTTGGCTTTTGCATATGCAGCATTTGATGTTTCTCCGGAAGCGCTCGAGGATGCTGTGGAAGGCATTCGAGCACTTGGAATCAAAGGGGTGAATGTGACGATCCCGCACAAGGTCGCCATCATGCCGATGCTCGACGAGATAGATCCATTAGCCAAAAAAATTGGCGCCGTCAATACGGTTGTAAACGAAGACGGCCGCTTGATCGGCTACAATACCGATGGACTGGGCTATGTTCGTTCGCTTGTAGAAGATACCGGCATTTCCTTGGACCAGCAAGTGGTGACACTGCTGGGAGCGGGTGGTGCTGCAAGAGCTGTCGCATTTACTCTTGCCGAACAAGGTGTAAAAGAGATTCGCATCATCAACCGTTCACGGGAGAAAGCAGCTTTCCTGGCTGAGCATGTCGGAACGATCGTTCCCACACAAGTGGTGGAGCAGGAAAGTGGCGAGTCAGCGATCGCAGACTCGACGCTTTTGATTAATACGACATCGATTGGCATGTTTCCGCATGTACAGGATATGCCAGTACCATCGGCGTGGCTGCACAGCGGTTTGGTCGTGAGCGATCTCATCTACAATCCCTTGGAGACGCGTTTGTTGCGAGAGGCTCGTGAGCTCGGAGCCCGCGTGCACTCCGGTGTTGGCATGTTCGTCAATCAGGGAGCCCTTGCCTTTGAACTGTGGACAGGTCAGGCAGCTCCGAGTGAAACCATGCGTGCCGTTGTACTGGAACAACTGAAAAAATAAGATTTGATTGAATAGAGGAGGCGTGCCGATGTTAACCGGCAAGCAAAAGCGCTTTTTGCGCGCAGAAGCCCATCATCTTAGCCCAATTTTCCAAGTAGGAAAAGGCGGAGTGAATGAAAATATGATTACCCAGATCAAAGAAGCGCTGGAAGTGCGTGAACTGATCAAAGTATCGATCCTGCAGAACAATCTGGATGACAAGCACGAAGTGGCAGAAGATTTGGCCGCGGGTGCTGGTGCGGAGCTGGTACAGCTGATTGGTCACACTGTCGTCTTGTACAAAGAATCGCGCGAGAACAAAACGATCCAGCTGCCTTAGGCGAACCGTTATGAAAGGTGAATCAAAACACATTGGCTTACTAGGCGGCACCTTTGATCCCATTCACTGTGGGCATCTGCTGGCTGCAGAACAAGCGCGTGAGCAGGCAGGCTTGGATGAAATTTGGTTCTTGCCGACACATATTCCTCCGCACAAAAGTCGAGAAGGTCTTACGCCCGCTCATCATCGCTTGACTATGGTGCGGCTAGCGGTTGAAGATCATCCGGCTTTCCGCGTCTCTGATGAAGAATTGCACAGAGAGGGGCCGTCCTATTCTTACGATACAATGGTCCGACTGGTGAAAAAACATCCGGACAATCGCTTCTCATTTATCATTGGTGGAGACATGGTAAAGACGCTGCCTACCTGGTATCGCTACGAGGAGCTGGTGGGCTTGACCGATTTTATCGGCTTGGCACGTCCTGGCTTTGACCTCGACCTGTCCGATCCAGAACATGTGAAGTTCGTGAACATGCCGGTATGGGATATTTCTTCCACCCTGATCCGCCAGAAAGTAGCGGAGGGAAAAAGTCTTCGTTATTTAGTACCGGACGCAGTGGAACGTTATATAAAGGAGAACCGATTGTATGAATGAGCGAATGGACCGCGAGACACTGCTTGCCCGCGTGCGAGCGCAAATGCACGACAAGCGGTACCAGCATACACTCGGCGTAGCGGAAACCGCACGTCAGTTGGCAATAAGATTCGGAGCAGATCCAGAAAAGGCCGAATTGGCCGGATTTCTTCATGATTACTGCAAATGCTGGTCGATCGATAAAATGCACGACATTCTCGTTCGCCATGACCTGCCGCAGGAGCTTCTCCAAGGTGAAAAAGAGCTGTGGCATGCTTTTGCTGGTGCAATTGTCATTCAAACAGAGATCGGCGTGACGGATCCTGAGATTTTGCAGGCGGTACGCTACCATACGACGGGCAGAGTTGGAATGACGCTGTTAGAAAAAGTAGTTTGTGTGGCAGACTATATAGAACCAAACCGACAGTATCCAGGCGTGGAGCAAATTCGCGATCTGGCTCAAAAGGATTTGGATACAGCCCTTTCCGTGGCATTGGGGGGGACGATCCAGTTCTTGATAGAAAAGCAGAAAACGGTCTTCCCGTTGACACTGATGGCATACAACGACTTGATTTCCCGCAGAGGGAGAGAAGGAGGGTTTAATGGTTAGAACAGTTGATGATTTGGCTCGCCTGGTTATTAAAGCAGCAGAGGAAAAAAAGGCAGAGAATATTACGGTGCTCGATATCAAGAACCTGACCGTGATCGCAGATTACTTCATGATCTGCCACGGAAACAACGAGCGTCAGGTACAGGCCATTGTCCGTGAAATCCGCGACCAGGCACATAAAAATGGCTACAACGTGCGTGGTATCGAGGGCGAGGAGGAAGGTCGCTGGGCACTCGTAGACCTCGAGGATGTGATCATTCACGTCTTCCATCGGGAAGAGCGCGAGTTTTACAATCTTGAGCGTCTGTGGAAGGATGCCGAAGTGGTTACCTTCTCATCGCAGGAGTAATCGACATGGCGTATTCGCACATGGCCGCGATATACGACAAATTAATGGCGGACACACCTTACGATCAATGGCTGGAATGGGTGGATCGCACGTGGAGCAAGGGAGAAAAACCGCTCCATGTGATTGATCTGGGCTGCGGTACAGGCTCCGTTGCCATTCCGTTAGCCAAGCGAGGATATCGGGTGACTGGCGTTGATTTGTCGGCAGAGATGCTCGCTATCGCGTATGACAAAATGAGGCAGGAGCAAGTGGATATCTCCTGGGTTGAGCAGGACATGCGTGAGCTTGAGATGACACCCGCTGATGCGGTCATTTCCTTGTGCGACTCCTTGAGCTATCTGACACAAGAGGAAGACGTACAGGAGACATTCCGCCGCGTATTTGCTCATTTGACCCCGGGTGGCTCGTTTTTATTTGATGTTCACAGTCCTTATAAGATGCTGCACGTCTTTGGAGATGAGACGTTTACCCTGGTAGAAGAAGATGTCTCGTATATTTGGAATGCGTTCTGCGATCCGCTTCGCTTGGAGGTGGAGCATCAGCTCACCTTCTTCATCCGTCAGCCCTCGGGCTTGTACGAGCGGGTAGAAGAGGAGCATTGGCAGCGTGCGTATCAGCCCATGCAGATCTTTCGCTGGCTGCAGGATGCAGGATTTACGGATGTTGTGCTGACAGCAGACTTTACCGATCTTCCGCCGCAAGCAGACAGTGAACGGCACTTTTTTGTGGCTCGTCGGCCGAAAGATTGACACGACTGGTTAGGATTGACTATAATCGTGTTATAACTGCAAAAATCGACGCGTTAAAAGAGGAATAGTAGGAATCGTTCTGTGACCAAAAGAGAGTTGACGGTGGGTGCAAGTCAACCCAGACCACTCCGAACTCGCCTCCGAGCACTCCCCCTGAAGGCCTGATGGATAGGCTGTGTAAGGGAGGGCGTTTCATCCACGATACGGATATGAACAAGCGGGTGAAACAGTTCTCTTCACCAAACTGGGTGGTACCGCGGGAGTCTACACAACCTCTCGTCCCTTTTCGTAAGCGATAGGGGCGCGGGGTTTTTTATTTTACTATCAATTTGTAGTACCATACAAAGCTTGAAAAGGCGGAGTAGCCATGCTACTTCTCGTCAAAGCTGTGTAATCTATTTCGTTATTTCAGATGGGAGTGCTTTACCATGGTTTTCAGTCATCGCAATGTCGAAAAGAAATGGCAACAATACTGGGAGCAAAACAAAACCTTCAAGACTTCAGAGGATGAGGGCAAGAAAAAGTTCTATGCGCTTGATATGTTCCCGTATCCATCGGGTGCAGGACTGCACGTTGGACATCCAGAGGGCTATACGGCTACAGATATTTTGTCCCGCATGAAACGCATGCAAGGCTATAATGTACTTCATCCAATGGGATGGGATGCATTCGGTTTGCCGGCTGAGCAATACGCTCTCGATACAGGAAATGACCCTGCTGAATTTACCGAGCACAACATCAACAATTTCCGTCGTCAGATCAAGTCGCTGGGCTTCTCCTACGACTGGGACCGGGAAATCAATACAACAGATCCAAACTACTACAAATGGACACAGTGGATTTTCACCAAGCTATATGAACACGGTTTGGCCTACATCGATGAAGTGGCTGTGAACTGGTGCCCGGCACTTGGTACCGTACTGGCCAACGAAGAGGTCATCGATGGCAAGAGTGAACGCGGAGGCCATCCGGTCGAACGCCGCCCAATGAAGCAATGGGTATTGAAAATTACAGCTTACGCAGAGCGATTGCTCGCTGACCTCGAAGAGCTGGATTGGCCAGAGAGCATCAAGGAAATGCAACGCAACTGGATCGGTCGTTCGGAAGGGGCGGAAGTGACCTTTGGTATTGAAGGCCACGAAGAGACGTTCACGGTATTCACGACTCGCCCTGATACCTTGTTCGGTGCAACCTATGCGGTGCTGGCGCCGGAGCATAAGCTGGTCGAGCAAATTACGGTACCTGGACAAAAGGCAGCAGTTGAAGCGTATTTGGATCAGGCAAAACACAAAAGCGATCTGGAGCGTACGGACCTGGCGAAAGAAAAAACAGGCGTATTCACAGGCGCCTATGCGATCAATCCGGTAAATGGCGAACGTCTGCCTATCTGGATTGCCGACTACGTACTGATCAGCTATGGTACTGGATCGATCATGGCCGTTCCAGCACACGATGAGCGAGACTATGAATTCGCAAAAACCTTTGATTTGCCAATCAAAGCTGTTATTGCAGGTGGAGACATTACGAAGGAAGCGTACGCTGGTGACGGCGAACACATCAATTCTGGCTTCCTCGATGGTTTGAACAAGGAACAAGCGATCAGCAAAATGATCGAATGGCTGGAGGAGAACGGTAAAGGAAACCGCAAAGTCACCTATCGTCTGCGCGACTGGCTGTTCAGTCGTCAACGCTACTGGGGCGAGCCGATTCCAATCATCCATTTGGAAGATGGCACGATGAAAGTGGTTCCAGCTGATGAATTGCCGATAATCCTTCCGAAGACGAAAGAAATCAAACCGTCTGGTACAGGTGAGTCGCCACTTGCCAACATCACCGACTGGATCAATATCGTAGACAAAGAGACTGGCATGAAAGCTCGCCGTGAAACGAATACCATGCCTCAATGGGCTGGTAGCTGCTGGTACTTCCTGCGCTTTATCGATCCGCACAATGATCAGGCGATGGCAGATCCGGATAAACTGAAAGAGTGGCTGCCGATTGATATCTATATCGGAGGGGCGGAACACGCTGTTCTTCACTTGCTCTACTCTCGTTTCTGGCACAAATTCCTCTACGATATCGGTGTCGTACCGACGAAGGAGCCATTCCAGAAGCTCTTTAACCAAGGAATGATCCTGGGCGAGAACAACGAGAAGATGAGCAAGTCCAAAGGCAACGTCGTGAATCCGGACGACATCGTGCAAAGCCACGGTGCAGACACCCTGCGTATGTATGAAATGTTCATGGGGCCGTTGGATGCATCCATCGCGTGGTCTACAAAAGGCCTCGACGGTGCCCGTCGCTTTCTGGACCGCGTCTACCGCTTGTATGTGAATGACAATGGTGAGCTGAATCCGAAGATCGTGGATACAGACAAACCGAATGCGATGGAGCGCGTCTACCATCAGACGGTCAAAAAAGTAACCGAGGATTACGAGGGACTACGCTTCAATACAGGGATCTCCCAGCTGATGGTGTTCATCAACGAAGCTTACAAGGCGGACGTTTTGCCGAAGAAATACATGGAAGACTTTGTGAAAATGCTCTCTCCGATTGCACCGCATATTGGGGAAGAGCTGTGGGAAAAGCTTGGACATTCCAATACGATTGCGTACGAGGCATGGCCAACCTACGACGAAGCAAAGCTGGTTGAAGACGAGGTTGAGATAGTCCTGCAGGTCAATGGGAAAAACAAAGAAAAGCTGCTGATTGCCTCTGACGCAACCAAAGAGCAAATGGAAGCTTTGGCGATGAGCAATGAGACCATCAAGGAGCTCATCGAAGGCAAAACAATCGTGAAGGTAATCGCTGTTCCTGGTAAATTGGTAAATATCGTCATTCGCTAAGGCGAGAATGGACGGACGGAAGTAACATAGGAAGAGGAGTGGAACCTGTTAAATGGGCCCACTCCTTTTTATTTTTTCCATCAATGCTGTTTCACATGATTCTTCCACTGTTGTTGAACCAGCTCCTGATCCTCCGCAAATTTGGCGTGTGTACGATGAAACACCTCTGCGAACAATCCGGGCACACCTTTTTGCAAAGCTACCAATCCTTCACCGGTAATTCCGCCGGGTACACAGACGCGCTGCTGCAGGGTTGGAAGAGTAAATAGTTCCTGTTTAAGCAGCTCGCCCATCCCGATCAGCATATGTGTTACCAGGTAGGTAGCCGCTTCGTGGGATAATCCGGTTTCCTTTTCAGCATCTTCAATCATCTGCTGCAGGATATAGCTCAAAAAAGCTGGACCGCAGCTAGTTATGTCAGAGCTTACCCGCAAATAGGTTTCGGATACTTCAATGGGCTGACTGATCGTAGAAAACAGGGAAAAGATGTTTTGTCGATGCTGCTGGGTGATCCGCGAGCCGAACTCGCACAGACTGACACCGCTTTTGGCCGCATTGGTAATGCTTGGGACGACTCTCGCTACGGGGCAGGGAACTTGGGTCTCCAGTTGTTTTAGCTTAATCGGGCTGGTGATCGTAATCATTAAATGGTTCGTCGTTAAGGCAGGGGCCAGTTGTTCTAGCAAGACGTTATATTCAGAGGGCTTGACGCACAAAAGCAGGATGCTGGATGTTTGCGCCACTTCTGTATTGCTTTGTGCGACGCTCAAACCTGGGTATTTTTCCGCTAGACGAACAGCTTTAGCAGGGGTTCGGTTGTGTACGATGAGCTGCGTGGGCGATAAGGCTTTGGCTGTTAACCAGGCCTCCAGCAAAATACTGCCCATACTGCCCGTACCAATGACTCCAATCCTGTTCAAGTCCATACCTCCTTCCTCTGATTCTTTCCCCATCATATGAGGAAAAGAAGGCGATCATGACCCTCGCGCATCATCTAACGAATACGAATACGATCCTTCAGCCGCTCGTACATTTTGTCCCCGATACCTGAAATGAGCTTGATATCCTCCGGTGAACGGAAACCTTGCTTTTCTGTTCGGTATTGGAGGATGGCTTGCGCTTTTGCTTCGCCAATGCCTGGCAGGGACATCAACTCGGCTGCTGTTGCGGTGTTTATATTGATCGTCCCACCCGAGCCTTGATCGGCAGGATCAGAAGAGGAGGGGATGAGCTGTCCGGGCACAGCCTGATTGAGCGTCTGAGGCTCCGTGTCAGATTTGGATGGAATCACAACGGCTGCTCCATCCAGCAGTGGCTGGGCGAGGTTGATCTGTTCAAGATCGGCATCTGGCAACGTTCCGCCTGCTTGACGAATCGCATCAGCTACGCGCATGCCAGCCTGAAAGGAGTACAAGCCCGGTTTTTTTACCTTGCCCTTGACGTCTACCAGGATTGGAGGAGGAGGCTCAGCTTCAAGTGTTTCTTGCTTAGGCTCCTCAGCACGTATCGCTGTGTCTAATGCTTCCTTTTCGATCCCGGAGATAGGCGTTAACGGCCATTCCTCCTGCGCTGATCCTTGGCTGGAGTGGTACAGCCAGACGCTGCTCCCAAGAAAGAAGAGAGCACCAATCCCGACGAGCAGACGGCGATACCGCTCCCACCATTCCCAAAGCATAAAAAAACCCCTCCTCATTCTTTGCGTGCATCTAAAGAGATCAACTTGTCTCTTACAAAGGATGCTACGAAAAGAAAGAGAGGGGGTGCAACTTTATTTGCTATGGCTTAACCAATATGCTGGAAAGCGTTTTTCTTGCGACGAATTTCTACATTGGGACTTACATAAGGGCCAAAGGTGTGCTTTTGCTCGATGAAAATCTGATGCCAAAGCATAAAGACGAGAATCGTCCAGATTTTCCGGCTGTAGTCGGCATTGCCCTCGCGATGCTCATCCAGCATGTATAACACATAGGCCTTGTTGATGAGGTCGTCCACCTTCGATTCGAAGATGATTTCCTTCGCCCATTGGTAAAATTCGTTTTTCAACCAGGTGCGTGTCGGAACCGGGAAGCCCAGTTTCTTTTTCGACTTGATTTCAGCTGGCAAGAAGTCTTTCATCGCTTCACGCAGGACGTGCTTGGTTGTACCGTTCGCAATTTTGTACTTGGTCGGGATGGTGGAGGCGAATTCGAACACCTTGGTGTCAATGAACGGAACACGTAGCTCCAGAGAATTGGCCATAGTCATCTTGTCAGCCTTCATCAGGATGTTGCCGCGCAGCCAAGTGTGAATGTCCAGGTACTGCATCTTGGTCACATCATCGTATTGGGCAGCGCGCTTATAGATGTCCGAGGTGACTGTAAAAGGCGATACGTAGAAGCTGGAGTTGGCGATATCATCCATGACGACACGTCTCTTCATCTCTTCGCTGAAAATCAAGGCGTTGCCGAAGAAGCGCTCCTCCACTTTTTTCGATCCGCGAATCAAAAAGTTTTTCCCTTTTACCTGGTCAGGCAGATGTTCCGCCATATAGCCAATGGAATGACGCATCCAGCCAGGCATGCCAGAGAACATTTTGAGCGAATGCGGCTCGCGGTAAATGTTGTAGCCTCCGAAAAATTCATCGGCCCCTTCTCCGGACAAGACGACGGTTACATGTTCACTTGCCATTTTTGCGACGAAGTAGAGCAGAATGGCGGATGGGTCGGCCACCGGTTCATCCTGATGCCAGATCAGGCGCGGCAATTCATCCATATACTGCTGGGCGTTGACGACCAACTCATGATGTTCGGTACCCAGGAAGGCTGCGGTGCGTTTTGCGAAGTCCAGCTCGCTGTAGCCGGGGATGTCGGAGCCGACCGAGAAGGTCTTCACCGGTTCAAAGGTACGCATCATCGCTACAATGCTGCTGGAATCGACGCCGCTGGAAAGAAAGGCTCCGCGTGGCACTTCACTGATCCGGTGCTTGTCGATGGATTCGAGCAAGACACTGCGAGTGCCTTCCACGAAGTAGGAAAAAGGCTTGCTCTCGTCCGGTTGAAAATGTACATCCCAATAACGCTCTAGTGTGATCTTGTCATTTTCCACCACGAAGGAGTGAGCAGGTGGAATGCGGTAAATTCCCTCATACATGGTTTCGGGATCGGGTACGTATTGAAAGGTAAGGTAGTGATAAAAGGCCTTTTTGTTCACTTCGCGACGTAGTCCGGGAAGCTCCAGCAAGCTTTTGATCTCACTTGCAATCCCGATTGAATCAGCGGTTTCTACATAGTAAAGGGGCTTGATTCCGAAGTGATCGCGTGCACCAAACAGTCGTTTTTTACGGCCGTCCCAGATGGTAAAGCCAAACATGCCGCGCAAGTGCTTCGGTGCGTCAGTTCCCACTTCTTCATACAGGTGCAGGATGGTTTCAATATCAGAATCGGTCTGGAAGATGTGTCCGGAATCCTTCAACCATTGTTGCAGTTCTTTGTAGTTGTACACTTCTCCATTGCCTACGATCCACATGTCTCGTGATTCATTGAACAGCGGCTGATGTCCGCCTTCCACGTCAATGATACTTAAACGACGAAAGCCCAGGGCGATGTTTTCTTCGAGATGGAAGCCATCATCGTCTGGACCCCGGTGCAAGATGACTCCAGTCATCGCGCTGATCGTTTCTTGTTGAACAGGCGCTTGACGTTTGTTGTAAAGCGATACGATTCCACACATTGACTTGACTCTTCCTCTCACTGATTGCTCTTGCTAACTCTATCACGGATCGACAGTCAGCGCAATCTCTCCAAATGACCAGGAAATGGCCGTAAAACCTTGTAATAAAGCGTCGATACTCCTATTTTTGTCCCGGGAACCATGGATATAATCAGGGCGGGAAAATAAGCTTTCGACACGGGATGGAGGGGATCCGCGATGGTTCTTCGAGCAAGTATTTCGCTTGTCACGGGTTATCTGCTTTCCGCTTATGTACATCCTGCTTGGATGCTGGCTGCTGCTGGCATCTGGCTCGTCATTTGCCTTTGGCTTCATCCATCGAAGCGTCCGGGAAAGACCCCACTCATTCTATTATCTATTCTATCAGGTCTCTATTTTACAGGGTATGAGTATTTGCAGCGTACGGAACTGGTACCTCTTGCTGTACAGGAAGCGACGATCCTGACAAGAGGCTCTATCGAAACTCCTCTGGTGCGTGATGGTGATGTTGCGCGACTGTTCTACTCTGTGAAAGGGATAAAAAAGAGCGATGGCAGCTGGGAGAGCCTATCAGCAAATGAGAGAGTCGCACTTCGGGTAAAGCTGGACACAGAAGAGGAGGCTGCTCGGGTAGAGAAGTGGAGGCATGGGAGTGAGATTATTGCTCCAGTGAAGTTCTACAATCCTCCTACGGCACGCAATCCACATGCTTTTGACTATGCACGATACTTGGAATTGCAGGGTGTTTTTGTGATGGCAGAAACATCCTTTTCTGATGTGCAAATTTTTCGTGAGGACCATTCCGTATGGGGGCAATTTCAGCAGTGGCAGACAGACGCCGCTGCTAGAATTGAGTCCCTGTTTGCTGATGAACAAACCGCAGGTTACATGAAGTCTCTATTGCTCGGTGTGAGGGATGATGTTTCTCCTGAATGGGGGGACATGTATGCGGAGCTGGGCTTGAGCCATGTGTTGGCGATTTCAGGACTTCATGTCACACTGGTGAGCAGCATGTTTATGTGGTTACTGGAAAAGGCAGGCGTGAAGCGGAATCTGGCGTTGATGGCCACGATCATATTTTTAGTCGGATACGTACTTCTGGTCGGTGCAAGTGCTTCTGCGGTGCGTTCCGGGATGATGGGGGGCGTTGGACTGGCTTGTCAGGTATGGAATAGGCGTTTGGACGGACGAGAGGTGTGGGCTGGCGCATTGATCATCATGCTGCTGTTTGATCCGCATCAGCTATGGAATGTCGGTTTTCAGCTCTCGTTTGCTGTGACTTTGGGGTTAATCATCTTCGTCCCTTACAGTTTATATGTTTGTACAAGGCTGCCGAGCTGGCTTCGGGTCCTGCTTGCTGTCACGACGACTGCACAGATTGTCTCCTTTCCCTTTCTTGTCTATCATTTCCATCAGTTCTCTCTCTTGTCTTGGGGAGTGAATCTGATCGTGACACCCGTCCTGTCCTCGATCGTACTGCCGCTGGGCTACATGGCCCTGCTGTTCAGTCTGCTACACCCGGCTTTGTCCAGTTTGCCTGTGTGGATATCTACCAAGCTGCTGGAATGGGTCCACACTCCTTTATTTGCGCTGCAAGATTGGAAGATTCCGTTTACGCACTGGCCGCATCCAGCATGGTGGTGGCTGGTTTTATACACCATTTTTTTGATTTCATTGCCCATTTTGTGGAATCGTGGCTACCATCGCAAACGCGACCTGACGCTTGCCCTGATCCTGTTTGTGGCTCTTCTGGTATTCGCCAGGCAGCCTTTTTCAGGTGGAGAAGAAGTGAGAATTACCTTCCTTGATGTCGGGCAAGGGGATTCAATCATTGTCGAAGTTGGTCAACAGAAGGTATACTTAATGGATGCAGGTGGAAATCCTGCTTGGACCATTCGTGAACCGTGGAGAGAAAAAAGGGATCCGTTTGAGGTGGGAAAGGATGTCGTACTCCCATTTTTGCGGGCAAGAGGCATCGCTCATATCGACCGAGTGGTACTCACTCATGGCGATGCCGATCATATTGGAGGAATGACTGCACTACTGCAGCGAATCTCATTTGGTGGCGTTTTGGTGAACCCAACAAAACCAGAAGGGAAGGAACAGGAGCTTCTCCAGCGATTTGAGGCAAAGGGCGTCCCCATTTGGACAGGGAAACCTGGGCAGAGCTGGACAGACATGCCCGGCGTGGAGTGGAAGTGGCTGCATCCGGGACAATCAACAGACTTTTTAGGCAACGATGCATCTGTCGTCCTGCAGCTTACGGCATTCGGAAGGACAGTCTTGTTTACTGGCGATATCGAGACGGATGGAGAAAAACATCTGCTGGCTCATGGCCTGCCTATGATCGATGTATTGAAAGTAGCGCATCATGGGAGCAAAACGTCCAGCACTATGGATTTTCTGGCAGTGACACAACCGAAGTATGCCGTCATTTCAGCAGGACAGCACAACAGATATGGACACCCGGCACCGGAAGTCCTGGGGAGATTGGGAAAATCAGTAGAGGCTCTCTATCGTACCGATCATCACGGAGCAGTGACACTCGTGATTTCATCTCAGGGTTTATCATGGAAAACAGCAATATCCGATACATAAATAGGTTGCAACCTTTTCTAGCAGCGACCCGTCTGTAGGGGGGAGAAGAAGATATGCAGGAAGCAGAGCTGATCAGGAAAGCGCAGTCCGGGGATCATGAGGCGCTTGTTCAACTGCTTCGATCTATTGAGAACTCCGTTTACCGCAGCGCTTATTATATTTTAGGGAATGAACAAGACGCATTGGATGCCTCCCAGGAAGTATTGATTCGTATTTATCGCAAATTAGATACGTATCAAGAAAAGGCGAAGTTCACGACCTGGGTTCAGCGCATCGTGAGCAATGTGTGTATGGATAAGTTCCGCACCAAGAAGGAGACGGTCTCAATAGACGAGCACGAACTCATTATTCCTGATCGAAACAACGTAGAAGATGAGATCCTTCTCACTGGATTGTCAAATGACATCCAGGAAGCCATCGGGAGGCTGCCCAAGCAGTACCGATTGGTCGTAGTACTCCGTTATCTGGAGGACTTCTCCTACCAGGAAATTGCGGAGACGCTTGATCTGCCGTTAAATACGGTAAAGTCCTATTTGTTTCGGGCTAGACAACAGTTGCAGGAACTGTTGTACGACTATCAGAAAGGGGGGATCGGTTGATGACCAACGTAGAGATTTGGGAATGGATGCAGCGTGATTTGGACGGGGATTTGGCGCCTGAAGAACAGGCAGCCTTGCTTGCACTCCTCGAGAAGGATTCCGACTTGCAGCTGAAGTACAACCGTTTGAAAAGTGTGTCTCTACAATTAGAACAACTGCCCCCAGTCGTCCCCTCGTTCAGTATCGTGGATTCGATCCTGCCGAAGCTGGAATCAGCAGCCGCCACACCTGCTGCCAAGGCTGATCTGAATGAGGTAGTCCTGCCAACTCTAGAAGTGAAACGAACGTCGTCTCAGCCTTCTGAATCGAAAAAGTGGAAAAACAAGACAGTTTGGTTTGCTCGCATCGGTAGTACAGCTGTAGCAGCATGTTTGTTGATTGGCGTTCTGCTCGTTGGCAACGAAGCGAGGAAACAAGAGGATGATCCTGCCACTCATGGGTCAACGATTACTCCAACGGCTGTGGAGCCTCCGGCTTTTATCGGACCGCCTGCCCCTCAACCAAGCACTAATCCTACGCCCATTACTGAGGTTGGGGAGGAGAAGCCAGCAACTGAAAAAACACAACCGCCTAAGCAACAAAAGGTCGAGACACCTTCCAAGACGGTGAACAAAACACCGGTGACACCTCCAAGGCAAGTCCAAAATCCACCGGCACAATCGGTACCTGTTGTTCTTCCAATGAAGCCAGTGCCAAGAGAGCCCAAGCCGCCGGCATTTCCGTTCGGATTGGAAGAAAAATCGGACGATGACAACAACAGCAAGAGTGAAAAAGACAAAGACAAAGAGATGCGCAAAGAGAGTAAGGTAGAGGACAAGGAAAGCAAGAAGGAAGACAAAGGAAAATCCGAAAAAAATAAAGATAAAGATGACGAAGATGATGACGACCATGATGACGACGATGACGATGACGAGAAAAAGGAATCGAAGCGTCAGTATGGACGTACGATCGCAGTCTGATTAACACTTGGTGAAAATGTGGCTTTCACTTCAGTGGACCGGCACCAGCAAGGGGTTTCTTACGTATAGTAAAGTATCAAGCACCCCCTGCTTACCGTTTGGGGAGGATGAATCCCGGGGCTCTTCCCCCAACGTTTACATAGAGGTGCCAAAGGATGAAAAACCGCTGCCGATAGGGGCGGTTTTTTCTTTTTCCCGAAACATCGTGTGTTATAATTACGCTGGAAAGAAGGATGAGGGGAGAAGGAGTTTCATGCCGTTACTATCGGCCATAAGGGAAATCAGACAAAAACAGTTTGCGCCAATCTACGTCCTCTATGGACCAGAGTCCTTTCTTGCAGAAGAATTCATGGCACTGGCCAGACGAGAGATGGTTGACCCCGCGTTCAACGATTTAAACATAAGTATATACGATTGTTCGGAGACGCCACTCCAAGAGATTCTGCAGGATGCCGAGACCCTGCCTTTTATGGGAGAGCATCGGCTTGTTATTGCCAGACAAGCTTACTTTCTGACCGGGAGCAAGTCACCAGCAAAAGTGGAAAGTAATCCGGACAGTCTGCTCACATACATGCAAAATCCACCTGCATACTCCAGCTTGATCCTGCATACGGATTCGGAAAAGCTGGACGAACGCAAGAAGCTGGTCAAGAGCTTGCAGCAAAAAGCAAAGATGATTTCTTTTCCGCTGATGAAGGACGTGGATCTCTACAGCTGGGTAGAGCGCAGGGCTGAGAAGTACCAGGCGAGGATTCAGCGCGAGCAGGCGATCAAGCTGGTGGCGAGAGTCGGTGGCGAATTGCGTCTGCTGGATAAGGAGCTGGAAAAGCTGGCACTCTATGTCGGAGCCGGAGGGTCCATTACTGATCAGAGTATTGAGCTGCTGTCTTCACGAACGCTGGAGCAGGATGTGTTTGCTCTTATTGAACAAGTCGCGATCGGGAGACTGGACAAAGCCATGCGCATGATGTACGACCTGATGAAAACAGGAGAAGAACCAATCAAGCTGCTCTCTTTGTTTGCTCGTCAATTCCGCTTGCTTCTGCACGTCAGGCAATGGTCACCGCGTGGCTATTCACAGCAGCAGCTAGCGGGGATGCTGAAAATTCATCCTTATGCGGTAAAAAAAGCGATGGAACAGGCACGACATTTTTCCGAGGATTCGTTAAAGAAACTGCTGGGGATTTTAGCCGAAGAGGATTATCGCATCAAGTCTGGTCAAGTAGACAAGCTGCTGGCCTTGGAGCTGTTTATAGCACGCGCTCACGAAGAACGTCAAAGGGCGTAGATGCAGGCAAAGAAAAAAACCCGTGAACGAGTTCGCGGGTTTTTGCTGTTCGTCGGTCTCTTACGCTACAGGAGCGTTCAGAACGTTAAGCTTTTTCATCAAACGGGATTTTTGACGGTTTGCTGCGTTTTTATGAATGAGACCTTTCGAAGCGGCCTTGTCCAGCTTTTTCACAGCCACCAGAAGAGTCGATTTAGCCAATGCTACATCGGAAGCAGCCACGGCTTTCTCAAAGTTCTTCAGGGAAGTGCGCAGATCAGACTTTTGAGAAGCACGGTGTGCGCGGCGCTTTTCAATTGTTTTGGTGCGCTTGATCGCGGATTTAATGTTTGGCATGTGTGTCACCTCCTTAGACGACCATAGACATACAGTCATACAACAAAGTAATTCTAGCATGCACAGTACCCATTTGCAAGAAGAGGATTTGGAATAAAATTGTGGGATTCAAGCACCCTAGTAGCAGGAACAAAATGGTCACACTTGACCGCAAGTGGTCGCATCTAAATTTTATGAAAAACGTCGAGACGTTTTTCTCAGAGACGAAAGAAGGAGGCCAAGGAGAAATGGAACACAACATTGATCTGTCAGGCTATTCAATACGAACCGATCTTGCAGTGGAAGCACATGAGCTGGCGCAACAGCAAAATGAAAGCAGCATTTCAGGTGTTTGGCTGCAAGCGGACGACAGTGAGCCTGGCATTCAAGTCACCCGCCTGCACGTGCAGACTGAGGAGGCTGGCAGGCAGTTGGGAAAGCTGCCTGGCCATTATCTGACGATTGAGGTCCCCAAGCTGCGCGATAATGATACCTCGATTGAAGAGCAGGTGACAAAACGCTTTGCAGTGGAGTTTGCCGACTTTCTGCAAAAGCTGGGCATTACGGAAGACAAAAAGGCACTGGTCGTCGGACTTGGAAACTGGAATGTCACACCGGATGCTCTAGGCCCGCTCGTTGTAGAAAATCTGCTGGTGACGCGGCATCTGTATCAAATTGCCCCAGAAACCGTGGGTGACGGATATCGGGAGGTTAGCGCACTCTCGCCGGGCGTGTTAGGGATTACCGGGATCGAAACGAGTGAGATCGTCTTTGGCGTCGTTGAAAAAAGCAAACCGGATTTCGTGATTTGTGTAGATGCGCTTGCCTCCCGTGCTTTGCACCGGGTTAATACCACCATTCAAATTTCGGATACAGGCATTCATCCGGGGTCTGGGGTAGGCAACAAGCGCAAAGCACTCGACAAGGAATCTCTAGGTGTTCCGGTCATTGCCATCGGGGTGCCGACAGTCGTGTTTGCTTCTACCATTGTCAATGATGCGATTACGTACCTGCTCGGCCATTTTGGTCAATCCATGCAAGAGAGCAAGCGGGCATTCAACAAGCTTGCCATGAGTACACTGCCGGAACGAAAGGAACCGTATACAGAAGAAGACCTTCCTGATATGGAATCGCGGAAGACCTTCATGGGTCTGGTAGGTTCGCTGCCGGAAGAAGAAAAGCGTCAACTGATTCACGAAGTGCTGCGTCCGCTCGGACAGGACCTGGTCGTCACGCCCAAGGAAGTGGACGAATTTATCGAAGGCGTTGCAAATGTGATTGCGACGGGACTGAACCGTTCCCTGCACAGAGCTGTGGACGAAGAAAACAGCGCTTCATACACTCACTAGCGTTTTGAAAAAGCGGAGTAAGATTTTGAGAGAAAAGCTAGAAAAGAGGGTTCTATCGTCTCTATGACCTTCATAGGCTAAAGCATAGACAAGCGGAAGAGCAATGAGCGATCCGCTGTCAATGATACAGCCAGAGGAGTGAGACAGATGGCTGCCCTCATACAGCGCCAATTTGTGGTCCTTTCCTTCATTACCGCATTTTTGTTCTTGCTTACGGGTGTTTTTGCCCTGAGCAACAACCGAATCAATATCGCCTCAACCACGATTCAGCAGGCTGCCTCGCAGATTTCCAGCCTCGCGTTTTTGACGTGGATGGGTCAGGAGATTCCCAGATTGAATGAGACGGTACAGGGAGATCGACCTCCCGACAGTGTAACAGGTTTCTTGTTTGAACTGGCGACCAGTATCCACCCGGGGGATTTGCGCAGCTTGCTGGGAAGAGAACTCCCGGGAATGGTAACAATGGACGATGCGCGCTTTATCGTCGAAGGGAAAGGTGCGCGGTTATCGGATTTATACGTGGAGTATCCACCTCATCCGAAACAGGTGATTGATGCTTCGCAAGCCGAGCCGCTTCCATCTCCAACAGATGAGAAGGCACCGGAAGCCGCGCAACCGGAAACCAAGCCAGACGATGAGAAAAATCCACCGAAGGCAACACCTGCTCCTTCCGGTAAAAAAGTGGTGTATGTCTATACCTCTCACAACAGGGAGTCGTGGACTAGCGAGACCAAGTACGTCGGAAGTTCACTGGACCATCCGACACGCAACATTTCTATGATAAGCAAGCGACTCTCCGAAGCGCTGAATGAAAGAGGAGTCGGCTCGGATGTGAGCGACCATGACATCTACCAGGATCTTTTGAACAAGAAAATGGATTACGCGCTTTCTTACGCTCAGTCTCTGCAAGTCATAAAAACGGCCGCACAGGAAAATCGCGATCTGCATTACTTCTTCGATTTACACCGGGATACTGCACCTCGTGATCAAACAACCGCAACGATCAAAGGAAAAACCTACGCACGCGTCATGTTCGTCATCGGGAAGCGCAACAAGAACCATCAGAAGAACGAAGCATTCGCCACGGAGCTGCACAAGCTGATGGAAGAAATGTATCCGGACCTTTCAAGAGGCGTGATGGAAAAAGGCGCAAAAACAGATCATGGCGAGTATAACCAGTCCATATCTCCGGGAAGCCTGTTAATGGAAATAGGTGGTACAGACAACACCTTGGAGGAAAGCTTGAATACTGCCGAAGCTTTGGCTGATGTATTCGCAGCGTATTACCTCAAAGCAGAAAAAGTGGCGAATCCGGTTGCTGAAGAACCGGAGAAGAGGTGAGCGGGTATGAATGTGACGGTGAAACTGACGGGTTTGTTGATGATCTTGCTGGTCGGGGTCGTGATTGGATTGCAGACGGCAGAGAGAGGGATATCCAAGGTGAGCGGGTTGCCAGAACAACAGCCGCAAACGTTCTATATCAAAAAGGTCGAGGAAGGCCAGATGGAAATCGCAGTGATGGGCAAGCAGGTGCAAACGGCTAACCCCGACCAGATCGTTAATTACATGAGCAGTATGGGAACGAATCTGGGAAGTACGATCAAAAGCGGTGCAAAGGTATTTGTGGAGTGGGTGGGGGCCTTCTTTGAACCATGAAATGGTTTGCCATTAAATGGATACTAGGAAGAAAGGTATAGCGACGAAAGACCTGTTTCGACAGGTCTTTTTTTCGTTGCTTGGTACGAGAAAGTCATGTAATTCAACGAAAATCAGCAAATTTATGAAAGGGAAAATTAATAATTATGACTAGTTAAAAAATTTATAAAAAAATAATTATTGAGAAATTTAATTATTGCCAAAATATAGAACAAATGGCATAATGTCAGTAATATTGTAAAAGGTATGAATATAACGATAAGAGAGGTGCGCCGTGTGTCTCAGCCAGTCCTTCATATTGAAAACCTGCAAACGCACTTCTTCACAGACCGAGGTCAGATTCCAGCGGTAGATGGCGTTTCGATCAAGGTACATAAAGGTGAAGTGGTGGGCATCGTAGGGGAATCCGGTTGCGGAAAAAGTGTGACCTCCCTGTCTATCATGAAGCTCGTCCCCAATCCTCCCGGCAAAATCGTAGGAGGAACGATTCGTTTTAAAGGGGAAGATCTGGTTACTGCGAGTGAAAAAAGAATGCGAGAGATTCGCGGTAATGAAATCGCGATGATCTTCCAAGAGCCGATGACCTCGCTGAATCCCGTGTTTACGATTGGCGATCAGATCGGCGAAGCTGTCCGAATACATACGAAAGCTAGTAAAAAAGAGTCGAGGCAACGAGCGATAGAGATGTTGAAAAAGGTAGGAATCCCGCGCGCAGAAGCGATAGTAGATGAGTACCCCCACCAGTTGTCAGGTGGCATGCGCCAGCGCGTCATGATTGCGATGGCAATGGCTTGCAACCCTGAGCTGTTGATTGCAGACGAGCCTACTACCGCACTGGATGTGACGATCCAGGCGCAAATCCTGGATCTGATGAGACAGTTGAATCGGGATGCAGACACTGCTGTTTTGCTGATCACGCATGACCTGGGTGTCGTCGCGCAGATGTGCCATCGCGTCGTGGTTATGTACGCTGGCAAAGTGATCGAGGAAGGCGATGTTCGAACGATTCTAAAGGAGCCCAAGCACCCCTATACGATTGGCTTGTTAAACTCCCTGCCCAAGCTGGAAGAATCCCAAGAGAGACTTTACTCCATTCCGGGAAATGTACCAATTCCAGGTTCCCTTACAACCGGATGCCGGTTTGCCCCTCGCTGCGAGCAGGCGGTTGACCGTTGCCGACAAGAGATGCCAGAGCTGGTAGCTGTGGGCGAAAATCATCGCTCACGTTGTTGGCTGAGTGTTTAACCCGAAAGGAGCATGCAGGTGGCTGAAGAACTTCTCGTAGTTTCCAATTTGAAAAAATACTATCCAATCACAGGCGGCGTCCTTGGGGGAGAGGTAGGCGTTGTCAAAGCGGTGGACGATATCTCTTTCTCTGTCAAAAAAGGAGAGACGCTAGGGCTGGTAGGAGAGAGCGGCTGCGGAAAGTCGACGACAGGTCGGGCTTTGCTGCGGTTGATAGAGCCTACGGCAGGCGAGATCCGCTTCGATGGCGTCGATGTGATGAATCTGAAGCCGGATGATATGCGCAAAATGAGACGGGATATGCAGATCGTCTTTCAAGATCCGTTTGCTTCCCTGAATCCTCGTCACAATGTTGAGAGGATTCTGGAAGAACCTTTGATCGTACACGGAATCGGCACGTCGGCCGAACGGAAAAAGAAAGTGGCCGAAATGCTGGAGGTCGTGGGCTTGAACAGCTATCACGCGAGGAGATATCCCCATCAATTCAGTGGGGGGCAGCGCCAAAGGATTGGCATTGCCAGAGCACTGATGCTCAAGCCCAAGCTGATCGTAGCAGATGAGCCTGTCTCTGCGTTGGATGTTTCGATTCAGTCACAGGTGCTGAATCTGATGCAGGACTTGCAAAAGGATATGGGCCTTACCTATCTTTTCATTGCTCATGATCTCAGTGTGGTTCGCCACATCAGTAATCGGGTCGGTGTGATGTACTTAGGCAGAATCGTCGAGCTGACCACAAGCAGTCAGCTCTATAGCAATCCGCTCCATCCCTACACACAGGCATTGATGTCCGCTGTGCCGACGCCAGATCCTGATGTTGTCAGGGAACGAGTCATTCTGGAAGGCGATGTGCCAAGCCCAGCCAATCCTCCTGGCGGTTGTACCTTCCATACGCGTTGTCCACGCGTGAAGGATAAGTGCAGAACGGTGCGACCTGAGTTCCAGGAAATCGAGAAGAATCACTTTGTGGCTTGTCATTTATACAACCAGGCTTAAACGTCGACGAAACAGATTCTATGATCCCGCAACCTTTTAAAGGGGGGATGCGAAGCAGGTCGATATGATGCGTACACGTATGAATCTTGATTTAACACGTAGAAGAGGGGGATTAAAGTCATGAAGAAAAGAATTCTTTCGGCAACCATGACCAGCCTACTGGCGATTGCCATGCTGCTCGCAGGTTGCTCTCAAACGACTCAAGCTCCACCGACAGAGCCAGCCAAGACCGAACAGCCCGCGCAAACGCCAGCACCTGCACCAGAGCCTGCCAAGGAAGGTCCCAAGCAGCTGATCGTTGGACGTGGTGGCGACTCCGTAGGACTAGACCCGATCAGAGAGACAGATGGTGAATCGTTCAAGGTAACCGAAAATATTTATGACACATTGGTAGGCTACGAAGAGGAAAGTACAAAAGTAGTTCCTTCACTGGCTGAAAAATGGGAGGTTTCTCCAGACGGCCTGACGTATACGTTCACGCTTCGCAAAGGAGTCAAGTTCCATGATGGCACTGACTTTAATGCGGAAGCAGTCAAATGGAACTTTGAGCGCTGGATGGACAAGAGCAATCCTTTCCACAATCAGGACGGTTACTACTATTACAATGACATGTTCGGCGGCTACAAGGGAGATGCCAACCACGTCATCAAGTCTGTCGAAGCTGTAGACCCTGGTACAGTTAAATTTACGTTGAACTATCCACTGGCGCCATTTATTCAGAATCTGGGAATGTCTCCTTTTGCTATCGCATCACCAACAGCTGTACAAGCGGCTGGAGCTGACGGTTTTACGGAGAAGCCAGTAGGTACAGGTCCATTCAAATTTAAAGAGTGGAAACGCAACGACACCATCACACTGGAAAAGAATCCTGACTACTGGAATGCGGGCTATCCGAAAGTGGATACGCTTGTATTCAAAGCCATTCCAGAAAATACGGCACGGCTGACTGCACTGATCAACGGAGAGATCGACCTGATGGATGGTCTGAATCCGGATGATGCGGAAGATGTAAAAGCGAACAGCGAATTGCAGCTAATTCTTCGTCCATCCATGAACATTGGCTACATCGGCTTCAACGTGGAAAAAGAACCATTTAATAATCAAAAAGTGCGCGAAGCCATCTCTCACGCGATCAACAAACCAGAAATTATTGAAGCGTTCTTTGCGGGATTGGGCCAACCAGCCGTCAACCCTATGCCACCAACACTTTGGGGACACAACGACAGCATCAAGGATCGTGAATTCAATCTGGATAAAGCGAAACAACTTTTGGCTGAAGCCGGTTTCCCGAATGGCTTTAAAACTCAATTCTGGGCGATGCCAGTACCGCGCCCTTACATGCCAGATGGTGTGAAAATCGCGGAAGCTATCCAACAAGACCTCAAAAAAATCGGTGTTGAAACAGAAATTGTGACAATGGAATGGGCGACTTATCTGGAAAAAACGAGAATTGGCGAGCAAACCATGTTCATGCTGGGTTGGACAGGGGACAACGGAGACCCTGACAACTTCCTCGCTACACTCTTGGATAAGAACAATATTGATGGAAACAACAACACTCGCTGGGCTAACGAAGAGGCTTCCCAGCTGATGATGAAAGCCAAGCAGGCAAGCACGCAGTCAGAGCGTGAGCAGCTGTACAAGCAAGTGCAAGAAATTATCTTCAAGGATGTACCGATGGTTCCTTTGGCTCACTCCACACCTGCTCTGGCTGCAAGAGCCAATGTCGTCGACTACAAACCACATCCAAAAGGCTCTGAAAGCTTAGAGAAAGTAGATATTAAATAAACCTCTCCATCACGTTCAGACGATCTTGAAGGGTAAGAGGAGAGATCCTTCTTCTTACCCTTTTCTTTCGTTTTTGAAGCTTGAATCCTTAATCAGCGACTATTCAACTACTGCTCCGTCCATCGTTTTGACGGAGCCAAGTTTTCAAATAAGGAAAGCGAGGAGATGGCATTGCTATCGTACAGCATCCGAAGAATTCTTATGCTCATCCCCGTTCTACTGGGCATGTCAATCGTCGTATTTTCCATCATACGTGCCATCCCAGGTGATCCGGCCCTCACGATTTTGGGGGAGAAAGCAAGTGCCCAGGCACTTGCAGATTTACGAGAAGCTCTCGGTCTGAACCATCCTTGGTACATACAGTATTTTGATTATTTGAAGCAAATCATTACGGGTGATCTTGGCGTATCGCTTCACTCGGGTGCTAGTATCGCGAAAGAAATAGGTCCGTATTTAGCGGCTACTGCAGAGCTGACCATTTTCAGTATGTGTTTTGCTATCATCATCGGCGTCAACGCCGGAATCATCTCTGCGTGGAAGCAAAATTCCTGGTTTGATTACATCGCCATGCTGATTGCGCTGATTGGCGTTTCCATGCCGATTTTTTGGCTGGGTCTGATGGAGCAATGGTTATTCGCTCAAGAGCTGAAGTGGCTGCCATCAGTTGGTCGTGACAATTCGCGTGATCCTATCCAGGCGATTACGCACTTCTATATAGTAGATGCCATGCTCGCAGGACGGTGGGACCAGTTCCGTGAAGTGGTTGAGCACTTGATTCTACCGGGGATCGCACTCGGGACCATTCCGATGGCTATCATTGCACGCATTACCCGCTCCAGCATGCTGGAAGTCATGCGTGCAGATTATGTCCGCACGGCCAGAGCAAAAGGGATGGCCCAATTCGGTGTGGTGTACAAGCATGCGTTGAAAAATGCCTTGATTCCCGTATTGACGGTTATTGGCTTGCAGACGGGTCTTTTGCTCGGCGGTGCGGTACTGACGGAGACGATCTTCGGATGGCCGGGTGTAGGAAGGTATATTTTCACGGCGATCGGGAATCGGGATTATCCGGTCATTCAATCCGGTATCCTGGTCATTGCCACGATCTTTGTCTTGATCAACTTACTGGTAGACCTGCTGTACGCCTACATCGATCCGAGGATCAAATACCGCTAAGGAGGTTGGAGATATGGCAGAAGTAAACGTGCAGAGCGTCCCGTTGAAACAGACGGACGAACAGATAATCTCTCCTTGGCGGGAAGCATGGAGAACGTTGCGGAAAAACAAATTGGCTTTGGTAGGGATGGGCATTATTGTGTTCTTTGTACTCGTGGCGATTTTGGCTCCACTACTGGCGCCATATCCCTACGATGTCGGAGACCTGAAAATGAAGAACCAGCCGCCATCCGAAGAACATTGGTTCGGAACAGACTACAATGGGCGGGATGTACTCAGCCGCGTGATTTACGGTGCGCGCATTTCCTTGTGGGTCGGGACGTTCGCAGTGATCGGTTCCGTCGTGGTCGGAACCATTCTGGGCTTGTTGTCTGGCTACTATGGCCGCTGGGTGGATACTCTGATATCGCGCATTTTTGATATCATGCTCGCCTTTCCCAGCATTCTTCTGGCTATTGCGATCGTGGCGATTCTCGGGCCTTCCTTGCAAAACGCCTTGCTGGCTATTGCGGTCATCAACATCCCGACATTTGGGCGACTCGTTCGTTCGCGTGTACTCAGTTTGAAGGAAGAAGAATTTGTCATGGCGGCTCGTGCGATTGGAATGAAGGACAGCCGTATCCTCTTGCAGCATATCCTGCCAAACAGCATGGCTCCGATCATCGTGACAGGGACACTGGGCATTGCTACTGCGATCATTGAAGCCGCAGCATTGGGATTCCTTGGTTTAGGAGCTCAGGCACCTGAACCGGAATGGGGAAAAATGCTGTCTGATTCCCGCCAATACATTCAGAAAGCCCCGTGGACCGTGATCTTCCCGGGATTGTCGATCATGCTGACGGTGCTTGGATTCAACCTGATCGGGGATGGATTGCGTGATGCGCTTGACCCCAGAATGAAGAATTAATCGAATCGCAGGAAGCCGATCTGGCTTCCCTTTTTTCCTTCTCTATCTGAATGTTTACGTGTTGAAGGCTAAAAAATAGGGAAGATCGCCAGAGTGCCAATAAGACACCGACATGAAGCTGGCAGTAGCCACGTCTTCAAAAATGCTTCTTTTTTCAAGAGCGGAGTGGTATTCTCGCTATAGAATACTGGTGAAAGCAAGGTGAAGAAATTGTTTACAGCACGCATACAGAAATTACATACCTTTTTGCTAGAGCAAGAGCTGGACGCAGTATTGATTACATCGCCCAAACACGTCTACTACCTGACAGGCTTTTTTACAGACCCGCATGAACGTTTTCTGGGGCTGGTAATTCCTGCACAGGGGGAGCCATCATTGATCGTTCCAGCATTGGACCGTGAAGCTGCGGTAGCGGCATCCATCGTGCAGAGCATTTACACACATACAGATATCCAAAACCCATATGAAGTCCTCAAACAAACTCTTCCGGCTGATACAAAAGCGTTGGGTCTGGAAAAAAGCCACATGACCCTGGAGCGGTTTGAGGCGATGAGTGAAGTCGTTGCGGCTTCACGCTTCGTAGACGTCGAGCAGCCGCTGCGAGAAATGCGTCTGATCAAGTCGGAGGATGAGATTGCCCGTATGAAGCACGCGATCCAGCTCGTAGAGGATGCATTGCGTGAGGGTTTGAAAAAAGTGAAGCCAGGCGTGACGGAGATGGAAATCCTGGCCGAGCTGGAATTTCAGATGAAGCGGCTGGGGGCGGAAGGTCCATCGTTTAGCACGATGGTGCTGGCTGGAGAAAAATCTGCACTTCCGCACGGCAAGCCGGGTAATCGCGCTGTACAGGAAGGCGAGCTGCTGCTGTTTGATTTGGGTGTCGAAGTGAATGGCTATGTTTCAGATATTACCCGTACATTTGCGGTGGGTGAAATCAACGACCAGCTGCGCGAGATTTACGAAACTGTATGGGCAGCCAATGAAGCGGCGATTGCAGAAATCCGTCCGGGCGTAACGTTTGCCCATCTGGACAAGACCGCTCGTGGCGTGATTGAGGCTAAGGGATATGGTGAGTACTTCATGCATCGTCTTGGACATGGCTTGGGCATGGATGTGCATGAGTATCCATCTGTTCATAGCGAGAACCAGGAAGTGCTGCGTGCTGGTATGGTCTTCACCATCGAGCCTGGCATCTATGTGCCTGGTGTAGGTGGCGTAAGGATCGAAGACAACGTGCTGGTTACCGAAACCGGAGTAGAAGTGCTCACTCAGTTCCCGAAACAGCTCACAGTGATTGGGTGAAGTGATAATCAGACATACATGTGGTGGAAAACGATGAACCCGTTAAAAAATGGGCGGAGAAAGATTCTCGTTTTTAATCCACATTAGAAAGGCATCTCCCCAATGTCCATGGGAGATGCTTTTTAGTTGCACAATGCCGTGATAGCAAAAAAATAGGTGTGATTCTTGTAACAAGATGCGCTGATCTGCATCTAACCAGTAGAGTAACCAAGGGAAGGAGGACGCGTCCGTGGAAAAATTGCAGCCTACGCACGAAGCTCTTTTTGAGCAAATCATGCGGGAATATGGGACGCGTGTGCTTCGCCTCGTCACATTTCTGGTCAAGGATCGCAGTCTGGCTGAAGATCTTACGCAAGATGTCTTCGTCAAGGTGTACCGAAATCTGCCCCGTTTTCGTCATGAGAGCAGTATCCATACCTGGTTGTATCGGATCGCTGTCAACGAGTGCAAGGGTTATTTGCGCTCGTGGTCATTCCGGCATATCCTCCCACGCTCCTGGATAAAAAGTGACGCAGATGTCTCGACCGAACATCTGGTTCTGGAGCAGGCTGAGCGGGATCAGTTGATACAGGCGGTCCTTAGGCTATCTCCATTCTATCGTCAGGCTATTGCGCTTCATTATTATGCGGATTTGTCTATTTCTGAGATGGCAGTGGTTCTAGGGGTATCAGAAGGTACCGTGCGTACCCGTTTGCACCGTGCTAGACAGCAGTTGAAGCAACGGATGGGAGAAGAGGAGGGATGGGAATGGACGAGGACAAATGGCTAAAACAGTTGAAGGATCGAGCAGACCAGGGCGTATTACGCGATATTTCGTTCACTCCTGAGCTGGAGCAGAAGGTGCGAAACAGGCTGCGCAAGCGATCCCGGCCAGTATGGGTTCGTGTAGGTTCGGCTGGAGTTGCTGCCTGTTTGATGGTCTTTGCCACGTGGCAGGTGTGGCCACAATCCGAAGAGCAAGTACCAAGCGAGTCCATCATATCTCAGCCTCCCCCTTCTCTATTGCCTGGTGGAGCTTTGGAGACACCCGTGCTTTGGAAGCCTTCTCCTGTGGTGAAAAGCACATATGACAACAAACCGTTTACTTATATGGGTGATAAGCCTGTTCGCTTGATAACAGATGAAACCAGCATATACGAAGGGCAGCAACAAAAATTCTTCTGGCTGCTGGATGGTGATGTTGCTTCAAAGGTCGAAATTGTCGCTCACAGCAGTGATGGACAGCAGGTCGAGTTGGGTACCTATGAGGTCATGGGGAGCCAGTATGACGCCAAAGCCCATTTTCCCTCGGGACTGGTTATACCGGATCCGGGAATATGGAAGCTGCAGATCCTATCGGAAGGGAAACACTTCGGACAAGTTTTTGTGGAGGTAAAGGCAGGGATTTCACCAAGCAATCGCAGCTTGGTTGAACCACTCATTCGTCAGTGGCTGGAGGCTGAAGGGAAAAAGCTGAACTGGCTTGGGGCAGACCGCGAGATTTCGATTGATCTACTCCATGTGGAGGCACCAAACGCAGAGCAGCGCAGGGTATATGCATGGATTAGAATCTTGAGTAAAAACAAGGAGCTTTCCTCCGGGATCAGTGCGCCGATGGCATTCGATATTCAGTATGATGGGAATAGCTATCGGGTAAAAGGCTTTGAAATGCCGGAGGATGGGAATCGTTATCAAAGCAGCTTGGAGAAAATCTTTCCGGCAAAAGTGCTGGAGAAGCTGAAGCAAAGGGATAACAAGGATTAAAGATAGAGAAGCAGGAAGAGAAACGGACTCTTAGGACAAGAGTCCGTTTTTTCTATCCTAAAAACTGCGAGGCTATCCCGTAGTATGTGCCATTTCGTTGTGGCATGCGGCTGGCTCGCGCGATCATTCGCGCTCGTACAAAATCCGCTCGGCAGCTGCCTGTCGCCTGTGCATCCAGGTGGATGACTGCTTCCTCGTCCGCGGGGCTCATAGGGACGTCCGCAAGAACCTCTTCCATGCACCGGATCATCAGAGCTTGTCCCAGACCCATCCCCTGACAGGAAGGATGGACAATCACCAAGCCTATTACGGCATGTCCGTCATATTGGATCACGCCAGCACATGAGAGCAGCTGATTTTTCTCATTTCGATGTCCGTAGATTTTGCCAAGAGAGTACAAGGTATGGAGCTCCGGTGCATGGTAGTCCCACTCGACTGCTTTTGTCAATGCTAGAAGATCTGGAATATCTGCTTCGGAAAGGTGTTGTAATGGTAGTGCTTGCAAACATACATTCCCCCTTTTGATGATCCATACTTTACCATAAATTGTGGAAGGTGACGAGTCCCGTAGTGGCAAACACCCATTTCTCTTTTGTTGCTACTATATCCAGCGTTTGTTATAATTACCGTTAGCGTATTTTTCGTGAAAAACGTTTCGATGTTTTTCATACATGTGGATGTGACCGCTTGCGGTCAGCAAAATGGCAATGACCATTTTGCAAGACGCAATCTGGAACGATGGAATGGATTCGCGTGGGAGGGAACAAACAGTCAATGGATCGTCGTGAAAGACAAAAAAGGATACGAAATTTCTCCATCATCGCCCACATTGACCACGGCAAGTCGACACTTGCTGACCGGATTTTAGAGCTTACCGGAGCGTTGTCATCACGTGAGATGGAAGCACAGTTTCTGGATTCGATGGATCTGGAAAGAGAGCGCGGCATTACGATCAAACTGAATGCTGTGCGTTTGAACTATAAAGCTGATGATGGCGAAGAGTACATTCTCCATCTCATCGACACCCCTGGACACGTGGACTTTACGTACGAAGTATCCCGCAGTCTCGCAGCCTGTGAAGGAGCGATTCTGGTCGTGGATGCTGCCCAAGGGATTGAAGCACAGACGTTGGCAAACGTCTACCTGGCGTTGGACAACAATCTGGAAATCCTTCCTGTGGTGAATAAAATCGACCTGCCAAGTGCTGAGCCTGAGCGTGTGAAGCAAGAGGTAGAAGACGTAATCGGGCTGGATGCCAGTGAAGCCGTTCTGACTTCCGCCAAAGCGGGTATCGGGATCAAGGAAGTACTGGAAGCGGTTGTGAAAAAAGTACCTGCTCCAGAGGGAGATCCAGATGCACCGCTGCAAGCACTGATCTTCGACTCCTACTTCGATGCCTATCGCGGTGTCATTGCTTCGATTCGGGTCATCAACGGTACCTTGCGCAAAGGTATGAAGATCAAGATGATGGCGACAGGCAAGTCCTTTGAAGTTACGGAAATCGGTACCACGACACCGCGCCAGACGCAGGTAGAAGAACTGACCGTTGGGGATGTTGGCTATGTCGCCGCTTCTATCAAGACAGTCGGTGACACCCGTGTGGGGGATACCATCACGGATGCAGCAAGACCAGCTTCAGACCCGTTGCCGGGCTACCGCAAGATCAATCCGATGGTATTCTGCGGTCTGTATCCAATCGAGACCAGCGAGTACAACGACCTGCGAGAAGCGTTGGAAAAACTGCAGCTCAATGATGCTTCGTTGCAATTTGAGCCAGAAACATCTCAAGCATTGGGCTTTGGCTTCCGATGCGGATTCCTTGGCTTGCTGCACATGGAAATCATCCAGGAGCGGATTGAGCGGGAATTTAACATCAATCTGATCACGACAGCACCGAGCGTAATTTACCGCATCACCAGAACCAACGGCGAGGTTTTCGAAATCGACAACCCTTCGAAAATGCCTGATGCTCAAAAGATCGAAATGATCGAGGAGCCGTATGTCACCTCTACCGTCATGGTGCCAAAAGAATATGTCGGAGATGTCATGCAGCTTTGCCAAGGCAAGCGCGGAGAATTCCTCGACATGCAATACATGGGCGAGAACCGCGTACAGTTGAAATACGACATGCCTTTGTCCGAGATCGTGTACGATTTCTTTGACCTCTTGAAATCAGGAACGAGAGGATATGCCTCCTTTGACTACGAGCTGGGTGGCTACAAGGCGTCCAAGCTGGTGAAAATGGATATTCTCCTCAACGGCGAGATGGTCGATGCACTCTCCTTTATCGTGCATAAGGATACCGCATATGCCCGCGGGAAAGTCATCTGCGAAAAGCTGAAGGAATTGATTCCTCGCCAGCAATTTGAAGTGCCGATCCAAGCGACCATCGGGCAAAAAGTCGTTGCTCGTGAAACGATCAGTGCTTTGCGTAAAAACGTGCTCGCCAAGTGTTACGGTGGGGACATCTCGCGTAAACGCAAGCTCTTGGAGAAGCAAAAAGAAGGGAAGAAGCGCATGAAATCTGTCGGTTCCGTCGAGGTTCCACAAGAGGCTTTCATGGCCGTATTGCGCATGGATGATAATAAGAAGTAGGCCTGACCTTGTGTCAGGTCTTTTCCATTCTACTATCGTGAAAGGAGGGAAGCGGGTCATGCCTCACTCGGTTTATATCCACATTCCCTTTTGTACGAATAAATGCTACTACTGTGACTTCAACTCGTTTGTGACCAACAACCCGCAATTGGTGTGGGATTACCTCGAAGCGTTAAAGCGGGAGATGGAGCTCACCTTTGCCAATCGGCAGTTGGAGCCTGTGAAAACGATTTTTGTAGGCGGAGGGACGCCGACCTTTCTCGATCAGGAACAAATGCGGATGTTTCTGGAAACCGTTCAGCACTATTTGGGACGTCATCTGACTCCCGATGTGGAATTTACAATGGAGGCCAACCCGGGAACAACCGATGTAAACAAGCTGCGGTTGATGCGAGAGCTGGGTGTCAATCGCCTCAGCTTTGGCGTTCAATCCTTCGACAATGCTTTGCTGAAGCGCTTGGGCCGCATCCACAACACGGATGATGTGTACCGCAGTGTGGACAACGCCCGTTCCGTTGGCTTCGAGAATTTGACGATCGACTTGATGTTCGGTTTGCCAGACCAAACGCTGCCGATTTTTCGCGAGACACTGGACAAGGCATTTGCCCTGGGGACGACTCATTTTTCCGCATACAGCCTAAAGGTCGAGGAAAATACCTTGTTCCACACGCTCTACCAGAAGGATCAGCTGCCCTTGCCTTCAGAAGAAACCGAGCTTGAGATGTACCTCATCTTGATCGAGGAGATGGAGAAACAGGGCTACGCACAATATGAGATTAGCAATTTCGCCAAGCCGGGCTTTGAAAGCCAACATAACAAAACCTATTGGCTCAATAACGAATACTATGGTTTGGGTGCAGGAGCACACGGCTATGTAAATGGAGAAAGACATGTCAACGCCGGACCGCTGGCTGTCTACTTGCAGATGAGCAAGGAAGGTCTGCCGCGAGTGGAGCAGTTTGTCGTCCCAGTGGAAGATGCGATGGAAGAGCAGATGATATTGGGCTTGCGTTTGAGAGAAGGGGTCGATTTGCCTCGGTTTGCCAACCGATTTGGCGTGGCAGCCCAAGATGTTTTCGGAACAATCATGAAGGAAGAAAGAGAGAAAGGCATGCTGGAAGAAAAAGGTGGTTATTTGCGGCTGACCGAAAAAGGCTTGCCTCTTGGCAATGAGGTGTTCGCACGCTTTTTACGGTAAATCCTGTCGAAAATCGCGTAATAACTCGCCGAAGTCCGTTGACAAATCCTTCTACTATTGATAATTTAGTAAGTAGATTTAGCACTCGCTGGCTAGGAGTGCTAACAACAGGGAGGCGAAGTGAGCTTATGTTATCAGACCGTCAACAACTGATTTTGAATGCGATTGTCGATAATTACATTCATACTGCCGAACCTGTTGGCTCCCGCACGATTTCCAAACGGGAAGACATCGGCTTTTCATCGGCTACGATTCGCAACGAAATGTCAGACCTGGAAGAGCTGGGGTATCTGGAGCAGCCGCATACTTCGGCAGGCCGCGTTCCTTCTACGAAAGGATACCGGTTTTACGTTGACAACCTGATCCAGCCTCATCTTTTAAATGAGGAAGATCTGGTTAAACTAAAACAGTTGTTTGCCGAACAAATTTTCCACGCCGAACAAGTGGTGGAGTACACAGCCCAGATTTTAACACAGCTAACCAACTACACGGCGATTGTGCTTGGTCCTGAAATTTTTGAGCATAAGCTGAGAAATGTGCAGATTGTTCCATTGAACGAGGCGCAGGCAGTAGCGATTGTTGTCACGCATACGGGGCGCGTGGAAAACAAACTCATTGATCTTCCTGAGGGTATCGGTGCCAGTGAGATTGAACAACTGGTTAACCTCCTCAACCACCGTTTAGCCGACGTGCCGCTCTGGCAGCTGCGGCAACGCCTGTATCAGGAGATATCTGGTGAAATGAAGCGACATACCGAGCAGTACGAGGAAATGCTTCAAATCCTTGATCAGTCACTCATACAGGAAGAAACAGAACGTGTCTGTCTGCGAGGGGCGACAAAGATTTTGAATCAGCCGGAATTTCGGGACGTTGACAAGGTAAAAGACATCCTGGAGCTGTTGGAACAAAACGATCAGCTGCTTCATCTGCTCGGAGGCCAGGCAAATGGCCTGACGGTGCGCATCGGTCAAGAAAATCAGCTAGACGCGATTAAGCAATGCAGTATTATCACCACTTCCTATTCTCTTGGGGGAAAGCCGGTGGGAATGGTGGGGATTCTAGGTCCGACTAGGATGGAATACGGAAGAGTCATCACCGTGCTCAATCATCTGACTGAAGGGCTGTCGCGCATGCTGACTTCGCAGTTTGAGAAATAAATGAAGGTAACGATTGAAAGGGCTGCCGATCCTTTAGATCGGTGCAGAGCCGCAGGAGGTATTTCGAGTTGAGTGATGAAAAGTGGACGAAAGAAATGACAGCCGAAGAGGAGCAAAACACGGAGACGGCAGAGCAGACTGAAGCGACTGACGTAAACTGGGAGCAAGAAGCAGCTCAGTGGAAGGCGCAAGCAGAAGAAAACCAGAGTAAAATGCTTCGTGCCATGGCCGACATGGATAACCTGAGAAGACGTGTTCGCAAGGAGCAGGAAGACCTGGCGAAATACGCTTCACAAAAGATTGTGGAAGAGCTATTGCCTGTTCTGGATAACTTCGAGCGGGCGATGGCAGCGGACAAGGAATCCATGACGGTAGAGTCCCTGTTGACAGGCGTGGACATGGTTTACCGCCAGATGGTTCAAGTCTTTGAAAAAGAAGGACTGCAAGCCATCCAGGCGGCTGGTCAGCCGTTTGATCCACACATCCATCAGGCTGTCATGCAAACCCAGGAGCCAGATGTAGATTCCGGCATTGTCGTCGAAGAGCTGCAAAAAGGCTACATGTTCAAGGATCGTGTAGTTCGCCCATCGATGGTCAAGGTAAACGCTTAAGACAGTCGTAACCATATTTATTAACATATCTCGATGCAAAGTGTTAGGAGGAAATTTTGTATGAGTCGCGTAATCGGTATTGACTTGGGAACCACAAACTCTTGTGTTGCTGTAATGGAAGGCGGCGAGCCCGTTGTAATCGCCAATGCGGAAGGAAATCGCACCACGCCATCGGTGGTCGCATATAAAAACGGCGAGCGCATCGTCGGGGAAGCTGCGAAGCGCCAAGCGATCACAAACCCGGACAACACCGTAATGTCCGTCAAGCGTCATATGGGTACCAATCACAAGGTGACCATCGAGGGAACGCAGTACACTCCTGAGCAAATCTCCGCGATGATCCTGCAAAAGCTGAAATCGGATGCCGAAGCTTATCTGGGTGAAACCGTAACACAGGCAGTTATCACCGTACCAGCGTACTTCAATGACAGCCAGCGTCAAGCGACCAAGGATGCAGGTAAAATCGCAGGTTTGGAAGTTCTGCGTATCGTGAACGAGCCGACTGCTGCTGCTCTGGCATACGGAATGGAAAAATCGGAAGACCAGACCGTGCTGGTATTCGACCTGGGTGGCGGTACATTCGACGTATCCATCCTGGAACTGTCTGAGGGCTTCTTTGAAGTGAAAGCGACCTCCGGTGACAACAAACTCGGTGGAGACGATTTTGACCAGGTGATCATGGATTACCTCGTGAGCGAGTTCAAGAAAGAACACGGAATCGATCTTTCCAAAGACCGCATGGCGCAACAACGTTTGAAAGACGCTGCTGAAAAAGCGAAGAAAGACCTCTCTGGTGTATTGACCACGACCATCTCGCTGCCGTTCATCACAGCAGATGCGACAGGTCCAAAACACTTGGAGCTGAATCTGACTCGTGCAAAATTCGAAGAGCTGTCAGCAAATCTCGTGGAACGCACCATGGGTCCTACTCGTCAAGCGCTGCAAGACGCTGGACTGACTCCGAACGAAATTGATCGCGTTGTCCTCGTCGGCGGTTCCACACGGATTCCAGCTGTACAGGAAGCTATCAAGAAATTTACCGGCAAAGAGCCGCACAAAGGCGTGAACCCAGACGAAGTGGTTGCGTTGGGAGCAGCTGTTCAAGCTGGTGTACTTACTGGTGATGTGAAAGACGTCGTTCTCTTGGACGTAACTCCACTTTCGCTGGGGATCGAAACCCTGGGTGGTGTATTCACCAAGCTGATTGACCGCAACACCACGATTCCTACAAGCAAGTCTCAAGTCTTCTCCACAGCGGCTGACAACCAGACTTCTGTAGAAATTCACGTATTGCAAGGCGAACGCCAAATGGCAGCCGACAACAAAACACTGGGACGCTTCAACCTGTCGGACATTCCGCCAGCACCACGCGGTATCCCGCAAATTGAAGTTTCCTTCGATATCGATGCGAACGGGATTGTGAACGTACGCGCGAAAGACTTGGGTACTGGCAAGGAGCAACGCATCACGATCACTTCCAATACAGGACTGTCCGATGAAGATATCGAGCGCATGGTAAAAGAAGCGGAACTGAACGCTGAAGCCGACAAAAAGCGCAAGGAAGAAGTAGAAGTGCGCAATGAAGCAGACCAGCTCGTGTTCACGACGGAGAAAACGTTGAAAGACGTAGAGGGCAAGGTAGATCAGGCTGAGATCGATTCCGCAAACCAAGCCAAGGATAAAGTGAAAAAGGCTCTGGAAGGCGGCAACATCGAAGAAATCAAGACTGCCAAGGACGAACTCTCTGCGATTGTTCAGCAAATTTCCATGAAGCTGTATGAGCAGGCTGCGCAAGCCGCTCAGGCACAAGGTGGAGCAGGAGCAGGAGCGGAAGGGGAAGCGAAGAAAGACAACGTGGTAGATGCCGACTATGAAGTGGTAGACGACAAAAAGTAATCACGTTGGCCTTTTCTTCACAATGTGACCCACTGAAAGTCAAAGTCACGAGCTGTGACTTTGACTTTTTTTCAAGTCTGTCACATGCTATGATAACAGTTGACTGTCATGGGAGTGATCTAGGAGATGAAACGCGATTTCTACGAGGTGCTGGGCGTAGCCAAGGATGCGAGCGCGGATGATATCAAAAAAGCGTATCGCAAGCTTGCGCGTCAGTATCACCCGGATGTGAATAAAGAGGCAGATGCCGAGGAAAAGTTCAAGGAAGTAAAGGAAGCCTACGACGTCCTGTCGGAACCGCAAAAACGGGCGCAATATGACCGCTTTGGTCACCAAGACCCCAATCAGGGCTTCGGCGGTGGCGGTTTTGACGGATCGGGCATGGGTGGCTTTGGCGATATTTTTGATATGTTCTTCGGCGGCGGTGCGAGAAGAGCGAATCCAAACGCGCCACGTAAAGGCGCCGATTTACAATTTGGCTTGAGCATTGAGTTTCTCGATGCCGTGTTTGGCAAGGAGACAGACGTAGAGATCCCGAAAGAAGCGGAGTGCGATACCTGTCACGGCTCTGGAGCAAAGCCGGGAACCGGTGTGGAAACGTGCAAGACGTGCAGCGGAACGGGACAGCAGGAAGTGGCAGCGAACACGCCATTTGGCCGCATTGTAAATCGACGCGTTTGTACGACTTGTGAAGGAAAAGGGAAAGTATTCAAAGAGCAGTGCTCTTCCTGCCGTGGAAGCGGGCGGGTCAAGGTACGCCGCAAGATCCACCTCAACATTCCGGCCGGTGTGGACGATGGCGCACAACTTCGCGTTTCTGGCGAAGGAGAACCAGGTGCCAACGGAGGACCTCCAGGAGACTTGTACGTGGTATTGCGCGTCAAGCAGCATGAGTTCTTTGAGCGTGAAGGAAACGATATCTATTGCGAAGTTCCGCTTACGTATACACAGGCAGCACTTGGCGACGAGATCGAGGTCCCGACGGTGGATGGCCGTGTCAAGCTAAAAATTCCAGCTGGTACCCAGACCGAAACGTTCTTTCGTCTGCGTGGCAAGGGAGTTCCTCATTTGCGCGGGAACGGCAGAGGAGATCAACATGTCAAGGTACGTGTGATTACACCTACCAAGCTCAGTGACAAGCAAAAAGAGCTTTTGCGTGAACTGGCCGACTTGTCAGGGGAGAAACCGGGGCAACACGGCGGTGGCGTAGAAGACGAGAGCTTTTTTGAAAAAATGAAACGGGCGTTCCGCGGCGAATAATGCCGCGGCAGCGTCTAGGATCACAACAGGCTGTGTAATAGGATCATGTGGGGAGTGGTAGGTTCATGAATTGGTCAGAAATCAGTATCCATACAACTGCGGAAGCTACAGAGGCGGTGTCCAGCCTTTTGTATGAATTGGGTGCCAACGGCGTCGTCATTGAGGATCCGGAGGTTCTCTATCGCGATTGGGATACGCCATTTGGTGAAATCTACCAGCTTTCCCCGGATGATTTTCCAGCCGAGGGCGTATTCGTCAAGGCATATTTGCCAGCTGACAGTCGTGAATTGATCGATGTAGTGGAAGAATTGAAGGAACAGTTGGCCGAATTGACAGGATACGGACTGGATATTGGCAAAGCAACGATTGCTGTCAATGATGTTCACGAAGACGAGTGGGCCCACGCCTGGAAAAAGTACTACAAGCCGATACACGTCACGGATCGTTTGACGATCAAGCCGGTGTGGGAAGAGTACGAGCTGAGATCACCAGAAGAGTTGATCATTGAGATGGACCCCGGCATGGCATTCGGTACAGGCACACATCCGACCACGATCCTTTGCCTGCGGGCGATCGAAAAGTACATGGCGCCTGGCGATCGTGTATACGACGTAGGGACTGGAACAGCCATTCTCAGTATTGCTGCGGTCAAGCTGGGTGCTGAACACGTCCTGGCAATGGATTTGGACGAAGTTGCAGTGCGTTCTGCACAAGCCAACACCGAGCTGAATGGCGTCCATGAAAAGATTACAGTGAAACAGAATAATTTGCTGGATGGAATCGAAGAGCAGGTGGAAATCGTGATCGCCAATATCCTGGCAGAAGTGATTGTCCGTTTTACAGATGATGTATCCCGGGTGTTGAAGCCAGGCGGAACCTTCATTGCTTCGGGCATTATCGAAGCGCGAGAGGCAGACGTAAAACGAGCTTTGGCAGAGTCAGGACTTGAGATCGTGGAAACCATTTGCATCGATGATTGGGTGGCAATTGTGTCAAAAAAACGATAGAATAGTGAGGTTGGCGAGATGCAACGATATTTTGTCGAGCCAGATCTCTTTTCTGAAGACGAGATTTCGATAGTAGGCGACGATGTACACCATATCGTAAATGTCATGCGTGCGAAAGAAGGCGAGGAAATCCTTGTCTCGAATGGCGCCGGACGAACAGCTTTGGCCAAGCTAGTCATGCTGTCCTCCAAGGAAGTAAAGGCACAGGTGCTGGAGCTTTTGGATGAACAATGTGAGCTGCCAATCCGGATTACGATTGGACAAGGGTTGCCAAAGGGCGAGAAGATGGAGTGGATCTTGCAAAAGGGGACGGAACTTGGGGCGTACTCCTTTTTTCCGTTTTCATCTGAACGCACTATCGTCAAGCTGGACGCTAAAAAAGAAGCAAAAAAATTAGAACGCTGGCGCAAGATCGTAAAAGAAGCAGCCGAACAGTCCCATCGGGCTGTATTGCCTGAAATTCTTCCACCTGTCTCGTTTCGCGAGGCTTTGAAAGCATCCAATGCGTATACGCGCTGTGCGATTGCCTATGAAAAAGAAGGCGGCACTACGCTGCATCAGGTGCTGGATGAATTGCAGGGAGACGATACACTGCTCGTACTGATTGGACCAGAAGGTGGCTTTTCTCCAGAGGAAGTAGGAATTGCGGAGTCGAACGGGTTCTTGCCGATCTCACTCGGACCGCGCATCCTGCGTACAGAAACAGCGAGTCAGTATGTGCTGGCTTGCGCTTCCTACCAGTTCGAACGAAAACATGCAGCTGCTGGCACTGGTGGAGAAGCGTAGAAGAAAGGAGGAATAGCAATGTCTACCGTTGCTTTTCATACATTGGGTTGTAAAGTGAACAGCTATGAAACAGAAGCAATTTGGCAGCTGTTCAAGGCAGACGGCTATGAGCGAGTTGACTTTGAACAGGATGAAGCCGATGTTTACGTCATCAATACATGTACCGTAACCAATACAGGGGATAAAAAAAGCCGCCAAGTGATTCGCCGTGCGATTCGCCGTAATCCAGATGCAATCGTAGCCGTGACAGGGTGCTATGCGCAAACCTCTCCGAGTGAGATCGCTCAAATTCCAGGCGTGGACATCATTGTCGGTACACAAGGGCGAGAAAAACTGATTGAATACGTGGATCAAATTCGCCTCGAGCGTACACCGATCAATGCGGTCGGAAACATCATGAAAGCGCGCGATTTCGAGGAGCTGGATGTACCTAATTTTACAGATCGTACGCGCGCTTCTCTCAAAATTCAAGAGGGCTGCAACAACTTCTGCACCTTCTGCATCATTCCCTGGGCGCGCGGCCTGATGCGCTCCCGCCAACCGGAGAGTGTGGTAGAGCAAGCCAAAAAGCTGGTAGAAGCCGGCTATCTGGAAATCGTTCTGACCGGAATCCATACAGGAGGCTACGGGGAAGACCTGGAGGATTACAATCTTGCCAAGCTGCTGCTGGACTTGCATCAGGTAGAAGGATTGAAACGAATCCGGATCAGCTCGATCGAAGCCAGCCAAATCACGGATGAAGTGATTCAGGTAATCAATGATTCCGACCGTGTTGTGCGACATCTGCATGTGCCGCTGCAAGCCGGACATGATGAAGTCTTGAAACGGATGCGCCGCAAGTACACGACGGCTGAATTCTATGAAAGAATGGTCAAGGTCCGCGAAGCACTTCCGGGTGTGGCATTGACGACCGATGTGATCGTGGGCTTCCCGGGAGAGACTGAAGAGCAGTTTGAACAGGGCTACGCCTTCATGCAGAAGATCGGTTTTGCCGAGATGCACGTATTCCCTTATTCGATGCGCACGGGTACTCCGGCAGCTCGGATGACGGATCAAGTTCCAGAGGAAATCAAACACGAGCGCGTGGCGAAACTGCTGGAACTGAACAAAGAGCTGCAAATGGCCTACTCCCAACAATTTGTCGGCGATGTACTGGAAGTGATCCCTGAGCGCCCATTCAAGGATGCACCGGACAGCGGGCTCTTGATGGGGTATTCGGATAACTATCTGAATGTCGTGTTTGCAGGAGACGAAAGCATGATCGGGAAAATCTGCAAAGTACGCCTGGATGGGCCTGGAACTGATTATTGTCAGGGAACATTCGTTCGTGTGTTGGAGCAGGAGCAGTTACCCCTTTTAAAGGAGCGAGCCATATGACGGAGATCTCGGCAGGAGGCGTCGTTTACCGCCAACAAGACGGAGAATACATGCTTCTCTTGATCGAAGACCGATATGGCAAGGTAACGTTGGCAAAAGGCAAGCAGGAATTGGGCGAGACCATCCAGGAAACGGCATTGCGCGAAGTGCTGGAAGAGACCGGAGTGGCCGGACGCCTGGGAGACAAGCTGGATACGATCTACTACGAATATACCCAAGCAGCGACAGGAGAGGTCGTGAACAAAGAAGTTCACTACTATCTGGTCGAAGCGTACAACACAGAGATCACCGTTCAGCTGGAAGAGATCAACGATGTTCATTGGCATTCAGCCAGTGAAGCGTGGTCCCTGCAGCAGGAACGCGGATACCGGAACAACGACAGCATCTTACGTCTGGCGTTTGAACATTTAGGGATTGAGGTGTAAATCATGAATATGAATGCCTATATTGACCATACCCTTCTGAAGCCGGAAGCGACTGAAACGATGATCGACAAGCTGTGTGAAGAAGCCAAAGCGCACGATTTTGCCTCTGTATGCGTGAACCCGTACTGGGTGGCACGTTCTGCGAAGCTTTTGAGTGGAACCAATGTGAAAGTATGTACCGTGATCGGTTTTCCTCTTGGAGCCAATACTTCTGCTGTAAAAGCAGCTGAAACTCGTGACGCGATTGCCAATGGTGCTACAGAAGTGGACATGGTTCTCAACGTGGGCGCACTCAAATCCGGAGATCTGGATCTGGTGCGTTCCGACGTGGCTGCTGTCAAACAGGCAGCTGGCGATGTTCTGCTCAAAGTGATTCTGGAGACAGGACTTTTGACAGACGAGGAAAAAGAGATTGCCTGCAAATTGTGCGTGGAAGCAGGTGCGGATTACGTCAAAACCTCTACCGGCTTTGGGCCAGGTGGAGCTACTGTAGCGGATATTGCTTTGATGCGAAAAGCGGTAGGAGAAGGCCTCGGAGTCAAAGCTTCCGGTGGCGTCCGTGATCGTGAAACAGCATTGGCGATGATTGAAGCAGGCGCTACACGTATCGGTACCAGCTCGGGGATTTCCATTGTGTCTGGTCATGCACCTACAGGCAGCGGATATTAGCAAGAAAGAGAGGAAGCCTGACCCAGTAGTTGGTCGGGCTTCTTCCGTTTCCTTTATGGACAAATAGAGACAGACCTATTCAAAACCGTAATGAGGAGAGAGGGAATAGAGATGAAAATCGTCAATGGCATACTGATCCTGCTCGTTTTTTACGGAGCAGGAACGTTGGCGAACAAATGGCTCCACATTCCATTGCCAGGAAATCTGTTGGGCATGCTGCTGCTCACACTTGCCCTATGCAAGGGTTGGATTCGAATGGATTGGGTGGAGAAAGCGAGCGGCTTTTTGATCCGGCATATGATGCTGTTTTTTGTCCCGATCATTGCAGGTGTCGCTTCCTATATGGGTCTGATTTCGCAGGATCCGTGGCCGATCCTGGTCTCGCTTGTCGTAGGCCCGTTTTTGGTGATGATCGTGTCGGGACGAGTCGTCCAATGGTATGTAAACAGACAGCAGGATCAGCGGGATCAAGCAAAACCAAATTTGCCACAGGAGGGGAGATCATTCGATGCTTAACGAACTTTTCGCCATCCTGGTAATTGTGGTAGGCTATGTGGTGGCAACCTTGATTGCGGCGCGTTACCCTCGTTTTCAGCCGTTAATCGTAGCTGTAGTGCTCGTCTGGTTTGCATGGTGGCTGCTGAGCAACGACTGGGAGGTCTTTTCGGCGGGAGGATCTTGGATTTCATTCTGGCTAGGTCCTGCAACCGTTGCGTTGGCAGTACCGTTGGCGAAACAGATAAAAGAGTTCGCTCACATCTGGCGTGGTGTCTTGTTGGGTGTAGCAGCAGGCTGTGCAGTATCCATCCTTTCTGTACTCATCATTCATGCCAGCTTCGGATATGACAAGACGATGGTCCATAGCATGCTAAGCAAATCCGTCACCACACCAATCGCGTTGGAGCTGGCTCACTCCATTGGCGGAATTCCAGCATTGGCAGCTTTGTTTACAGCGTTGACAGGCTTTATCGGAACCATTTTTGCCCGTCCTGTGCTAGCCTGGGCGAAAATAACAGACGACAGGGCGATCGGCATCGCAGTAGGGACGAGCGCTCATGCCATCGGTACGGCCAGTCTGAACCGGATTTCCCAGATGCAGACAGCGGCCTCTACCGTAGCCATGATCGTTGCTGGTGTCGTGACGTCCCTATTTCTCATTCCGTTTTCCTTTTGATCAAACCGATTAGCCTCGCACCTTTTTATCCGGAATCAGCCATTGAATGAATCGGGCAATCTGATCCGTAAAAGGCAGGGCGACAAGGGAGCAGATGAGATTGAAGATCGTCTGGGAATGGGCGATCTGCATCGATACGTTATCTGTTAGGAAGGCGCTGACGAGGGCAAGCTGGGAAAGAAAAGGCAAAAAGACAAGCGCTCCCGCAACATTGAACAAGGTATGGCACCAGGCGACCTGCTTGGAAGCGGTATTTGTACCGATGCTGGCAATAACGGCAGTGAAGCAGGTTCCAATATTGGCTCCAAGCACGATAGCCAAGGCCGTTTCCATCGACATCATCTGATGGCTCATCAACCCCATCGTGATGACAGTCGTCGCTGAGCCGCTGTGAATCAAGGCGGTGAAGACCATGCCGGTAATCAGGCCGATCCAGATGGAATGGCGGCTTTCTGAAAAGAGCGAGCGGAACGTCTCAGATTGTTCCAAAGGCGCTGCCATCACTTTTAATGTGTCGATACCTAGAAAAATCAACCCGAATCCGGCGACAACCAATCCAAGACATCGTGGAGTTCGTCGTGGCATCAGCCAGAGAGCGACACCGATGAGCAGCATGGGCACTGCGAAGGATTCGAGCTTGAGGGCAATCAGCTCAGTGGTTACCGTAGTGCCCAGATTGGTTCCGAGAATGATTCCTACCGTTTGGGAAAAAGGAATCATTCCAGCATTCGTCAAGCCAATCGTCAGCACGGTTACGGCGCTGGAGCTTTGCAGGATAAAGGTCGTGATCAAGCCCATCCAGAAGCTGTGTACAGGGGTGCGAGTGACCCGGTACATCCATTGCTCCATTTTTTTACCCGCCAGGTTTTGAAAGCCTGAACGCATCGCAAACATGCCGAACAGAAAAAAACTGAGCCCGATCGTAAACGGGGCGAGGATGGAAAACAACAGGATTCCTCCTTCCAGCGAGAGGTGCACGAAGCTGGGGGATGGGGATAAAGCAAACTATTATACGCTATGCTTGTACGAAGACAGGCATGACTAGGAGGACTCAATATAGTGACACGAGTACAATTACATAAGCATCGGAAGAAGAGGCTGGAGGCAGGCCACCCATGGATTTATCAGTCAGAAGTCGCCCAGGTTGAAGGGGATGCAGTACCTGGAGAGATTGTCGAGGTCGTCAATCATCAGGGGCATTTTCTTGCACAAGGCTACATCAACCCGGCCTCACAAATGATCGTACGCATCATGAGCTACGATCCCAAGGAAAAAATAGATTATGACTTTTTCCTGCGTAAAATCCGCGAGGCAGCAGCGTTTAGAACCCGTTTTGTCGATAACCCGAAAGCGTGCCGGGTGCTTTACGGAGAAGCGGATTTTCTGCCTGGTTTGATCGTGGATCGCTACAACGACATCTTGGTTGCTCAAGTGCTTTCACTTGGTATGGAACAGCGTCTGGACTGGATTCGTGATGCGCTGGTCGAGGTGTTTTCCCCACAGGGCATTTATTTGCGCAATGATGTGCCTGTACGCCAACTGGAAGGGCTTGAGCAAGGCAAGGGAGTACTTTACGGAGAATGTCCGCGAGAAGTGACGATTGAGGAAAACGGATTGAAGTACATCGTGGACATCATCGAAGGACAAAAAACAGGCTTTTTCTACGATCAGCGGGAAAATCGCGCTTCGATCCAGCCGTTGATGAAGGGCTGGGGGGAAAAGCACGGGATTACCCTGCAAACGGTGGAGGTCGAGAATGAAAATAAACTCGTGCCTGTAGACAAACGAGGAAAAGTAATCAAAAATCCATTTTGGGACGGTGCCGAAGTGCTGGAGTGCTTTACGCATACGGGCTCGTTTACTTTAAACGCCTGCAAGCACGGTGCCAAAAAGGTCACAGCATTGGATATATCTGAACATGCGATTGAAACCGCCAAGCGCAACATTACCTTAAACGGTTTTTTGCATCGCGTCGATTTTGTGGTAGCCAACGCTTTCGATTATTTGCGTGAACAGGTGGAGGCTGAACGATCCTGGGATGTCGTCATTCTGGATCCTCCGGCATTTGCCAAATCTCGCGGCGCAGTCAAAGGGGCATGCAGAGGCTACAAGGATATTAATCTGAACGGCATGAAGCTTGTCCGGTCAGGAGGCTATTTAGTTACAGCATCCTGCTCGTACCACATGTCGCCTGATCTGTTCCTGGAGACGATCCAGGAGGCGGCGGTAGATGCGAAAAAGATCCTCCGCCTGATCGAATGGCGCGGCGCTGGCAAAGATCATCCGCAAATCAGTGGAGCTGATGAAGGGCACTACTTGAAGTTTGCTATTTTTGAAGTGAGGAACCGGCGCTAGTCTTTCAGTGGACAAGCGCTCCATACATGAAGAAGGGGCAATCCTGCAGACTGCAACGGGATCGTCCCTCACTTGCTTTTGTGCAATTAGCTACCTGCACTGAACTGCTTGTCACTCATGACGCGACGAACGAGTTCCAGTGCCTTTTTGAATCCCAACTCCTGACCGAGAAAAACCTGGCTCTCTGCCGGCGTGGAGGCATGCATCTGAGACAAGGTATACAGCTCGTGGGAGAGTAGATGCTCGATCAAGTACACCTGTATTTGGCCAATCTCTCTTTCACTTTTTCGGTCGCGTTCCTGATACTTTTGTCTGGCTTTGCTCTCTTCCACGTACTTGTCGATGTCGTCTTCCAGAAAGTGTTCCGCGGTACAAATGATCTCCCTGTACTCATCGGTCTGGGAGGGGATGGAGCGGATGCTGTGACCGAGGTGAGATAACAAAAATTTGTTGAGGACGATGCTGTTTCCCGTATAATGGTTATGCAGCAAGGAATACTCACCCTGAAATTCTCCGCTTTCCTTATCAAAGCCATGCAGGAGAGTATAGGTAGAGCAATACGTACAAAACAGCAGATAGTCTCTCATGGAATTCCCTCCATGAAGGAAAGATTTAATGGCAGGATATGCCAAGGTCAGCGAAGTCGTGATTCTTGTGTACCTTGTATTTACAGAATGGTTTGTGTATGCTGAAATGTGGATTCAACCAGGCATAGAGCCAGTTGCTGGGTTATTGCATAGAATGATAAAGAACGATACGGGTTAGGCTCTCTGACAGCACAGAGAGGAAAGGGGCAAAACAAAATGGGTAGAGAGAAAATTCGTCTCGGTATTATCTACGGAGGAAAATCCTCGGAACACGAGGTTTCACTGCGCACAGCCTTGTCCATCATGAAAGCGGTGGACATGGATAAATACGACATTACACCAATCTATGTATCGTTGGATGGTGCCTGGATCAAGGGAGATGCCATGAGTGGCTTGCTGCCTGAATCCATTGCTTCCCTGCGGTTGACGAACGGGGAGAACGATGCTGAACAGATGAGCACAGGACTTGTCCGTTCGTCGCGGGCAGCCTCTCCTTTCTCGATTGGGCAGCAAGTGGATGTATTCTTTCCGGTCGTCCACGGTCCAAATGGTGAAGACGGAACCATTCAGGGATTGCTGGAGCTGTCCAATCTCCCCTATGTAGGGACAGGCGTAATGGCATCTGCTGTCGGAATGGATAAATGGATGATGAAGACGGTCTTTGCCCAAGCGGGATTGCCTCAGGTCCGCTATGTGGGGCTGCTGCGCTCACAGTGGGAAAAGAACCGCGATGCAACGATGGACCGAATCGAGCAGGAGCTAGGATACCCCTGCTTCGTCAAGCCCGTAAATATGGGTTCTAGCGTCGGGATCAGCAAGGCAAAAAATCGATCCGAGCTTGAAGAGGCGCTGAATATTGCAGCCAAATTTGACCGGAGAATGATTGTTGAGCAATTTGTCAAAGCAAGGGAACTGGAAATTGGTGTGTTGGGCAATGAAGAGACCATCACATCGGTAGTCGGTGAGATTGTGGCAGCCAAGGAATTCTACGACTACGAAGCCAAGTACAAAGGTGCGGGGACAGAGTTGTCGATTCCGGCGAAGGTGCCACAGCATGTGTCAGAGCAAATCGCCGAAATTGCCAAAAAAGCGTTTCAGGCTTTGGACGGTTCCGGGTTGTCGCGGGTTGACTTCTTCTGGGATGAAGAACACGATAAGCTGTACATTAATGAAGTGAACACAATGCCAGGATTTACACCATACAGCATGTATCCGATGTTGTTCCAGGCTGCCGGCATCAGCTACAGCGAGTTGATTGACCGACTGGTTCAGCTTGCCCTTGAGCGCCACGCTGACAAGCAGCGCAACGTGGTCGATGCTGAGTCACTGGATTAACGTTCCTATGTATAATAGAAAAAGCCGCTTCTCCGATCATGGGAAGCGGCTTTTTTCTGTGAAAAACAGTTCGATATCTTTACATGAAATGAAAGTGGGTCTGACCGCTTTGTATGCTTATGCGTGTTCCAGATCTGGTAGGATCGTCCACAGCTCCATACCGCGAGAGGCCTTGAGCAGAAAAGCGTGCTTTGCATCACGCAGGGGAAGCAATGCCTGTGTGGCTTCCGCTTTGGTCGCAAAATGAAGCTTTTCCCCGTCGTACGTTTCTGAAATAAATCGGGAGTGATCGCCGATCGTCACGAGCAGCTCGAAATGCTCGCGCAGCTGATTCGCATACGCTCCTACCTGTCTGTGCAAATCGTCGCTCTCCAGTCCCAACTCGAACATGTCTCCTAAGACCAGCACTTTTTTGCGTTCGGGAAAGAGTTCAGCAAACGTACCGATCGCCGCCTCCATCGATGTCGGACTGGCGTTGTACGCATCGCTCACATAGAGCGCACCGTGGGCAGACTGTATTTTTTCAAAGCGCATGGCTGACAGCTTTACAGAAGCAAGGGCCTCAACGATCTGGTCATTCGTCATTCCGAGTCTTTTGGCAATCGCAACCGCAGGCAAGGCGTTCAGGACACTGTGCTTGCCAAAGAGCGGCAGAAAAGCAGGAAAATGCTCGCCAGACGCAAAGCATACCTCAAAACGCATCCCGTCTTCGAATGGTTCTATCTGGTCAGCCCAAATATCTGCTTCCTGAGTGACGGAGTAGTACAGAATCTCGCCTGCATACAAGTGGGAAACCTTGTGCAAATACTCCGAGTCGCCGTTCAATAGCACCAGGCCATCTGAAGCCGTATGGGGAAGAAGCTCGGCTTTAGCTAGGGCAATCTTCTCTTTCGTGCCAAAAAACTCGATGTGCGATTCGCCTATGTACGTAATGACGCTGATTTCCGGCTTTACTAGTGAAGCGAGCAGGTCAATTTCTCCAGCATGGTTCATCCCCAGCTCCAGCACGACTGCTTGATGCTCGGGTTCGACCTGCAGCAAAGAATAAGGAACGCCAATGTGGTTGTTATGATTTTTGTACGTTTTATAGATGGAATATTGACTCTCCAGGATGTGCGCCACGATGTCTTTGGTCGTGGTTTTGCCGATGCTTCCCGTGATGGCGATGTGCGTGGCGGAGAAATCTTTTCGATAGGCAGCAGCCAACTTCTGAAATGCCCGCAAGGTGTCGTTGACGAGAATAAGCGCAAAATCCTCTGGTAGTTGCGACGGTATTTTATCTTGATCAGAGATCAACGCTGCCGCTGCTCCTTTTTCCACTGCCTGCAAGAGAAAATCGTGCCCGTCTCTGGCGCCGCTCTGGATCGCAACAAACAAAGCGCCGGGTGCCAGCTGGCGGGTATCAAAATGTACGGAGGTGATCGCCGACTCCGGATTTCCCTTGAGCAGCAGTCCTTCCGCATGAATGGCGGCTTGTTGCAGTGCGATTGGTTTCATGTCCACAAACTCCTTTATCGTGATATCCGTTGGTCTTTTACGGGAATTGGGGATGATGTTCGGTCCAAACCTCGAGGTCATGCTATCACGCACTACTCGATGTCGCAAGGAAAAAATGCCGGACGCGGGGATTGATTCGCTATGCTTGGTTCGCTATCATGGTACTATTATCAATTTATACATACGAGCAGATCGCATAGCGGATGAATGTTCGAAAGGAGTTTTTCAGTCATGGAAAAAAGTATTTTTACCCGGATCATGGAAAAAGAAATTCCGGCACGTGTAGAGTATGAGGACGATCAGGTTATCGTCATTCACGATATTTCGCCAAAGGCTCCCGTCCATCTGTTGATCATTCCGCGCAAACCGATTCCTACTCTGATGGACGTGACAGATGAGGATCTGCCGTTGATCGGCCATATCCATCAGGTTGCCCAAAAGCTGGCACAAAAACTGGAATTGAAGGGATTCCGCCTCGTGAACAATTGCGGAAAAGAAGGCGGTCAGGAAGTGTTCCATATTCACTATCATTTTTTGGCGGGATTTCAAGAATAAAATGAACTAAAGGTTGACCTTCTTTGGTCAGATATCCTATAATGAAGTGTGACAGTCTGTTCGTTCGATTCGATTCAGGCGTCCCACGGTTTTAGCGGAGGGAGGGAAGACAAATGGCAGAAATTCGAGTCAAGAAAAACGAGTCTTTGGATAGCGCACTTCGCCGCTTTAAGCGTGAAAGCGCAAAATCTGGGGTGATGGCAGAACTGCGTAAACGTCGTCACTTTGAGAAGCCTAGCATTAAACGCAAGAAAAAATCCGAAGCTGCTCGCAAGCGCAAGTTTTAATTGACGGAGGGCCCATCATGAGTGTAATGGAGCGACTCGATCAAGATATGAAGCAAGCAATGAAAGACAGAGCTGCTCTAAAACTCTCTGTTATTCGCATGGTGAAAGCCGCGTTAAAGAACGAAGAGATAAACAAAGGCAGAACTTTGTCTGACGATGAAGTGCTGACCATCTTGACTCGTGAGTTAAAACAACGCCGTGAATCCCTCCACGAATTTGAGAAGGCAGCCCGTGAGGAACTTGCCTCGAAAGCGCGCGAAGAGATCGATGTGCTCTCCGCTTACTTACCCGTTCAGCTTAGCGAAGATGAGATTCGTGAAATCGTTCGTGAAGCGATTGCCTCTACCCATGCCAGCTCTAAGAAAGAGATGGGCAAAGTGATGGGTGCAATCATGCCCAAAGTAAAAGGCAGAGCAGACGGGAACCTCGTGCAGAAGATTGTATCTGAGGAATTACCTAATTAAATGAGTAACACCCTCATATAGATACGCAGAAAAACTCAGCCGGATATCGGTTGAGTTTTTCTTTGTATTCTACGATTCCATTTTTCCTGGTACTTCCGGCAAAAAAATGAAACGAATGTCGAACTTCTCCGTATACCATAGTAACCATTCGTGGGAAGCTGATAGTGGAAAGGAGGTTTATGGGATGAGTGCAACCCGCTCAGCGATGAGTCGCGTGCGCTTGCTAGTGTCGCTTCTTTGTCTGCTCGCATCGATGATACTTCTGCTATTTCCCCCGGTAACGACGGCTCAGACCTACCAAAAAGCGGTCTGGATCCCTGTCGAGAAGGAAATCGAACAGGGTCTTGAGAGCTTTTTACGCAGAGCATTCACAGAGGCAGAAGCACAGCAAGCTGATCTGATTATTCTGGATATCAATACACCGGGCGGGAAGATTGATGCTGCTGGAGCCATTGGTGAGCTCATTCGCCAATCGCCGATACACGTAGTCGCGTATATTGACAATCAGGCGTTTTCAGCAGGTACTTATATCGCATTGAATGCGAATGAGATCGTGATGACTCCTGGTAGCAGCATGGGAGCAGCTACTCCTATCGACATGGCAGGAAATGCTGCAGAAATCAAATTGATCTCAGGGTGGTCAAACCAGATGAAGGCGGCTGCGAAGCTGAATGATCGAAACCCTGATGTCGCTCGTGCAATGGTGGAAATAGACACGGAGTTTCCTGGTTTGAAGCCAAAGGGAACAGTCCTGTCTCTCGATGCAGAGCGAGCGAAGGAGGTTGGGTATGCCGACCGCTTGGTGAGCGGTAAAGATGAGCTGCTCAAACAATATGGCATCTTTGCAGACACGATGCAGACGATTGAACCGACGATCGGAGAAAATATCGCTCGTTGGGTAACCAGTCCGGTTGTGATGAGCATGCTTTTGATCATCGGGTTGGGGGGAATCGTAGTCGAACTGTTTGCACCAGGCTTTGGTGTAGCAGGGACGATTTCGATCTTTGCTTTCAGTCTTTATTTCTTCGGACATTACGTGGCAGGCTTTGCCAACTGGCTGCACATCGGATTGTTTCTTTTCGGTATTTTGCTCATGATCCTCGAAATTTTCCTTCCCGGAGGAATCGTTGGCGCGATAGGCTTTATCAGTATAGTAAGTGGTCTCGTCATGGCCGCCTACGATACAGAGCAAGGACTGGCCTCCTTGGGAATTGCCGTACTGATTACGGCGGTCATTACCTTTATCCTGATCAAGAAATACGGGTTTAAAGGCCTGATAAACCGTTTTATCCTGAGTGATGAACAGCGCAACGAACAAGGATACGTAGCGCCCAAAGACCAACGTAATCTTGTAGGTAAAAAAGGAATTGCGCTTACACCGTTCCGCCCGGCGGGTGTTGCCAAGATCGAGGGAATGCGAGTCGATGCTGTTTCCGCAGGAGGATTTATTCAGGCCGGTGTACAAATAGTGGTAGTACAGGTAGAAGGCACTCGCGTTGTAGTGCAGGAAGAAGAACAGAAGGAGTAGATGCTCATGTTAGACGGCGGATTGATTCCCCTCATATTTATGGTCGCGGTAGCGATCGTCGTACTTTCCATATTTTTTTCGTTTGTTCCAGTCATGCTCTGGATTTCGGCACTCGCTTCGGGTGTGCGGATCGGGATCATTACCCTCGTGGCGATGCGCCTGCGTCGTGTTGTACCGTCCCGGATCGTGAATCCGTTGATCAAAGCGCGTAAAGCGGGCTTGGAGCTCGATACGAACCAACTGGAAAGCCATTATCTAGCAGGCGGTAACGTAGACCGAGTCGTCGACGCGCTGGTTGCGGCACAGCGTGCAGATATTCCATTGGGCTTTGAACGTGCAGCAGCGATCGACCTGGCTGGACGTGACGTGCTGGAAGCAGTACAGATGAGCGTTAACCCGAAAGTGATTGAAACCCCAATCGTCGCAGCCATGGCGAAAGACGGTATCGAATTGCGCACAAGAGCGAAAGTGACCGTGCGTGCCAATATTGACCGTCTGGTCGGGGGTGCTGGTGAAGAAACCATCATTGCTCGTGTAGGTGAGGGAATCGTCTCGACGATCGGTTCTTCGGATAGTCACAAAGCGGTTTTGGAAAATCCCGATATGATTTCTAAAACAGTATTGAACAAAGGTCTTGATGCTGGTACTGCCTTCGAAATTCTCTCGATTGATATTGCGGACGTAGATGTAGGCAAAAACATCGGTGCTGAGCTTCAGACCGACCAAGCCGAAGCAGACAAACAGATTGCCCAGGCAAAAGCAGAAGAGCGTCGTGCAATGGCGGTAGCGACAGAGCAAGAGATGATTGCTCGCGTACAAGAGATGAAAGCGAAGGTTGTGGAAGCAGAAGCGCAGGTTCCACTTGCACTCGCAGAAGCACTGAAATCTGGCAAACTGGGCGTTATGGATTACTACAATATGCAAAACATAGCAGCTGATACACAAATGCGTCAATCGTTTGGATTGCCGGGCGAAAAGCAAAAAACTGAGTCCACAGACGGCCAGGATTAAGGTAACCTGACATGGATGACCTCATTTTTCTGCTCCTCGACCTGGTTGGCGATGTCTTAAGTTGGCTATGGCCGCTGATCGGCAAGTTCTGGTTCCTTATCGTGGGGTACATCGGATACAAGATTTTCGGTCAGGCTGCGAAAAAGGCAGGACAGGAGCAGAAGAGAAGAACGCTTACTCCTGTGGAGAGCGGAGGTTTCCCCACTCCTCAAAAGACCAAGGAGAGAAAAGCGGTTCGTGCTTCTTCCAAGTACGAACCCGTGCAGGCTGATTCACGGGAACAAGTCGGAATGGAATACGAAAGGCTTAACCGACCTTCCGAAGTGGAGCAGCGAATGACTTCAGAGCGAGAAGAGAGTGGACGATCAATGGAGGAGGCTACAAATTCCAAGTCTGCGATCCAGCTGGACCCTCGTGAAGGGATGAAGTGGGCATTGATCTTTGGGGAACCCCGCTCGAAAGCTCCATATGCTTCTCCAAATACCCGGCGGAGAAGCGAGTAATTCATCGATTACACAACGAAGTGAATGTCCCGTTGAGTCGAAAAACGACTGGATGGGGCATTTTCTTTTATTGAAAATGTCGAATAATAGCGAAAATATAAACTTGTCTATCTTTAGTAGGTTTACTATTCTACTCTTAGGATTGAAATTTTTTCCAACATCGCAGAGGAGGATGGTTAAGCGGTGGATACGAAAAGTGTGGATCAAATGGGACGTTTTCGCAAAAAGGTGATTCAGCTTGCCATTGTTGAAAAAAAGTCGATCTACGAGACAGCCATAGCGTGTGGCTGCACGGCAGAGAAAGTGAAACGCGTCATCAAAAAATGGAAGACGCTTTCTCGGTATGAAGAATCTGCTGCTCCCGCACATTTGAATGACAAACACACATAGCTTGCCGCTTCCTCAAAAGGAGCTGCAAGTTTTTTTTTTATTCCGTTCAAGAAAGAATGGTTAAGGGCAATGAGTCAAGGAAGGGCAGAGCAGACTTAATTCTTATGAATCACTTGCTGATTGGGCGCATAAAAATGGTTAAGAACGGTTGTGAATGGCTATTCGGCGTCATTGCGCCAGTACGAGAGGGGGCTTTTCCATGAGGCGTTGGAGCCGCCGTCTGCGCCATCTGGCCGGAGGGGTATTGGACCTGCCACAAGATGTAGTTCTGGAAGTCCTGCGGATCACGATGATCGGGCATCTTCAAATGTACATAGAAAATCATCGCGGAGTTCTGCACTTTAGTGAAAAAGAGCTCCGTTTGTTGTTGACCAATGGACAGCTGATCGTATCGGGGGAACAGCTTGTCATTCGGGCGATTCTGCCAGAAGAGGTCTTGCTGGAAGGCCGGATTGGAAGCGTGAAATTTTTGGAAAAGCCATGATTGGGATCAAACACATGAAAAAGGTGGGACTCATGTATGCGTTATGGACTGAAGGAGTGGACAGAGGGATACGTCACGATCACGGTGAGAGGAAAGCGTTTTGAACGCTTCCTCAACATGGCAGTACGTGAAGGTCTGCGCATCTGGAATATTCGTCGAGTAGGTACGGAAGCGTGCCGTTGTGATATTTTGATCAAGGATTATTTTCGGCTGCGTCCTTTGATGAGAGAGACAGGCTGTCGCAGTCACGTCGAGCAGCGGGAAGGCTTTCCATTTTGGTTGGCCAGGCTTCGTCGAAGATCTGGCTTGGCAATTGGAGCATTTCTTTTTCTTGTCGGATTGTACATGCTCTCATCCTTCATATGGACCGTTGAAGTTCAAGGCACCAAGCAATTGAGTCCTGAAAGAGTCATGCAGGTAGCTGAACAAATAGGGATTAAAGAAGGGGCTTGGAAGGTCAAACTAAAAGAACCACTGCATTTGCAAAGAGAGCTGACAAGCCTTCTGCCGGAAGTGACTTGGGTGGGGGTGACGATCCAAGGAACCAAGGTGACACTGCAGGTAGTGGAAAAAGACGAGCCTGCCAAACCGATTGTGACCGGACCGCGTCATTTAGTTGCAAAAAAACGTGCGGTGATCCAAACAATTTTGCCTGAAGCCGGCCGCAGTCAGGTGACGGTAAACCAATTTGTTGAAAAAGGACAAGTGCTCATCTCCGGTATTATTGGGAACGACGAGCGCCAAAAGGCCGTTTCTGCAAAAGGGACAATCCGAGGTGAAGTCTGGTATATCAGCAATGCTTCGGTACCTCTCAAACAGAGCCACACGCGTTTGACCGGAGAAAAACAGGATCAGCAATATCTGGTGATTGGTCCGTACGCGGTGCAGGTATGGCCGTTCGAGAAGCTGCCATTTAGCCAATATGAAAGCAAGGAAAAGCGATTCATGCCTGGCTATGCAGGGTATACATCGCCGGTTGGCTGGAAAAGGGTGACGCACGAAGAGATTGTACAGACCCAAAAAGAGTTGACGGTCGAGGAAGCAAAAGCGTTGGCTATTCGATTTGCTCGTGAGGATATCCTGCGTAAGGCAGGCAAGGATGCTTCCATTCAACAGGAAAAAGTTTTGCACGCTACATCAGAGAATGGTAAAGTTTACGTAAGCATTCATTTTTCAGTCATCGAAGACATCGGTGTTGAACAACCGATCGTAGGCGTTCCTCAGACACCGGAAGTAAACAGCAATTCGTGAGGTAATAATGATAACCGTTCCGAGGAGATGGAAGCTAAGTTGCACGTACAAGATGAGGTAAAAATCCCGTTTTCAGACGCATCTGAAGCCTTGCTGTTGTTTGGACCGCACGACGCGTATCTAAAGCTGATCGAGGAGAAAAGCTCCGCCAAGGTCATGACCAGAGAAGGAGAGCTGGTGATTACCGGTGATAAGGCGGAAGTGGATAAGCTGACAGAGTTGTTTGGTATCCTCCTGCAGTTGATTCGCCGGGGTATCGCCCTGTCCGAGAGAGACATTTCCTATGCGATGATGCTGATCGAGCGTGGTGAGGGAGCGCAACTGCTCGATGTGTATGACGAAGAAGTAGCCCGTACCCAACGCGGCAAGCTGATTCGGGCAAAGACACTGGGACAGCGGCATTATCTGTCTGCGATCAAGCGACATGATATTGCATTTGGAATTGGTCCTGCTGGTACGGGAAAAACATACCTGGCTGTCGTCATGGCAGTCAACGCCTTGAAAAGTGGACGAGTCAAGCGGATTGTCTTGACCAGGCCGGCCGTAGAAGCTGGTGAGAGCCTGGGATTCTTGCCCGGAGATTTGCAGGAGAAAGTAGATCCGTATCTGCGCCCGCTCTACGATGCCCTGTACGATATGCTCGGCACCGAACAAGTCGCCAAAATGATGGAGAGAGGCTTGATTGAGGTAGCTCCACTCGCTTACATGCGCGGCCGTACGCTGGAAGATTCCTTTGTCATTTTGGACGAGGCTCAAAATACTACGCCTGAACAAATGAAGATGTTTCTGACCCGCCTTGGATTTGGTTCCAAAATGGTGGTGACAGGAGACGTGACCCAGATTGACCTTCCAAAAGGAAAAAAATCGGGTCTTCGGGAAGCTGAACGTATATTGAACCCAATTCGTGACGTCGCTTTTATCCGATTCCAGGAGGGAGACGTTGTCCGTCACAGCCTGGTACAGAAGATCATTGAAGCTTATGCCAAGGAAGAAGCGGATCAGAATAACCGATAAATGAATGGTGGAAGAAAAAGGAGATTTTACTACTGTGCTATCTGTAGAAATTTTGCACGAAGAGATCGAACCCATTGAAGAGCGTTTGCAGGAATTGATTATTCAATGCTTGCAGGCAGCCGCTAAACGTGAAGAAGTAACCGGCGAGGTTGTCGTTACCCTGGTGAATAACGAGCGGATTCACGAGCTGAATCGTGATTATCGCGGTGTCGATCGCCCCACAGATGTCTTGTCCTTTGCCATGAATGAAGAAGGTGAAGGGGAGATGGAGATCTTCATCGACGAAGATGAGATCGACGACTATCCGAATATGCTTGGCGATATCATCATTTCCTTGCCCAAAACCAAGGAACAGGCTGAGGACTACGGACATTCCTTTGAACGCGAATTAGGCTTTCTCGCCGTTCATGGATTCTTGCACCTGTTGGGCTACGATCATGGCACTGAGGCAGAGGAAAAGGAAATGTTTTCTCGTCAAGAAGAGGTCTTGCAGGAAATTGGCTTGACGAGGTAGGGATTGCTGTGAAGGAATGGCATCGCTTTGTGCGCAGTTTTTCCTGCGCGATAGAGGGAATAGCCTATACGGTAAAGACTCAGCGAAACATGCAGATCCACCTAGTCGCAGCCGTTCTTGCTCTAGTCGCATCCTGGTGGCTGGATATTTCTCGCAACGATACTTTGCTAGTCTTTTTTGCGATAGCACTTGTGTTTGCGCTGGAGATAGTCAATACGGCGATCGAAGCTGCTGTGGACATCGCCTCCCCAGATTGGCATGCCAAAGCGAAAATTGCCAAGGATGCAGCCGCTGGCGCCGTTTTGGTGGCTGCCTGTTTGGCCGTCCTGATTGGAATCGCTGTCTTTGGCTCTCCTTTGTTCCACAAGATTTGGGGTTAGAAACACTCAAGAGTACCGGACGAACTGCACTTTCAGGCAGATGTCTGGTTTCTTGGTGTCTTTTGAAAGACTTGTTCATATATACTCTATCGATGAGGAATGATGAGAATGGATAAACAAGCTTTGATGGCAAAAGCGCTGGAAGCTAGAGGATTGGCGTATGTTCCTTACTCCCAGTTTCCTGTTGGTGCAGCCTTGCTGACAGGAGAGGGGAAGGTCTATCTGGGGGGCAATATCGAAAACGCTGCATACTCTCTGTGCAATTGTGCAGAGCGAACAGCACTTTTCAAAGCGTATTCAGAAGGAGAGCGTGACTTTACTGCATTGGCTGTAGCAGCCGATACGCCGGGACCGGTCTCTCCCTGCGGAGCGTGCCGCCAGGTGATGGCAGAGCTTTGTCCGCCGCAAATGCCAGTATTTTTAACGAATTTGAACGGAGAAGTCACGGAAACGACTGTATCTGCCCTGCTGCCAGGGGCTTTCACCAAGGAGGATTTACGTGGATAACCGCAAGACAAAACAATCATTTAAATCTGGCTTCGTCACTATTGTGGGAAGGCCGAATGTAGGCAAGTCAACCTTGATCAATCACATGGTCGGTCAAAAAATTGCGATCATGTCCAACAAGCCGCAAACCACTCGCAACAAAATTACGGCTGTCCATACCACCGAAAAGGGCCAAGTGGTCTTTATCGATACCCCAGGTATCCACAAGCCGAAATCCAAGCTCGGGGACTACATGGTCTCTGTAGCGGAGAACACCTTGAACGAAGTAGATCTGGTCTTGTTTGTTGTGGACGCTACAGAAAAACGGGGAGCAGGCGATGAATACATCATCGAGCGTCTCAAGCAAGTGAAGACGCCTGTATTCTTGATCATCAATAAAATTGACAAGGTGCATCCGGAAGCTTTGCTCCCGATCATCGACGACTATCGCCAGTTGCATGATTTCAAACAGATCATCCCGATTTCCGCCCTGGAAGGGAACAACACCAGCTCCCTGTCTGAAGCGATCTTTGATGAGATGCAGGAAGGTCCGATGTACTACCCTGCCGATCAGGTCACAGACCACCCAGAGCGCTTCGTCGTGGCCGAGCTCATCCGGGAGAAGGTTCTTCATCTGACGAGAGAAGAGGTCCCTCACTCGATTGCGGTCGTCGTAGAAGAGATGAAGCGTGGAGAAAATGGCAAGACTCTGTATATCTACGCCGCCATCTATGTAGAGCGGGATTCGCAAAAAGGAATTCTGATCGGAGAGAAGGGCCAGATGCTCAAGGAGATCGGTCGCCGTGCTCGCCATGACATTGAGCGATTGATGGGCGACAAGGTCTTCTTGGAAGTGTGGATCAAGGTGAAGAAAGACTGGCGCAATCAAGAGCGGATGCTGCGCAACTTTGGTTTTTACAACGAAGAATAAAAGACCTTGCTAAAGGTGAAATTTTTCCAACGGATAGAATAACGGGCATAGGTGATTCTAAGAAGGAAGTGGATCTTAGCCGAAACGGGAAAGGATGATGCTCCATGCTTCGTGACTTTTCTTGGAGAGTTTTCGCTTCAACCGGTGATATCCAGGCTTACCTTCTGTACCGTGATCACCATCAAACAGCTAGTCCAGATGAGGAGGACGCGTTTGATTTCGCCCAGAACGAATTGGGTGAGTCGCAGGCATGCTTGTAAAGTGGGAAGGCATTGTGATCCGCAGTGTAGACTACGGAGAGTCTAGCAAGGTTGTAACATTGTTTACCCGGGAGCACGGCAAACTGGCCATCATGGTGCGCGGAGCCAAAAAGGCGAAGAGCCGCCTGGCCGCCGTCTCCCAGCTATTTACTCACGGCTATTACTTGTGCAAGGCTGGACCAGGTGCAGGAATGCCTGATCTCTCACAAGGAGATATCGTGGACTCGTTTCGTGACCTTCGGCAGAGCCTGAATGAGACGGCGTATGCCGCATACATAGCGGAACTGTTGGACCGGTTGACACACGAACGTGAAGCAAATCCCTTTTTATTTCAATTGTTGCTTCATACCTTTCGTTATCTCGACGAAGGGCGGGATGCGGAGATTCTCTGTCGCATTTTTGAAACAAAAATGCTTCAGGTGGCAGGGATATCTCCGCAGCTTTCCTATTGCACGAATTGCGGTGAACAAAGGGAACCGTATACGATCAGCATTACCCAAGGCGGCTTGTTGTGTCCGGTGTGCTCGCCATCTGATCCGTATGCGCGAGCGGTTACTCCTTCTACCTGGAAGCTCTTGCGGCTGTTCCAGGTCTTTGATTTGGAGCGGCTGGGAGAAATCGAGGTAAAGCCCGCGACACGCAGCCAGATGAAGCATATTTTGCGCAGCTTCATGGACGAACATCTCGATCTCCGCCTGAAAAGTCGCTCGTTTCTGGAACAGTTGGAACGCATGCAGATGCCTAATAGCGATTAATTGACAGATGAATTTCTTTCCGTTATGATAAGTACCAAATTGGATCATCGATATTGCCATGAAGGAAAAGAGTAGTCGGCCACTGGTTGTGAAAAGCGAATCGGGAAAAGTGAGAGCCCGGTCACCATGCAGATGAAGGGCGTTCTGGAGCAATTATTATGAAAGTGGGCGAGGCTAGAAGCTTCGTCAAGTAGGGTGGAACCGCGAGAAACCTCTCGTCCCTACACGGTCTTGTACAGACGGTGTAGGCGGCGAGAGGTTTTATTTTTTTGAGGAGGAAAAAGCATGAAAATGACGTTTCAAGACATCATTTTGACCCTGCAAAACTTTTGGGCCAAGCAAAATTGCCTGATCGTGCAGCCGTATGACGTAGAAAAAGGTGCGGGTACACTGAACCCGATGACATTCCTTCGTTCGATCGGCCCTGAGCCTTGGAATGTGGCGTATGTGGAGCCTTCCCGTCGACCTGCTGATGGTCGCTACGGAGAAAATCCAAACCGTCTTTACCAGCATCACCAGTTTCAGGTCATCATGAAGCCGTCACCGGACAACATCCAGGAGCTCTATCTGGAGAGCTTGCGTGAGCTCGGCATTGATCCGCTTGAGCATGACATTCGATTTGTGGAAGACAACTGGGAGCATCCGGGTCTTGGTGCTTGGGGACTCGGCTGGGAAGTATGGCTTGATGGGATGGAGATTACTCAATTTACGTACTTCCAGCAGGTAGGGGGTCTGGAGTGCAAGCCCGTAGCAGTCGAGCTGACATACGGACTGGAGCGTCTCGCTTCCTACATTCAGGAGAAGGAAAATGTGTTTGAACTGGAATGGGTGAATGGCTATACCTATGGCGACGTCTTCCTGCAGCCGGAGTACGAGCACTCCAAATACACGTTCGAGCTCTCGGATGTGGACATGCTGTTCCAGCTGTACAATACGTATGAGGCCGAAGCGAAGCGCCTGATGAAGGAGCGCCTTGTATACCCGGCTTATGATTATGTGCTGAAATGCTCCCATACCTTTAATCTGCTGGATGCCCGAGGTGCGATCAGTGTAACCGAGCGCACTGGATATATTGCCCGCGTTCGCAACCTGTCCCGCGAAGTCGCTCAGACCTATTACGCAGAGCGTGAGCGTCTCGGCTTCCCACTGCTGGAAAAAGGAAAGGCGAAAGGAGAGGGTTCGCATGAGTAAGCGCGATTTGCTGTTGGAGATTGGTTTGGAAGAAATGCCGGCTCGCTTTGTTGCTCAGGCGGCCACTCAGTTTAAAGAAAAAGTGGAAAAATGGCTAGCTCAGGAGCGTTTGCCATTTGACCAGATCACGTCTTATGAAACACCTCGCCGATTCGCTGTACTGGTCAGCGGACTTGCTGAAAAACAGCCGGATCGCAATGATGAAGCAAAAGGGCCTGCTCGCAAAATTGCTCAGGATGAAGCTGGCAACTGGTCCAAGGCAGCTCAAGGCTTCGCTCGCAGCAACGCAGTAGAGGTCGACCAGCTGTATTTTAAAGAAGTGAACGGTGTGGAGTACATCCATGCGCGTAAGTCTGAAGCAGGAAAAGAAACCAAGGAGCTTTTGCCACAGCTGAGCGATGTAATCGCGGGCATGAGCTTCCCGAAAAATATGCGCTGGGGTGCCAATGAACTGAAATACCTGCGCCCGATCCGCTGGATGGTCGCGTTGTTCGGAGAAGAGCTGATTGATCTGGAAATCGCGGGTGTACATGCTGGACGCATCACGCGCGGACATCGTTTTCTGGGGAAAGAAGTGGAGCTGGGCTCGCCTGACGAGTACGTAAGCAAGCTGGCGGAACAGTATGTTGTCGTCAATCCGGAGGAGCGCCGCGCTACCATCGTCGAGCAGATTCGCCGCATGGAGCAGGAGCAGGGCTGGAAAATTCCGATGGACGAAGGACTTCTGGACGAGGTGGTGCATCTCGTAGAATACCCGACAGCCTTGTTCGGTACCTTTGAGGAAGAATTCCTGTCTATCCCGCGTGAGGTGCTCGTTACCTCGATGCGTGAGCACCAGCGCTACTTCCCGGTGGAAAACGCCGAGGGGCAGTTGCTCAATCATTTTGTGACTGTGCGCAACGGAGACAGCCGTGCACTGGAAAACGTAGCGAAAGGGAATGAGAAGGTGCTTCGTGCACGCCTCTCCGATGCCCGCTTCTTCTATGAAGAAGACCAGAAGCTGTCGATTGAGAGCTGCACCAAGCGACTGGAATCCATCGTGTTCCATGAAGAGCTGGGCACGATCGGAGACAAAGTGCGCCGTGTCCGCAAGACAGCCGCTCAAATCGCCGACAAGCTTGCCATCAGCCAGGCGGAAGCCCAACAGGTCGATCGCATCGCCGAAATCGCCAAGTTTGACCTGGTGACGAATATGGTGGGCGAATTCCCTGAACTGCAAGGCATCATGGGTGAGGATTACGCGCGCAAGGCAAAAGAAAGCGATGTAGTGGCACGCGGTGTGTTTGAACACTATCTGCCTCGCTTTGCCGGTGACCAGATGCCAGGTTCCACCCAAGGTGCTATCGTCAGCATGGCAGATAAACTGGATACGATTGTGGGTTGCTTTGCGATTGGCATTGTCCCAACAGGCTCCCAGGACCCTTACGGACTCCGTCGCATGGCCGCAGGTATCGTCTCGATTCTGATCGAACGCAACTGGACACTATCCCTTGAACAGCTCTGGGACGCTGCTCTTTCCGCTTATGCTGAACAAGGTGTCAACAAGCGCACGGCAGAAGATGTAAAGAAAGATCTGATCGACTTCTTTGCACTGCGCCTGAAAAATGTCCTGCAGGAGAACGGCATTCGCTATGACGTTATAGATGCAGTCCTCTCTGCTAATGTCTCTTTGGTACCAGCTGTTTTGGCCAAAGCGAAAGCGCTCATGGCTGCTGTTGCTTCTGATGAGGAGTACAAACTCATCGTCGAACAGTTTAACCGCGTCAACAACCTCGCGCAAAAAGCGACAGCTGACGATGTGAACGAGTCATTGTTCGCAGAACAGGTCGAGCGCGATCTGTATACCGCCTACCAATCCGTTAGTAAAGAAATAGAAAGCTTGGATGATCAGGAGAAGGTGCTTGCATCGCTGGCAACGCTCAAAGAACCGATCAAATCCTTCTTCGACCAAGTCATGGTCATGGCTGAGGACCCGGCTGTACGTGCCAACAGGCTCGGCTTGCTGCTGAGACTGTCCCGCCTGATTTTCGGTTACGCGGATTTCGCCAAACTCGTTTTTGCCTAATTGAACAGACCTGCCTCCGCCAAAATTTCGAGCGGGGGCAGCTTTTTGTGAAAAACGTCTCGACGTTTTTCATTAAATATAGACATCGCTTGCGATCAGCAAAAATGGTCTTGACCGTTTTTGCTGTGAAAGAAGGAAAATCTGCACGAATAGAGTAATACTAGGAGAAGGTAACAGGATAGAACCGGGGTGATTAACCATCGAGCTTACCAAGCGACAAGAGCAGATCTTACAAATAGTGAAGGATGATGGACCGATTACGGGAGAGCAGATTGCAGATCGGCTCCACCTGACTCGTGCAACCTTGCGTCCCGATCTCTCCATCCTTACCATGTCAGGGTATTTAGAAGCCAGACCAAGGGTCGGGTATTTTTATGCCGGACGACCCGCAAGCTCGGTTATTAGTGAACGTCTTCACAAGCTTCGCGTCAACGAATATAAAGCGATGCCGATTGTTGTTTCCGAATCAGCCTCCGCTTACGATGCGATCGTGACCTTGTTCCTGGAGGATGTGGGCACGCTGTTCGTCGTCAACCAGAAAGGGTATCTGGCTGGGGTGATCTCACGCAAGGATTTGCTGCGAGCTTCACTCGGGAACAAGACGCTGGAGGATGTGCCCGTCAGCATCATCATGTCGAGAATGCCCAACATCATTACCTGTGGGCCAGAAGAGACCCTCTTTTCAGCAGCCAAGAAGTTGATCGATTTCCAGATTGACTCCTTGCCAGTCGTACACCCAAGTGCAGAGGATCCGAGGAATATGGAGCTGACCGGACGTGTCACCAAAACGACGATTGCCAAAGCTTTTGTAGAGTTGGGTAGCGAACCGAAAGTGTAGGAGGAGAAGCGATGCTAGGAAACCAACAAGGACAACTCATCTACGTGGTCTCAGACTCCATCGGTGAGACAGCCGAGCTTGTTGTTCGCGCAGGAGCCAGTCAGTTTGACCGATTTAGTATTGATGTGCAGAAGTATCCCTACATTGAAGATAAAGAATCGATTGACGAAATCATTGCATCGGCCAGAGAATCCAAAGCGATGATCGTCTTCACCCTCGTCATCCCGGAATTGAATGCCTACATCATCGAGCAGGCTGCAAAATACGGAATTCCGGCGATCGATGTCATGGGGCCAGTCATGCATACGCTTCAAAACATGCTGCAGGAGCCGCCGACTGGCAAGCCTGGGCTTGTTCGCAGACTGGACGAAGAGTATTTCCGCAAAGTCGACGCCATCGAATTCGCTGTCAAATACGATGACGGGCGCGATCCGCGCGGACTTTTGCGAGCAGACGTGGTGCTGATCGGAGTATCGCGCACTTCCAAAACGCCTTTATCCATGTACCTGGCAAACAAAAGACTGAAGGTAGCCAACGTGCCGCTCGTTCCAGAAGTAGACCCGCCACAGGAGCTGTTCGAGTTGCCGCCTGAGCGCTGTATCGGGCTGACCATCAATCCGGAGCAGTTGAACGGCATTCGCACAGAGAGGCTAAAAGCACTAGGACTAACAGCACAGGCGAATTACGCGAATTTGGATCGAATTGCCGAGGAGCTTGCGTATTCCAAGCGAATTATCGAACGTCTTGGTTGTCCTGTCATTGATGTGTCCAACAAGGCGGTAGAGGAAACAGCCAACATCATTTTGGAGATCATTCGCAAAAATAACATGCGAAGAGACAAGAAATAGGTCGAAGGAAGGATTTTGGCGTTTTTTGTAGAAATGATGATGGAGTAAGACTCCCAAGGCTGATGGGAATGCGCGTTTACCGCTTGCTGAAATGTGGCAAAGTAGAAATGTGGAAAAGAAGTGTGAACCAAAGAAGGAAATTGACGAATTTTGACGAATAACTTATTCTGCGATTCTCCTTAAAAGGTGGATAGAGATGGCTGGTCACACTTCCGATGAGTTTGTCAATCAAGTGCGTTCCGCTGTCGACATCATTGATGTTGTAGGAGAGTACGTGCAACTGAAAAAAAGCGGTCGTGCCTATCTGGGGTTATGCCCGTTTCACTCAGAAAAGAGTCCTTCCTTCAACGTGAATGCAGAGCGACAGTTTTATCATTGCTTTGGTTGTGGAGCGGGTGGGGATGTCTTTTCCTTTTTAATGAACCTGGAGCAGCTGACGTTTCCGGAAGCCCTGCACAAGCTGGCAGATCGTGCCGGAATACCGATGCCCGAGTTCCAGTCGAAGCATGAAGAGGACTCGCCTGAAAAACGTTTGAAGCATCTGATGCAGGAAGCGCATCAGCTCGCGTCCAAGCTGTACCAATACGTGCTGACAGAGACGCCGTATGGGGTGGATGCGATGAAGTACCTCACCCAGCGCGGGATGTCCATGAAAACCGTGTCCGAATATCAGATTGGCTTTGCCCCGGATTCCTGGGATTTCCTCACACAGTTTTTGAAGAAAAGAAATTTTTCTCTCGATGTGATGGTGGAAGCAGGGCTGTTAGCCAAGAGTGATGGCGGCAAGATTTTTGACCGTTTTCGGGGCCGCGTGATGTTTCCAATCCATGATTCACAGGGCAACGTCATTGGATTTGGCGGAAGAATGCTCGACACTTCGCAAGCCAAATCACAGCCGAAGTATCTGAACAGCCCGGAAAGCGTACTGTTTAACAAAAGCGCTACCCTGTTCAATTTGCACCGTGCCCGCCCATACATAAGAAAGAAGAAGCAGGCATTGTTGTTTGAAGGGTATGTTGACGTCGTGTCAGCATGGCAGGCCGGGTTTACAACAGGTGTTGCCACATTGGGGACGGCTTTGACCGAACAACAAGCCCGTATCATTCGACGCAATGTGGATTCCGTTGTACTGTGTTACGACGGTGATGCCGCTGGTCAGGAAGCAACCAGCAAAGCGATTCACATCTTGCAGCAAGCTGGATTGACCGTACGTGTGGCGCCATTGCCACAGGGCACAGACCCGGATGATTACATTCGTCAGCATGGAGCGGATGCCTTTTCGCAGCAGGTTTTGCTGCAAGCCATGCCAGTAACTGCTTTTCGATTGAAACATTTACGGGGACAAATCGTAATAAACGATGAGACAGACAAAGCCCGCTTTATTGCGAAGGCACTAGAAATCATTAATGATCTGGACAGCCCAATCGAAAGGGATCTGTACCAGCGCCAATTGGCGGAAGAGCATTCACTCTCCCTCAATGATTTAAAATGGGAGTCCAAACGTGTTTTTAGGCAACAAAAAAGTGATCGGCAAAGGGATAAAGTAGAGCCAGCATGGAATAATAGTATAAATAATGGCAAAGTTACGCTCGCGAAATCATTGCCACCCGCTTACTTTACGGCAGAGCGAATGCTACTTTACTACATGATGCGCAACGAAGATATTGCTACTCGCGTCCAACAAGAGTGTAACGCCCATTTTCAGGTGGACGAACACGATGCATTGGCCGCGTACTTGTACGCCTATTACGCAGAGGGAAACCCTGAGGACCCTGGAAAGTTTATACATTATGTGCAGGACGATTCATTAAAGCAATTAGCCTCGGGATTGGCCATGATGGAGTGCAAGGAAGACGTATCTGATTTAGAGATCGGCGACTACATCAAACAAGTGAATAACTACCCGAAGCGTGCCGAGTTGGAACGATTGCGCGAAGAGCAGCGGAGCTTACACCTCCAAGCGACCGCAGCGGACAGCGAGGATGCGCGCAAACAACTGGAAATTCAAGCAGCCGTTACAGGGATGAAGATTCTTGAATTGGAAAATGCTTTAAAAGAAGGGTAGCTTCCGATCATTCCCGGGGAAGGAGGGATAGTAGATGAACAAACAAAACATCACTTCTGACATGGAAGCAATGTCCATCGAACAAGTGAAGGAACAATTAGTCGAATTAGGTAAGAAAAGAGGCGCGTTGTCGTTCAAGGAAATTACGAATCGCCTTGCTGGTTTTGAACAAGATTCGGATCAGATGGATGAGTTTTTTGAATATCTGGGCGATCAGGGAATCGAGATAAACAACGAGAGCGAAGACGATGATGAACCCCATGAGATGCAGTTGAAAGACGAAGACAACGATGAATTCGACTTCGATGATCTCTCCGTTCCACCTGGAATCAAGATCAATGACCCTGTACGTATGTATCTGAAGGAAATTGGTCGTGTTCCTCTGCTTTCCGCTGAAGAGGAGATTAAACTGGCTCTGCGTATTGAGCAAGGTGACGAAGAAGCAAAGCGTCGCCTGGCTGAGGCCAACCTGCGTTTGGTTGTCTCGATCGCGAAGCGTTACGTAGGACGCGGTATGCTTTTCCTTGATTTGATTCAAGAAGGAAATATGGGTCTGATCAAGGCGGTAGAGAAGTTTGATTATCGCAAGGGCTTCAAGTTCAGTACGTATGCCACTTGGTGGATTCGCCAAGCCATTACGCGTGCGATTGCCGACCAGGCACGTACGATTCGGATTCCGGTGCACATGGTGGAAACGATCAACAAGCTCATACGTGTTTCCAGACAGCTGCTGCAGGAATTGGGCAGGGAACCCATGCCCGAAGAAATTGCTGAAAAAATGGATCTGACGCCAGAGAAAGTTCGCGAAATTATGAAGATCGCACAGGAGCCTGTGTCGTTGGAAACACCAATTGGGGAAGAAGACGATTCACACCTGGGAGATTTTATCGAAGATCAGGATGCGCTCGAGCCTTCCGATGCTGCGGCTTATGAGTTGTTGAAAGAGCAGCTGGAAGACGTGCTGGATACGCTGACAGATCGCGAAGAAAACGTACTTCGCTTGCGGTTTGGATTGGATGACGGCCGTACCCGTACATTAGAAGAAGTGGGGAAAGTGTTTGGCGTTACGCGTGAGCGCATTCGTCAAATCGAAGCTAAAGCCTTAAGAAAGCTTCGCCATCCGAGTAGAAGCAAACGCTTAAAAGATTTCCTCGAATAACCGATATAAGGTATGTGGCCTACGTACAGCCGACGTAGGCTTTTATTTTTCTATCGGAATGTTTACATATGTAATGACGACAGTTCCGTCAATAAAGGAGGGGCCGCGTTGGAAGACCAGCGCAAACGAACCATCATAGCGGAAATTGAGAATTGGCGGCGCAATCATTTGCTGCCTGAACATTACTGCATTTTCCTTTTAAACCTGTATACAGAAGGGGATCGACCAGCTACTCCGGTCACCACGGGTAAGCAAGGAAAAAGCGGGACTGATTCGTCAGTTGCTCGACCAGGAAAAACCACCGGTACAGGGAGTGCGACGGATGTAGCCTATGCGTATGCGAGACGGGAGGTTTCTCCGGTTACCGGAAAAATGATCCTGGCTTGGCTAGTCGGCGCCTTTATTATCGCTGGTTTGATCTTACTTGCTTTTCATTTTAACCGTTTTCAAACCCCAATGCAAATTACCATCTTTGCTTGTTTTGCACTCGTTTTCTATATACTGGCATTTGTTTTTCGCCGTTCGCAAGTGCCATTGACCCATCTTTTTCTCGGATTATGCTTCCTGATTTTAATCTGGGGAGGCATCTACAGCATCCTCCAGTTGAATGGCTCCCTTGCCTTTATCCTGATCTATCTCGGCATCCTCTGCGTCTTTTTATGCGCGAACGCTTTTGTCTTCGGCTTTACCTATTTGCTTTATTGCGGTATGCTCGGTTTGGCTTTGCTTTATGGGATCGCAACGAAGGACCGGGTAGGGGAGGAATATACCTGGTGGCTGGCTGAGCTGTATTGGGTACCTCTGGCCGCTATCCTGACAGGACTTGGATTCATGATGCATCAAGCGAATCCGAAATGGGCTGGCGTATTTTCCATATGCGGACTGCTCTGCTTCTTTGGTGCGGAAATTCAGTCCTTGTACATCCCCGATGCCTTGCGGGACTTGATTCAGCTGTTGCTGTTTATCAAAGTGTTTTTGGCTTCTGCCTTCTTTTTCTTCACAAGAGGGTACTGGTATGCTTGGCTGCGGCTGTAGCGCCTGAGCATGACATCATGCAAGACAGAGGTGACGCAAGTGGATAACAAGTGGATGGTATTGATTGGTGTCCTGTTGGCTGGCTTTTTCCTTGGGGCCGAAACAGTAGGATTCATGATTGGATTTCCTACTTACAATGTAGGTTACATATTGGCAGCAATCTCTTTTTTGGGAGCCATGATCTTGGGAACACGCCGCAATTAGGCGTGTTTTTTCGTTTGTCCTAAAATGGATGAAGGAAAAAACAACACATCTGGGAAACAATGGTGTATAATAGGGATACAATTCTGAACAAACGCTCAGTCGAAATCTTGAAATCCTTGTCCAACCTATGCTAAAGCGTTTACATGGAGGGGTATGAATGAACTACGATTTGACTTCTGAACAAAAAATGCTAAAAAAAGTCATGAAGGAATTTGCGGATGAGGTAGTGGCTCCTGGTGCAGATGAACGTGATCAAACCAAGCAATTTCCTGTTCATATTTTTCGGCAGCTTGCTGATCTGAACATGATGGGGCTACCTTTTCCAGAAAGATACGGCGGGGCTGGTGCAGATGCCATCAGTTTCGCGATTGTGGTGGAGGAATTGAGCCGTGCTTGCGGTTCGACGGGAATCACCTATTCTGCGCATATATCCTTGGGTGGAGCCCCGTTGCATTTGTTCGGCACGGAGGAGCAAAAAGAGAAATACTTGAGCAAAATATGCAGCGGTGAGAGCTTGGGGGCTTTTGGGCTGACAGAGCCGAATGCGGGCTCCGATGCAGGCGGAACCAAGACGACAGCGGAGCTTCAGGGAGACGAGTGGGTGATCAATGGCTCAAAATGCTTCATTACCAACGCTTCTTATGCGTCTTTCCTCGCATTGACGGCTGTTACGGAAAAAGAGAAGGGCTCTCGTGGGATTACAGCGTTTATCGTGCCGACGGATGCACCAGGCTTTTCAGTGCTGGCTAATTATGACAAGCTCGGCTTGCATAGCTCCAACACCACAGAGCTGGTGCTGGAGAATATACGGATTCCAGAAGAGAATATCCTGGGCAAGCAAGGTGAGGGCTTCAAACAGTTCTTGATTACCTTGGATGGCGGTCGGATCGGTATTGGAGCGATGGCCGTCGGAATCGCTCAGGCAGCGTACGAAAAGGCGCTGCAATACGCCAAGCAGCGTACTGCTTTTGGAAATACGCTAAGCCATTTTCAGGCAATTCAGCACAAGCTGGCCGATATGGCGATGCAGATTGAATTGGCGCGCAATATGGTGTACAAAGCAGCATGGTTGAAAGAAAACGGCAGGCGCTTTACCAAAGAAGCGGCGATGGCAAAGCTGTACGCTTCTGAGGTGGCGATGTCCGTCACCCATCAGGCGATCCAAATACACGGTGGTTATGGCTATATGCGTGAATATCAAGTGGAGCGCTTTTTCCGCGATGCGAGACTTTTGGAAATAGGAGAAGGCACTTCTGAAATTCTGCGCAATGTCATTGCTCGAGAAATCGGCTGTTCGTAAATATTCGAAGCTAAGCGTCCCTGCCATGTATGAAATGGCAGGGATTTTGTCGTAATATGGCTATGAAAAGGGGGGAATTATGATTGGGCAATGACGAGCAAATAGGGTAAAATATAGGATATGGAAGGTGGAAATAGACGATGACATTTGTAACAATTTCAAAGCGGCTAGAGACGATTGCCCGCTATTGTCCTAAAGGAGCCCGCGTCGCCGACATCGGATCGGATCATGCGTTGTTGGCTTCTTATTTACTTGTAGAGGATATTGCCAGCTTCGTGATTGCCGGTGAATTGAACGAAGGACCTTATCAGGCAGCCTTGAAGCAAATACATACCTTGCAGATACGAGACCGTGCTTCTGTGCGAAAAGGAGATGGCTTGGCGGTTATCAACCCTGGGGAAGTAGAGGTAGTCTGCATCGCCGGGATGGGTGGACAGCTGATTGCCTCCATATTAGAAAATGGAAAAGAAAAATTGACAGGTGTAAAAAGGTTGATTTTGCAGCCAAATGTAGGGGAAGAGCTGGTGAGACACTGGTTTTTGGAAAACGAATGGCAACTCGTAAGCGAAACCATATTGGAGGAAGACGGTATTCTTTATGAGATCCTGGTAGCAGAGCGTGGAGATGCCAATGCGCCTTATGCACAAACGGATCGGACTCTGGAAGAGCTGGTTCGCATCGGCCCATTTCTCTGGCAGGAGAAGCCGCCTCAGCTGCATACCAAATGGCAGCATGAAAGAGAGAAGTGGACCAAAGTACGGACTCAGCTTGAGCGTTCAGATAAACCAGAAGCCAAAGAGCGCTTAAAGCAAATTGAGAGCGAAATTGAATGGATAGATGGGGTGTTAGCATGTTTGCACATGGACAAACAGTCATTCAAGAAGTAGAGCGTCTGGCTCCCAAAGCCTTGGCGATGGAAGGCGATAAAATCGGGTTGCACGTAGGTACTTTACAAAAAAAGGTAAAAAAGGTCATGATCGCGCTGGACGTACTCGAATCCGTCGTGGATGAGGCGATTGCCGAAGGTGTGGATCTGATCGTGGCGCACCACGCTGTGATTTACCGTCCATTGAAAAATATCCGTACCGATCTTGCAGCGGGACGTGTTTTCGAAAAGCTGATCAAGCATGATATCGCCGTATATACAGCGCATACCAATCTGGATGTGGCAGTAGGGGGCATGAACGACTGGCTGGCTGAAGCGATCGGTTTGGCTGATGTCGAGGTGCTGGATGTTCTTCATCGCGATGCGTGGAAAAAGCTGGTTGTTTACGTTCCAAAGAGCCACCGAGATGCCGTCTTCCAAGCCGTCTGCGGCGCAGGGGCGGGGAAGGTCGGTAATTACGATCACTGCTCTTTCCAGGTGGAGGGAGTCGGTACCTTTTTGCCCTCTGAAGGAACACAGCCTTTCATCGGAACGCAAGGAAAGCTGGAAAAGGTGGAAGAGGTGCGAATGGAGCTAATTATGCCTGCATCTCGTCAATCGGACGTCATCAAGGCGATGCTTTCTGCTCACCCGTATGAGGAAGTCGCGTACGATATCATTCCGCTGGATATGCCAGGTACAGGCTATGGAATCGGCAGAATCGGCAATCTCCCGCAACCGATGAGCCTCAGAGAGCTGGCTGAGCTGGTCAAGCAGCGCTTTTCTTTGAAGGGTGTTCGCGTAGTCGGTGATCTGGATGGTACGATTAAAAAGGTTGCTGTCGTCGGTGGCGATGGAAGCTCATTTGCGTCCAAAGCGATTTTCCGCGGAGCGGATGCTTACCTGACCGGGGATATCGGCTATCATACGGCACATGATGCCCAGGCAGATGGTCTGTCCATCATCGATGCGGGGCATAACATTGAGAAGATCATGAAGGATAAACTATCCGCCTACTTGCAGGAACGTCTGAAGGAGCATGGATACGAGACGGAGGTCATCGCCTCTCGTACACATACCGATCCATTCCAATTTATTTAACAGAACGGCCTACCAACCGAATAGTAGGAGGATTTCATGTGCGAAAACGAATACTGACGTTTGCGTGTGGGGTACTTGTCACAAGTATGCTCACAATCACCCCTGGCGTGGCTTCTGCTGCTGGGGGCTTTCTTCCCTACGACGATATCAGCAAGCATTGGGCACGCTCATCCATCATTCGAGGTGTTGAGGCCGGCTTGTTTGCTGCAGGTAGCAAGGTTCCTCACTTCTACCCCAATCGGGAAATGACCCGTGCGGAATTTGTGGCAATGCTGGACCGCGTATACCAGGGCGGCCAATATCAGCTATACCCGCTGACATTCCTGTCCGAACATGCGGAATTGTCGAAAGGGGAAGGCTTTGCCGAACCTTATCTGCCTTATAAAGACGTGGATCGCCTTACGTGGATGTACGGCCCGACTTTGCGCGTTTCCTTTTTGCTGGATCGGCTTTACGGTCCAGGCTCGATCCAGACGGTCTTTCCTGGCGAAAATATGAGTCCAAATCAAGCCATCTCTCAGGACGAGGCAGCCAAGTTGCTGCTGATGTTCACGATGGGAGAGGACAGCTCGCTTGCATTGGAGGAAGTAAAAAGCTGGGGATGGCTGGAAGGAGAAAAGAACGACAAGCTGAAACGAGGGGAAGCAGCAGCTGCCGCAGACCGTTTGATGCAGTATCTGATGCAGGACCCGATTCTTCCCTTGCTTGACTACGACGGTCAAAAGTTTCCGATGGTTCCAGAGATTCAGGATGTATTTCCGCTATTTGCAACCTACACCGCTCAGAAATCGGTGGAAGAACAAAAGTATGTGGACGCTGTTGATGCGATTATCAATCAGATGGATTCCGAGCAGACGTACAGCGATTTGCGCAAATTGGAGACAAGATCCTTTCCGAACCAGATTGGCGCTCACTACTATCTGAGCTGGGACCCGAACATTACGCTCGAAGACAATCTGAATGAAGCCTTTCTGGCAATCGACGCGTATTTCGAGGATAAAATCATCCTGCCGGAAACGCTGCAATTGCTTAGCGCAAACGTCTATGATCTTGCGCTGCAGATGGGTTCTTCAGATTCCAAAATATATGGCAAGGTATTGGAACGGCTCTCTACCTACGAGTCAAAAGTAAAGGAAGACACGGATGAATGGGAATCGCTTGTGATCTATCTTGCTGCTTTGGAAATAAAAGCAGGGAAGATCGACGATGCATTGACCAGATATCGTTCATTCGCTGCTGAAAACCATGAGGCGCTGACCAATGTGACGTACTATTTGATCGCACAGGACCGCATGGCTGAAGCGGAAGAGCTGGTCACATCTCTGTCGCCTTACAAAAATGATACGCGGATGGTGCAGCTGGTGAAGCTGCTGAAGCAAGATATTTCTTCGTTAAAGGAGCAGTCCGCTATTGCTCTGGATCTCGCCTACAGCCTGCGCAAAATGGACAGAGCGTCCACCATGCAGGTCAAGGGAGAGTCTGTACTCAGCGGCTACCTGTTCAAGTACACGCAGGATATCGATCGGGAAAAGAAAGCTAGTCGGACCACCGGGTACTTCCAATCTCCTTATAAACGAATTTTGGACCCCATGGACTCTTACACCGATACGAAGGATAGAATCCATTACACCTATGATTCTGAAAGTGAGCAATGGGTAAAAAACCGGATAAACAAACTCGACTTTTTGCATGAATGGGTGGGTGCCAAAAACATCAACGAGCGGATTCGCGATCTGAATGCCCGCTATTACAAGCAGTCCTATGGACGCTACGACGTCATCACGGAATGGATACCACGGCCGTTTTTGGAAGAAAAGGGACGTCAGGTAGTGTTGGGAAAAGGCAAAATCTTGAGCGCACCATTGTACATGAACAAGTACTATATCGACCGTGAAAGTGATCAATTGATTCAACATTTCTGGCGGTACGAAGAAATTTACGAAAGCCAGGAATACGTAGCCTACTCTGGTACGGACATCTACGAGTACAATGCCAACGTAAAAGTCACGATTCCTGAGCAGGTAAAAAATGAGGTGAGTCGATGAAGAGAATCTCGCACATTCTCCTGGCAGCGGTCATGTTCTTGAGCCTCGCACTGTCCGTGTCCGCCGAACAGCCGTCCTTTACGGAGACAGAAGAGGTATTCTGGAATATCATGGAAAGTCATCTCGGCAGACCGGATGAAAAGCAATTGATACAGGGGGCTTTGCAGCTAGCAAGCAAAATGGCAGAAGAGGAAAAACAGATGAAACTGCTGTATTCTTCCGAAGATGATACGCTCCATGAACTGGAGCGGCGATTGGCGGAATGGCAACGAAAGGGAGGGCTTGACGCCACGACGCTCAACTACTGGGCGATCAATGGGATGCTGGAGAGCCTGGACGATCCTCATAGCGTATTTTTTACCTATGATGAGCTTCGATACTTTCAATCCAGTGTGGAAAATGAATTTGTCGGATTTGGCTTTCGTCTGAGATTGCAGGATGGCGCTTTTATCATTCGTGAAATCGTAGCGGATTCACCAGCAGCAGCGTCTGAGCTTCAGCGAGGCGATCGAATCATCAAGGTAGATGATATTAAACTTGAGGACAAGAGCTTTGAGGAAGCATACGCGTATCTCAAAGGTGCTGAGGGTAGCGAGGCGTTGTTGACGGTGTACCGTGCGTCCGAGAGCCGGGAATTGCAGGTGCGTCTGAAACGAGCCATGCTGACATTGCCTGAAGCAGAAGGACAGCTGTTTGCCAATGAACCGGTTGGCTATATTCGCTTGGAAACCTTTGGATCGGACGGGGCTTACCAGGTTCGTGATTACTTGACTGCATTTGCGCGAACAGGCAAGCCGCTCAAAGGGCTGATTCTTGATCTCAGGGATAACGGCGGTGGCTATCTGTCCTCGGCAAGAGATATTGCAAGCCTGTTTATGGAAGAGGGCCTGCTGATGTATACCACGAACCGCAATGGTGTGGAAGTGGAAACCTGGGTACGCAATGGAAGAGATATTGGCATCCCAGTCCGAATTTTGGTAAACGGCGGCTCCGCATCTGCGTCAGAACTTTTGGCTGGGGCATTGCGGGATCATGAGGTAGCTAAACTCGTCGGAACCAAAACGTATGGAAAAGGCAGTGCGCAGCAAGTCATGCTGCTCTCTGAAGGAGATGCACTCAAGCTGACGTTGAATGAGTACTTCACGCCGAAGCACACAGTCGTCAATCATGTGGGTCTGGAACCAGACATTGTCGTGGAGGATGATGCAGCGCAGGTGGTGGAAGCCCTGCAATCACTGGGAGTCAAATCGTTGCAGTTAAGCGACCAGGATGGGGATACCGTGATCAACGGCATTTTCTTCCCGACCGTACACCCTTTGTTCAAGCGAGAAAATGATGGCCTGAACATTCGTGCTGCCGTTCTTGCCCATCTGATTGATGAAGAAATAACCAGTGAAGAAGAATATATCCCGCTGGCGCCGTACCTGGAAGCAAACCCGTCGCTGAAGCTTGAACAATCAGGCAATAATCTGACCCTTTTCTATACAATGAAATAGGGAAATTCGCCCCTTTTGCCTCTTCGGTAAAGGGGGTTGCTTTTGTTTTGCGGGAATTGCATGGATTGAGGTTTTCACAATCAGGCGTATAGCATCCTTTCAACAATCAAACCCTAACAGTTGCGGCAAGAAAAAAGGACGAGGGGTGGCAGAGTTGAAAAAGGTTATTCTCTTCCTGATAGACTCTATGATGCCGGAAGTGCTCGAGCAATGCATCGCTGCCAAACAGGCGCCAGGATTACAGTTTCTGATGGAACGGGGACAGTATATTTCGGATTGTGTCACGGTTTTTCCGACCATGACAGCGTCGATTGACTGCTCGTTGATCACGGGAGTCTATCCGGACCGTCACAAGGTACCTGGCTTGGTCTGGTACGACCCCGAACAAAAGAAGATGGTGAACTATATTAACGGTTCTCTGCCGGTACAAAGGATCGGGCTTTCACATTGTGCTGGCAACGTCCTCTTTGATTTGAATGAACGGCATCTCAGCCGTGACGTGAAAACGATCCATGAGATCCTCGAGGAAAACAAGCTGGTGTCCGGATCCATCAACGTCATTGCACACCGCGGTCATAAACAGCACAAGGTACATATGCCACCAGTACTGGATGCTGCGACAGGCTTCAAGCTCAATGAAAAGGTGAGCGGGCCTACGATCATGAGCCTCGGTACACTGGTTCGGCCAGAGCTTTTTCGACCGATTACCTGGAATTTTGCCCAGTCTATGATGGAGAGCTACGGGATTAACGATACATATGCAATCGATGTCCTGATCGAAGTCCTCAAAAGCGGTAAGCAGCCCCACTTTACCTTGGTCTATCTGCCGGATAACGACCACAAGCTACATAAGTCACCGCATGAGGCTGTTTCCCATCTGGCGAAAGTAGATCAAGAATTGGCGCGGTTTCTCGACAGCTTTGAGACTTGGGAGCAAGCGTTGGAGAGGAACGTCATCCTTTTGATTAGTGATCATGGTCAAACGGTGATCGGGCAAAGCAAGGATCACAACATTTCACTGGATACCCTTCTAAACCATTTTTCCATTCATCGTTTGGGGGCGGAGCTGACAGATGATGTAGATGTCATCATTTGCAATAATGAGCGAATGACCTATTTGTACCCGGTTGGGAAGCATACCATTGAAACCGAGGTAGTGGAAGCTGTTACCCAGGACCCGCGCATCGATTTGATCGCCTGGAGAGAAGGGGAGCAGGTAGTCGTCAGGCGAGGTGGAGGTGATAAGACGCTTCGGTTTTGGAAAAATGGAAGCTGTACCGACATCTATGGGGTAGCATGGGGGATGGAAGGGGACATGAGTGTACTGGAACTGCAAGAAGATGGAGGGAAAATCCTGTTCAGCAGCTACCCGGATGCCTTTTCCCGTTTGTATGGCTCCTTATTTTCCCAATCATGTCCGGTCGTCGTCCTGACAGCTGCACCGGGGTATCAATTCCTATCGGAGCTATCCCCAACGCATCTGGGGGGCGGAAGTCACGGTTCGTTGCATAAACAGGATTCGCTCATCCCGCTGCTCATTGCAGGCGCGTCCAACCGCTTCGATGTACCTGCGCGACTAATCGATGTGCTATCCTTCATTTTACAGGAACTGGGTGTGGCCGTTCCCGCCAGTCAAGCTCCGCGATGACCGGTACATGATCGGACCAAGCGATGTTTGAGAGTGTAAAATCATGTACCTGCCAATGTGGAGAGGCGAAGATGTAATCAAGCCGTCGGCGAAAAGCAGGCAAGGTAGGCAAGCTCTCCTTGCCTAGTTCCCATGCACAGTCACGCAGCAATGGAGCAAAGGTGATGTTTGGAGCATTAAAGTCGCCAAATAATAGCAGGGGAGTCTCCTGCTCTTGCCGGGCTAATGTCCTCAGCAGCTGGAGTTGAGAAGAGCGGCTTGTTGCCTGAAGACTACAGTGGGTATTCCAAACCAGGAATTCTCTTCCTTGCCAGACGAGTGATGCTTGAAGCAAGGTGCGTTTTTCTTTCTTTGCTGGCAAAAAGACTGTCTGGAAACGCGTGCAGGCAAGGCGAGTAAGAATGGCATTTCCATAAAAGCCATCCGCGATCTGGATTGACGGCGCAAACAGGAACTGATAGCGCAGCTGGTCCGCAAGAAAGCGAGCTTGGTACCCGTATTTGCTGTTTTGGTGAACCTCCTGCAGGCAGATCACATCAGCGTTCCATTCTTGAAAACTTGCTGCCATTTGGTCCAGTCGCTTTCTCCAGAATAGATCACGACCACTGTGAATATTGTAACTAACAGCACGTATCATAAGGTTTCCTTTCAGTGGGAATGGGGGTGTGGGTTGGAAAGAACAGCTAATTATTTAGCATTTCCTGTTGCAATTCGTTTTAGCCTGTGCTATATTAAATTTCGTCGCCTCTAAAAGAAATGGAGCGGCAGTAGCGTACCTGATAAACGGTACATATCATATGGAGAGTTACCCAAGAGGCCGAAGGGGACGGTTTGCTAAACCGTTAGTATGCGCAAGCGTAGCGAGGGTTCGAATCCCTCACTCTCCGCCATATGTTTTCATACAATGGTTCCACGTTTTGCGGCGGCGTAGCTCAGCTGGCTAGAGCGTTCGGTTCATACCCGAAAGGTCGGGGGTTCGAGCCCCTCCACCGCTACCATTAGAGGGGCATAGTTTAAAGGTAGAACGAAGGTCTCCAAAACCTTTGGTGTGGGTTCGATTCCTACTGCCCCTGCCAATAAAAGGTTTGCAACCAATCATCAACATCGAACATGGCGGTCGTGGCGAAGGGGTTAACGCACCGGATTGTGGCTCCGGCACTCGTGGGTTCAAGTCCCATCGATCGCCCCATCTTACGGGAGTATAGCCAAGTGGTAAGGCACGGGTCTGCAAAACCTTCACCCCCGGTTCAAATCCGGGTACTCCCTCCAAAACTGTCCCAGTAGCTCAGCTGGATAGAGCATACGCCTTCTAAGCGTACGGTCGGGAGTTCGAATCTCTCCTGGGACGCCATCCTTTAGTCGGGATTGACAACTGTATAAACACAATAACGGGACTTCCTGCGTACTCAACTAATCAACTGAGTGCAAAGGATGTTATTTTTTTTCAATGTGTAGGAATGTTTAAATACGTCAATCAATACTTCGGTAAAACATTCTTCTAAAAGATGGTTAATCTGCCTGAATAAGCATCGATAGAGAATTTCTCAAGGAAGATCTGTTTCTTGTAGACGAGCTACCAGCTGAGAGCATTTGGTATCATCAAATACCTACAAAACGAAGGGGTGCGCTATGAGACGAATCACGTTATCCATGATCTTACTCGCATTGGTTATCACGATTGTTGGCTGTTCTCCGAAGGGCGATCCGAAAGAGACCTTGGAAGCATACTACGCAAATATCATAAACGAGGACTACAAAGCTGCTTACGCTATGCTTTTAGAGTCGGACAAGCAAGCCACGACGAGAGATGAGTTCGTTCAGTTTATGGAACTCAATGAGCAGTTAACAAAACTAAAAAAAGTTGAGGTCAAACAAGCTGAAAAGAACGGCGATACCGTCGTGTTTGATGTTATCGAGAATGGTCATGACGCTATCGAGAACAAGGATAAAGCTGCCACGGTCAAACGCTCGGTAACAGTGGAAAATGGCGAGTGGAAGGTAGCGGCAGAGGGACCGTACAAAAACATGATTGCGGACCGTATGGCCTGGATCGGAAATATGTATTTAAACGGGACCGGCGGCAAGACACTTAATCTGAACACTGCCGTCACTTGGTTCGAAGATGCGCTCGAGCAGGATCCTTCGTATTATCGCGCAAATTATGGACTAGCTGCAGCTTTAACGAAATTGCAGCTGTACGAAGAGGCTATAACTTATGCTCAAAAATACGTGGACGCTTCAAAGGACAATAAAGAGAAGTCAAGCGGTTTGAATATTTTAGGTATCTGCTACGATGTTACCGGGGAGCGCGAGAAAGCGAAAGAGGCATTTCAAAAAGCCGTCGAGCTGAATCCGGAAAACAAATCTGCGCAAAACAACCTGAATCAGTTCAAATAACTAGTTACTTAAAATCCATTTGAACAGCATTGCGGATCGCATGAAATAAAACAAGTCCTTCATCCCCCTGGGTATGCCAGACAAACATTTGGGCATTCAGGGGGATTTTCGTTTGGAGTTGACTGCCAACCCTTGCCCAGCTTTCCTCGGATTTTTACTGGAACCAAGGAACACAGGTTTGGTATAATGACTTGATGGTCGAACATAACATGATTCATTATCGGGAGCCAGGGAGATTCAATAAGCCTTGGTAGGCCCGCAGCGGCAGCTAGCAGAACAGTGGCTATGCGGACACAACAGCTGCGCGAGGAGGGAGCAATACGATGAGTACGACAAGCAAAGAAACGAACAACGATACTCCACTCTTGTGGGGAGACAAACGTTATCATACATGGAACTACCATTTGCGAGGCACCTTTCAGGAGAAAATCTTCAAGGTGCCTCTTGATGGAGGCTTTAGCTGCCCCAATCGGGATGGCAAGGTCGCTACAGGAGGATGTACCTTCTGCAGTGCCCGAGGTTCAGGGGACTTCGCCGGAGACCGACGCATGGATTTGGAGCGCCAGTTTCATGATGTGAAAAACAGGATGCATGAAAAATGGCCACAAGCCAAATATCTTGGATTTTTCCAGGCCTACACCAATACGTATGCACCTGTAGAAGAACTGCGTGAAATGTATGAGGTCATCCTGAAGCAAGAAGGTGTAGTCGGCCTATCGATCGCTACGCGGCCCGATTGCCTGCCTGACGAGGTCGTAGAGTACCTGGCGGAGCTGAACGAGCGCACCTATTTGTGGGTGGAGCTGGGACTGCAGACGATCCATGAGCACACAGCGCAATTGATTAACCGGGCACATGATTATCAATGCTATCTGGATGCTGTGGAGAAGCTGCGTAAGCACAACATTCGCATCTGCTCGCACATCATTTACGGCCTTCCTGGGGAAACACACGAAGAAATGATGCAGACCGCCAATGCAGTCGCTCATCTCGACGTGCAGGGGATTAAGATTCACTTGCTTCATCTGTTGCGCAAAACGCCGATGGTGAAACAATATGAAGCTGGTTTGCTCGATTTCCTGTCTCAGGAGGAGTATACGAATCTGGTTGCAGACACGTTGGAGATTCTGCCGCCTGAAATGATTGTGCATCGCGTGACTGGCGACGGACCGCCGGATTTGTTGATCGGACCGATGTGGAGCCGCAAGAAGTGGGAAGTGCTGAACGGTATCGATGCAGAATTGAAGCGCCGTAATAGCTGGCAAGGGAAGTTTTATGTCCCTGATGCCAATTAAACGGAGCAAAAAGAAATAGCTTTCCTGTTTGCCTGCTTGCTGGGCAATGAGGAGAGCTATTTTTCTTATGGAGCGCCATAAACATGGCGGCCGAAAGCATCCCGGCAGCGGAATTCGATGTTACTGCACGCGCAGACTTCTAGCTACCTTCCGTGCTCGCCCCGGGTAGTTGGTGATGATCCCGTCTACTCCCATTCGGAAGGACTCTTTCATCTCACGTTCGTTGTTAACAGTCCAGGCGATGACGGGAAATCCGTGCTCGTGTGCTTGTTTGACCAAATCAGGACTCAGCTGGTCCAGGGGTACATGAAGCTCATCCGTCTGGTAACGCGTGGCGATGTCCCAAGGTGCTGGAAGTGATCCGACATAGAGCAGAGCAGTAGCCTGGAAGGGGTCCAGTTCCTTGATTCGGGCCAGGCTGTCAAAATTGAAGGATGAGATCACGGTCCTTTCAGAAAGTTGATAGCGTCGAATGAGTTCAATGAGTTTTTCTTCCAGCTGAGGCTGTGGATAGAGCAAATTTTTCATTTCAATGCTAAAGCAGAGGGAAGAATCTGAAAACTGTTGAAAAACCTCACGCAAGGTTGGGATGCGTGCTTTCGGCAAATGCTGGGGGGAGTCCTTATCCGCTCGAAATTGGCGCAGCTCACTCAGGGTGTGGTGGCTGACAAGTCCGGAGCCGTTGGTGGTTCGGTCAAGGCGATGGTCGTGGATGACGACAACCTTGCCATCTTTCGTCAATTGCACATCACATTCAATTCCATCTGCTCGTTTTTTTACAGCAGCCTGGAAGGATTCCATGGTATTTTCCGGATATTGACCGGAGGCGCCACGATGGGCATAAATGATGGGGGACATCTGAGGCTTCCTCCTTTCAAGTGCGTATGCCTCTCTACATGCATATGTAAAAAGCCCCTCAATACCACAAATGGAGAGGGGCCTTGCCAAAAGTATTAGTTGATCGCACATAAGACGATCACCAGAAGGACGAATAAAACTAAGACTAGCGCGAAATCGTTGCTGCTATTGAAACTCATCTCAACCCCCCTCCTCCCAACCAGACAGTTGATTCATACTATGTTGAAAGCGTGAATATGGCCCTCAACGATTACCTAGAACGGTTTTGTACAGAGTGGCGGATGACGTCACACACAGATCCGCTACAATGAGAAGTAGAAGTACCGGAAGGGGGAGGCTTGAGATGTTGGAAATGACGGAAATGATCAAAACAGGAGATTTGGTACTGGATCGCCAAAACAAGCGTGTTAAACTCCATGTGTACGATCGTCAGCACATCAATGAATTAGATCAAATGCTTCGTCAACAGGCTGTAGAAACGGATGCTTCCAAGGTAATCGTTTACGCGAAAAAAGAGGACGTAGAAGCGTGGCAAGCGCTTGGCTACCGACACGAAGGCACCATCGAGGGTTTTTTTCATGGAGAGAATGCGCACATGCTCTCTTTCTATATGACGGAGGAGCGGGCAACCTCGGTTGCACCACAGCTGGCAGAGGAGTTCCTGGCACTCAGCTTGTCCAAGGCGGGAAGTAGTATCACAAAGGAGCTGCCTCCCGGTTACAGCATGCGTGAAGCAACTGAAGCAGATGCGGACGAGCTGGCACGTCTATATGCGCTTGTATTTGCGACCTATCCGACACCGATGGATGATCCAGCATATATTCGCGAAACGATGAAGGAAGGGACCCGTTATTTTGTCGTAGAAGAGCAAGGGAAAATTGCTTGCGCGGCATCTGCTGAAGTGTCCACTCGCTTTGGCTCGGCTGAAATGACAGACTGTGCGACTCACCCAGATCATGCTGGAAAGGGCTTGCTCCAGCCCCTTTTTCTAGAGCTGGAGCAAAGGATGGAAGACCAAGGGATCTATTATTTGTATACGCTGACACGGGCGCAATCGGCCGGCATGAATGTGACGGCAGCCAAGATGGGCTATCAATACCGGGGCAGACTCATCAACAATTGCACCATTTTTTCCGGTTTTGAGGACATGAATATTTGGGTCAAGCCACTGCGTCCTACCAAGAACTGATTAGCGGGGGCGGGCTACGACTGAGGGGGGTATAAATGCTGTTGGAGACGTCGAGCCATCAAGGCCAGATGAAGCTGCCAGCGCTGATGGGCATCCTCCAGGCGGCAGCCCGTTTTATCTTCAATCTGTGTGATCCGATATTTGAGCGTATGGCGATGAATAAAGAGAGCCTGGGAGGTTTGCAAGCCGTTTCCATTATGCTGCAAATAGACGTCCAAAGTCTCCAGCAGCTGCTGATTGTGCTTGGTGTCGTAGCGGATCAGAGGATCCAGCAATGGCTTCCACAAACCCATCAGGCTTTCTTGACTGCGATGATACGGGAAGAGAAATTGATAGCCCTGCATCTCGCTGTATCGCAATAACGACGGAGATACGGCGAGAAATGGGTAAGCTTGCAAGGCAAACAAGGCTTGTTCAGCCGCGCGATTGACATCGGTCAGCTGTTCGCAGGGATTGCTGACACCTATATGGACAGGCTGTTCAGGATGGAGCTGTGCCCAGCGTGAAGCAAACTGCTCCAGAAGCAGGAGGCTCGTCCGATCATCCGGAAAGACGAAATACAAGCTGTGAGGTCGCTCACGGAGCAGGTAGGAGCGCTGCTGACGGTCACACAGACGTCGCATCAACGTGATCGCGTTCTGATGAAGCTCGCTTGCTGCAAAGGCATCTGTGACATCAACCCTGACGGCTGCAACCAGATGCCTGCCATGCAGTGGGTATCCAAGCATGCGGCAGCGGCTCTCCAGCTCTGATTCGTTCATTTCTTTGCCGTTGAGCAGCTCTTCAACAAAATCACCTTTCAGTCTCCACTCCGTAGCAGATACGGCACGTTCCTTTACATATTCCAGGGCACACAATGTAGCTGCGTGCTGCAGGGCCACGTCATCGAGCTCTTTCCACAATTGCTTTGGCTTGGTAAGAGTCAGGCTGCCGAAGTGCTCCCGGCTGGCACGTATCGCTACTGCATGTGCACTTTCCTTTTCTTCTTCTGCTTGATCGAGTGGGCGATTGCCGTGTTGCACCACTTCAAACCCCAGTGCATCCACGAGTTTCACCGCACCACCCGTCAGCTTGGCCAGCTCCTTGACGATGGCCGCCAATCCACCTTTGGACAGAGCAGCTTCGATCATTTGATTATGAATGGCTTGAGAATAGGCCAATGTCTCGAACTGGCGATTCATGATCGGCTGCAGAATGGCTTTGGTAATGGTAGAGAAATTGATCTCTACAGGTATTTCGATGAGTGGCAGTCGATAATAGTCCGCCTGCCTGACGAATTCTTCCGGAATCTCGCGCAAGTAAAAACCTGTATGGATAGCAACGCCGCTCAGATTTTGCTTCGCCAGAGAAGGAATGAAGGAGGCTAAACGTTTTTCGTCGCCATCCAGGCCAAATCCTGTCGTGATCAGGAATTCTCCTTCCTGCAGGCGGCTGGGGTCTTCAAGCACCTCTACGATCGTCACCCAGCGAATCGGATTACCCAGTCCGCCTGCCCCGGCGATCAGTCTCGTCTGCACCATATCAGGCAGTTGCAAAGCCTCGCGAATGGTAATTGACATACGTAACCTTCCTCCTCTCGAAAGCTCATTATACAAAATGTACAAAAGATTTCGCCACTTGACCATGTTTTTTTGCCAGCCAGTCGGATGGCTATCTTGCCACTCTCAGATAGGATGGAAGGAGAAGGAGAGGTGGCTAGTCATGACAAGAAGCTATGTAATCAAGCCTGAATTGGGTAAGACATATCCGTTTATCTCTCGTGGGAAAGGAATTTATTTGTTCGATCAGGAGGGAAAACGCTACATCGATGGTTGTGGAGGAGCAGTGACAGCTAGTATCGGTCACGCAGTCGATGAAGTGGCTGAGGCCATGTACGCGCAAGCCAAAGAAGTATCGTTTGCTTACCGTTCTCATTTTAGCAGTGACGCTGTAGAGGAATTGGGAGCGAAGCTGGCTGAATGGGCACCTGGGTCCCTCAATTGGAGCTTTTTTGTCAGCAGCGGTTCGGAAGCGACAGAGACCGCACAAAAAATCGCGATTCAATACTGGCAGGAAAAAGGGAGACCAACAAAAAATCGGATCATCTCCCGCTGGATGAGCTACCACGGTATCACGATGGGAGCACTCTCCATGTCTGGGCATGTGCTTCGCCGCAAACGCTTTGTGCCGCTGCTGGAGGATTATCCAGCGATTACTGGACCGTATCCTTACCGTCGCCCGGAAGGCATCAGCCTGGAGGATTATGCACTTCAGTGTGCGAATGAGTTGGAGACGGCGATAAAACGTGTCGGGTCCGAACAGGTTGCTGCGTTTATCGCTGAACCGATTATTGGAGCTTCCGGTGGGGCAGTAGTGCCGCCGGATGGTTATTTTCAGAGAATTCGAGAAATATGTGATCAGTACGAGGTGCTGTTTATCGCGGATGAAGTAATGACAGGAGTAGGCCGTACCGGTAAAGCATTTGGGATCGACCACTGGGGCGTAGTGCCAGACCTGATGACCCTCGGAAAAGGGATGAGCGCCGGCTATACGCCAATGGCGGCGACCATCGTATCCGACGAGATCATCGAGACAATTAGCAAGGGCAGCGGTCTGATCATGGCTGGACACACATACAGCGCCAATCCGCAGTCTGCGGCAGTCTCCCTCGCTGTGTTGAAATACGTCGAGAAGCATCAGCTGATTGAAAAATCCGCCCAGCAGGGAGCTTATCTGCTTTCACGCATGGAGCAGCTGGCAGAGGAAATTCCGCTGATCGGGGATACACGCGGTCTTGGATTGCTCTGTGGGATGGAATTCGTAAAAAACAAGGATACCAAAGAGCCGTTCCCGCTTTCGGCAGGTGTCGCTTCACAAGTGATCGCAAAGGCATTTGAAAAAGGGTTGCTCGTCTACCCAGCCATAGGAGGTTTGGATGGGGTTGCAGGCGATTCCATCATCCTTTCGCCACCGCTGACGATCACGACTGAGGAGATCGATGAGCTGATCCATATTTTGCGTGACGCCATCCTCGCCGTGCAGCAGGAGCTACAAGAGAAAGCCTTGATCGGATAGAAGGAGGAGTCATCATGACCACCCGATTTGAGAAAGTCATATCCTTAGAAGAAGCTACAGCCTATTTTCACGACGGAATGACCCTGCTCGCAGGTGGTTTTGGCGGGGTAGGAAATCCTCCTACCCTTGTTCAAGCCATACTGGACAAAGGCATTCGCGATATCACCCTGATCAGCAACGATACAGCTTTTCCCTGGATCGGGATCGGGAAGCTGGTGACGGAGAAACGAGTCAAAAAGGTCATTGCTTCCCACATCGGTTCCAATCCCAACGCGGGTGCTCAAATGACTGCCGGTGAGCTGGAGGTAGAATTTTGCCCGCAAGGAATTCTGGCCGAGCGTGTGCGAGCTGGTGGAGTCGGACTTGGAGGTATTTTGTCCGATGTCGGTATCGGGACGATTGCCGAAAAAGGCAAGCAGAAGATCAGCCTGAACGGGAAGGAATATTTGCTGGAAACGCCAATTACGGCGGAAGTAGCGATTGTTCATGCCAAAAAAGCTGATCGCTTTGGAAATCTCGTCTTTGATACAAGTGCTCGCAACTTTAATCCGCTGGTGGCAATGGCGGGCGATATCACCATTGTGGAAGCGGACGAAATCGTGGAGATTGGCGAGCTTTCACCGGAAGAGATCGTAACACCAGGCGTATTCGTGAACTATATCGTGCAAAGCAAAGGGGTGAATTGGCAATGGGCGTGGGAGAAGTAAAAGAAACGGAAGGATATCGCGAGCGGATTGCTCGTCGTGCAGCCCAGGAGATCGAAGACGGGATGATTATCAATCTCGGCATCGGAATCCCGACGCTGGTTGCTGATTTTATTCCAGCGGAGAAACGCGTGATGTTCCATGCGGAGAACGGCATTCTTGGTACAGGGCCAAGTCCGGCAAAAGGAGAAGAAAACGCGATGCTGTGCAATGCTGGTGGTTTTCCCGTCACGCTGGCGCAAGGTGCCTCCTTCTTTGACAGTGCCACTGCATTTGCCATCATTCGCAGAGGTCTGTTGGACATGACGATTCTCGGTGTGCTCGAAGTCAGTCAAAACGGTGATATCGCCAACTGGATCGTTCCTGGAAAGCGTGTACCGGGCATGGGCGGAGCCATGGAGCTTGCGCAAAAGGCGAAGAAGGTGCTGGTCGTAACGACGCATCTGGACAAGAACGGCAGATCCAAAATCGTCCGCGATTGTTCTCTGCCGCTGACAGCTCAGCATGCCGCAGACCTGATTATAACCGATATGGCAGTGATGGAGGTCTTGCCAGACGGTCTTTATTTGCGTGAGGTAATGTACCCGTACTGTGTAGCTGATGTGATCGGAGCTACAGGGGCAGAGTTGAAAATCGAGGGAGATGTTGCGGTCTTCCGCTAGGCATGTCCAGCATAGGATGAATACAAAAGGACAAGTCCGAATAATCCATAGGCAGGAGGATGAATCAATGACCAAATGGCAATCGCTCATCCATGAGCAGTTACGCAAAGAGCGGGACGAGGCTATTACGCTGCTGCAGGAGTGGGTGCGCCACGCAAGCGTGTCCGGCGCGGAGAAATCCATCCAGGAGTCTATTGCGAGCAGACTGGCGACAATGGGACTGGATGTCGATCTGTGGGTGATGGGTGGCGATGAACTCGTACGGCATCCCTATTTTGTCTCGCCTCGTCTAACATTCGAGGAAAGTCCTAATGTGGTTGGTGTCTGGAAGGGTACAGGGGGTGGACGCTCGATTATTTTGAATGGACATGTCGATGTCGTCCCCGAGGGTGACGAAGCACAGTGGACACATCCTCCATTCAGCGGGGAAGTCGTGGATGGCAAGCTGTTTGGACGTGGCGCAACAGATATGAAGGGTGGAAACTTGTCATCCCTGTTGGCTATCCAGGTTTTGCAGGCGCTTGGCGTCAAGCTGAAGGGAGATGTCATCTTCCAGAGCGTGGTCGAAGAAGAGAGCGGTGGGGCAGGCACACTGGCAACCATCCTGCGCGGCTACAAGGCAGATGCTGCTTTGATCCCTGAGCCGACCAATATGAAAATTTTCCCGAAACAACAAGGGTCCATGTGGTTCAGGCTGTTGGTGAAGGGACGCTCTGCCCATGGCGGAACCCGCTATGAAGGGGTAAGTGCTATTGAGAAAAGCCTGCTGGTCGTACAGGCAGTCGGACAGCTGGAAAAAGAGCGTAACGACCGGATGACTGACCCCTTGTATGCCAAGCTGCCGATTCCGATTCCGATCAACATCGGGGTGATCGAAGGGGGCAAGTGGCCGTCTTCCGTAGCTGATTTGGTCAAGCTGGAAGGGCGTATGGGCGTGGCGCCGGGTGAGCAGATGGACGATGCCAAGGCGGAAATGGAAGCAGCATTGAGAGGTCTTGCCGAGATCGATCCGTGGTTTGCTGAAAATCCTGTGGAGCTGGAATGGTACGGGGCACGTTGGGTACCAGGCTCCGTGGAGGAGGATCACCCCTTGATGGAAATCCTGCATAAGCAATTTGTGGCAACGACTGGTCAGCGAGCCGTAGTGGAAGCCTCTCCTTGGGGAACGGATGGTGGACTCCTGACAGCATTGGCCGATACGCCATCCATTGTGGTAGGTCCTGGTGTCACACAGGTTGCACACTACCCCAACGAATATATTGTGCTGGATGACATTTTCCATTGTGCGGAGATTTTTGCCTTGACCTTGATCGAGTGGTGCGAAGTTTCAGAATTGTAGGCAAACTGGATACGTTTGGACCCGATAGCCCAATCAGCTAGGAGGATTCGCTTGTGAAAAAAGCATGTTATATCGGCGGGCAGTGGATGTACGCCACTGAGTATGCCCCTCTTTACGCACCTTACAGTGGCAACGAGATTGCCCAAATATCCTTGGCGGATGAAAGGCTCGTAGAACAGGCGATAACAGCAGCACAAAAAGCAACTCCCCTGATGCGCAGGATGCCCGCCTATCAGCGAGCCTCCCTATTGGAAAGAATCTCGATCCTGATGGGTGAGAGAATGGAAGAAGCGGCGAGGATGATCGCCCTGGAAGCAGGAAAACCCATCAAGACAGCGAGAGGAGAGGTCATTCGTACCATACAAACCTACAAATTCGCAGCCGAGGAAGCGAAGCGCCTGCACGGTGAGACAATCCCTATGGATGCTGCTGTAGGGGGAGAGGGGCGTGTGGCGTATACGGTTCGAGAGCCCTTGGGCGTCATCGGAGCCATCACGCCCTTCAACTTTCCCATGAATCTCGTCGCCCACAAGGTAGGACCTGCCTTAGCTGCAGGAAACACGGTAGTTCTGAAGCCCGCCTCGCAGACACCACTGTCTGCCTTATTTTTGGCCGAGATAGCCGAGCAAGCAGGGGTGCCAGCAGGTGCGCTGAATATCGTGACAGGCAGTGGAAGCAGCGTGGGTGATCTGCTTGTCAAGGACCCGCGAATAAAAGCTATTACCTTTACAGGAAGCCCTTCAGTCGGTATGGATATACGGAATCGTGCTGGCTTGAAAAGGGTGACGTTGGAGCTAGGTTCTAATTCTGCTGTCATTGTAGATCGCGATGTCCATTTAGAAGAGGTCATTCCCCGTTGTATTTTTGGTGCCTTTGCCTATTCTGGACAGGTGTGCATATCTGTACAGAAAATTTATGTGGTCAAAGAGCTGTACGAGCCGTTTGTCAGCCGTTTTGTCACAGAAACTCGAAGGCTTCGGGGAGGAGATTCTCTGTCCGAGGATGCGGACTATTCAGCGATGATCCATCCCAATGAGACTCAGCGAGTGCTCTCTTGGGTCGAGGAAGCCGCCTTGCAGGGTGCCAGAATAGAGTGTGGAGGAGCATGTGAAGGGCGCATGCTGCAGCCGACAGTCATGACTGGCGTTCCTGAAGATGCGAAACTATCTTGTCAGGAAGTGTTCGGTCCTGTCGTCCTGATCAATCCGGTTGATTCTGTTCAGCATGCCATCGAGCTGGTCAACGATTCGCGCTATGGGTTGCAGGCTGGAGTCTACACGAATCATCTGGGTACGGCCATGCTGGCTGCTGATGAGCTTCATGTAGGTGGTGTCATGATTAACGACATTCCTACATTCCGAGTAGACCATATGCCGTATGGCGGGGTCAAAGAGAGTGGCATGGGGCGTGAAGGTGTCAAATACGCGATGGAAGAGCTGACAGAATGCAAGCTTGTTGTGATGAAGAAATAGCGAATCAGGTTTCCGTTTTTCTGGCGTTGTGCCAGCTTCAGACAACGCCAGAAAAATGTAGAAAAATAGTTGCATGGAATCTAGCGGGTGTGCTATAGTAAATCTTGTCTTGAAAACGTGGAGGGATACCGAAGTGGTCATAACGGGGCGGTCTTGAAAACCGTTAGGCGGCAACGTCACGGGGGTTCGAATCCCTCTCCCTCCGCCATAAAGAATAATACGAACAGCGAGTAGACCTGATCTACTCGCTTTTTTACGTCTTTTTCGACGTCCTGGTCAGGTTCACAAGTAGATAATTGACATTGCGTCATATTTATTCTACAGTTAAACCATGCCTATGTCAGACAATTACAAATAAAATGAACAAAAGGGGAGTTCTAGCATGGACTATCGCTTTGCAGATCGCGTTAAAATGTTCAAATCATCCGCAATCCGCGAGATATCTGAAATTATCGCAAAGGGTAATGACGTGATTTCTTTCGCAGGTGGCTTCCCTTACGAGCCTTACTTTCCTCAAGCTGAACTGGAACAGGCTTTTGATAAGGTTTTTGCATCCGGCAAGTCTTCCTTGCAGTATGGGATGACTTCAGGCTTTATGCCATTACGTGAAAAAATCAGCGAGCGAGTGAAAGCCAAGGGCATCCAAGCAGCACCAGTAGAAGTGCTTTTGACAACGGGTTCTCAGCAATCGATCGATCTTTTCAGCAGAATCATGCTCTCCCCTGGGGATGTCGTGCTGACTGAAAACCCAACCTTCCTGGCAGCTGTTCAGGCATTCGAATCCTATGAAGCCAAGGTTATCGGCGTGCAAAGCGACAAAGATGGAATGGATCCTGAGGACCTCGCCAAAAAGCTGAAAGAATACAAGCCGAAGTTTATTTATGTCGTACCAACCTTCTCGAATCCTGAAGGAAAAGTGTGGAGCAATGAACGTCGTGTGGCCTTGCTGAAGCTGGCAGAAGAGCACAATACCTTGATTTTGGAAGATGATCCGTACGGTGAGCTGCAGTTCAATGCCGAAGAGACCTACACACCCATCGCTGCGATGGATACGGAAAAGAAATATGTGATTTATACCAGCTCCTTTTCCAAAACGGTGGTGCCTTCCTTACGTGTAGGATGGGTGACAGGACCCCAGCCAATCATGAAGGTGCTGACTCAAATCAAAGAGGCTGCAGATCTCATGTCCAGCCCGTTAAATCAACAAGCGCTGTATCATCTACTCAATGATTTTGATCTGGATGGGCACATCCGCATGCTTTGCCAGCAGTACCACCAGCACATGCTGGTCATGCAGGATTATCTGAAAAAGCTGGATTCGTGCAAATGGGTTGAACCCAAAGGTGGCATGTTCATCTGGTTAGAGGTTGACGAGAATATTCATGCCACGGAATTATTGACGAAGGCCGTTCCTCACGGGGTTGCCTTTATTCCGGGAGCGCCGTTCTATGTAGATTCCCCTCGTCAAAATACGATGCGGCTGAATTTCACCAACTCCAATCCAGAGAGAATTAAATTGGGGATGGAACGGTTGACCGAAGCATTCCAACAAGCGATGAAATAAACGAGCAGATGGGAAGGTAGAAGAGATGGAACAATTTGGCATTTATCAGGTATCGATCCCCCTCCCGATTTGGAACGACAGCGTACATTGCTATCTTGCCCGAACAGAAGGGAAATGGGTGGTTGTCGACACTGGAATTAATGGACATGTCACTCAAGAGACGTGGGAAGCGGCTTTTACGAAGCATGGCATCTCGCCTGGCCATGATATCTCCCGCATCTATCTCACGCATCACCACGCCGATCACTTCGGATTTGCAGGGGTCATGCAGGAATGGACGAATGCCCCCTTGTATCTCAGTGATCGGGAGGAGGAATTGTCCCGCTTTACCTGGAGCGAGGAAGGGTTTTCCACCTTTTATCGAAGCTGTGGTCTGCCAGAAGCCATGGTCAGCGAGCTGGTAGGCAACCCTACAGCCTCTGTAAAGCCGATCACCCCGTACCCTCAGATGCTTGAACGGATTGAGGCCGGAGATCAATTCCAGATCGGTGAGCTGAATTTCGAAGCGATGCTCATGCCGGGACATACGCCGGGACACATCTGCTATTACAATGCCGACGAAAAAATTCTGATTTCAGGCGATCATTTTACCAAAGAGACGATCCCGTATATATCCTATCACGGGTACGGAGATGAAAATCCGCTGGCAACGTTTCTGACTACATTGCGGAAGATGCAGGAAATGGAGATTTCGCAAGTATGGCCAGGGCATGGCCCCGTTTTTCATGACGCACAGGAACGCATCGAGGAATTGGTCCAGCATTACCAAGCTCGGATGGCTATTGTGATGGACCACGCAAAAGGGGAAAAGACTGCTTACCAATTAGCGGAGAGCTTGTTCCAGAAAGAGCTACCCACTTTTAATCAGTGGATTATCTTGGGGGAAACCAATGCCTATTTGCGCTATTTGGTAGGGCAAGGGGAGTTAGAAGGATTCGAATCAAATGGCATTTTATACTATAAGAAGAAATGATGAAGGAATAGCCATACTTTACATATAGACCCAAATCTTCGCCTGGTGCTGGTGCAACAAATGGGGATCTTTTGACGACAACGCTCTGCGGTGTCGTCATTTTATTAATCAGACTGCTTTACACACTCATTCGAGAGTAAATCCCTGATCTTCCCTCTATAACCAGCAGATTCAATGTCGATGGTAGAGGGCAAATGAGATATCCTGTACGTAAGGACTTGATTCTTGGGGCCTGCGGCAGCTTCAAACCTAGCAGAGGAGGTTGCCGCTTTTTTTTGCTTATTATTGTCAGAATATACACATTAAACCGAATAATCGATTATAATAGAATCAATACAAGTAAGGAGGCATGTAGATGACCGAAATCCAGCGGGCAAGGCGAAATACGTTAGGGGACATTCTTCGCAGAAGTCGTGGGCGCTACCCAGACAAGACAGCGCTGCAATTTGAAGAAGAAGTGCTTACATACCGTGAATTGGATCAATTGGTCAATCAGACTGCGCATGCTGTAATCAGCAGAGGGTTGAAAAAAGGAGACCGCGCTGCAGTGCTTTCTCGCAATTCTATGGATTTTGCCATCCTCAACTTTGCCCTTGCGAAAGCAGGAGTCATCATGGTGCCGATCAACTACATGCTGAATGCGGATGATGTCGCATTTATCTTGGGGCATTCCGAGGCAAACGCGTGCTTCGTCGCTCCAGAATTTCTGTCCGTAGCCCAAGAAGCGCTTCGACAAACAGGGATTACTCCGGGGCTGCTCTCTCTGATCTCTAATCCTGCGCTTCAGAAGGGAGAGTGGATTCCCTTCCGCGAGATGATTAGCAACGAAGCGAGCGAGGAGCCAGAAGTAGAACTGGAGGATGACGATATCGCGCAGATATTGTACACCAGTGGTACGGAATCCAAGCCAAAAGGCGTGATGCTGACACATAAAAGCATCATTACCGAGTATGTCAGCACCATTATCGATGGCGGAATGACAGAAGAGGATGTAGCAATTCATGCTCTGCCTCTTTTTCATAGTGCGCAGCTTCATTGCTTTCTTGGACCGTATATCTATTTGGGGGGAAGCGGAATCATTCTGGAGCAGGCAACACCTGGACTGATGCTGGCAACCGTAGAAAAGCATCAGGCAACACAATTGTTTTGCCCTCCGACGGTCTGGATTGCCTTGCTTCGTTCGCCTGATTTTGCCACGCGTGATATAAGCTCTTTGAAAAAATGCTATTATGGGGCAGCTATCATGCCGGTAGAGATTCTCAAAGAGCTCGGGGAACGACTCCCTGGAGCGCAGTTCTACAACTTCTACGGACAGACGGAGGTAGCGCCGCTGGCTACCGTGCTGAAGCCTGGGGAGCAGATTCGAAAGGCAGGCTCTGCTGGGAAGCCAGCGCTTAATGTAGAGACGAAAATCATGGATGATGACGGAAACGAAGTCGCGCGAGGAGAAATCGGAGAAATCGTTCATCGTACAAGTCACGCCATGCTTGGCTATTACCGCGACCCCGAAAAGACGCAAGCGGCTTTCGAAGGCGGGTGGTTTCATAGCGGTGATTTGGGAATCATGGATGAGGAAGGCTTTATTACCGTCGTCGATCGGAAGAAGGACATGATCAAGTCCGGCGGGGAGAACATCGCCAGCAGGGAAATCGAAGAAATGATCTATCAGCATCCCAAGGTCTCCGAGGTAGCTGTCATCGGGGTGCCGCATCCGTACTGGATCGAGGCTGTCACGGCTGTTGTAGTTCCAAAGGTTGGCGAGGTCGTAACCTCCGAGGAACTGCTGGATTTCTGCAAAGAGAGGCTCTCCTCGTTCAAAACACCAAAATATGTCGTGATTGCCGAGAACCTGCCTCGCAATCCGAGTGGAAAGATCCTGAAGCGGGAGCTGCGTTTACGCTACGAAGTCCTCGCCTCACAATAATCGTAACTCCATCATTAAAAAGAGAACCCGCTTCGGTCAACTGTGCCGAAAGCGGGTTCTCCAATTTCGATCGTGGTGCGCCCTTACTTGACTGTCGAGATCGTTTGGCGATCAGGGGAGATGGCTTCAAAATGATACCCTTTCTCCTTTAAGAACTGCATAACTTGCGGCAAGGATTGAGAGGTAGCGGATTTGGTAGCCGTGTCGTGCATCAGGACCACGATTTCTTTCTGGTTTTTGACCTGTTGCTTGATCTGCGCCAGCGCTTCCGTAGCCGTATAGCGATTGCTCCGAGCATCCCCATTGGTGACATTCCAGTCGATAAAGGTAAGACCGCGTTTGTTGGACTCTTCCTTGATGGCTGCCATGACGGTATGGTTATTGTTGTAATGCTTGGGATCCTGATATTTGAGACTGATCGTGTTGGTGCTGCCGCCAGGATAACGGAACAGTGCAGGCTTTACGCCTGTGGCGTCTTCGATAAGTTTGTTGCCCTTTTCCATATCTGCAAAAAATGCGTCTACACTCTCATACAGATATCGGTAATCATGCGAATAAGAGTGGCCGCCCAGGCTATGGCCTTCTGCTACAATTTGCTTCAGAATCTCCTCGTTGCCAGGGATGCTTCGACCTACTACGAAAAAGGTAGCTTTCGCATCAAAGGATTTCAACGTCTCCAGGATGTGTAAGGTGACAGGTGAAGGACCATCATCAAACGTCAGATAGGCGACTTTTTCTGCAACAGGTGGAGCCGGATTCTGGTTCGGGGCAGGTGCAGCAGCCTTCGCAGGTGGTGACTCTGGCGTTGGCGTTCCTGGTACAGGTGTTGATGCAGCAGGCTGCTGTACTTGTGGCTGGGACGGTTTTGAACCATTCGTCTGATCAGGTTGCACGCTGCCTTCGCTTCCCGGCTTGGCAGGATTAGGTACCGCTGGCATCGCGTCGGGCTTTGGAGCCGTTTCTGTCATATTCCCATCTGCTTCCGGTGTCTGAATAGGCGTAGGAGCAGGAGAAACATGCTGTTTCAAGGAAATCGGCATAGTTGGGTAATAATGCTCTTCATTGTAGATCAGATAGGGCACACGCAGCGATAAGAATTGTGCAAGTTGCGGTACGTAGGTTGCCTCGATTTCCTTCGGACTGGCTTCTTGTTTGAGCATTTCTCCGACCTTGCTCGTTCCCATTCTGAGGTCAAAGAGAGTGTGTTCAGAACTGCCGGTTTGGATCACAACATCACTGAGCTTTTCCGCATGAGCAAGTGCGTAGATTCCCGTCTTTGCTGGATTAAACAGTCTTGGATCGATGATCTGGATGCGCACCCCACCGGCTGATTCTCGTTCTTCTGGAAAGAAAACTACTCCCGGCAGCAGGCTGGCATTCATCAGATCGGCAAATTGATAGGCGTCAATTCCTTCAGCCCCCATCCAATTGTAGCTGTCATCGTGCTGCAGATTGGTTCCTTCTCCGATCCCTGTGGCCAGATAGCCCAAGACGGCATTCAGATCCGGTAGCTGTGGAGATGGTGGGAACCAGACGAGTCCGGTCTCCTGATACGTCATGCTGCGTTTGTAGCCAGCCATCGGGATGACGGTCACATCCGCACCAATAGTTCGGTTGAAGAAAAGGGCCAGTTCGCCGATTGTCATGCCGTGCGTCAATGGCAATGTGTCCACCCCGACTTCTGAAAGGAAGGCAGGATCTAAGACCGGGCCATCGACGATCATTCCACCAAGCGGGTTTGGACGATCCAGGATGATAATGGGCTTATCGTGTTCTTTTGCGGCCGTGATGCAAGAATGAATGAGAGATAAATAGGAATCATGGCGGGTTCCGATATTTTGCAGGTCCACTAGCAAGATATCCATCGATTGAAGCATCTCTTTTGTCAGCTGAGGCTCTGGACCTGTCAGACTATGTACTGGAACTCCATACACAGGATGCAGATAGGTTGTGTTCGGGTCGTCTGGTGGTGTTTTTCCGTTCAGCCCGTATTCAGGTGTAAATAGTGCCGTCAAGGTGACGGAGTAATCCCGTCGGATCATGTCGATCGTGCTGACACCACTACCGTTTATACCGGTTTGATTGGTGAGGAGTCCCACTTTTTTGTCTTCAATAACCTGGTGAAATTGAGTAAAAAGTACGTCGCTTCCCAATTGAATGACAGAAGTATTGGCGGAACTTCCACCCGGGGGGATGATCGTTAATAACAGGGCCAGGATGAGGAAAGGAAGTATTTTTTTCATAAGTCTCCGCCTCTTTCGGGGTGAAAATGTCGTCGTTGTATGTCTATTGTAACGGTTTTTTGTAGCAAGATGGTTTCATTTTTGTAACAATTTGAAAATAGTTCGAACGAACGAGGTATTAAGGATCAAGGGATTGAAAAGGTAGAGGGAATATCAGGAATTGCTTGAAACGAAGAACGGCGTATAGTAGATTAAAAAACGAGCCATTTTATTGGAACGGAGTGAGAATAGATGAAAAAATTAACGGCGTTTTTGCTTGCAGTGGCGTTGGTGCCCATGGCTGCATTTTCTCCCGCTGCTTCGGCTGCAACTGCGATTAAAGTCGAGTACAACCAGAAATCAATCGTTTTCCCGGATCAAAAGCCAATCTTGCAGAATAATCGCACGCTGGTGCCGATTCGCCCGATCGCTGAGAGCCTTGGCTTTGATGTCGATTGGAATGAGGAAACACGTACGGTCTTGATCAAAAAAGGGGACGATCAGGTCAGACTCGTCGTATCCCAGAAAATAGCCCGTAAAAATGGCGAAACGGTTAAACTGGATGTTCCTGCCCAGATCGTGAATCAACGCACGATGGTTCCCGTCCGTTTTATCGCGGAAGCACTCGAGTATGAGGTCAATTGGGATCAGCAGGCACAAGCCGTCTTGATCGCAGACCAGGCGACTGACGCAAAAGTGGATGATCCGAAAGAACAGCCACAGGAACAAAAGCCTGAAGCGCCTAAAGCACCAATAGAGACAGACGAGGTAATCGTCGATTCTGAATCCATCACTGCGAAGAGTGCGAATCTGATGGGACTTGGTGTTTACTCCATAACTGGAAAGACAGACCCAGATTCCGAGCTGACCGTTACATTGGATGATAAGGATTTCGATGTGAAAGTGGAGTCCGATGGCAGCTTCAAATTTGAACTGATGGACAAAATCATTGTTGATTATTACAAAATGACAGCCACGAAAGACGGCGAAGAACAAATTGTTGAAGGCGTATTTACGAAACGAAACTAACCATCAAAAGGAAACAGAACGCTGAGTAAGAACACCTCCTGCACACCAAACTATGGGCAGGAGGTGTTTTGGGTGAAACAAGTTGTAAAGGGTACATGTGTATGTCTCCTCGTAGTCGGGCTACTATCTGGCTGTTCACCGAATAAACAGATGGGAACGGAAGACCGAAATGGAAATCAGGCAAAGTATGATGCATTTGGTATCAATCTGAGCAACGACAACACCGGAACGGATAAAGGGCCTGCAGGCATGATCGGGCAAAAAATCGTACACAATCGTGAGCCACAACTGGTGGCTAGGCTGGAAAAATTTGCTGAAGATCTGCCTGGAGTAGTGGATATCAAGGTACTGGCTTACAAAGATACGCTCCTGGTAGGTGTTCTGCCGATCGATACGCCAAAGCCTGACGAAGTAAACCCCCATCCCACTATTCCTCATCGACCAGGATCCATTGTTCGCATCGATAATGGTCATACAGATTCCCTGCAAAAGAAAGTAGTGGATCGGATGCGCGTACGACTGGCGACTCAATCGCGGTTCAATATCTTATATGTAAGTACGAATCCGGCAATCTATGATAGGATTTCGAATTTGCACAGTCAGATTGAACAAGGCGGTGAGGTCAGTGACGAGGCCTTCCAAGTCTTGATCAACGATATCGGCTACACGGTAAAAGGGTATAATCTCGTTGATTAACAGGCCACCTGTTGACTAGGTGGCTTTTTTTCAGTGGCAAAGCCAGGATCAGGACCAAAATGCGAAGAGGTTCTATCTTGTCCAAGGCAGGATTATGAAGGCAGATGGGGAATACATTTTTTTAAAGGAACAGGAGAATCGGTGAGGAGTGCAGCAGATGGATATGACACAAGTTTCTCTAATGAAAATTACCCCTCCTATGCAAAAGACATATGTGCTGCGTCGACCCGCTTTGGCAAAAAAACTGCGGTTGATTTCGCATGCCTCCGTATGTCTGATCCATGCCGAGATCGGTTACGGAAAAACGACCGCTCTATCCACTTATCTAACTGATGCCCGGATTAGCGCCAGCTGGTATTTCCTGGGTGAAGAAGATGCGGATTTTAATTGCTTTTTGTTCGGGTTATTGCATAGCATACGTCGGAATCAGCCTGAGTTTGGTCACATCCTCCTGGAAAAGCTGACGTTCTCTAGGAGTCAAGTCGAACCGATCAGCTGGCAAGAGATGGCGGAGCTGTTTTTGCAGGAGTGTATTTCGCGTCCACTGTTACCCACTATTGTACTGGATCACTATCAACAGGTGCAGATGGGAAGCGATGTCGATCGCTTTGTGCAGCAAGTGGCCATGCAGCTTCCCCCTCAGGGCAAGCTGGTGATTCTATCAAGGATCAGACCAGCCTGGCCTCAGCTCGATTTGATGGCTGTCCGCGGGGAGTGTCTGGAGCTGACGACAGCCGATCTGGCTTTTTCACGTGAGGAGAGCGAAACCTTTTATCTGGATGAATACGATTTGAGTTTGAACAGAGAAGAATGGGATCGTGTCGAGCAGGTCGCTCGAGGGTGGATAATGGCCCTGCGTTCGTTCGGGGAGAGGGTAGCGAGGGGAACCTCCGTATCGGAAAGTCTGCGTGAGCTGTCCCGGTTGATGTATCTGCTTGAAGCAGAGGTATGGGTGAAGCTCGATGAGGATATGCAGGGGTTCTTGATTCAGTCTGCTGTATTCGAAGATTTTGACGAAGAGGATTGCCGACAGGTGCTTGGTGATGCCAGTATTGCTCTTCTTCACGAAGCGTTGCGGTGCCATCTCTTTCTCTCAGAGGACGTAGACGGGAAGCATCATTTTCATCCGTTGTTTCGCAGGCTGTTGGCGAGCAAGCTGGCTTCAGATACCTCTACTTTTTTGCAGGTGAATCATGCAGCGGCCCGCTGGTATCAGCAAAAAGGGGAGACCAGCAAGGCGTTCGAATGTTTACGATTGGCAGAGGATTGGGAGCTGTTGGGCGAATGGCTGGCTCAGACGGCCGAAAATTTGCTCATCAATGGTAAGCTCGATATCTTGTATCATTGGACGAATACGCTTCCTGGCACCATCAAGGATCAGGAGCATTGGTTATGGTTTTATCAGGCTGAAGTAGAGCGCTATCGCTGCATTTACCGGCAAGCGTTTGATTCGTACCAGCTGTTTATTGATCGATGTGAGCAAAAAAACGACCGTCTGGGTCTGTGCCGTGGATTGGAAGGATTGGCTCGCGTCCATCTGGACAGTGTTCAAAGCGTGAGAGCAGAGGAGCTGCTGAAGCGGGCAATCCAGCTTTTGCCGGCAGATATTCCGGAGAAGGACGATGTGGCACCACGACTATACCGGCTTCTTGCGGAGATTTACACCAATCGTGGAGATGCCAAGCAAGCGAGCTATTGGTATCAACGAAGTCAGGAGCTGGAGCAGCAGACCGAGGTGGAGCTGGAATCGCGCCTGCTTTTCCGAACGGGTCGACTTCAATCCGCCATTACTCTGCTGGAGAATAAATGGACATTGGAGCAGACGAAGCACCCAGCTTTGACACGCTCCTATCGAGAAACTTCCTTGCTCCTATCGTTCGTCTTTGCCTTGAACGGGGAATGGGAGAGAGGATGGGCGACGGCTGAGACCGCGATTGAGCTGGGAAGAGCTGCTCATTCTCCTTTCGTCGAGGCGAATGGTTATGTGAGAAAAGCACATGCTGCCCTGATCAGCCACGAATTGCCTTTTGATGAGATTCGCGAGCTCTATGAGAAAGGCTTGCGAATGATGGAGGAGCTGAATTCCACCCGTGGAAAATCAGAAACTCTGCTCGGCTTGACCATGCTCTACGGTAAGGAAAAGGCTTTGGAACAAGCTCTGGAGTATGGCAGAAGAGGGATGCAGGAGACAGAAGCGATGCGTGACGACTGGCTGAACAGCCTGGTTCGGCTAGCTGTAGGGATTGCCTATGCAACCAGCGGCAAGGAAGACGAGGCGAGGGAAGTGATACGGGATTGCGCGGATCGCCTTAGTCATTGCGGCGACAGCTTCGGGGTCGTCATCTGCCAGCTTTGGCTCAGTTACTTGGCTTATCAAAGCAAGCAGTGGGAGCTGTTCATCCCTGCGGTGACGCATGCTATGTCCTTGATGCAGTCTGGCGAATACGATTTTCTGCTGCAACGGCCTACGATGTTCACGCCGCGTGATGTGCAGAAGCTCATGCCGATTCTGATCGAAGCCAAGCGCAGGCAGGTTTCTCCGGATTATGTCTCGCAGCTCCTGAGTGACTTAGGTCTGCAAAACGTCAGCTTTCATCCTGGCTACACACTGCGTATCCAAACGTTAGGCCAGTTTCGCGTCTGGCTGGGCGAGCAGGAGCTATCAGACAAGGCATGGCAGCGAGGCAAGGCCAAGCTTTTATTCCAGCTCTTGATTACGAAGCGGCATCATTTGCTTGCACGTGAAGAGATTATTGCACAGTTGTGGGACAGTCTAGATGACGAGTCCGCCCTGCGTGACTTCAAGGTAGCGCTGAATGCTGTCCATAAAGCATTGGAACCGAATCGAGCAGCTCGCACAGATGCCTTTTTCATTCAACGTCATGGTGGATCGTATGGCTTTAATCTGGCATCAGGCTACCATATCGATGTAGAGGAGTTTGATCGTTTGGTTACGATGGGGCTGGAAGAGCGAGACAGGCACCAGGCGGCCATCCTGCTGGAGAAAGGGTTGGGGTATTATCAAGGTGTGTACCTGCCAGAGTGTCGATATGAGGAATGGTGTCAGACCGAACGTGACCGGTTGCAGGTTTTGTTTTTACGAGGCGCGGAAAGGTTGGCTCGTATTGGCCTGGAACGTCAGGAGTGGGAAAGAACCATACGCTGGTGCGAGGCGATCCTGCGTGTGGATGATTGCTGGGAAGAGGCTTATCGCCTGCTGATGAGTGCTTATTTTCTGCAGAACAACCGAACTCAGGCCATTCGTTGGTATGAAAAATGTGTAAACAAGCTCAAGGAACATCTCGGTGTTGAACCGATGCCTGCTACCGAAGCAACGTATCGGCAAATCATCGACGAATGAAAGGGGATTGTCCCAAGTGTCAGAAGCTGACCTTGGGATGATCTCCTTTTTTCGTGCGGAATGATTACTTGCTTCTTGACGAATCTTGGAAGAACGTCTAAACTAATTTTTGTACTGACCAGTCAGTTCAATTCGAAAACGAACGTAGGAGTGTGGGAGTGATGTCCTCAAAAAAAGACCTTATTGCGCAGGGTGCGCTAAAAGCCTTTTCTCAGTACGGGTATAGTGAAACGACGATGGATAGCATCGCCGAGATGGCCCAGGTGGCAAAAGGAACCCTGTATTATCATTTCGCTACGAAAGAGGAGCTATTCTGGTACGTAGTCGAAAGAGGCGTGAAGATGCTGATCTATTCTGTGGACAGCGTGATACAAAATGATGCTCTTTCCCTTGAGGATCGCATGATGAGTATATTGGATGGTCATCTTCACTTCTTTTCCGAGAATCGGGAGCTTTGCTTTCTTTTGTTGAGTATTTTCACCACGGATGAACAACGAAATCAGTTTGCCGGCAAGCTCCTGACCAACTATTTCTCGACGATGGAAATGTACATGAAGGACTTGAAACAGCAAGGGTACATCAAGCAGGATGTTGATATTCAGACACTGGCGTCCGCCATTTTCGGAATGGTAGGATTCACAGCCTTGCGCAAACAATTTCGGAATGAACCGGTCGATATTGAGGCTAGCAGACGAACACTTCTCTTGATGCTTGATGGTGCACTGCAAGCGTAGAAGTGTCGATAAAATTCGAGAGTTTTATGTGATGAATATGTACGAGTGAGGGGAAACAAGAGAGATGAAGAACAAACGAGCTTGGATAGGGGTAACAGGATTTGTAGCTTGTATAGCAGTACTGGGTACGCTTTTGATGGGACCTGGTGTAGGCAATGTCGCGGGGCATTCCCAAACGATGACAGGTGTAGTAGAGGGGACAGAAGTGGATCTTTCCTTTAAAATGGGAGGTTCGATCGAACAGCTCAGCGTGGCAGAAGGCGATGAGGTCAAGGCTGGACAATTGGTTGCGACCTTGAGCAGCGACGAGCTTCTCGCCAAGAAAGAACAGGCGCAAGCGGCCTATCAATTGGCACAGGTCAAGCTGGAACAAGCCAAAAAGGGCGTTGCTTTGACGGACAGCTCCAGCAGTGCGCAGGTCGACCAGGCGCAAGCGGTAGTAGCATCGGCCAAAGCCCAACTGGACGCCAACAAAAATGGAGCGCGTCAGGAAGAGATCTCCCAGCTGAAAGCTAAGCTGCAGGCGGCTCAAACCTCCAACGAAATCGCTGCAGCCAATTTGGATCGGATGCAGAAGCTGCTGGTCGAAGGGGCTGTTCCGCAGGTAAAAGTGGAAGAAGCGCAGATGCAGTACGAGAAAGCACAGGCTGAGCTGAAGGCAGCGGATGAACAGCTGAAAATGGCCCAATCCGGAGCGCGACGCGAACAGGTAGACGCCTCACAGGCTCAGCTGGATCAGGCAAAAGCGGCTTATGATCAGGCTGTAGCCAGTCGTGGACAGGTAGGCTTGAAGCAGCTGGATGTCAAATCTGCTGAAGCAGGCGTCCAACAGGCGAAAGGTGCCCTGGATGAGATCGAAGCCTATTTGAACAACACGAAGCTCACTGCCCCGGTCGATGGAATCGTCAAATCCATCGCTGTGCAAAAAGGCGAGCTGGTTGCGCAAGGCTTCACGGTGGCCACCATTCAGGTCAAAGCGGATAATTACGTCAAATTTTATGTGAATGAATACGCCTTGGCGAATTTGAAAACAGGAGATTCGGTCAAGCTGTCGGTACCTGCCTTGAAGCAGGAGGTAGAAGGAAAAGTGGTCACGATTGCTCCAGCGGCAGATTTCGCAGTGAAAAAGGCGACACAAGAACTCGGTGATCGCGATATTCGGGCTTTTGCGGTCAAAATAATCGTTTCGGATGCGAACATACGCCCAGGCTTGACTGTGGAGTGGGGGATCGAAGGAGCTGGTCTCGGTGAGTAACTTCTCCCACCTGTTCTGGATGGAATGGAAAAAATTATTTACCAATAAAACAATTCGACTCGTTGTATTCATCGTGCCGATCATGTATCTGACCTTGTTTGGCTTCCTTTACAGTGAGAAAAAAGTCATGTCGATTCCAACTGTTTTCGTGGATTCCGATCATACAGAGCTCAGTCGAGAATTGTATCGTGGATTTGTCGCTGATGACACATTCGGCATGATCGGGAGGGTGGATACCGAAGAGGAAGCGATGTCGCTGGTAGACAAAGGCGAAGCTCAGATCGCTTTGATCGTCCCGCCAGACCTGGAAAAGAACGTCAAGGCAGGCAGGGCAGCGGAAGTATTGACGGTCATTGACGGCAGCAATATCATGATCTCCAACACGGCGGTGCGAGCAGCCAACAGCGTGATCAAAACCGTCTCGGCTGGGGCTACTCTGAAAAAGCTGGAGGCAAGCGGAAGCTGGGGGGAAGAGAGGAAAGCCCTCTATACGGGCATCGATTTTCGTTACCGTGTTTTGTACAATCCTACTTTCAGCTACCTGTCCTTCATGGTTTTCGGCTTAGCTGGCACGGTTCTGCAGCAGGTGCTCTTTTTAGGCATCGCGCTTTCCGTCACACAACAAAAAGAAGACGGCACCTGGCGGGAGACACTAGCCAAATACTGCTTTTGGGAAATTACGGCAAGTAAACTGCTGCCATACTTCCTGGCTGGAACCTTGAATATGTTCCTTGGTTTCACCTTACTACTGAAGGGCTTTGGCATCCCGTATTACGGCAGTACAGTTGACCTGATGATCATTGCTTCATTCTTCAACCTGGCTGTACTGGCGATCGGTTACATGATCTCGTTTATGTTCAAGGATCAGCTGCAGTCTACACAGATTGCGATGCTGATTGCCGTACCTTCCTTCATGCTGTCCGGTTACACCTGGCCCTTTATTTCGATGCCGGGATACATCGCAGCTATTGGTAAATCCTTGCCATTGACCTATTTCTTGGATGGTACGAGAGAAATCTTGTCCAAAGGTCACGGGATATCCTCATTGTCTCAGGACTTGATCATCCTCGCGATTATGACAATGGTTAGCTTGTTTGTTTCATACCTGATCTATCTGTACCAAAACAGGAAAACAAGCCATCCTACTAGCGAATCAGTGGTGGGATAGACAATATTTTCTGAAAAGAAATCCTTGTGTTACAAAGAAACTATCCTTATACTTACTTAAAAAAGGCAGATTCTTCAACGCAAGGGGGACATTATGTCAGCAGCTCATCTGAAACAATTGTGCGAAGAGACGTATACGAAGTTGAAAAAGGTCAGCATGGAATTGGAACGCTATTTGAACCAAGTAACCTTAAACAGCCTCGTGGCTCAGTCAGGTGACCCAGAGGAATATGAATCCTACTATCGCAATTACCTTTCTGACCTGCGGCACTTGCTGGTATACTGTGAAAATGCGTACGAAAGGCTCGGGGTTTCCTTGCGCCGAGCACGATTTAACGAGGAGTTTGCAGAAGAGGTCTTGTATCAGGTGTACCATAGCTGTATTAACAATTTCTACTATCCGAAGGGCGAAGTATACGACGAAGATGGTAGATATGCTTATACGAATCAAGATTCCATTATTTTTCGTAAAAAAGTAACACCTGAACTTGAACAGCTGACTCTATCCCTGTCCAAGGTGTTCGAGCAAATGCGTGACGAGCTCCAATATTACGAAACCGACTATATCACCAAAAAACGGATGCAAGAAGCACAGGCGTAACAGCCTGTGCTTCTTTATTTGTTCCGCTGATTCTTAAATAAGGACTAGACACCGACTGGCTGACGTAATGCAGCGATTTTTTCACCGATCGAATCAAGCATCCCCTTGCGAGTGGCATCATCGACGTACGGAACAGCAGCGAAATTCTGGTAGGCTACCTCATAGCCGATCATCTGGAGAGTGCCCTCCACGATTTGTTTGCTGATTACGGTGTCCATTCCCTGGGCTGCCATTTCTTCAGCAGACTCTCGGGTAGTGGTAAAGACGAGAGCCTGCTTGTTCTTCAAAAGGCCTACGGGTCCATTGGCTTCATAGTGAAATGCGAAGCCGTCTGTAAAGACTCGATCCACATACCCTTTCATGATGGCGGGGGCGGACCACCACCAGACGGGATAGATCATGACGAGCAGATCCGAATCCGTGATGAGGGATTGCTCTTCCTCAATATCACTACTTACATTTCCCTTTTCTACGCGTTTCATGTCCAACTGGTTGAAGACTGGCTGGAAGTTCATCTCGTACAAGTCGCGCACCGTGTAATCGATTTGATGCTTCTCGAATTCATCCGTTACGCGTTTGAGAATCTCATGGTTAAAGCTGGTGTTGCCATCATGCGCGAATACAATGCAAGCCTTCATGGGTAATTCCTCCTCGTTCATGGCCACAGATGCAGCAACTAGATAGGGGTTAAAATCCATTGCGAAGCCGCAGCAGGAATTTGTTGAGCAGGCCTCCGACAGATTTCGGTTTCGATTCTTGCTTGGGTTCTACAGCTTTCAGCTTGCGAATGGTTTGTGCACTGTCAATCATTCCGTATCCGTATAGCTGGTCGTGTCCAGGAGGGCCTAAATCTACAGCCGAATTTCGGATGTGCTCCATGATTTCACTGTTTTTCATGCGCGGATTGACGGAGCGCACCAACGATGCCAGTGCGGCAACATGCGGGCAGGCCATAGAGGTGCCGGACAAGGACGCGTAATCACTGTAGATATAGGTGCTCGGAATGTCTACACCGGGTGCAGCGACATCGATGTAGTCCCCAAAATTGGAGAAATCGGCGCGCTCCTTGAGATGATCGACAGCAGCGACGGAGAGTACTTCCTCGTAGGCTGCAGGATAGCTTGGCTGATCCGTTGCATCGTTGCCAGATGCAGCCACCAGGATGACATTTCGATCATAAGCATAGCGACAGGCATCTTTCAGAGCGGCAGAGGAGGTATAATTCCCGACACTCAGATTGATCACATCGGCTCCGTTATCCGTTGCCCAATAAATGCCCTGAGCGATATCGACTGCAGAACCAGAGCCGTCCGCACCAATGGCTTTGATCGGCATCAGCTTGCTGTTCCAGGACATTCCGGCAATGCCATCCTCGTTGTTTGTTTTGGCTGCGATGACGCCCGAAACGTGGGTTCCGTGACCATTGTCGTCCTGAGGAGTATGGTTGTCTTCCAGGACGTTGTAGCCCTCGACGAGCTTGCCGGCAAACTCGGGATGGTCCATGTCTAAACCGGTATCCACAACAGCCACGATCACATCATTTCTTCCCTTGCTCACATCCCACGTCTGTTCCATCCCGATCAAGGAAAGGTTCCATTGATACTCCGTATAGTACGTATCGTTGGGTTTGCGGTTTGGCAAAAGGAGGTAGTTGGGTTCGGCGTAGACAGAATCCGGGTGCTCCGCCAATTTTTTCATCAGTTCCTTGGTTGAGAGGCTTTTCGATTTTAGGATGAGAAATTTGCCAAAATCACGCTTTATCTTTGCATCCAGTGAGGCGGCCATTTGTTCAATCTTGGCTTGATCCGGTCGGGGATGAAATCTCACTACGATCTCATGCTCCACGTAATGACTCCGGTCCCGCGAATTGTGGTGCAGGGTTTGAATATGTGCTTTCTTCTCCAGATTGCGGCGAATGTCTTTGACTTGTTCAATGTAGTTGATACGCGGAATGGACGCTTCACGGGAAGTGACTCGGGGATGAGGTTCGCGCATCTCCTGTTGGGCGTTCTGGCTGCGCATGGGAACCACGACCAATCCGATCAAGGCAAGGGCAACGACAAGCGGGGGCAAGATGCGCAAAAAAAATCACTCCCTCTATGCTATCTGCTTATAGCGTGTGCATGGAGAGAGTGTTTATGAAGGAAAAAGTTACATTTTAGATCAAACCAAGCTGTTTTAAACCGTGATGAATACCATCTTCATTGACGTGCTGCGTGACCATGTCGGCAAGTGGCTTCAATTCCTCGTGCGCATTCCCCATCGCGACTCCCATGCCTACAAAGGAAAGCATTTCCTTGTCGTTCAGGCCGTCGCCAAAAGCGACTGCATCAGATGCGGTCATGCCGAGATGCCGGAGCATGGCTTCGATTCCGCGGGCCTTGGAGCCTTGAGGCGGCAGGATGTCCAGCACCTGCGGATGCCAGCGTACATAGGAAACCTCCCGATAATTTTCCAGGTAGGGACGTTCCTCTGTTTCGTTGCAATATAGAAAGGCTTGGTAAATCGGCTTTTCCTGCCAATATTTCTGGCGGTAATCAGGGCTGGGCAATTTGAGAAAGTCGAAGGACTCCAGCACATACGGATGGTTTTCTGTATTGGCATAGCACGAATCCGCGCTAAGGAAGACCATAGGGTGATTGTTTTGACCGGCATACATCTCCAAGCGGTCCAAGGTTTGCGAGGCAAGTGGAGTGTGATGAACCAGTCTGCCTTGGTGAACCGTATAGGAGCCATTGAAGCTGACGAATGAATCGATTTCTAGCTGCTGCGCGACCGCTTGCAAATGGTAGGGAGATCGTCCAGTGGCAATGGCGACGTGAACACCGTTCTTTTTCAATTGCTGTACAGCGTGAACCGTGCTAGATGGAATGATATGCTCTGTATTTAACAATGTTCCGTCGATGTCAAAAAAGACGATTTGATAAGACATGATGTTCTCTCTCCACTCCTTTTTACACTCTTCTTTCATGCCGAAAAAAGAGGAAAAGGAATGCCGGGAAAAGACATTCCTTCTCAGTTTGACTATTAGAATACAGCTACTTGCGTCTCACTGTCAAATACATGGCACTTGGACAAATCCAGTCCCAGCCGAATGCTCATCCGGGGCTTTAACCCTTCGCGGGCATCCACGCGGGCGACCATCTGTGTACGCCCAATGTTATTGAAGTAAATATACAGCTCGGAGCCCATGTTTTCGACCACATCGATATGCGCATCAAGCGAGCTTTCGAACGGATTGGCTTCCAGAAATTGATGATCGCTGTACATATCCTCTGGGCGAATCCCGAAAATAATAGACTTGTTTACGTAACCCCGATCGCGGAGAACTTTTGCCTTGTCGTCCGGTAAGCGTAAATGTATGTGCTCGCCTTCAAAGTGCAGCTGGCCGTCCTTTTCTACCAGCCTTCCGTTCAAAAAGTTCATCGAGGGTGAGCCGATAAAGCTGGCCACAAACTGATTGACCGGGTGGTTGTAGATTTCGTGAGGCGTGGCGACCTGCTGAATCAGGCCATCTTTCATCACGACGATGCGATCTCCCATCGTCATCGCTTCTGTCTGGTCATGGGTAACGTAAATGACAGTTGTATTCAATCGTTGGTGGAGCTTGAGGATCTCCGTGCGCATTTGCACACGAAGCTTGGCGTCCAGATTGGAAAGCGGCTCATCCATGAGAAATACCTGCGGTTCTCTGACTATCGCCCTGCCAAGCGCGACACGCTGTCTTTGACCCCCGGATAAGGCCTTGGGCTTGCGGTCCAAGAGATGTGAAATATCCAGGATTCTTGCGGCTTCCTCGATCCGCTGATTGATTTCGGCTTTGGAGAATTTGCGCAGCTTGAGACCGAAAGCCATGTTTTCATAGACATTCATATGGGGGTATAGCGCATAGCTTTGAAACACCATCGCAATATCGCGGTCCTTGGGCGCTACATCATTGACAAGCCGATCACCTATGTACAGATCCCCTTCCGAAATTTCCTCCAAACCGGCAATCATCCGCAGAGTCGTCGATTTGCCACAGCCAGAGGGACCGACCAGAACCAAAAACTCCTGATCATGGATGTCCAAATGAAAATCATCGACTGCGACCACGTTGTTGGCAAAGCGTTTATATACGTGATTCAAGGTTACTTTGGCCAAGAAAAGGCACCTCCTCCATCAAATAAGGCAGGCAGATTCGTTGGTGTCTATCTGTATCGTACTGTTTAGAGGTTCGGAGTACTACGGGTATAATGCACAAAATATTTAGTCAATTCCGACGAAAGAGGAGGTGGAGCTGAAGCAGGACGGCGTCTGGAAAATGGCGCGGATCAAGTCCTGTGGCCTCGGTGATCTTGTCCAATCGATATAAAAGCGTATTTCGGTGCAAGAATAGCTGACGAGCTGCTTCGCTTACATTTAATTGGCGAGCGAATAGGGTTTCAAGGGTTTCTCTTTGTTCATGGGTTAACGGAGAAAAAGGAAGTACAGCAGACAAGCCATCCACTACCTGAGAAAACGTCTCTGGTGAAAGAGTGGATGCCCAGCGCTCCAACGGGTATTGCCAGCTCGCTGCAACCATGATCTTGGGACAAAATCGTTGCAGGGCAAGAGAAAGGGTATGTAATTGGAGAAACGATACTCCAACAGAAGCAGGCTGCTCGATTGGCAGGCTGACAAGCACCCTGAATTTTTCCATCCATTCGCAAGAGAGCATTTCATGTAAACCGAATGCTAATTCCAGAGCAATCTCACGTTCTAGTTTGTTGTCCGTATCCAAATACGAGAGAGGGACGAGCAACAAGCAAAGCTCCGGTTGAAGTGGGACGAGCTGGAGTGAAGCGTCGGCACCGGGAAAAAAATCCTTCAACAGTGGTTGTAGGGCTGACCATTCCATGTCCATGCGGCTCTCCGTCTGGCATCTCTGCAGGAAAAAGCATAGCCGCCGATCACGCCATGCCTGCTCGCGAACGTAGCGAGGGGGCGGAGTAGTAGGGACCTCCAGAAGTTGTACCAACCATCCTGTGAAAGGGTCCACGTTGGATATGGGTGTAAAAAGAAGCTCCAATAAAGAACGGGCAGAAGGATGCCAGTGCTCGGGCTGAATCATGACCCCTATAGTGCGGTCATCCATTCGTGTGACATTGCAGATTTCCCAACCGTCTTTCTCCTGTTCCATATGCAATTGATCGACTTCATGGTTTGAACATTCCAAATAACGTATCGGCAGGTTCGTAGATTGCGCAATTTTTTCGACCTTATTTCGCCAGTCCATGACTGTCCTCCATGCTTTTTTGTGTCGATATAAAAAATCGAGTAAGGCTATTATACCTTACTCGATGGCGAGTGTGGGCGCAGTTTCTTTCGATGTGGCTGCAACAACGGATCGGAACTCCTCGGCTACAGAAGGACTGCTCGTCAACGTGTGCAGCGTAATCTCAGGGCGGGAACGAAGGCGCACATTCAAGCCGGTTTGACCCAATCCTTCGCTGATATAAAACGGACGTCCATCCACACGATGCAAGCCCTTGACCATGTTTAACTTGGGCAGTTTGCCCATCTTCGCGAGATGATACGGCTTGGGCCAATGGATCTGTCCGCCGTGAAAGTGTCCAGAAAGCAAGTAGTCGTAAGGATAATCCTTCATATGAAGCACAATATTCGGGTCATGGGTGAGGACCAATCTCGCACCCTTGTCAGGCACCTGCTGGAACGAACGCGCGAGTCTGCTGCGGCGCGTCGCAAAATCATCGACACCAATGATGTGAAAGGGCTGACCGTGATGATTCAGGGTTACATGCTCGTTGATCAATACATGGCAGCCTAGTCTTTCCAGCTCTGTTTTCAGCTGCGCCAGCTTGGGCGGAGACAGAACGTAGTCGTGGTTGCCAAATACGACGAAGGTTCCGTATTTTGGAGCTAATTGCATAACGGTTTCTACATACGCGACAGCCTTGGGAATATTTTTATGGCGATCCAGCAAATCGCCTGTAATGGCAATCAAGTCCGGATTGTGATCTGAAAAATCAGCAACGATCCGTTTAGCATCGATCGATAGGTTTTCCATATGCAAGTCAGACAAATGCAAAACCGACATCGGTTCATAATCGTCTGGTTTCGGAACGTGTGCAGAAGATTGAAGCGAGACGGAAATATGCTTGGTTTGGAGATCGTGCGTATTTCGGTTTGCGCGCAAATAAAGAAGGGCGACAGCAGCAATAAGGAACATCCAGGTCATTTGTCTGTCACCTCCAGGTTTATTGTCAGCAAGGCTCATTATACTAGATTTTATTCTTGTTTGAAGAAGGTGGATTATGGAAGCAGGAATTTTGACAAAAAGAAAGAAATATTATGAAAGTTGAGTAAAAAAGATTCCATGAGGAGTATAAGGAGAGTGGGCTCATGAAAGTAGAAAAAATCCCAGTAGCACCAGGGAACTTTAACCTGAAAAACTACGACGAAGCATACGCCAACTTCGATTGGGCAGATGTAGAAAAAGAATTTACTTGGTATGAAACAGGTAAATTGAACATGGCCTATGAAGCCATTGATCGTCATCTTTTGACAGAACGCAAAGATAAGACAGCCTTGCTATATAGTGATGCAGTCCGAGAAGAAAGCTACTCCTTTGCCCAGTTGAGTGAATTATCGAACAAGTTTGGTAACGTTCTTCGCAACTTGGGTATTGCCAAGGGAGATCGCGTTTTTGTCTTTATGCCTCGTACGCCGGAGCTTTATGTAAGCGTTTTAGGAACCTTGAAAGTCGGCGCGATTGTCGGACCGTTATTCGAAGCTTTCATGGAAGCTGCTGTGCGCGATCGCTTGGAAAACAGTGAAGCAGTGGCGATCGTCACGACACCAGCTCTCTTGTCTCGCGTGCCTGTAAAAGACCTGCCTGCGCTCAAGCACGTGATTCTGGTCGGAGCAAAGGGAGAATTGGAGGAAGGGCAAGTCAGCTTTGAGGCAGCGATGGCGGACGCTACATCTGATTTTGAGATTGAGTGGGTCGACCGCGAAGATGGCATGATCCTTCACTATACGTCTGGATCGACAGGCAAGCCAAAAGGCGTACTCCATGTTCATAATGCCATGATCCAGCACCTGCAGACAGGTAAATGGATTGTGGATCTGCAAGAGAACGACGTATACTGGTGCACGGCAGACCCGGGCTGGGTGACTGGCACTTCCTACGGGATCTTTTCACCTTGGTTAAACGGTGCTACGATGGTTGTACGGGGTGGAAGATTTACGCCGGAGGACTGGTACAAAACGATTGAAAAGTACAAGGTAACGGTGTGGTACAGTGCCCCGACAGCATTCCGAATGCTGATGGGAGCTGGCGACGAAGTGATCAAGCAATTTGACCTCTCCAGCCTGCGCCACGTCCTGAGTGTCGGCGAACCCCTCAATCCAGAAGTCGTATACTGGGGACTTCGGGCCTTTAACCACCGGATTCATGACAACTGGTGGATGACCGAGACGGGTGGTCAACTGATCTCCAACTTCCGCTGCATGGAAATCAAACCTGGCTCTATGGGCAAACCATTCCCAGGTATTTACGCCGCGATCATCGACGATCAGGGCAATGAATTGCCGCCAAACCGGATGGGGAATCTTGCCATTCGCACAGGCTGGCCAGCGATGATGAGACAGATTTGGAGCAATCCAGCGAAATACCAGGAGTATTTCAATATTCCAGGATGGTATGTTTCGGGCGATTCTGCTTACAAGGACGAAGAAGGCTACTTCTGGTTCCAGGGAAGAATCGATGATGTCATCAACACTTCCGGCGAACGCGTAGGACCATTTGAGGTCGAAAGCAAGCTGGTTGAGCATCCGGCAGTAGCGGAAGCAGGTGTCATCGGCAAGCCTGACCCGGTACGCGGGGAAATTATCAAAGCGTTCATTTCTCTGCGCGATGGATTTGAGCCAAGTGAAGAACTGATGGAAGACATCCGTAAGTTTGTGAAGGAAGGACTTGCTGCCCATGCAGCACCGCGTGAAATCGAGTTCCGTGACAAGCTTCCGAAGACTCGTTCTGGAAAAATCATGCGCCGTGTTCTGAAGGCGTGGGAATTGGGTCTTCCGACTGGCGATCTCTCCACGATGGAAGACTAGACGATCAACCGTACAAAGCCATCTCTCATTTCCGGGAGATGGCTTTTCCGTAAAGGCTGCAATCAGGCCATCGATACCTTTCAGACAAGGGATTGACGACCGTACGCAGATGGTGATGCTGTTCAACAACATGAGGAAACGGTGGTGTGATTTCATGCACGTCTACCAGCAAATCGAGCAAGAAGAATCTTGGCTCAAGCAGGTACTGGAGGGGATTGTCGAGACCTCTCGCGATCATCTGATCATCACGGATGGCGAAGGATTCATCCGACTGATTGGGGATTCCTGTGAAGAGATGTACGGCAGAAGCAAGGAAGAGCTTTTGGGGCGTAATGTGATCGAATTGGAGGAAGAAAAGATTTTCTACCCTTCTGTCACCCACATGGTTATGCAAAAGCGAATCCCGCAAACGATCCTGCAGGAAACCAGAAAGGGCCAGCAGTTGATGGTCTCTGCCTATCCTATATACTCTACAGAAGGAAAATTAATCGCGGTCGTCAATTATTCACACGATCTGACTGAGATTCTGGAATTAAAGCAGCGCTACGAGAGTATGAATCAACAGCTGAAACAGTTCGAGAGCGAGATAGTAGAGCTGCGCGAAAAGAGTCAGGATGGTGTCGTCGCCGTAAGTGAAGCCATGCTTGCGATCAATCGATTGATCAAAAAAGTGTCTGTCGTCGATTCGAATGTCCTCATTCTCGGCGAATCTGGCGTAGGGAAAAATGTGATCGCCAAGGATATTCACCGCAATAGTCGCCGCTCAGGTGGACAATTTGTCGAGATCAACTGTGGCTCCATTCCAGAGGGACTTCTCGAATCTGAGCTTTTTGGGTATGAAGCTGGATCTTTTACCGGTGCAGGCAAGACCGGAAAGCAGGGTATTATCGAGATGGCAAATGAGGGAACCCTTTTTCTGGACGAATTGGGGGAGCTGCCGCTCACCTTGCAGGCCAAGCTGCTGAAGGTGATTCAGGAAAAACGGCTGCAGCGAATCGGCAGTACGACTTATCGCGAAGTGGATTTTCGCTTAATCGCAGCGACGAACCGCAATCTGGAAGCGATGGTGAAGGAAGGGAAGTTCCGACAGGATCTCTATTTCCGGCTGAACGTCGTGCCGATACAAGTGCCGCCTCTTCGGGAGCGTCCTGAGGATATTGCAGCGCTAATCAGGGTCGTGCTGCGCAACCTGAACGAGCGTTACGGACTGGATAAGCGATTGGATGGAGCTACGACGGCTGCATTGCTGCAGTATGACTGGCCGGGGAATGTTCGAGAGCTGGAAAACGTACTGGAGCGCATGGTGGTCACAACCGACGAGGATAACATCACGATTGCTCATTTGCCGCCAGAGGTTCGGACAGGATACTCGGAACAGACGGAAATCGACCCGATGATGACCAGCTTTTCGCTGAAGGAAGCGCTGGAGCAGGTGGAAGAAAAGTGGATGAGGTATGCCGAAGAGCGATGCAGGACTACGGCAGAGATGGCCCAAATGCTGGGAATCAGCCAGCCTTCTGTCGTTCGCAAGCTGCAAAAATACCAAATTCGCCATTGATTCATAAATGAATTCATTAATTCAATATTGAATCGAGATATTCGGCGATTTTAATTCAAATTTGGATAACGGGGTGGAAAGGATGCCAAGACAAAGAGCTTTTATCGGGTTTTAGTGCTTGGCATGCTTTTTGCATTAATAAAAAGCTGAAGGTATTCATCAATCTTAATTCATTTCCTATCTAAAGGAGTTGGATCGAATGTCCAAACAGCGTAAATTCGTCAATGTATCTGCAGGTGTGCCAGGTCCTAAGGGCGCGTCTATTATTGCCAGAAGAGAAAAAGCAGTACCAAGTGGTGTCGGAAACAACACACCAGTAGTCGTTGAGACGGCATCTGGAGCTTTGCTTCATGACGTAGATGGCAATACGTACTTGGATTTTGCTGGTGCGATCGGCACTATTAATGCGGGGCACTGTGCTCCCGAGGTCGTAAATGTGCTGAAGGAACAGCTGGACAAATACATCCATACCTGCTTCCACGTAGCCATGTATGAGCCATACGTGCAGTTGGCTGAAAAGCTGGCTGAAATCACGCCGGGCAGCTTTGAAAAGAAAACGATGTTTGCCAACAGTGGAGCGGAAGCGGTAGAAAACGCGGTAAAAATCGCACGCAAATACACAGGTCGCCAAGGAATCGTTTCCTTTACTCGCGGTTTCCATGGTCGCACCCTTTTGGGAATGTCCCTGACGAGCAAGGTGAAGCCTTACAAATACAAAATGGGTCCATTCGCACCAGCAACCTACAAAGCCCAGTTCCCTTACATGGCAAACAAACCAGTGGGGATGACGGAAGAAGAATACGCTCAATACTGCGTCAATCAATTTGAAGACTTCCTTCTGACAGAAGTGTCCCCTGAGGAATTGGCTGCGGTGATCATGGAGCCGGTACAAGGAGAAGGTGGCTTCGTTATTCCTCCAGTCTCTTTTGTCCAAGGCATCTACAACATTTGTAAAAAACATAACATTCTCTTTATCTCTGATGAAATTCAAACAGGCTTCTGCCGTACTGGTTCGATGTTTGCGTCCACGCACTTCGGGATCGAGCCTGACATCATCACCATGTCCAAATCCATCGCAGCAGGTGTGCCAATCAGTGCGGTTACAGGGCGTGCGGAGATCATGGACGCACCGACGGCAGGAGAAATCGGTGGCACGTACGGCGGCAGCCCACTCGGTTGCGTAGCGGCTCTGGCTGTCATTGAAAAAATGGAGCGTGAAAACCTGGCAGAGCGCGCACAAATCATTGGTGATACGATCCAAAAGCATTTCCGTGACCTGCAAAAAGAACTCCCTGTAATCGCAGACGTACGTGGTCTCGGAGCGATGTGCGCAGTAGAGTTCGTAGATCCGCAAACCGGTGCTCCGGCGAAGGAATTGGTAGGCAAGCTGACAAAAGGCTGCTATGAAAATGGTGTCGTTGTCCTGTCTGCTGGTGTGCACAGCAACATTTTGCGCTTCCTGACACCTCTGGTCATCACAGATGAGCAACTGCAGGAAGGCTTGGACATCATGACCGATGTTCTGAAAGGCATATACGTAACCAACTAATCTCTCGCATGGGGTGAAGCAGGATGAAAAAACATTTGTTCATCAATGGAGAATGGAAAGAAGCAAAGGAGTACCAACCCCTGTATTCTCCTTTCTCTGGCGAACTCATCGCAGAGATTGGGCAGGCGGATGCAGCGGATGTAGATGAAGCGATCGAAGCTGCGGGTAAAGCAAGCAAGGATATGGCGAAAATGCCTGCGAGCAAACGGGCTGCGATTCTGGAGAAAGCAGTCGCCATTATGGAGGCGCGTCAGGAGGAACTGGCGCAAATCCTTGCAACAGAAGCAGCCAAACCGATTCGCACAGGTAGAACGGAAATCGCGCGGACGATTCAGACCTACAAATTCGCTGCTGAGGAAGCAAAGCGGATACATGGCGAGACGATTCCGCTGGATGCAGCACCTGGCGGAGAGGGGAGACTTGCGTTTACGGTCCGCAAGCCTATCGGTGTAGTAGGGGCAATCACGCCGTTTAACTTCCCGTTCAATCTGGTAGCCCACAAGCTGGGACCTGCATTTGCAGCAGGGAATACGGTCGTGCTGAAGCCAGCAAGCCAAACACCGCTTAGCTCCCTCGTGTTGGCGGAAATTTTTACAGAGGCAGGCTTGCCAAAAGGAGCCTTGAACATTTTACCTGGAAAAGGTGCTATCGTTGGTGAGAAGCTCGTCCAGGATAACCGCATCGCGGCCATCACCTTTACAGGTAGCCCGGAAGTAGGCATCGCGATGAAAAACAAGGCTGGATTGAAGCGGGTAACACTGGAGCTTGGCTCCAATTCAGCCCTGATTATCGATGAAACGGCAGAGATCAACCAAGCTCTGATCGATCGCTGCGTCATAGGCGGCTTCTCTTTCAGTGGGCAGGTTTGCATTTCCTTGCAGCGCGTTTATGTGCATGAGAGCAAATACGAGGAATTCCTCGGGGCGTTTAAGGCAGCAGCTGAAAAGCTGGTGCTCGGAGATCCACTGGAAGAAGCGACTGATATGTCCTCGCTTATTTCTCCCAAAGACCATCAGCGTATGACGGACTGGGTGGAAGAAGCGATCTCCAGAGGAGCAAATGTGGTGACAGGCGGCAAGCCGGTTTCTGACCGTTTGTTTGCTCCAACGATCTTGACGAACGTAGCGCGTGACATGAAGTGCTCGTGCCAGGAAGTTTTTGGCCCTATCGTGGTAGTGACACCTTTCCAAAGCTTCGATGAGGCGATCGAGAGCGTGAATGACTCTCGATACGGTCTGCAAGCCGGTATTTACACCAAAGACATCCACAAGGCGATGAAAGCAGCGGACGAGATGGAAGTTGGCGGCGTGATGATCAACGACGTTCCGACCTTCCGCGTAGACCACATGCCGTATGGCGGTGTCAAAGAGAGCGGCTTTGGACGCGAAGGCATCAAGTATGCGGTTGAAGAAATGACCGAATTGAAGCTGATCACGATCAAGCTGTAAGTCTTCGGATGGTCAATTAAAGAAAGCGAGCCTGAAACGGGCTCGCTTTCTTTGTGTTACTCGATCAGGATTGTTCTCGCTAATCCATATGTTGAATCAGATAGCCTGCATCAGCACCAACACCTCCCAGCAGAGCGGAGGTGCGACTATGCTGCCAAGGCTGACCGATATAAAAGAGGCCTTTAATCGGGGAAATCCCTCTTTCGTGAAGAGGGCGTCCTGCATCGTTCAAGGCGCCAGGTACGTGCAGCCACTCATAGCTGGGACGAAATCCGGTTGCCCAAATGACATTGGAGAAGCTGGCTTGTTCCCCATCAGAAAACGTAGCGAGGTCACCTTGTATGGAGAGTGTACGCTCGGCAATCCGCAGCTTTCCAGACCGTTCCAGCTCTCGCATCTGTTTTTCATAGCCAAAGATCGGATCAGGTCGCTGCTTCCATCGCTTTCCGATCCAGCTGGTACCTGGGAGCGTCAAAAGACCCGCTGCTTTCAGCAACCAGAAGATCGACACCCCCATGATCGTGATGGGAAGGAAGGACCGTGACTGTCCCATCGACAGGATAACCGGACGAGAAGCAGCCAGTTCTACCGCAATTTGCGCCCCGGAGTTTCCACCGCCCACGACTAAGACGGGACCCGGCTGCAGCTGCAGCCCATTTCGGTAATCAGCTGTATGCAGAGAAACGATGTCTTGGGCAAGCTCCATATGTTTGTCCGGAATGTACGGGGTATGAAAGGGGCCAGTGGCAATGACGACAGAGGGAGCGCTCAGCACTTCATCCGTCGTGAATACTTGGAAGCCTGACTCCGTTTTCTCTACACGTACCACGGTTTTTTCCGGCATGATCGGCAATTGGAAATGGTTGGCATAAGCTTCCAAATAATCAGCCGTTTCATCTTTCGTAGGCAATTGATTCCGATCTCCAGAAAAAGGGAAGCCGGGAAGGTCATTGAAACGACGAGGAGTAAACAAGACCAGCGTGTCGTATCGTTTGCGCCAGCTATCGCCGACACGTGCTTGTTGATCTATCATGACAAACCGTTTATTCATCCGTTGCAAATAATAGCCCATCGCAAGTCCTGCCTGACCGCCACCAATCACGATCGCATCGTAATCGAACATGTGATATCCCTTCTTTTCTTCAACTGTTTAGGAATATCATACCAGATATATTCAAACGTTCAAGTGTGTATTTGAATGAAAGGTGAAAAATGACATGATTACATAGATTCGCATATAATCACTAGCGTTGCATAAA
>NZ_RHHR01000029.1 GCF_003710915.1 Brevibacillus invocatus | reverse complement strand
TCGAAAGATAAAGTCATGTTTAAGCCGTTTCCGTAAATCTTTCACGGTTGGAATCCGTTCTACGATTCGAGCGACCAAAGAATACAGCATAGCAACATAATTCAACTCAGTAGGAGCTCCATAGATCGACTTTTTGGAGATAACACAAAGAATCGGATCGATGTCAAGGGTGGAAAAAATCGCTCCAAATCGTTTGGGAGGTTCTAAATCGAATAATTCTTGTATATCAAACAGGCTTCCTTGTCTTATAATGGACATTGGGAGTCACCTCCAGTTCTCATAAGTTTTGGTCGTACTTAACTTATTAGAGATTTGGGGAGGTACTCCTTTTTCTATGCTCAAAAAACCTTGAGCCCGTAGGGCTCTAATTTATGAAATTGATTCATTTATATACAGAATATTTTTAATGTTGGATCTTTTTATTCTTCATTTATTTTATTCCTTTAAGGGTGGTTACGAGTATGAGCGAAAAAGATATGCAGTCTGTCATTGAAGACCATGCGCTGGAGAGCGTGCCGGAGTCAGAGCGTCAAGGCTGGCTGAGTCTCTCCTGGAATACAGCGGGGATTGCGACCACACTCATTCAGCTGTTTTTCGGGGCACTGGTCACGTTTGTTGCAGGGATTAAAATCGGGATCATCGCAGGGCTGATCGTGACGGTCGTAGGAGGAGCGCTGGGTTGGGCTGTTGGGCACATCGCCTTTAAATCAGGCCTTTCAAGTACGGTCATGTCGCGCATATACGGCTTCGGAATCAAAGGCTCGATTATTGCTTCCGCGATCTATGGCTTCATGATTCTAGGTTTTTTAGCCATTGAGAATGCGTTGTTGTACAAGGGCTTTCTATTTTTCTTTGCCATCGAGGACACGCTGACAGCAAAGATCGTGATTTACGGAATCTTAACGATATTATGGATTGTTATTACCACATTCGGTTTCAAATTGGTAGCGAAGGTATCATCCTATTCTTTGATCGCGTTTTTCGCCGTGCTGCTGTACATGCTCTTTGACATTATCGCGGCATCGGGTCAGTCCTGGAGCTCTGTCCTCTCATTCGGAGCACAATTCCCACCTGAGGTTCTCGCTTCGATGGGCGTGACGAGCGATACGGACAAGCTGATCTTCGGGATTAACGTACTGATCGGGTCTGCGGGAGCTTTGGCGCTGGTCGATGCAGACTTTGGGCGCTATGCGAAAAGGTCGCGGGATATCGGGATCGCAGCATTCCTGGGGAACATCGCAATGGATATTTGCATGCTGACCATTGGCGGACTGGTGATGTTTGCCGGGATGCCGACGATTACGGAATACTATATGAAGGTGCAGGGCATGGATGCGGCGACAGCGGCACAGACAGCCTTGCAAAGCCCTGACAGTATCGCAGCAGCCTTTATCATTTTCGGTGGAATCATTGGATTTATATTAATGGTGTTGGCGCAATTCAAGGCACAGGTGCTCAATACGTACAGCGGCTCGCTCGCCTTGTCCAATCTTTTCGCCAGTTTGAACTGGAAGCCCGGACGCTTCGTCTTCGTCGTGATGGGGAACGTCATTGGTCTGATCATGCTTTACGGGCAAATCCTTGCGTTGGTCAACGCCTGGATCACGATTCTGGGTGTGATTACAACCTGCTTTGCCGGTATTATGATCGCAGACTATTTCATCGTTCGTCCAAAGCTGGGGCAGCAGGATACAGCCAAATTCGGAGCAGAGGAAATCAACTGGTCAGGCGTCCTGTCTACAATCATTGGGGTAATCCTGGCACACTACGTCCTGAATACCGTCGTGCCGATTGAGTTCTTTACATCACTGGTCGTATCCGGTGTCGTCTATCCGATCCTTCGTTTGTATGTATTCAAGCCCAAGTATGCGGTGGATGGACCAAATTTGCGTTCCTTAAACATGAAATGAGTAACGAAAAGCAAATCGCCGTTCCCGCATAATCAAAAGAGAGAAAAGAAGCAACGGATAGGAGAAGGGGAGGAACACGAATGCAAACACATGTGAACAAGAACGTCGATACGTTCAAGGCGATCATGGGTAGCTATCCAACGGGAGTTACCATTATTACGACAGAGGATGCAGAAGGGAATCCAGCTGGTCTGACGGCGAACTCCTTTGTATCCGTCTCCATCGATCCTCTGTTGGTACTCTTCTGTGTAGACGCCAAGGCGGGATCCTTGCATGCTTTTAAGAAGGCAGGGAGGTTCGCCGTACACATTCTGGCAGTGGATCAGAACGAGGTTTGCTGGCGCTTTGCGAGCAGAGAGCCCAACAAGTTTGACGATGTAGAGTGGAGCTGGTCCAAGAGAAGGCTGCCTGTTCTGCCGGAGTCGCTAGGGTTGATGGAATGCAAGACAGCCCAGGTCGTGGAAGCCGGGGATCACACGATCTTTATTGGCGAAGTGGTGCATATTGAAAAAACAGACAAAGAGCCCTTGCTGTACTTCAGACGCAAGGTCGGCAGCATCCCGGATAGTTGGTTTGCCTAGTTTTTTTACCCAGAATGCCATACACGAAAGCCAGAATTCTACGTCGAGCAGAATTCTGGCTTTCACACTTGCCTATGGATTATGAGGTTTGAAGCCCCCGCAAATATTCATGGACTCTCCAAAACTCTCGCTGAACTGCCGATAGATAGGTGAGAGCCTCTCTTTGATTGGAATTGCAGTCCATTTCCTCCATCTGAGCAAGGAGCTCAACCAAACTGATGGCTCCGATAAATGCGCAGCCTGATTTGGTAGAATGAAGGATTCGGGTAAAGAAAGGCTGGTCCTTTTGTAAAATGGCCTCTTTCAGCTGCGCCATGGCTTTCGTATTTTGCCGTTCAAAGGTTTGGATAAAGGCATGCCATTTTTCCTGCCCTTCTGGATGTGCACCCCGGCGAAACAGATGAATCACTTTTTGGTCATCAAACAAAATCTGGTTGGTGGGAATCACACCAGGCAGCCATTTTTCCAGTATCGCTTGAAGCTGTTCGAAGGTAAAAGGCTTGCTCAGGTAATCATCCATCCCTGCTTCGAGGCACAAGTCGCGGTCCTCACGCATGGCATTGGCTGTCAGGGCGATGATCGGGACGTGTAGCCCCGTGCTCAGCTCGCTTTGACGAATTCGTCGGGTCGTCTCAAAGCCGTTCATTTCAGGCATCTGGCAGTCCATAAAAATCAGGTCGTAACGGTGTTTGGCTGTGTATCCGAGAGCTTCTAGACCGTTTTTAGCCAGATGGGGGTGGAGGCCAAGCTGTTTTAATTGGAGCGTGACGATTTCCGCATTGATTTCGTTATCTTCCGTAAGCAATATTTGAAAATCAGATTTGCTCGCCATGGCATTGCCTGGCTGCGTTTCCCCTGGCAAATGCGGGAGCCGTTGTGTCTGCCTCTTTTTGTCACTCAGCAGGTAGAGCAGCTGGGATTGTTTGATCGGTCTGGACAGATAGCTGTCAAAGAGGAGCGGTTGGACAGAAGCAGTCTTGCTCTCTTTCGCAAAAGGAAGGGAGGAATGAATCTTTATCATTTTCAAATTTATGGGATGATTAATCACGGAGTATAATGGAAGAAGATCATTCTCTTCACAATCGACGATCAGGCAATCGTAAGGGACCTGTTTGCTCGGCAAAAACAAGCTGGCGGCTAGTTCTGCGTTTTGGGCATAGTGGCTCTGTACGCCCAAGCTGGACAGATACTCCCGGATATGCTCATAATCTCTTTGATTGTTTAGTATACATAAAATTCGCAGCTTGGGTGGGAGGGCAGACATCTGTCTGGACTCAGCCTGCTGATCCTGCACGACTTCAAGCGGGATCGTAAAAGTAAATGTAGACCCCTTGTTGACCTCGCTCTCAAAAGAGACCTCGCCATCCATCAATTGAGCGATGTGTTTGCAAATAGACAAGCCTAGACCTGTACCGGCGAATTGGCGTGAAGCGGAGCCGTTGATCTGGGTAAAGGGCTGAAACAGGCGATGTGCATCTTCTTTAGGAATGCCGATTCCTGTGTCTCGCACCGAAATGGAGAGCGTTGGAATCTGGGCATGATCAGTTTTGGCTGTAACGCGAATGGCGATTTCACCTGTATTGGTGAACTTGATCGCGTTTCCAATCAGATTGAGCAGTACTTGACGGATTCGTCCGCTGTCTCCCCGCCAAATCGATGGGAGGGACGGGTCCACATACAAATAGAGCGGGAGTTGTTTGCCAGATGCTTTGGCTGCCATCAGCTCTACGGTGTCCTCCATCAATGCCAGAAGGTCAAAATCGATGATTTCCAGCTGCATTTTGCCCGCTTCCATTTTGGAGAAATCCAGGATGTCATTGATGATCGCCAGAAGAGAGTGGGCCGATGTCTTGACGATGTTGGCGTACCTTTGCTGTTCGTCGTTCAGCGGCGATTGCAAAAGGAGATCGATCATCCCGATAATGCCATTCATGGGCGTACGGATCTCGTGACTCATCGTCGATAAAAATTCGGACTTCAGCCGGGAAGACAGCAATGCCTGGTCTCTGGCTTTTGCCAATTGAAGCTCCATTGTTTTTCGGTCGGAGATGTCAATCGCAGAGCCTACGACTTCTACAACCTCTCCATGCTCGATGATCGGGGAGAGGACATTGTGAAACATCTTTCCTGCATACTCGAATTCATAGGTAACGGTAATCCCTTTGTACGCTTCCGTGTAGAACCGGGTCAAATAGTCCGCTTTCTCGGCTGTGAAGACCTGATGCAGCGTTTTGCCAAAGATCGTATCCGTAGTCAAGCCTAGCTCTTCCGCAATTTTGCCCTCGTACAAGGTATAGATGAAAACACCATCTTCTCGCTTGGTGTAGGTAAAGACTACGTTTTGCAGGTTTTGTAAGGTTTGTCTCATTTTATCCTGGACTTGTGATGATAGGGCATCAGATTGCTTTTGTCTGTTCTTCAAGCATCATGACCACCTTGCATTTTTTATGAACAAGTGTGCGAAAAAGAAAGGATGAATGAAATGAGCTGTACATCCAACCGATGTAAAGTGTTAATTGTGGATGATCATCCTACTGTGAGCTTCGGGACAAGATTTATTTTGGAAGGCGTAGAGAAGTATGAGGTAGTCGGGGTCGCTGACCGCGGAGTATTGGCTGTCGAAATGTTCGAGCAATTCAGCCCGCATGTCATTCTCCTGGATTTGATGCTTCCGGATATGGAAGGAATCGAAGTAGCGAGAAGAATGAAAGAACACAACCCTGATGCCCACATCGTTATTTTTACGGGGATGAATTATCTCCCCATCCTGCAAAAGCTGATTGCCATCGGGATCAGTGGCGTTCTAACCAAAGAAGCCACACCGGAGCAGGTGATTCGCATGATTGAAGCTGTCCAGGGCGGCGAAACGGTCATCCCTCTCAGCCTTTTTCGTCAGATCGATTTTCAGAAGACCAAGAGCAAGGCCAGTACAAAAGATCAGCCGCTCACGGAAAAGGAAAGCTATATTTTAACGAGAGTGGGGCGAGGCTTTACCAACAAGCAGATCGCCAAAGAGCTGTACATGACCACACGCTCTATTGAATATTATTTAACCAATATTTATCAAAAACTGGATGTGAAATCAAGAGCAGAGGCGATCGAGAAGTACGGGAAAATCGGTACAGCGCACACAGATACATAGCGAGAGTCAGGGTGGATGAAGGAGCATAGATTCATAGAATCGGCTAGATAATAGGAGGATGAAGCATGGTTTCAAGCGGTATGAGAGCACTTCGGTTAGAGATGAATGTAGGAGACCAACCATTTGTCGTTCACGCAGCTTTGCTCTGGGATGAGATCGAAGTAATTCTGGTGGATACGGGTATACCGGGACAATTGGAGCTGATCCGCGAGGCAGTGGAGAAGGAAGGCATTTCGTTTGACCGTTTAACCAAAATCATCATTACTCATCAGGATCGGGATCACATCGGGAGCTTGCCTGAGCTGGTTGCGGCTTTTGGCGGGAAAGTCCAAGTGCTGGCTCATGAAATCGCGGTGCCGTACCTGGCAGGGGAAACCCCGCTCATCAAAAGCGGTGCGCTGGCACCCTATGTAAAAGTCGATCAGACGCTTCAGGACAAAGAACTTCTCCCTGACTGTGGAGGCATTGAGATCATCTATACGCCGGGGCATTCTCCTGATCATATCTCTTTGTATCATCGCCCCAGCAAGACCTTGATCTCCGGCGATGCACTCACATCTCGAGATGGAGTGCTCATGCCTTTTGATCCCAAATTTACTCCGGACAAAGAGACTGCCCTGCTGTCGGTAGGCAAATTGCTAGACTATGACATCGATCATGTGATTACCTATCACGGGGGAGTTTGTTCGGGAGGTATCAAAGAACGCCTCAACGAAATCGTAGAGAACCCGATCCAGTAATGGAGTGAAAGGAAATAGCAGACTCCGTGAAACCGGTCCATTCAAACAAGCATGTCTTGTACGAGGGACTGGTTTTTTGTTTCGTGCGAAAAGAGAATCTTCGGAGGGAGGCTACTTTTTTTCGTGCCAGGGGAATCCCGAAGTTACGGGACTACACATATACATTTCGGGGAATTGTCGAATATAGTAGAAAAAGAAACAGAATATATGAAATATTCACTATAAAATGTGCGAAGGAGAGTTGACTAGTGAAATTTGGACTTTATTCCGAAATGCAGCTGTCAAACGGCAAAACCGAAAAGCAATTGTACGATGAAGTGATCAAGCAGATTATTCATGCGGATCAGGTGGGTTTTGATGTATACTCGCTGATCGATCACCACCATTTCTCCAGGTTCTCGATCTCTGCCAATCCCCTGGCTATCTATACGGCTGTGGCGCATCAGACACAGCATATTCGCTTCCGTACAGCCTTGCACATTTTGCCACAAGTAAACCCGCTGCGCATGGCAGGAGAAATTGCAGTCGCAGACATTTTGACGAATGGCCGGATTGAGGTCGGAGTAGGGCGCGGCCACGCTTGGGTATTCCCGGACGAGGGCATCGTACCGATCGAAGAAGCCAAACCGAGATTTGAAGAAGCATTGGCGATTCTGGAGCAGGGACTGAGTGAAGGTCGCGTCAATTTCGAAGGCAAATACTATACAGCGAAAGACGTCGATATCGTACCAAGCCCATTGCAAAAGAAAATGCCCTACTATACAGGTGGAACCAGCAATCATACTTACGAACAAGCCGGTATCAAAGGCTGGGGAATTTTTGTACCGCCATTGCTACCATTGGAAAATCTCAAGGAACAGCTCAATATTTATCGTGACGCTTGCTACAAGCATGGCAATGAGCCGCAGGTTGTCTGGCTGCATGCGGTCTACATGGACGATGACGCGGCGCAAATTCGCAAGGAATCCGAGAAGCACTTCAAAAACTTCCTCGCTGGAAACAGTGCGCCAACCGTCGCTTTGCCAAACCGCGACCGCATGCTCAACGCCGGATTCAACTTCTACGCCAAAGGCATTCTGGAGAAATTGGCAGACATGACTTACGAGCAAATCACCGAGGGCGATGTGGTTTGGATTGGTACGCCAGAAGAAATCTGTGAAAAAATTGAGCGCGTGAAGCGTGAGGTAGAAGGCTTGACGGAGATCGATTTCTTGACCAACTACGGCGGAATGGATCATTGGAAAGTGATCAAGCAGCAAGAGCTGATCAGCAAGCAGGTTATGCCGAACTTCAAATAAGCGCAGGCTCCCGTGCAGTGCAACAAACCTCAATGGGTAATTTCTGAATTCAGGGATTACCCTCTTTTTGTCCATGTTCTTTACCAAAATTTTTGGGGGAAGCATGATGAAAATATGGCAAAATCGTGAAGCAGTTAACATCCCCGCACACGAAATCGTGGTATCCTTTACCGGAATCGTTATCTATGGTCAACAAATCGGACGAAAGATTGGTTTTCCAACAGCGAACCTCTCCGTGGAACAGGATGTGGACGAGACGAGAAAGCGTATTGAGCAGAGCTGAGCTCAGCGACTACGAAAGAAAGGAAGGAATGGGGGATTTGAAATGCGGAATGCAGTCGAGGAAAATATCCATTTGCCTGACTTTTCGTTCTGCAAGGTATGCGAAACCGTGTACGGAGTGAATCGGGGGATCTACAACACCATTGATTCTTACTTCTATCAAAAAGGAAACAAGGATATTGTTGTCCGACGCCAAATGATCCTCTCATTTTTGCAATCGATCGGTACCAGTCAGGCCAACCTGAACAAAAAATCGAGCTTCAAGTTCGGTCACGGGGGTCTGGTGGAGAAGCTGGACGCGTTTACGAGCATGTGCAAGAAATAATGGCATACCTTCATTCTTTCAAAATTAGGGGGGCATCTTCATGTCAATGATTCTGAACCACAAGCATCAGGAACAGAGTGTATCCTGGCAGCCCTACCTCAAATATGGAGAAAGACAGTTCAAGAAACAGAAGGCGATTATTTATTCACAAGGTGAGGTAGGAAACGGTTTTTACTACTTACACTCTGGACTCGTCAAAATCATGACGGTGAAGCCGGAAGGAAGCCGGAAAATACTCGATATTCACGGAGAAGGCAAGCTGTTTGGGGAGCAAGCAATCGATCAGCTGGCTTACTTCTCCACGGCCGTAGCTGTCGAGAACACGGTCCTCTATTATTTCTCGAGAGAAGTGTTCAGGGAGATGGTGCAGGCCTGTCCTGATTTCCTTTCCTTTTTTATCGATTCAATTGTCCAAAAAATGAGAATATTAAGTGAAGATATACTTTTGAAAACGTTTACAGCCGAGCAGTATATCGCGTATTCACTCTCCAAGTTTTGCAGGACGTACCGCTCCGACAGGATTTCGATGACGCAGCAGGACATTGCGAACTGTACGGGATTGACGCGCATTACGGTGTACAAGATCTTGAAAAAGTGGAAAGAGAACGATCTGATCGATATTCAAAATCGCATGATCGTGATTAAAGAACGCGAGAAGTTAAGCAGGTTGTATATCTGAGCCAATGGATTTTTGGTCATCATACCTTTATTTCTAAGCTTTAAATCGGATTCAACTTCTATGGTCCCGTACCTTTTTAGATATGCGCAGTGCTTCAAATGTCGATGAGGTGATGCTATGAACGACGCAGATTATATCGTCGTTGGTTCAGGTCATAACGGGCTGGCTTGTGCGTTGAAGCTGGCACAGGCTGGCCACAAGGTACTCGTGTTGGAACAGGCGGATCAAGCGGGTGGAGCGTCGAAAAGCGGGGAAGTGACAATACCAGGCTTCACGCATGATTTGTACGCGACGAATATCGGCCTGTTTCTCGGTTCGCAGATCTACCAGGAGATGAAGACAGAATTTCATCAGAACGGTTTTGATATTGCTGTGAGTGACCAGCCGTTTGCCAGTGTGTTTCCCGATGGGGATGGAATCGGCGTGTACACAGATGCACAAAAAACGATCGCGCAGTTTCAGCGTCATTCTAACCACGACGCCGATTCCTGGAAGGCTCTGTTAAAATTTTTTGATGAAACAGCTCCACATTTCCTGCCTCTGCTGCAAATGCCTCTGCCATCCTGGCCCGCTGCGCGTCAGCTCTACCGGATGTGGAGGGCCCTCGGATATGCCAAGACTGTTGAGCTAGGCAGCATGATCCTGAAAAGTCCGCGACAATTTGCGGAGTATTGGTTTGAGAATGAAAAGGTACAATCGCTGTTTATTCCTTGGGCTTTCCACCTGGACTTCGGGCCAGATGTGTCTGGCGGTGCGCAATTTCCGTTTGTAGAACCGCCTTTGGATCATCGGAATGGCATGGCGATTGCCAAGGGGGGCATCAGCAACCTCATTCAAAGCATGGTCAAGACCTTGGAAAAGCGGGGTGGTCAAGTGCTGACCCAGCATCCGGTAGAAAAAGTGCTGGTCCAAAACAATCGGGCAGTCGGCGTACAATTGGCGAACGGAAACAAGATTCATGCCAGAAAAGCCGTGATTGGAAACATTACACCGACACAGCTGATCACAAAGCTGCTCGATCAGGAGACCCTTCCTTCGGCATATGTGGAGCGTTACCGAAAGTTCCGCTATGGACCCGGGACGATGATGATTCATTTGGCGCTGGATGGCCCACTCTCTTGGAAAGCGGGTGAAGATTATGCCAAGTTTGCCTATGTGCATATCGGGCCGTACGTGGAAGACGTAGCACGTACGTATTCGGATGCCTTGAACGGAGAGCTGCCAGCCAGTCCCCTGCTGGTAGTCGGGCAGCAAAGCGCCTTTGATCCATCGCGAGCGCCAGAAGGGAAACACACCTTGTGGGTACAGGTGCGCGCTCTCCCGGCGAAGCCGCAGCGTGATTCTTTGCATGAAATCGGGATCGGCACCTGGGATCAGATGAAGGATGCCTATGCGGATCGTGTCCTGAAAAAGCTGGAGGTCTACGCGCCAAATGTGACTCAGCAGATCATCGGCCGCACCGTCTATTCCCCACGTGATCTGGAAGTCGCCAACCCAAATCTGGTGGGCGGGGACAGTGTATCGGGAAGCCACCATCTGGATCAAAACTTTTTGTTTCGACCCGTGCCAGGCTGGTCTCGCTACAAAACGCCGGTGGACGGGCTGTTCCTCATCGGGGCATCGACCTGGCCGGGTGGAGGCTTGAACGCAACTTCCGGCTATCTGCTGGCAAAGCAATTATTGAAAGCTTGATTGGGCAGCAATCGTATACGTGGGAGGTTCATCGATGAAACGATATGATTCAGTGATAATTGGGAGCGGGATCAACTCGCTGACGGCAGCGGCGATGCTGGCGAAAAGAGGTCAAAAGATAGCGGTGCTGGAGAGAAGCTCCTGGATCGGCGGCTGCATTCGCACCGACGAGATCACGCTGCCTGGCTTTAAGCATGATGTGTTCTCCGGGTGGCACCCTCTGTTTGTGACCGGACCTGCATACGGAGAGCTAAAGGACGAGCTTCACAAAAACGGGCTGGAGTACGTGAATACGGATGTGCCAACAGGTGTAATCCTGCCTGATCAGCGCAGCGCTGTGCTCTACAACAATCGCCAGAAGAATATCGAGCATTTCAACCGCCTCATGCCAGGTGATGGTGATCGTTATCATGAAGCGATGAAATATTTTGAAGCCAATTCCGAAATGATCTTTACGCTGTTCGGCAACGAGCCGATGTCGTGGGCCGCGATCCAGTCTGTGCTCAAATCCCTTCGCAGCAAAGGGGTAACGGAATTTACCCACCACGTGGGCAGCATGGTTGCTCCTACGCGAAAATGGCTGGACCTGCATTTTCAAAACGATGCGATCAAAGCGCTAATCGCGCCGTGGATTCTTCATACGGGAGTCGGACCGGACGATGCAGCGGGCAGCATCATGGCTCAGCTGATCGTCTTTACACTGGAAGCAGCGAGTATGCCGATCCCAAAAGGCGGGGGAAGCGAGCTGGTCAAGGCGATCATGAAAATCGTCACCGACAACGGCGGAGAGTTTTTCACCAACGCACAGGTGGAACAGATCCTGGTAGAAAACGGACGGGTCAAAGGGGTTCGGACTCTGGACAAGAGCGAATATCACGCTCAGTTCGTACTGGCAAATGTGACGCCGCAGCAGCTCTACGACAAGCTGCTCACACCAGATCAGGTGCCGGCACAGGTGCGCAAGGACGCGCAAAATTACCAGTATGGGCGGGCTGATATGCAGATCCACTACGCATTGGATCGACCGCTCGACTGGAAAGACGAAGAATTAAGGCGGGCTGCGATCATTCACCTGACTGGCGGAATGAATGGCGTCAGCCAATCCGTCACGGAAGCCGCCAATGGCTTGCTGCCCAAAGAGGGAACGATCGTGCTGGGTCAGCACACCTCCTATGATCCGAGCCGTGCACCGCAAGGACAGCATACGCTGTGGATTCAATTGCAGGAGATGCCGCGCAAACTGGCAGGGGATGCAGCAGGACAGATCGATACAGCGGGAGGTTATACCGATCAGGTGGTCCGTGCTTATGTGGATCGGATCGAGGAGCGAATCAGCCAGCATATCCCGCATTTCAAGGAATCGATTTTGAAGCGCGTCGCGATATCCCCGGTCGAATTGGAACGTTTCAACCCCAATCTGGTAGGCGGAGATCCTTACTCCGGCTCGTCGTCCGTAGATCAATTCCTGTTCTGGAGACCAGGAACAGGCTACAAACGGCATGAGACACCGATCAAAAACCTGTATCACATCGGTGCCTCCACGCATCCGGGGGCAGGTCTTGGTGGAACCTCCGGCTATTTGGCAGTTAAAGCGATGAAGGGCTGATCGGTACGGACTCTGTAAAAAATCACTTACAAAAAAGCGATCCCAACGTCTTTGTTCGAGACGAAGGGATCGCTTTTTTTATTCCTTCTTCAAGGTCTTCCAGTATTCGTAAGAGTGGATTGCAACGCCTGCGAACGAAGGATGCTGTGCCAGCAACCCGGGCAGCTTGGCCAGCTCCTCGTTCATATACGTGGCGCCCTCTTCGTAAAACGTGATGAAATCGCCTTCGTTGCTTTGCTTCGTTTCCACTGCGATCAATACCTTTTTGCCTAACTCATCTGCCCAGCCCAGCTCCTGCGGTACCAATGCAGAGATGCTGTTGGAGCCTTCTGCCTTGTCGCGATACGCCATCACTGCTACGTGATCGTGTTTGGCAATGAGCCATTCGGTGATCGTCAGCTGTGGATTACCAGGGATCGGGTTCTTGTCCAGCCAGAAAGGGATGTCGCAGCCGGTTTCCAGAGTCGGGTCTGCACTGGCCCGTGCGAGATACGCCTCAACATTATCCATCCATTGGCGCATGACAGAAGCCTGGTCCTGTTTCCATTCCGGCAAAAGGTACGGTTCGATATCGAGATGGATGCCTTTGACTTTTTCATCCGGTGATACTTGTTGATTGTAGGCGTTCACCCAATCGACCAGATCCAGAATTTTGGAGCGGTTTTCCTTCAGGCCCCAGTTCGGATTGCCGCCCAACGCATGTACGGTTACACCTGCAGCATGTGCCTTTTTGATAAAGGGCTGGTAGTAGGCAGGCTTTCGCGTGATATCGATCTTTAGATAGAGCAGATTGACGCCTTGCTCCTGAGTAAAAGAGAGAATGTGATCCGGCTCGGAGGCAATCATGGTGGTTTGCCACAGCCAGGTTGCTTTTATTTTTTGATCTTCAGGTGAAAAGCCAGTCAGGAACACGAACAGCGCAATGAACAAGAGACAGGAAACGGTACGTGATGCTTTCAATTTGATTTCCTCCAGATGAGAGAGACTTGGTGCAGATATGCCTGTATTAGTATCGGCACGTTCTATTCCTTTTGTGAATATTTTCTATACCTCAATAAAATATATTTTCTCAATTTAAAAAATATTATAAACTGTATGTACAAAATAAAGATGTAGAGGGGGAGTAGGCATGATTACGTTGAAAAGACTGAATCAATGTACACTGGATGAAGCGGTACGGGGGTACAATCGAGGATTTGAAGGCTATTTTTTCGACCAATCCAAAACGGCAGACAGTCTTGCACACAAGCTCGGCAAGGAGGAGCTGTCTCCGGTACATTCCTTGGTCGCTTTTCACGGCCAGGAGCCGATCGGGATTGTTCTGAACGGGATCTGGAATCGAAAGGGAAAACGGATTGCCTGGAACGGCGGAACTGGGGTAGCGCCTGAATACCGAAGACAAGGAGTAGGGCAGCGCTTGATGGAGGAGACCTTGCAGATCTATCGGGAGCAGGGGGTAGATATGGCAGCTCTGGTCGCGATCAAAGAAAACAGCAAAGCCATCTCCCTGTATGAACGTATGGGCTTTCAGGTAGTCGGGCATTCGATTTTTCTGGAGAGCCAAGAGTGGCCGGATTCCCGCTCCACGAAAGAAAATCTGCCATACCGAGGTGAGCATGGCATACCGCAGGATGTCTATCGTCTGCCGTTTTGGAATGAGCCAATCTGGGATGTGCAGTGGAATACGATTGAAAACAGGGAAGCACTTCTGATTCGTGATGAGCAGGAGCTGGTGATTGGCTATGCCTTGTATCGTCGAATCTATGGTGACAACGGGGAGCTTTCCACTGTGCTGCTGTTCGATGCTGGGGCGCACCCCGAGCGCACGGATGCGGACGAGATTATCCAGTATGCGCTGGAAGGCGTGTATGCGTCTTGTGATGCGGAAAATGCCAGCTATCATCGCTTGACGGTCAACCTGCCTGTCAGCAATCACCGCGTCATATCAGCCTTGGAGCGTGCGGCGTTTACGAAAATGGCGGAACAGGTATTTATGACGCTGGAGATCTGAAAGCAAGGCGACTGCCGACAAACACGGCAAAAAGGAAACACCCGAGAACGAATCCATCGATGATGACCGCCTCAAAATAGGTCTCAGGAATCGGCGGATACAAAAGAGTAGATGCAGCCATGCCGCTCAATTGGACTGCAATCAGCAGTGTAATGTCCAGGAGTGGGCGGTACCAAGCCTGGTTTTTACGCCAGTAGGTCCTGGAGAAGAAGAGCAGGAAGATATTCAGCAGCCCGATCATCGCAGATGGGGAATCTTCCAGAAAGTTGATATCTTCAATGGCCCAATGAGGCATCCACAATAGGGCGATCAGGAAGTTGAGGAACAGGGTACCATAAAAGACTGGTTTGAAAATTCTAGCGTCGTTGCGTGCCTGATGACCGGCTTCCACCTGTTTCATCCCGGTACTTTTCCATTCGGGGAGCGGTTCGTAGGTCTTAAAGCCAGTTTGGAAATACGGGCTCTTGCTGTCATAGAAGACTTTTGGGATCTGTCCATACGCTTCCTGCAGATTTTCATGATGGAGCTGGTCAATGTATTGAAAAGGCCAAAAGAACGTGATGAACGTATCGGGCCCAGACTGGCACCTCATTCGAATACTTGAGATCTTTTCCACCACGCATTTCAATCAATGCGATACCTCCCAGCAGTTTCCTTTCTACACTATACGGAAAATGCTGGAGAGAAGTTGCGTGTGACATCGATTAAGGAGATTCGAATTTCATCGGAAATGAAATCGTAAAGGTCGTACCGATTCTTGGTATGCTGTTTACAGCTACCTTCCCGCCCATGACGTGTATCGCATTGTACGAGTATGTGAGTCCAAGTCTTGTGCCGCTCGACTTGGTGGAAAAATAGATGGAGCCGAGGCGACTCATTTCTTTTTCACTCATGCCGATTCCGTTGTCCTTGATCTCCAGGATGGCCTGACTCTCTTCGGTTTTGAGAAGCAAGGTTACTTTCCCTTGTGCGGAATGAGAGCAGGCTTCGACAGCATTTTTGATAAAGTTGACCAGAACCTGTTTGATTTCATCGGGATTGGCCATGATCAGAACGGGTGTCTGGGGAGCTTGAACCTCCAGCTCCACATTATTCATGGTGGCAAAAGGGAACATGACGTCATGGATGGTAGTGATTTGGGCGGACAGATCGATCCGTTCATGCCTCTCTGACAGTGGTTTGGAGATCGAGAGGTAGTCGGACAGGATAGCCTCGGTGCGTTTTACCTCGTCCAGACAGATCGTGATATACTGCTCCACCTTGGGCAGGTCATCGGGAGCCTCCTTGATCAGCTTTAAAAAACCTTTCACCGCGGTGAGTGGATTGCGAACCTCATGGACGAGGGAGGCGGCTACGTGACTGATCGTGGTAATTTTCTCGTTTTGGGCATGACGGATGAACATTTCTTTATCTTCTACAGCCTTGCTGAACAAGGTCATGAGCAGCCAGATGCCGATACAATTCTTCAGCGTAATGGTAATCGCGTGGTACGGGATGTTTTGCACAAAAAAGGAATGCAGGAACAGGTAGGTCATCAGCATGGGAAGGGCTGAAAAGACGATGCCGGCTACTAGAATGATGGAAGTTTTGTTTTGAGAAGTCCGATATTTTTTGGCAAAGACCAGAGAGAGGGAAAACGAAACGACTATGATCAACAAGGCGACCCATTTTCCGTCACCACCCAGATAAAGACGGTACATGACGAATTCGACAAGGAGAATCAGACCTGTCTGAATTCCTCCGTAAACAAGTCCAAAAAACATGATGACGTAACGAATATCAAAAATTAAACCCTCTACGGCGCTGGAGGCAAAGGTCATCGCCAGCAGCAAAGAGATCGAGCTGGTAATCAGAATGAATAGCGAGCTGTAGCTCCTCATCTTGTCTCTGTAATAAATGTTGTACATAACAAAAGGGATCAGAGCAAAAAAGAGCTGAAGAGTAATTTCTTTGATAAGACTCAATTCGCATCCCCACCAGAGGTTTTCAGTCTATTTGGCCATCATAAGTTCGACAAAACTCACATTAATTCCTTTTTTTACAAACGCAATGTACAGTTTGAAAGACAACTCAAATTTTTAAAAAACCAAGTTGACATCTAGGTGATTCTTGAATACTATTCTGTTATAGAACTTGAATTACACTTGTGAATATGTAAATTACTCTTATCCAGAGAAGGCTGAGGGACTGGCCCTATGAAGCCCGGCAACCTAGTACGAGTTATTGGCGTACCAAGGTGCTAATTCCTACAGGTAGATCGCATACCTGAAAGATAAGAGGCGTAGATCTGTGATTGAAGCCTCTTTCTTTATATAAAGAAAGGGGCTTTTTGATTGCTCAGGCCTCTTCTTTGGATCAAGGTAAACAGACAAAAGGGGGTAAAACAATATGAAAAAGCATGTTAGTCGGATTAGTTTTTTGGCATTGAGTTTGTCCTTGTTATTGACCGCTTGCGGAGGCGGTGCTGGTAGCACATCCCAGGGTGGAGATGCGGCAGCTGGAGACAAAAAGCGGATCGCTTTGGTGATGCGCCAGGATGTCGGAACCTTCTCGGCACAATACATCAGCGGCGTAAAAGCAGAGGTAGAGAAACATGGCGGCGAGCTGACTGTCTTTAACGCCAATACGGATCTGGCGAAAATGGCGTCCAATCTGGATGCGGCAGTCAACCAGAACTTCGATGGCATTCTGATCGACCACGGAACGGCGGAAGCGCTCCAGCAAGGAACCCAAAAAGCAGTCGACAAAAAGATTCCAGTCGTCTTGTTTGACACCGATATCAGCATTCCGGGAGTGCCTGTCGTCGAGCAGGATGACCAGAAGCTGGCTGAACTGAGCCTGGAACAACTGGCGAGTGACCACAACGGTAAGGGAAACATCGTGAAGATCTGGGTGGCCGGCTTCGCACCGATGGAAAAACGTCAGGTGAAATACGAGGAATTCCTGAAGAAATATCCAGATATCAAAGAAATCGCGGCATTCGGCAGTGCGACGAACAATACCGCAGTAGATACACAAACACAGATGGAAGCGATCCTGCGTCAATATCCGAACAAGGGAGACATCACTGCTGTCTGGGCAGCGTGGGATGAATTCGCCAAAGGAGCGACTCGCGCGATCCAGCAAGCCGGACGTACGGAGATCAAGGTTTACGGAATTGACCTGAGTGACGAGGACCTGCAGCTGATGCAAGCAGACAACTCACCTTGGGCAGCTACAGCAGCTGTCGATCCATCCAACATTGGCCGTATTCACGCGGAAACGGTCTTCAAGAAAATCAAAGGGGAAGAGGTTCCCGACAGTGTGAAGCTGAATCCATTGCTGGTCAAGCAGGATGACTTGCCAAAGGATAAAAAAGTAACGATGGCAGAGTTGTCCCAATATATCACTGAGTGGGGCAAGTAATGCGGATCGTGCTGGTTGGTTATTCCCGTTGATCCATCAACGGGAATCTTCCATTTAGGGGGTGAATGGGATGTCGATTCTACAAATGAAAGGAATCGTCAAGGCTTTTTCCGGTGTGCCTGCTTTGCGAGGAGTCGATTTTGAAGTGAAGGCAGGGGAGGTTCATGCTCTTCTGGGAGCGAATGGCGCTGGAAAAAGCACGTTGATGAAGATATTGACGGGGGCGTATCAGACTGACGAAGGCTCGATCTCGATCGATGGGGAGCAGCTGCAGATTCATTCGCCTCAGGATGCCAAAGCGCAGGGTGTACAGTGTGTCTACCAGGAGGTGGATACCGCTCTGATCCCTTATTTGAGCGTGGCAGAGAACATTTTGCTGGACCAGCTCGTGCAAGCCAAAGGCACGGATTTGATTCGGTGGCCGCGAATCTACTCACAGGCGGAAGACATTTTGCGCGAGTTTGGCTTTTCGATCTCGGTCAAAAAACAGGTAGAAGCATGTACGCTGTCTGAGAAACAGCTGATCCTGATCGCGCGAGCCACTGTGCAAAAGGCGAAGTTCGTCATATTCGACGAACCGACGGCCCCACTGAGCAACCGGGAGTGCGAGCGGCTGTTTCAGATCATTGCGCAGCTGAAACAGGCAGGAGTCGGGATTATCTACATTTCGCATCGTCTGCCGGAGATTTTTCAAATATGCGACCGAATCACGATCATGCGCGACGGTCAGCGGGTGCATACGACGGAAACCGCTGCAACCGACATGGACGAAGTGATAAGCCATATGCTGGGGAAAAGCTTTGCCGAGGAGTTCCCGAAGGTCGATGTGGAGATGGGGGAGCCCCTTCTGGAGGTTGCCGGGGTAAAAGGCGGCAAGGTTCGCGGTGCTGACTTGACGGTGCGTGAAGGAGAGATCGTCGGTGTCGTAGGTCTGGTCGGCGCAGGAAAGACTGAGCTGGCGCGCCTCCTCTTTGGAGCTGATCCAAGTGATGCAGGAGACATCGTTCTGAAAGGGAAGAAGCTTCATCTGCGAACACCCAAGGATGCGGTAGATGCCGGTATCGTCCTCGTGCCGGAAGAAAGACGCAAGGAAGGGATTTTCGTAGAGGAGTCGGTCAAGCGCAATTTGTCGGTAGCGACACTGTCGTCTGCATTCGGCTTTGTACGTCATAGTCTGGAAGCCCTGCAGGCCAATGATCTGATCAAGCGAGTCGGAGTCAAAACAGCGGACAGCAGCTTGCTCGTGGGTCTGCTCAGCGGCGGCAATCAGCAAAAAGTAGCGATCGGCAAATGGCTGGATACCGATTCTTCTATATTTATGTTCGATGAGCCGACCAAGGGCGTAGACATCGGAGCGAAGAGCGACATCTATCGTTTGATCGGCAATCTGGCAGCAAATAAAAAGGGTGTGCTGTACTTTTCCTGCGAGTTCGCAGAAGTACTGGGAATCGCGGACCGGATTCTGGTCATGTGCGAGGGCAGAATCGTCAAGGAATTGGATCGCGAGCAAGCGACTCAGGAACTGATCATGTATTACGCAAGCGGAGGTGAGTAAGATGGAGGGACAAAAAACGAGTTTGTTTGATTGGGTCTATAAATACGGTACGGTGGCGGTAATCGCCCTGGTTGTACTGTATTTCAGTCTGACCAATCCGTACTTTTTCACATACGACAATCTGAAGGATATATTGCGTTCGATCTCGATTGTGACGTTCGTTGCGATCGGGGTTACGTTTTCACTGATCGTCGGAGGATTTGACCTCTCGGTGGGTTCCACTGTTTCCCTGACGACGGTGACCGCAGCGTCCATGATGGTCTGGTATGAGCAGGGACCGTTTCTTACCCTGGTGGTGCCGATCGTACTCAGTCTCTTGGTCGGGCTGGTCAATGCTTTTCTCGTCGTAAAAATCCGCATTCCGGACCTGCTGGCTACACTGGCGATGCTCTATATCGTCAATGGCGTGCACATGACCTACTCCAAGGGCTACTCGATTTATGCAAACATGCCGATGCAAGACGGGACCACGGCTCCGGGCAAATTCCAGGAATGGTTTCTCTGGCTGGGCCAGGGGGAATGGTTTTCTGTGCCGGTTCCGGTGATTCTGACCTTTTTGTTGGTCGCGATCACACACGTATACCTGACCTATACCAAGCAGGGACGCATGCTGTACATGACAGGTGGCAATCTGGAGGCAGCCCGCTTGTCCGGGATACCTGTCAATCGTTATCGCACGCTCGCCTACGTGCTTTCCGCTCTGTTTGCTGGACTAGGGGGCATGCTGTTGGCGGCCCGTATCGGAACAGGACAGGTGAGCAGTGGCAGCTCCATGCTGATGGATGCGGTAGCAGCAGCCTTTGTCGGCTTTTCAGTCTTTGGGGTAGGCAAGCCCAACGTATTCGGTACGTTCGTGGGTGCGATCCTGATCGGGGTGCTGTTGAACGGCATGACCATGCTCAATCTTCCCTATTACGCCTACGATATTATCAAAGGGGTCGTGCTGGCATTGGCACTGGCTGTTACCTACTATCAGGTGAGAAGAAAACGGAAGGCGTAATGCCGTCGTGTTCCAGAGAATGGTAAACCTTTTCTTATATGCACAACCTCTTATATAATAGATCCGGGAGGTTGTGCTTTTGATTTACTACAAGACGTACATACGTGGAGAAAATTGTGAATGGGTGACCTTTGTACACGGTGCCGGCGGAAGTTCATCCATTTGGTATAAACAGCTTCGAGCTTTCAAGGAGAAGTTCAACATCTTGTTAATTGATTTGCGCGGGCATGGAAAATCCAAGAATGTGAAGCGAAAATGGTTTGCCGATTATACTTTTGCAGATGTAAGCAAAGATATCATCGATGTGTTGAACCATCTGAACATTTCCTCCACCCATTTTGTCGGGATCTCGCTGGGGACGATCATTGTTCAGTCGATTGCCGAGAAGGAGCCGTCCAAAATCCGCTCGATGGTCATGGGTGGTGCCGTCATTCGTCTGAATTTTCGTTCCCAGGTGTTGATTTCGCTGGGCAATTTGGTAAAGCACATCGTCCCTTACATGTGGCTGTACCGTTTGTTTGCCTGGGTGATCATGCCGAGCCAAAGACATCGGGAATCACGCTCCTTGTTTGTACGGGAGGCCAAAAAGCTCTGTCAAAAGGAATTCAAGCGATGGTTCAAGCTGACCAAGGGTGTGAATGGTTTTCTATCTAACCTGTTGGCAAAGGAAACCGAGATTCCTACTTTGTATATCATGGGCGAAGAGGATTACATGTTCCTGCCATCCGTTCAGTCACACGTAAAAAAACAGAAAAATTCCAAACTTAGCATGATTGCCAAATCTGGTCATGTGGTCAACGTTGATCAACCGGATGAATTCAATCGTCTGTCGATCGGCTTTATCCAGAGGCAGCACAGTCAGGTGTTTGCCAGGTAGGATGTAGCGCTTTTTAGAAGGCTCTCCAGCTACTCGCGGTAGGAGTAGGATTCCCTAAAGCTGACCCCATGCTCGGCAGCATAGTCTACTTCAAGCAGCAGATAATCGCTAATCAGCGAGGGATCTGCTGTTTTGCTATAATCAAACGTCTGGAATGATACGGACAGTTCCCCTGCCCAAAAACCTAGATCCTGCAATTCCACAGAGTCTGTGTTGCTTTCTGAGGTTTTGATCAATACGTACGTTTTTTCGCCGAGCAGCAAGTAGTGTTTTTCCCAATCCGAAGAGGCCATCCATTGGGTTGCCCATTCACGAACTTGGACAGGAGCCTCCTCTATTTGCAACATGCGGTAGCGTTCGTCAGCTGAAGCGTAGCCAGTTGGTGTCATCCAGTTGGAACCCGTAACTCTCCATATGTGATCGAGGTTGTTCAGTTTTTGCATGCGCACTTCGATCGCGGTACCGTCTGTTGTCGTGACCAGCATGGTTCGAGGATTGACAGAGTGGCTTACCGTTATAAAACTGCGGATTTCCTTCTTCAGTTCGTGCTGTACAAATGCTTTCAGGACGGCTTTGTAATCCTGGCTTCCGGGCTGATGCTGCAGATCAAAATCATGGCCAGCTCCTTTATCATCCGTTGAGTTGAACATCTTCACCAGATAGTCATAATCTTGCATCACTTGGTTATCTCCTAGATTCCTCATGGATTCAGCTTCATGTAAGTTCTCGATCTGCTTTTGAAGCTGTTCGATCTAACATATGGAAAAACGAATCTCATAAATATCTTACTCTACGGAATGCTCAAAAACCTGCAATCAGGGTGATTTTGCCATTTATCTTGCCGGATACGGTATAATCAGGGAGATGAAGAGTTCTGCTTGACCATGAGCAGATATCAAGAAAGGTGGCCGCTTATGGCGAGAAGAGAAAAGCAGATCAAGCGGATGCTGCAATATTTCGTGGATGCGACAGTGGAGATCATCGAGGAGGAGGGCATCGAGCATGTCAGCGCCCGAAAAATCGGGGAACGTGCAGGATACACCAGTTCGACGATCTACAATTATTTTGAAGAGCTGTCCCATCTTCTCTACTTTGCCTCCATGCGATTTGTGAAGGAATACTTGCAAGAGCTTCCGCTGTATCTGGAGCGGGGAGAGACGTACGTGGACAAGTACGTGCTGAGCTGGGAGTGCTTTTGCAAACATTCTTTTGCCAAACCGCAAATCTATCACGCCTTGTTCATTGCCGATCTGGGGCAAAAACCTCAGGACATGCTGGAGCATTACTTTTCCATCTACTCCAGCGATCTGATCGGCTTTACAGAAGAGATCAGGCCGATGCTGTACGATCCGGATCTCACCTCGCGCAGCAAGGCATTGCTGGAATTGGCCAAGCAGGAGCAGCAGCTGTCGGATGAGAAAATTGAGGAGGTCAACGATATGGCTGTCCTGATCTGGGAAGGGATGATGACGACAGTGCTGAACAAGCGTCGGGATGCCGACCCGCAGGAAGCTGCCGAGAAAACCATGAAATACATCCGAACCATCATGCGGACGCTATAGTCCGTTTTTTTCTTCTTGACCCTCTTTTTCAGGAGAGAGATAATAGGTTCAACTTAAATTATGAACGCGTTCATAATATGACCGTATTCAAAATACTCCATTCAAAAGAGGTGTGTTGGCATGGTAGCGCAGTCCAAAAGAACGGGTGGTTTGATCGATTGTGACATCCATCCGGTATTGAGCGATTTCAACGAGTTGGTTCCTTATCTGGACGAATCGATCCAGCAGTATATGAATATCGGCAAATTCGCCAAGGGTGCTCTGGCGAAGCAAAACAGCGGTTCCTTCAAGTTTCCTTCCTCGCCGTATGCCAATCCGTTGCCAGTGCCTTTGCGTGCGGATGCTTTTCCGCCAAATGGCGATATTCCCGGCAGTGATCCTGCTTTTCTGGCGCAAGATCTGTTGGATCGCTGCAATACCACCTACGGTATCTTGAATATTGGTCACGGGACGATGGCTGCTTTCCACAATGTTGAGGTAGCAGCGAAATACACGTCCGCTGCCAATGACTGGTTGTATGACAAATGGATCAAAAGCGATCCACGCTACCGGATGACGATGGAGATCACCCCGCTTGATCCGGCAACGGCGGTAAAAGAGATCGAGCGCATCGGCAAGCGTCCTGAAATCGTCGGGATCAACATGCACTGCGTGAATATTCCACTGGGCAAACGTCACTACTGGCCAATCTATGAGATTGCTGAGGCGTACAATCTTCCAATCGTGCTGCACCCGGATTCTGAGGGTACTGGGGAGTATGCAGCGACTGCTGGGGTCGGACCGGCTTCTACGTATATGGAGTGGCACACCTCGCTGGGTCTGATCGGTCAGCGCAATGTCATCAGTCTCGTCGCAGACGGTGTCTTTGAACAATTTCCGAACCTGAAGGTCAATTTCATCGAATACGGTTTTTCCTGGATCGCACCGACGATGTGGCGGATGGACAAGAACTGGAAGGCGTTGCGTCATGAGGTGCCTTGGCTGAAAATGCTGCCAAGCGAGTACATTCGCCGCAATATCCGCTTCGGTACCCAGCCCATCGAGGAGCCTGCCAGACCAAAAGACCTGATCGAAATCATTCAGATGATCGACGCCGAGCACATGTTGCTGTTCTGCAGTGATTATCCGCACTGGGACGGAGACGAGCTGGATCGGGCGTTCTTGCACTTCCCGCAAGAGCTGAAGGATAAGATCTTTTATCAAAATCCGCTGGAGTCATTCCGGTTTTAATAGGAAGGGGAGACGGGAAGTGAGTACAAAAGAAAAGCATCGTTTGGTCGTCTGTCCTGCCGAGGAAATGCAGGAAGGCTCGCGGCAGCTGATCGAAGTCAACGGAGTAGAAATCGGCTTGATTCGTGCAGAGGGAGTCTGCTACGCCTTTCGAAACAGCTGTCCCCATCAGGGTGTTCCGATGCTGTACGGCTCGGTTGTGGGAACGATGCTACCCTCTGATCCGCATCAGTACATCTACGGCAATCACAATGAGATCATTCGTTGCCCGCTGCACGGTTGGGAATTCAACCTGAAAACAGGGAAAGCGATGTTCTCGCCGGATCTGTCTATCAAAATGTACGAGGTTAAAGAAGAAGGCGGGGAAATCGTCCTGTATCTCGATCGAGCGCCGGAACAGGTTACGCGCAAAGAATTCTCCTGTATCTTATCCTCCTGATGGCAGAAGCACTATAGTAGAATCACATCCATGAATGACCACACGATAAGTTTATTAATAAATAGAAAAAGGATTGACGAAACTAGAGAAGATGTGGATAATTTAATTCGTAGTTATCCAATCGGAAATATTAACAAAATTTGGGGGACATTATGAAGAAGTCATATCTATCTCTATTTATGGGACTCGCTCTGGCTTTGGTTGTGACTGGTTGCGGCGGCGGTCAGCAAGCAGCTCCACAAACCGGCACTGGTTCTGAAGGTGGCACACCAGCTGCCGAACAACAAAATGAAACACTAAAAATCGGCGTAATGTCCGGATCGGAAGAAGAGATCTGGAAAGTAGCAAAAGACGTAGCAGCAAAAGACGGCTTGACTCTGGAGCTCGTACCGTTCAACGACTACGTGCTGCCAAATAAAGCTTTGGACAAAGGTGATCTCGATGCCAACGCTTTCCAACACGTACCGTACATGGAAGAGTTCAATGCAAACCACGGCACGAAAGTTGTGAAGCTGGCTGATACGATCAACTTCCCGATCGGTATCTATTCCGAGAAAATCAAAGATATCTCCGAGCTGAAAGAAGGAGACATCGTAGGTCTGCCAAACGACCCGACCAATGGTGCACGCGCTCTGATTCTGTTTGAAAGCGCTGGTCTGATCAAATTGAAAGAAGGCAAAGGTGTAAAAGCGACTGTCCTCGACATCGCAGAAAATCCGAAAAACCTGACTTTCAAAGAACTGGATGCCGCTTTCATTCCTAAAACATTGGGTAATATGAGCGCTGCCGTGATCAACACCAACTTCGCGATCGAAGCTGGATTGGTTCCAACCAAAGACGCCATCTACATGGAACCAAAAGATTCTCCTTGGGTGAACATTATTGCCGTTCGTGAGGGAGAACAAGACAAGCCAGTGTTCCAAAAGCTGGTGAAAGCTTACCAGTCTGATGAGGTGAAGAAGTTCGTTGAAGAAAAATACGGTGATTCGATGGTAGCTGCCTGGTAATCGGCAGTCTGTCTATTCACCCGTCTACACAGGTCTCTTCCTATTAGGAGGGGGCCTTGTTTTTTAGAGATAAAGCCTGGAGGGGGTACTGGAATGAAGAAGAGAGTTGACGTCATCGTCTTAGGGGCAGGCTCGATGGGAATGGCTGCAGGGGCCTTTATCGCCAAGCAGGGGGCCAGTGTGCTGTTGCTGGACGCATTTGATCCGCCTGATCATCAGGGCAGCCATCACGGTGATACGCGCATGATACGGCACGCCTACGGGGAAGGGAAAAAATACGTACCGCTGGTGCTGCACGCTCAGAAGCTATGGCATCAACTGGAGGAAGAGACGGGAGAGCGCCTTTTCGAGAAGACTGGCGTATTGGGACTTGGAAAATCGGATTCTCCTTTTCTCATAGAGGAAATCGCCAGCTCCAAGGAGTTTTTCTTGCCGCTGGAGATCCTGGAAGCGGCAGAAGTGCGGAAGCGTTGGCCGGGGATTCGGATAGAAGACGACTTGATTGGCGCCTTTGAACCAAATTCCGGGCTGCTCTACAGCGAGGCGTGCATTTCCGCCTATCGCCGTGTCGCACAGCATCATGGAGCCGAGCTCTGCATGAACACGAGAGCGAATCGGATTACCTATCATGCAGACGGCGTGACTGTGCATACGGAAAAGGGGGATTTTCAGGCGGACAGGCTGGTTGTGACCGCTGGAGCGTGGACTGGCTCACTGCTGCGCGATCTTGACATTCCCCTGCAGCCCTTCCGAAAAACGGCAGTGTGGTACGAAGCTGACGAAGCCTTGTACGGACTTGGATCTTTTCCCTCGTACTTCATGGATTTGCCGGGAGAGCGCTTCTATGGCTTCCCTAGCATCCAGGGCTCCGGGTTGAAAATAGGCAGCCATGATGCAGGAAGAATCGTTGACCCTGACGAGGTAAACAGGGAATTTGGTTCCCAGCCCGATGATGAGGGGGATTTGGCCCTCATGGTCGAACGCTTTTTCCCGGGTGTGTCCCGCCAGAACAAGCGCGGACAGGTATGTCTTGTCACCTGGACGCCCGACCACGATTTTATTATCGATCGTCATCCCGACCACGAGCATGTCCTGCTCATCTCAGCCTGCTCGGCTCACGGCTTCAAGTTTGCCAGCGCGATTGGCGAAATCGCCATGCAGATGAGCTTGAAAGGGAAGACAGAGATGGATATCACTCCATTTTCACTGCGACGTTTTATGTGATTAGGCTATTTTCTCACCACTGCCCGAGGCCGCTGTCTCGGGTTTCTTTTTGTACATGGGAATAACCGGAAAGGAAATCCTGTATTCATGTATAATGAAAAATTGTATAATTTGGAAAAGAAACCTACTGACAGGTGATCAACGTGAAATTTAACAAGAAAGAAAAATGGGTCTTGGCGGGATTGCTGGCCATTCCTACAGTGCTTACCCTCCTGTTGGCCTATCCGCGCTACGAAAGCTTTTACGCGACGGGAGAGATCGTGTCGATTCAAAAGCTGGGCATTGATGGCAACGTGTACTTTACTTATATCGAAGGTGGGGTTACGGCCAACAATCTCGAAAAAATCCTGGTGCAAATGGATTATTGGGCTGAGGAGCGAGATGTGAGGTTTCGCCCCATGAGTGAAGAAGAGGTCGAATTGGACGATGAGGCAGAAGAGATTGGCGACGATTATAAAGAAATGGTTGTCTCCAACGCTATTGAGGTTTCAGGATATTCTGTGAACCAGGAGGACTCACAGGACGAGAAATATGCGAGCATCATGGATCAGGCTGCCGAGTATCACGGTGATTCCTTTGGTCTGATGGTCGCGATCGGGCTAGTGGAGGAAGAGACGGGCGAGGATTTCTCCAGAGGTGGGAAGTACATGATTGCAGGGACCGGGACGATGGAATTCGATGGAACGGTTGGCTCTATTGACGGAATCCAGGAAAAGCTGCTGACGGCAGAAGAGCAGGGCGTCACCCACTTTCTGGTTCCCAAAGACAAGGAAGTGTACTCCTTTTTCTACGATGGCTTGAGCAATCAGGAAGAAGCAGAGCAATATCAGCTTACGGTCAATCCGAAGATGAAGATTGTCCCCGTGGAAACCTTGGATGAAGCCCTGGTTTATTTAGCGAGTTTGCCGTAAGGGAGAAAAAAGGAGAGTCAGTGAGATGCAAGAAAAAGTCGATGCATGGGGCAAATATTTATTTGTCTTTTTGATAGTTGGTTTGGCGAGTTCAGGGGTCAGCCTGCTATTTAGCCTGGTCGAAGCGTGGAATGAGCCGTTTTACATGGAATTCGTGATAGATCTCGATATTGCAGTTGGGATTTTTACCAGTATTGCGGCAATTATTGCGACGATTTTATTTTTAGGCTGGATTTATCGCGTGCATAAAGAATACAAGGAGATCAGCCCGGATTATCCGGTCACACCTGGCGGGGCGCTTTGCCGAATCTTGATCCCGTTCTACAACATCGTCGGGCTTTGGACGATCTATTCAAATATGTCGCGTTTTTTGATCCAGTATGATACCAGTGTCAAAAAGCATGGGAAAAGACTGCGCGCGTTCATTCCCTACTATTATTTTTCTCATATGATCTATAGCTTTCTGAACAGAAGATTGTTGATGGAGGAAGAGTACTCTATCAACCTGCTCTTGCTTACGGTGGGTATGGAAGTGATTGTCTCGTTGTCCTATATTGCGATGTTCGTCGCGATTACGAGCGGGTTGAAGGCGGTGAGGGAGCATCAGCAGCAGCTTCAATTGGAACAGGAAGCAGCCACAGCTGCTGAAGAAGCGGGGGCTGCTTCCGGTGAAGAGTCTGAAGCAGGAGTATGATTGGAGCATTCTGGCAACAAAACTTGCACTCCCTCCAAAGATCATCTATCTAAGTTAAGCGAGAGTACCCCCACTTCTATAAGTGGTGGGGTGAATCGCTTTTCTTTTTTCCTTCTTTTGCATATAATCAAAGAGAACATAACGAACGAATGTTCCGTATGCAGGACGCTTGCAAAAGGAGGTGAAAACACATGCACGACAAAGGTTCCTACCAAACCTACCAGATCTGGATCAAACCAGGACATCGGCTCTTTCCGTACTTTCAGCAGTTGTGTCAACAAGCCAAAAGCTTGTACAACACCACGAACTTCTTCATTCGGCAGGTGTATACGGCTCTCACCCAAGGCAAGGAGCTTCAACCGCTCCAACAGGAAGTGATGGACCTCATTCATCAACATTTGGATGCAATGAATGAGAATCAATTTCTTGCTTTCCAGAAAAAGGTGGTAAAGGAAAGCATGAAGCCTGAGGAGCAGCGTAAAGACGTGAAAGCGAACCTGCTTCCCCTTCCAACCAAGGAAGAACCGATGCTTAGCTACCACTTCCTCGATGCGCTGTTCAAAGCGATGGGGCAGGAAAACTATCGAGCCTTACCGACGCAAAGCAGTCAGAACATCATGAAAGTAGCGTTTCAAAATTGGAAGAGTTTTTTTGCCTTAATCAAGAAGTATAAGAGCAATCCAACTTCCTTGTCAGGAAAGCCACGGATTCCGAAGTATTGCCGTACTCCACAAAAAGAGTTCATTTTCACGAATCAGGATTGCGAAATCAGGAATCATCGGTTCTTGAAGCTTCCTTTTACGAAGCAACGGTTGAATATTGGGAAAGTCGGCTTTACAAACGGGAGGCTTATGCAAGTACGAGTGATTCCGTCCTACGGACGCTATGTGGTGGAACTCATTTTTACTTGTGACGAGCAACCGCAACAGCATCCTTTGGATCGAGTGATGGCGATTGATCTGGGCATTGATAACCTTGCAACCATTGTGACCAATACAGGCAGAACGCCTACGTTGGTCAAGGGCAAAGTTGTCAAGTCGATCAATCAGTATTACAACAAGCAAAAGGCGTATTTTGTTGGCATTTTGCGCCAAGGAAAGAAGTCGCATGAAGGACAAAAGACCTCGAAACGACTGGAACGTTTGCATCGCAAGCGATTTCTCAAAATCAAGGACATCTTCCATAAGGCAAGTCATGCCATTGTGGAAATCGCTTTACAAGAGCAGATCGGAACGATTGTCATTGGTCATAACACCCAATGGAAAAGCGAATCCAATATGGGCAAAAGGAACAATCAATCGTTTTGCCACATTCCGCACAACCTGTTGATTCAAATGATTCGCTACAAGGCAAAGCGGTCAGGGATGACAACCATCGTGAGGGAAGAATCCTACACTTCAAAAGCAAGCTTCCTAGATAACGACGACATCCCTACGTATGGTGAAAGCGATACAATCGCAATCTTTTCAGGGAAGCGAATTCACCGTGGCATGTACCGTTGCGCAAACGGGACATTGATCAATGCCGATGTGAACGGAGCCTACAACATTTTGCGAAAAGAAGTTCCAAAGGTATTCGCTAATGGAATAGAGGGGTTGGACGGCCTGTCGGCTGTCGCTGTGTCAACTCCGCTTGTGTTAAGCGTCCGATAAGGACGACACATAAGAAACCCCCACCTCTATAGGTGGTGGGAGTATTCATTCTAGAATAAGAATATACGTTCGCTATTAAAGGGGTGCAGGTAGGATGAACCGTTGTGGCTGGGTGACACAAGATCCTTTGTATGAAGCATATCACGATCATGAATGGGGTGTCCCGGTATACGATGATCGACTGTTGTTTGAATTTCTCAATCTCGAAGGGGCGCAGGCAGGGTTGAGCTGGTACACGATTTTGAAGAAAAGGGAAGGGTATCGAAAGGCCTTTCACCAGTTTGACCCGGCGAAAATCGTCCAATACGACGAGAAAAAGATCGAGGAGCTGCTTCAGGACGAAGGCATTGTACGCAATAAACTGAAGATCCGCGCCGTCATCAATAATGCCCATGCTTACTTTAAGGTAGTAGAGGAATTCGGCAGCTTTCACGAATACATCTGGTCCTTCGTAGGGGGCAAGGCGATCCAAAACCATTTTCAGCAGCTGAGTGAAGTGCCGGCTTCGACGGAAATCAGCGACCGGATGAGCAAGGATTTGAAGAAGCGTGGTTTCAAGTTTGTTGGATCGACGATCTGCTACGCCTATATGCAAGCCGTGGGCATGGTGAATGACCACATCACGACGTGTGATTGCTATCCAAAACACGCCCATCAAGTATAAAGAAACTGTCCTAAGAGTCCCGCGACTCTTGGACAGCTTTTTTGTACTCTCGGAATGTGAAGTATTTTTTAGAAAACAAAGAAAAATAGAAAAATTACATATACAAACAAAAACAAAACATATATAATCAGCGATATAAAGAAAAACAGACGAAAACAAATAAAATAAAGCCGTTAATCAAACGTAGAAACATATATTCGGGCAGAAAAGAGGAGATTTATGTCGGAATATGTTCTGGAGCTGAAAGGAATTACGAAAGCGTTTCCAGGCGTGCGGGCATTGGATCAGGTCCAATTTCAGCTCAAAAAAGGCGAAATTCACGCATTGATGGGGGAGAATGGCGCGGGTAAATCCACGTTTATCAAAATCATTACAGGCGTTCACCTGCCCGATGAGGGTGAGCTCTACCTCAATGGGGAACGGACAGAAATCAAAAGTCCCAAAGACGCGCAGAAGCTGGGGATCGCCGCCATTTACCAGCATGTGACCTGTTTTCCTGACCTCAGCGTGACCGAGAACATTTTTATGGGGCATGAGAAAATCAGCAGACGAGCAAAGCGGATTCTCTGGAATGACATGCATGCGGAAGCCAAGCGCCTGTTGCAGGAGCTGGGCAGCAATCTGGACCCGAGAACGAAAATGGGCGCTCTCAGCGTAGCCCAGCAGCAGATCGTCGAAATTGCCAAAGCTTTGTCCATGCAGGCTCGCATCATTATTATGGATGAGCCGACGGCCGCCTTGACTACGCGTGAGAGCGAGGAGCTGTACAAAATTACGGAGAAGCTGCGGGATCAAGGGGCGGCCATTATCTTCATCTCCCATCGCTTCGAGGATATGTACCGTCTGGCGAGCAAAGTGACGGTGTTTCGCGATTCCCGCTACATCGGGACCTGGGGTGTGAACGACATCGCCAACGAGGACTTGATCGTCGCCATGGTGGGACGGGAAATCACTCAGCTTTTTCCCAAGCGGCAAGGAGAGCCGGGAGAAGAACTGCTGCGGGTCGAGGGACTGGGCAAGACCGGGTATTTTGCGGACATTTCATTTTCCCTGAAGCGCGGAGAGATTCTCGGTCTGACAGGGTTGGTCGGGGCAGGCAGGACAGAGGTGTGTCAGGCTATCTTTGGCATTACGGATTACGATAAAGGGCGAATATTTCTGCGTGGAGAGGAAATTCACATCAAGCATCCCTGGCAGGCGATGGAGTCGGGGATTGGCTATTTGCCAGAGGATCGGCAAAAGCAGGGCTTGGTGCTGGATTGGGGCATCGGGCGCAACATCACGCTATCTGCGTTGGACCAGCTGTCCAGTCGCGGTTGGGTGGATGAACAGAAAGAGGCGGAGCTGGCGAAGTCTCTGGCGGAAAAGGTGCAGGTCAAGGCACAGAGCATTTTTGATCTGGCCAGCTCTCTTTCCGGAGGCAATCAGCAAAAAGTGGTCGTGGCCAAACTTTTGACGGCACAGCTGGACGTCATCATTCTGGATGAGCCGACCAAAGGTGTTGACGTGGGAGCCAAATCAGCGATTTACGAAATGATCAGCGAGCTGGCAGCACAAGGGTACGGCATCATCATGGTTTCCTCCGAAATGCCGGAAGTGATCGGGATGAGTGACCGGGTCATCGTCATGCGCGAGGGGAGAGTGACCGCTGCACTCGATGCCGCGACTGTAACCCAGGAGGCGATCCTGGAGGCTGCGATGGTAAGTCAGACAATTTCCTAGACACCTGCCAGAGGCATGCTGGCAGTAGAAGGTGGTGGTTGAGTTGACAGGCAATACACTGGAGAAGACCTCGCTCGGGGCGAGATTTGCCCGCTTTCGTGAGCTGGGCTTGCTGCTCTTTATCCTCTTGCTCTCCATCGGGGTACAGCTTCGCAATCCGAGCTTTTTGACTCTGGAAAATATCAATGACATGGTCACCAATACCGCGATATTAAGCATCCTGGCTGTAGGAATGATGCTGGTCATCGTTACACGCGGTATCGATCTGTCCATCGGAGCCACCCTGGCCTTGTCAGGAATGATCGCGGCATTGACCGTGAGTGCGTACCCCGATGTTCATCCGCTGTGGGCGATTCTTCTGGGGACGCTGGTCGGTCTCCTATGCGGGTCAATCATCGGCCTCCTCGTCTCCAAGTCGGGCATTCTTCCGATTATTGCGACGCTGGGGATGATGAACGTATTTCGCGGCGCTACTTTTATGGTCAGCGGCGGAAAATGGGTGAGTGCCCATCAGATGCCGGCGTCGTTCAAGGCGATCGCCACAGGCTCCATTCTGGGAATCAACACGCTCATTTTTATCGCCATCATCATTTATGCCCTCTTCTATTATTTCATTACGTACACGCGTACCGGCAGGCAAATCTACGCCGTCGGCAGCAATCCTGACTCGGCTCGGATCAGCGGGATCAACAACGACAAGATCCTCTGGCTGGTTTACACGATCATGGGCGGCTTGTCCGGTCTGGCCGGTGTGCTATGGGTTGCGAAGTTCGCTTCTGCACAGGGAGATACGGCAGTCGGCTACGAGCTGAGCGTCATCGCCGCATGTGTCCTGGGTGGTGTCAGCATCGCGGGGGGCTCCGGCAAGATCTCCGGGATTATTCTGGGCTCGATCCTGCTCGGCATGCTGAATAATGCGCTGCCGCTGATCAATGTTTCCCCGTTCTGGCAAATGGGAATCCAGGGTTTGATCATCCTCATTGCCGTCGTGATCAATGCACTGGTGAAGCGGGGCGTGGATCGCAACAACTTGATGAGGAGGAGGATCTAGGCATGGAAAAGCGAGTCTTGCTCGGCCGTCGTGATTTTTCGTGGAAATCGTTTTTTCTGCAATGGGAATGGATGCTCGTCCTGATTTTTATTCTTGTAAACGTTATCAATACGTATCTCTCCCCCTACTATCTGAATGGCGACAGCCTGCGAGACGCGACGATGACCTTTCTGGACAAGGCGTTCATCGTGCTGCCGATGGTGCTAATCATCATTCTCGGAGATATCGATATATCGGTTGCTTCTATCGTCGCCTTGTCTTCTGTCGTGATGGCGGACTTGTATACGCGAGGTGTACCGATGGAGCTGGCGATTTTCATCTGCCTGGCGGTGGGAACGCTCTGCGGCTACATAAACGGCCTTTTGATCACGAAATTCAAAGAGCTTTCTGCGGTCATCGTGACGCTGGCGACGATGATTATCTATCGGGGAATCGCCTACATTATCCTGGAAGATCAGGCTGCCGGTAAATTTCCCGAGTGGTTCAGCTACCTGGGCTGGGGATATGTGGGGCCAGTGCCGTTTATCTTTCTCGTCTTTGTGCTTTTCGCCATTCTGTTCATTCTCTTGCTGCACAAGACGACCTTTGGCAGGCGTGTCTACGCGATGGGCAGCAATGCGACTGCCAGCCAATTTTCCGGGATCAAGGTGGATCGAATCAAGATCATCGTCTTTACGTTGGCTGGTTTGATGGCAGCGGTAACGGCGCTCTTTCTGACCTCGCGAATGGGCAGCACCAGACCTAACATCGCGACAGGCTATGAGCTGGACGTAATTGCGATGGTGGTGCTTGGCGGGATCAGCACGTCAGGAGGCAAGGGACGCATGATCGGGGCGATTTTGGCTGTATTTCTGATCGGCTACCTGCGTTATGGGTTGGGTCTTGTCAATGTGCCTGCCCAAATGCTTCTGATCATCATCGGTCTGCTCCTGATCGCCGCAGTCATGATTCCCAATCTCAAGGGGCGGCCATACAAGGGCAAAAAAAGTGGTTGATGCGGGATACATCACAGGATGAAACCTGTTGTGTATAGGAATTGAAAATGGGGGGAATTGGCATGAAAAAGGTTTTGACATCATTCTTAACCGTTCTGCTAGCGGCATCCATGCTGGCTGCGTGTAGCCAAACGGCGAGTCAGCCGGGCAGCTCCGGTGGTGACGCAGGCGGGAAGAAACGATTCGCAATCATCTTTAAGAACACAGGCAATCCATACGGCGAAAAACAGATGGAAGGCTTTAAGATCGCCATTGAAGAGACAGGCGGAGAAGCGATTCTGAAAGCGCCGGATCAGCCTACAGCAGAGGCGCAGATTCAAATGATCGAAGAGTTGATTTCACAAAAGGTAGATGCGATTGCCGTCGTCGCCAACGACCCGGACGCATTGCAGCCAGCTCTGAAAAAAGCGATGGATGCCGGCATCAAGGTACTCTCGCTGGATTCCGCAGTCAACACACAGAGCCGCTTGGTCCATATCAACCAGGCAGACCCCGAGCGGATTGGCCGTGTCCAGGTCCAGGCTGCAGCTGAAATGATTGGCAGCAAAGGGGAGATCGCGGTACTGAGCGCCACTTCGCAGGCGACGAACCAGAACCTGTGGATCGAATGGATGAAAAAAGAGCTGGAAGATCCCAAATACAAGGATATGAAGCTGGTCAAGGTAGCTTATGGAGACGACCTGCGCGACAAGAGCGTGTCCGAGACCGAAGCCCTGCTCAAATCCTATCCTGATTTGAAAGCGATCATTGCACCGACGACTGTCGGGATTGCGGCGGCTGGGAAAGTGCTGACGGACAAAGGCTTGAAGGACAAAGTGAAGCTGACTGGACTGGGACTACCGAGTGAAATGGCCGAGTACATCGAAAGCGGAGTCAGCCCGTGGATGTACCTGTGGAACCCGGTCGATGTAGGCTACCTGTCGGGCTATGCCGCGGATGCGCTGGTCAAGGGAACGATCACGGGCAAGGTTGGCGAGAAGTTCACCGCAGGCAAGCTGGGTGAGAAGGAAATCATCGCGGATGGGGATGGTACGCAGATCATGCTGGGTGATCCGTTCAAATTCGATCCTGCGAACATCGGAGAGTGGAAACAGGTCTACTAGTCTTCCCGGTACGTATCGGTGCCCCCAGCAGCCTGATTGCTGGGGGCACCACTTAAAATCCTTACATTCGTTGGAGGTACGAAATGATACGAAGCTTATGGGATCGTGACCAAGCAGATCACCTGCAAAGCGGATTGGAAGAGCTGGTTTATCGATCGAACCTGATCGGAGCAGATCGTCGGGTTTGCAACTGGGGCGGGGGAAATACCTCTACGAAAACAAAAGAGACGGATTTTCGCGGCAGACAGATCGACGTGATGTGGGTGAAGGGAAGCGGTTCAGATCTCGCCACGATGAAGGCTCAGCAGTTTACCGGACTGCGTCTGCAGGATGTCATGCCGCTGCTGGAGCGAGAGGAAATGCCGGATGAAGAGATGGTGGCCTACCTCGCTCACTGCATGATCGACAGCAAACACCCGCGTCCTTCCATCGAGACGCTGCTGCACGCATTTCTGCCTTTTGCGCATGTGGATCACACGCATCCGGATGCGATCATCAGCATTTGTTGTGCCGACAACGGTCAGGAGGTAGCGCGCGAGATATTTGGCGACCGCTTTGTTTGGGTGCCGTATGTGCGGCCTGGCTTCACCCTGTCCAAAATGATTGCAGAGGGCGTCGCGAGAAATCCGCATGCCGAGCTGGTTCTGATGGAGAAGCATGGTCTGGTCACCTGGGGCGAAACGTCCGAAGCGTGCTACGCCAAGACGATTGCCATCATTGCCGAAGCAGAAGCGTACATCGAGGCGAGGATTCAGGAAGAGCAGATATTTGGCGGGGCAGTTTGTGAAAGCCTTCCCGAAGTGGAGCGAAAAGACATCCTCGCTCAGATCATGCCGCTAATCCGCGGTGCCGTCAGCGGACAGAAACGAATGATCCTGACCTACGATGACGCTGAGGATATCCTGCAATTCGTCAACAGCAGGGATGCCAGAACCCTTTCCCAGATTGGAGCGGCTTGCCCGGATCATTTAGTTCATACCAAGATGGTGCCGCTGATCGTCGATTGGGACCCGGCAACACGAGATGTCGATGTCCTCAAAGAGCAGATTCGCGAAGGCATTGCCCGTTTTCAGGTGGAGTATCAGGCGTACTTTGAGCGTCATCACAGCGAAGGGGATCAAATCTCAGAAACCGCACCCCGCGTGATCCTAGTACCGGGAATCGGCATGATCAACACAGGAAAAAACTGGTCCAATTCCAAAGTGAGTGGCGCCCTCTACCATCGGGCGATTGCGGTGATGCGCGGAGCAACGGCACTCGGTACCTTCGTCTCGCTGCATGAACACGAATCATTTCTGGTGGAGTACTGGCCGCTGGAGCTGTATAAGCTGACGCTGGCACCACCCGAAGCAGAGTTTTCCCGTCAAGTCGTGCTCGTGACGGGAGGAGCAGGTGGGATCGGAAGCGAAACCTGCCGCAGCTTTGTGGCTGAGGGTGCTCATGTCGTGGTTGCTGATCTGAATATAGAGGGTGCCAATCAGGTGGCGGACGAAATCAATGCGCGCTATGGTGAGGGCAGGGCCATCGCGGTCAAAATGGACGTCACGCGCGAAGATCAGGTAGCGGCGGCGATGAAGGAAGCGGCGCTTGCCTACGGTGGAATCGATGTGCTGGTCAACAATGCCGGTCTGGCTACCTCCAGCCCTTTTGATGAAACGACGCTCAAGGAGTGGGAGCTCAACCTTTCCGTGCTTGGCACAGGCTACTTCCTCGTGGCTCGCGAGGCTTTCAAGCAAATGAAGGAGCAGGGAATCGGGGGCAGCATGGTATTCGTCGGCTCGAAAAATTCTGTCTACGCAGGGAAAAATGTGACCGCCTACAGCTCCGTCAAGGCATTGGAGGTTCATTTGGCCCGTTGTATCGCTGCTGAGGGGGGCGAGTACGGGATTCGTGTCAACTCGATTCTTCCAGACGCGATTTTGCAGGGCTCGGCCATCTGGAATTCCAATTGGCGCAATGAGCGTGCCGCTGCTTACGGGATCGAGCCGGATGAGCTGGAAGAGTACTACCGCAAGCGAACCACTCTTTTGGTCAATATCTACCCGAAGGATATCGCGGAGGGCATCCTGTTCTTTGCTTCTTCCCGAGCGGAAAAAACGACGGGCTGCATGCTGACGATTGACGGCGGTGTACCGGCGGCATTCACGCGATAGTGGCAGGTATCTGTGACCGCATCCACGAAGAAAAAGGGATGACGGAAGAATGAAGGTGGAAACGGTGAAAATTTCCTTGTTTGTGACCTGCCTGTGCGACAGTCTGTATCCGCGCGCTGCGGAGGCGATGGTCCGCCTGCTGGCCCGATACGGCATTGCGCTTCACTTTCCTGACGTGCAGACCTGCTGCGGGCAGCCGGCGTTCAACAGTGGCTACTGGCAGGAAGCCAAAGCGTCAGCACACACGATTCTGGAGGCCTTCGAAGAGAGCGATTACGTCCTCTCTCCCTCCGGTTCCTGTACGGGCATGATTCACCATTACTATCCCGAGCTGTTTGCTGACGATCCGGTCATGCTGGAAAAAGCGTTCCGCTTGCAGAAGAAAACGTTTGAATTTTCCCAATTCATGATTCGCGTGCTGGGCATACAGGATATCGGGGCGACCTTTCCCCACAAAGTCACCTACCATCCTTCCTGTCACGGGTCTCGGCTGCTCGGGGTCAAGGAAGAACCGCTGCTGTTACTGGAGCAGGTGAAGGGGCTGGAGCTTGTTCCATTGCCTTTTGCCGAGGACTGCTGCGGGTTTGGCGGTACGTTTGCCGTGAAGATGAGCGATATTTCCGGTGCGATGGTGAGTGAGAAGGTCGACCACATCCTGGAGACCGAGGCACAGGTGCTGGTTGGGACGGATATGGGCTGTCTGATGAATATCGCGGGACATCTGCATGTTCGAAAGGAGCCGATCCGGGTCATGCATCTGGCGGAATTGCTGTACGAGGGGGTGAGCGGACATGCGATCAGCCGATCCTAGCACGGTTCAGGAGCGGGTACGCCACGCACTTTCCGACGAATTCCTGCGCAATGCCGTCAAATTTACGACAGAACGGCTTCGCGCCGGCAAGCAGGCAGCTTCAGAGGAGCACCCCAACTGGGAGGAGTGGCGGGAGCGCGCGCGGCAGATCAGACTGCACACCATCGCGCATCTGGACTACTACCTGCAGGAATTCGTTGAAAATGCGCGGGCCAACGGGGTTCACGTCCATTTTGCCGACACGGCGGAGGAAGCTGCTGCGCTGACGCTTGAAATCGCGAGACTGCGCGGTGCACGTTCAGTCGTCAAATCGAAGTCCATGGTCTCGGAGGAGCTGCACATCAACCAGGCGCTGGAAGGGGCAGGCGTGGAAGCGGTGGAGACGGATCTGGGTGAGTACATCATCCAGCTGGCAAAAGAACCTCCATCTCATATCATCATTCCGGCCATACACAAGAACCGCTACCAGATCGCCGAGCTGTTATCCAAGGAAGCGGGAGAGGAGCTGCCACCGGATACGACTGCTTTGGCAGGCTTTGTGCGCAGAAAGCTGCGGGAGAAATTCCTCGAAGCTGATATCGGGATGACAGGCTGCAACTTCGCGATCGCGGAGAGCGGCTCGATCGTTCTGTTTGAAAATGAAGGCAACGCCCGTATGGTGACGACGGTGCCAAAGACTCAAATCACGCTGATGGGCATGGAGAGGATCGTTCCCACCTGGGCTGATCTTGAGGTGATGGCGACACTTTTACCTCGGTCTGCGACGGGACAAAAGCTGACAGTCTACATGTCGGGGATTTCCGGGCCACGCCGTGCAGAGGATCGTGACGGTCCCGAGCAGATGCACCTGATCATCGTCGATAACGGACGCTCCCTGCAATTGGGCGATCCGCATTTTCAGGAGCTGCTCAACTGCATTCGCTGCGGCGCTTGTCTCAATGCGTGCCCGGTCTATCGGCACATCGGCGGACACGCGTACGGCAGCACCTACAGCGGACCGATCGGCGCGGTGCTGAAGCCGGCGCTGAACAAAAACGTGGCGGAGTGGGATGACATCGCCAATGCCTCCAGTCTGTGCGGCGCCTGCTATGAAGCGTGCCCGGTCAAGATTCCGTTGCACGACATGTTGGTCTATTTGCGCCAGCGCAAAGTGGAACAGGGCGAAAGGTCGCGAGAAGAGAGCACAGGCATGAAAGGATTTCGCTACGTCATGTCCTCGCACAAGCGGTACGGCAGGGCTCTGCGCTGGGCACGAGTCATGCAAAAGCTCCTGCTGCAAGACGGTGTCATCAAAGTGAGAATCGGGCCGCTCAAGGGCTGGAACAGCTACAGGCATACAACTCCGCTGCCCAAGAAATCTTTTCGCGAGGGCTGGCAGGCATTGGAGCAGGACATCCAGCGGGAGCATGGCGGGATGGATGAGCGGGTAAGAGAACGGCTGCGGCGCTATCTTGAAGGACAAGAGAAAGGAAGCAAGGGCGATGAATGAAGCGGATCGGGAGGTACTTCTAAGGCTGGAAAAGGAGTCGCGAAGCAAGCAGGAGCGATTCATGCAGCAGATCGCGGATCGGCTGGGTCGGCAGAGGGTGACGGAAAAGCCAGAACATCCGTTCAAAGGCGCTCCGCCAGAATGGCATCGCTATGCGCTCGACCAGGAAGAGCAAATCGCACTGTTTAGCGACAACTGGAAAAAGGCTGGCGGTCATGTCTTTCGCTTCCCTCATCTGGAGGCAGCGAAGCAATTTATAGCGGAAAAGGCAGAGGAGCTGAGGGCACACGCAATCATTCGACAGAATCAACCGGAGCTGAACGCGCTGGATTGGGAGAGGGCAATGCCAGATGTGGAGATGGTCGTCTGGCAGACCGAACAGGCGGCGGATGTGCTCCGCTATGCGGCAGGAGCAGATATCGGGATTACGATGGCGGATTATGGCGTCGCTTATACCGGGTCTCTGGTTTGCACCTCGTCAGGCGACCAAGGACGATCCGTGAGTCTCTTGCCCGCTGTCGTGATGGCGATCCTTCCAGCAGAACGGATGTCGACGCGCTTGGGGGAGGTGCTGGCGCATTTTGATGGTCGTCCCCGAGCCGAATTTCCTGCCGGCATTCACTTTATTTCCGGGCCAAGCCGCTCTGCGGATATCGAGAACGATCTGACGATTGGCGTTCACGGACCGGGCGTCGTATTTGCCCTGATCGTCGGCTGATGCATCTGCCCAAATAAACGGAGGAGGAATCCACGATGATTCGCAAAGCCTTTACCATGAAGGTGTTTGCCGATTGCCATGAGGAGTACCAAAGACGCCATGACGAGATTTGGCCGCAGATGGTGGAGATGCTGCGCGAGTATGGCGCACAGAGCTACTCCATTTTCCTGAATGCCCAGTCCAATACACTGTTCGCCTATCTGGAGATTGAGGACGAAGAGCGTTGGAGCAAGACTGCCGAGACGGAAATCTGCCAAAAGTGGTGGACGTATATGAAGGACGTCATGGAGACAAATGAGGATCACAGCCCGGTCACGGTCGAGCTAAAAGAAGTGTTTCATCTCGGGCAAAGGTGAGGTGCAGCCAGTGGAAGACCATATTGCCGTAGACATAGGAGCATCCAGTGGCAGGCTTGTCTGGGGCCGGGTGATCGATGGAGAGCTGTCCTTGCAGGAGATCCACCGTTTTGCGAACGGCTTTACCGAGCGAGGTGGGCATTGCTACTGGAATATCGACTATTTGTTCGGGCAGGTGCTGATCGGGCTGCAAAAAGCGAAGCAACAGGGCATTACGGCCTGCACCCTGGGCATCGATACGTGGGCAGTAGACTACGTCCTGCTGGATCGGGAAGGAAACAGGCTGGAGGAAGTGTACGCCTATCGGGATGAGCGGACACGCGATGCGGTAGAAAGGGTGACCAGTCAGCTGTCGGCGAGGGTGATTTACGAGAAGACCGGTATCCAGTTTCAGAAGTTCAACACCTTGTTTCAGCTGTCAGTCCATGATCCGGCACAGCTTCAGCAAGCGGACAAGATTTTGCTTGTTCCCGACTATTTGTATTATCTGTTGACGGGAAGGCATATCAATGAGGTGACCAACGCTTCGACGACCCAGCTGCTCAACCTGCACACACAAGATTTTGACGAGGATTTGCTCCGTCTATTGTCGCTTACGCGGAATCAGTTCGCCGAGCTGGTGCAGCCGGGAACTGTTCTGGGGCCGATCAGACAGACTTGGAGAGAGAAGTACGACTTGCCGGATTGCGAAGTGATTGCAGTCGCCACGCATGATACGGCTTCGGCAGTTCTCGGAGTTCCGGCAGCGGAAGAAGAGTCCTTTGCTTATTTAAGCAGCGGCACCTGGTCGTTGATCGGCGTAGAGACGATCCGAGCGATTGTTGATGAGCAAGCGCAGACCAGCAACTTTACCAACGAATGGGGCGCCTTTCATACTTACCGGTTTCTGAAGAATATCATGGGATTGTGGCTGATTCAGGAAGTGCATCGCAGCTATGACGAACAGTACTCGTTTGCGTCGTTTGTCGAGATGGCCACGCCGCTAGAGGCGTTTCGGTATTATGTCGATTTCACGGACGACCGCTTTTTGCATCCGTTCGACATGGTAGCGGAGATCCAGTCCTACTGCAAGGAGACCGGACAGGAGATACCCGGAACTCCGGGCGAAATCGCACGCTGCATCTTTGATAATTTAGCGATCTTGTACGCACTCGCCGTCAAGGAAATGGAAGCGATTACACAAGCGCCGATTGAAGTCATCCACATCGTAGGCGGTGGGGCGAACAACGAGCTGCTCTGTCAGTGGACGGCAAATGTCTCTGGGAAAAAGGTGGTCGCGGGACCGACCGAATCGACGGCGATGGGCAATCTGCTCGTCCAGATGATCGCCAGCCAAAAGGTGAAGGATGTGCAGGAAGGCAGAAGGCTGATCCGGGACTCTTTTGTCGGGAAGACGTATCTGCCACAAGACCCGGGCGATCAGAGAGTCTGGTTCGAGTCGTTTACCCAAATTACCAAACGTGGAGCAGGAGGGAGCAGGGGACATGCAGGTAAATCAGATTGCGAGCTTTCAGATGGCGAAGGAACTGTACGCGAGTCACGGCATTGATGTCGAGAAGGCCTTGGAAGCATTGGCCCAGGTCAAAGTGTCCATGCATTGCTGGCAGGGAGACGACGTACGCGGTTTCCTAAACCGTGACCAGGAACTGACGGGGGGCATTGCCGTAACGGGGAATTACCCGGGTGCTGCACGTACAGCGGATGAATTGCGTCAGGATTTGGAGAAAGCCTTCTCCCTGATCCCTGGCAAGCACAAGGTCAATCTGCATGCGATCTATGCGGATACCGATGAGCGGGTGGAGCTGGATCAGCTTGCGCCCAGGCATTTTGCCAAATGGGTCGAATGGGCAAAAGAGCAAGGACTGGGGCTCGATTTTAACCCGACCTGCTTTTCTCATCAAAAATCGGCTGACGGCTTTACGCTGAGTCATCCTGATCCGCAGATTCGGCAGTTTTGGATCGATCACTGCAAGGCATCCAGGAGGATCGGTGCCTACTTCGGGCAAGAGCTGGGACAGACCTGCGTGACCAACGTCTGGGTGCCGGACGGCTACAAGGACATTCCTGTCGACCGCATGGGGCCGAGAAGGCGGTTGAAGGAGTCGCTCGACGAGATTTTTGCCGAGCAGCTGGACCCTGCCCTGCATCTGGATGCGGTGGAGAGCAAGGTGTTCGGCATTGGTTCGGAGAGCTACGTGGTTGGCTCACATGAATTTTACATGGGCTACGGTCTGCAAAACAACAAGCTGATTTGCCTGGATGCCGGTCACTTTCATCCGACCGAAACGATCTCCAACAAGCTCTCTTCGCTGGCGCTGTTCGCCGAGGGGATGCTCTTGCATATCAGCCGTCCTGTGCGCTGGGACAGTGATCACGTGGTCATTATGGACGACGAGCTGCTGGACATTGCCCGTGAGCTGGTCCGTCACGATCTGCTTTCTAAGACGCATATCGGTCTCGACTTTTTTGACGCGAGCATCAATCGGGTCGCGGCGTGGGTGATCGGGATGCGCAGTACGCTGAAGGCTTTGCTGCGTGCGATGCTGGAGCCGACCGAGCTTTTGCGGCAGGTGGAGCTGGCTGGGGATTATACGACCCGACTCGCGTTGATGGAAGAGTTCAAATCGTATCCTTTTGGAGCGATCTGGGATTTCTACTGTGCAAAAAATGGTGTTCCGGTACGCGAAGCTTGGCTGCCTGAAGTGAAGGCTTACGAGAAGGAGGTCTTGTCGGCACGGGGAAGCAAGCTTGGGGAAGCAAAAAAGCTGGTATAGGACATGAAGGTCATAAAAAGCATCATCCCGAAAAAAGGGGTGGTGCTTTTTTGCTGACAAAGATTAGTAAAAATTGCTTGAACTATACATGTAAGTATGAGATACTTGTACCAAATAAGGGGAACACTTGTTCCCATTTCGGTTAGGGAGGGAAGCGGAATGGTATCGAACACATTGTTGAGCAGTGATTGTCTGAGGGAGATGGTTTGCGAGCAGTGTCCTGCGACTGGATGGGGGAAAAAGGCGCGTTGTCAGGTGCACGACCAGCATGTCGGGATGATTGAGTCCTGCCCGGAATGGGACAAGTTCATCCAGGATCAGCAAGGCAAAACGATGCAGGAGCCAGGCAGAAAAGCCCCATCTTCCGAATGGCAGCCTGCACTGGAAATCATTCAACAAACGGAGGACGACATACGCGACTACCCGTACATGCAGATAGAAGTGATTCGGATTCAGCGTTACCTGCGTGATGCAGGAGAGGGCATGGTAGCTCAGTACGGCTTGGAGGCGGCTATGCCCAAAGGAAAGGGCTTGAACGGGGATAAGACGCATGCTGAAGTCGTTCGTCGGGAACGCAAATGGAATCGGCTGCAAAACCTGCAAAAGAAAATCGAGCGGATCAATCGGGCAGTGGACTTGATTGTGGATGAGCAGGAGCGGCTGATCGTAGAAGCGCTGCTGGACGGGGATAAGAATACGGTGATCGCCAAGGTGCTGGGGGTTTCGCGTCAGCGGTATTACGAAATCAAGCGAAGCGCTGTGCTGAAAATGGCCATCGCTATGCGTGACGAGTAGCGGTGATTAGGCTTAGCCGCTATAAAAAGGAAATGAATGATCATTGGCGTATACCTTATACGAATCATAGAGGGACAATCATGAGAGGAGTGGGAAGATGGAGAAGGCATCGGGGAAGCTCTTTTCCGTCACGCGATCGAACTGGCAAAAGAGCATGGTTGCGGACTCGTTCAGCTGACGACAGACAAGAAGCGGCCGGACGCCCACCGATTCTATGATCGGCTCGGCTTCGTAGCGAGTCATGAGGGAATGAAGCTGTCGTTGACATAAAGAATTTGAATAGGGTGTAATGGCAGGGCTGTCTGATGGATACCATCGACAGCCCTGTTGGATTTAGAGGGAAAAGTGCAGCATAAACTGTCTGCCGATCGGTCCCATGCGCCGGATTCCCTTGTCCACAAAGCCGGTTTTTTCATAGAGCTGCTTGGCAGCCAGATTTCGCTCGTTGACCACGAGAATGATCTCGTCAATGCCCGGCAGGTGATCAGCTACAAAGCCAGGCAGGGCTAGCATGGCTTTTTTGGCGTAGCCTTTGCCTTGATGGGCTTCGGTCACCGAAAAAGCGCGCAGAAGCAAGGCGTGGGGATTGGAGGTGTAATCTGAGCCCCCTTCGCCTTTATGCAGAACGAAAAAGCCGACTGGAGTCTGATCAGCCAGAATCACGACTGGATAGCGATCCGGATCTCGCAGGGACTCATCCAGCACCCAGTTTGGCAGCGCTGTAAACTGCAGCTGTTCTTCGGGGAGGTAGAACTGACTGAGAGCCTCATCAAATGCTGCCTCATACATGGATAGCTGTACGTCTTGGGTTTCTAACGGTTTCATGGTCATCCCGTCTATTCTCCTTTATATACCTCATCATTTTCTAGTAAAAGGAAGTCCATCTCTACTATCTATAAATCTTCGAGTCAAATCAAGCACTTGTTAAAGTTGGAAAGATATCATGAGTAATAGAATGATGGAGTTGAGACTGAAAAATACATATATAAATTCCGTTTGTAATATATAATTGACAAATAAAATGTATATGTTACATTTGTAGTAACGAAATCAATAAGGAGTAGGGTGATATGAAGGATCCATCTATTAAAAACAGAGTGAAAATTGCTCGTATTGAAAAGGGAAATCTCAAACAAGAGGAGTTGGCTGAAATGGTGGGAGTAACCAGGCAAACTATTAGTCTGATTGAGTCTGGAAAGTACAATCCCACCATCAAACTATGTCTGCTATTGGCTCGAGCGTTAGATAAAAAACTTGATGAACTTTTTTGGATCGAGGAGGAAAAATAAAACTGACCGCAGGGATAAGCCTAGTCGTTACAGGGATTATTGTAGCTGTTATTTACTTGAAAAGCTGACTTGTATTCTGTTGTCTTTCATACTTCGATGGGGATGGAAATCCTTTTCTTTTACAATCACATCGAGAGAAACAACAAAGGGAGCGTGCAAGGATGAATACAATAACCGTGAAACCAAAAATCCTGTATTACGGCACACCTGTCGTCCTGCTGAATACATGGAACGAGGATGGAACGACCAACATAAGCCCGATTTCCTCATCGTGGGCATTGGGGTATACAGTCGTTCTGGGAGTAGGTGTAGGAGGAAAAGCACTGGAAAATATGCAGCGTCACCGTGAATGTGTGCTTAATCTTCCGGACCCGACCCTGTGGGAGCAGGTAGAGCGGCTGGCACCCTATACCGGGAAAGATCCTGTACCCGATTACAAGAAAAGCATCGGTTTTTCTTATCAAAAAGACAAATTTGAGATGGGTGAATTTACTTCGATAGCATCTACTACCGTAAAGCCGACGCGCATTCTGGAGTGTCCGTTGCAGTTGGAAGCCGTTGTCAAAGATATTCGCATTCCGGACTATTCACCTGACTTTGCCATCGTGGAAACAGAAGTCATTCATGTCCACGCACATGAGCGAATTCTGAAGGACGATCAGCATATTGATCCAGCAAAATGGAGTCCAATCCTCTATAACTTCCGCCACTATTTTGGCCTTGGTCAGCCTTTAGGAAAAACCTTCCGTGCATAAAGAAGAAATGGAAAGGTCTTGAAAATGAAGCGAAATGTCCGGGGGGTCTTTCCGTTTTTTCGGAGTCCACGTACCTTCACGTAGTGGGAACCTCTGTTTTACGGGCGAATATCATGGAGGTATCGCTTTTGTGCAGGAGGGGTTCTTTGGTATCCAATGTATCCGTATATCGGCTATAAGACGACCTGCGAGGAAATGCCGATCAGCTTTCCGCCGCAGCATCAGGACCGTCAGCCAGGCTTCGAGTATCTCATGGTCCCACGACCCATTTTCGATAATCCTCACTATCTTGGCAGCAGCAAATTGCAAGGAAAAGTCGCCATCATTACGGGAGGAGACAGAAATGGCGCTCGCCCATTTGCAAAACCGGATTATCCCCACGATTGAGCTGATGAAAGCATGTAGGGAGTACGGGGGATATGTAGTCAGCGAGGACGGTTCGATCAAAGGCTTGATATACCGCCCGTTTGTAGCCTACATAGCGGAAAGGTTTTCCCTTCAGGCCGAGGTGAAGGAGCACACCTCGATTGAAGAGATATACGACCTGCTCGATCAAGGGTATGTGTATATCGCTTCAGTCCACCCGAGCATTCGTAACCCTGAGGTGACACCGCCCAAGCAAGGCGGGCATCTGGTGTACGTCTTTGGAAAAGACGAGCAGCGTCGGGAGATCATTTTTCACAATCCGTCTGGAGATTCGCAGCAAACACAGGAGAATGATCATCTATCTTTGGAGGACTTTGCCCGTTACTATGCCAAGCGGGGGATTTTGATCAGAAAGGATTACTCTCCTTGTATAGCGGAGCAAGGTGAATAAAGCTTCTCAGGTTATCCTCGAGCCAAGTGTAAAACATTCAAATGAAAGAGTGACAGCAGCCATCCGATACTAAGCCGGGTGGCTTTTTTGGTGACTGTAGCAGAGGGGGAGGTGATGGGAGTACGGAAATCATGCCCATTTGCGTAGAGGTTGCAAACGGATCTAAAGGCATTTGCATAGGATAGATACAAAATTAAACACGGGGGAGAATGACAATGTATCCTAATCTTGGCCGCCACTATCTATGGCCTAACCCTATGCATGTCAACTGGTATAACAGCTATGGTGGTTACTATTGGAATCCAAGCAATTTTGCTTGGAACCATGCCAATTGGAATGAAACCTGGAATCCTTACTCCGCATCCATCCCATTAAGAGATTATGGACCAACGCCGTTTGTAGTAAATATTGAGCAAGCGGCGAAACAAAACAATAATTATCGCACCGCCTTGTGGACAGGGAAGCACATGCAAGTAACTTTGATGAGTATTCCTGTAGGAGATGACATCGGTTTGGAAGTCCATCCAACAACTGATCAATTTATTCGTATTGAAGAAGGTCAGGGACTTGTTCAAATGGGTGACAGCAAAAATCATTTGGACTTTCAACAAATGGCTTATGATGACTACGCGATCATGATCCCTGCCGGAAAATGGCACAATGTAATCAATACAGGTAATAAGCCACTAAAGGTATACGTGATTTATGCGCCTCCACACCATCCCTTTGGTACTGTTCACCAAACAAAAGAAATGGCCCAGGCTGCTGAGGGATAAAATAGACAATCCTTTACACATCTTTACACAAGCGTTCATTTTGCCAAAGCTTCCTCACTTCCGGTTATACTTGAGCCAAGCGAAAGAAATCAAAAGAGAGCAAGACAACAGCCATCCGGTACTTATCCGGGTGGCTTTTTACATGCCTGAGCAGAGGGAGGTGATGGAATTGAACAAGCACAGCAGCGTGATCAAAAAGGCAGGTGCAGCCAAGCTGCCAAAAAGGCACAAATGCTTTGGGTGTGTGTGGGCGCATGTTCTCGAGCAGCGTGTTCTTTGTGTACGGATGCCCTGTGTCAGAGTCAAGCAGATGAAGTAGAGACGCCTGACGAGCAGGGATATCAGGCGACAGCGCCATATAGATTAGCGAGTTGAAGGCTTGTGTCCACTCGCTCCTTGCTCGACGAGCGTTGCTCGTCGATAGAATTCATCGGTTTCATAACGACATGTGGGGGAGGTGGTCAATGATGAGCCAAACAGGAACGATCCTTGCCCAAAGGGGGAGAGGGTCGCCATTTACGGAAGCCTTCGGTGCAAATACTCGGAGGTGGTGGCGGATGCGGGAATTGTCCTTCATTATCCCCAGGTGGACGGAATCTATCAGCCGATATCGGCCGAACCGCTGCGCAAGCTATTGCGACAAAAGGGGTACAGCTTCCGAGGCCAGTCGGGTGGTACGCTCATCGAGATCGACAGTTCGACGTTTCGAATCTGGAACGATCAGCGAGATCGGACCGATATCACCTTTCGCTTTACCTATCAGGTAACGGTTCCGAGACAGCCTGAAACCAAAATCAACGTATTTGAGATCGAGAGGGACTGGACGTAGTGGCTAGACGAGCGGCAAAGCAAGAAGCGGTGCTGAGCTGATGAAAAGCAAGCAAGAGTGGATCAAGAGCGCCTTCTATCTGGGAGTAGAAAGTGACGGGGCCATTGACGACGGAGAAATTTTCCTTTGCAGACGCGTCAGAGCTGGTGAGCAAGACCCAGCAATCCGTCTATGTACGGGTGAAAAAGCTCGGTGAGGCAGCGGTGGCTCGTGTGCAGCAAACAGCCTACCTCGGTGGAGCTGTATTTGTCTCTTCTGTACATGCCTATTTGACCGTACGTGAGCAGCAGGGGGCATCGATTCGGGCTGGACCTTTACCGACCAGAAAAACGGCTCCGGGGATCGTCGAGGCTTCTTGCTTTCTGCGAAACCGCTGGATGCGATTGAATACTTTATCATCGATTGGGAGGTGCTGTAAATGGCGATTGCACGCGATATCAAGCTGAAGAACTGCCAGATTTACGACGAGAATGGGGACCTGACTGTCACGGCATACGAGTTAAGCTGGTATTTGCAAAAAAAACGAAATCTCGCGCATGAAGCTGGACGGAGATGCCGGTACGGAGCTTGCCCGAGTCATTCGCTCATCAGGCATATCCTTTTCCTGTCCGGCCTTTGGTTTTTCGATCAAGGAGCGGATCATGCCGCAATCCATACGGCTTTGTTTTCGATGCTGACGGAGCAGGCGTACGAAAAAACAGGGGTACGCTATTTTGTTACTCATCAGCGAGACAAGCTGACGGTGGTTCCGGAGGGCGGGAACAGCATCATCCCGATGTTTCAGGCAGGGATGCTGGAAAGCAGTTCGATTGGGGAAAGCATCGAGGATGTGTACACCGTGGTCACGGTCGAGCGATACAAGGACGACAAGCTTGCGAGCCAGGTAACAAAAGAAAATGAGAGCCTGATCAAACAGATCGGACGCATGCAAAAGGTGATCGATGCAGGGGAGGACAAAAATCTCGCGGCTCTAGCAGCCAAGCAGCTGTCGGAGCTGTCGAGGATTCCTCGCACACGCTCCATTACGGTCAGGCATCAGGATGATCAGGCGGCCAGATTGCGTGCAGGTTGGCTGATTCGCATTTTGGAGAAGGACCATGTGAGTATCACAGACTGGATTGTGACGAGCAGCAATACCCATTGGAAGGGTGGCTTTTACACGGTGGATTTGCAGCTGGAAAGGAGGGGGTAAGGGATGTAATCGGTACTTGCTAGATTGAGAAAAGCAGCTCAGGAAGGGCTGGTGGACACGCAGGGGGAATTTGGGGTTTTACTGTCGATCACACCGCTTTCCGTAAAACTGGACGAGGACCCGACGCCCTTGGAAGACTATGAGCTGGAAGTTTTGCGTTCTGCCAACTTGAGAGTGGAGGATATCGGCAGGACGGTAGCCCTGATGCGCTGCACAAACGGTCAATATCTCGTTTGCGGGGTGGTGGAGTGATGTTTCCTGAGCTTGGTGGAGGAGAAGCATCATTTGACCAATGATTTTCGGGATAACCGGTTTGTGATTAGTTTTAATACGTTGGATGGCCGCCAGTAAGCGATTGGAATAACTTTAGAAGAGGTTCTTAATCATTTACCTCAAAACGTTTCATAATCAGGAGGTGTGTTCATTGTCAGTCGAGCTGTACAACGCAAAACCGCTTTCGCAAGTAAAACAGGAAAAACAGAATCAAAAAAAAGCCGTTTCAAACCATGGAAGCTGAACTATCTGCCTTGAAAACCGCCGATCTCGAAAAAGAATCGATGATCTACACCTTGGGTCAGGAGCTGGCCCTGGTCAAGCTGAAGCTGATCGAACGCAAAGGAGGAGAGGCCCAATGACGTTCTGGAAGATGGCTTATACGCTGAAATGGGTATCTCTCGAACAGCTTCGCCTCGCCGTGAAAACCGAAGAACGGCCACACGGGGAAATCACCGCAGAGGAATTTTTCACCATTACGGGAGAAGAATATTAAATCTCGTACAGGTGCCGATCAAAAGACGAGACCGTCATTGTAAAGACTATCCGAAACCCGCAACTATTCTGATTCCCACTTCCCCAAATCATAGAGCTTTTCCAGCCACCCTTGGGATCGATCGGATCTGAAGTCCATGATCCACATCCTCATTCTGCGTATTTTTCCAAACAGGTGTAAGAGCCATTCCTTTCCAACGTCTAAAGGGTAGATCCTTTTCGTTAAAAAAAGGATGATCGATAAAATGTTGAAAAATAACAGAAGGGTGTGCGATAGGATGAACAAGCAAAAAGGCCTTTTGGTTGGAGCGCTGTGCGCAGTTATACTCCTTGGCGGTACGGTAAGTCCATTAGGGGAAGGCAGCGGTATGGCTGCAAGCGCCACGCAGAACCAGAACCAGAACCAGAACCAAACCCAGACTGCCCGGCTTATCGAAGAAATTCTGGCCAAAAAACGTGTTCCTGTCTATGCCGAATGTACTTCAACCGTCTACCAGTTCAATTTCAACAGATACGATATCACCAAGCTTATATACTGGGACAATACGGCAAACGGGCTATACCGGGACGAGGCGAGCACAATGTCTGATGGGCCGGTGCATCAGGTCGTCAGCAAGGATGGAAAAACGACGATTTACAAAGTTGGGGACCCTCGAGCGATTGTGTACCCTGCTCCGACGACCTTTGCAGCCAGCATCGATCCTGTCTATAATCTGAACAAGCTGAAGGCAACCACTGATATTACGCTTGCAGGAGAAGAGCAGATCAGCAATCGGCCTACTTATCATTTCGTAGGCAAAGGGAAAGCGGTTCCTATCCCGCCAAACATGCCTGTGCTCGAAGCATCCAAAAACAGAAAGTATCCGGATCTGGAATTATGGATCGACAAAGAGACTGGAATTGTCATGAAAAGCAAAGGGGATCATTTCGAGACGCTGGTGACAAAACTGGATGTGGCACCGCCATTTGCGCCTGATACTTTTACGTTGACACTTCCCCAGGGAGTAAAAACGGTAACGCAGGAGGATTTGATGAAGGAAGAGCAAGCGAAGCAAACTCCGTAGTTCGATCGTCCCGTCCATCTTTTTTAAAAAAAGTCAGGTTAGATTTCCCTTCCGCGGGACATACTAACGAGGTAAGTCAAACATTACGAACATGTATGTGCTACATGCTAGGAGGCAATCAATGGAACACGGTAAAGTGAAATGGTTTAACAGTGAAAAAGGTTTTGGATTCATCGAGCGCGAGGGAGCAGAGGATGTATTCGTACACTTCTCCGCCATCCAAGGAGAAGGGTACAAAACGTTGGAGGAAGGACAAGAGGTTACGTTTGACGTTGAAAATGGCCAGCGCGGGCCTCAAGCGACGAACGTCCGCAAGGCATAACTGATAAAGCGACAGACCCTGGAAAAAGGGTCTGTTTTCATTTTCGCCATTACAACAAGCCTTGCCGCACTGGCAGGGCTTGTTGAATTTTTGTACAAAAAAAGGAGGGAGCTGTATATGCGATTTCTCCAATCTTTGGATACACTAGCCACACACGCCAATGGGTGGGCCGTGTCAGCAGGGGCCAGTATGGCTCCTGTTTTTCATTATCTGTACGGGAGTGAGCGCAGGGACATTCTCGTCGTCCTGCTGGTCATGATCGCGCTGGACTGGCTGACTGGCGTGTATGCAGCGGAAAAGGATTTGACGTATTCCTCGGATTACGGGCTGAATCGTGTCCCGCGATCGCTGTTTTTGATTGCCTTGCCAGCGGTCGCCAACCTGCTGGATCGAGTGGTGGGGACACCCGGCTTTTTGTTTTTCGGCGTCACCTTCGGGTTGATCTACCATACCTGGACCAGCCTGACTGCCAACGCTTACTGCGCGGGATGGCCCCTGCCAAAGTCTGTCGTCAAGCTGGTCTCATCTGAGATCCAGGCCAAGGCAGAGCGAGCAGCGCGAAAGGGGAAGGGGTGATGAGGATCACGGAAGCTTTGTTGACGAACAAAAATGCCCGTCCAGGGAAAAGCATTGTCCCTAAAGGCGTGGTCATTCATTGGACGGCCAATCCAAAGGCAGGGGCCGACGCGATGGCCAACCGTCATTATTTCAACAAGCCGACGACCGTAGCCAGCGCGCATTACATTGTGGACGACAAGCAGATTGTACGCTGTTTGCCTGAGACGGAGATGGGGTATCACGTCGGGGCAAAATCCTACAAGCAGGATGCACTCGCCAGACTCAGCAGCTATCCGAACAACTGCACGATCGGGATCGAGATGTGCGTGAATGCGGATGGGCGATTTTCGATCATGTATCAACAGACAGTCGAGCTGGTCGTCCACATCCTCAAGCGCTATGGTTGGGATGTGAATAAGTTGTGGCGGCACTACGATATTACCGGAAAAATCTGTCCCGCGTTCTTCGTAGCAGACCAGGAAGCCAAGATGTATCGCGGGTTGTCAGCCGAAGAGGCATGGAAAAGGTTTAAGGAAGATGTCCACAATTTATTAACAAGTCATCCACAATATCCAGAGGTGCATGTGGATAAGTGTGATGGGCAACTCTCTCTAGGAGCTCAAGGATATCTGAAACAGGGGATTTCCTATCTGCCTGTTCGTGCAGTCGCAGAAAAAGCGGGTTGCAGTGTGGAGTGGGACCCGCATACGAAAGTCGTCCGAGTGAATGGCCAGACCGTGACCGCAGAAAACGTAAGCGGCATCTCCTATACACCTGCACGCGAGCTGGCCGAAGCCTTGGGCATGCAAGCGACATGGGATGCCGTACGCAAAGCGGTCATTCTGGAAGCGAAACAGAAGTAAACGGATGATGTGCCTGCTGCTGCGGTCGTACATGGTGAAAGTTAGATCATATGGCAACGAATGTCCGTCCCGAGTATCCCCTGCGGTGTACCATCTGAATCCTTCAACAAAATAGAGATGGTGACGCAGGGGCGCTTGGTGATGGCGGATACATAAGGCGCAGAAATGTAAAAACCGTCTTGCAGGGCTCCAGCAAACCAAGGCCGACGTTTGGCGTTGATAATGCCAGCGGGGGGCAGGGAGTGGAGAAAATCTCCGTTGGTTTGATTGAGCCAGACAGCTTCCAGCTCGTCGGTTTCTTCCATCCAGGCTTGAAAAATGGACTGTAGCAGTTCAGGTGGTGATGTTATCAATTGTGGATGACTCGCCCACAGCTCGAGTTTATTTTTCCATTGGGCGTACATGTCGATGGTCAGTTGAGGGTTATCCAGAAGGTCTGGTGCATCAGCATGGTGCTTGACGACCTCGGAAAATTCATCAGATATGTGGGTGAGGTGCTTGCTCGCTTCCAGCAGCTGCTTGACGATCCCGTTCTGGCTGGAAGAGATTGCCTGTACATCCGTCGCAAGCTGGGTGCTTTCCCTCGATTTATGTAACAAATGAGAGAGCTGGCCGGTCATGTTTTGCACGATCTCCACTTGCTTGATGCAGGATGCTTCATTTTCAGAAATCATTTGCTCCAGTACGTTGAATTGCCCCTGAACCTGGCCCAAAGAGCGCCGGGCTTCCTCCAACTCCTCCTTATTTACCGCGATCCACTCCTGACTTTCCTTAAGCACGCCCAATACCTCGTTGGATGCCTGTTGAATACTGTTCATCAGTGGATCGATTTTGAGCAGGTTTTGTTTTCCTTCATCTGCCAGCTCCTGGATCCGATGCGCGACAATAGAAAAAGTGCGACCGTGCTCGCCTGCGCGATTAGATTCAATCGAAGCATTCAGAGCAAGTAGATTTGTCTGTTCGACCATGTTTTTGAGCATCTGCTGGATCTCCGAAATATGCTGCATTTGTTCGAGTAAAAAGTGAATGGACTCCGAGGTGCGCCGCGTATTGGCTGTCAGGTTGGAAAAGGTCTCGCTCGTATTTGTCAACGCGTTGGTAGCAAAGTCAATATCTCGCTCCAGAGAGGCATTGATTTCACGCATGATTTTGGCTTGAGCGGAGGTATCTTCTGCACGATGCTGAACCGTTTGCAAATAATGAGTCAACGTTTCCACTCCATCTAGAGTCTCTGTCTGGTTGCGCACGATGTTTTCGCTCATGTTCAACACGTTGTCAGATACTTGCTCTATTCTTCCGGATTCGTTATAGATCCGCTCTACGATGGACTCCAAGCGATCCGTTGCGACCAGGATGTCGTCCGTCAAAAGCTGACCATCCGAGGTGCTTTCCGGATTCGAGGGGTTTTTATACGCATTGACAATTTTCAAAAGCAATCCCAAGCGACCTCATCCTTTCCTTCTTTCTTTTCATGTTACTTATGTGTTATATAATCTTACATCAATATTTGCGAATATGACAAGAGCTTCTGTGTGAGGCAGTATTCATAAAATCCCGTTTTCTGAAATATGGTGGTAGTAAGGCTGTCTGCGGACAAGCAACGAGCCACGCGTGTAGTGAAATGGAGGGTGTCAGCGAATGTCACTGCCCAACATTCCCGATATCACACCACGAATCGATCTGAAAAGAGATGAAGTGGTCCATCTTCTGCTGTCTTCGATTGCGATGGAAGAGATCAGCCTCTCGCAGATCATGACAGCTGAGGGAGAAAAAATGCAGCGAATTCTGGAGCAAGAAGATGTATCCGTGGAGGATCTGATTCGCATGAATCGGAGCGTTGAGCGGATGCTTCGGACGATGGTTGGAAAGCAAATCCTGTTACAGTTCAAGCTGGATCAGATCGTGGAATTAGACGAAAAAAGTCGTGTACACGATGAAAAATAGAGGGAACAGCCCTGTATCGGAGCATGTTCTGAGAATAGCCGCCCACAGCGTAAGGACGCTCGCCAGAAAAGCGGAGGGCTCCAGCCATTTGGGCTTGCTCGAAGCCGCAATTTCGATGGAAAAAGCTGTAGCCGCCATCGTCATGACACAAGCAGCGCAAATGAATTCCTGGGTGCATGCCAGAAAGGAACAGCAATCTGTTGTGACGACACAACAGCTCATTCGCTGGCTGGATACGTACCGTGCCTGGCTGGATGCCATACTCCTGATTCAATCGGCATTGTATAGAAGAATGCAGGTTCTCTTCGTCGGTTCTTCCTTGACCATGATCAGAGATCTGGAGGGATCCTCTCACAAGCAGGCTTTGAAGCAAGCGTTGGTGGCCAATGAAGCCTCTGTATGCACGTTGCTGGAGTCGCTTTTTAGTTTTTTGAGCTTTTATGTGACACAAATTCAACCAGCGAGACAAGAGCGTCAAAAGGCGGATGGTGTGGGAAGCATCATGATGATCTTGCTGCTGCAGGGAGAAGAAATGCTGCGTTTGCAGACAAGGAAGCGGGAAGTGCTGGAGCTGTGGGAGGATTGGCAGGCAGAACCAGGAGATGAACAACAGCGTAGCAAGCATTCTTTTCGTCTCGCTTTGGAAAAGCTGAGAACTCAGCTGGACCTGCACTCTCCTTTTTCAAAGTCTGTCACCCAAAAAACCAAAGAGACGTTAATTCGGATGAAGCCATACAGCGTGTTCAAGACCCCTCAAGTGCAAGCCTCTTTTCACTCGGCAAGACCTGTGGAAGAGCCCTGGCTGAATGAAGGTGTGACACCGGGAATTAAGCGCAGGAAGCGGGCCAATCGTTCCACGAAAAAAGATGAAGAAGAAAACAGTGAATAAAGTAAAAGAATCGTCTCGGTCGCGAATATGGTGTATAGGAGGAGTGTCGTTCAAGAGAGGGGGAGGAGTATGTCTTATCCCAATTTTCCGCATATCAACCCGGAGATCACGCTTACCAGAGACGATGCCATCAATTTGCTTTTATCTGCGGTTGCGATGGAGGAGCTGAGCCTCACGCAAATCCTGGCGGCAGAAGGAGAAAAAATGAAATATGCGCTGGGAACACTGCCAGGAGCGGACAGTTCCGGCGTGGGTGTAGATGAGCTGATGACCATCGACCAAAGTGTCAAGGGGACGCTGGATACCGCTATTCGACTAGAAATGCTGCTGCAATCCAGGCTGGAAACACTGCTGAATGTATCGGAACGCTTTGCGGGGGAACGTTCTGAAGGGAGATCGACTCATGCGAGCGTCAAGCCTGTCGTCATCACCGAAGCTATGGAGTCGGCTGAACCTGCAGCATACATCAAAGAGGCCGAAATGTCGGAGGAGGAAGAGATAACGGCAACAGCAGAAACGGATGAAACCGCGGAAATAGGTTGGGATCCTCGCACACCGCTGTCGCAGGTAAGTGCTTTTGGAGCCAACACAGATGGCTCTGATATCAGCATTGAAGACGAGGGTACGAATATTCCCTTACCGCAAAGTCAAGTGCTGCAAGGAATTTCCGTAGATGACAGTAATGCTGTTTTCACTGTATCGGTTGCAGGTCATTACGTTGTGACGTATTCCGTGCATTTGACGGAAGCAATACCGATCAGCGCGCGTTTGATCATGAATGGATCGAGTTTTACACCGTCCGTCATTGGTTCTGATCACGAGGCTTCTACTTTCTACAATACCGTGATTGTGCCATTAGAGCCTGGCGACACGCTTTCCTTGCAATTGTTTGACTTTACTGGGGAAGTGATGCTGATTGCTGGAGCAGGTGCTACAATGACGATAGTGAAACTGCTATAAAGATAAAAAGGAGGCTCCGATTTTTGGTGCCTTCTTTTCCTATTGTTTCCTTTCAACATCCAGTCGGTGATTGTATAATGATGGCAGATATATGAAAAAAACTCATACGAGGTGAAAGCGTTGTTCATGGATCCATTAACAGTATTTCTGGACGAACAGGAAGAAAAAATCGTAGAACAGTTTAAAAACCAGGTAGTGGTATCCGAACACGATCATTTAAAAGACAGAATTCATCTAAATGGACAAGCGATGTATCGAATGGTCATCGGGTATTTTCGCTCCGAGATAACCGAGGAGGATATTCGAAACCTGGCCTTTAAGGTGGCGTGTAAGCGTAATCAGGCAAAAATCAATATTGCTGATTTTGTTCACAACGTTTGCTTGGGACGCAAACTGATCCTCGATTGCTTGCAGGAGGGAGGGATTTCTGCTCCTGTTCTGCTACCGGCCTTGTTGAAAATAAATGAATGTTTTGACATTTTCCTGGTTCATGCCGTATCCAAATACACAGAACTGAAAAACAGGGATCTGGCAGAAAAGCAGATGTTTATCGAGCGATCACACAAAGACAGGCTGACCATTTTGGGCCAATTGGCATCCAGCTTTGTGCATGAATTCCGCAATCCGTTAACTTCGATCATTGGGTTTTCCAAACTAATTCGCGAAGATCATCCAGAATTGCCCTACCTACATATTATTGAAAATGAATTACATCAGTTGAACTACAGCGTGTCACAATTTTTGCTTGTTTCAAAAAAAGGTTCGGCTGTGCTAAAGAATGACGAAATCTTCAATGTCCATCAGCTGTTTGAAGAGATTTTGGCTTTTCTCTACCCTACGATTGTGGATGTCAACGCTGAGATCACGTGTGTCATCGATCCAGCATGCGAATTGACTGGCAGCAGGGATGAAATCAGGCAGGTGCTGATCAACATCATTTCCAACGCCCTGGATGCCCTGCAGCGGATCACAGGAGAGAGGCTCATCAGCATCGAAGCCAGTCAGGAGGGCAAACAAGCCAACATCGCTATTTCCAACAATGGGGTACCTATTCCGCCAGATGTGCTGCCTGTTATTTTTGAGCCATTTTTTACAACCAAGGAGCTTGGAACGGGTATCGGACTGTATGTATGCAAGGAGATCATTGAGCGCCATGAAGGTACGATTACTTGCGAATCCTCTGACGAACGGACGACGTTTACCATGTGCTTTGAGCAAATACATGCCTTCCATGAGTATGACAAAAAGCAGGTGTAGATCGGATCGTTGATCCGACTGCACCTGCTTTTTTCAGTGAAAAAGACTAGCGGTTATTCTATGCTTTCTTCTGTTTTTGGAGTCGCTCGATCTCTTCACTTACGACAAATGCCAAATCGTCATTGCCGAAAAGGGAGAGAACGCCAAGTAAAGTTCCGTCGGGAATCTCCTCAGCTTCTTCCTTGGGAACCGTATTGTCAAGCATTTGGGCAAGAAGCGGATTATCGCCCTGATCAGGGTAAGCGCGGCGATACAATTCACGCGCGTCAAGCCCCTGATTGACGCACCACTGCGCAAAGACGAGTATCATCATGCCCTCGTCTCGCTGGTAGGCTTGAATCACTTGGGCTTCCATCTCTTTTTTGTTCATCGGCATGCTCCTCAAAATCATCGTATGTATATTGTAGGGAAGTAGAGGAGTTCCGGCAAGAGTTCGAGTGAGAAGAAAATCAGGAATTTCGTTTGCTATGATTCATCAACACGGGGAGCATGCGGGTGTCCTTGGTCATTTCACCCTGACAAAAGGGACAGGTGGGGCTTTTTTCAAAGGAAAAGTTATCTCTCATCCAACACGTACAGCCGTCCGTACTGCAAGTCCATACGTCAGTTTCTTCTTCTTCGACAGGAACTACTGCTTTTTTTGAGAAATACATGTGAACTCCTCCTTCGCGGGGCATCCTTCCAAAAAAGTAACCTCTATTAATGTGTGAGGAAGCATCGATATTTATACCAACATTATTTTTAGTCTGCCCATTATTTATGTTCCCTGAGCTTTGATAAATTGCCGCCTAGCAACTTGACCTGAAACTTAATGGATTTGATCGAATTCTCATCCAAGGGCAGCTCCCGGTCAACCGCCAGGCGATGCCATTGATGTGGATACTTTCTGTACAAGGCGTTCGATAGCTGGAGCGCATCGACCTTAAATTTCAATCCTTCCTGATACGTTCTCCGAATCTCGCCGGCGATAGCTTCTCGAATCCATTTCTTTCATTCAGCTTCTTTAGTTACGCGCAACAGCTGTGTAATCTCGCCTTCAACAGAAACATGGAGAAGAAGATTTTGCCTGCACAGAAATCCACGAGTCTCGTTTTGCTGCATCCAGTAGAATCGGAATGACGATCACATGGTTCATTAAGCCTATCGTCAGCATCATCATCATGCCAGTCTGAAAGAAGGTAATGGTATGGTTTTTCATGGGGGTGATTTCTCATCTTCTCAATGACTTCCCAATCGTTCTCGCCATCCTTGAGTACCAGATCCAGGACCACGGCGTCAGGCTTCAGCTCCTCGATGGCACGCAATGCTTGGGACACCTGGGAATAGGAATGGACGGTAAAGCCAGATCCGATCAGCTCGTCGCGCAGCAGCTCGGACAGGTTCAGGTCATCCCCGATGATGACGACCTGTCCTTTTTCACTGCCATTGCTGGAGCTGATGTCAATAGGGTTAGACTCCTTGGATAGTACGTTAGAATGCGGGAGATGAGGGAGTTCATGGATTTCGTCGTCAAAAATGAGCTCCTGGTGAGGATGAATTGCTGACATTCCGTTGATTTCCAATCTTTTGGCGGCAAGCTTTCTAGCTGGTCCAGCAAGACTTGCGCAACGTCGGCCAAATCCTGAAGTCCGATCGTGCCAGCAGTCCCTTTTAACGAATGCAGGAAACGGTAAAGCTCCTCATGAGGAATAGGCCCGGTTTGGTCAAACCAGGCCTCCAGTTGCTTGTGTATATTGTGAATCAAGGTATCGCGGTATTTCTTCATGCCGGTATTGTCCCCCGTTGGTTGCGATCGCCACATACAGTCATCAGCGCTGTTTGTGCAAGTTGTTGAAACGTCAGCGATCTGGTAATGTACATCTAACTAGGTCGAAGAGTATCACAACAGGTGCGTTTATCCAATCCATATTCCTTGTCAGATTAGCGAACGAGGGGACAGCTGAAAGGAGACAGGTCCTGCCTATTTTTTAAAAAAGCCTTCTTCGTTCAGATACTGTGCAGCTTCCTTGTACGATTCAAAGGAAGCCTCCAGGTTCAAACCGTGGTAGACGTTCCACAGCGTGTCTTCCTCTTGAAGGATCAAGGTACGGTTCTCTTGGTCGACCCAGGTTTCCTCCAGCTCCTCTTTTTGTGCGGCTGCTTGTACGACAGGCTCCCGTTTTTCCGAGAGCATCTGAATGGAAGCCTCGATGATGGTGCGAAGCTCGTCTTCTGAGAAATCGCGAATGTTGACGAAGCCTTTATCATCTTTTCTATAGCCTTTGAGGTACGCCCCATAGACAAAGCCATTGCCGTTCGGATGGAGATGATACACGACTGTTTTTTTATCGTGCAGGCTGCCTTCATAATGGAAATTGACACGCTTGAGGGAGACGTTATTACGGGTTAACTGGGGAAATGATTCGATGATCGCCAGTTTATCTTCAAAAGATAGCATGGATTCCTCCGTGATTTGGATAGTTTGTTCGTCGATTATATCACACGTAGGCACAAAGAATGAAAATCTTGAGAGGCAAGGGAAAAGAGGGAATCAGCATGAATGGCAAAAATCGCAAGGATGTCCTTGCAGGACTTGAAGTTGATATTGTTTTGAAACAGGACCAGCGTACTGGCAAAAGGACGCGGGGTATCGTCAAAGACATTCTAACCAACTCGGCGACACATCCTCATGGCATCAAGGTTCGTCTGACAGATGGACAGGTGGGAAGAGTGCAGGAAATCATCCGAAAGGGATAGTGTAGGTCAGTAATGAAAGAAGGATAGACCCGTTTGCTGGATCTATCCTTCTTTATGATTCAATTGTATTGGCGTTAACGATACGAGTCGTGAGTAGGTTCGAAGACGTTTTCCTGCGAATGGCGAACCAGAATAAAAGGCTCCAGATTTCCAAGACCATGCAGGCAGGTATTGTGATGGGCAATGATCTGTTCACCAGACAAAACCGCGCTGTCGCTGGTCGAGTGGCCGTCACGGACCAGGGTGACATCATAGCCGAGAGTCGTTGCTTTGCGGCAAGCGCTGTCGATGCAGTATTCGGTTTTGCATCCCACGATCACGAGATGGTTGATGCCGTTCGCCTGCAGCTGTTCATGCAAGGTGGTTCCGTGAAAGGAATCCGTTGCTCTTTTCAAGACGACTGGTTCATCAGGCAGGGGTGCAATGGCGGGATGAATAGCAAAAGCCTCTTCTCCTGCCTCGGCAACATCCAGGTCCTGTACATACAGAACCGGTATCGATCTTTGACGTGCTTCTGTGAGCACATGCTGGATGGTCTGGATCAAGCCTGCTGGATTGTGAACCGGACCATTCGATGGATCTTCGATAATGCCTGTTTGGGCATCAATGACGAGTAGTGCTGTTTTGCGAATCATTTCGTTTCCTCCTATGGTGGGAGAACGTCAGTCTGCCAGGTTCCCCCTGTGGTTGCTGGTGGTTTGCATGCAAGAATAAGAAAGCTCATAGTGTTTGTTCATTTTCGTCAGCTCCTTTCAAGGGAAAGAATGGCAGCGAAGGGCTGCAAGAGAAGTATATCATGAGTCATGGGAAACAAATACAAAAACGCTCCTGCTGTTTGCATGATCCCAACAGCAGGAGCGTTTTTTGTATCTGGGCTTCTTCTCATTCTTTTTCCTGTTTCGGTACAAACTGAAAGATATCGTGGGATTCAAAGGAGTCGATCAAGCGGGAGAGCCATTGGTAGTACTCCAAGCCATTCTCGATCCTTTGAATACTGAGGTTTACACGTTCAAGGTCTTCGGCAGACCATTCTTCCGACTCCTTGAGCGCATAAAGCTCCTGCAAGGACTTTTTCAAAACCATTACATTTTGCTCACAGGCATGCCGCCATTTGGTGGAAAAAAGATCGATGAAATTCTGGTACCAGTCCAGATTTACCTCGTAGTGATCCTTGCGAGTTCCTTTTTTCCATATCTTATCAACCATATTCATATCGAGTAATGTACGCACGCTGGTGCTCATGCTCGTCTTGCTCATTCCCAGAGCCTGTCCCATTTCATCAAGCGTCATGGACTTGTCCTGAAAAAGCAGGGTGCCGTACAAGAGACCGGTAGACATCGTGATGCCGTACAAATCCATGTTTCGGGCCAGAGTCTCAATCACGCGATCTTGTGCCTTGGCGAGGATTTTTTCCTGATTGGGTTCCATTTTGAAAAAAGCACTCCTCTGGTCAATTTGCCTGAGTAGATTGTACGTTTCTGACTGCAAAAAGTAAATGGATATATCGTACAGTATATCCGAGTTATTCTGCGAATACGGTAAGAAAAGTACGTAAAGTTTTTTCTGAACGCTAAAAACGCCCGAATATCACGCCTCACCCAATTTGAGGTAAAACCGACCCCTCCGATAGAATGGATAGTGTAAAGAAAAGTCCGGATTCGGGCAGAAAGTTGGAGGTGACCATATGCCCAAGATTCAAGTAGAAAATCTGACAAAAATCTTTGGACGCCAGCCCCAACGTGCCTTGCAGCTGTTGGAGCAGGGACGATCCAAACAGGAAATCCTGAAAGAAACGGGTCTGACTGTTGGTGTCAACCAAGCTAACTTTGAAGTGCATGCTGGAGAGATTTTCGTGATTATGGGTCTTTCCGGGAGCGGGAAATCTACACTGGTTCGGTTATTGAATCGTCTGATTGAGCCGACGAGTGGACGGGTGCTCATTGACGGCCAGGATATCGTGCGGATGAATACGGAACAATTGCAGGAGGTACGCCGCAAGAAGCTCGGGATGGTGTTCCAGAAATTCGCTTTGTTTCCGCACAGAACCGTGCTGGACAATGCCGCGTATGGCTTGGAGGTCCAAAACGTTCCAAAAGCAGAGCGCGAGAAAAAAGCGCAGGAGTCCCTCGCGTTGGTGGGGCTCGCCGGTTGGGAGAAGAGCTATCCTGATCAATTGAGCGGCGGGATGCAGCAACGTGTTGGTCTCGCTCGTGCTTTGGCGAACGAACCGGACGTGTTGTTAATGGATGAGGCGTTCAGTGCGCTTGATCCGTTGATTCGCAAGGACATGCAGGATGAGCTGCTGGAGCTCCAGAGCTCGATGCAAAAAACGATTATCTTCATCACGCATGATTTGGACGAGGCATTGAAGATCGGAGACCGGATTGCGTTGATGAAGGATGGAGCCGTGGTACAGGTAGGGTCGCCAGAAGAAATCCTGACCAACCCCGCCAACGAATATGTAGAGCGATTCGTTGAAGATGTAGACCGTTCCAAAATCCTGTCAGCAGAACATGTCATGAAGCGCGCCGAGACGATTACGCTGGACAGAGGTCCGCGTGTAGCTCTGCAGTTGATGCGGGACAGAGGGGTTTCTACCTTGTACGTGGTGGACAAAAGAAAAATGCTGCTTGGCGTACTGACAGCTGATGCGGTGAACGAAGCCAAGCAGGAAGGCAAGACACTGGAAGATGTCTTGAGAAAAGAAGTACCTACGGTAGGACCGCAAACCCTGTTGAACGATCTGTTTGACCTGGTGGCGTTCTCGGATGTACCCGTTGCGGTAGTCGAAGAGCAAGGGAAATTGCTGGGTGTGATCGTGAAGGGGGCCGTTCTGGGTGGTTTGGCAGGTAAGGTCAACCAGGAAACAGGTCTGCCGACAGATGAAGGGCAGGTGAAGGAACAATGAGTCAAATGATCCCCAAGCTGCCGCTCGATGAGTGGGTAGAGACGATTGTAGATGTCTTGGATGACAAGCTGGGATTTTTGTTCGACCTGATTTCGGCAGGAATTGGCGGGACAGTGGATCTGTTTCACTTTATTTTGACAGGCTTGCCATTTTGGGTACTGTTGATCGTTTTCACACTGCTCGCGTACCGGGCAGGTAAACTATCGATTGCTCTTTTTACATTTATTGGGCTCCTATTGATTCAAAATCTCGGGTACTGGGAACATTCGATGCAGACGCTGGCGCTGGTGCTGACCGCAGGACTGATCTCTGTCGTCATCGGGATTCCAGTCGGGATCTGGTGTGCGCGTAAGGATGCAGTGCAAAATGTGATCACACCGATGTTGGACTTCATGCAGACGATGCCAGCCTTCGTCTATCTGATTCCAGCGATTTTCTTCTTCGGATTGGGACAGGTACCGGGGGTGATCGCATCTGTGATTTTTGCGATGCCACCTACGATTCGCCTGACCAATCTGGGTATCCGGCAGGTTCCCTCGGATTTGATCGAAGCTGCAGATTCGTTCGGCTCTACCTATTTTCAAAAATTGTTCAAGGTACAGCTGCCTATCGCCAAAACCACGATGATGGCCGGGATCAATCAAAGCATCATGCTGGCGCTCTCGATGGTGGTTATCGCTTCGATGATTGGAGCAAAGGGCTTGGGTGCCGACGTCTATCGCGCTGTAACCCAGATCAAGATCGGGGAAGGCTTCGAGGCTGGATTGGCAATCGTCATTATCGCCATTCTGCTGGATCGAATCACCCAAAGTGTAGGAAAGAGAAAAAATGCCTAGGAGGGGTTTTTCATGAAGAAAAAACATATCTGGAAAGGTTTGACCGTGGCACTCGGAATCAGCATGCTGATGGTGGGATGCTCCAACGCTACGCCAGCACCTGAAGGAAATCAGCCAGCACCGAATAACGGTGAAAGTGCGCAAGGTGCCGTCGGTCAACAAGTCGATTACAAAATCATCGGAATTGACCCGGGTGCCGGCCTGATGAAGGCAACCGAAAAAGCCATGAGCGAATACGATCTCAAGGATTGGGAGCTGGTGGAAGGCTCCAGTGCGGCGATGACCGCGGCACTGACGCAAGCGTACAAGGATCAAAAGCCGATCATCGTGACAGGCTGGACACCACACTGGATGTTCTCCAAGTTTGAAATGAAATACCTGGAGGATCCAAAAGGCGTGTATGGAGCGGATGAGCAAATCCACACGATCGTCCGCAAAGGCTTGAAAGAGGAGCAGCCTAGTGCGTATGCCTTCCTCGACAAGTTCTCTTGGACGCCAGCAGATATGGAAAAAGTGATGCTCGAGATTGCCGATGGCAAAAAGCCCGAGGAAGCAGCTGATGCCTGGGTGAAGGAAAATGAACCCTTGGTGAACCAGTGGGTCGAAGGCATTGAGCCGGCAGAGGGTAAAAAACTGACCCTTGCGTATGTTGCTTGGGATTCCGAGATTGCCAGCACCAATGTCGTCAAGCAAGTACTGGAGCAAAAGCTGAAGTACAAGGTCGAGCTGAGCCAGGTGGAAGCCGGACCGATGTGGATTGGTGTTTCCAATGGGGATGTAGACGGTATGGTAGCGGCTTGGCTGCCAACTACGCATGAGGATTACTACAAGAAGCTGGGCGACCAGATCGAAGACCTTGGCCCCAACCTGAGCGGAACCAAGCTGGGATTGGCTGTGCCAAAGTACATGGAGATCAACTCCATCGAGGATCTGAAGAAGTAGGAGCAATAATTACAAGGATAGAGCAAGCACCGTCGGATGTACCTCCGGCGGTGCTTTTTGACGTGAAAAATGAATAAAGGACACGTTGATCCAAACGTTGTGGTGGGCAGGAAACAGGAGAAAACGCTCCAGCTTCTTGGGCTGCCTGCATAGGAGGTTCACTGCCCGACTCCATGAAAAAACGAAACCGTGTCCAAAGCAGTCACCTCCAAGGAGTCTCTCAGGGGTGGACGCTTAAAGGCGTGTTTCGTTTTTTTCACTCCGTCTCGGTAGGCAACCCAACGATCTTCGCTTATTTCTCCTGTTTCCTGTGGCCAGCTTTATCCCCGTCTCTTTCATGCTCATGTAAAGATTATTCGACGAAGCATTCTACGTAGCCAAACAATGAGATGGTGTAATCTTTGAACTAGCACTCAAGCTGTTGAGTGAAAAAAGAGAAACCTGCTTTTAGCGTCCACCCATGATATACATCATGAACCGGCTGCTTTGGACGCGGGTTTCCCTTTTTTCTCTCCTCCCCTAAAGTCCGACCGTCTTCCGGTTTTGTTTCATTCAAGGAAACAATTGTGCCGCCAGCGCAATGCAAAACGTCAGCGTAAGGGTACTGAGCAGGGTAGAGACCAGGACAGCCTGTGCAGCAAACTCCGGTTCATTGCCGTATTCCAAAGCCAAGAAGGCATCCGCAAACAGTCAGACTCAGGAAGCTGACGAAGAAAAGCCAACTGCCTAATGTCGTTCATGAGAAGTCTGTTCCCGGGCGTAACCGGGAACGGGCTTTTTTGCTGCGATAGGGCCAAAAAAGCCAGAATGGGAGTGGACGTGCTGAGAATAAGATAAAGGAGAGAAGGGATTACGGGAGGCTTGACGTGGAGCAAATACTGGATGTTTTGGTGATGAAGTACGGATACCTTGGCATCTTTTTTTCTCTTGCGCTGGGCGTGGTGGGTCTGCCTATACCAGATGAAGTGCTAATGACCTACGCAGGCTTTTCCGTTGCGCGCGGCGTTTTGCTGATGCCATTTGCGCTGCTGAGCGCTTTTCTTGGTGCGACGGTAGGGATTACGGTCAGCTATGCGATTGGTTTGAGATGGGGTCTTCCCTTCTTGCTGCGGGTAGGGCCATACCTGCATATCACACCCGACAGGATCGCTGCTACACAAAACATGTTCACCCGCTACGGCACCTATTTACTGCTCTTTAGCTACTTCTTGCCTGGTATTCGCCATTTGACGGCCTATCTGGCAGGAATGGCAGCGATGGAGGTGCGAAAATTCATCGGCTTTGCCTATGCGGGTGCTTTTATTTGGAGCATGACCTTTTTGCAGCTAGGACTCGCGTTGGGCAAGGAGTGGTATCGGGTGATCGTCTACGCGAGACATTACGGAGTCTGGCTTTTGGTGATTGTCATCTTGGTTCTGATGGGCGTCTATGTGTGGCGAAAGTCTCAAATCTCTCGTCACTAGCAAAAAGGGGAGAGGGTAATCCGATCATGGATTACCCTCTTGCTTAGAAAAATTTCGTATGCTCTTTTTTCTCTTCATTTACAAGCAATTGAAACACGTCTGGTCTCGCGTAGTGTCCGACGACATCGAAATCAAATTGGCTTTCCGTGATCTGATCCAGATTGAGCTCGGCGTAAATGATTTCCTCTTTTCCGACTACAGGCTCAACAATGAACTCGCCTAATGGACTGACAATACAGCTACCGCCACGCGAACATTCATCGTCCAGATCTGCGAACTCTGCACGCTCTACAATATCCTGCGGGTACATGGCCTTCGTGGAATACTGGTTGCAGGAGAGGACGAAGCAGCGTCCTTCCAGTGCGATATGGCGCATGGAAGCGAGCCAGGAATCACGCGCATCAGCGGTAGGGGCCAAATAAATTTGAACACCTTTGGCGTACATGGCTGCACGGGCAAGCGGCATGTAATTTTCCCAGCAAATCAAGGCACCTATGCGACCGTATGGCGTATCGAAAACGGGGAGCGTACTTCCGTCGCCCTCGCCCCAGATCAGTCGCTCCGATCCGGTAGGCTTCAGCTTGCGGTGCTTTCCGAGAATGCTGCCGTCCGGTCCAAAGAATAGTGCAGTACAATACAGGGTTCCACCGCTGTAGGCAGCATCCTTTTCGATAACCCCGATCACGACGTAGGCACCAGCTTCTTTCACCGCTTTTCCAATCGCCTCCGTCTCTGCACCTGGAATGGTAATGGCGCTTTCCGAATAGCGGGCGAAATCCTTGCGTCCCTCCGGTGAGCGGCTTCCTACCTTGGCACCGAATGACATGCCACGCGGGTACGCGGAAATAAAGGCTTCAGGGAACAAGATGATTTTTGCCTGATTTTTTCCGGCTTCTTTAATCAGCTGAATCGTTTTGTTTACAGTTGCCTCTTTGTCCATGACGATAGAGCCTGCTTGGACGACCGCGACTTTAAATGGTTTGTTTTTTGACATGATCTTCAATCCCTTCCTTTACCTTGAGTTTTCTGGATAAAAAATGCGATTCAGGTCACTGTGAAACTGCTCTTTAGTCTGGGTCTGACGATCTTGTGTAGCCAGGCTGACGAGAAAGAAAGTTGCCAGACCTAAAATCAATCCGGTTGCCGCAGGGCCAATCGGTAATGGAGAACCGCCTAAATAGACAAACGTGAGACCTGCCAGGCCGACGAAGATCGAGGAGATGGCTCCGATCTTGGTGCCGCCCTTCCAATACAGAGGACCAAGTGCAGCTGGTACGAGCTGCAATACAATTCCATAGCCCAGTGCTGCGACTGGAACCAGGAAGCCCTGTGCAGCAGGAATGAATGAAATAACGATAATCAATACGGTCATCAGCAAAATGGTTGCCTTCGCAATCAGCGTTGTCTTCTCTAGCGAGGCATCTTTTTTCACGAAGCGAACAAACAAGTCATTTACCAGTAAGCTTGCCGAGGATAACAAAGCACTGTTAATCGTAGAAATACCAGCTGCAATGACCGCCGCCACCACGATGGAACCAAAGATTGGCGCATAGCTTGAGAAGAACAGGGGGATAATCCGATCACTATTTTCCACGGTCAATCCTGGAACCAGGCCGGGAGTATGAGCGAGCATGCCGATGAACAGAGCACCCAGAGCCATCAGCCATGAATTCCAGAACGGAGTAATGATGGATGTCTTCGCAAGGATCAATGGCGATTTGGCCGAATAAAATTTCTGCCACATATGAGGCATGATCCAGAAGCCAAACCCGAGACCGAGCGCTGATTCCAGAATACCCCAGAAATTTCCTTTGTTCACGAGAATTTGAGGGGCGGTTTCCTGCAGCCCCTTGAACGCATCGAATCCACCTGCTCGAACGATAAAGATAACGGTAATGAGCAGTAGAACTGTTCCGAAGAAGAAGCCCATAAAGGTATCTGCCCACGCAGCTCCCCGTCCGCCGCTTAATGTCACGATAATTCCTACGAACGCGCCCATGATCAATACGCCAACCCAATAAGGAATTTCATTATTCGTCAAGCTGTTTAAAGCGAATGCACCACCGGTGATTTGGATGAGCATATACGGAACCAAGCCGATAATTCCTACCGCGGCAAAAAGGATTCGCAGGAAAGGACTGTCGAAGTATTTCTCTACCATGTCCCCGGGTGTGATGAAGTTATGCTTGCGGCCCAAATACCAAATCCGTGTACCGAAAAGCCAGATGAACATCGCGTGTACGACAGCCCATGCGGCAAACGCGACGAACCAAACCCCATCCCGGTAATGAGAGCCGATTGCACCCAGAAGTGTCCATGTACTGAAATAGCTTGCTCCGGTTGTCATCGTCATGACGATTGTTCCCAAGCCGCGTCCAGCGAGGAAGAAGTCATTCGGTGTTGCCACGTTTTCTTTTGAAGCCCGGTTGCTAATCCATAGCAAGATCGACAAGAAAAGAACGAGTACGATAATGGTTACAACAGCTTGGCTCATTTGTTTTCCTCTCCTTCCTCGTAAGCTTCAAATTCTCTTTCTGCTCGTTCAGCGAATGGTTTAAAGAATTTCTTATAGACTATGAAAATAATCACTGTATTAAGCGCATTTAACAGAAGTACCCAGATTAAGGGCTGCGGAAAGAATCCGATGAATGTTGCCTCGTTGAAAATATTAAAATTAGGCAAATATGATAAAGCATAAAAAAAGAAAAAGGCGCCAATGTATACGGCATGTAGTTTTCTCATAGGTTCACCATCCTTTTGCATACGGAAAATTGTTTATAGTATAAATAGTAAGACATTTTAACTATAATGAGAAATATATATATCATATACACACTATTCCGTTTTGGAATGAAAAGCGAAAGTAGTGATAACAGTGAACCTTTTAGACTGTAAAATAAGAGACTTGAAAATACTGGTAACCGTGGTGGAAGAACGTAACTTTACGAGAGCGGGCGAAAAATTGTTTATCGCCCAGCCTTCTATCAGCAAGTCTGTTCAGAGGTTGGAGGAAGAATTGGGAGTCACTCTGTTTGATCGCAGGATGAGGGACGTCACGCTGACAGATGCTGGAGAAATCGTGTACGAACATAGCAAAGAGATACTCGCGATGATGAAGCGCATGCAAATCGGGATTGAAGATTTGTCGGATTCAACAGCCGGTCATTTGAAAATCGGGTTGCCGCAGATCATTGGGACGTTCATTTTTCCACCGATTGGAAAGGCGTATACGGAGCGCTATCCCGGAGTGACATTAAAAATAGAAGAAAGAGGCGGCCTTCTAACAGAGAAGCTCGTGGAAAAAGGAGAGCTGGATGTTGGATTCGTCGTCTTTCCGGTAGACAACCCACTCTTGGATACGGAGCAAATCTATGAGGATTCCTTTGTTCTTTGTGTGTCAACCAACCATCCGCTCAGCAATCGGATGCATATCGAGCTGCATGAAGTGAAGGACGAGCCATTTATCGTTTTCGCCAAGACGTTTGCGTTGTACAAAATCGTCATGAACGCTTGTGAGCGGTCTGGATTCCAGCCGAATGTCCTATTGGAAAGCACGCAATGGGATTTGATATTAGAGCTGGTTTCCGTGCAGATGGGTATTGCCATTCTGCCACGGGTGTTTGCGCATAAACTAAAAAATATCGAAATCGTCTCCATCCCTATTACCAATCCTGTATTCAAGTGGAAAGTAGGGGTGATTACGAGCAAAAAATACTATCAGTCTACGGCGTTAAGGCGCTTCCTGGAAACTATACGTAAGATCTACGGCTAAGATGAAAAACGCTCCCTTGAACAAGCCAAGAGAGCGTTTTTGTGTTACATTACTTCATTCAGCGTTTGATAACCAGACTGTCCTTTACCAAACGGACGAATTCAAGCTGCTGTTCTCCTTGGGCCGTAGCTTCTGCTGATGCCAGTACCTGCTCTAGGGAGCTGTCTTTTGCCCAGTAGCTCTCGCGCAAAATTTCCGCAAACTCCGCGACAGTGGCGAGGAATTGCAATTCCTGAGACAGCTCGGAATGAATCTGCACGGGCTGGGCAACCTCGGCTACCTGATTGGCAGCAACATCGTGGTAACGGACGCGAACGGTGCCAAGATCAGTCTTTTGTTCAGTCTTCAGCTTGACTTCATACAGGGCAGTCACGGCATGGCCGGCACCGATCTCTCCTGCATCTTTGGCGTCGTTGCGAAAATCTTCGTCCCGCACATCGCGGTTTTCGTATCCGAGGAGGCGATAGCGCTCGACCTTTTGCGGATCGAACTCCACCTGGATTTTAACGTCGCGGGCGATCGTTTGCAGAGTCCCGGTCAATGCTTCTGTGAAAATTCGCCTTGCTTCTGAAAAGGAGTCGATGTACGCGTAATTGCCTTCTCCCTTATTGGCGAGCTGCTCCATCAGGACATCGTTGTAATTCCCCATACCGAAGCCGAAGGTACTCAAGTAAATATCCTTGCGGGCGTAATCTTCAATCGAGCGTAGGATACCGTCCGGGCCGGTTTCCCCGACATTGGCGACACCGTCTGAGCAGAGAATCACCCGGTTGATGGCCTGCTTATCGAAAGTACGCGATGCCATCTCATAGCCCAACATCAGCCCTTCCTCCGCATTGGTCGAGCCGCCGGGAACGAGGCGGTCGATGGAAGCAAGGATCTTTTTCTTGTCCTCAACCGATGTAGGGTCGAGGATGACTTCTCCTGTCGAGCCATAGACGACGATGCCTACTGTATCGGAGGGCTGGAGCTGATCGACGAGGATGCGCAAGCTTTTCTTTACCAGCTCCAGGCGGTTCTCCTGCTCCATCGATCCAGAGACGTCGATCACAAAGACGAGGTGAGCTGGCTTTCGATCCACGGCCGGGATTTCCTTGCCTTTGATTCCGATGCGGACGAGCTCGTAGCCTGAACCGAAAGGAGAGGGGCCGCCATCCACTTGAATAGCGAATGTTTGGTCCCGGGGAGCGGGGTAATTCGGCGAAAAATAATGGATATATTCCTCCACGCGAACAGCATCTGCGGGCGGAAGATTGCCGTCTCGGATGTACTGGCGCATGATGGAATAGGAGCCTGTATCCACATCAGCGGCAAACGTGGAGAGATTGTCTTCATCGGTAGAGATAAACGGATTGGTGCCGTAATGCTTGAAGGTCATAGCTTCTGGTTGACGAGGAGCTGCTGGCATTTCTGCCTGGCTGGAGCTGACCGCTGGATAGGCTCGATCCTGCATGGAGACTGGCGCTGAATTCTCTGGAGCCATTGACATACTGCAACCCATTAGCGATGCCACACATACGGCAGCTGTTGCGCTTTTGATTTTTTTTCTCATCTATTAAAAACCCCCTTTGACCTATCTGACGTGGAAAAAAATAGGTTGTTACACTGGTAGGCTCGGTCCAACCCTTGTATGATGAAAAAAAGAGCGGGAGGGGAAGGTCGCATGAACACATACAGCTATTATTGCTCGACCAGAATCGAGATGGGGACAGGGAAGTCACTGGAGCTGCCAGCTATCCTGGAATCCTTGGGTCTGGGGAGGTCCATTCTTCTGGTAAGTGACCCAGGCGTCATTCGTGCAGGGCTGGTCGAGCCGATTCAGTCCGCTTTGGAGAGAGCGGGATTTTCGGTCACGCTGTTTGACGCACTCAGCCAAAATCCACGCGATACCGAGTGTCTGGCAGGAGCGGCACTTTTCCGTGAGTCCTCGGCCGAGATGGTCGTTGCGATCGGGGGAGGCAGCGCGATGGATACGGGCAAAGCGATTGCGCTCATCGGCCGAAATGGGGGAACGCCTGTTGAATATGCAGACGGGCTATTGCCATACGCGAACATTGCGCCCATCATTTGCATACCTACCACTGCGGGTACCGGATCGGAAGTGACGCGCTCCTCCGTGATCACGGAAGCGGCGACCCATCGCAAGATGACCTTGAAACACGCAGCACTTCGACCGACACTGGCCGTTCTGGACCCGGCACTGACTTACAGCGTACCGCCTGCCGTGACAGCAGCCACAGGGGTAGATGCTTTGGTGCATGCCATCGAGGGCTATACCTGCAAAGTGACCAATCCCATCTCCCAAGCGTTCGGCGCACAAGCGATGCGAAAAATCGTGAAGGCTTTGCCCGATGCGTATGCAGACGGCAGAAATGAGCAAGCCCGCTATGACATGCTGGAGGGAAGTCTCTTGGCAGGGCTGTGCTTTGGTTCGGCGGATGTAGCCGCAGTGCATTGCCTGGCAGAAGCGCTGGGTGGCTTGTACGACACGCCGCATGGTGTAGCGAATTCGGTCTTTTTGCCGTATGTCCTGCGCTTCAATGCCCAAGAGGATCAAGCGCTGCACGCGAGTCTGGCACGCTTTATGGGCTTTGCCAGCGATGCAGATGCAGACGAGCTGGCCTGCGAAAAGCTGGTCGCGGGAATCGTGGACTGGACGAACAGCCTCAATATTCCGAGGCTCAGGGACTTGCCGGGAGTTCGCGAGGAGGATTTCCCACGGATCGTCGAGCTCTCTGTCAAGAACGGCTCTACACCGAGCAATGTCCGCACCGTAACAGCAGAGGACTACCTGCAAATTTTGCAGGAGGCGTATCGGGCTTAATAGGCATACTTATAGGAACAGCTGCGGAAAGCCATTTTTCCGCGGCTTTTTTTTAATAATAAAAAACGAATGATAATGAACCATTTACAATAGTGTGTGTAACACAGTATAATAACCGCAGGAGTTGGTGATATGAAGGACGTTCAAGAGGTTATCCAAGGATTAATGCAGGAATTACGGCGTGGAACGATCATTATCGGCGTTTTGAGCCAATTGTCGGAGCCCCAATATGGATACTCCCTTGTCTCCGTTTTGGAGGAGAAGGGCATCTCGATAGATCCTGGCACGCTGTACCCTCTCCTGCGCAGATTGGAAAAACAGGAGCTTTTGGAAAGCAAGTGGGACACGAATGAAGCTCGCCCACGCAAGTATTATTTGCTCAGTCCGTTTGGCAAGGAAGTCTACGAACAGCTTTGTATAGAGTGGAAAAACATGATCGCCAGTGTGGAAAGCCTGATCGATCATCCGGGAGGCTAGAAGATGGAACAAGTCAATCGATATATTTATGTCGTGACGCAAAAGCTGCCCAAACAGCAGAGAGCTGACATTGAGCGAGAGCTGCGGGGACTGATTGAAGACATGATCGAGGAGCGGGTCATGGGTGGGGAGGAGGATGAGTCGGCTGCGGAGCAAGTATTGATAGAGCTGGGGAATCCGCATGACTTGGCTGCCAAATACAGAAGTGAACCGAGGTATTTGATTAGCCCTCTGCTGTTTGACACGTATCTGTCTGTACTCAAAATCATCCTTATCTGCATCGTGTTGATTCAAATCTTTGTCTTCGGCATCTCCTTTATCCTTGACCCCACACATGTTCAGGAACAATTCAATCATTTGATTCGTGCCTTGATTTTTGTACCTGTGCAGGGGTTTGCCTGGACGACACTTACCTTTGCCTTTTTGGATTACGCCATGCGAAAGGAGAAGAAGGCAGGCATTGCGGGCAAGAGCGGATGGCATCCAGCCAAGCTTCCGCCGATCCCCGACGCGAAATGGGAAATCAAGCAATCCGAGTCCGTGCTCGGGATCATGTTTACCATCTTCTTTCTGGTGCTCTTTACCTTCTCGCCGCATCTCATCGGGGCTACGGTATTTTCGGAGGGGAATTTGAAAAATGTCATTCCCTTTTTCAATCTCGAAGTATTTCGTGAATACCTTCCATTCATCTGGATATTGGGATTGCTCGGTCTTTTCAAGGACACCGTGCGTTGGGTGAAAAAGAGCTGGACGAATAGCGTCTTTCTTACCCACATACTCTTCACGATCATCTCGGGCTTGTTCGGTGTATTCATGTTTGCCAATCCTGAGCTGTACAACGCGGAATTTATGAATGAACTTGTGGTGTATGGCATGGTGGAGGCGGGCAGTGAGAAGCTGGATACGCTCGCCAAGATCTGGAGTCTGGCTATCGAGTGGATCGTGTATCTGATCGGAGCATCTACGCTGATTGAAGGGATCCAGTCCGGTGTGAAGTGGATTCGTTTTCGCCGTAGTCACGGCTCCAAAATCGTCTAAGCCATGATGAGAAAGGTAAAATCTCTCCGGAAATAAACGGGGAGATTTTTTCACCCCTTTACATACATACAGTATGTATGTAAAATGAATACCAACATCATCCAACAGGGGGTTCTAAGATGAAAACGAATAGCTTTTATCCCGTCATTTTGACAGAGCAGGTCGCATCAAGTGCCGCATTTTATACGGAGTACTTTGGCTTTGAGAAGGTTTATGAAGCTGATTGGTATGTGAGCCTGAGGCTGGCGACGGGGGATATTCCATTTGAACTGGCTCTTCTGGATCTCACACATCCGACCATTCCAGCTGCCTACCGCAAACCTGTGCAGGGCTTGATTCTCAATTTTGAAGTAGATGATGTGGATGCGGAGTACCAGAGGTTGATTGTAGAGGGAAAGCTGGCATTGGAGCTGGATATCCGTGACGAGGAATTTGGACAGCGACATTTCATTACGCGTGATCCAAACGGAGTCTTGATCGATGTCATCGCCATCATCCCGCCGTCAGAGGCAGAAAGCCTGCAGTATGCAGAGAAGATCTGGCAAGAATGAGTGAGACGGTCGCATTAAAAGAGTATTTCGGAGTTGAACTGGCGCATCGTCTATCCGACTTGATCAAGCCTAGCCATCCCGATTTTCCGGATGAATGGTTTGTGCACGCAGTTGCTGATCAGGTAGGACCCCTTCCACTCAAAGCAAGAGTAGCTGTCATCGCGGATACCTTGCACCGTGCCTTGCCGCCTGATTATGCACAGTCCTTGCAGATTCTCTTGACGATACTGGGGCAGGAGAATGAGACCGAGGAGGGGATGTTTACGAACGGCTATTTTTTGATGCCTGTTGCGTTTTACGTAGAAAAATACGGGTTGCAGCATTTCGACCTCTCTATGCAAGCCATGTATGAGATCACCAAGCGGCACACCTCGGAGTATGCGATTCGCCCGTATCTGACTTGTCATCAGGATGCGTGTATGGAATTATTGAACAAATGGCGCCACGATCCGAATCTGCATGTGCGTCGTCTGGTCAGTGAGGGGACGCGACCTCGTCTGCCTTGGGCCAAGCGCATGCCTGCTCTCAAAGGCGACCCTGCCTATAATCTCGCTTTGCTTGTCCCATTGTTGAACGATCCTTCTTTTTATGTCAGGAAGTCGGTCGCCAATCATCTGAATGATTTGACCAAAGATTACAGGGAAGCGACGCTAGGCTGGCTTCATGTACAGATCGATCGCAGGGGGCGAGACGAGCATTTTGCCTGGATGGTTCGTCATGCCTTAAGATCGCTGGTCAAGTCAGGGGACGTAGAGGCATGCGCCCTGTTGGAAAAGCTGTAAGAAAAGGAGTACACAACATCCATGAAACGGAATCAAGAAGAGACGAATGCGACAATCCGAAAGCTGCTCGAAATCGCCAGACTTCATTTTACCGAACGCGGGTATGCGGATACGGCATTGGAGGATATCGTCCAGGAAGCACAGCTCACGCGCGGTGCACTCTACCACCATTTTCGCAGCAAAAAGGGTCTTTTTCAGGCTGTGCTGGAATCAGTCCAGCAAGAAGTAGCCGAAAAGGTGGAGACACAGGCGGCAAAGAGTGAAGACGTCTGGGAACAGCTTGCACTCGGATGTCGCGCATTTGTGGGTGCAGCCCTAGAAGCACAAAACAAGCGAATTCTGCTCTTGGACGGACCAGCCGTACTCGGATGGGAGGAGTGGCGCAGGATGGACGAGCAGCACTCCATGCGATTATTGCGCGAGCAGCTGCAGGGCATGCAGCAGCAAGGTCAGCTCAAACCGGTCAGCATCGAGGCGTTGACCCATTTTCTCTCTGGCGCATTGAATGAATCTGCGCTCTGGATTGCCCAAATGGCGGATGCAAGTCAAGCCTTGGAGGAAACCGCGCAGATGATTTCGTTGTTGCTGGAAGGGTTCCGGAAACCCGAGTGAATGAATGGAGCGCAAAGGGGGTTTTGATGTGGATGCTGCCTATGTCACATTCTACGAGTTTGGAAGTCCCGGGCAGGTACTAAAAGTAGAAAATAGAGAGCTTCAACGACCCAAGGCCGGGGAAGTGCTTGTCCAAATGACTGAACGCCCGATTAATCCCTCGGATTTGCTCCCGGTTTACGGGGTCTACTCGCACCGGATCTCCCTGCCAGCCATTCCCGGCTATGAAGGAGTTGGAGTGGTCGTAGATGTAGGGCCTTTCGTTTCCAGTCAGTGGATAGGCAAGCGCGTCCTACCTTTGCGAGGAGAGGGGATCTGGCAGGAATACGTCACCTGCAATGCGGAACTCGCTGTACCAGTGCCGGATTTTATGGAGGATTACATGGCGGCTCAGCTGTATATCAATCCGATCACGGCCTGGGTTGCGTGTACCGAAGTGCTGGCATTAAAACCGGGTGATGTGCTGCTGGTCAACGCATGCGGCTCGTCTATTGGCCGAATCTTTGCCCAGCTGTCTCAGGTTCTCGGCTTTCAGCTTATTGCAATCACCCGTAATCATCACTATACGGAAGAACTGCTTCAGCTCGGAGCCACTCATGTCATCAATACGGCGGAAACCCCGTTGCAGCCGACAGTGATGGAATGGACGAATGGACGAGGGGCGAAGGCCGCGATTGACTCAATCGGTGGGACAGATGGCTCCGACTTGGCTTTTCTGGTTCAGTCAGGCGGCATTGTATTGACGATAGGCCTGCTGTCTGGGCAGCCTGTCCATTGGGCTGAGATCTCGAAAAAGACCAACGTTCAGGTGAAAATGCTTCATCTGCGGCATTGGAATCAACAGGTCTCCGTACAAGCCTGGCAAAATACCTTTCAGCATCTGATCTCACTCATCCAGAAGAAAAAGCTGACCTTCAGAAGGCCTGACGCTCATTACAGCCTGTCTCAGGTGCACGAGGCGGTGCGTTATGCAGAATCCAGCAGCTCAATGCCCTCCATGACTTTCTGAAAGGGCAGACCACCGATGTCCATCTGAGCCAGGAATCGCCGATGTCCAAACAGTTCATGCTGGCGTAGGATTTTCTCGATGATTTGTTGAGGACTTCCTACGAATAGAGCGGTGTCAGCAGCAGCCATCTGTTCAAAATCATCTCTGGACATCCTGAACCCCATTCCCCGCTGTCGATTCACGTAAGCCCAGTAATTGGAGTAATACGGAAAGAACTCGTCTTTGGCTTGTTGTGTAGTCGAAGCGAGATAACAGTGACCCGTTACGCCGATGCAAAGCTCTTCGGGCGCATGTCCTGCATGGGCTGCTGCTTTTCGGTACGCATCCACAAGGGGAACGAATCTTTTAGGATCTCCTCCCAAAATCGCCATTGCCATCCCCACACCTAACCGCCCAGCACGAATGGCACTATCGGGTGTACCGCCAACCCCGACCCAGATCGGTAATTTGTTTTGTACAGGACGAGGGGAAATTTCTGCCGCATTTAATGAAGAACGAAAGCGACCGTTCCAAGAGAGCTTTTCATGTTCATTCAGCTTGAGGAGGAGCTCGATATTTTCGGAGAAAAGGGCATCGTAGTCATGGGTGTCATAGCCGAATAGAGGGAATGATTCCACAAACGCTCCTCGACCCGCAATGATTTCGGCACGTCCATCCGAAACCAGATCCAACGTCGCGAAGTCCTCGAATAAACGGACAGGATCAACCGTACTAAGGACAGTCGTAGCACTGGTCAGTCTGATTCGCTTGGTGGCCTGGGCGATCGCAGCCAGAACAACAGGCGGAGAGGATACGGCATAATCCAGCCGATGATGCTCGCCCAAGCCAAAAACATCCAGTCCAGCCTCGTCTGCCAGCTTGGCTGCTTCGATCATTTCTTTTATGCGCTGATGGGCACTAATCGTTCTTCCGGTCAGAGGATCAGGTCCTAGATCGGCTAATGTGTAGATCCCGATTTCTATTCCTGATTGCTTTTTGTTCACGTCTGCTGTCATAGGTGTACCTTCTTTCGCTTACGCATGCTGTAAAAGAATCCGATTCCCCGAAGGATCAGTGGTCACCCATGCATCCCCATTCTCGACTACAGGCGCACCAATCTGTTTTAAGTCTGAGACAACCTGTCTTCTAACCTCATCGCTCGGCAAAATTAGCGTAAAGGATTCGAGACCGACACTGTTTGCGGGCGGTGGGGGAGCACCAACCCCATTCCAGGTATTGAGGCCGATATGGTGATGGTACTTGCCTGTAGAAATGAACAATGCCCGTGTCCCAAAGCGATTGACGACTTCAAACCCAAGCCCCTTCGTATAAAATTCTTCTGTCTTTTTCAGTTCGGACACATGCAGATGGATATGCCCCATGACGGTATCGGCAGGCAGCCCCGTCCAGGAAGCTTGATGATTCTCTGCCAGAAGGTCTTCGAAATTCAATGGATCTACTGCCATTTGCACTTCTCCGTTTACCCAGCTCCACACAGACGCAGGACGATCCGCGTAGATTTCAATCCCGTTGCCATCGGGGTCCGATAAATAAAGGGCCTCGCTAACCAGATGATCCGATGAGCCAATCCGGATGCCTAACTGAGCGAAATGCCTGACGATATTCGCCAGATCGGAGCGACTCGGCAAAAGCAGCGCAAAGTGGTACAATCCAGTCGTCTTTCCTTCCTTCGGCAAAGCGTTGTCCGGCTGTTCGAGGGACAGCACGCTGCTTTTGCCATCTGTCGTCAGTTTGGCTGAGGTATCAGTTCGCTCCAAAATCTGAAAGCCGATGACCTCCTGATAATACTGGAGAGAGCGCTGCAAATCCTGAACCTTGATCCTGACATGACCTACGTATGTGTTCGGTTCACGATGAAAGTCCATCTTGATTACCTCCCTTTGGATGTTATCTTCCGTACAGTCGTATGTACGTTCAGCCGGAAATCAGATCTTTATGTAAAAATAATAGCGTACAGACGCACGGACAATCCAGCCTGCGAGTGTATGAACCCTATTTCTCCCAACAATCGTTAGCATTCAGGAGACGGAATAAATTATTCCATTTACATCCCGAACATCCATTCGTACAATAACAGAAAGTAGGTGATGTAGGTGAACAGAAAAAAACAAATGGGCGAAATCCTCGATTACCTGAAAACAGAAGAACGTTTCGCCCAAAATATTGTCCACTGGCGAACGATACCCAGCAGAGAGGCCAAGAGTGTACCGTTTCCGACAGAATTGGATGCACGCATTCGAGAAGCGCTGGAGAGAAGGGGCATTCCTGCGTTGTACACCCATCAGGAGACCTCGTTTCGCCATGTGATGGCAGGCCAAAGCATTGTGGCAGTCACGCCGACGGCTTCGGGAAAAAGCATGTGCTATCATCTGCCTGTCCTGCAGACCTTGTCTGAGGATACACAGGCACGAGCGCTCTATCTTTTTCCGACCAAGGCACTGGCGCAGGACCAGAAAAGCGAGCTGCACGAGCTGATCAATGAGATGGGGCTATCCATCAAGTCCGAAACCTACGATGGCGACACGCCGGCACAGATTCGGCAGACCGTGCGAAAAGCAGGCAATATCGTCATCACCAATCCGGATATGCTGCACTCCGCAATCCTGCCTCACCATACCAAGTGGGTTTCCTTTTTTGAGCATTTGAAATACGTCGTCATCGACGAATTGCATACATATCGCGGTGTTTTTGGCAGTCATGTCGCCAATGTCATTCGCAGACTGAAGCGGATTTGCGCGTTTTACGGGAGTCATCCGCAGTTTATATGTACATCGGCGACGATTGCCAACCCGCGCGAGCTGGCAGAACAGCTGACAGAGGAGCCTGTCATGCTGGTCGACAACAACGGGGCGCCAGCAGGGACCAAGCACTTCCTGTTCTACAACCCGCCTGTGGTGAATCGGCAGCTCAACATCCGGCGCAGCGCCACCCTGGAAGCGCGAGACATCACCGAGCAGTTCCTGACCAATGGCATCCAGACGATTCTTTTCGCACGCAGCCGTGTCCGTGTGGAAATTTTGCTGACCTACCTGCAGGAGCTGATCAAGCGAAAGCTGGGACCTAAGACCATTCAGGGGTACCGCGGTGGCTATTTGCCAAGTCAAAGACGTGAGATCGAACGCGGTCTGCGCAATGGCGACATCATGGGTGTCGTCAGTACGAATGCGCTGGAGCTGGGCGTAGATATCGGTCAGCTGCAGGTGTGTGTCATCACGGGCTATCCGGGCTCTGTCGCCAGTACCTGGCAGCAGGCTGGGCGCGCAGGCAGACGGCAAGGGGAGTCGGTCGTCGTCATGGTGGGCAGCTCGACACCGCTCGACCAGTATGTCATCTCCCATCCGGAGTATTTCTTCGACCGCAGTCCGGAGACCGCGAGAATCAACCCGGACAATCTGATCATTCTCGTCGACCATCTCAAGTGCGCTGCTTATGAGCTTCCTTTCAAGGAGGGAGAGCGCTTCGGCAGAGCGGAGATCACGGAAGTTCTTGAATTCCTCACCGAAGAGCAGGTCTTGCATTTTTCCCGAGGAAAATGGTTCTGGATGAACGATTCCTTTCCGGCTCACAACATCAGTCTGCGCTCGGCTTCGCAGGAAAACGTGGTCATCATCGATATCAGTGAACGAGGCAACGAGCGTGTCATCGGGGAAATGGACCGCTTCAGCTCTATGACGCTGCTGCATGACGAAGCCATTTATCTGCATCAGGGGATACAGTTCCAGGTGGAAAAGCTGGATTACGAGGAAAAGAAGGCGTATGTGCGGGAAGTCCAGGTCGATTACTACACCGATGCCAACCTTGCTGTCCAGCTCAAGGTGCTGGAAGAGGATCAGTCGCGACGACATGCGGAAAGTGCCTTTGCCTACGGGGAAGTGTCTGTTCATGCGATGGCGACGATTTTTAAAAAGATCAAGTTCGAGACACACGAAAACATCGGTTCCGGCCCGATCCATTTACCTGAGGAAGAGCTGCATACCAATGCAGCCTGGATCAGCTTTTCCAACACCTTATTGGAAACGATCGGGAAGGAGGATGTGGAGCGCGGGCTGGTCGGACTGGCACATGTCCTGCAGCACGTCGCGCCGTTGTTTGTCATGTGTGACCCGATGGACCTGCACGTGATTCCGCAGCGAAAAGCCGTGCATTCCCAGCAGCCGACGATATTCCTCTACGACCGCTATCCGGGCGGCATCGGACTTAGCGAGCAGGTGTACAAGGAAATGGAGACGATTCTCACACAGGCGGAGCAGCTCATCACCTCCTGTCCTTGCGAGTCAGGCTGTCCGTCTTGTGTCGGAGCAACGGACGATGGCAGCAAAGGGCTGGCTATGACCTTGCTGCGTGTCGCGCAAGGGGGAAGCACCTATGTCTCTTAAAGCCAAGCTGCAACGCATGAAAGGGCATCTCGTTAAAGAAGGCGACCAGCAGAAGACGGACACACGGCAGGAGCAGGTGCCGGACTCTTCGCTTCTAGTGGAGGCGGACATTCCTTTTTCTGATCGCTGGAAAGAGCTGCAAGCAAAGCCTTACGTATGGGAAGGCGAGCATGTGATGATTCGCGAGGTGCGCTATCCTGTCGCCCATCAGCATGGAGCGTATTCATTCGCCGAGCTGCATGATGCGATTGCCGCCTGGGAAGCATCTGGCAGGCAGCATCCGTTGTCGGCGTCAGGCAGAAAGGCCGAGGATTTGCTCTTTTTCGATACAGAGACGACAGGACTTTCCGGCGGAGCGGGAAACACCGTGTTTCTGCTCGGCTACAGCCGCGTAGAGGGGGACGAGGTCGTGATGCGCCAGCATTTTCTTCCCGCCCCGCACGCGGAAGTCACCTTGTATCACTCGTTTTTGGAGCAGGCCAAGAAGTCATCCCATCTCGTGACGTTCAACGGCAAATCCTTTGACTGGCCACAGGTGAAGACGCGGCATACCTTGATCCGCGATCAGGTGTCAGCCCTGCCGGTGTTCGGCCATCTGGATCTGCTGCACGGGGCGAGGCGCTTGTGGAAGGACGAGCTGGAATCCTGCCGCCTGTCTTTGATCGAGCAGGTAAAGCTGCAGGTTACTCGTGAGGACGACCTGCCCGGTTTTTTGGCGCCAATCCGTTACTTCGACTTCCTCCACAGCCAGGACCCATCTGTGATCGAGGGTGTTCTGCGCCACAACGAGCTGGACGTCCTGTCTCTGATTACGCTCTACACGCATATTTCCCGCTTGATCCTTCAGCACGAGCATGAGGACGTGTCCTGCGAAGAATGCTTTGCCATAGCCCGATGGTATGATGCACTGGGAGATCAGGAAGCGGCGATCCAGGCCTATGCGTTTGTCGCGGATAGTGAGCACCCTTGGAATGTTCGGGCGAAGCTGGCGCTCGGGCAGCTTTATAAAAAGCAAAAGGACTGGAGGCGAGCGCTGCACATCTGGGAGTCCTGCATGCAAGGGACGCGATTTGTTCCGGAAGAGATCTACATCGAAGCGGCAAAGCTATGCGAGCATCAGTTCAAGGACTGGGAAAAAGCTTTGTCTTACACAAGAAAAGCGTACGAACAATGGAAGCAGCGTTCATCCCTGCTGCGGCAAAAAAACAGAGCAGAAGCGCAGGCCTACGAAAAGCGGATCACGCGTCTGGAGCAGAAGCTGAGCGGAGCTGTTGAGGAAGTGGATGGGATGGGGAGTCTGTTTTTCTGATTCAAAAAGGGGACATCCATCCCATTGTCTAGAATGGTCGGCTGGCCATAAGGAGGAGTTGGCACGATTGAGCTTGGAATGAGCAAGCAGGAAGTGGAGGCGTGCATCCAGGCCTATACAGCGAAGTACATGAAACCATCCTATAGCGAAAGATTTTTTGAACATGTATTCATGGTGAAATACGATTCCGAAGGTCGGGTTGGAGCCGGACATACAAGAGGACGAGCGGAAATACTTGTATTTTGAATCGGTCAGTATCAGCAGATAAGCGAGAAAGCCTCCCTTTGCCAGGTGCAGAATAGACGCGCAGGCGAAGGAAGGCTATTTTTTATTTGGAGGACTTCACATATTTCTCCCGGTACTCGTCTGCAAGCATCGCCATCAGGATCGAGTCATGGTACTCATGGTTGTAGTACAGGGCCTGACGCTGTACGCCTTCGCGCTGGAAGCCCAGTTTTTCGTAGGTGTGAATCGCACGTTCGTTAAAAGCGAAGACGTTCAATTCGATTCGATGCAGATTGAGGATGCCGAAGCCGTAGTCCAGCATCAGCAGCATGGCTTCGCTGCCATAGCCTTTGCCTTGAAACTTGGAGGAGTCGATGGCGATGCGGATGTAGGCATTTCGATTGTTCCGGTCGATTCCTCCGATCTGCACATCTCCGATCACTTGGTCGTTCTCGCGCAGTGCAATCAACAGCAGCACACTTGAGGAGTCGTTGGCTTTTCCTTGAATATATTGAGCGATTTCCTCGCGGGTAAATGCCTTCTGGGTGCCCGTCAAGCGACGTGCTTCGGAGTTGAACAGCATTTGAAAATACAGCTCGGTATCATCAAGCCCGACTGGACGCAGATAGACGCGCTCCCCTTCCAGAAAGCGCACGGGAGTGATTGAATGTTCCTGATGAGACATGGTGATTTCCTTCCTTCCGATTCGTTTCCACTAGCTTAATTGTTTTGTGTATACTTGAAAATATGCAGTTTTATCAAAGTGAAAAGGACAGATTGGAGAGATTCGATGCTGCTGACACCGGTCTGGACAGATAACGGGAATGAACCACAGTATGTACAATTGTACGCCTATATCAAAAAAGAGATCGTCGCGGGAACCTTACCGGAGAAGACACGCTTGCCTTCAGTGCGGAAGCTGGCGGATATGCTGGGGCTGAGCACGACGCCTGTCGAGATGGCGTACCAGCAGCTGCTTGCAGAGGGCTTTATCATCAGCCGGCCGCGCAGCGGATACTACGTCGAGCATTTGCCGGAGCCGGAGATAGCTCCCCGAGCGAACCGTCCAAGGGATGGACAGGCGGGAGTGGATCGTCCGTTGCTCAGGGATGCTCGCCAGTACGAATACGACTTTCACATGTCACAGAACGATTTTTCTCTTTTTCCTTATGCGGATTGGCGCCGTCTCTACAATCAGACGCTTCGTCTGGAACGGCAGGAGGATCTGTTTTTCGGCGATCCTCAAGGCGAGCCTGGACTACGCAAGCAAATCGCCGAATACCTGCACCAGCATCGGGGAGTCGTCTGTACCCCCGACCAGGTCGTCATCTGCTCTGATCAGTTTGGATTGCTCTCTCTACTCAGTCTGATGCTGAAGACAGATTATCCGCAGATTGCTGTGGAAAATCCGGGCTATTTGCTGTTCGCTCATACGTTTGCGCGTCATGGCTTTGAAGTAAAGCCCATCTCGCTTCTGGAGGATGGAATCGACGTGAGGGAGCTGGAGCAAAGCGGCGCCAGACTCGCGGTCGTCTCTCCATCGCATCAGTATCCGCGCGGCATGATTATGCCAGTTGCCAAGCGCATGCAGCTGCTGGAATGGGCAAAAGCGGTGAACGGCTACATCATCGAAGACGATTACGATGGAGAATTCCGCTATCACGGCAGGCCGATCCCATCCTTGCAGGGACTTCAGACGAACGCCCGCGTGATTTACATGGGCAGCTTTTCGCAGGTCATCGCGCCCGCCCTGTGCATCTGGTATATGGTGCTGCCACAGAGCCTGCTGGATCGCTATTATCAACTTGTAAGAGAGACGCTGCTGGAGCAATCCTCGTCGCGACTCCACCAGGTCACCCTGGAAGCCTTTATGAAGAAAGGGATGCTGGAAAAGCATCTCCGCAAAATGCGCAGCCTGTATCGCAAAAAGCACGATGCCGTCATGCATGCAGTACAAGAGCATTTTGGCGAGCGGGCTGTCCTCTTTGGAAAAGACGCTGGCTTTCACATGCTCCTTCGGGTAGAAACCCCTCATAGCGAGCTCCAATTGAACGAGCGGGCGCGACAGGCAGGAGTGCACACTTCCTCGGCATCGTATACCTGGCTGCGCCCTCCGGCAGAGCAGCACAAGGAATTTTTCCTCGGCTTTGCCGGTATACCGCTGGAAAAGATTGAGCCGGGTATCAAAGCGTTGGCTGGAGCCTGGCTTGACTAACTGCCAGCCCTTTTTGCAGCCTGTCGACGCCCTCCATAATTTGCTCTTCGGACAGGTTGCCATAGCCGATGATTAGCTTTTCCGTGTGTTTGTCTTTTTGGATGGTGTGATCAGAGACGGGGTACAGACGAACGCCGCAATCTTCCAGCTCTTTGAGCAGAGCGGGTGTGAAGCGTACCCCTGCAAAAGCCGCGACTACATGCAGACCAGCGGAGGCCCCCCATATGCTCACCTTGTTCGAGAATGCCTGTGTCAGAGCATCGGACAGGCATTTTCTTCTTTTTTTGTAGAGTTTTTTGACACGATTCAGATACTTTTCCAGATGTCCGTCCTCGATGAAAAGCCCGAGAGCGAGCTGGTCGAGTGAAGGCGTATGCAGGTCCGTAAACCATTTCGCCTCCTGGTAGCGATGGACGAGCTCTGGCGGAAGGACGAGATAACCGAGGCGCAAGCCGGGCGAGAGGATCTTGCTGAAGGAACCGACGTAAATCACGCGCTCGGCTGCCAGTCCTTGCAGGGAGCTGATCGGCGGACTGTCGTAGCGAAACTCACTGTCATAATCATCTTCTACAATGTAGCAGTTCGCTTGACGAGCGTATTGGATCAGTTGGATGCGCCGCTGGATCGGCAACGTACCCCCCAGCGGAAACTGATGCGAGGGCGTGACGAAAACAAAGCTGGGGCGCACCTGTTCGGGATCTGGCAGCAAGTCGGTCATCATTCCGGCTTCATCTGTGGGTACAGGGATCAAGCTGGCGCCAGCAGAGGAAAAAATCGTCTGGATGTCTTGTGTGATGGGATCCTCCATTACAACCTGGCTGTTTGTGGTCAGCAGCACCTTCGCAATCAGCGTCAGCGCCTGTGTGGCACCGGAAGTCATGACGATTTGCTCAGGCTCGCATTGCACGCCTCGTGTCCGGTACAAGTAGCGGCTCAATATCTGGCGCAGCTCCAGGCGTCCTTCGGGGCGATTGTAGCCGAGCGCGGAGAGCGGAGCCTCGTGACAGACGCGCTGCACCATTCGGCCCCAGACCGTACGCGGAAAGAAATCAAGTGCCGGCACACCGGAGCGAAAATCGATCAGAGAGGGAGCTGCTGGCAGGTCGTTTTCTGGTATCAGCCATGCTTCCTCCTGCCGAGCTTGTTGCTCCAGGTACATGTCGGGTACGACGTAGAAGCCCGAGCCCTGCTTGCTTTCAATGTAGCCCTCAGCGAGAAGCTGGTCAAAGGCCTCGATCACGACATTGCGGGAAATGCACAACTCCCGAGCGGCTTGTCGTGTAGAAGGGAGTTTTTGGCCTGCCTTTAATTCCCCCTGCAAAATTTTGCTTCGCAGCTGGGTGTACAATTGCCGAATCAACGGCAGCGGACTGTCACGGTCGATGGTTAGATAGAGCAAGTGCGTGCACACCCCTTAAAAAGTGGTTCTATCAAAATAGCTGGAAACTGGTCCTAATCGAGTTTAGCTTACCATGATATGGTTGTGCGAAGAAGTCCACATCCATGACGGGAGGCAAGACCATGCGAGGAGAGGAAATCAAGACAGCGGAAGTGTTGAGGACGATTGCGCGCAATCCAGCAATCCAGGAAATGGTGATGCAGTCACCGCAGTTGTACACGCTGCTGCTGGCTGCAGCGAAGCGATACGTGACTGGGGAGACAAGTGCGGAGCTGTTGGAGCGGGCCGTCGTGCTGGCGGATCAGGGATACCTGCTGTCAGCCGAGTACATCGGGGAAAATACCAAGACCATACAGGAGTGTAGCCAGGCAAAAGAGCATTTTATTCAGCTAGCACGAGATTGCGGGAGAATCCGCCGACCTGTTGGAATATCGTTCGACTTGTCACATATTGGGCTGCTTCTCGATCCGCAGCTGGCGTATACCCATGCGGAGGAAATGGCGGAAGAGGCGCGCAAACAGGATCATTACCTCATGGTCAGCATGGAGGAATCGACTAAGACAGAAGCTATTGTCCAGCTGTATGAGCAGCTGGCAGAGAGGCATGAAAATATCGGGATCACCATTCAAGCCCATCTCCATCGGTCATTCGACGACCTGACGAAGGTCTTGCAGAAGCCAGGGAAAATTCGGCTGGTGAAAGGAGCGTTTCGGGAGCATGAAGCGGTCGCCTTGGGACGCGGCGAGGAGTTGAACGAACGGTATTTGCTGCTTGCAGAGCGGTGTGCCCTGTCTGGTCACGACATTTCTTTTGCGACCCACGATCAGCTCCTGATCGACGAGCTGGAGAGAAGAGGCTATCTGCACCTGCGGCACGCTGAGCTGGAAATGCTGTACGGCGTTCGGCCAGAGCAGGCCAGATTGATGCGGGATAAAGGTGTCACTGTGCGACTCTACCTCACCTACGGGACGGAGTGGTACCTCTATCTTTGTCATCGGTTGGCAGAATATCCGCCTCACATCCACCAGGCCATTGCAGATATGGCGGAGCCTTCTCGTACCCAAAATCCGGGTTACGAATGAGCAGACCAGACAGCAAAATCCACCCATTTTGGAAAAGGGTGGATTTTTTTTCGTTCTTCCTGCATAATCATGTAGCTTTTTCATGATTGTAAACGTCTATATTTGTATGAAAAAGACGGACCATTCGCAGATGAGCCGTCTATGGGGGTATGCATTCATGGTTACAGGAAAGTCGAGGCGCTGGTTGCTGGCGTTATGCATGTGCTTGATGATGATGGCAATGATGCCCACGGGCATTGCTGCAGTTGCGCAAGCAGAAGTGGCGATCAAGCTGGATGCCAAGATCGGCTTTGAGGGGTCATTTAAAGAAACGGGTCTGGTTCCCGTCCAGGTGAGTATCACCAATCTAGGCGCTGATATCGAAGGCGACTTGGTTGTGACGGCTGGTGATCATAATGCGAGCACGAACGGGGTTGCGCATTACCAACCTGTATCCGTGGCGAGCGGGGTTACGAAACAGGTCACGATTGTCGTTCCGGGACATCACATTCAAACGTATACACACGTCTCCTTTATGCAAGGCGATCAAGTGCTGGCGCAGACGCGCGTATCCAGCATGGGATACAGTGGCAATACCCTGATGATCGGCGTGTTGGCCCAAAATCCGAATACAGCCAATTACCTCGGTGTCATGCCAAGAGATGTATGGACCAAGAACGTCAAGGTTTTTCCCATGAAGCCGGAGCTGGTACCCGTATCAGGTGTACAGCTGCAATTGGTAGACATGCTCATCTTGAACAATTTTGCGCTTGATACGCTGAATGCCGGACAAATTCAGGCTATTCGCGAATGGACCCAGTTAGGTGGATTGCTGGTCGTGGCAGGAGGACCTCAATATAAGAAAACAGTCGGAACCTTGCAGGACCTGTCGCCAGTTGAGGTGACAGGGGAAGCACTTGTGCAGACATTTACTGCATTGCAGGTGGAGGAAAATGCGCTTGAACTGACTTCTCCCTTTACGGTGAGTACAGGTACCCTCAAGGAAGGGAAAGTGCTCGCAGAAGAAAACGGGATTCCTTTGTTCGTCGCCCGCAACTTTGGTGAGGGAAAAGTCCTGTACGTCGCCTATGATCTGGCGCAGGAGCCATTGGCAAGCTGGTCTGGAAATGGCCGATTGTGGGCAGAAATGCTGCCCAATGCTTTCGGCTCGACACTGTTTCAGGAAAAAAACTACCAGCTGCAGGATCAGGTCTGGCCGCTGCGAAGAGCGTCCGAGCAGATTCCTTCTTTAAAGCTTCCAGAGGTGAGCTGGTTTGCACTGCTTTTCGGTGTCTATGCATTGATTGCTGGCCCCATTCTGTTCTTTATTTTGCGATATAAAAGAAAACAAAACTATATGTGGGTAGTGGTGCCGATTCTTTCGGTGATCACGGGTCTGGGCATTTTTTCATTCGGGGCCTATCAGCGTGGTACAGGCATTTCCTTGCATCAGGCTGGATTGGTAGAGCTCAATAATTCCGGACAGGCCAAGGTGAGTGCCGTCACCGCGATGTTTGTGCCGAGCAGTGGCGATTACAAGATGATCGTACACGGTCCGGGCTTGGCGGAACCGTCACTCACAGGAAGACGATCAGAAGAGAATCTGAATCTCTGGTCCCTGCTGGATGTGGATCGTGCCGAGCTGAACTTCCGCAATGTAGAGTTCTGGTCGATGCGCAATGTCGTATCCCAACAATATGTCGCAGATACAGGCGGGTTTGTATCGGCCTTGACGTATTCGAATGGAAAACTGAAAGGAACGGTCACCAATCAGACCAAGTACCACTTGCGTGACGTGCGAATCCTGGCTGGAACCCAGATACAGGACGTCCAGGAGCTTGCGCCTGGCAGCTCGGTAGAGGTAGATCTGAACTACGCGCCGTCTGCACAGCTGCTGCAGGGCAAGATGCATCGGATCAGCAGCAGACTGGTACCACAGAACAAACAGACCGGCATGCGGTACGAAACACGTGAAGAGCTGATGGTTCAGGTACTGGAGGAAAGAGATTACGGCAGCTACGATCCTAGTCTGGCCTCTCCCTTGATGATCATGGGCTGGACAGATCAGGCCGTGACAGAGGTCTCCGTAGAGGGTTCGCCAGCAAAGTCAGAAGGCATCGCGTTGGTCAAAGCACCATTGCAGGTGAAGCCATCCGAGAGTGGAGAGGTGTTTTATCCGGCAGGTTCCTTCGATATCATCAAGTCGGGAAATACAGCCAAACTGGAAGAGGTCCCGAATGGCTATTACATGGAAAAAGGGAATATCGCCTTTGATATCGATCTTCGTCCCAATGGTGAGCAGCTGGAGATCAGCAAGCTCTACATGTTCACCTGGTCGGAGGACAGTGCCTATTTCTCCAAGGAGATCTACAACTGGCAGACGGAAAGCTTTGAAGCGTATGAAAATGTGTTTGTGAACAACATCATGACGGGAGACAAAGCCGCGAGCTACGTGTCTGAAGCTGGCATACTTCGCATCCAGCTGTCTCATGACGCAGATGATAATCGCCACCTTGGCAGACCGCTTGTCAGTGTGGAAGGGAAGGTGATCACCCGATGATACGGATTCAGGATCTGCGAAAACGATACGGCAAAATGGAAGCACTCAAAGGACTGACACTGGAAATCGAGAAAGGGACCGTGTTTGGCTTCGTCGGACCCAATGGGGCAGGAAAGTCTACGACAATGTCTATCTTGGCTACTCTACTGGAGCCTACCAGCGGAAAAGCGTACGTGGGTGGATATGAGGTCACAGAGCGGCCCAAGGAAGTGCGCAAGCTGATCGGCTACATGCCAGACTTTTTCGGCGTATACGACAATTTGACAGCGGAAGAATACCTGGATTTTTACGGCGCCAATTACGATATCCCTCTGGCAGAGCGAAAACAGATCATACCGCAGCTGCTGGAGCTGGTCAATCTGACCCATAAGCGTGATGCCTATGTAGACTCGCTCTCTCGCGGAATGAAGCAGAGATTAGGGCTTGCCCGCTGCCTGGTTCACAATCCGGAAGTGCTGATTCTGGATGAACCGGCGTCCGGACTGGATCCGCGTGCCCGAATCGAACTGCGGGAGATTCTCAAGGAGCTGCGGGACATGGGCAAGACGATCATTATCAGCTCGCATATTTTGCCGGAGCTCGCGGAGATGTGTGATGTGATCGGTATTGTCGAGGAAGGAAATCTGGTCGCATTTGGCCGGGTTGATGAAATCTACACCAAGATGCAGGAGAAAAAGCTTTTGCGAATTCGCCTGCTCGACCGGATCGAGGAGACGATGGAACATCTGAGGCAGCAGCCCACTATCGCAGGTGTGACACAGGAGGGCAACTGGATCGCAGTAGGATTTACAGGAGACGACCAGCAGCAGGTCGAGCTGTTCCGCGATCTGGCTGTTTCCGGTTACCCCGTGGCGGCTTTCAATGAAGATCAGGGGGATCTGGAAGAGATCTTTTTGGAAATCACGAAAGGGGTGGGCTCATGAACATCCTGAGACGATTGAACAATCCCGTTTTGTTCAACGAGTGGAAGATGAGAATGAGAAGCGGGCGTTCGCCCTGGATGATTTTTAGCTACCTGCTTATTTTAGGTGGCATCACCCTGTTCTACATCTTCCTGGAGACTGACGGAGGGACGTATTACAATCCCAACGACACGCGGGAGCTTTTCATGATGCTGTCTATTCTGCAGCTGGGCATGATTGTTTTTGTCGTGCCGGGTCTGACTTCGGGCGCTATTTCCGGCGAGCGGGAGAGGCAGACGTTGAGCATTCTTTTGACCACCAACGTGAGCGCTACTCGGCTGATTTTGGGCAAATGGCTGTCTTCACTCAGCTTCATGACGTTTCTGGTATTTGCCACGATTCCGCTGTACGCCATTGTCTTTCTGTACGGTGGTATTTCTCCTGTGCAAGTAGTCAAGGTGTTTGGTTTTTATCTGATCACGATGTTCGGGATCGGCAGTATCGGTGTGCTGTTGTCCACCCTGATCAAGCGAACCGGCATTTCGACGGTCGTCACGTATGCCATCGTCTTTGGCTATTCGATCGGTACGATGGTTCTGGCGGAAATCATTCGGGAGTTTATACGTTACCAGCGTCGTATGGGCAATCTGCCGTCCAGCACCAATTCAGACTGGACGGACATCATTTACAGTCTGAACCCCCTGTTTGCGATCCTTCACATTTTTGAAGAAGGACCAACGAACAATGTGGGCTTGAGGTATGGAACCTGGTTTCCCGCGATCGATCCTTTCTGGTACTATGTCATCTTTTTTGGAATGGTGACGGTGGTTTGCCTGTTGCTGGCTATTTACGCGATCCATCCTGTTCGCCCTCGCCTGTTCAGGGCGGCACGCAAGGAGAAGTAAGCCATGTTCACGAACCAATCCAACAACGAATTGCAGTCGCTGCTGGAGCCGATACGCAAGCGCCTGGGAGTCAGGCAGCTTGTTCGTCAATTGACGATCTACGGCCTGTGGGGTATGGGGGGAAGCGTTTTGCTTCTCCTCGTTGCCCGTTTTTGGCCAATCCAATATTACGCCTGGTTGGCGATCGCAGTACCGCTCTTGGCGCTGCTGACGGGTGGTCTGCTGACACTTGGGAAGCGGCCTACGCTAGAGCAGTCTGCGCAAGTGGCAGATGAGCAAGGCTTGGCACAGCGAGCCGTTACTGCATGGGAGCATCGAGAGAGTCAATCCGTGATCGCTTTGCGTCAGAGAGAGGATGCGCTTGGCCACTTGCGGAGGCAGCTGCCCAAGATTGTGGAAAGCATCCTGATCTGGCCGCAGGTGCGCAGGAACATCTACACGATGGGCGGACTTTTAGCGGTAGTGGTCGTTCTGCTGATCGTACCCAATCCACAGGACGGCAGGCTGGCTCAGATGGCATTGGAGCAGCAAGCCCTGGAAGAAGCGCAGCAGGAGCTTGCGGCCATCCAGGAGGAAGCAAAGACGAACAACACATTGAGCGAAGAACAAAAAAAGCAGCTGGAAGAGCTGTTGGAACAAGCCAAAGAGGCTTTAGCCAAAGCGGATGATCCGGCAGAACGCCTGAGCGCGCTGCGTGCAGCGGAAAAGCAGCTGGATAAATGGAGAGAAAACGAAGTACGAAAGCAGGCTGCCCTGCAGCGAGTACAGCTGGCGCTGAGCAATCATACAGCAACCAGTCCGCTAGCCGATGCGCTGGCAAAAGCAGACCGTGAATTGCTGGTGGAAGCCTTGCAGCAGACGGCGCAAGCGATGGAGGCGATGTCGGCTCAAGAGCTGGAAAAGCTGGCAAAAGAACTGGAGCAGACGGCCGATCAGCTCAGTCAGGAAGCGATGGCTACCGGCTCCAAGGAAGCGCAGCAGGCTGCACAGCAAATGGCCGAAGCAGCACAGCAGCTGGCACAGGGGCAAATCCCGGAAGGCATGCTCGTACTGGAGCAAAGCATGATGCAGGCATTGACGACAGCTGGGCAGACGCAGCAGGGGATGCTCGCAGCAGCACAGACGGCAGCTTCTTTGCAGCAGTCGCAGATGACGCTGGCCAGTGCGGCCGCAGGCAGTCAAGGCAGTAACAATGCGGCAGCAGGCCAAGGTGCTCAGGCAGGTGCAGGCCCAAGCACACCTGCCTCCGGGACAGCCACTCCAGGCACGGGTGCATCCCAGCAACCGAGTGGTACTGCTGCAGGCAACACTCCAGGTGACTCTGGTACAGGGACTGGCAATCCAGCGGGCACGGAAGGAAATGGAGCGGGCACGGAAGGAAATGGAGCGGGCGCCGGGAATGGTGCTGGAGCAGGCAACGGGGCAGGTACAGGGACTGGCGCAGGAATCGGCGCAGGTAACGGGGCTGGTTCAGGTACTGGAGCGGGAAGCGGTCAAGGTGGAGGCGCTGGACTGGGAGCCGGAAATCACGAACTGGTCACGGTGCCTTCCCAGCGTATCGGAGATGGCAGTGGTCCCTCTGATACAGTCAGCGGCCCTTTGGGAGCAGGACCGTCGCAGTCGCAGCAAAGCGGAAACACGCAAGTTTCCTCCGGTGGGACTCTCCCTTACGCGGAAGTCTATGGCGAGTACGCAGAATTTGCCCGCGAAAGCATGGAGAAAGGCAGTATTCCGAGTGATTATCAAGAAGTCGTGAAGCAGTATTTCAGCAACATTGAACCTGATTAAGGATGGAGGAGTGGGGGATGACACAGCAAGCCTTGCCAGATTGTCAGCAGCAGGTTGAGCGTGTAAGACAGGAAATCGCCAAAGTGCTGGTGGGACAAAAAGAGGTTGTAGAACAGCTGTTGTGGGCGGTGTTTGCCGGTGGGCACGCATTGCTCGAAGGAGTGCCTGGCCTGGGTAAAACCCTGTTGGTGCGCACGCTGTCGCAAGCTTTTGAGCTGAGCTTTCAGCGCATTCAGTTCACCCCTGACCTGATGCCGACTGATATTACTGGAACCAATATTTTGCGCGTGGACGAAGCGGGACAGCAGTCCTTTCAGTTCCAGCCAGGTCCGATCTTCGCCCATGTAGTCCTGGCGGATGAGATCAACCGCGCTACACCGAAGACCCAGAGCGCCCTGCTGGAGGCGATGCAGGAGCGGACTGTCTCGGCAGGCGGTGTGACCCGTCCGCTGCCCGAGCCGTTTTTCGTACTGGCGACTCAGAATCCATTGGAGCAGGAGGGAACCTACCCGCTGCCTGAAGCACAAATGGATCGTTTCCTGCTCAAAATCCAAGTGCCTTTTCCTACAGAAGAAGAGCTGAAAGCGATTGTGAAAAGAACCACGACAGGGTCTTTCGATGATGTAGAAAAAGTGGCGACAGGAGCGCAAATTTACGAAATCCAGCAGTCTGCCCGGGACATTCTGGTCGCAGACAGCGTGTTGGATTACGCGGTCAAGCTGCTGCTCGCGACACAGCCGGGAGAGTCAGCCATACCTTCCGTCAACCAATATGTTCGCAATGGCGCTGGACCACGCGGTGTTCAAGCGATGGTTTCCTTGGCGAAGGTACGCGCCTTGCTCGCCGGACGCTACAATCTGGCCTATGAGGACATCGACGCTGTGGCTCTGCCTGCGCTGCGTCATCGGATCTTTCTCAACTTCGAGGGAGAGGCCAACGGGATTTTGCCTGATCAGATCGTCGGGGAGATTCTCACGAAAATGGGGTCGCACAAGGCATGAACAGCCAAATTCTAGATCCGTCGTGGCTGGCTCGGCTCGAACGCATGCAGATGGCGAGCAAGCGGACGGCAAGCGGCAGTCAGGCGGGAAAACGCCGCTCCCGAATGTTGGGCAGCTCGATGGAGTTCGCTGACTACCGCGCGTATGTACCGGGGGATGATCTGCGTCAGTTGGACTGGAATGCTTACGCTCGTTCGGGCAAGCTGTTTCTGAAAAAATTTCTGGACGAAACCGAGCTGCATGTCACGATCTACGTCGACTGCAGTCGCTCGATGAGCTATGGTCAACCGGACAAAATGAAACTTGCCGTTCAATTGGCTGCAGCTCTCGGGTATTTGTCTCTGTGCCATCTGGACCATGTCTCGGTCTACGCTTTTGATTCACGAGTGCTGGCATCTTTGCGTGGATTGCAGGGGAAAAACCAGGCGATGCGCTTGCTCGATTTTTTATCCCGCATGGGGTCAGGTGGGACAGGTGATTTGCATGCCGCCATGCGTTCGCCGGGTGCTGTACACGGTAAAGCAGGAGTCTCCATTGTGCTGTCTGATTTCCTGTTTGAGTCCGGCTATGAGCAGGGAATCGCCTATCTCCAGGCAGCCAGGCAGGATGTAACGCTGGTGCAGGTGCTGTCAGGGGAAGAGCTTGACCCGACCTATCAAGGTGAGCTCCGTCTGATCGATTCAGAGACTGGACAGGCAAAAGAGGTGTCCATCAGTGGGCTGCTGATGGAGGAGTACCGGAATAGCTTGCGTGATTTCCAACAGCAATTGTCTGCCTTTGCCTTCGGACGAGGAATATCCTATGTAGCTGTACAAACGGAGCAACCGCTGGAACAGATCGTCTTTCAAGTATTCAGACAAGCAGGAATCATTCGCTAGAGAGGAGAGAGAAACTTGCAGTGGATGGCATTGGGTAACAGTTGGTTCGCACTCATCATTCCGGCAATCGTCATCCTCTACCTGCTCAAGCGAAAAGTGGAGGATCGCGTGGTGCCTAGCACCCTGCTGTGGCAGCGCACGATGCAGAACTGGGAAGCGGTCAGGCCGTGGGAAAGGCTGCGGCGCAACCTCCTGTTGTTTTTGCAGCTGCTGGCGGCACTCTTGTTGGTCTTGGCCTTGATGCGTCTTGCCATTCCTACGCAGGGGATCGCGGATCAGCATACGATTCTGGTCGTGGAGAATTCCGGGAGCATGCTGGCGACGGAGGGAGAAGGTACGCGTTTTGACCGGGCTGTCCACGCGGCCACACAACTGGTGGAGAAATTGGGCAGCGGGCAAGTGATGACGTTGATCGAAGCAGGAAGACAGCCGCGTGTGCTGCTGGCGCAAAGCGGCGATCGAGACGCAATCCTGCAAGCGATCCGGTCTATCACACCCCAGATGGGCTCATCAGACACCAGTGCAGCGCTGTCTCTGGCAGGAGCGATTGCTGCCAATGAAACAGGGAGTGGAGTGGTCTGGTTGGGAGACGGAAGGTCCGAACGACTTTCTGATACAAGTACACCTACCGTATTTCCGGGACCCTTTCGCTTCATGCAAATGGGGTTGTTTCGGGAAAATTCAGCGATCGGCGTCTTTGTGACGCAGCCGGGAAAATCAGGCGTGGAAGGTTTGCTTCGCATCGACAATCAGGGAACACAGCCTTCTAGCGGCAAAGTCATGGTGTACAACGGGGAGAATCAGCTGCTGGATTCTGAGGAGTTTTCAGTGGCAGCGGGAAGCTCTCAGACTCTTTCCTTTTCTTCATTGCCGCAGGCACCTGTCTATCGTGCGAGGATTGAGCCAGAACAGGATGGTTTGATTCAGGACAATGAGCGATGGAGCGTACCGTTTGCGCCTGGTGTGGGAAAAGCAGTGCTCGTCTCACCACAGGGCAATCGCTTCTTGCATCAGGCTTTGCAGACAGTAGGCAGGTTGGATGTGGAGACACAGCAGCACATGCCGGATCAAACAACGCAGGCGCGCGACATCTGGGTTTTCGATGGTGTTCTTCCGGAGCAGCTGCCGGAAGGGAACATATTGCTGATCGCTCCTGAGCGGGCGACGAGCTGGCTGCCTTACAAGGGAGTAGCTGAGCTGGAGCAGCAGCCACAAACCGTCGTGCCAGATGATCCGCTTATGAAATATGTGGACTGGCGGGACGTGCATGTCGCGAAGGCAGCTGTCCTGGATGAGATGCCGGGGATGAAAACATTGGTACGCGCAGGGAATCGCGATCTGATCAAAGCGGGAATGATGGAAGGACGGCGCGTGGTCATCGTTGCTTTTGATTTGCACCAATCCGATTTGCCATTGCGTCCTGCATTTCCGATCTTCATGCAAAACAGTATCAGCTGGCTCTCGCCGACTCAGGCCTCACCGATCGGTCAGGCGTCTGTTGGCGAGGTGCTAAACGTACCGCTTACGCCGGGTGGAACCCAACGCTCACTCGTTTATCCGGATGGTCACAAGCAGGTAATAGAGGCACAGGGAACGAGCTGGCTGTTTCAAGTGCCCGATCAGATCGGTTTGTACCGCCTGGATGAACAACTTGAGAGCGGCTTGCAAAGTCGCTACTTTGCTGTTCATTTGAGTGAACAGGAATCCGATATTACCCCTCGATTTATCGCGGTAGGAGCGAGCGGAGGACAGCCTGCGGAGGGGGATGGGACAACGGCACCCGAACCGTTGGGAAGCAGGGAGCTGACGAACTGGCTGGTCGCGTTGGCTCTATTGGTTGTTTTTGTGGAATGGAGGGTGTATCAACGTGGGTATTAACTTTCTCCAACCTCTGTTCCTGCTGCTCTTGATACCCGCCGTTTACGTAGTCGTACGATGGTGGCAGGGGCAAAAGCAAATGGCAACGAGCAAAAAAATGACGATCGCCATTATCCGCATGATGGTTTTCGCACTCTTGATCTTGGTTCTGTCCGGCCTTCAGCTGCTATTTCCCGTACAAGGCAAAACGATCGTTTTCGTGGCGGATCGCTCTGCTTCGATGAAGGACGATCCGAGGATCATATCGTTTATGAGGGAAGCTGTCCAAAATAAGAGGGCGGACGACCAGTACGCTGTCGTGGTGGTCGGCGCAACTGCGGCCGTGGATCAGCCGCTTACCTTGCGGGCAGAAGTACAGCAGCTGGGGGTAGAGATCAACAAGCATGCGACGGATCTGGCGGAAGGAATCAGGCTGGCCGCCGCGCTGATCCCGAGTCAGGCGCGTGGAAAAGTCGTACTGCTTACAGATGGTGTGGCTACACATGGTGATGCTGGACGAGAGACCCAGTTGGTCAAAGAGCGAGGCATTGAGGTGGAGGTCGTTTCTTTGCAACAGCCTCAAGGCAATGAAGTGGTTTTGACCTCCCTGCAAGTGCCGCAGCAATTGTACGCCGGTGAAGAATACGCGATAAGCGTTGAGGTAGAGAGCACGATAGCGACCCAGGCGACCCTGCGATTGTATGAAGGCAATCGGGAAGCGGGCAGCCAGAGGGTGCAGGTGGAAAAGGGGAAAAATCGCTACGTGTTTAGCCAAAAGGCGACAGAACAGGGCTTTCACCGTTATCGGGTCGAGATAGAGGCGCAGCGCGATACCAGTCACGCCAACAACCAGGCGACTGCCTATACCCAAGTGGCAGGCACACCTAGCGTGATGATCGTGGAAGGGCATCCAGGGGCGGCGAGCAATCTGGTGTCAGCGCTAAAGGCAGGCAACATAGAGGTGGAAGTCAAGGAATTAGCCATGCTTCCCAAGGAGCTGGATGCATACAAGCAATACGCTTCCCTGATCTTGGCCGATGTATCGGCGACGCAGCTGGGTGAGACAGACATGGAGAGAATGCGGACAGCCGTGCGCGATCTTGGTATGGGACTCATCATGACGGGCGGTGCTGACAGCTTTGGCATGGGTGGCTGGTTTCAGACGCCGATCGAGGAAGCCTTGCCTGTCCATATGGATCTGAGGGGAAAAGAGGAGCTGCCTTCGCTCGGTTTGCAGCTGGTGATCGACAAGTCGGGCAGTATGACGGGAGATGCCACCGGATACGACAAGATGGAATTGGCCAAAGAAGCGGCGATTCGTGCCACTTCCATGCTGAACGCACAGGATCAGATCGGAGTGATTGCCTTTGACGGAACGCCGTGGGAAGTGGTTTCACCGCAGCCTGTAACCAATCTGAGCGCGATTCACCAGCAGATCGGCAGTATCCAGGCTGACGGCGGTACTGATATTTTCCCCGCCCTGCAAATGGCCTATGATCGAATCAAATCCATGCAAAGCCAGCGCAAGCACATCATTTTGCTGACAGACGGCCAGTCCGGTTCAAATGATGCCTATGATGCACTTTTGCAGCAATTGACTGCTGAAAACATCACGGTCTCAACCGTAGCGCTGGGTGCTGATGCGGATACACAATTGCTGGAGATGATTGCCCAGGGTGGCAAAGGGCGCTATTACTTCGCCAACGACGCAGCCTCCATCCCGCAGATTTTCAGTAAAGAGACAGCGCTGGCGAGCCGGACCTTCATCGTGGAAAAGCCGCAGGTTCCAGCGCGAACGGGAGCGGGGCAGTGGTCTTCCTTGCGTCAGGAGTTGCCAGCCTTGCGTGCCTACGTCGCTACGACGCCCAAGCAGACAGCGGAAGTATCGCTGATCAGCCAGGACGATGATCCGCTTTTGGCCCGATGGCAGTACGGTCTGGGCAGAACGATTGCTTGGACCAGCGATCTGGAAGGCAAATGGGCGCCGGATTGGGTAAGCTGGGGAGCCGGCAGCAGGTTTTGGAATGAAATCGTCGCCTGGACACTGCCGCAAGTGAATGAAGGCACATGGAAGACCCAGACAGAGCTTGTGGGTGGCAACGGAAAAGTAACGGTGTCCGTTCCATCTGGAGCCGCCATGCCACAAGAGCTGGAGGGAATCGTTCTAAACCAGCAGATGGAGCGGACGGTGATCCGTTTGAAACCGACTGCACCGGGTACTTTGGAAGGCGAATTTGCGGCCTCAGAGCCAGGCAGTTACCTGATTCAGATCGTGGAAAAGGGTGGAGGACAGGTAACTGCTAGCCAAACCACAGGCTTGACGGTCTCCTACTCGCCGGAATACGGACTGACCGAGGACGGGGAGCACGTCGCCAAAAGCTGGCTGATGGCAGGAGGGGGTTCCTTTATTACGACTCCTGATGAAGTCTTTGGGAAGGAACTACCGGAAAAATGGGAGACACAGCTCGTAGCGGAATGGCTGCTGATACTGGCAGCGCTGCTTTGGCCACTCGATGTGGCGGTTCGACGCCTGCAATTACCGGATCAGTGGTGGTCTCGTCTCGGCGGCCTTTGGAAGGGTAGAAAGGTTCAACGCTCATCCAACACCCCCCAGCAAGAACAGGACGCCGTTTGGACCAGGCTGGAGGAGAAACGGGCGAAAAGGCGAACACAAGCTCAACCAAATGTCGATGAACCCCCAAAAATGAACGTAGGTCAGCCTGTAAAGCCTCCAACGGAATCGGGCAGAAAGGTCGCGGCACAGCAAGCAGAACAAACAGAAGCTGTTCTGGGTCACAAGGAGCAGAACAACGCTGATCAAGCAGAAGGCAAACAGGATGAAACATTTAATCGTCTGTTGGCTGCTAAAAAGCGAAGAAACAAATAGGCTTTTTTCCACATTCCTAGATGGAACCTAGTAGAAGAAGGGTTCCATCTTTTTGCTTCTGCAATCAAGCATGGAAGTAAGCCTGATTTCTTCAATGTGAAGCCGGAACGGGGTATTGGTACAAGCAAGGAGGCTCTCTTCTACATATATAAGTAGTATTCAATAGACGGAGGAGGGCAGCCAGCGATGTCAGGAGACCAGCAACAGCAGAGAAGAACGATAATGGATCAGATTAGAAGAATGGATCAACGTTTGGACAAGTTTGAAGACCGAATGGATCAGCTTGAGGGACAAATGGCACTTGCGACGAAATGGTTGGAGAGAATAGAGAAGCGTTTGGAAAACATGGACGGATCGCGGATACAGTTGCTGCAAGCAATAACGAAACTGCAAACGGAAGCAGAAGTGAAGACCTTCATGACAGATAAAGATAAAGATATTATCATGAAGTTGCTGAACAATGAAAGTAGAGAAAAGGATCAGGCTGTACGAAGCATAGAAGAAGACAAATCGAGAAAGCAGGAACGCTTTCTGCAAATATGGGCAATCCTTGGGCCGGTTCTCGCCTCCGTGCTTGCCTCTTTGTTTACGAAGTTTTTCTGGTAGGCGATTTCATGCAAAGCTACGCGGATGCAAATGTGTAAAAGATGTGTAACAACCATTCCATTTTTCTACCGCAAATATCCGCTATACTATAGACAGTCAAATGAAAGTGAGGACATCCACGTGAAGAAGTTTGATATTTCGATACTGTCGGTTTCCATCTTGCTGCTGGGTTTAGTTGTCCTTGGGGTGTACGAGTCCTGGGGCAAAAAGAGCGATCCGGTTTTGGCCAAAGCAGGGGATACCGAAATTACCCAATATGAGCTGTACAATGAAATGAAAGGCTTGTACGGAAAGCAAATGATGAATGAGCTGGTTGCGCAGTCCTTGATTGTTCAAGAGGCCAAGCAGCAAAATATAACCGTTAGCAAAGAAGAGATTGACAAGGAATTGGCTGCGATGCAGCAACAGATCGGCTCGGAAGAAGCATTCCTCGATTACTTGAACAGCATGGGAATGGATAAGGTGAAGCTGACTGAAAAAATGCAGGTGCTGATGACGCGCGATAAATTATTGGATCAAGCTTTTCCGATTACGGACGAGCAAATTCAAGCCTACTATGATCAGAACAAGGACCAGATGGGATCGCCGGCCCCCGCGCTTGAGCAGGTAAAGGACCAGATCAAAATGATTCTCACAGATAGCAGTCGGGCGGAGAATTACGATAAATGGTGGACAGAATTGCAAGAAAAACATCATGTGAAATATGCCGATCCTACCTTGAAAGCAGACAAGTCTTAACGGCAAGCTCACTTCATACGTGCGAGAAATCAGTAAAGCCTGTGCCAGCCTACCATAGCGGCGCAGGTTTTTTTTCTTGCAAGCGGGCATACTGAAACCACGTAAAAGGAAGGAGAGAAAGAGGATGGACGGTTTGATCGTAAAGCTGATTATTAGTCCTCTCGTAGTGATTTTGGCTGATGCGTTGTTTCCAGAAGTGAATTTTGCCTCCTTGTACCAGTCGGTGGGGGTAGGGTTTGCCCTTGCTGTTATCGGATTTTTACTGGAGCGGGCCATGCTGCACCCAGGTACGCTGTGGATGACCACGGGTGCCGATTTTATCATTGGCTTTTTAGTCGTCTATGGAAGTCTGTTTTTCCTGCCAACCGCACAAATATCAGGGATTGGAGCCGGGTTTGTCGCGATTTTTTTCGGAGTGGCAGAGTATCTACAGCACAGGTGGCTGATTAACAGCAGAAGAACAGAGGAAATCTAGGCTGCTTTGACAGAAAGGTCAGCAAGCGATATTCTACATGTATATAGCTGGACCAAGAAGAACCTACCTCTAGTACGCGGTCGCATCTCCTTGAGTGGGCCACGATAGAGGTATTCTTACAGTATCGGAAAGTATACACTACTAAGAGCAGCGCTTCGGCTCGTGGCTGGCTCCTCGCCCAATTCTTTGTTTGGTCAGAAAATTCCGCACATGGGACTAAGGCTTCATTTTTCGCAACACGACCGACTCGATCCACTTCCAAGGAAGACATTGCTTGGCCATCATCGTGAGTCGAACGCCGCGGCCGACGGGGTAGCGCAGCCTTGGCTTGGGCGTCGTCGCAGCATGAACAATCGCCGCGATCACTTCGTCAGGAACAGGGGCGTCCCGGGCGATCTTTCCTACCATTTTCATCATCTGGTTCATCTGCTTCTGGTAAGGGGAGTCAGATCGAATATGTGCTTGGGCGATTCCTTTTTCCCAGATGGACGTGCGGTAGGAGCCGGGTTCAATCAGCACGACGTGAATGCCAAAAGGGAGCATTTCCAAACGAAGTGATTCACTGAACCCCTCCACAGCATGCTTGGAGGCAGAGTAGGGAGCAAGTCCGGGAAAACCGAAACGGCCACTGATGCTGCTCAGATTGATAATCCGGCCTGACTTTTGTTCTCGCATGATAGGGAGTACGGCACGAGTGACTTCAATCAAGCCGAAGACATTCACTTCAAATTGTTGGCGCCACTCCTCGCTCGTGATCTCCTCTACGTAGCCGCCGCAGGCATGTCCGGCATTATTGAGCAGTAAATCAATCGTTTGGTGGCGGTTGAGGATGGATGCGACAGTACGAGAAATTTCAGCTGGGCTGGTGACGTCGAGAGAAAGCACCTCCAAATGCTCGCTGGCTAGATACATGCTTGCCAGTTTGTCAAGTTCAGCGCGCTTGCTGGTATCCCGCATGGTAGAAATTACATGAAACCCCGCCTTGACGAGAGCGACAGATGCGTGCATACCGAAACCGCTTGAAGTTCCTGTAACTAGTGCAATCGGCCTGTTGTGCATGACTTTTCTCCTTCTTGTTTCTGGTATAACTTCTAGAATAAAAGAAAGTTCACAAATTTGTTCATAAATTTGTTAACAAAATGATAACAAATAGACTTTGTAATAAGGCAAATTTATGTATACTTAAATGGGTACTACGCTGGGTAGGAGGGTTAGATACCCTTTTACTCATTTTGTTTGTTCACGGAATGGTTGCTAATACTTTTCGCTATTGGGTATCATAGTTGTGAAAAGTAGAGTTTTCCAACGGAAACGAACAAATGAGCGAGCATTTACATTCTAGCTGCAAGGCGTGGCTAGAACGTTACCAACACGAAGAAAGAGGGGTTCATAGGTATGAAGGGTTGGCAACAGTATTGGCGTCAGCTGCTCCTGTTTGGTCTGCTGTCGCTGGCATTAACCGGTTGTGGCAGAGAAGAGCTCTCCGCTCTCAGGCCTTCAGGTCCAGTTGCAGCTATGCAATTCGATTTGATGAAGCTGTCCTTTTCTATCATGATCGGCGTATTTATTGTCGTTATGCTGATCTTTACGTACGTACTTATTCGATATCGTAAGCGTCCGGGACAGCAAGGAATTCCGAAACAGGTGGAAGGCAACCATGCGTTAGAGATTCTTTGGACTGTCATTCCGTTCCTGCTTCTGATTGTGATGGCGGTTCCAACTGTTACGACAGGTTTTGAACTGCACAAAAAGTATTCCCCTGAAGAAGCTATTCAAGTAAGGGTAACCGCTCACCAGTACTGGTGGGAATTCGAATACCCTGATCTTGGTGTAGCTACCGCACAGGATCTGGTTATGCCAGTTGGCAAAAAGGTTCAGTTTACCTTGACAGCCGCTGACGTAAAGCACGCATTCTGGATTCCGGCTCTTGGTGGTAAGATCGATACCAACCCGGGCTTAGAGAACGAACTCTGGCTGCAAGCAGACAAAACCGGTATTTTCTACGGAAAATGTGCGGAGCTCTGTGGAGCGTCCCATGCCTTGATGGACTTCAAAGTTGAGGTCATGGAACAAGCTGATTTCGATGCTTGGACTGCCAAAATGAAGGGTGTTCAAGCTGCAGAACCAGTAGCTGCTACTTCCCAGGTTGCACAACAAGGTGAAGAACTCTTTAACAAGAGCTGCTTGGGCTGCCATGCGATTGCAGGTAAAGGTGGAAAATTGGGTCCAAACCTGACCAACTTTGCAGATCGTGAGCGTGTTGCTGGTATTCTGGCAAACACACCTGAAAACGTTGCGGAGTGGTTGAAAGACCCTCAAAAGGTGAAGCCAGCTAATAACATGCCTAACCTCAACCTAGATGAAACGCAAGTTAACGCACTTGTAGAGTACATGTCTACACTGAGTGTGGAAGATAAAAAGTAATGTACTTGCCGTAGGCAGTGACGCTTAAAAGGAGGTAAAACCGTGTCTGCACATGCTTCTCACGCACCAAAACGTACCGGGCTGTGGGATTGGCTCACGACAGTTGACCACAAGAAAATCGGGATTCTGTACTTGATCGCCGGTGGGATTTTCTTCCTTGCCGGTGGTTTAGAGGCAATACTGATCCGTTTGCAGCTCGTTTATCCAGAGCTCAACGTTATCGGTGCCAAGACTTTTAACGAACTTATTACTATGCACGGCACCACGATGATCTTCTTGGCAGCGATGCCGATCATCTTTGCACTGATGAACGCTGTCGTGCCCTTGCAAATTGGTGCACGCGACGTAGCGTTTCCGTTTTTGAACTCCCTTGGCTTCTGGCTCTTCTTCTTCGGGGGAGTATTGCTCAACACCAGCTGGTTCATGGGCGGAGCGCCTGATGCCGGTTGGACATCCTACGCAACTTTGTCGCTGAACCAATATAGCGGTAGTGGTGTAGACTTCTACGTTCTTGGTTTGCAGATCGCCGGTCTGGGTACTCTGATCGGTGGTATCAACTTCTTGGTTACCATTATCAACATGCGCGCGCCAGGTATGACCTTCATGCGCATGCCGATCTTTACATGGGCGTCCTTCATCACTTCCGGTTTGATCCTGTTCGCTTTCCCTGCGATCACGGTTGGTCTGGTATTGCTGATGTTCGACCGTCTGTTTGGTGGAAACTTCTTCAACCCTGATGCTGGTGGTAACGTTATCATCTGGGAGCACTTGTTCTGGATCTTCGGTCACCCCGAAGTATACATTTTGATTCTCCCGGCTTTCGGTATCATTTCCGAGGTTGTGAGTACATTCTCCAGAAAGCGTCTGTTCGGTTACAGCTCCATGGTATTCGCGACAGCGCTGATCGGTTTCTTGGGCTTCATGGTGTGGGCTCACCACATGTTTACTACCGGTCTTGGAGCTATTGCAAACACCTTGTTCGGTCTGGCAACCATGTTGATTGCCGTACCTACAGGTATTAAGATCTTTAACTGGCTGTTGACCATGTGGGGTGGACAAATCCGCTTCACGACAGCTAACCTGTTTGCTGTAGGGTTTATCCCGACATTTACAATCGGTGGGATGACAGGGATCATGCTTGCCGTTCCTCCGGCTGACTATCAATACCATGACAGCTACTTCGTAGTCGCTCACTTCCACTACGTAATCGTCGGTGGTCTGGTATTCGGACTGTTCGCAGGTCTCTACTACTGGTGGCCAAAAATGTTCGGTAAAATGCTGAACGAAACCATCGGTAAATGGAATTTCTGGACGTTCTTTATCGGTTTCCACTTGACCTTCTTCCCGCAGCACTTCTTGGGTCTGATGGGGATGCCACGCCGCGTTTATACGTACCTGGCTGGTCAAGGTTTGGAAGTTGGTAACTTTATTAGTTCGATCGGTGTAATTGGAATGACGCTTGGTACCATCCTGTTCATTGTCAACGGCTTTGTAGCTGCAAAAAGCACGCAAAAAGCACCTGCTGACCCTTGGGATGCACGCACACTGGAATGGTCGATTCCATCGCCACCACCAGAGTACAACTTTGCACAAACTCCACTGGTTCGCGGACTGGATGCACTGTGGGTAGAAAAAATGGCTGGCAACAAGGGTATGACTCCGGCAGAGCCGCTTGGTTCTATTCACATGCCATCGCCTTCTATCTTGCCATTCTTGATGTCTGTGGCATTGTTTGTCGCAGGCTATGGCTTCATGTTCCACAACTACTGGCTCGTAGGGCTCGGTATGGCAGTCAACTTTGGCTGCATGCTGGCTCGCTCGTTGAAGGATGATCCTGGTTACCACATCGAACCGGAAGAAATTGAAGGGAAAGGGGTTAAGGCTTAATGGCTACACATCACGCACATGCAGTATTGCCTGACGAACCGGAAAAAGCCACCCTTGAAGGCAAGAATAAGATTCTTGGCTTCTGGCTCTTCCTCGGCGGCGAGACCGTCCTTTTCGGTTCCTTGTTTGCTACTTTTATCGCACTTCGCGACCAAGCGAATGGCGGACCAACTTCGCAGCAATTGTTTGACATGCCACTCGTAGCAGCAGCTACCTTGCTCCTCTTGACCAGTTCGATGGCGAGTGTAATGGCTGTTCTGGCTTTGCACAAGAAAAACCTGAAACAACTGCAAACCTGGATGACGATTACCGTTATTTTGGGCGCTGCGTTTCTGGCTTTGGAAATTTACGAGTTTGTTCATTACACAAGCATGGGACATACAATGGGTTCCAGTGCTTTCGGATCTGCCTTCTATACGCTTGTTGGTTTCCACGGCGGTCACGTAGCATTCGGGATTTGCTGGATTCTATCCGTTCAATTGCAAACCGTGAAAAAAGGCCTGACAGTAGTTACAGCTCCAAAATTCTATCTGGCTTGCCTTTACTGGCACTTCATTGACGTAGTTTGGGTATTCATCTTTACCGTGGTATACCTCATGGGTATGATCGGTGGAAAGGTGGGTTAATATGGGAGCAGGAGCACATAACGAAGAAGTACGTAAGCCGAAAGTAAGTCACGGAGGAGTAAAAAGGCACATGGTGGCCTTTATCGGCTCCCTCGTGCTGACTGCACTTGCCTTTATCGCGGTAGCCTTTGAAGTGGTTCCGATTGGATTCACCGTACCGTTTATCGTGATTCTCGCTTTTGTGCAAGCATTTTTCCAACTCTTTGTCTGGATGCATATGGACCAAAAAGGACATGAGTTTGCGCGAATCAGTATCTTTGCTGGGTTGTTTTTCATCGCAGCAGCGATTGTCGTGTTCGTGTTCTGGGTTTGGGTGTAGGACAAAATCAATCGTATTGGAAGAGAGTAGACATTGGTCTGCTCTCTTTTTTTTCTGCAAACTATCTGAATATAATGTATTCCCTTTTTATTTGCTTTTTTAAAAATACTTGCGCCACTTACGAAGAGTTTATATAATAAAAAAACAACGAACGTTATAATAACGTTATATAAATAAGTCGTCACATATTTTGTAATGACTCTAAAAGAAAAGGGTGGAATCATGATGGTTAAATTGGTAGCGATTTATCGGAAACCTGAGGATGTCGAGGCGTTTGACAAGCATTACTTCGAGGTGCATGCACCGTTGGCTGAAAAAATGCCGGGCCTGATCAAAATGGAGGTAAGCAAAATTGTGGGTTCGCCTGCTGGCGAAAGTGATTTGCATCTGATGGCAGAAATGTACTTCGAATCCAAAGAGGCCATGATGGAAGCGTTGTCATCACCAGAGGGCCGTGCATCCGGAAAAGACCTGCGCGGTTTCGCTGGTCAGGTAGTATCGATGCACTTTGCTGAAGTGGTATAAGCGATGAGTACAAAACGAATCGTGGACGAAAGTGAGCTGCACCGCAAGCATTACGATGAAATCTGTGGCAAGCTGGTCCAGGATCAGTTCGCTCAGTTTTTGGGGATCAGGCTGGTTGAGCTGGGCGAAGGTACAGCTACAGCAGAAGTGACTGTGCAGGATCACATGCTGAATGCGCATGGAACCGCACATGGAGCCATTATCTTTTCGCTGGCAGATTTCACTTTTGCAGCTGCGTGCAACTCCTACGGGAAAACCTCGGTAGCCCTTTCCATGAATATCGGTTTTTTGGCTGCTGCAATGAAAGGAAATCGTCTGGTCGCGACGGCGACGGAGGAAAAGAAAAACAATCGAACTGCCTGGTATCGGATTCGTGTCGAGACAGAGCATGGACTGGTAGCTACGCTCGACGCACTGGCTTATCGGAAAAACGAATACTTTGTTGCGATTGATGAAGAGAGATAGAAAACAGGAGTTGCGGACAGGAAAAGGATGCCGAAAGCCTCGTGCTTGGGCTCCTTTCCCTGTTTAAAGCTCAAAATGGATAGGGAATGGAGACGATGCAAGTGACCGAGGAAATCAAAAATCGATTCAATCACTACCTGGGTATTGAGGTCCTGCATCGCGATGATGAAGGATGCAAGGTAGCGTTAAAGATACGCCCTGACCTGTTCAACAGTATCGAGGGAGTCGTACATGGCGGAGTGACGGCTACATTGGCGGATGTGGCGATGGGGCATGGAGCTGCTCCTCACGTCGATGGTGTACAGCAGTGCGTGACAGTAGAGAGCAAAATTCAATATTTGTACCCCGCACGCGGCGAGCTTTTGGAGGCACAGTCATTTGTGCTGAAAAGAGGGAAGAGCCTGATCATCATGGAGGCACGTGTTACGTGCGACGGCAAGCTAGTGGCCTGTGCGACAGGAACCTACGCCAGGGTAAACAACAAATAGACGTAACGGTGTCGATTTCACGGAGGAGGAGCAGGATGATTCAGGAGAACGTGAAGTTTGAACGCGACGGACACATTGGCATCATCACACTGAACCGTCCAGACGAACTGAATGCCTTAAACTATGACACGCTGGAGCGATTGGGCGAAATGCTCGATCAGGTGCGACTGGATCAAAAAGAGACCCGCGTGCTCATCGTCAGGGCGCAGGGACGTGCTTTTTGTGCAGGGGCGGACTTGAAGGAACGCCGCACGCTGACAGAGCAGCAGGTACGGCGCAATGTCCGCAAGATCAGGGACGTGTTTACCGCATTGGAAAGGCTGCCGCAGCCTACTATTGCCATGATCAACGGCTTTGCATTTGGCGGTGGCTTCGAGCTGGCACTGGCCTGTGATTTCCGTTTTGCGGTAGAAGAAGCCAAGATGGGGCTGACAGAAGTCAGCTTGGGGATCATCCCGGGCGCTGGAGGAACACAGCGACTATCGCGCTTGATCGGACCAGCCCTTGCCAAGGAGCTGATCCTGACTGCACGCCGTATCAGCGCGAAAGATGCGTATGAGCTTGGCTTTTTGAATGGAGTTGCATCTGATCACGACGAATTGGAAGCGCGTGCATTCGGGTTAGCCCGAGAAATTCTGGCCAATGCACCGTTGGCGGTCTACCAGGCAAAAGCGGCGATTGACCGTGGAGCGAGTGTGGATTTGCAGACTGGGTTGGACATCGAAACCATGTGCTATGAGGTCATTATTCCAACTCAAGATCGGCTGGAAGCGTTGGAAGCATTTCGTGAAAAGCGAAAGCCTGTTTTTAAAGGTGAATAATCCATGTTTTCTGGCAGATGAAACGCTCGGCGGCGTGCCAGAAAAGCAGTGAAAGATAGAAGAGCACAAAGCGGAATGGGGGAGAATGTCGATGATTTTTAACATGGAAATGGAAACGCTGCCAAGGGATAAGATGTCAGAGCTCCAGCTGAAGCGCCTGCAGGAGACGGTAAAACGGGTATATGAACGGGTGCCGTTCCATAAACAAGCAATGGACGAAGCTGGAGTCAAGCCTGAGGATATTCAAACGATCGAGGACATTCAGAAGCTGCCTTTCATGAAGAAAACAGATTTACGGGAAAATTATCCTTTTAATCTGTTTGCGGTGGATATGAAAGAGGTGGCTCGCATCCATGGCTCGTCGGGTACCAAAGGAAAGCCGACAGTCGTAGGCTACACCAAAAAAGACCTGGAGAACTGGGCGGAGATCGTCGCGCGTGCCTTGTGCTGTGCGGGTGGTCAACCCGGAGATATTTTTCACAACGCCTATGGCTATGGTCTGTTTACAGGTGGACTCGGCCTGCACAACGGGATCGAGCACATGGGAGCAGTAGCGGTGCCTGTATCAGGGGGAAATACGACGCGTCAAATTACGCTGATCGAAGACTTCCAGCCAAGAGGGATCGCAGCTACGCCTTCGTACGTGTTGAATATCGTCGAGGAAATGAAAAAGCAAGGGATCAATCCACGCGAGACCAGTGTCAAATACGGCATTTTTGGAGCAGAGCCATGGTCTGAAGAGATGCGTGTACAGCTGGAAGAAGCGCTGGACATTAAAGCGGTTGATATTTACGGGCTGAGCGAAGTCATGGGACCAGGCGTATCCATCGAATGTCATGAGGTTCAGGATGGCTTGCATATTGCAGAAGATCATTTCTACGCTGAAATCATTGACCCGAATACTGGAGAAGTGCTGCCATATGGAGCGGAAGGAGAGCTCGTCTTCACCACTTTGACAAAGGAAGCATTCCCTGTCATTCGCTATCGTACTGGCGATATCGCATCCCTCAATCCAGAGCCGTGCAAGTGTGGACGCATGACCATGCGCATGTCGCGGATCAAAGGACGGGTGGATGACATGCTGATCATTCGCGGTGTCAATGTATTCCCGACCGAAATCGAATCTGTGCTGCTTACCTTCCATCAACTGGCGCCGCATTATCAGGTCGTGATTGAGAGAGATGGCGCGCTGGATCGTTTTGAAGTGCACTGTGAGCTGACGCAGGAATACGCAAATGAGATGGGTGGAACTGACAGCGCCGTTCTTTCGCCGTTAGTCAAAGAAATTTGCCACATGATCAAAAACACGCTTGGTGTAACCGTAGTCCTGCGCGTTCTGCCTCCGAACTCCCTGTTGCGCAGTGAAGGAAAAGCGATTCGTATCGTGGATAACCGCAACAAAACCCAGGCAGCGATCTAGCCAGTGGGTACGGGAAAGGTGTGAACGAGTGATGACCTACGAATACATCAAGGCAGAATGTGTGGATTCCATCGGGATTATTACCCTCAATCGACCGAAGATTCTCAATGCATTGAACCTTCAGTTGATGAATGAGCTGGTCAGCGAACTGGAACGAATGGATCAGGACCCTGCTATTCGCGTCATCGTTCTGACGGGCAATGACAAGGCTTTTGCAGCTGGTGCTGATATCAACGAAATGGCGGAAGCGTCTGCGATGGAAATCCTGAAGCGGGACCAGTTTGCCGTGTGGGATCGGATATCGTTGATTTCCAAGCCGATTATCGGGGCAGTTAGCGGATTTGTTTTAGGTGGGGGCTGTGAACTGATGATGAACTGCGACATGATCATCGCTTCAGAAACCACAGTGATCGGACAGCCGGAGATCAAGCTGGGGGTTATGCCGGGTGCAGGCGGAACACAACGCCTGACCCGCGCAGTCGGCCTGAACAAGGCAATGGAAATGCTGTTGACCGGAGAGCCGATATCTGCGAAGGAAGCTCTCCGTTACAGATTGGTCAACCTGGTTGTTCCGGTAGAAGCGTACTATCAGGAGGCGCTCAAGCTGGCCAAGCAGATTTCCGAGCAAGCCCCACTCGCAGTTCAGGTGATCAAAAAAAGTGTGCATAAAGCGGATAATTTGCCACTGGCAGACGCGTTGGACTACGAGCGCAACGGCTTTTACCTGTTGATGGCAAGCGAGGATCGAAAAGAAGGCATGCAAGCCTTTTTGGAAAAACGCAAACCCCGTTTTTCGGGTAAATAGGAGGCTGCCATGTACGAAACCATTCTCTATGAAGTCTCGGAAGGCGTCGCAATCCTGACGATGAATCGACCTGACAAATTCAATGCCTTTAACGAACGGATGAACAAGGAAATCACCGATGCACTGAAGCAGGCGCAGAAAGATCCAGAGGTGCGTTGCATCCTGTTGACGGGTGCAGGACGAGCTTTCAACGCCGGGCAAGACCTCGGGGATGTGTTGGAAGGGGATGTGGATTTCGGCGGATTTTTGCGCAACCGCTACAATCCGATGATTCTCCAGTTTCAAAAGACGGAAAAGCCGATCATTGCGGCAATCAATGGCGTAGCTGCAGGAGCGGGGATGAGCATAGCACTCGCTTGTGACATCCGTTTGGCTTCGGACAAAGCCTCGCTGGTGAATGCTTTTGTCAATATCGGTCTAGTACCTGACTCCGGAGGCTGCTACTATCTGCCTCGGATCGTAGGGATGGGCAAGGCCCTGGAGCTGGCGATGACGGGAGAAAAGGTACCTGCCGAGGAAGCGTTGAGACTGGGCTTGGTCAATCAAGTCTATCCAACCGAGCAGTTTTGGGAAGAATCACTCGCCTATGCGCGCAAGCTGGCAGCCCTGCCTACACGTGGCATTGGGTTGATCAAGCGCACGATGTATAAAGGTCTGGAGCTTGGACTGGAAGAGACGCTGGAATACGAAGCTTACGCACAAGAGATCGCTGGCCAGACTGCGGATTACAAGGAAGGGGTCAATGCCTTCATGGAAAAACGTGCCCCCCGATTCACAGGACGATAGGCGCAAAAGGGAGGTAAGGCAAGTGAATACCAAAACAGTGGGTGTCATCGGTGCCGGAACGATGGGGGCAGGCATTGCCCTCGTCTGCGCCAGAAAAGGACATGAGGTCAAGCTGCTGGATGCCAATCAGGCTGTATTGGAAAAAGCAAATGGCTACTTGCAATCCACCTTGTCCAGAGATGTGGAGAAGGGCAAGATTAGCGAAGAACAAAAGCAACAGACGCTGGGTCAGGTAGATTTCGTCTCGGATATGGAACGATTGGCTTCCTGTGACATCGTCATCGAAGCTGTACCAGAGCGTCTCGATTTGAAAAAAACGATTTTCAGTGAGCTTTCCCGGATTTGCCGCTGTGATGCACTGCTGTTGACCAATACGTCCTCGATTTCGATCACAGAAATCGCAGGAGGACTGCCTCACCCCGAGCGCATTCTCGGGTTTCATTTTTTCAACCCTGCTCCTGTCATGCCTTTAGTAGAAGTGATCCAGGGGAAAAAATCCAGCGAAGAAAACATGCAGACCGCTTACCGCTTTGCCGAGGAGCTGGGAAAGGTGCCCGTTCGGGTGACAGATACTCCTGGCTTTATCGTCAATCGGATCGCGCGTCCTTACTATAATGAAGCTTTGCGCATTCATGGTGACCATGTCGCCGATGTGGCCAAGATTGATCGAATCATGAAGCTGGCCGGCGGATTCAAGATGGGACCGTTCGAGCTGCAGGACATGATCGGAATTGACATCAATTTCGCCACCACTCAATCGGTGTACAACGACTTCTTCCAGGAAGGACGATTCAAGCCCAGCCGGATTCAGCAGCGGATGGTACAGGCCGGCAGTCTGGGCAGAAAGACGGGGGAAGGCTTTTATGACTACAACTGATCAGGCAGTGGCATTGGTGGGAAAAAGCCCGCTGTATGCGGAGCTATACGAGTTGCTCAACGAAAAAGGGTACCGCGTGCTTTCCTTGGGTGAGGCTTTGAAAACACCTGAAGAAGTGCAGCTGGCCGTGGAAGTAAACAGCCTCGATCTGAAAGAGAAAGAAGAACAGCTCCAGGCACTGGATCGTCTGCTTCCGCCTCATGTACCGATTGTGACGACATCCTTGGCGATCACGGCGACGGAAGCAGCGTCCTGGACGCTTCATCCAGAGCGGATTTGTGGGTTTGGCACACTGGCACCTCTGGCAGAACGACAGCTGATCGAGATCGCACCTGCCCTGCAAACAGAGGAGGCGACGATCCGCAAGGCCGAGTCCTTTTTTCAATCGCTAGGCAAGGAAAGCGAGCTGGTCGAGGACGAGGTAGGACTGGTCTTTCCGCGGATTCTCACGCTCATCATCAACGAAGCGGCATTTGCCTTGATGGAAAAAGCAGCTACCCCGCATGACATCGATGTCGCCATGAAAAAAGGCACGAACTATCCGTATGGCCCGCTGGAGTGGGCGGATCGGATCGGCTTGGACGAAATCTACGCGATCTCCCGCGGTTTGCATCGCGACCTGGCTGAGGAGCGCTATCGCACTGCGCCGCTTCTGCGCAAGCTGGTTTTAGCCAAGCGATATGGAGTAAGGAGCGGGCAAGGCTTTTACAGCTACGAGCAAAAAAAAGGACGTGAAGCATGATGCAGGCACATACGGATGTTTATGTGGCAGCGGCAGTCCGTACACCGATCGGCAAACTGGGCGGAAGCCTGAAAAACACGCCGATCGATGATCTCACAGCCCATGTGTTGAACGGGGCGCTGCAACGGACAGGACTGCCGGGTGAGAGCGTCGATGGTGTGATCATGGGCAATGTGATTTCGGCAGGTCCCTTCATTAATATCGCGCGTGTCGGGCTGTTGAAGGCAGGGATGCCGGAATCGGTGCCGGGACTGACGGTCAACCGCGTCTGTGCATCAGGTTTAGAAGCGATCAACCTCGCTGCACAATCCATTCAGGCAGGTCATAGCCGTGTCATGCTGGCAGGCGGAGTGGAGAATTTGACGCGCTCCCCTTACATCATGGAAAAGTTTGAACAGCCTTTCCAACGCGGCGCTCAGACCTTGATGGAATCCTTTGGCGGCCCTCGTTCGGCTCCTGTCGCTTTGTATGGCGAATTGACGATGGGCGATACAGCAGAGAACGTGGCCGAGCAATTCGGCATCACCAGAGAGGATCAGGATCATTTCGCGGCACAGAGTCAGCGACGCGCCATCGAAGCCATCGATGCGGGACGATTTCGCGAGGAGATCATCCCCGTTGAACTGACCGGAAGAAAAGGGGAAGTCACGCTGTTCGATACAGACGAATTCCCCCGCAGAGATTCCAGTGTCGAATCTCTCGCGAAGCTGCGTCCGGCGTTTCGCAAAAATGGAAGCGTCACAGCGGGCAATTCGTCAGGCATCAACGACGGAGCGGCAGCGGTGATGCTCATGAATGAAGAAAGCTTGAAAGAGAACGGACTTTCTCCGCTGGGACGGATTGTCCACTTTATCTGTGCAGGTGTGGACCCGCGAGTGATGGGAATCGGGCCTGTCGCTGCGATTCGCAAACTGCTGGCTGAAGTGAACATGACAGTCGAACAGATCGATTTGTTCGAGCTGAACGAGGCCTTTGCTTCCCAGTCACTGGCCTGCATGCGAGAACTTGGCCTGTCACCGGAAAAGACCAACGTCAATGGAGGAGCAATCGCATTGGGTCACCCATTAGGCTGCAGTGGAGCCCGTCTATTGGGGACGATTCTGTATGAATTGCGTCGTCGCAAACAGCGGTATGGCATCGTTTCCCTGTGCATCGGCGGAGGTCAAGGACTAGCAACATTGGTAGAAGCCTTGTAGAAATGAGAGGGCCGACATACAGGCCACATGGGAGGGTTTGGAGATGAACACACCTGTCATTGTAGATGCCATACGGACACCGATCGGACGAATTGGCGGATCACTAAAAGACGTGCGTCCCGATGATCTGGGAGCTTTGGTCATTCGTAAGCTGCTGGAGCGCAACCCGATAGATCCACAGCAGATCGATGATGTGATCATGGGCTGTGCGAATCAGGCGGGAGAGGATAACCGCAATGTAGCACGGATGTCCCTTCTGTTGGCCGGAGTGCCCGTAGATGTTCCGGGAGTTACTGTGAACCGCTTGTGCGGGTCGGGTCTGGAGGCTGTCAATCAAAGCGCCCATGCCATCAAAGCAGGTGCCGGACAGGTCTATATCGCCGGAGGGACGGAGAGCATGACGCGCTCTCCGCTGGTGATGATGAAGCCGGGGACAGCCTTTCAACGCGGCAACCAGCAACTGGTGGACACGACCCTGGGCTGGCGGTTGGTCAACGAAAAAATGGTGGAGATGTATCCGCCGATCAGCTTGGGTGAGACAGCGGAGAAGGTAGCGGAGCAGTACCAGATCAGCCGCGAGGACCAGGATGCCTTTGCACTGCGCAGCCAGCAGAATTATGCGCGCGCCCTGGCAGAGGGAAAATGGGAAGCAGAGATGGTTCCTGTAGAACTCCACGGTCGCAAGGGGGAAGTGACGCTCTTTGAACGGGATGAGCATGCACGTCCTGAAACTACACTGGAGCAGCTGCAAAAGCTGAAGCCCGCTTTCAAGGCGGGTGGCACAGTGACCGCAGGCAATTCCAGTGGTTTGAACGATGGAGCCAGTGCGCTATTGATCATGGAACAGTCGACAGCACTTGGGCTGGGCCTGAAACCAAGGGCAAGAATCGTCGCTTCTGCTGTAGCAGGCGTCGATCCTTCCGTGATGGGCATCGGTCCCGTACCTGCAACACGAAAAGCGTTAAAGCAGGCGGGGCTTTCCATCGAAGAAATCGATCTGTTTGAGTTTAATGAAGCCTTTGCCGCGCAGGCTGTTGCCAGCGTGCGTGAATTAGGTGTAGATATCGACCGTGTCAATGTGAACGGAGGGGCGATTGCGTTGGGACATCCCCTCGGATGCAGCGGTGCGCGCATTCTGACTACCTTGCTCTATGAAATGGAGCGCAGAGAGGCTCGCTACGGGCTAGCTGCCATGTGTATTGGCGTGGGCCAGGGGATAGCGACGATTATTGAACGCGTCTAATAACGGTGTTGATCGCAGGCGGTCACACGAAGGAGGCAGTCTACCCTGGAAAGCGGACTTCGACCAGGCACAGCAGCAGAAATAACCGTGACCGTGACGCCGGATATGCTCCCTGTCTTCGAAGGACAGATGGTGCATCCTGTGATGTCTACGGTTAGCGTGATTTACTATATGGAGCTGACAGGCAGGCAGGTGATTTTGCCGTATCTGGAGGATCACGAGGAAGGCTGCGGGTATGCCGTGAATATCAAGCATGTCGGTCCGGCCGTAGTCGGTCAGGAGGTAACCTTTCGGGCAGTCTGCGTGGAAGTGACCGAGAAGCGGGTGGTGTGCGAGGTTAGTGCGCACACTTCCCGCAATGCGGTTGCATTAGGGACTTTTACCCAGGCGATATTCAACAAGCACGACATGAGTCGCAAATTCCAGACTCTACAAGAAGAGGTAGATACAGAAAATAAGAAAATGTGACAGAAAAAATTGACTATTATGAAATGATTTTATATAATGACGTTATTATTACGTAATACGATTATTGCGTCATATGCGCTGGGTCGATTCACGTACTTGCAAAGAATATGGTACAATTTCACAGCGAAGCGAATAGGTATGAATCGATCTACGGGGTGAATAAAGTGAAGCCACAATCTATGCTGTTTACCATTTATGGTGAATATGTCCGTCATTACGGAAGTGAGATCTGGATTGGCAGTCTGACCAAGCTGATGGGCGAGTTCGAATTGTCCGAGCCTGCAGTCCGCGCAGCGATCTCCAGGATGCTTCGCCAGGGATGGCTGGTGTCCCGAAAGGTAGGGAATAGAAGCTTTTATTCGCTATCGGAGCGAGGGAAAAAACATCTGGAAGAGGCGGGTGAACGGATCTACAAGGTAGAGTCAGACAAATGGGACGGAAAATGGTGCATCGTCAGTTACAACATCCCGGAAGAGCGACGCTCGTTGCGCGATCAACTTCGCAAGGAGCTGGGATACATGGGGTTCGGCATGCTGACTACCAGTACATGGATTAGTCCCAACCATTTGGAGGATCGCGTAAAAGACTTGACGGAAGCGTATGAAATTACCGAGCATGTAGAGATTTTCTCAGCCGAGCACAAAGGCTGGAGTGAATCGAAGCAGCTGGTGCAAAAATGCTGGAATATCGACGAGATCAATGAGAAATACAAAGGCTTTATCGATACCTATCAAAAGGATTACGAAAAGCTGGCTGAAATGGTCCGTCAAAACCAAGAGGTGGCCGACAGTCTGTGCTTCGTCGAGAAAACCAATCTGGTTCACCAGTACCGCAAGTTTTTGTTTATCGATCCGGATTTGCCGCAAGAATTGTTGCCGGAGCTCTGGCTCGGCAAAGAAGCGGATGAGCTGTTCCAGAATTACTATCAATTATTGAATCCAGGGGCTATTCGATTCTTCGAGACCGTGTATGAGGCAGCGCCATCCAAGTAGGAGGCAGTCACACACAGGTAAGGCCTTAGAAAGCTAAGGTCTTACCTGTTGACACGAAAACTCCCATTTTCTTAAATGTAAGCGTTTAAACTGGTAATTGTTAGAACTTAGACACAAAAGGGGGTACAGCACGTTTATGACAGAATTTTTGCAGTATGTTGCGAACGGATTGGTCAGTGGCGGCATTTACGCCATTGTAGCCGTCGGGTTTATCACGATCTACAACGTCAGCAAAGTGATTAACCTGGCACAAGGGGAGTTTTTGATGCTTGGCGGGATGGTAGCGGTTGCCATGATTGGAATGAACGTTCCGTATGTAATAGCTGTCGTACTGGCGATCCTGCTCGTCACCTTGGTCGGTATCATGATGCAGAAGTATGTGATTGCCTATGTGAAGAAAGCTAATCCAATAAGTTTGATAATTTTGACAATTGGAATTTCCACCCTGTTTCGCGGGGTTGCCAGCTTGATTTGGGGAAAAGACGCGTTTGCGTTGGCACCGATCACGAGCAACGAACCCATCTCGTTTGGAGGAGTCATGGTAGCTCAGCAAAGCCTTTGGATTTTGGCTGCCGTTCTCATCATCCTCTTCCTGCTCTGGTATTTGATGGAGAGAACAATCCTCGGCAAAAAGATCAACGCATGTTCCGTCAATCCGATGGCAGCTCGCCTGATGGGAATCAGTCCAGCGAAAATGAGCATGCTCGCCTTCGCCATCAGTGGTGCGACAGGAGCAATCGCGGGAATTGTCATCGCGCCGCTTTCCGTCACCTCGTATGACATCGGTGTATTGCTCGGGATCAAAGGCTTTTCCGCTGCCATTCTGGGTGGTCTGGGCAATCCTCTCGGTGCAGCCGTAGCGGCTTTTCTGCTCGGAATCGTGGAATCCTTGGGAGCGGGCTATGTCAGCTCCGGCATGAAGGACGCGATCGCATTTCTCGTATTGATCGGCATGTTGTTGGTGAAGCCATCCGGCATTTTTGGTGAACGCAGCGTTGGCAAAGGAGGGCTATGATGAAGCAGGTAATCGATAAATGGGGCAAAAGCTTTGGGATTTATCTGATCTTGATGATTGTCTTTCCGTTCGTGATGCCGGATGAATATTACCGCTCGGTAGGAATCATCATCGGTCTCCACGCCATCGTGACGATCGGACTTTGCCTGGTGATGGGGCTGGCGGGACAAATCTCCCTGGGACAAGCAGCGTTTTGGGGCATCGGTGCCTATACCTCAGCTGTTTTGACGACCAAATACGGTCTATCACCGTTTGTTGGACTGGTGGCGTCGGCAATCATACCGGGACTGTTTGCCTTTATCCTTGGCAGGGCGATCGCCGGCTTGCAAGGGTATTATCTGGCGATGGCTACCTTGGCTTTCGGCTACATCGTTCAGATCGGCATTACAGAGTGGGAGCCGGTAACTGGTGGAGCCAACGGCATGATCAGCATCCCGAAAGTCACGTTTTTTGGTGATAGCGAGCTGTCGATGTACTACCTGATTTGGGGCGTTGTCACTTGTGTCCTGCTCTTTTCGCTCAATCTGCTTCACTCCCGGGTCGGTCGCGCATTTCGCGCCATCCACAAAAGCGAGATTGCCGCAACCTCGATGGGGATTGATGTACGCAAATTCAAGCTGAACGCTTTCGTCGTCAGCGGGATGTTCGCAGGGATTTCCGGAGGGCTGTACGCCCACTACATGGGGATTCTCGACCCTCAGCCGTTTGGACTGCATGAATCGATCAAGTTTCTGACGATGGTAGTCATCGGCGGTATGACGAGTATTTGGGGTGCGTTGGTCGGAACGGTCCTGATCAACTTCATCAGTGAAGGCTTGATCATGATGAGTGAAGTGATTCCTGGCCTCCAGGGAGATATCGATACCATCGTCTTTGGAGCGATTCTGGTACTGATCGTGATGTTCATGCCAGAAGGGCTGGTTCCACGTCTCCGCACGCTCTATGAAAAATCGCAAGCGAAGAAGGCGAAAGCCAAGGCGGCAAATCTTCAATCCGATCAGCGAGTGGAAAGGAAGGCGACAACATGACGGCTCTGTTGGAAATACAAAACCTTTCACGCGATTTTGGCGGTGTACGCGCAGTCAATCAAGTCAATTTTCAGGTCAATAAAGGAGAAATCCTGGCTTTGATCGGTCCCAACGGTGCAGGCAAGAGCACGGTGCTCAATATGGTATCAGGCGTCATCCCACCTTCCGAGGGTGAGATTCGCTTCAATAATAAAGGGATGGGCCCCGTACCTGGTTATGAATATGCCGGACTGGGCATCACGCGGACTTTTCAGAACCTGCAGACCTTTGACGATATGACCGTACTGGAAAATGTCATGGTCGGCATGCATACCAAGACGCAATCGAGCCTGTTTTCCTGCGGGATGAACCTGGGGCGGGCGCGCAGAGAGGAACAGCAGATGAAGGAGAAGGCGCAGCTATGGCTGGAGCAGGTAGGTCTTGCTTCACTGGCTTTCTCCCAAGCAGGCAGCCTGCCTTATGGAAAGCTTCGTCTGATGGAAATCGCCCGAGCGATGGTGACAGAACCCACCTTGTTGCTGCTGGACGAGCCGGCTGCCGGTTTGAATCATACAGAGACAGCGGAGATGAGCAAAATGTTTCAGGAGATTCGCGCAAATGGCACGGCGATTCTCTTGGTCGAGCACGATATGGACATGATCATGGCGATTGCCGATCGCATCGTCGTACTGGATCAAGGTACCAAAATCGCAGAGGGAACACCGCGTGAAATCCAGGAGAATCCAAAAGTGATCGCCGCTTATCTGGGAACGGAAGAAGAGGAAGGCCGGGGGTGAAAAGAGTGATGGAAAAAGCGATCTTGAAAGTAGAGAATATCGTGGCGCGTTACGGTCCTGTAGAGGTGCTGCACGGCATCAATCTGCAGGTCAACGAAGGAGAGATCGTCTCCTTGCTCGGATCGAATGGTGCGGGCAAGACCACGCTGCTCAACTGTATTTGCGGGCTGCATGACGCCAAGGAGGGACAGATCTGGTTTCGCGATGAGCAAATCACGCGTGTGCCAGCCGAGCTGGTGGTGGGACGCGGGATGGCGCATGTACCAGAGCGCAGACAGATTTTTTCCACACTGACCGTAGAGGATAACCTCTGGCTGGGAGCATCGCATCGAATGCCAAAGACAAGCAAAAAGGAGATTGCCAAGGAGATCGAGACTGTTTACCAGCGCTTTCCTATTCTAGCCGAACGCAAATGGCAGCTCGGCGGGACGCTCTCCGGTGGACAGCAGCAGATGCTGGCGATCGGCAGGGCGTTGCTATCCCGCCCCAGACTTTTGCTACTGGACGAGCCTTCGCTTGGACTTGCCCCTCTGATCGCCAAGGAAATCCTTTCGATTGTGCAGGAAATTCGATCGGAATGGGGTACAACGGTGCTGCTGGTCGAGCAAAATGCTCGCGCCGCACTGGCTATCTCGGACCGTGCCTACGTGCTCAGCACCGGGACGGTCATGCTCGAAGGCACATCTGAACAAATCAGCCATGATCCACGTGTGCAATCTGCTTATCTGGGACATTCCCACGAAGCGGTTTGACCTATACAGTCACAAATATAATAGGGGGTTTTACAATGAAAAAACGCCAGTTCAAACAATGGTTATACCCTTTGGCAGTTGCTTCCCTCGTCTTGCTGACAGCCTGTGGTGGAGGAGCAAAGCCGGCGGCGGAAGGCAATAGCACCGGAGGGGGCCAGGCAGCTGGTCAGTCCCAGCCTGCAGCTACTGAAACAGCAAGCAAGGAACCGATTAAGGTTGGAGCGATCTTTTCTTTGACAGGTGCCAACAGTCCGTTGGGTGTACCGGAAAAGCAAGCGGTGGAGCTGCTCCTGAAAGAAATTAATGACGCGGGTGGCGTAGACGGTCGTCCGGTCGAAATCGTCTTTGAAGACGACAAGTCCGATAATACCGAAGCAGTAAAAGCGATCAAAAAGCTGGTATCCAAAGACAAGATCGTAGCGGTTCTGGGCTCCTCCGGCAGCGGTCCTTCCCTGGGAATGGCTGAGTATGCCGCATCAGAGAATCTGCCGATGATCTCGATGGCAGCTGCTGACCAAGTAACCAACCCGGTTCGTGCGGGCATTTTCAAAACGCCGCATACGGATGTTCATGGAACCAAACGCATCTTTAAATATTTGCAGGAAAAAGGCATCACCAAAATCGCAACGCTGAATGACAGCAATCCATACGGAAGCGGCTGGACGCAGCAAATTCAGAAGTATGCGCCAGAGTACGGCATTACGATTGTAGCGGAAGAGAAATACGGTACCAAAGATCCGTCGATGAGCTCCCAATTGACCAAAATCAAGGGTACAGACGCACAGGTGCTGATCGTTGCTGGTACAAACCCTGGCCCTGCGACTATTGTAAAAGAAGCAAAGCAGTTGAATTTGGGCATTCCGATCATCAGTAGCCACGGTTCGGCTAACAGCAAATTCCTGGAGCTGGTTGGCGATGCCGGTGAAGGTGTGCTGATGGTAGCGGGTAAATTGCTGGTACCTGATCAGGTAGATGCGAACGATCCGCAAGCAGCGATCATCAAAAAATTCGTCGATGGCTATCAAGCGGCATACAAGTCTGAGCCAGACGGCTTTGCCGGATACGGCTACGATGGCTTGAACCTGCTCGTAGAGGGCTTGAAGCAAGCGGGCGGCGATGCATCCAAGCTCGGAGAAGTACTGGAAAAGGTGAAATATGTTGGGGTCACAGGTGAATTTACATTCTCTGCCGAGGATCACAACGGTTTGACAGAAGACAGCATGATCATGGTTGAAGTGAAGGATGGAAAATTCCAGCTTTTGAAGTAAGAAGCGCATGAAGTAAGCAGAAGTGGAATGGAAGGAACCGATATGGCTGTTCTTTTCGCAAACGAATGGGTGCGAAGGGAATAGCCGTTTTCGTCACGAACTCAGGAGGTATGGTCATGTCTCATATTCTCAACAGCGTTCTTATGGTTGCCCCGATCCTGCAGAAGGCATTTTTGTTTGATTGTATGATAGGCGTCACTGACAGAGAAAAGTTCCTGGCGTATTACCCGACGAAGGGCTTGAACCTGGGAATCAAGGTCGGGGACATGCTCCGTCCAGGCAGCATCAATGCAACGGCCGTAGCAGAGAATCAGAGAATGGTTCGAAAAATTGGCAAGGAGATTTACGGTATCCCGTACATCGCAGTCGGTTATCCTCTCGTTGAAAACGGTCAGGTCGTCGGATGTCTGTCTACAGGCGTGACGACCGATCAGGAGGATCGTCTGCGCGGGCTTGCAGAGAGCTTGACAGAAGCATTGGAGGGCATTGCTGAGCATACGGAAAGCCTGGCGAGGGAAGCGGAAGAATTAGCCCAGGCCAGTCATACGTTGAGCGATACCGCTGTGCAAATGGAGAGCAAGATTGCCGAAACCTCACAAATCAGTCAGCTGATTCGCGACATCTCTACGCGGTCCAATGTGCTTGGTTTGAATGCTGTGCTGGAAGCGGCTCGGGCTGGAGCTGCAGGTCGAGGCTTTTCGGTAGTGGCTGAGGAAATCAGAAAGCTGTCCCATACCACCTCTACGTCGGCGAAAGACATATTTCGGATCTTGGATGAAATGAATGGGCTGGTTGGCATGGTATCGAGAGAAATGGAAAAGACGATGAATCACAGCCTCCATCAGTCTACGCGAATTCAGGAGCTGGATGCTGTCATGCAGGAGCTTCGCCAGATGGCGGATCAGCTGCGCAAAGCATCGGCTCTTTCAGGGTCTGAATAATGGTAAATGGTTTTAAAGTTCGCAGTATTGCAAAAACGTATGACGTTATGTTATTATAACGTTACAAAAACGTATTATAAAAATATCATAGTGTAAATGAGATAAAAGGAGGGATTGCTCCATGCAAACACAGATGGAACGTTCTGATCTGACAGAGAATGAAAAAATGGAAGCGTTTTTAGCACGCATCGACCGGGGAGAAAAAATAGAAGCCGATGACTGGATGCCGGACGATTACCGCAATCAACTGATCAAGTTGATTTCCATGCATGGCATCAGCGAGATCATGGGTGCATTGCCAGAAAAGGAATGGGTGCCGAAAGCGCCGACGCTTCGCCGCAAGCTGGCGATCATGGCAAAAGTACAGGATGAGATGGGACACGGTCAGCTCTTGCTCCGCGTGGCGGAAGACCTGATGGCCCCTCTGGGCAAGACGCGTGAAGATCTGATGGACGATCTGTTCACGGGCAAATTGAAATTCCACAACGTATTCCACATGGAAGCTCCGACCTGGGCTGATGCCGGTGTGATCGGCTGGTTGGTGGATGGTGCCGCGATTATCACACAAACGATGTCGCTCGATTCCTCTTACGCTCCCTATGCACGGGCTTTGCATCGCATCTGTGCAGAAGAGAAGTTCCACGCCCAGCATGGCGAGAGCATCGTCCTCGATCTGGCAGAGGGTACAGAAGGTCAGCGCCAAATGCTGCAGGAATCCATCACTCGCTGGTGGCCATCCCTGCTGATGTTCTTCGGACCGCCAGAAAATGGAAACGTCACCAGTAATCAAGCTGCCAATATGCGCTACAAAATTCGGACGCAGACGAATGAAGAGCTGCGACAAGCATTCTTGACGAAGTACGTACCACGTATTTTCCATCTTGGATTTACCTTGCCGGATGACACGATTCACTTCGACGAAGCGAATCAAAAATGGGTGTATCAACAACCAGACTGGGAGGCATTCAAGCAGATCGTCAAAGGAAATGGTCCGCGCTCTGCCCACCGTCTGAATCTTCGCGAAACTTCTTATGAAGAATCAAAATGGGTGCGGGACGCGATCATGTCGTTTGGCCGCCAAGCAGGGTAGGTGAATGAAATGAGTACAGAAACCAGAAATGACTTTTTCATATACGAGGTATTCAGTCAAAAGAACGTCACGGCATCCTTTGCCCATCAGTTCAGTCTGTTGGCTCCGAACAAGGAAGTGGCCCTGACGATGGCTCGCGAGAACTTTTTGCGACGCGAGCCCTGCTTTAATCTCTGGGTTGTCAAGCGGGATGACATCTTTGGATTGACCCCTGAAGAGCGCCCGTTCCTGGAGCGTCTCGACAACAAAAGCTACCGGGAGACCAAGGGCTACGGAGATTTGCAGTCGAGATGGCGCCAGCACAAGGAACGTTACGAAGATCAGCAAAAACAAGCGAAGAGCGGCAGCTAAGCGGGAGGGAAGCAATTATGGCCGATATGGTACGTGTAGAAACGGTAGAACAAGCAAAACAAAACCAGGAATACGTGCAAGCCTTGGCTGATCTCCTGTTCCAGCTGGCTGATGACGATTTTATCCTGGCTTACCGGGGATCAGAATGGCTGGGCTTGGCTCCCCACATTGAAGAGGACGTCGCTTTTTCCTCGATGTCTCAGGATATGATGGGCCACGCCGTCATGTTTTATGAAATGCTGGAAGCGCTGGGACTGGGGAAAGCAGATGATATCGCACAGCTTCGCGAGGCGAAGGATTTCCGCAATGCGATCCTCGTCGAGCGTAAAAATGGAGCGGGAGATTACAATGACAACCCGCATTACGACTGGGCGTATGCGATCGTTCGCAGCTATGTGTACGGCTTGCACAAGCAGGTTCGTCTGGAGGCGCTTCTGCAATCCTCCTACGTGCCGCTCGCGCAGGTGAGCCGCAAAATGCTGACCGAGCATCGCTATCATCTCATGCACTGGCAGGTCTGGCTGAACCAGCTCGCCAACAGTACGCCAGATGCGCGCCACAAGCTGGAGGCAGCCATCTCCCTCGTATGGGAAGATGCGGGCGAACTGAGTGATCTTGGTCCGAATGCCGAGCAAATCGTTCGCTATGGGTTGATTGCAGGCGAAGAACTGCTCAGACAGAAATGGTTGAATGAGACGAAGGAAATTTTCAAAAAGGCGGGCTTGAACTGGCCTGGTGAACCGGGTGCTGCATCCGAGCGCGGTCGCGCAGGTGAGCATACGGTTGATCTGGAGCAGGCAGTCGCTACCTTGTCTGAGGTGTATCGCATCGATCCGGCTGCTAGCTGGTAAAAGGGGTGAAGGGCATGGCGCAAGATCTGAATCAAATGGAGAAACAGCTGGAAGCGACATGCTGGGAACTGCTGCAGGAAGTAACAGACCCGGAGATTCCGGTGATCAGCATGGTAGAAATGGGTATGATTCATCAGGTGCGAGTGAATTCCGGCATCGTGATCGTAGAGGTTCTGCCTACTTTTGTCGGCTGTCCCGCCCTTGAAATCATGAAGAAAAATATCACGGAAAAGCTGGTGGAGGCGGAAGGGGTTTCCGAGGTTCAGGTTCACTTTGTATACGATCCTGCCTGGACTTCGGACCGGATCGCCGTGGATGCCAGAGACAAGCTGCGCAGCTTTGGCATCGCCCCGCCGCCGTTGGATTTCAAGCCAGGCGATTCGTGGGAAGTGTGCTGTCCGTATTGCGATTCCCCATATACACAGATTGAGAACCTTTTTGGTCCTGCAGCTTGTCGCAGCATATTGTATTGCCGGCACTGCAAGAATCCGTTTGAGGCGCTAAAACCTATCTATTGAACGAATGAGAGGAGCGAGGGTCATGGGAGAGAGCAAGCAAATGTATATCAATGGAGAGTGGGTCACCGCCGAGAGCGGCGAAACGCTTGAGGTCATCAACCCTGCGACGGGCGAATTGGTTGGAACGGCCTCTTTTGGTGACAGTCGCGAAGCCAAAAAAGCAATCGATGCCGCACACGAAGCGTTTGGCGGCTGGTCGAAACTGACAGCACGCGAGCGCTCCAAATACCTGTACACCTTGTCCGAGTTGGTCAAGAACAGTCGTGACGAACTCGCGGGACTGATCTCGGCTGAAATGGGCAAACCTTTGGGCGAAGCAAAAGGGGAAGTCCTTGGGGCTGCTGACAACTTCGTCTGGTACGCTGAGGAAGCGAAGCGTGTATACGGGGAAACGATACCGTCATCCGTTGCCAACAAACGCATCATGGTTTTGCGCCAGCCAGTCGGGGTTGTCGGAGCGATTACGCCGTGGAACTTCCCGATCAATATGGTGGTGCGCAAGATTGCTCCGGCATTGGCAGCAGGCTGCACAGTTGTGCTCAAACCGGCAGAAAGCACGCCACTCACAGCCGTTCGCCTGTTTGAACTGATTGAACAGGCTGGCTTTCCGAAGGGTGTCGTAAACCTCGTCGTAGGAAAAGCGGAGGCAGTCGGTCAGGAGTTCATCGACAATCCGAAAGTAAGCAAGATTGCTTTTACCGGTTCCACCCGCGTCGGCAAGCTCCTCATGGAGGGAGCGGCGAAGCAGGTGAAGCGCGTTAGCATGGAGCTCGGTGGTCATGCGCCGTTTATCGTGTTCCAGGATGCGGATCTGGATGCCGCTGTGAAGGGACTGTTTGAGAGCAAATTCCGCAACTCCGGTCAGATGTGCATTTGTACCAATCGCCTGTATGTGCATGAGGAAGTGGCCGATGCCTTTACAGAGAAATTGGTAGAACGTCTGAAAAAGGCGAAAGTGGGAGACGGACGTCAGAAGGAAACCGAGATCGGTCCACTCGTCAACGAGCGTGCCTTGAACAAGGTGCTGGAGCATATCGAGGACGCCAAAGACAAGGGCGGCCAAGTGGTTTACGGAGGAAGCCGGATGACGGAGGGCGACTACGCCAAAGGATTCTTCTGTGAGCCGACTGTCATTGCCAATGTGACAGATGAAATGAAAATCACCTACGAAGAAACATTTGGTCCGGTGGTGCCGATCGTGCGATTCACAGATGAAGCGGATGTCGTGCGCCAGGCAAACGATACACGCTATGGTCTCGCTGCCTACGTGTATACGCGTGACAACCAACGCTGCTTCCGTATGGCTGAGCTCCTGGAATACGGCATCGTCGGAATCAACGATGGCTCGCCGACCCAGACACAAGCGCCATTTGGAGGCTTTAAAGAGAGCGGAATTGGCCGCGAAGGCGGACACTTCGGCATGGATGAGTACCTGGAAACCAAATTCGTTTCGTTTGGACTGTAATCGATTATAGATGATAGAAAGAGGAGCCAAGACGTCGTTGTCTGGCTCCTCTTTATTTTTCCAGCAGATTTGTCAACACTTTGTTCAATTTGTAGCGAGAAGATTGGCGAAAACAACGGTATAATGGAGAATGTAAAGAGGGCACCCTTTTAACAGTATTGCTTCGTCGCTTCGCTCATCCTTGAACAGTCCTCGGTTAGAGGTTTTCTTTTGGAGGGAGGATTTTGATGGGAAACAACCATCAACAACATGATATGCCAACAGCAGGGGGACTGGGTTCCTTCTCGGATTTATGGAGTCCGGATATCATGCTTGTCACGCTGATCATAGCGATTCTATATTTTCTACTGACAGGCCCACTGCATAAAAGATTTATCAATGCTGCGCCGGCAACCAATCGACAACGCTGGTTGTTTGTTCTTGCATTGATCTTGTTTTATGCAGCGGAAGGGAGTCCAATCAGCTACTACGGCCATCATTATCTATTTAGTATGCACATGCTGCAGCAATCGATTTTGTACTTTGCCCTGCCGCCGCTCGCTTTGCTGGCGATGCCGGAATGGCTTTTGGAGAAAATATTTGAACCCAAGCCGCTGAAGCTGATGCTGAAAATTTCGACTCAGCCGTTGGTGGCTGCACTGATGTTTAACTCGCTTTTCTCCTTCTATCATGTACCGTTCATTTTTGATTCAGCTATGAGCAATCATACGCTGATGACGATTTACCACATCATACTGGTGCTTGCTGCCTTTGCCATGTGGTGGCCGATCGTGAGTCCACTATCCGATAACAAGAAGCAATTGGCCGGGCTTAAAAAGCTGACGTACATTTTCGCAAACGGAGTGCTGATTACACCAGCCTGTGCCTTGATCATTTTTGCCGGAGAGCCGTTGTACAACTACTACATGTCAGCTCCGCAGCTCTTCGTGACGCATGATGCGTTTTATGATCAACGACTGGGTGGAATCATTATGAAGCTGGTTCAGGAGGCCGTATATGGCAGTGTTCTCGCCTACGTCTTCTACAACTGGTATAAGCATGAGAAACAGGATGACTTGCCGATGGACCAGCAGCCATCTGTTCCAATCGTAGAGAGATAGAGATTGCTTGAATCCGAGATTATTTGAATGAGGTGTAGGACATGGCCATTTTATTGCCCACGATCAGTACATCATTTATCGCGATTAGCGGTATTCTAGTAGCGCTTGGCTGGTACGCCATCGCAAAGAGAAATATGGAACGACATATGAAGCTGATGAAATGGGCAGCCATTTGTGCCACCATTTTCTTCATCACGTATGTTTCACGCACGATTTTCGTTGGAAACACGCTGTTTGGCGGACCTGACAACATTCGTGTCATCTACCAGATCTTCCTGATTTTCCACATCATTTTGGCTACAGTAGGTGGAGTGATGGGCTTGGTGACGCTGAACTATGCTTACAAGAAGCGCTATGACAAGCACAGAAAGATCGGCCCTTGGACTTCCGTGATCTGGCTGGTGACAGCGATTACCGGTGTGACTGTGTACTCCTTGCTGTACCTAGTCTATCCGGGTGGAGAGACAACCGGGGTGCTTGACGTCATTTTCGGCTGGTAACAGCAACTGTCAATTCAAGTTGACTACATTCAGAGGCATTGGCTACAATGAAAAATAGTTTGCCATTTGAAGGAAGATTCGTCGTTTACCGACCTCTAAGCCGTGTTCATAGCTTCGCTCAATCGAGTGAAGGAGTACCGTGCTAGAGGCATTCACTGATAGATTCTGATAGGAGGTATATATCGTGGACCAGCAAGTGACGATGCAGGAATCGCTCAATACCGACTCTTCCCTGCAAGCACAACGGGTAGAAAAGGCTACATGGCGAGACTACGTGGAAATGACGAAACCCGGCATTACCATGTCCAACATGATGACCACATTTGCGGCCCTTTGGTTAGCCTCTTTTGGTTTCCCAAACTGGAAGCTTGCGATTCTGACGCTGATCGGGTCTGCACTGGTGATCATGTCAGGCTGTACATTGAACAATTTTTACGACCGTGACCTGGACAAAAAGATGGTTCGAACCAAGAATCGTGCTGTAGCGACGGGACGTATCTCTGCTCGTAGTGCACTCTTGATCGGAATTGGCTTGTTGCTCGCAGGTTTGGCTATACTTGCTGTGTATGCCAATCCGTTGGCTGCTGTCTGGGGCTTGATTGGACATATTTTTTACGTATTGATCTACACGCCGCTGAAGCGGGTTACGACGCTGAATACGGTCATTGGCGGGGTGTCTGGTGCTGTTCCACCGGTGATCGGATGGGTAGCCGTGACGGGCACAATGGACTTCGCAGCATGGTTGCTGTTCTTGATCCTGTTCTTGTGGCAGCCGCCCCACTTCCTCGCTTTGGCGATGATGAAAACGGAAGAGTACCGCGCTGGTGAATTGCAGATGCTGCCTGTTGTAAAAGGCTTTGCTGAAACAAAACGTCAAATGTTCCTGTGGGGTTCTGTTCTGTTCCCTGCATCTTTGCTCCTGTTTCTGCACGGCAGCGTTGGATATGTATACCTGGCTGTCATGGGCGTGATGGGTCTGATCTACGTGGTCTTGCTCTATCAAGGCTTCCATACCAAAGACGATATTGCGTGGGCGAAGAAGCTGTTTGGCTATTCGATCCTCTATTTGACCGTCTTTTGTGTGGCCATTGTCATCAGTACAATGGTGTACCATTATTGACACTTAAACCTCACGAAATGTTCACCGAACATCCCTTGCTTAGCAGGGGATGTTTCACTATCGTAAGAAGGGACAGATGTTAGGGGTACCGCTAAGGACCTCAATCCTTCTACAGAAACAGGGTGTATCGACTATGGAAAAATGGCTCAAGCCACTAGCCGTTCTCTCTACAATTGTTATGTTCATCGTCATGGTCGCTGGGTCATTGGTGACCAAAACCGATTCTGCTTTGGGGTGTGGAAACGATTGGCCTCTTTGCAACGGTAAATGGGTACCTGAGTATACGCTGGCATCCATTATTGAATATTCACATCGCCTGGTTACCGGGATTGCGGGTATTATTGTGGGCGTGTTCTCCATCATGTGCTGGCGTTATTATCGCGGCAATCAAGAAGTCCGCAATCTCGCTATTTTCGGCCTGTTCTTTATTGTGGTCGAGTCGATTCTTGGCGCATCTGCGGTGATCTGGCCGCAATCTTCCTCTGTGCTTGCCCTTCACTTTGGCTTTTCCTTGCTTGCTTTTAGCGGCGTGTTCTTGCTGACGCTCTTTGTCTTGCAGCGAGACAAGATGGAACAGATGGTGCAAGGGGGAGTCTCCAGAAAGTTCCGCAACTGGATATGGGGAGTGACGATTTACGCATACGGAGTCGTATATTTGGGTGCGTACGTCCGTCACACAGGCTCCAGTATGGGGTGCAGCGACTGGCCGCTGTGTCAGGGGCAAGTCATTCCGGAGCTGTCCGGGCAAGCGGGAATCGCCTTTGTACACAGGCTGGGAGCGTTATTGCTCGTCTTCCTGCTACTCGGGGTTATGATCTATGCGATGCGTCACTACAAAGAGACGCGCCGTGATCTGTATGGAGCAAGCGTCCTCTCATTCGTGCTTGTATTGGTTCAGGTGCTGAGCGGCGGAATCCTGGTTCTGTCCAAGCTGCATCTGTACACGACATTGTTCCACTCGATGGTGATTACGATTTTGTTCGGCGTCATGTGCTACATGTGTCTCCAATCACTGAAGGAGCCACAGGCAAAAAAGCCGGGGAAATAAAAAAGGTGAAAACCACAAGCCGCTTCCGATGAACGAGGAAGCGGCTTTCGCTATCTGTCTTGGCGATAAGCCAAGTTTTTCTACTATTTTGTGGGAGCAGATCGCTTTTGAAACATTCCTTGTTCAAAATACAGCACTTCCGCAGTCGTTTCGAGTTGGTCAGAAAGCGGAACGCCTGACTCCGGATCCAGCTCCTGTGTCAATTTCCAAGTGTACAATACGGGATGTTCAGAGTCAGCAAGAGCCAGCTGATAACTGCCAGCGGTTTGAAAAAGCTGGCCACCTGGGACCTGTGATGTTTCCTGAAGAGTACCGTTCCACGCATCGACGAGCTGTCCGTTTTCCAGATACCAAAGATGTGCCTCATACGTGTCGAGCCCTGTGCCTCCCGTGTGGTTGACCGTTTCAAAGAGGCGCTTGCCAGCTACTATCCCCAGTTCTTTTGCTGGCCGCGTATTCCATTCCGAATCGTCTTCATAGCGGGTGACATCCCAGCGCTCCAGCTGAAAACGAGGGACGTTCCAGGATTTTTCCGCGATCAGGGAGTAACGGCCATCCGGTTGGCGATCCAGCACGTAAAAGCTGCCGATATGGACCGCGCCATTATGTTTGGCGATGATTTCCAGATCCTCATCTTCATCGAGATTTACCTGTTGAAATGTGAAAGACTCTGTGGAAGCTTCTTCTTGTGCCTTGGCATTGATCCATTCTCTTACCTGATGCTCATTTATTTCAGTAGCAGCACCGATTGTTGGTCGAACAGGAGTCGATGCTGATAAGGAAGAAACAGGGAGGAAGGTTTGTACAGCACCGATCAGTCCAAGTCCCGCAGCAAGGACGAGTATACGCTTGTCGATCATGATTGGAAAGCACCTCTTTTTAAACGGATAGTAGTGATGTAGACGAGTCCCGAAAGCGAAAAGTTACACCAGGTGGGGTAAATTTCAACCGCGTAGTTCGCTTTCTTTTGCTACAATAAAAAGCAAACACATGATCGTGACAGGAAGGGTGGAACGAATGCGCATTTTACATACAGCCGACTGGCACTTCGGGCGGCAGCTGGAGGGGCGGGATCGTCGCGTGGAGCAGGCTGCTTTCGTCGATGAAATCTGCCAGATTGCAGATGAACGCGAGGTAGATGTGGTGCTGATCGCGGGGGATGTCTATGATTCAGTCAATCCGCCAGCTTGGGCAGAAGAGCTCTTTTACGAAGCGGTCGAACGACTATCGGCAGAAGGGAAGCGCGGGGTCGTTGTCATTGCGGGCAATCACGATCAGCCAGAGCGCGTTCGGGCAGCGGCACCGTTGGCTTCCAAACACGGGATCGTACTATTGGGACTGCCCAAGGAAGCGCCTTTGCAACCGGAAGAACCGTCACCGGATCGCGTTCAAATTGTGCAAGGGGGTCCTTCCTGGCTGGAGCTGGCGGTTCCAGGCTGTGAACATCATGCTGTCATTTTGGCTCTACCTTACCCATCCGAATCGAGATTAAAGGAGCTGCTCAGCGACAGCTTTACACAGGAAGACATGCAGCTGGCCTTTTCCGACCGGATTGGCAAGCTGCTTGCAGAGCTTTCCGCCCATTTTCGCGAGGATACCGTCAATCTGGTGATGAGCCACCTGTTTGTCATGGGAGGCGAGGAGACGGATTCGGAGCGGCCGATCCAGATCGGGGGAGCAATGACCGTCTCTACACAAGCGTTTCCGGAAAAGGCGGATTACGTCGCGCTGGGCCATCTGCATCGCCTGCAAAAGCTGCGGGAAAAGCCGCTCGTTCGCTACAGCGGCTCACCGCTTTGCTACAGCTTTTCCGAGGCAGGACAGAGCAAGGCCGTGGTGCTTGTCGATGTAGAGCCAGGAAGTGAAGTGCGTGAAGAGATCCTTTATCTAAAGAGCGGCCGACCCTTGGCGCGCTGGAAGGCCACAGAGGGGATTGAACAGGTGGAGCGCTGGCTGGCTGAAGGCCGAGATGCAGGTGCCTGGATTGATCTGGAGATCCATGTATCCGATGTGATTGATCCGACAGAATTTCAACGCTTGCGCAAGCTGAGTGACGATTTTCTCAAAATACAGCGGGTTGTTGTACGTGCTGATCGCGAGGAGGACGAGGAGCAAGATCGCGTGAAGCTGACCGAACTATCACCTGATCAGTTGTTTCGTCGTTTTTACGAGCGGAAAAGAGGGGCGCAGCCCGATGAACGTCTGGTCACCATGTTTCAACGCTTGCTCGCAGAGACAGACACAGGCAGAGAGGAGGAAGTGTAGGTGAAGCCGATTCGATTGAAGCTGGCTGGGATGCACAGCTACCGGGAAATGCAGGAGATTGATTTCGAAACGCTTTGTCAGGCGGGACTGTTCGGGATATTCGGACCGACTGGCAGCGGCAAGTCCACGATTTTGGACGCGATTACACTTGCTCTCTATGGACAAGTCGTCCGTCTCGGCGGGGGCAATCATCCCAAGGAGGTATTGAATCAGCTGGAGCAGCGCGTCTTTGTCTCCTTTACCTTCGAGCTGGGAAAGGGAAGCGATCGCCGCCAGTACACGGTGGAGCGGGAATTTGGCCTAGACAAGAAGGGGAACAAGAGGCAGCCGGAAGTTCGACTGATCCAGCTGGGACATCTGACTGGCGAGCCTGATGTCGTCCTTGAATCCAAGGCGACCTCGGCCACTGCGGCAGTAGAAGCGTTGATCGGGCTCACGTTGCAGGATTTTACCCGCGCTGTTGTGCTGCCACAAGGTCAATTTTCCCGTTTCTTGACCCTGAAAGGCAGTGAGCGCAATGAAATGCTGCAGCGCATGTTCCGGCTACATATCTACGGGGAAAAGCTGAGCGAACGCGTCCGCCATGCGCTGGATCAGGCAAAAGAACAGATGCACCAGCTGCAATTGGAGATGGCTGCACTGGGAGATGCAGGAGTGGATGCGCTGGAGGAAGCCAAGCAAATCTGGACAGCGGCAGCCCGACAAGAGCAGGAGTTCAGGGAACAAAAGCAGGGGCTGGCGAACAAGATCAAGGAATTGGAGCAGCTGTATCAATGGCTGCAGGAGATGGAGAGTGTCCAGACTCAGCTGCAGGCGCTTTTTACCAGACAAGAGGAGATCGCTGACTTGAAAGCCCGAATCCGGGATTGGGAGTCGAGTATACGATTGTGGCCGATGCTGCAGCAATGGCAGCGATTGGACGAGGAATGGCACGCGACAGAACAAGCGCTGGCACGAAGCCGCGAGGAACAGGTCGGAGTACAACTGGCCCTGCAAGTGGCAGAAGCGGATTGCGAGCAGGCACAGACCAGGCATGCCGCTGAGGAGCCGCTTCTGATCGAGCAAAAGGGAAGGCTGGCTTTGGCCGAGGAATGGGAAGTGGAGCTGGGTCGAATCCGCGAAGAGTGGACGGCACTGGAGCGGGAATGGCAAGAGGTGCGGACTGCTCTGGAACAGACAGAGGCGCGGCTGGCGAAGGACGAGGCTGCCCTCCAGCTATGGGAGCAGGAATGGAAGCATCTCGAGGAGCAGACGAGGGCTGTCACCGTGACACCCGAGTGGCGTGATCAGGTGGGGGCGGCACGTGAGGCCAAGCAGCAATGGAACAGGGACCGAATCAAGCAGCAGGAGCTGATGAAAGAGCTGGAGGATTTGGCACAGCAGGCCCAACGCTCATCTGCGGAAGCGGCACAGCATCGCAGGAGCTGGGAGGAGAGTGCGGCAAGACTCCAGCTGATGAGGGAACGCTGGACTGCCTTGGAAGCCAATCCCGGCATGACGGACAGTGAATGGGATCGGGAACGACAGATTCTCAATGATATGAAGCAGGCCGGCCGTCAATGGCGCGAGCAGCTGCAACAGCAAGCAGGCTGGCAGGAAAAAGAGAACCATCTGGAGCAGGAACGCAAGCAGGCAGAGACAATCCTGGCTCGTTATGAAGCAGATTGGCAGGAAAAAGAAGCGCTTGTTGCCCGCAAGCAATTGGAATGGGACAAGCTGAAGCAGGATTGGGAGCAGTGGCAGCAGGAAAACATGGCCCGCTTTTTACGTGAGCGCCTGGAGGATGGAAAGGAATGCCCGGTATGTGGTTCGACACACCATGCTCATGAGGCAAACAGCAGCTCAGAGCCAGGAAATAATCTTAACCAGGGGGACGAGCTGCGTGCGCGCATCAAGGCGGCAGAAGCTGCTTTGCGCGAAGCGGAGCAGCATTCTCGTCAGGCCAAAGAATCCCTGCTGACCGCAAAAGTGGAGCACGCGGCCCTGGAAGAGCGGCAGACTGCCCTGCTATCGGAGCAGAAGCAGATCGAAGAGAAGATCGAAGCGATCCGAAAAGAGTGCTGGAATGAAGGGGAGCCTTGGACCGTGCAGTCTTTTGAAGAGCTGCTGGCAGTCTACCAACGAGAGGAAAAAGAACTTCTAGCCAAACAGACAGCACGTGAGCAGGCAAAGCTGGAACGCGAACAGCTGCAAAAGCAGGTAGAGAAGCTGCGAGAGGAAGAATCGGCAGAGTTGCGCCTGCTGGAACGAAGCCGAATCCTGCAGGAACAGCTGGAAAAAGCGATCGCGGAAGGCAGACTGCGACTGGATACAGCGACGAAAGAAGCGCAGCGCAGCGCAGACGAATTGGAAGCGAGACGGGGAGACTTGGCGGTAGAGGAAATCGAGCAGCGCTTCGAGGAGCTGGGCAGGCTGGATCGTCGGTTGGCCGAGCTGCAAGCCTTGCGTGCGGATAAAGAAGCGTTGCGCAAAACTTTGCTTGCAGCATGCGAGTCTGCCAAAAAGCAGCAGTCAGAGGGCAAAGGACGGGAGGCCAATCTGCAGGAACGTCTGGAAGACCGGAAACGCATGTGGGAGCAAAAGCATGCGCTGTGGCTGGAGCGCACAGGCGGCAAGCCTGCCCAGGAATGCTTGCGTCAGGTGGAGGATACGCTGTCTGGATTGCGTCAGACTGTCTCGGCCGCTGAAGCGAAGCGCAAAGCGTGTGCCGATCAGCGAGAGCAGGTTCAAAAAAACCTCGTCAAATACTCGGAAGCCTACGCGGTGCTGACGAAGCAGCGCAATGAGGCACAGGAAGCCTTGCAAAGCGCGCTGCAAGAGAGCGGCATCCAGACGGTGGAGCGTGTCCGGGAGCTGTACGCAGCGCGAGACGGCATGGAGCATGCACAGTCACAGGTCCAGTCCTATGAGCAGGCAATGGGGCAGCTGCGCTATGATGAGCATCGCCTTAATGAGGCGATTGCCGGGCGCACGGTCACGCGAGAAGAGGTTCTGGCAGCCAAAGAAGCGTGGGAGGAATGGGAGAACTCCTTCCAGGAAGCACAAAAGCAAGTGGCGGTTGCCAAAGAGCATGTGGACCGGATGGAGAGCAATCACAGCAAATGGCTGGAGCTGCAAGTGCGACTAGAGGAGCAGCAGGACGAACAGAGCAGGCTGGAAGAGCTGAAAAAGCTGTTTGAGGCAAAAGCGTTTGTTCAGTTTATTGCCGAAGAGAAGCTGGTTTCCATAGCAAGAGACGCTTCCTACCATCTGAAAAAGATGACCGCGAATCGTTACGGTCTGGAAATTGGCGACGAAGGTGAATTTGTCTTGCGCGACGAGGCTGCGGGAGGACTGAGGCGTCCAGTCAGCACCCTGTCTGGGGGAGAGACGTTTTTGACCTCGCTGTCGCTCGCATTGGCTCTCTCCATGGAGATTCAGATGCGTGGCGGGCGACTGGAGTTTTTCTTCCTCGACGAAGGCTTTGGCACGCTCGATCCGGAATTGCTGGAGACGGTCATGGATGCGCTGGAACGACTTCGCATGGAGGATTTTACGATCGGAGTGATCAGTCACGTGCCGGAAATCCGCGTGCGCATGCCGCGACGATTGGTCGTGACGCCAGCTGAGCCGATGGGGGCAGGCAGCCGGCTGAATCTGGAAATGGAATAGCGGGGAGAGGAAAGTATGGCGGTGCAATTTGTACTGGGACGAGCCGGTACGGGTAAGACAGCGGCGGTCCACCAGCAGTTGTTTAATCGAATACATGAGACGCGAGAGGGGAAGCTTTTGGGCTCTCCGATGATCCTGCTGGTTCCGGAGCAGGCAAGCTTCCAGGCGGAGTATGAGCTGGCTGTCAAATCCGGCTACGGAGGAATGATGGGCTCGCAGGTGCTCAGCTTTGGCCGGCTGGCTCATCGCCTCATGCAGGAGCTGGGGGATCTCACACTGATTCCTGTCGACGATCTCGGTAAAAACATGGTGCTGCGGATGCTTTTGGAGCGCCATCGAGACGAGCTCCAAGTTTTTGGCCGTACTGCGTTGCAGCCAGGTTTTACGGCACAGCTCGGTCGATTGATCAGCGAGTGCAAATCGTACGGCGCAAGCTTTGCCCACTCGGAAAATCTGGAGTGGGGAACAGCCAGCCTGAATCAAAAAGTCGGGGATCTACGCCTGATGATGGAGCTGTATGACGGCTATCTGGCCGATGGCTACTGCGATGCAGAGGATATACTCAACCGTGTCGCCAGCAAAGTATGCGACTCTGCCTACATCCGCGAAGCAGAGATTTTCATCGACGGATTTACGGGCTTTACCAATCAGGAATTGCGGCTGATCGAGCAGTTGATGCTGCATGCCCGTCAGGTGACGATTGCGCTCACACTGGACCCGGATGAACGGGATGAGCAGCTGGATGAGCTGAATTTGTTCTATCCGTCGTGGCGAACCTATCAGGCTTTGAAGATGATCGCCAGAGAAAACGGTGTTGCCATCGAGACCCCGATCCTGTTGACCCTGCCGCATCGGTTTGTGGATAGCCCTTGGTTGAATAAACTGGAGAACGTCTATTTCCAGTGGGGGGATCCGGGACAAGCGCCTGATCCGAAGCGCAAGGACGAGGTTGCCCTGCTTTCTGCAGTCAATCGCCGTGCAGAAGTAGAGGCTGTAGCGCTGAAAATCCTCTCGCTTGCCAGGGAGGAGGGCTACCGCTGGCGGGACATGGGTGTTCTTTTGCGTGAGATTGGCACTTATGCGGATGATATCAGCGCCGTTTTCACGGATTACGGAATTCCTCACTTCCTCGACCAGAAGCGGACGCTTTTGCACCATCCTTTAGTCGAGCTGGTACGCTCCTCCTTGGAGGTGGTCGTGACACGCTGGCGCTACGATGCCGTTTTCCGCTGTCTGAAGACAGATTTGTTGGCTGCAGACGAAGAGTACGCTGCGCGTCAGGAAATCGACATGTTGGAGAATTATGTGCTGGCACATGGCGTATACGGCAGCCAGTGGGGGGCGGATTCGGCTTGGCAGTTTGGCGGAGCGGCGGGAGCGCAGGAGGATGAACAAATTGATTCCCTGCGACGCAAATATGCGGCACCCCTGCTGCAATTTGAGCGTGAAATGAAGCGAGCGTCAGGTGAAAATGTGCGTGAGATGACGACTGCCTTGTATCAGCTGTTGATTGCGCTGGATGCTCCACAAAAGCTTGAACGCTGGCAGCAGCAGGCAGAGAAAGACAGAGATCTGCAGACTGCCCAGGTACACGGTCAGGTATGGAATGGTCTGATCGCACTGATGGATCAGATCGTAGAGGTCATGGGCGATGAACAGATGGAGCTGTCCACTTATTCCCGGGTATTGGACAGCGGTCTGGAGACAATCGAGATGGGCTTGGTTCCGCCAGCGCTGGATCAGGTGCTGATCGGATCGATGGAACGCTCCAGGCAACCGGATGTGAAGGCGTTGTTCCTGCTTGGGGTGAATGAAGGTGTCATCCCACTGCGTCCCAAGGAAGACGGAATCCTCGACGAAGCTGAACGCGAAAGACTGGGAGAGATGGGGGTCGAGCTGGCACCGAGCGCCAAACAGCGACTGATGGCCGAGCCGTATCTGCTGTATCAAGCGATGACGCGTCCTTCCGAGCGTTTGCTGATCAGCTGCGCGCTGGCAGATCACGAGGGAAAGGCACTGTTGCCATCGACGGTTTTCACTCGAATACGAGAGGTGCTTCCCGATGTCTCGCATCAGGTTTTTCACAACGAACCTACTGGCAATCCCGAGTCGGACGCCTTTCTGCTCGGAAACCCTCGCCGTGTCTTCAGTCATCTGCTGACCCTGGTCAGGACCATGAAAAAAAGCGGGGAGCTGCCTGTTTTTTGGTGGGAGGTCTACGACTGGTTTTTACGTTCATCAGAGGATCAGAAGCGGGAAAAATGGCTGCTGTCAGGTCTTCGCTATGAGAACCGGCCTGGCAAGCTGCGCCAGGAGACGAGTAAAGGCTTGTACGGACAGCAGCTGCGGATGAGCGTGTCCAGGCTGGAGCGTTTCTCCTCTTGTCCGTTCTCCCATTTTTCGTCGCATGGGCTGCGATTGTCAGAGCGCACACTCTACAAGCTGGAGCGCTTTGATGTGGGTGAGCTGTTTCACGCCTCGTTGAAGCGGGCTGTCGAGAAGATGAATGAGGAGAATCTGGAATGGGGGCGCTTGACGGAAGCGAACAGCATGCAGCTGGCTAGCGACGTGGTGGAAGAACTCGTTCCCGCGACGAGAAGCAGCATCCTGAACAGGACGGCACGCTACCGCTTCTTGTCTGGCAAGCTCAAGCGGGCAGTCGGCAGAGCGATCTACGTATTGGGTGAGCACGCCAAGAGAAGCCGCTTTGCACCGATTGGACTGGAGGTTTCGTTTGGCCCCAAAGGAGATTTGCCTGGTCTTGCACTTTCTCTCGAAAATGGAGTGGAGGTGCAGCTGATCGGACGAATCGACAGGGTCGACCAATCACTGGACAGTGAGACTCCTTACTTGCGCGTCATCGATTACAAATCCAGCTCCAAGCAGCTGCAGCTTTCGGATGTATGGAACGGGCTGAACCTGCAGCTGCTCGTCTACCTGGATGTCGTCGTCTCCAACTCTCAAAAATGGCTGGGCAAGCAAGCTGAAATGGGCGGCGTCTTCTACTATCAGGTAGCAGATCCGTTCATCACCGCCAAAAGAATGCTCAGTGCGGATGAAGCAGCGAAGGAAAGGGCCAAGCGTCTGAGGATGAAGGGCCTGATGCTCGCGGACACGGAGCTTGCGAGAATGATGGACGCTGAGGTAGAACAGGGAGCTTCTGAGCTTGTGCCATTCGAGATCAAAAAGGATGGAACGCTGTCGTCCCGTTCTTCTGTGGCGACCGTCGACCAATTTGAGTCTCTGACCGAGTATGTGCGCGAGACGGTGAAAGATATCAGCACGCGCATGACAAACGGTGATATCCAGATCGAACCGTACACGAAGGGCACGATGACGGCATGTGACTATTGCGCGTACAAGCCGGTTTGTCACTTTGATGGACAGACAGGGGGCAATCAGCATCGACTGCTGCCCAAGTGGAACAACAAGGAGATCTGGGAGATGATCGCCCAGCAGATGACAGGAGAGGAGGCAGATTTGGATGGACAAGCAGCCCATACAGACCAAGCCTGAGCAGTGGACCGATGAACAGTGGCAGGCGATTACCCGTCGCGGCAACAACCTGTTGATCGCTGCAGCAGCAGGATCCGGTAAAACATCGGTACTGGTAGAGAGAATCATCAGACGCATCATGGATACAGCGGAGCCGATCGGGGTAGACCAGCTGCTCGTTGTGACGTTCACCAATGCTGCTGCCGCCGAGATGCGTCACCGGATCGGGGATGCGCTGCGCAAGGCGCTGAAAGAAGACCCTCACTCCGCCCATCTGCGTCGTCAGCTCGCTCTCTTGCAACGGGCTACGATCACCACCCTGCACTCCTTTTGCTTAGGAATATTGCGGCAGTATTACTATTTGATCGACCTCGACCCTGATTTTCGCATCGCAGACCAGATGGAAGGGGACCTCTTGCGCCAGGATACGCTGGAGGAGCAGCTGGAGGACTGGTACGAGCACGACCCAGCATTTCATGCCCTGGCAAATGTCATGCTTGATGGTCAGGACGATCAGGTGCTGGTATCCTTGCTGCTTCGCCTGTACGAGTTTTCACGCAGCCATCCCAATCCGGAGAGCTGGCTGACGGATGCGGCCCGGATGTTTGAGGTTGATGAGCAGAGAGGACTGGATGGTCTGAAATGGACCAGAAGTGTTCGCCGTTCTCTGGCACTCGAGCTGGGGGGCATGGAGAAAAGCATGCGCAGAGCTGTCGAGCTGGCTGCTTCGGCAGACGGCCCTGCTGCCTATCTGCCCTTGCTGGAGGCTGAGGCAGACGCCCTTTCTCGTGCGCGAAAGGCTTGTCACGATGGTTGGGAAGCTGTGGAACAGGCGGTGCGGGCAGTCGTTTTTGCCAAGCTGCCGCCAGTGAAAGGTACCGATCCTGCTGTGAAGGAGCAGGTCCAGGATTTGCGCAACGCTGTGAAAAAAGCGATTGCTGACCTGAAAGAACAGTATTTTACCACTTCCGTCCAGCAGTATCTGGCAGATTTGAACCGGTTGGGAGAGCATATGCAGACGCTGGCACGCCTCGTTGCGACTTTTGCAGAAGCCTTTCAGCAGGCAAAGCGGGAACGCTCTCTGGTGGATTTTGGCGATCTGGAGCATCTGGCCCTGAGGATTCTGACCGAGCCGGATGAGACCGGAACGATACGTCCATCTTCACTCGCCCTGCAGCTCAGGGAACAGTTTGCTGAAGTGCTGGTAGACGAATATCAGGATATCAATCTGGTTCAGGAGACGATCCTGCAGATGGTATCGCGCGATGTGGAGACGAACGGTTCAGCAAACCGCTTCATGGTAGGGGATGTGAAGCAGAGCATCTATCGCTTCCGTTTGGCAGAGCCTCAGCTTTTTCTGGACAAGTACCTCGCCTATCAAACGGATATCCAGGAAATGTCGTGTCAGTCAGATGAGGGCTGGCGTATCGATCTGGCAGCCAACTTCCGAAGTCGGCGCGAAGTGGTGGATGCCGTCAACTACCTCTTCCGGCAGATTATGTCGCCAGGTGTGGGGGAGATTGATTACGACCGATCTGCAGAATTGATCAACCGAGCCTCCTATCCGGAGGTCGAGCGAGACCGCTTGCGTGTGGAGGTGCATCTGATTGATCGATCTGACACGTCTGGGGAAAGGGAGACGAATGCCTATACGGAGAGTACGGAAGAAGCGGAATCTTCTGTCCCAGGCAGTGAGTCGGACGCTGAGGTGGCAGAGGAAGCAAGCGCAGCTCAGTTGGAAGCGAGATTGATCGCAGAGCGGATTCGCCGCTGGATGCAGCCGGGAGAAGGGGAAGCGCCGCAGCTCGTGTTTGATAAAAAGACAGGTGGTCTGCGCCCGTTGGCATACCGCGATATCGTGATCCTGCTTCGGGCCACCTCCGGATGGGGAGAAACGATGCAAGAGGAGCTGGTGGCTGCGGACATCCCAGTCTACGCCGAGCAAACCTCAGGTTATTTCGCGACGACAGAAGTGGATACAGTCCTCTCGCTGCTGCGGGTCATTGACAATCCGATGCAGGACATCCCGCTGGCAGGTGTGCTGCGCTCTGTGATCGTAGGGCTGGCAGAGGAGCATTTGGCTCACATTCGCATTCAGTACCCGTCTGGTCCTTTTTATCAGGCAGTCATGCAGTACGTTCAGGAGCAGCCTGTAACAAAAGGCTGGGAACGTGATCTGCATCGATTTTTCACCCAGCTGGACAAATGGCGGACACAGGCCCGAAGAGGGGCATTATCTGAGCTTTTGACGACACTCTATCGGGAAACGGGTTACCTCGACTATGTAGCAGGCTTGGAGAACGGTCAGCAGCGCCAAGCCAACCTGAGAGCCTTGCACGACCGAGCCATACAGTACGAGGCAGGATCGTATCGGGGGTTGTTCCGATTCCTTCGCTTTGTGGACCGCATGCAGGAAGCAGGCAACGATCTGGGAGAGGCGCGGACCGTCGGAGAAAATGAAGACGTGGTGCGCATCATGACCATCCACAAGAGTAAAGGGCTGGAGTTTCCGGTCGTGTTTGTGGCAGGGATGGGCAAGCAATTCAACACGATGGATTTGAAAAGTCACTTCCTCTTGCACAAGGATCTGGGCTTTGGTCCGATGGCTGTGGACGAGGAGGCTCAGGTGCGCTATCCGAGTATGGCAGCATTGGGGATTCGGCAGCAGCTGCGTCGCGATCTGCTGGCAGAAGAGATGCGGGTTTTGTACGTAGCTCTGACACGGGCACGGGAAAAGCTGATCTTGCTTGGTTCTTCGAAAAATCTGGCGAAGAGCATTTCCGACTGGGGGAGCCAGGGAGAAGGGGAACGTCTGATAGACGAAGATCTGGTCCGGGCAAAAGGCTATCTCGATTGGGTAGGCAGAGCTTTAATGCGCCATCCGGAGGCAGGACCTTTGCGGGATTACCCCGAGAAGCATGGCGATGGAGAAGCAGTACGGGTAACGACGATCCCAGACGAATCGATCTGGTCGTTCCACTTTTATCAGGCTGATGAGCTGCGGACGCGGACACCCCTATCGGAGCATGACCTGGCGAGCTGGGAGCAGCTGACGGAGCGCAAAGAGGTTGCAGAACGACCAGCAGATGAGAAGTCGCGCGAGCTGGTAGATCGTCTCCTGGGCTGGAGCGACCCGCATGAAGTGGCTCCGCTTGTGGCAGCGAGGTGGAGTGTCAGCGAATTGAGGCGCCGCGCACAGGAAAAGGTGAAAAGCCAGTCGTTTTCCCTGCCTTCCATTACGGAGAAGCCCAAGTTTTTGACAGAGCAAAAGCCGCATCGACTCAGCGGAGCGGAGAAAGGTACCCTCACCCATTTGATTATGCAGCATCTGGATTTACGCCGTTCGCTGGATGAAGCTGATATCAGCGAACAGGTGGCTGCACTGGCTGCAAGGCGCTTTTTGACCGAGGAGCAGGTTCGGGCAGTAGATGTGGCAGGGCTTGCCGGATTCTTTGCGACTTCACTGGGACAGCGGATGATACGGGCAAAAATCGTGCATCGCGAGCTGCCTTTTACCTTGGCGATTCCTGCAAATGAAGTTGAGCCGGATTTGGGAGACAGCTATGAGCAGGTCATCGTCCAAGGGGTGATTGATTGTCTGATTGAAGAGCTGGATGGAAATCTGCTTCTGATCGACTTCAAATCGGACTGGATCGGAGCTGAGCCAACTCCACAAGTCATAAAAGAGATTACCAGACGCTATGAGGAGCAACTGAAATTGTACGGGAGGGCCATTCAACAGATTACAGGCAAGAGCCACGATCAGCTGGAAAGCCATCTCTTCATGCTGGCGGGAGGTTTTTCGGTAAGGATCTCCTGAAAACCCTGAATATGCATATTTCCCTCTTGAACAGCTCAAACTTGACTGAATCGTTCCCACTCTCTGAGGATAAAACCAGCTCACTAAACAAGCTGGTATTCTTTTGCTTTCATTAGCGAGTGATTACTCACTTCACAAACGTGGTGGGGTGGTTGTATGCAAGATGAACGGAATTGGAAATCGATAGTAAAAGAAAAGTTTTTATTGATCAGGGATCATTTTGCAGATCATTTGGGTATGGCAAGTACGATAGGAAATGATATAATTGCAAACAACTTTTGGCTATTTTTCATGGAGGAGAATAAATCATGCATCGTTTGTCAGAGAGAGAATGGCTAGCTTACAAGCAGAAAAACAAGGACCGTGCCCGCATGTTGATTTCATGCGAGGATAGAGCGGGGATTGTGGCAGCCGTCTCGAACTTTTTGTTTGCACAAGGCGCGAATATCGTCCAGTCGGATCAATATACAACAGACCCGGAAACGGGCCGTTTTTTCATGCGTATCGAGTTCGATCTGGTCAACCTGGCAGATCGCCTGGAGGGTCTGAAGGATGCGTTTTGGCCAATTGCTGAGAACTACGGGATGGAGTGGTACCTGGTAGAGGCGAAAAAGCGCAAGAAGGTTGCGATCTTTGTCTCCAAGGAGGACCACTGTCTGCTCGAGCTGCTGTGGCGCTGGAAATCAGGAGAGCTGCACGCAGATATCGCGGTCGTAATCAGCAATCATGAGGATATGAGAGAGACCGTTGAGTCCTTCGGCATTCCGTATCATTGCATTCCAGTGACCAAGGAGAACAAGGCCGAGGCGGAAGAAGCGCAATTGGCTGCGGCTCAGGGAGTAGATCTGATCATCCTGGCTCGCTACATGCAGATTCTGTCGCCGCGTTTTCTGGAGGATTACGCGATGCGCATCATCAACATCCATCACTCGTTTCTGCCTGCCTTTGTAGGAGCAAAGCCTTATGAGCAAGCATATCGTCGCGGTGTGAAGCTGATCGGGGCGACCGCTCACTACGTGACAGAAGAGCTGGATGCGGGTCCGATCATCGAGCAGGATGTTCAGCGCGTCAGCCATCAGGAAGATGTGGAGATGCTGAAGCAGCTCGGACGTCAGGTAGAGCGTACCGTACTGGCGCGTGCTGTCGGCTGGCATCTGGAGGACCGCGTGCTGGAATACGGGAACAAGACAATTGTTTTCCCATAAAAGATAGAGGACGAAATAGAGGGCATCCCGACAGCAGATTTGAACTGCTGAAGGGATGCCCTCTTTCAATATGGGGAGTTAAGGAGCCGAAAGCAGCATCTCCAAAAATCGGGTAACAGCAGGCAGAGGGGATCCATCTTCTTCGCGCAGGCAAAGATAGACCGGGCGCTTGATCTCGATATCAGGCAAATAGACACGGCCGACTTCTCCGCGCTCTACCAGCTCCCGCACAGCCAGCTCCGGAGCCAGCATCGTTCCATACCCGGCGCGTACCGACTGGATGGATTCCACGAGGCCGTGGTATTGCAAGCCGACCCTTGGAGGCTGGACTCCGTGGTGGCGAAAGAGCGAGAAGAGCCGCTCGCGGGAAGAGCTTCCTTGCTCACGAAGTAAAAAAGGCTCCTGAACAAGCTTGTCTAAGGTTACTTCCTGTCCTGCGAACGGATGGTGGGCTGGCACGATAAACCAAAAGAAGACATCCTTCAAATGATGGCGTCGAATCGGACGATCATCCCACGTCTCGTTGGTAATGATGGCCAGATCAGCCTGACAGCGAATCAGGCGTTCGATGGATTGCTGAGAGTTGCCGGTGCGAATCTCTACCTCGACCTGCTCATACTGCTGCTTATAGGAAGCCAGCCACTTGGGCAGCAGGTAAAGAGACGGTAAAAAAGTGGAAGCGATTCGCAATTTCCCGATGGTGCCTTGCTTGATTTGTGCCAGCTGCTCCTCAATTTCTTTTTCCCAGTCAAAGATCCGCTCGGCTTTTTCGAAGAGAAAACGCCCTTCATGCGTCAGGGCAATTCCGCGTCCCTGTGGCGTAAGCAAGACAAGATCCAGTTCTTGCTCCAGCTTGCGTATCTGTGCGGTTACAGCTGGCTGGCTGATCGACAGGGCATCGGCAGCGGCGGTGACACTGCCTTTGGAGGCGACTTCTATAAAAATTCGCAGTGCGTGCAGGTTCATCATTTTTCCCCATTCATAAGTATTGCTTATGAGTGATGCGCAAAGATGTATTGGATTTGATTCCTTCTTCTTTAGTACTGTATAGCATAGAATGCGGACGAAGCAAAGGAGAAGAGCCTGATCATGAAAGAAAGCTGCGGAAAGAAACAGGTGAGGGCGATAGCGTTGGTTACCGCCCTATGTCTCTTGGGAGATTCCATGCTGTACGTGGTTTTGCCGATTTATTGGCGAGAGATTGGATTGATGTCTCTGTTTGAGGTGGGAATCCTGCTTTCGGTGAATCGGCTGGTGCGCATCCCTCTGGGGCCTTTGATTGGAAAATGGTATGAACGCTCGGGAGTGCGAACGGGATTGATCATAGCCGTCATGCTGACATTAGCGACCACAGCCGGATATGCGCTGCAGGGGTTTTGGATTTGGCTTGTGCTGCGCTGTTTATGGGGGATTGCGTGGACCTTTCTGCGGTTAGGGGCGTACACGCTGATCATTTCGGTCTCCACTGAGCATAATCGCGGGCAATTGATGGGGATGTACAACGGATTGTATCGACTCGGAAGTCTGGGGGGGATGGTAGCTGGTGCCCTGCTGGTGGCGCAGTTTGGCATGCAGGCGACCTCGCTTTTATTTGCAGCACTGGTTTTACCTGCGTTGGCACTGATTTTTGTGTACATCCGTCAGTCCAATCCATCCGACGTAGAGGTGTCCTTTGCACCTCTGGCAGTCAAGACACCTGCGTGGAAAAAGGGAAGTGTGCTGGTGACTCTTATGAGTGGGCTTTTGCTTGCGATGGCCTATCAAGGAGTGTTTGCCTCCACGTTAAGCAGGCTGATCGAATTGCGTCAGCCTGTTACAGTGGTTGGGGGCATCGTGATCGGAGCCGCTGTCATGGCCAGTATATTCCAGGGCGCCCGATGGGGATGGGAGCCCTGGGCTGCTCCCTGGTTTGGAAGGCTTTCTGATGCTTATGGAAGAAAGCCATTGCTGGTTGGGACGATGTTTGCAGCAGGGCTTCTGTTTGGCTTGCTCCACACACCGATTAGCTTTGCCTGGTGGGTGCTCATGCTGCTCGGTATTCAGCTGACGGCTACGATTCTGACGACCTTGATGGATACCTGGGCAGCCGATGAAGCGTCCAAACAGCCGAACAGTACGGCGATGATGACTACGTACTCTGTCGTAACCGATATGGGTGCTGCACTGGGACCTTTGCTGGCCTATTGGATGGATGGCAGCTTTGGTCTGGACTTGATGTATGGCGGGATCGCCCTGGTCATGCTCTTGATGGGGATGGTCTGGCTGCGTGTCCGTGAGGCGAAAGCAATCAGTGTGAGCAATGCTCTCTGATGGTGGTGAGGACCTGCTCGATCGCATCTTCCTTTTCAGGACCGTGCAAAATCATGTGATTGGACTGCTCGTACCAGGTGACCTGGGTGGATTCTACGCTCCCTACGCTGTTTGCGAGTAAGGTGGCGCTGACAGCATGCACCGTGTCATCCCGCTTCGCCTGCAGCAGAACATACGGCACGGCCACCTGAGGCAGCAGAGGTTTGGTTTCCGAGAGCAAGCGGCGAAACTGGATCATGCTGCGAAACGGAATCCTTCTTATGCCAGACACATACCGGCGCGAGTGGGTACGGAAATCGGCTCGCAGATAGCGCATTGCCTGTTTGACATCCCAGTATTTATACGGTGCATTCAATGTAATCAGCAATTTGACCGGATACGTGGTTGCGATGTGGAAGGCAAGCAGCCCCCCCATCGAAAAACCGATGACCACGATGGTGTCAGCTCGCATGGAGAGACGTTTGTACGCTTCGTCAACGGAACGAATCCAGTCTTGTCGATTGCTTTTTGCCAGGTGACGGCGGGTCATCCCGTGTCCTTCCAGAGTCGGACATTCCACCTGGTACCCCGTCTCACGCAAACGCTTGGCCAGTGGGAGGATGTCATGGATATCTCCTGCAAAACCGTGAATGATGAGGCAACCGACTGTTTCGGACATGATGCGTCTCCTTTCAAGATGAGGGCGATGGTTCATTTCTGTATTATAGTACGATTGAAGAATGAAAAGCGATTCGCCACCTAAGTGGAAAAATAAGTAAAAAGCTGACTCATCGTGAGGATGAAGTCAGCTTTTGTTTTGTCTCATGCTTAGACGCCGATGGTTTTCAGATTCGGGGAAACAATCAGCTTGGGTTCGGTGCATGCCTGGATAGCTTCGGCAGTGAAGCCTTCAGCCACTTCCAGCAAGACCAGTCCATCTGGTGTTACATCCATGACAGCGCGATCCGTGATGATGCGGTTCACCACGTTTTTTCCTGTGAGAGGAAGAGCGCATTCGTTCAGAATTTTGGTTTCTCCGTGCTTGTTCACATGATCCATAATCACGACGATCTTCTTTGCGCCATGCACCAGATCCATCGCGCCACCCATGCCCTTGATCATTTTTCCTGGAATCATCCAGTTGGCCAGGTCGCCCTTTTCCGATACTTCCATCGCACCCAGAATCGCCAGGTCGATATGACCTCCGCGGATCATCGCAAAGGATTCGGCACTGGAGAAGTAAGCTGCGCCTGGAATGGCTGTCACGGTTTCTTTACCTGCATTGATCAGATCCGGGTCCAGCTCCTCTTCACTCGGATAAGGTCCAATTCCCAACAGACCGTTCTCGGATTGAAGCACGACGGTTTTTCCTTCCGGGATGTAGTTGGCTACCAGTGTCGGCATTCCAATACCTAGGTTTACATAGAAGCCATCTTCCACCTCTTGGGCGGCACGCATGGCGATTTGTTCACGAGTTAGCGACATCATCTGTTTCCTCCCTTGATTGAAATCTCTACGGCTAGGATTAGGAGCGGATTGTGCGCCGCTCGATACGTTTTTCAAAAGATGGAGCTTGAATCACGCGTTGGACATAAACGCTCGGGGTATGGATTTGATCCGGGTCCAGCTCGCCGGTTTCCACGATCTCTTCTACCTCAACGATCGTGATTTTGCCCGCTGCGGCCATCATCGGATTGAAGTTTTGCGCGGTTTTTCGGAAGACGAGATTGCCCATCTTGTCTGCTTTCCACGCCTTGACCAAAGCAAAATCACCTGTGATGGCATGCTCAAGCAAGTATTCCTTGCCGTTGAATGAACGCGTTTCTCTGCCTTCAGCCACTGGTGTACCTACGCCAGCAGGCGTATAAAAAGCAGGGATACCAGCACCGCCGGCACGAACGCGCTCTGCCAGTGTACCTTGAGGGGTTAATTCAACCTCCAGCTCGCCGGAGAGGAATTGCCGTTCAAACTCTTTGTTTTCTCCCACATAAGAAGAGACCATTTTTTTTATTTGTTTTTCCCGCAGCAAGAGGCCGAGACCCCAGTCGTCGACGCCGCAGTTGTTGGAGACGACAGTCAGGTTTTTTACCCCTTTGTCGCGCAGTGCGATAATCAGATTCTCGGGAATTCCTACGAGTCCAAATCCACCAACCAAGAGGGTGGCTCCATCGTGAATATCAGCCACAATGTCTGTGTATGAAGTGTAAATTTTTGCCAAAACGATCACTCCCACCATAAAAAGATGATGATAATGGAAAATGTGTAAGCGCTGACATTAGCCTTTTACAGCAACTACACGTTTTTTTCCTTCTCTCGTTATTATAAAGGTTCTGAGTTACAAAAGAGTGACAGTTTTCCCCGGCTAGAAAAAAGGAAGGAAATCGCGTTTTCCTTCCTGTTCAGACAGGCCTCTCAGTCAATGTATAAACAATTATAAAAAATAACTGAAAAATGATACAACTATCTCTTATTTCTGTAAAATATATTTTGTCAGTTATTTTATTATGATCATTTGTCATGGAAAAAGATAGAGAAGCCATACATGATGGCGCGGGGGTTGATAGCATGAAAAAGTGGATCAGTCTTTCGCTCGCGGCTTTGTTGCTGGTGGGCTGCCAAAAGCTGGAGGGGGAAATCGAGCAGCTCAAGCGAACTGAGGAAGAGACTGTGATGAAAGTAAAGACCGTGAATGCTTATACGGTAGCGAACAAGCGAGACGGACTAAAGCTGGAATTGTCCGGGGTACTGACTCCGCGTCAGGAGCTGTCTCTGTCGTTTGGCACCTCCGGCAAAATTGCCAGCATCCAGGTGCAAAAGGGGGCGTTCGTCCAGGCCGGGCAGACGTTGGCGATTCTGGATGGTGAGGTGTGGCAGCAGGAAATCAACGCTGCGCAGGGACAGGTAGCCAGCGCCAATATTCGGAGAAGCCAGGCCATCCAGGGACCCAAATCGCATGAGCTGGAAACACAGAAGCTACAGGTCGAGAAATCCAAGCAGTTGGCGGTAAAAGCGGCTGAGGATCATGCTCAGGCCAAGCTTTTGTATGACAACGGCGCCATCTCCAAGGATGAACTGGACCGACTGGCACTCGCCGAACGACAAGCCAAGCTCAGTCTGCAGGAAGAAGAAGTAGCCTACAACAAACTGTTGCAAGGAGCCGACCAGCTTGATATGCAGGCGGCCAATGTCAGTGTCCAGCAGGCAAATGTCCAGCTGAACCGGGCCAAACAGGAAGCGTCTGCAGCGGTATTAAAGGCGCCTTTTTCCGGTGTTATTGCAGCTATCTCCCAGACAGCTTCTGAACAAACGGGACCGGGCAGTGAGGTCATGCGTTTGGTTGACACGTCTTCGTGGCTGGTAAATCTGCAGGTTGAGGGAGAGCAGATTGCCAGCTGGCAGCAAGGAGCGAGCGTGACGGTTCGATCTGCTGACGGCACGCAAGCAGAAGGAAAAGTCACCTTTATCTCTCCCGTCATGGATCAGAAAACCGGTGCATATCCCGTCGAAGTGACGGTTACAGGCAGTGAAGTGAACTGGAAGGGCGGCATGAGCGTCACCTGCGAATATCCTTTGGAAGCGGACAATCTCCTGGTGGTTCCTGTCAATAGCGTCGGAGTTTCCGAAGAAGGTTACTACGTCATGAAGATCGTGGAGCAGGTTGTGAAAAAAGTACCGGTTGAAGTGGGAGCCATACACGGAACCTACTACGAGATCAAACAGGGACTCGAACAGGGAGACATGATCTTGGCATCAGGCCTCTCGTATGTCGTGGACGGCGAAGTGGTGAAGCTGGAAAATGAATAATCGGACGTTTTTATCCACAGTACCATCGCTGGCCCGCATCCTGGCTGTCCTCTGCATCCTGTTGTCCATCGGCGCATTCATGAAGATGGACATTCGCAAGTTTCCTGAACAGCCTGTTCCGGAATACACCATCCAAATGTCCGTCCCAGGGCTCTCTTCTATGGAGGTGGATCAGACGATCACGCTCCCGGTGGAGGCAGCGGTCCGTTCATTAGGAAGTTCGCTGAAAATAACAGCTGAATCAAGGCAAGGAATATCGACCCTAACTGTACAAACAACGGAAAGGCTGGGGTCAGATTACAGGGAACGGCTGGAAAAAAAGCTGAACGATGTAACCAAGCAGCTGCCAGTAAGAGAGTGGAGCATCAGACAGGACAATCTGGCCGATAGTCGCATCGGATATTTCTTGCTGCGCGGTGCAGATGTTCAGACGCTTTCCGATGTTGCCCAGTTTACCGTATATGAAAAGCTGATCAACCTCCCTGGTGTGGCTCGGATCGATTTGGACACCCAGGCAGCGAGGCAGCAAGTAGATATTCTTTTCCGTCCTTCTATGCTGCACGCCTATGGGCTTACTCCAGCAGATGTTCTAAATCAGTTGCCCGCTGAGGTCAAGGGTGATCAGATAGGGTCTATTGGCAGAGGAGTGGAACAGACAACGGTCCAATGGTACAGCGAGACAGAAGGGCCGTTCGGACTCGGCAAGCAGATGATTGAGACGCAGCAGGGTTTTGTACCCCTGAAGACGCTGGCAGATATTCGCGATCTGCGCGGCAGCAAGGGAGAGGAAGTGCCCGTCTATCGCGGGGAACCTGCAGTCGGAGTGACTCTGTACGCGGCGGAAACAGGACAGGTGCCGACGATGCGCTCGCAGATTCTCCAGGTAGTCGAGGAATTGAACGAAACTGCAGCCGGCATATACCAGCTAGATCTGGTAGAGGACAATATGGAGCCGCTTAGCCGTTCGCTCAGTCAGCTTACCTGGTTGGTTTTGCTGGCGACTGCACTCGTCGCGATTTCCCTCGGCTATATTCAAAAAAGCATAACGGTGGCTCTGCTTTCTTTTGTCGGCGTTCTGATGGCCACGGGCAGTCTGCTTGGCGGAATGTGGCTGGCGGGATTGCCGCTGACCTTGCCGACACTGGCGCCAGTCTGTCTGTTTGCGCTGCTTTATATCGGAGCAGGATCAGCATTGTTTTCACGCCTGTACAATCAATCTACTCTGACTGTCAGCTCCAGTCTACAGGCATCCTGGTCATTGACAAGACCGGTGCTGTTGACGCTTGTGATGCTTACGGCCTGCTGGTTCGGTGTCATGCTGACCGACTTTATTGAGGCAAAGGACAGAGTCGTCCTTCAGAGCGCCTGGCCGATCTTGTTGTTCGGTACGCTGGCTATGCTGCTCGTCTACAGCTTCATCCTTCCCGTGCTCGCTGGTACTTGGATCACAGAGCGCGAGGAGAGACTCGTCCGCACGGCGAAGCCACGGAATAAAGCGGCGGGCTACTTGCTCAATCGTTGGGAGAGCACCGTTAAAAAAGGCTATTTGACGTACGGGGTTACCCTGGCAGTCTCCCTATTTGTCACAGTACTGCTGCATTCCTTTGTTCTTGTCGATCCCTATGTGCACACAGCGGTAGACGAGAAGAAGCTTACCTTGGAAATGGTGCAGGGCAGCACGATCGATGATGCGATACGAGCCGCACAGATTGCTGAGGAGAGACTGCGCGGAATTTCCGAAGTGCGTGACGTGTATACCATCGCTACTCGTGACCGACTTGCCTTTACGCTGCAAATGAAGGACAAATACGAATGGACGCGTTCCCTGATCGAACTGGACAAGGAGTTGGATAAGCAATTGCGTGAGATTCCGGGGACTGATCCGTTTTTGCTTGTGGTGAACGACCGAATCAAATCTCGCATGGAGTTTACGGTAAAAGGCCCGTCAATCCAACCAGGGGAAGAGATCTCCAAAGAAATTCTCAATCTGATACTGCGCGTGACGACGCGGGATGACAAAGGTCGCGAGATTGTAACAGACGCCCGGATTGGAGAAGCTCGAAAGGGTACGTATCTCGATCTGCGCCCCAAGACTGACATGTTGACACGCTATCGGGTGACGGAAGCAGACATCAGACGCCAATTGGAGGGATACTTGGGCGAGCAGGCATTAGGAAGTGTCCACTGGAACGGCAAAAATGTAGCAGTGAACGCCCGTTTTCCTGAAAACTGGATGGACCACCCGGATCAGGTAAAACAGATCTTGATTCGCACACCGGAAGGCGCCGTCCCACTGGAGCAATTGGTTGACTGGTCGTATGGCGATCCGCAACCTGTCTACAACCGGGAAGATGGCTTGTACGTCTTCAAGATCAGCAGTGCAGTCTCTTCTCCGATGCGTCTCGATATCATGTCATCTACGATCCCTCTTCGTCTACAGAAGAGCATGTCGATTCCAGAAGGGTATACCATACTGAATGCGGATCAGCTAGAGAAGCTGGAAAAGGAGCTTGCGAGCAAAAACGATTTCAGTAGCCGTGTGATTGCTATCGTGGGTCTAGCCGTCAGTGTGCTCCTTGCCAGTCTGTTGCTGCAGAGAAGAACGAGGGATGGGATGTTTGGCATCGCCCTGCTGCCGCTCATCTCAGGGGCGGCCACATTGGGTCTGCTGGTCATGGACCATCCGCTGAATGTCATGGGCTTCTACGGAATTGCAGCCGCAGTGGCGATTATGGTTCAGCAGTCGTTGATTTATCTGGACCAAATCTTGGCTGATCGTACCTCGTCTACGGATATCTGGAAAGAGCTGTGTGCGAGTACGTCACGCGTGGCAGCCGGTCAAGCAGTCGTGTTTGCTGCTATTCTCATCGTCTGTCTGCCATTGGCCTCCGGTTGGCTGGTTGAGGGGAGCTTCGTCTCTTCCTTTACGAGCAGTCTGTTGTTTGGGGTGCTGCTGGCCGCCTTTACCACGATGGTGCTGCTTCCCGGTATGCAGTTTGCCGCTGAATGGAAACAGACGGTCAAAGGAGAGTGGTCTCTGCCGATCGTGATTCGTTCGTTGTGGAACTGGTGGGAGAACGAGCGTATTCGCCGTCAGGACAAAAAAGAAGCGATCCTTCGCTTGAAAAAGGCGAGAAGAGAAGCGCTGCAAGATTCCAAGCATACGCCCAGCAATAGGAAGAAGGAGTTGTCCCAGGAAGATTTCCTGCCAGTCTCCTCCTCTCTGGGTAAAGATGCTTAAAGGGGAGCGCCCAATCTGTATGGATTGGGTGCTTTTCGCATATAGAGGCGAAGCTGCATAAGATCATGTATGATATACACAGGAAAAAGCCAAAGGAGGTACAAGGTGCACAGATACGGAAAGCTCCTGCACATAACGCTTTTGATCGCCGTACTGGTCGGCTTGTACATCTCTTCTTCCCAACCGTATGCTGATCAGGACATGCGGGGGAAGATAGCGGAAATGGTAGATGAGAACAAGTGGGAAGCGCGATTTCAGGATGTGACGCTACAGTACGGCGGCAGAGAAGTGAGCGTTGAAGAAAAGGGAACAGCAGGCTTTATCGAGTTTTTAATGCGCAAGGGCATTCATTTTTGCACGTTTGCCTTTTTGGCCTACTGCTGGTACAGTGTGTTGCGTTACTGGATGTCTTTTGCAACCGCATTGCCGTGGAGTGCATTCTTGAGTCTCGGGACGGCTGTCTTGGACGAATGGCACCAGACCTTTACACCGGATCGGGTTGGAGCTGTCAATGACGTCCTGCTGGATGCCTCTGGTTCACTGTTCATGCTTGCGTGTATCGTGGTATCCAATATATGGCAAGTACGAAAATAGCGTAATAAAATGTAGGAAAAGTACCCATTCTAGGAAGTATTGTATGGTTAGCTGCATCGCTTAGTAAGAATAGGCTTTTCAGTATTTGAATTTCTCTGTTATACTAAGGTAATGAGGAATCTATTGGAGCCCCTCACCATTTTTCGGAAAAATTAAAAGGAGTGCAAACTGGATGGCAGTACAAGTGGGCAGCATCATCGAAGGAAAAGTGACAGCAATTAAACCGTTTGGGATGTTTGTAGCAATCAGTGAAACGGAACAAGGGCTGGTTCACATTTCCCAAGTAGCAAACGGTTTTGTAAAGGATATCAACGATCACTTTTCCGTGGGAGCACAAGTTAAGGTAAAAGTCCTCTCGATTGATGATGCAGGTAAAATCTCGCTTTCGGTTCGCGCCGCACTCCCAGCGCCTGAGCGTCCGGAACGCGAAGAGCGTCGTGGTGGTGGATATCGTGGAGGCGACCGCGGTGGGAACGCAAGACGAGATAACGCTGCTTCCTTTGAAGATAAGTTGAAGAAATGGCTGAAGCACAGCGAAGAAAATCTTGCGACGATTAACAAAAAGAACGCAAAACGTGGCTATTAAGCCTTGTCATAACGTAACAGACAAAGAGGACGGGATCACATCTCCGTCCTTTTTCTTTTGGGATGTATGTCCTGCTTTCTTTGTGAGTGGAGGACAAGCAGGCTACGGATACTAGGCAATGAATCACAGCGGAAAGGAGAGGAGAAGGTGTATACGAGTCACGAAGGGCTCACAGAGGTAGCGATCACGGCTGAAGAAGCTGTGATTCCCGGCGTATCCCTGTATACAGTGCATTACAGAAGTCAGGGATTGCAGGTCAAAGCTGCGCTGGCTGTTCCCGATATGGAGGAGAGCGCAGATGGGGAAAACAAGGGCTTGCCGGCATTGCTCTACTGTCGTGGAGGGATACGCGGAGTGGGACAGGTAAGGCCCGAGAGGATCAGCCAGATGGCGGCTTTTGGATATGTCGTACTGGCCCCTCACTATCGGGGCAATGAAGGCGGGGAAGGGCGCGATGAATTTGGTGGTGAGGATCGCCACGATGTTTTTTCGGCTTATGAGGTGCTGCGTCAGCTTCCCTACGTCAATCAGGAAAGGATCAGTGTGTACGGTTTTTCGCGGGGAGCGATCATGGCCTTGTTCGCTGCGATGGAGTGTCCCAATCTCTTGGCTGCGGTAGTCTGGGGAGGGGTCAGCGACCTATTATTGACCTATGAGGAGCGCGTAGATCTTCGGCGAATGCTGCGGCGTATCGTCGGTCACCCACACAAGCAGGTCGATGCATACCGCGAGCGAACTCCCCTGTATCGAGTGTCGGAGCTCACCTGCCCGGTGCTGATCATTCATGGTACGGAAGACGAGAACGTCAGTGTCGAGCATGCCCATCGTCTGGCGAATGCCCTGCAGGAGCACGGGAAGCCCCATGAAATATGGCTGGCAGAAGGTGCCAGCCATTTGTTCAAAAGTGATGATATAGAGATGTATACCAGACGCATGTTCGACTGGCTGGACCAGCAGGGAACGCGGCACCAGGACAAGGGATGAGACTTATATATTTTTCGGATGAAGGGGCAGAGCGATATCGATTTCTGTCCCTTGTCCGCGTTTGCTCTGGATGTTGATCTCTCCGCCGTGATTTTCTACCATCCTGCGTGATATGGGCAACCCCAGACCCGTACCTTCTTCCTTCAACGAGAAAAATGGATCAAAAATGCGTACCAAATATTCAGGTGCGATGCCTTCCCCTGTGTCTTTGACCACGATGTGAACGGTTTTTTCTTCCACACGGCTTTCAATAGTCAGGACACCGCCCTCTTCCATGGCCTCGATGCCGTTTTTCATCAGATTCAGCAAGATTTGCTTGAACTGTTCCACATCTACGTGAATATGTGTATCCGGGTCGCAGTGATCCATGATTTGAACACCGTGCAACATGGCCTCAGCCCGCATCAAAGGCAGGATCGAATGTAGCACATGGGTCAGCTTGACTTCTCGATAGTTGGGTAGGGACGGCTTGGACAGCATCAACAGCTCTGTCACAATCCGGTTTACCCGCTCGATTTCCTTCAGGATCAAAGGCACAAAATGAAGTTCCCGTTCCTCCTCGGACAAGCGCTGCTCCAGCAATTGAATGAACCCGTAAATGACAGTCAAAGGGTTGCGGATCTCGTGGGCAGCGCCTGCAGCCAATTGACCGACCATCGCCAGCTTCTCGGACTGATGGAGGTACTCCTGCACTTTTTCCTGCTCGGTTATATCGAGAAATGCAATCATCCAGCCTGTTTCCGCCTGTGGATGATGGTTGTGCAATGGAACGTAGGATACCAATGCTGTAAAAGGAGTGCAGTCCTGCTTGAACAGCGTCATTTTTCGATTCACAAACCACGAGGATTCTTCTGCGTCCAGAAGCGGCTCCGGTGATTCCTGATAGACGGGATACCCTTTTTCATCGAGTTTCACAAGATTTTTGGCCAGCTGGTTTACATGGATGTCGGCAGAAGGAGTGGGGCGCGTAATGATGCCCACCGGCAGCGAGTTGAGAATTTGCTCGCGCAGGTTTCTTTCTTCGGTCAGAACCAGCCGTTGTGCCTTGTCCTGTTCAAAGAGCGTAGCGATGTTGAGCGACATCTTGTTGATTTCATCCGCCAGCTCACGGAATTCATCCTGACTGGTGTAGACAATTTGCTGGCCGAATGTTCCGCTCGATACCTCACGAACCTGCCGTAGCAGGGATTGGATCGGCCGCAGCAGCTCCCTGCCGAAGTACAGGGTAGAGAAGGACCCGAATAGGATTGCGGCAACAGATACCGAGTAAGTAAGGATCAAGGAGACCTCGATGCTGTCTGTAGTCTGTTGAAACTCCTTGTTGGTCTGATACTCCAACTCGTCGAGCGAAAAGGAAAGGTTCCGCTCCAGCTGTTCGATGAGAGGCTGCACCTCATGGTTCAGGACATAGCTGACTGCTGTCACGTTATTCGCTTGCAAGAGAGGATCGATCTTGTTCATAAACAGAAAGTCCAGCTTGCGGATGGAATCGATGGTAGAGAACAGCCCGCTGTTCAGCTGGGTCGGCGCCACTGTTTCAAATCGGGAGCTGTCGATCAGATTGGTGTAATACTGGTCGAGATAGGATTCATCTCTGGTAGTCGTGTACATTTTCAGGGCGTACGATTTTTCGTACACCTGATTTTTTACTTCCAGAAGTGCACTGGTTTGCGGCAACAATGTCTGGGTCAAATACATTTCATCTGCAGTTACCTTTGTCATTTGATAGCTGAATAATGAGGTAACGCATCCAATCAACAGCATCATGACGAGATAGCTCAGCATCATTTTTTTCTGAAAACCCAGGTTGCGGAAGAGAGACATGATTTTTTACCCTCCATGCGGAACAGGCTGTTGAATGAGCTTACTCAACTCCTGATTGATTTCATCACGTATCTCCTGGGGGACCATTGGACCGAATGAACTAAAGCGGTTTACCCCTTCGGACAGTCCGTACATGACCTTTCCGTGCGGAAGTTTGCCCTGGATGAATTGTTCCATAATCGTGCGATAACATTCCCCGACATCCTGCACGAGCGAAGCGAGTACGTAGTCAGGAGCGATATATCGCTGGTCGGCGATGTATCCGATCGTATAGACTTTTGCGTTCTGTGCTTCTGTGATCACGTCCAGATTGAAGCTGTCTCCCGTGGTATAAATGACATCAACCCCTGAGGCAATCATCTCACGGGTAACCTCTACGGCTTTTGCATGGTCATTAAAATCTGGGACATACCCGACCGACACCGCAATAGAGGGGGAGACCCTTTTGACGCCCTCGCGAAATCCTTCGACCTGTGCGAATTCAGGTGGCTTGTTCACGAGAATATAGCCGACGTTACTAGATTTTGTCATTTTGGCAGCCAGCATGCCAACAAGGTGACCCGCTGGTTTCATGTCATAGCGAATGGTTGTCTGGTTTTCATGGGGAGCTTCACCATTAAAAGAGACAAAACGAGTCTGCGGATAATAGACGGCTACCTTCGTGAATGGCTCAGAAAAGATGACGCCGTGCCCAAGCAATAGATCATAGCCATTGGAGGCGAACTTCTGGGCGACATCAACAATTTCTTCAGGCTTCACATTGTTGGCGACTTCGAGTGAAAAGCCAAGCTTTTTCTGGAGCTCCGTCAAGCTTTCCAAGGCACTGCTGTTCCAGCCCTGGTCATAGGTGGGGCCTTCCAGCAGCAGGGCAACACGTATTTTATTGGATGAATGTCCATTCTGGTTAATCGATTGGATGTGCTTCATGCTGACGAGAAACTGGCTCGTGATGAGGATGAGCAGTCCTATAATCAAGCCGATAAACAGAGTGGGAAACGGTCGCAGTCCGGGCATGTACCATACCTCCTGTGACAAAAGACTCGACTCTTGCACCCAACAAGTTTACGAGAGCCATATGTACTACAATTAAATAGTTAGGGCAGGGTCAAAAGGTAATCATTTCGACTTGAATCAATTTCATAATTGCTCATCTTAAAAATATACAGACTGCCCCAATCTCTTCTTTATCCTTTTTTAAAAACTAAGCCGCGACTGGCTTCTTGTTTTCCAGTGCGTTACGAATCCGATCAGTGGCTAATTTAGCGGCATTATAAACAAGAGTTACCAAATCAAAATGAACTTTGGCCCTCTTCCCTGTGCGATAGCGTACGTTGTTCAGTTGGAAAAATTCTTTCAAATAGGCATTC
>NZ_RHHR01000028.1 GCF_003710915.1 Brevibacillus invocatus | reverse complement strand
CCATCGATACAGCATTTTGACGTCTATCCCATGCCGTCTGGCTACCTGGCTCGCGTTTCCTACTTCTTGGGCTTCTTGGATCAGCTGCTGTTTAAACTCGATTGAATAGCGTTTCCGTTGCATAAAAAATCCCCCTCTGTTCTTCTGATACCAGCTTAACAGGATAAGGGGGTATGACTCAAATCCAATTTTGGGGCTTAAGAGATTTTTCCCTTCCCTTTCTCCCTGTGGTATAATGAATAAAAAACAATGGGGTGTATTATTGAAGAGACAGTTTTTGATGATTGTAAGAGATATAACCAAACCACAAATGGATCTGGCCGCCGATGTAGTAAAAGATTTTAACGAATTCATTAACTTGATCCCAATTGAGTCTAAATCTGATGCAGGCTATAGCTTATACCTCGATATCCAACAAGGAGATGTTGCTATAACCGTCTTAGAAACACGTACGTTCCTAAAAAACTGGTTTAAGCCTTTCAAAATCGAATGTGATTCGAATCCAAGAGACTTTTATTAAGAGTCTTTTTTTATTACACATGTTGTTGCAACGCCGTATTCCTTGATCAGCGTTCCGTACGTATCAAAATACTTAGTACGCCACCAAGGATGCACATTCTCGGATTGCTTTTTTCCCATAAAAACAAAAAACCCTCCCTTCCGACCAAGGGAAGAAAAGGGAGGCTGGGTGGACTGGGCTCAAATCTCTAGTTCACCAAGTCGAACGAGTTCGACTACTGCTTGAGATCGACCTTTGACCCCTAATTTTTGCATGACATTACTTATGTGATTGCGCACAGTCTTTTCGCTTATGAAGAGTTGTCCGGCAATCTCCTTGGTTGTCTTATCCTGGACCAAGAGTTCAAACACTTCTCTTTCGCGATTCGTTAACAACGGCTTGGTTTGGTCGCTACCCTTCAATCGTGCCACCCCTCCTTGTGGGCTCTACAGGAACAAGGTTGAGGGATTACAGAGTCACCTTATCCTATGTTGGGGGGGGGTGATGGTGCCGGAATTTCAAGCATTTTAGGCTTTTGCCATACATCCTATTCCAAAAATGGGCAATGGGTTCCGCACGTTACTCCGCGAAACTCTCCTTTTTATAGACGATTTGTCCATTCACCATCGTCAAGCAGACCTGTGTCTCCAAAATTTCCTCGACAGGCACCGCAAAGAGGTTGCGATCCAGGACGCACCGCTCCCGTTCTCTGCAAGGTTTGAAGTGCAAATACGTAATGGTCGCGCTCCTTCCCGATCCGCGAGGTGTACACTCCCCTCTCCGACTGAGCGAGATGCTCCGGCTGCATGGACGCAATGACCCCCAGCTTGGCAAAGCGATGCACGTCATAGGGATGCAGAACCTCGATATGCTCGACGCAATGGCGTGAATCCCGCTTCCCATTGACCCGCTGCGCCTCCTCAAATGCATCCAGAGCAAGCCGAATCGCTCCGTCTCCGATGGCGTGAAAGCGAATCTGAAACCCTTCCCGATCTGCTTCCACGACCCATTCCTTGATCACCTCAGGAGGGTATGTCGTGCTGCCTTGTGTTGCCGGGTTATCTGAATAGGGCTCGAGCAGGTAAGCCGTATACCCGGTGATGACCCCGTCGATGAACTGTTTCAGACCCGTAAATTGTAAAAATGGCGACTGGTACTGTGCCCGCAGCTGTTTGGCCCGATCCAAATCTCCATCCAAAACTGGGAGCAGATGAATGCGAACCGACAGCTCTCCGCTCTCCTCGCACTCGCGAAACAGCTCGTAGTTGACGAGCTTTCGGTTCAACTCCAGCCCATACAAATCATTGACAGAGGTTACTCCCAGCTGCCCTGCCTGCTTCAAAAACGAGTGAAGCAGCTCCTTCTGCTTGTCGATGGAAAAATCGAACGCGAGCTCTCCGCAAGGCATGATGGCGCCCTCGTACAAGATGCCCGTCGGCTCCCCGTCTTCATCCTTTTCAATCATTCCGTATTCCGGATTCTCCGTATTGCGATCGATCTGCACCAGCTCCAGCGCCTTGCTGTTTACCCATGCGTAGTGGCCCTCTGCATGAAATAGCAGCACAGGCCGATCCGAAACTACTTCATCCAGGTCCCGTCGATTTGGCAAACGCTGCTCTGTCCAATAGCCAGAATCCCAGGCAAAGCCAAGTATCCATGGATCTTCCGGCCGCTCTTGCGCGAACGCTCTGACCTGTTCGACCGCATCCGCGCAAGAACGAGCTGCGACCAGATTGATGCTGTTCATGGCTACGCTACCCATCATGAGGTGAAGGTGAAAGTCGTGAAAGCCCGCCATCACCAGCTGATCCTGCACATCGATGATTTGTGTCGCATCGTTTTTCCAGACCTCGACCTCTTCCTTTGTCCCGACTGCTGCAATCCTGTTTTCACAAATGGCGATGGCTGCTTGCACGGGATGATCCTCCAAGCCTGTAAACACCGCATTACTGAAGATGATCGTATCTGCGAATCGTCTCGCTGAACACATCGTAACATCCACTCCTTAGCCCTTTAGTTGAATGATTCAGCTTCCTCAAAATGAAGGGAAGGCGGAGGCTGCCGGAACAGCTTCGTCAGGTAGAGCAAATACCCCAGCCCCACCAAAAACCAGCAGCCGCCGAGAATCAGGGCTGTAGCCCCGAGGTTCATCCAAAAAACACCTGTGAAGAGGGCACCTACTAACGGCAAAAGCAGGTACAGGATAATCCCTTTTCCCGAACGTTGTTGATGCCGAATATAAAAGTGGAAGATGACGGCGATATTGACAAAGACGAACGCCAGCAACGCGCCAAAGTTGATCAGAGCCGTCGCGGTCAGCATATCCAAAAAATTGGCCATCATGGCGACCACCGCGATCACGATGATATTCCATACTGGCGTGCGAAAACGTGGCGACAAGTATCCAAAAAAGCCTTTTGGCAGCACGCCTTCCCGTCCCATCGCATACAAGATACGCGCTCCACTAGCACCCGAAGCAACAGCAGAAGCCACCGCCGCCAAGACGACGACTGCGAGGAAGAACGCGGACAACAGATTTCCACCGATTTGCATGAATAGCTCCATCCCGGCAGAATCAGGACTGCTAAAAGCCTGGAAATTTGGCTGTACCAGCTGGGCGAAGTAGGTAACGATGACAAACAGCGTCCCCCCAAGTAGTGTGATCAGCATGACGGCTTTTGGCATGGTTTTCTCCGGCTCGATCGTCTCTTCCGCCAAAGTCGTCACTGCGTCAAAGCCAAGAAATGAAAAACAGAGAAGTGGCAAAATAGCTAGGAGTGATGGAAAGGAAACCTGTGGATCAAAAAACGGCTGCGAGGATAGAAGCGTCCCTGCTCCCTCACCATTCAACAGATCTCGCATGCTGATGGCAACGAAAAGCACGCAGACGAGTACTTGCAGTAACACGAGTACCATATTCAGATTTGCCGCTAAAGGAATAAGCACCACCAGCAGCCGGGTACACTTTTACCAGCTGCCCGTAGCTGTAGGCAGTGACCAACATAATGCACAGGGCAAATACATAGCCGGTAGGCACCATCCCATTGGTTTCAGAAAGCGCGATTCCATAGGTGGCAAAAACCGTGATCGGTGCCATGAAGGCCATTCCAAACAAAACCGTATGGCGAAGAGAGAGGCTTCGCTTTAAAGAAGGCAGTTGTGGTTGTCCCACATGAATCGTTCCCCTTTCCAACTAACGAATGTTCGTTAGGCAAATTATAAGCAAGCTCTCTCTTATGTGTCAAAGAAAATTTGGAATATTCTACTTTTTCATATTCCTTCACATCGCTCCGCCTGCAGTCCTCGCCAAAAATGCTCCCAAATGCTTGTGATTCTCGCTTCCATTTGCTTTGGTTCGTAGACGTGAATTTGCATCAGAATGCCATCCATCATGCAGTAATAGGCAGCAATCAGCTGCTCCACCGGTCTCTTGCAGACAACCCCTTCCTCGATTCCCTGTTCCAATACTTCCGTTAGCACAGCAGACAACGCATCCTCCGAATGAAAAAATCCGTCCATGATCGATTCCTGCAAAAAAGGCGGAGGAAGAATCAAGGTCTGCTTTAAAAACAAGGTTCTTGCCTCATTCTCCAAGTAGAACTGACAGCTTCTCAGAAAGATCTTGTGCAGCGTTTCCTTTACGGATGTCCCCCTTCGCTCTGCAGCCAAGCGTTTTACATGCTCGACGATCTGCCAGTTTACCTCATGAAAAATGGTCACAAACAGCTCTTCCTTGCCTTTAAAGTGGGAAAACAGTGATGGTGTCTTAATTCCGACCTGCTCGGCAATCTGAGCCAACGTTGTTCCCGAGTAGCCATGCTTGCTAAACAGCTCCAATGCGGCTTGCTTGATCTTCTCTTTTGTCATAGATTCACCGTATGTATCCCTTCCTGTTCTTCAATAGCTGTTTCTACAAGTAAGCGTAAACTCCTTCGTTCATGCGGTGAGTGATAGAAAAACCCTCCTCCGTCACCGAAGGAGGGGGCGCTTATCTTAGCTATTCCTTGAATTGGAAAGAGCTTTTGATGCTCTCAACATCTATAAACATCTCCAGATACTCCTGCTTGCTGGCTTCGTCATCCGGTATGTATTGCACATCTGTTGGTGTAGCCCACGAGAAGATAGTGTCATTCTTTTCACCAAGCTTGGTGAGATGTATGATTTGGCTTAACGCTTCGCCCCGGTCTATTCGCTCATGATCCTGGTTGCTGGTACATGCTGTTATGAACACCAGTGCCAAAATCATCAGCAAACCATAGCGGAGAACAGAATTCATGCAGATTTGCTCCTCTCTATTGCTAACCTGCATGATTGGACGGTAGAAATCAGGTAGTCGTTTCCAATTCCAGTGCACGGCTTTAGATGAATGGCGTACGGTTGTAGCTTTGCTCGAATTTATCACGCAGTCCCTTTGCGAGGAGCGTAAACGAACCAATTGCCAGAATAAAGGCAATGAGTGGTGACAGGAATATCCAGATGGAATTGCCGTAGACAAAGGATCGATAGGAACCAAGCAGTCCCGCCCACTCATTGGTAATGGACTTGTAAATTACCGGATCCAGCGTCATGTAAGTACCGCCAACAAAAAGATCAAACATGCCGAGCAGGCCCATCAGTGTCATGATCGCGATCATCTCCGTCACCAGTATGATGACCAGCTGCTCCTTTAGATGCGGAAGGATGTGACGAAAAATGATTTGTTCACGGCCAGCCCCAAGAGACACTGCTGCAAGCACATACTGCGTTTCCTTGATCTGCTCGGTTTTCTGGCGAATGGATGCTGCCACACTCGGTACACCCAGGATCGCGACGGTGAAGATAAACATCGTTACCAGACCAGACGTAGAGAGTTCAGAGTTGATATTCACCCCTACCAGCAGGAAATAGACGGGAATGAAGATCGGCATGTAGCTCCATGCGTTTTCAATGGACAGCCACCACGCTTGCGGCTTGTCTTGTATCCCGATATACAGACCCAGAATGGTACCGAGAACTAGACGAATGAAGGAAATCGCAATCGTTACGAACACCGTATAGGGTGCCCCGTACAACAACAAGGTGAGTAAGTCAGCGCCCCATTTGTCCGTCCCTAGCCAATGCGCTTCGGATGGCGGCAGTGGAGGATACGTGATGACCGTTTTTCCGTCGACGACCGTACTGCTCAGTCTTTCCTGAAAATCCACTTCATAAGGAGCGATATGTGGACCTACCAGACCCAGGATGATGAGCAGGGCTACCAGAATACTTCCTATCCACAATGACCAACTGAATCGTTTTTGCATACATGCCCCTCACTCTTGCCTATTTATAGACCACTACTCGTTCAAACAGGTACAGAATCACCCGAATTAACAGATATACCAGCAAGGAAAGAAAGATAATACCCATGAGACCCATGACTGCTGAATTGAACTGATAAGCGGAGCTTTTGCTGAAAATAAAGCGGGTTAGCCCGACCACATTCAGCAAATACTCGACAATAAACAGATTGGCTACGGTGATCGCGATGGTCTTTTTCAAATCTGCGAGCAAAAACGGCATGATATTTTTATACACGTGATGAATCAAGACATGCCAAATGCTCATTCCTTTGGCCAAAGCCGTTTTAATGTAATCCTCGCCGCCAATCTGGACGTACTTGAGACTGATCACCTTGAGCAGAAAGATCGTCGGTCCGATGGAGAGAAGCAAGATCGGAAACCACGAATTGGCTGCATCGCTGGTTGGTGACAGTGTAATAATTCGTATGTTGGTCAACTTGTAAAAACTGACGGCCGCTAAGATTGATAGAAAAATCAGAATAAAGTCAGGAATCGTAGAAACGAGGTCTAGCAGCCTTTGAAACTTGCGTACGAACCCAAAACGCTGCAAAAACAAGCCGAACATTAAACCAGCCAAAACGGCAATCAATACGCTTGTAAACAGCAATTCAAATGTGCTGATCGCGAAAGGCAGGATATCTGCTGCAATGCTTCGCTCGTAATCTCCTAAATAATAGGTGCCTAGTGATCCGCCTGCAATCTGTTGAATCAGATAGACGCTGTGAGACACTACTTTTTCCGGGGCAAAGACGACCTCTTCCTTGACCGTGGTCAACATGATCGGACCGCCACAAATGACGATGACGAGGAAGAATACCCCTAAAATCTGCTTCACATATGCCAACCCTTCATACCCCCTTGCTCATTCCAACAATACACTATATAAAAAAAATCATCCAGACAACAAAAAATATTTTATCTTTTTTTATTATTCTATTAAATGCTTACTGCCAGCTTCATGTACTCGGCTTTTTCCTTCCCTATTGAAAGAAAAAAGGGTGTCGCCGAAAGCAGTCTAGCTACCTTCAGGAACACCCTCCGCTTTATTCCACCACAACCAGTTGAATCTCCATTCTTCCCATGTCCTGCAAATCCAGAGGAGCAGTCAGGGCCGTTCCCGTCATTTGCTGCAGATCAGCCTGAAGCAGTAAATGAGGAGGCGTGATATCAATGACAATTCCTTGATTGGACAATATCGTACTGGCATTGCCCGAGATCATGTTTCCCAACTCCGAAATCGCACTTTTCCCCATATCGTCCATTTCCTGAATCGGATAACCCCCCATCATGGCAGAAACGATACGGAGCGCCAGATCATCCTGTATGCCAAAAAACACTTCGCCCTGCACATGTCCGGTCATCCCGATCCGAAGCCAGGTATGTCCTTCCCGAAACGTCCATTCCTGCATCTCCAGTTCTCCTCGGGCTATGCTCACTTGGCATACCTGCTGGATCACGAAGGAAGCAGATTCCAAAAAAGGATGTAAGTACTGCACTTTCATTAGGTCCTCTTCCTTTCCCGGGCAATTATGCCTTTGTACCTAATCATAAAGTCGATTTTTGCCTGAATCAATAGCTTCGCGAAAAATGGCAGGGACAGAAGTCCGTATGCACGGAATGCCCGGAAACCATTCCTCCACTTTCGACCCAGTTCGAAAGGTATAAATACACTTGCTCGTTCTCAAGTCCAAAACCTCTACCCCGATTTCGTGACGGCTGAGCTGCCACATGGGAGGTGTCAACGTTTCGAAGGCAAACACAGTATCCCCGAAAGCGTAGCATTCCTCCAAGCAACGCCGAGAGGAATACTCATCGTCGGCTTCGAGCAAGTGAATCGGTTCAATCCCAAACTGTTGAATCAAGTGAATGCGATCCAGCCTCTGCTCCTGCTTTTTTTTGCTGACTGTACGCCGCGGCGACAGGACCGGATATTCCCTCTTCACATATTCCCAATTAATGCCGTGAAAAAACATGTTTTTTCCTCCAATCGTCAAAAACTTGGCAACTACCGGGTATTCCTCGATGAGAAAGGACGCTTTTCACAGAAAAAAGCCCAGCCTTTGCGTCTTACCGCCGCTACACTGGGCATGAAATCAATTTTCACTTCTTTTTGCCAACGACGATCATCTCAGCGTGTGCTTCCCGTCCCAGCGCATCCGTTGCGATCACCGACAATTTCTGCTTGCCTTCCTCGACGTGATCCAGCAGTAAGCGGAATTCTCCACGATCGTTAATATCAGCCTGCATGCGGCGATCGTTGTACACCATTTGCAGTTGAATCGCTCCTGACCCTACGACTTTCCCTTCGATCGGAAGCGTCTCTCCTTCTACACCCTCGACCTGTTTTTGCGGCAGGCTTAGTGTGGGGGCTGGAATAGAGCGTGCCTGGTAAGTAAAGCGCTGTTCACCGTGATTGAGAACAACAGAACCCGTAGTGGCGTCCACATAGCCGTAAACGACCAGTTCACTCCGATTGCCAGCTCCATCCTTGCCTTCGATGAGGATTCTGTTTTCCCCCTGCTTCAAGGATAGGGTATGCGTCATGTATTTTTGTACCGGCTTTTCCAACTGATCCTCTTCGAAGCTGGAAATGATCTGTCCATTGACGCTCACCTGTCCCTTGTAGCTTTGATCGCGATACATGAACCGGATTGGAACCATCATGCGTTTGGTTCCGGGGTCAAAGGTCATATCCTCAGCACCATCATTTTGGAAATGCAAGAGGGGTGGCGTCATATCGACGACCACACGCTGCGTAAACTGCCGCTTGTTTCCGTACATATCCTGCGCCTGAAAAGCCACGTAGTGAATCCCTTCCGTCAGTCGCAGCACGGTCTGAAACGAACCGTCTACCTCGACTTTGACCGGATTCTTGTTGATCGACAGCCGTACTCTGTCCATCATGTCTTCACCCGTGACCTTGCCGCTGATGGCCAGATCAGGCTGGTTCGTGATCTTCAGGTAACTGAACAGGTCATCAGGAAATTCCACGAATGGCGGAGTCGTATCGCTTTGTCCATTTACATGCACGACGCTGATGTTTCCTGCGTAATCAGAGGCGACGACACTCATCTTTTTATCCGGTTGATTGACACTCGTGCTCGTCACCTCCGGAGAGTAAGGTCCCCCTACCTTTTTCCCGTTCACGTAAAGCAAATAGCTCTGGACATCCTTGTCCTTACTGCTCCACTGCACGCGATTACCCGTTACCGAGGCGGAGATAACAGGAGCTTTCGTATCGACACGGACAGGCATCGTCAACGTTTGCCAGTTGGCATTTCGCCCATCGATCTTTGCTTTGATCACAAACTGGTACATCCCGTCCGGAACCTTTTCGTAGACGCCCTTTTCCGGTGAAAAGCTCTTGCCGTCCCAGCTCCATTCTTCCCGTTCCGTAAAGTAATACGGCGTACCCAGCTTGGATTGATCGTACTTGCTTACTTTTTCGTCCCGTATCAGCGAACGGATGAGCTTTCCCTGTTGATCGGTGACTTCCACAGTAACCTGGCGAGCATTTCGCAAAAAAGTGATCGACGGCGCTGCTACATCGTAATGGCCGTCACCATTTGGTGAAAAGGCGATTTTATCCGGATCGATCTTTGGCAATCCGTCTTCTGATACACCCGATACCCCCAGATAATCCCGGTATTTCCACTTGTCATTTCCCTTGTCATGATGCCAAGTTGTCTTTACGCCGGTCCGTTTCTCCTGGCTACCTGCCTTCCACATCGGCTCATCCATGATACGAGGTGCGTCCCAATTGCCATAGAAGCCCATGTAAGGCACGCGCAAATCAGGCAGCTCCTTGTCTACGGATTCGAACAGGACAAACCCTTCGGCAAACTGATTGGCATCCGTTCCCTTTGGAATTTGCAGGGTCAGCTTTACCTCAGCACGTTGTCCAGGAACTACAGTTACTTGTTGCGCGGAAATCTGCAGCTTGGCCCCTGCAAGTGGTGCTGCCGTCAGCATATTGATCCCGTCTTTTTTCAGATCCGTTAATACGCCGAACTCATCCTTGAGCTGGTAGGAAACCGGTTTTTGACCAAATTTATTGTCCACAAACAAGGAAAAAGTCGTCGATTCCCCGATTTCTCCCAAGGAAACGCCAGCCTTCCCTTTCTGATCAACTACGATGACAGGGGTTTTAATCGCTTTAGCCACCTGCATCATCCCTGCTCCCTGTACGCGAGGCGTGTAAGGTTTCTTCTCTGCCTTTCCTCGATCAGAGGCGGGGGTGGCTTCCTGCGGTTCGAGAATCGGCATGGCTGTATTCATCGCCGCCGCCTTCAATGTTTCCACGAGTGGCCTTCCTTGCAGCTTGCGGCCCTGCTTTTGATAGGCCTGCTTCATCAATGCCATGCCTCCTGCGACGTGTGGAGTTGCCATCGACGTGCCGCTTTTAACCGCATAGTCCGCGTCCCGTACCGTGGATAGAATGCCACCGCCTGGCGCTGAAATCTCCGGTTTAAATTGTAGATCCGGCGTTGGCCCCCAGGATGAAAAAGCCGACAGGGTGCCACCGTCAGGATAAGGCATCGGGTTTTGCGCATACTCCCCGTCGAAGGTAAGGGTTACTTTCTTGCCCTTTTTCAAAGCCTGAGCCATCTGTTCACCCATCTGCTTGAGAATGGCGACCGCAGGAATGACCTTGAGATGGTCAGCGCTGATAATGATCGGGCCGGGCTCATTGTTGTAAATCACTGCCCCGACTGCACCTGCCTCTTTGGCAAGACGCAGCTTTTCATCAAAGGAGATGTCTCCTCGCTCTAGCAGTACGAGTTTCCCTTTCACCGAGACGTTGTAGTCTTCTTTCTTACCTTTGCCCATGTAGACCATCTGATAGGGCGTAGGTAAAGTCGTCACCGGGTTCAATGCGGCACCGTTCCCAGCCTGCCCGTGGAGATAGACGACTCTCTCAATCCCGGATACCCCTTGAATCCGAAAGCTGTGCCCCGCAAGTGTAGTCGCATTGACCGAGGCAACCGATAAAGCATCAGGAGCCAGCCCAGGTGAGCCAATCATGGCCACGTCAGGATTTTGTGCGCGTACCTTGTCACTCCCGAAATACGCGTCATTGCCTGCAGCGGCTACCACGATCACCCCGTTGTCCACCGCTTTTTTGATCGCATATTGCTCTGTATTCGTCTCGTCGACGTAGCCCGCAGACGACCCTAGACTTAGATTGATAACATCTGCTTTTTTGGCAATGGAATCGCTGATTGCAAATAAAATGGACTCGCTTAGACCAGGCACTTCACCCTGGTAGTTGGAAAAGACCTTCTGACTCATCAGTTGCGCTTCAGGTGCTACGCCTGTCACTTTGCCGTTGGCGGCGATGATGCCCGCTACATGTACGCCGTGCTGGGACTCCCCTACGTCTTCCGTAATTTGATTGCGATCCGCCCAGTTGTAGCCAGCTAATACTTTTTTTGTCGATCCAGACTTTTGCTGCGCCAAACGCTTGTCTTTGGGTGGAGGAAAATCCGGATGCTTCGGATTAATTCCAGTATCGATGACCGAAACCAGCATACCTTCCCCTTTTACACCCGCTTCCTCCCATGCTTTTGTCGCTTCGATCATATCCAGGGTCGTATTGGATGCTTGAGGCATCTGCTCCCCCAAGATGCGATTCTCCGTATGAATCCACTCGTCCGCCCGAAACGTGTGATGACCTTTTGTTGTTGCAGACGAGCTCGGAGCTGTATGTAAGGTGCTTTTTGCACCGTACAGATCTTGAATCACCTGCTCATATAAAGGGAACGATTCCCCTGATGTTTCTGCTACCGCCTGCCATGAGTCCACCGCTGATGTCGGAAGCAAAACGAACGCCAACCCGATGCTGATAATCTGTTTTTTCATTGTTTGCCCCCTTTAGGAAAAGGATTCCTCTCTTTCAGTTTTCACTGGGAGGCACTGTCGTATTCTCCTTTCCGCTATTTCGTGCGATTCTTGGACACCCTGCAAAAGCGCCTGAGCCGGCCACTGCTGGCGATCTCCGCGGGGAAAGAGTCATTTTTCAAAAAAAAGAACGGCTGAATTCTGGATTCAGCCGCAGATCTATATTTATCGGAGCAAAAAACCTTTCGCTAACGGATCGACAGGGTCCACGACAAATTGGTGCAGACCGGTTATGAAGGCCTTGCCCTCGATCACGGGAATCACGGCCTCGAAGTCTCCCACCTGCAGCGTCTCCTTTACGTGGCCGATGAATTGACTGCCCACAATTCCTTCATGGACAAATCTTTCTCCTTGCCCTAGCTGGCCTCTTGCAAACAAGACAGCAAGCCTCGCTGCCGTCCCTGTCCCGCATGGAGAGCGGTCCACCTGTTTGTCGGCGAAGATGGTCACATTGCGAAGATGGGAGCCGGGCATTCTCGGTTCGTCAGAAATGATCACGCCGTAAATGCCAGTCAGCTCGGCCTCCAACGGATGAACCACATGCATCTTCTCCTCGATCTGATGCTTGATCCTGCTCCCCCACGCTTGGAGCTTCGACAGCTGTTCGATTTCCACCCGTACCCCTAGATCCTTGGCTTGCACGACCGCGTAAAAGGCACCGCCATAGGCAATATCGACATCAAAAGTACGCCCCTCGCAGGTAATCGGCACATCCTGGGCAAAGACAAAGGATGGAACATTTTCAAAGGAGACGGACTTCACCTGCTCCCCTTCCACATTCGCGCGCACCATGATTCTACCCGCTGGACTGTCAATGACGATGCTTTGCTCCGCATTCTCCAGCTGTAGGATTCCTGTTTCGACAGCTGCCGTGACAACGGCGATGATCCCGTGACCGCACATGGTGCTGTAGCCCTCATTGTGCATGAACAAGACACCAAAGGCAGCATCCGGGCTTACGGGTGGGGTCATGACGCAGCCGTACATGCCGTGATGTCCTCTCGGCTCAAACATCAAAATGCGCCGGATGTCATCGAGATGCTCGCGAAAGTAGCTTCTTCTCTCCAGGATGGTCTCGCCCTGAAGCGGAGGTAACCCTCCCGTAATGATCCTAAGTGGCTCTCCCCCGGCATGGGCGTCGATCGTTGTGAACAAGCGGTTGATATTCATGGCTTCCTCCCTCCAGACCGTATCTTTACCATGCGTATTTGATCGCGCAGGTCTTGATCTCGCTATAGAACTGAAGGGCAGCCTGGCCCTGTTCCCGTGTATGCGAGCTGGACTGTTTCATTCCTCCAAATGGCGCCTGGTATTCGACTCCCGCCGTTTCCTGATTGACCCGGACCATGCCTGCTTGGGCCAGATCGAGGAAACGGTGTGCGCTGGAAAGATTTCGGGTGAACAAAGAGGCACTTAGTCCGTAGACGGTTTGATTGCACAAGGATATCGCCTCGTCAAAATCTTCTGCCTGAAGCAAGACGGTCAACGGACCGAACACCTCCTCTTGGACGAGGGGATGACTGGCTGCTACACCCTCCACGATCAATGGACGAATGTAATACCCTTGACTGGACAGCGGCGTGTCAGGACTACTGGCTATGATTTTCGCCTGCTCCTGTGCCAAGGAAACGTACCGATTGACCTTCTCGTACTGGTCAAATGACGCGACCGGTCCCAAATAGACATCCGGATCACTCGCTTCTCCTACCCGGCAATCCTCGATGGCGATTTGCAAACGCTCCACCAGCTCCTGGTAAATCGATTTTTCGACGATGATTCGGCTGGTAGCCGTGCATTTCTGACCCGCTGACCGAAACGCCCCGCTAAGCAAGATGGGAACGGTCCTGTCCAAGTCTGCATCTGCGAGGACCACCGCTGCATTTTTCCCGCCCATCTCCGTCTGGTATTTGCTATTGCGTCCCGCGCAGGCGATTGCAATCTGTCTGCCTGTGGCAGATGATCCCGTAAAGCTCACCGCGTCAACAGCAGCCTCTTCTACCAGGGCAGTGCCGATCTCTTTTCCTTTTCCAATCACGACGTTCAGGACTCCTGCAGGCAGCCTGGTCTCGGCAAACATCTGGGCCAGCCTTGTCGCTGTCAGCGAACTATTCTCTGCTGGCTTCCAGATGACCGCGTTGCCACAAATCAGCGCAGGAGCTATTTTCCAGATCGGAATAGCTACCGGGAAATTCCAGGGAGTGATCACGGCGACGACACCGAGCGGCACGCGCTTGCTGTATTGCAGAACATGTGAATCAGAAGCTGGAATCAGACTGCCATCGGATCGCATGCCTTCTCCTGCATAGTAGCGAAGCAAATTAACCCCCCGAGCCACTTCCCCCCGCATTTCTCCGATTTGCTTGCCCATCTCCTGACTCGCCAATCGGGCCAGCTCATCTGTACGAGCTTCGAGCACAGATGCCATCTGGAACAAAATCTCACCACGAGCAGCTCCGGTCTGCATCGCCCAAAACGGCTGCGCCAAACGGGCTGCCTGCTCAGCGGCAAAGATGTGGGAGGGATCGGAATATCGTACAACCCCCACCTCCTCCGAGAGACGCGACGGATTTTTGACTGCCACTTCTAATCCAGATGGAGTTATCCACTCGCCGCCTATCCAGTTTATGCTCTGCATGCTAGCCATTCCTCCTTATCGCCCACTCACGGTACCCATGCAATAGTCGAAAGCCTTTTTGATTCCCGCGTACTGTTCTTCTGGCAATGGCAGGCGTGGTGGGCGAGTCGGTCCAACAGGAAAGCCTGCCAGCTCCATCATGTACTTGATGGATTGTACGAGCTGCGGGTTGGCATCGTAATGGAACAAAGGTAGCTGCCGGCGGTAGAGGGCTTGAGCCTCCTGCAATTTCCCTTGGCGTGCCAGACGGAACAGCTCGACGCCTTCCTTGGGCAGCGCATTCGGGACACCCGCGATCCACCCTGTGGCTCCGATCAGCCCCCCTTCCATCACGAGATTGTCCACTCCTACCATCACTTCCAGATCGGTCGTCGCCAGTATTTCCTGTATGCGGCGAATGTCTCCGGAAAATTCCTTCACACCAACGATGTTGTCCAGCTTGGAAAGACGAGCCAAAATATCAGGCTTCAGATCAATTTTATAATCATGCGGGTTATTGTACGCGATGATGGGCAGACCCACCGTGTTCAGCGCTTCGTAATGGGCAAACACCTCATGCAACAGCGGCGTGTAATTGATCGGAGGCAACGCCATCACACCTGCCGCACCCGCATCCTTGGAAAACTGTACCCATTCGACAGCCTGACGGGTCGACGGGGCTGCTGAGCCGACGACTACGGGCACTCGGCCATTTGATGCAGCGATGACGTTCTGGATGACCTTTGCCCGCTCCTCTGCGGTCATAGTCGCATATTCTCCGAGCGAGCCTGAAGGGACGAGGCCGTCTACGCCTTCTTGAATCAGCCAGTCGCACAATTCTGCCAATCGCTTGTAATCCACCTCGTAATCGCTGGTAAACGGGGTGACAAGTGCTACATAGACGCCTTCAAAACGTGCCATGCTTTCATTCTCCTCTCAAATTGTTCTCGTTTTAATGATCCGTAGCAGGCGGAATAAGCAAAAAGCCTGTCGCCAGCTCGTCATCCGGATTGTAAAAGATCGTATGCTTGCCCATCAGCCATGCAGATCCGGTTATCTGGGTCACGACGGCAGGCAATCCACCCTCTTCTGTCACCGAAATCACCTTCCCCGTAAAAAGAGAGCCCACTATGCTTTCATGGACGAAGGACTCCCCAATGCCAATCTCCCCTTTGGCAAAAAGGGTAGCCAGCTTTGCCGATGTGCCGGTGCCGCACGGTGAGCGGTCAATGCCGCCAGGAGGGACGACGACCGTGTTCTTCACGTGTGCCTGTGGATGGGTGGGCGCGGAATAAAACTCCACATGTGTCAGTCCTCGGATAAATGGCTTTTCAGGATGAACGACCTCGATGGCTTGGTTGATAGCCTTGCGGATTTTGACAGCGGTTTCGACAATCGCGGATGCATGGGCTGGAATCAGCTCAAGCCCCAGCTTTTGCGCATCGGTAATCGCATAAAAGTTTCCTCCGTACGCAATATCACAGCTGACAGCACCCAGCCCCTCTACGAGTACAGTCACATCGGATCGGTATAAAAATGCGGGGATGTTCCGGAATGAAACCGACTTGGCACTGCCTCCTTCAACCTGGATCTCAACCTCGACCAACCCGGCTGGCGTATCGAGCTTGACGTACGTAATCGGCTCGTTCACAGGAATCATTCCTGTCTCTACCAGCGTGGTGCACAGACCGATCGTATCGTGGCCGCACATGGGCAAGTACCCGCCTGTCTCGATGTAGATGACTCCCACGTCCGCGTCCGGATGGCAGGGCTCTACCAGTAAAGCACCTGACATGACATCATGCCCCCGCGGCTCATACATGAGAAGCTGCCGAATCCAGTCATACTCTTTTTTCATGTGCAGCATCTTTTCTGCCATCGTCTGCCCTGTCAGCTTGGGCAGGCCGCTGATGACCGTGCGCGTAGGATTTCCGCCAGTATGTGTATCGACCGTCGAAAACACCCTTCTGGCCTTCATGGATGCAACACCCCTTTCTTCGCAAATCGATCGTGCCGCAACGGTTCTGTCGGAATGATCGTCTCGCTTTTACCCAGCAGCATTTCCGACACCAGCTTCCCTGTTACAGCCGCCAAGCTGATGCCGTCCCCTTCATGTCCAGCTGCGATAAAATAACCCGGCACCTCCTCAACATGCGAGATAATGGGCAGATGATCTTCTGTCCAAGGACGCAAACCGCAATATGTGCGGATGATGCCATAATCCGCAATTTTGGGGTAAAAACGCAATGCTCTTCGCGCCATGCACCGTACCACGTCCATATCTACTCGCGTATCAAAGCCTACGAACTGGCGGCTAGAGCCGATCAGGAAATTTTGACTTTCCGTCGGCTCAAACACCAGCGCTACCCCGTATTTCTCCGTCTCCTCATCCACCTGACGCTGTCCACCGAACTTGGAAATCAGGTAGCCGAATTCCATGACCTTGCGCAAACCTACAGGCATTTGACGAGAGGCGACGATCAAGTGACCTTTGCGAGGGAGAATAGGGATCGTCACGCCTACCATTTGACCGATGACAGGTGCCCACACACCTGCGGCATTGACGACTTGCTTCGCGGTCCATTGACCTTGGGTTGTCGTGATGTGGAACGCTCCCGAAGCCTGATCGCGCCGCAATGCTTTCACCTCAGTCCGGTGCAGTATCCGTGCACCATGCTTTTTCGCCCCATCAAACAACGCGAACGTGAGCATGTAGGGATTTACCGTCGAGTCCGTAGCGCACTCCAATCCACCTAGCAAATCGTCGGCAAAGTACGGAGATTCCTGGCGAATATCGGATCTGTCCAGCATGCGAAACGGCAGCCCTGCTTCCTTTTGTCGTCTCACCCACTCCTCAGCCGCTGCCATCTCCACATCCGATTCGCAGACAAGAATGCTTCCCGGCGCCCGGTACTCGAAGGGTTGCTCCAGTTCTCGACTCAGCTCAACCACGAGCATCTGGCTTTTCAAAGACATCTGGCTGTCGAATCCAGGGTCTTTGTCAATCGCCAAGATGTTGCCATCACAGCGGGATGAAGTCCCTGAAGCCAGCTCTCCTTTTTCTAGCACTACGACATCGAGTCCAGCGCGAGTGGCGTAATAGGCAATTGCAGCCCCGATGATTCCCCCTCCGATCACAGCGATCTCGGCATGGGTTTCTGTTTGTTTTGACATGTCTGCCTCTCCTCAAATCGCTTTGTATGAACCTCGCTCTACTACCGTTTGCAATCGCTATGCCAAATGAAAAACACGGATCTTGCAAACTGAGTTGTCTAAATTATTTTACAATTACACCAACATGTGTATAATATCTAAGAATCTGGTACCTTTTCTCGACACTCCTGATGAAAGGAATGGTTCGGTTGAGACACAAACTCCCCTCATTGACAGAGCTGATGAAGTCCAACCTTCGCTGCTGTCTTCACGATGATCCCTTCATCGAGCCCGAAGCCGATCTACTCGTCGCGATACGAGATGAGTCCGGCTGGTATTCCGCCCATTCGGCACAGCTTCCCGCAAATGCTCCCTGCGACTGTTCCTACCGCCGTGGGAGCCAACTCCGGTTTTAACACCTGAAGCTCCTCTGACTCAGGCTATCCCTCTTATGGACAAGCATGCTTACATCTTGATAGCGGGTGAAGGCAATAAACCTGTTGGCTTTCTCGATCGTGGTACACTTTTGCAAACCGTTTTTCAAACCTATGAAATCTTGGAAGCGTATTTTGATACGATGATTAAAACGATGGATGCCTCTATCTCCGTTATCGATGAACAGGCACGGGTCATGGTCTGGACAGAAGGGGCAGAACGCATTTTTTCCCTGAAAAACAAAGACATCGTCGGGCGTCCGATTACGGATTTTTTTCCTGTCGACATGCTGGAAACACTGAAATCTCTCAAGACTGGGCAGACTGTGTATCGCCATCAACATCAGCCTCGGGAGGATCGGGTCGTTCTGATCAATACCAATCCGATCTACCTGCACGATACCATCATCGGGGCCGTTGCTGCCGAGACGGACATCACCAGTCAGGTACGACTCAATCAGGAGCTGCTCAATGCCAACAAAAAAGTGAATCATCTCCAGCAGGAAATGGCCAAGTGGAGCCAGAGCCCCGATCCCTTTGCCCAGATCAAGGGAACGAGTACGGCGATTGACAAGATCAAGACGATGATCCAAAAGCTGAAAGAAACGCAGGTGACTGTTCTCATTCTGGGGGAGAGCGGTGTGGGAAAAGAGTTGTTCGCCAAAGCCGTGCATGATGTTCGGGAAGGCGTCCATTCCCCCTTCATCGCGATCAACTGTGGTGCGATCTCCCCAACCCTGTTTGAAAGCGAACTGTTCGGCTACGAAAAAGGGGCCTTTTCTGGTGCAGATCAAAAAGGGAAAAAAGGGATGATCGAGCTGGCCAGAGGAGGGACCTTGTTCCTCGATGAGATCGGAGAAATGCCGCTCGACATGCAGGTTAAGCTCCTTCGCGTGCTACAAGAGAAAAAGTACTATCCGGTGGGTGGCACCAAGCAGATCGAAGCCGACTTTCGCGTGGTTGCAGCGACCAATAAGAACCTCGAAGAACTAGTGAGGCAAGGAAAATTTCGCGAGGATTTGTACTACCGTCTCCATGTCGTGACACTGAAAATCCCTCCTCTGCGTGAACGGATTGAGGATACGATCGAGTTGGCCCACTTCTTTCTCTACGAATTTTCCTTGCGATACAACCGTCCTGTCCACGCTATCTCACAAAATGTCATGCAATGCCTGCTGCAATACAACTGGCCAGGCAACATCATCCGGGAGCTGCGAAACGCGATGGAGAGACTGATCGTGTTTGCAACAGACGGGAGCATCAAGGAAGAGGATCTTCCCTACTCCCTGCAAGGGCATGCGAGAAGTTCGCAGACCGAATTGCCTGCCGATCTGATCTCGCTGCAGCAGGAGCTGGAGGCCCATGAGCGACGAGTGATTCTACGAGCCATCGAGCTGGAAAACGGCAATAAGCAAGCTGCCGCCAAAAGACTTGGCATTTCCCGCGCGACGCTTTACAACAAGCTGAACAGATAGCAGCATTCCGATATGGAAAAAAAGCAACCTTTTCGATCAAGGTTGCTTTTTTCTTGGTTTGCGACAGAAAAACAAACGAAGGCGCCTGCAGGACCTCCTGCAAAGATGCTTGGATCTCGGGGGCAGAATCTCGGACAAAATGCGAATCATCTCCAGCGTCGATTCCTCCTTTATCCTTGATAGGACAGCTACCCTCCACTCTCTACAGCTACTTCGCTACTCGATGTAGGTCCATTTCCAATCGATCGCCCCCAAACCATCTTGAAAAACACCTTTCACCTTTTCATTTTTCACCCACGTATGTGTATAAAAGTAGATCGGCATGATCGGCATTTCATCCATCATGATCTGCTCGGCTTCCCGTAGTATTGCTTTTCGTTTTTCCGGATCACCTTCTGTCGCCGATTGATTCAACAGCTCCTTGAACTTTGGATTCTCCCAGCGTGTATCGTTGTTTCCGCCATTCTTCTCCTTGAACAGCTCCAGGAAGTTGATCGGGTCGTTGAAATCACCGGACCAGCCGAGTCGACCGACCTGATAATTCCCTTCGTGCATGGTTTCGAGGTAGACCTTCCACTCCTGATTTTCGAGCTTTACCTCGACACCGAGATTTTTTCGCCACTGGTCTTGAATGGCCTCGGCGATTTTTTTATGGCTCTCCGATGTATTGTAGGAAAGCGTGATCGGAGGGAGTGTCGTCAGACCGAGCTCTGTCATTCCTTCACTCATCAGCTTTTTCGCCGTTTCCAAATCATTGTCCTTGAAGTAACCATCTGGGTTTAGCGCCATCGTCGGAGGGACTGCTGACATGGCAGGCTGCTGGTTGGCTTGCAGGACGTTGTCAATCAAAGACTGGCGGTTGATGGCGTACGCAAACGCTTTACGGATTTTCACATGATTGAATGGCGGCTTTTCTGTATTGAATTTATACCAATAGGTTGCACCTACCGGCTTTACTTGCAGGGTTCCGCTCTCTTTCAAAGCAGGCATCGCATCTGTAGGCAAGGAGCTGAGCGGTGATCCCGCCCAATCAATTTCGCCGTTTTCAAACATGGAAAGCTCGGTGTTTTCGTCCTCCACCATGGAAAAGTTGATTTTATCCAGCTTGACGTTGTCGAGATCCCAATAATGCTCGTTTTTGATGAGCACCAGCTTATTCTTATGCTCCCATTCCTCCATTTTAAAAGGGCCGTTCCCGAGATGGGTATTCGCTTCTGCTGCCCAGTTGGGATTGGCTTCCACGACCTTTTTATTGACCGGGAAGTACGTCTGAAACGCTGTCAGCTCCAGAAAGAATGGGGTTGGGTTTTCCAGCTCGACCTGCAGAGTTTTGTCATCCAAGGCTTTCACACCGACATCCTCCAGCTTGCCTTCACCCTTGTTGGCCTTCTCCGCACCCTTGATGTAATAGAGCTGATACGCATAGTTGGATGCTGTCTTGGGATCGAGTGCGCGCTTCCAGGCGTATTCAAAGTCATGCGCGGTTACCAGCTCGCCATTGCTCCATTTCGATTCACGGAGTATAAAGGTGTATGTCTTCAAATCACTGGACACATCGATTTTCTCAGCGACAGCTTCTACCGGCTTGCCTTCCGGTCCGATCCTCGTCAGTCCGTCAAATAGCGCCTTGGCCACAGCCGCTGAGGTCGTATCCTCTGCAATTCCCGGATCGCCGGTCGGTGGTTCAGAGTGCAGATTAAAGCGCAGAACCTGTTCTACCACCGGCTTACTCGCCTCTGCCGGTTGGGAGCTGTTGCTCTGAGGCTGGGTTTGCCCTTGTGTTTGATCTGCCGGCTTCGATGCTTCCTGACCACCTGCACAGCCACCCAAAGCTGATCCCATAATGGTGAGACTGCTTAATAAAACAAAAGTGCTTTTTCTCATCCAATCAACCCCTCACTTTCACATGGAAATTATTCGTATTTTCTGAAAATGCAAGCTGTATGCCAGTGGCAATTCGAGGGGGAGACGGGCTGTACAGTAAGTTATGTACATCGTTTTATACACTCTACCCCATACAGTGTCTGATGAATTAGACAATCAATTTCTTCCTATCTGAAAAAGAAAAACCCTCAGCTGATCCATTCAGCCAAGAGTTTCAACTACTCTATAAAATGATCAATTCCCGGGGCGCATGGGTGAGAACCTGGTTGCCCTCCTGTGTGACCACGATATCATCCTCAATGCGAACACCGCCCAAATCCGGTATGTAGATACCAGGCTCTACGGTCAGAACCATGCCGGGCTGAATCGTGATTGCGCATTGTCTGGACATGAACGGCTCCTCGTGAATATCCAATCCGATACCATGCCCCATTCCGTGCCCAAAATTCTCTCCATAGCCTCTTTGCGTGATAGTATCGCGGGCAAACGCATCCGCTTCCTTTCCGGTGATGCCTGGACGAATACCCGCGACAGCGAGATTTCTCGCCTCAAGTACGATATCATAGATCGCTTTCAGCTTCTCGTCTGGCTCTCCGACAGCGACGGTTCGTGTGATATCGGATCGATATCCTTGGTACAGGGCGCCAAAATCCAGCGTCACCATGTCTCCCTGCGTGATCGTTTTCGTACCCGCCACGCCATGCGGCAATGCCGAGCGATGACCAGACGCTACAATGGTGTCGAACGCCGATCCGTTTGCCCCCTCTTTTCGCATGAACATTTCCAATTCATTAGACACATCCAGCTCCCGAATACCCGGACGCAATATCGTTGTAATATAGGCGAATGCTGCGTCAGCAATTTGGGCGGCTGTTTGGATTTTCGCAAGCTCATCTTTGCTTTTGATCATGCGCAGATGCTCTACCAATCCCGAAGTAGCAACCAAATCCGCGCTCGCCACCTCCACGTATTTGCGGTGCAGCGAATAGGTCACATTCTCCGCCTCAAAACCTAAAGCCGTAATCCCCATTGCCTTGGCATGGCGAGCTACCTCACTGAACACTGCATCCTTTTTCGGCAAATGAACGATCTCGAAGCCATCCGCTTGTTCTGTGGCTTGTACGGTATAACGAAAATCAGTCAACAGCTTCGCCTGATTTTTGGAGATCAATACGACTCCATACGTACCGGTAAACTGGGTCAAATAACGCCGATTTTGCCCGTTCGTGACGAGCAAACCGTCTATCCCGCTTGTATCGAACTTTTGCCGCAGTCTATCCAATTTCTCCATCTCAGTCATCCCTTCTATATGTGCCATTCCTCTTTCTAATTAGCTAATTAGCAATCCATATGCCAAACTCCTTTTCCCGATGCACGCCTCTACTGGCATGACATTTGCAAATTTCCAATTTCATCGAAGAAAAGGAGGACATCGTGATGGAATCGCATCGTGTCATCGTTTGCCGCTGTGAGGAAGTATCACTCGCCGACCTGATCGAGACGGCTTCCAGCTATTCTTGCACAGCCCGGGAACTGAAATTGCGGACGCGGGCAGGCATGGGCTGCTGCGGAGGTCGCACCTGCCGGAATATGCTCGACCAGGTCATCGAAGCCGTGACTGGTCAAAAGCCTGACCATGCCGTATCCCTAGGCTACCAGCCACCGGTCCGCCCTATGTCGTTTCAATTGCTCGGAGGTAGAAAATAAATGAATGCACGCATCATGAAGCATCCAATCCTTGGGGAACGCGATCCTGGTAAAACCATGCAATTTACGTTCAATGGATGTGCTTATTCAGCTCTGGAAGGCGAAACGGTCGCCGCCGCCCTATTGGCTTCCGGTATTCGGACACTGCGTGTGCACGAGGAAAAAGGAACTCCACGCGGTATGTATTGCAACATTGGCCACTGCTATGAATGTCGTGTGACGATCAACGGCATTCCTACCGTACGCGCATGCATGACGCTAGTGGAGGAATCCATGATCGTGGAAGCTGGTACTGTTTTGCCTACTCCCCTCCAGAAAGGAGGGCATCACGGATGCTTGATTCCTTGATCATCGGCGCAGGACCAGCCGGGTTGGCCGCAGCTGTCGCAAGTGCCCGACAAGGTCTTAGAGTCCGCGTAGTGGATGAATTTTATCAACCGGGCGGCAGGTTGCTCGGACAGCTGCATCAGGAACCAGATGGCACATGGTGGAATGGTTTGGCTGAAGCTGCTCGTTTACAGCAGGAAGCAGTTGAAGCTGGCGCTGAAATTCGCTGTGGCGTTTCCGTCTTTCATGTCACCCGCCAGGATACCAGCTGGATCGTCTCAACCTCTGAAGGAGTCATGGAGGCCTCGATGCTTTTAATCGCTACGGGTGCCTCTGAAACACCTGTCCCCATCCCTGGGTGGACACTGCCTGGCGTCATGTCGATCGGAGCAGCCCAGGTCATGACCAACGTGCAGCGAGTTCGCGTCGGAACGCGGGGAGTGATCATCGGCATCAACATTCTCTCTGTGGCCATTGCCAGAGAATTGCTGCTGGCAGAGGTCAAGGTCGATCGAATGATTCTCCCTGCCCACTCGGTCATTTCGGGTGATGCTAGTCATCCTGTAGCTGTGATGCAATCCATGCTGCGCATCGCTCATTTGGCCCCATCCCCTCTTATTCGCATGGGAAGCAAATGGATGAAAAGCACATGGATGCAGCGGCTTGGAACCGCTCTATATCCTTCCCGTGGGTTTTCGATGTGGGGTATCCCGATCCAGCTGCGAACGGCGGCACTTGCGATCATAGGGGTAAATCAAGTAGAGGGAGTCCGTATCGCCCACATCACACCCGACGGTCAGCCTGTTTCCGGGACGGAGCAGATCATCCCTGCTGATTTCGTCTGCATCGCTGGTGAACTGAGCCCGCTTGCTGAATTGGCTGCAGTCGCCGGATGTCCATTTGCCTATGTGCCTTCTTTGGGAGGGCACATCCCCATCCACAATGAACGGATGCAGACTCCTCTCGACGGACTCTACGTAGCGGGGAACATTACTGGAATCGAAAGTGCGAAAGTAGCGCTGGCACAAGGGACGGCTGCTGGAATGTCTATGGCATTTTCACATGGCTCCTTGCGAGATCCTCACGTGTTGTCGGATTCCATCAAGCAGATCGAAATCGTTCGGAATAACGCCACCCTTCAATTTCACCCTGGTATACGTGCTGGACGGATGCAGGTCGGGCTAATGGCTGCTGAACGATCACTATAAGCTTCTCTCTTTCAGGGAAAGCAAAAAGCGTGCATCTGCTTGAACAGATGCACGCTTTCTTCATGCCTACAGATCTTACGAGAAGAAGAACTTCTTCAGACCGTACTTGGTTGTTTCTTTATTCATGTGAGCGATAGAAGTCGTGAGTGGAATTCCTTTAGGACAAGCTTGTACGCAGTTTTGGGAGTTACCGCAATCTGCGATACCGCCATCATCCATCAGTGCTTCCAGACGCTCATGCTTGTTCATAGCACCAGTAGGATGCTGGTTGAACAGGCGAACCTGGGAGATTGCGAATGGACCGATGAACTCGGATTTGCTGTTCACATTCGGACAAGCTTCCAGGCAGACACCGCAAGTCATGCACTTGGAAAGTTCGTACGCCCATTGACGCTCAACTTCCGGCATGCGAGGTCCAGGACCCAGGTCATGCGTACCATCGATTGGCACCCACGCTTTTACGCGTTTCAGTGCATCGAACATACGGCTGCGGTCAATAGACAGGTCACGCTGTACAGGGAAAGTACTCATTGGTTCCAGACGAACTGGTTGTTCCAGCTTGTCGATCAAAGCAGAACACGCTTGACGTGGTTTTCCGTTAATCACCATCGAGCACGCACCGCAAACTTCTTCCAAGCAGTTGGATTCCCAGTTTACTGGTGCTGTTTTTTGTCCTTGGGCATTCACAGGATTGCGTTGAATCTCCATCAGCGCCCCGATCACGTTCATGTTCGGACGGTAAGGAATTTTGAATTCTTCCTTGTACGGAGTGCTGTCAGGGCTGTCCTGGCGAGTAATAATCAGGTGAATCAACTTTTCGGCCATGATCAGTTTCCTCCTCTCTTACTTCTTCTTGTCAGACGTATAGTCACGCTTACGTGGTTCAATCAGCGAAACGTCGATGTCTTCGTAGTAGATCTCTGGTGCGGTTGTCGCAGGGTCGTATTTCGCCATTGTCGTTTTCATGAAACGCTCGTCATCGCGTTCAGGGAAATCTGGTTTGTAGTGCGCACCACGGCTCTCGTCACGCTTCAGAGCACCAATGGTGATGGCACGTGCCAGAACCAGCATGTTCCACAGATGGCGTGTGAAGGAAGCACCGGAGTTGCTCCATTTGTTTGTATCGTTGATGTTGATGTTTTTGTAACGCTCCATCAATTCTACGATCTTGTCGTCTGTTTTTTGCAGACGATCGTTGTAACGAACAACGGTCACGTTATCCGTCATCCACTCACCCAGCTCCTTGTGGATCAGGTAAGCATTCTCGGTACCGTTCATTTTCAGGATGTTGTCGTACTTCTCTTGCTCTTTCTTGGTAAAGCCATCGTAGAGCGCAGAGGAGAGATCATCCGAAGATTGTTCCAGACCGTTCATGTACTCGATTGCTTTTGGACCTGCTACCATACCGCCGTAGATAGCGGAGAGCAAGGAGTTCGCCCCCAGACGGTTGGCACCGTGCTGCGAGTAATCGCACTCACCGGCAGCAAACAAGCCAGGGATATTGGTCATTTGGTTGTAGTCTACCCACATGCCGCCCATTGAGTAGTGAACAGCCGGGAAGATTTTCATTGGAACTTTACGTGGGTCATCCCCAACGAATTTTTCGTAAATCTCGATAATACCGCCCAATTTAACATCCAGCTCTTTTGGATCTTTGTGGGACAGGTCGAGATAGACCATGTTTTCCCCGTTGATACCCAGCTTCATGTCTACGCAGACGTGGAAAATCTCACGCGTTGCGATGTCGCGAGGTACGAGGTTTCCGTATGCCGGATATTTTTCTTCGAGGAAGTACCAAGGCTTACCATCTTTATAGGTCCAAATACGTCCACCTTCACCACGCGCAGACTCGGACATCAGACGAAGCTTGTCGTCACCCGGGATTGCAGTAGGGTGAATTTGGATCATTTCACCATTTGCATAAATAACACCTTGCTGGTAAGCGATCGAAGCAGCTGTACCGGTGTTGATAATGGAGTTGGTCGATTTACCGAAGATGATACCAGGGCCACCTGTTGCCAGGATGACTGCATCCGCACGGAAGGATTCAATTTCACCGGAACGCAGGTTTTGAGCAGTAATACCGCGACAGGTTCCAGAATCATCGAGTACCGCACCGAGGAAATCCCAATATTCATACTTGGTTACAAGACCTTCCGCTTCATAGCGGCGTACTTGTTCGTCCAAAGCGTAGAGCAATTGTTGTCCGGTCGTTGCACCAGCAAACGCCGTGCGGTGATGCTTGGTTCCCCCAAAACGACGGAAGTCCAAAAGACCTTCAGGTGTACGGTTGAACATAACGCCCATACGGTCCAGCATGTAGATGATTCCAGGTGCTGCGTCTGCCATTGCTTTTACAGGCGGTTGGTTAGCCAAGAAGTCGCCACCGTACACAGTATCATCAAAGTGTTCCCAGGTGGAGTCGCCTTCTCCTTTTGTATTAACCGCACCGTTGATACCGCCCTGTGCGCAAACGGAGTGAGAGCGCTTTACTGGAACCAGAGAGAACAGTTGGACGGGAACGCCTTTTTCTGCTGCTTTGATGGTAGCCATCAAGCCGGCCAGACCACCACCGACAATGATCAGTTTACCTTTTGCCATGACTTTGTCCTCCTATCCCTATGAAATAAACGCCGACATCGCGCGCAAGCCGATGAACGTTACGATTACGAATACTGCCATTGTAAAGTATGTTGCAATCCGTTGGGAACGAGGTCCAACGGTGATTCCCCAGTGTACGAGGAACGACCAGATTCCGTTCGAGAAGTGGAAGGTCGTGCTTACAATCCCGATCGCGTAGAACACGATCATAGCAGGATTGCTAAGTATGTCAGCCATCATGTCAAAATTCACTTCTGCTCCCAGCGCTTTTTGGATGCGCGTTTCCCACACGTGCCAAACGATGAAGATAAGCGTAATGATACCTGTCAACCGTTGCCACAGGAACAATTGGTTCCGGAGGTAGCCGAAGTTCCCTACATTTTGTTTCGCTTGGAAAGCAATGTAAAGACCGTAGACCGCATGGAACAGGATCGGGATGTAAATGAGAACAAATTCAAGAACCAGAAGAAACGGAACGTTTTCAATGAGGCCTACAGCCGTATTGAATTCTTCTGGTCCACGGGTTGCTTGATAGTTTGCCGTCAGGTGGAACAGCAAGAACAGCCCGATGGGAAACAAACCTAAGAGAGAGTGAAGCTTGTGACTGAGAAAGCTATGGCCTTTCGCCATACAATGGTCCCCCTTTCAATGTATCTAACGCTCTTTTACTAGATCCTTCTCTCATATCCTAACCCATTGCCTTATCCGTTAGACATGACGGGACGCCCGTCACACTCTTTGTCCTGAATTGACAAAATGTGTCGGAATACGAAAAAAAGAATGGCAAAACATTGACCAAAACAATTGTACTCCTGTCTGTTGGGAGCGTCAAGACAATGAATAGACTAAATCCATTGATAGAACAAACGATTTGAAATCCTGTCCTTTTTCTCTATGAATGTGTCATGAACCACGCATGACCCTCATAATCTAGTACAGACAGGAGGGAAGTAGAGTGAAAGAAACCGATCAACTGGCAGCCTTGTTTCCTGCTCCGTCCATCGCCCACGCGGAAAGGATGAACATGCCCTATCTTGGCTATCTTTTGCTGCGCGAAACTTTGACCCAAACCCTTCTTGGAGAAAGCGAAAGTCCGATTCTCTACTGGATGGGAAAGAACATGGGACGAAAGATTCCGATCCAATCGGCCAATGGAATCATCCTGCCCTTCATTAGACTGGGACTGGGGCAGCTCGACCTGCTGGAGGAATCTCCGCAATATATCAGCTACAGCCTCACCCACACGATCTACCCTCATCTGTCCACAGAACGTCTCAGCCGCTCCCTCTCATTGGAATGCGGAGTGATCGCCGGAGCAATCGAGCAATGGCTGGGCAAGGAGACAGTGGTACAAATGGAAGTCGAGGAGCAGGGGAGCAAAAGCTTGGTCATTCGCGCGTGCTTCTAGCTGCTTATGACTTGAAAAAACCCCCTCTTCCACAATAAAGAGGGGGGAGGTTTCTACAAGCCGTGTACGACAGCCGTTTGTTCGACATCCAGTCCGTATGCCGTATGTAAGCTGCGCACGGCCAGGTCAGTCAAATCTGCAGGTATGACACAAGATACCTTGATATCGGAAGTAGATACCATCTTGATCGTAATTTGCTGTTCGGCAAGCACGCGGAACATTTCTGCAGCAACGCCGGGATTGTTCACCATTCCAGCGCCTACGATCGATACTTTGGTCAAGCCTTCCTCGTGATCTATCTTATCAAAGCCAAGCATTTCCCGATTCTTAGCCAGCGTATCCAGCGCATGCTTCAAATCGCCGGACGCCACCGTAAAGGATATATTGGTCACATCCGCATCATAGGAGCTTTGGATAATGATGTCTACGTTAACCTGATGATCAGCCAGCGTATTGAAGAGGCGAGAGAGCGTTCCAACCTTCGCCGGCATGCCAACTACCGTGATCTTCGCCACCTCTTCATCATGCGCTACACCACTAACTACTCTTCCTGTTTCCATTTGGGGAGCCTCCTCTACGAACGTTCCTTCTTCCGATGTAAAGCTGGAGCGGACGACCAGTTTTACCTTGTACTTTTTGGCTGCCTCGACCGAACGAGGGTGGAGGACACCAGCCCCCAGATTCGCCAGCTCAAGCATCTCGTCATAGGAGATGCGATCCAGCTTGCGTGCAGCGGGAACTACACGCGGATCAGCCGTGTAGACCCCCGATACATCTGTAAAGATCTCGCATCTGTCAGCCTTTAGGCTTGCCGCCAAAGTCACGGCAGAGGTATCCGATCCGCCACGTCCCAGGGTGGTAATTTCGCCTTCGTCGCTGATACCTTGAAAACCTGCTACGATGACGACGCGACCACGGCTCAATTCCGCACGAATGCGCGTCGGGTCAATTTCCTTGATCCTAGCACGGCTGTGAATGGCTTCCGTCGTGATCCCGGCTTGCCAGCCAGTCAACGAAATAGCGTCGTAGCCTTTTTGGTGCAAGGCCATAGAGAGCAGGGCAATCGATACCTGTTCCCCTGTGCTCAGGAGCATATCCATTTCTCTTTCTGAGGGATAGGGCGTAATCTCCTTGGCCATATCGACCAGCACGTCCGTCGATTTGCCCATCGCGGACAATATGATCACCATGTCGTGACCTTCTTCTTTATTTGCGATAATCCGATCAGCAACTCGCAAAATTCGCTCAATGGTACCTACAGAAGTACCACCATATTTCTGTACGATCAATCCCACGGCACTTCTCTCCTTTTTCTCGTATCCATATCCATATCCATATCGTTCTCTATTTTTTATCTGTGTTTTCTATATAAAATGTACAAAAAAGACACCAACAAGGAATCTCACCTGTCGCTGTCTATGATTTCGACATACCGGCTCCTCCTTCCCAATACACGCGGACAGTAAAGGATGACCATCGGAATATATCCCGTCATCACTCACACTGACACACCGTGAGATAGCTCTCCATCCAGCAACCGGACATTGCCTGGATGACAGTCCTGCGTTTATTCAACACAAGCCCAGCATGAAAAGCAGCGGGTCGCTCTTCACACTTCGGCGAATTCCCCTTTCCCATACCCTTCACAGACACCCGATCTCAGGGAGGTACTCTTGGTTTTCGCGCCTCTACCTCACTCCTTTGGGGAAGTGAGGCCAACTATTCTGTTTGAATGGGATTATATCATGGAGCTTGTAGCAGTTCAATTCCTTTTTATTCTGGATTATGTTTCCAGCTTTCTCAGATGAGCAATGATCTCTCGTGCCAGCTTATCTCCGAACCCTAATTGGCGGAAGTCTTCGACGCTAGCCTCGCGCATTTTTTTTAACGAGCCAAAATGCGTAAATAACTGTTTGCGTCTCTTTTCGCCAATGCCCGGAATCTCGTCCAGCTGGGAGGACAGCATCGTCTTCGAACGCGATTGCCGGTGAAAGGTAATGGCAAACCGGTGCACCTCATCCTGGATTCGCTGCAGCAAGTAAAATTCATAGCTGTCCCGTCTAAGCTCCACCGTTTCAGGCGGATCACCATACATCAGCTCGGCTGTTCGGTGCTTGTCATCCTTCGCCAAGCCACAAACAGGAATGTACAGACCCAATTCGTTTTCCAGCACATCCATCGCTGCGCTAATTTGACCTTTTCCCCCATCGATCACGATCAGATCAGGCATTTCCTGGTTTTCCTTGAGCAGGCGCGTGTATCGGCGGCGGATCACTTCACGCATGGATCCGTAATCATCGGGGCCTTCGACGGTCTTGATCTTGAACTTGCGATATTCCTTCTTGTCCGGGCGGCCATTCGTAAACACAACCATCGCGGAAACAGGCTCTGTCCCTTGAATATTCGAGTTGTCAAACGCTTCGATCCGAAGTGGTGTGCCGATACCGAGAATATGCCCCAGATTGTGAACAGCTTGGACAGTGCGGGCATCGTCTTTGGACATCAACGCAAATTTTTCCTGTAGGGCTATACGTGCGTTTTCACTTGCCATCTGCACCAGCTCGCGTTTTTTACCGCGCTTGGGAGCATGGACTTTCACACCTAGCCACTCTGCCAGAAGATCGGGATCGCTGCTCTCGGGTAATAATATCTCCTTGGGCAGTACATTTTGCTTGTCATAGTAAAATTGGCTCACATAGGACATGAAATCTTCAGCCTCATCGCCATAGTAGGGGAACGAGGTCGTCTGACGCTCAATCATTTTCCCTTGCCTCATATAGAAGATCTGAATGCACATCCAGCCTTTATCCACTGCATAGCCGATAATATCGCGATCGACCGTATCAGCCATCGTAATCTTCTGTTTTTCCATCACGGCTTCGATGCTCTTGATCTGGTCGCGGTATTCCTTCGCCCGCTCAAAATCCATGTTCTCCGATGCGTGCAGCATTTTTTCCGTCAGCTGCTTTTTCATCTCTTCATGACCGCCGTCAAGAAAACGGCTGATCTCGTCGACCAGACGCTGATTTTCCTCTTGAGAAACGTCATTCACACAGGGCGCTAGACACTGCCCCAGATGATAATAGAGACATACCTGCTTCGGCATCGTTTTGCACTTGCGTAAAGGATACAGGCGATCCAGCAATTTTTTGACTTCCCCTGCATCCCCAGCGTTGGGATAGGGTCCAAAGTAACGCGCCTTGTCCTTTAATACCTTGCGCGTAATCTCCAAACGAGGTTGCTTTTCATTCGTGATCTTGATGTATGGGTACGTTTTATCGTCCTTAAGCATCACATTGTAACGAGGATTGTGCTGTTTGATCAGATTGCACTCCAGAATCAAGGCCTCAATCGCGGAGGAGACGACAATATATTCAAAATCTGTAATTTCACTCACTAAAAGCTGCGTCTTGCCATCATGGCTTCCTGTAAAATAGGAACGAACGCGGTTCTTCAGCACTTTGGCCTTCCCCACGTAGATGATTTCTCCCACAGCGTTTTTCATCAGGTAGCAGCCTGGCTTTTCAGGCAAGACCCCTAACTTGTCTTTCAAGGAGCTGTTCAAAGCTGCTCCCTCCTTCCAGATACGTTCCATGCATCATCGTATCATGTTTGCCAACTGATGAAAATCATTAGGCGTTCGGAATCACCCGGAAAAGAAAAGCAGCACTTGCACATCCATGCAAATGCTGCTTCTGCCTTCCGTTATTGCCCATTGGTCACCTTACAGGTGCTTGCCTACTGTCGCCATCAGTGCTTCTTTTGGTTGGAAGCCGATTACTTTATCGACAGGTTGACCATCCTTGAACACGATCAGTGTAGGAATAGACATAACGCCAAAACGACCTGCAGATTCTGGGTTGTCATCGACGTTTACCTTTACGATTTTGAGCTTGGAGCCCACTTCGCTGTCGATTTGCTCCAGCACCGGTGCAATCATTTTGCAAGGGCCGCACCAAGGTGCCCAAAAGTCAACAAGGACAGTTCCTTGCTCGATTTCTTGGGAAAAGTTTTGATCAGATGCATTTACGATAGCCATGAAAGTTACCTCCTTGATCTCTTCCTACGGAAAAAAGTACCTCACACATTTAGTATATCATCCCTGCATCAATATGACTACGGCGCCAGACACTTTCCGCACTCTTCCGTTAGTGTGTCCTGCCAAGCGTTATTCTAACGGTCCATCACCGATTCTTTCGTTCTTTACTGCCCCGTTTGCTTTAAACGATGGATGTCCCTCTCGTGATCATATGATTACCGTCACGACGTTCAATGCGATCAAAGCGGCGGTAGGAATCCGCGGACAAAAAAACGCCCCGAGCTTCGGGACGTTATGTTCCTTCTCTATTTGTTTAAACAAGAACCTTTTTGAACTCTGCTGTAAGCAATGGCACGACTTCAAACAGGTCGCCGACGATTCCATAATCTGCAATCTGGAAAATCGGCGCTTCCGGATCCTTGTTGATCGCCACAATAATTTTCGAGCTGGACATACCAGCCAAGTGTTGAATGGCGCCAGAAATACCGCAAGCGATGTACAAATCAGGTGTTACTACCTTTCCGGTCTGACCGATTTGCATGGAGTAATCGCAGTAATCCGCGTCGCATGCACCGCGAGACGCGCCGACTGCAGCACCCAGCACTTCAGCCAGTTCATACAACGGCTGGAAGCCTTCTGCGCTTTTCACTCCGCGACCGCCGGAGATGATAACCTTCGCTTCAGACAAATCGACTTTGCCGCTTGTTTTGCTCACAACTTCTTTTACAATCGTACGCAAATCCTTGATTTCCAAATCAACCGGAACAACCGAAGCCGTTTTCGAAGCGTCTGCCTCTCCCACTGCGATATTGTTCGGACGGATGGTGATGAACACCTTTCCATCATTGAACTTGCGTTTTTGGAAGGCTTTCCCTGCGTAAATCGGGCGAACAAAAACAGGTCCTGCCTCCACCCCTGTTACGTCAGAAACCAGTCCGAACCCGAGACGAGCTGCAACACGAGGAGCAACGTCACGTCCGATTGCTGTATGACCCAAGACAACAGCATCTGGAGACACGAATTCGATCAATTGTGTAACTGCTTGCGCATATGCATCAGGTGTGTACTGCGCCAATGCCTCGTGCTCAGCCGTGTAGACTGAAGCTGCTCCATGCTGGCCGAGAATCGCCGCGTGAGCTGCTGCACCTGCCCCAAAAACGCCTGCGACCACTTCGCCACCTTCTGCAATGATCTGTGCTGCAGCAAGGGCTTCCAGCGATACATTACGCAGCTGTCCGTCGCGAACCTCTGCCAATACAAGTACTTTTTTCATGGAAATCCTCTCCCTCTCTCTTAGATCACTTTCGCTTCGTTGCGCAACAGTTGCACCAATTCAGACGCCTGTGCAGCCAGATCACCGGACAAGATGCGCCCAGCCTGTTTTGTTGGCGGCAAAATTTGATCTACAATCTCAGTCTTCGCTTTTACCTCATCGGCAGACAGACCGAGATCATCAGCAGAGAGACGGTCCAGAGGCTTTTTCTTTGCTTTCATGATCCCTGGCAGGGAAGGGTAACGCGGCTCGTTCAAGCCTTGTTGAGCTGTGATCAATACAGGAAGGCTGGTTTCCACAACCTCCAGATCACCTTCCACATCCCGCTCGACACGTACGGAAGTGCCATCAATCTCCAGTTTTACTGCAGTTGAAACGTGGTTGATGCCCAGCTCCTCAGCAAGACGAGGTCCACCTTGTCCGGCACCTGTATCTACAGCCATTTGGCCGCCAAGAATGATGTCAAAGCCTTCTTTTTTTGCAACCGCTGCAAGAACCTTCGCTGTTGTGAACTCGTCACCAAACAGGGACTCGTCATCCACCAGAACTGCCTTGTCAGCTCCCATGGCCAGCGCGGTACGCAGTGCGCTTTCAGCACGATCCGGCCCGATGCTTACCACTGTCACCTCGCCACCATGCTCTTCCTTCAGCTTGATCGCTTCTTCAACAGCATACTCATCGTATGGATTAATGATAAATTCAACACCGTCTTCAGAAATGTTTCCACCTTGAATCACAATTTTCTCTTCTGTGTCAAATGTCTGTTTCAACACAACTAAAATGTTCATTCAAATAACCCCTCCTTAGTCGAGATGCTACCTTGAAATGGTTAATGAGGCAAGCCATTTCTCTTCTTCATATATATCGTTAACGATGGGATTTAACGATCGGAAAATTGCGGTTTCCGCTTTTCCAGAAAAGCGCCTACGCCTTCTTTGACGTCTTCTGTTGCAAAAGCCTTACCGAAGAGCTCCGCTTCCTTGTCCATCCCTTCTGTATGGGAGAGTGTGCTGGATGAGTGGATCGCCTCCAAGGCAAATCTCACTGTCACTGCACTTTTTTGCGAGATGGCTGCAGCAAGCTTTTTCGCTTCGGAAAGCAATTGCTCAGCTGGATAAACGCCTTCGACCAAGCCGATGCGTAGCGCTTCCTCGCCGCCGATCATCTCCGAGGTCAGAATCAGCTGCGTCGCCTTTCCACGGCCTACAAGGCGAGGGAGACGCTGTGTACCTCCGTAGCCTGGAATCAAGCCCAGATTTAGCTCAGGCAAGCCAAGCTTCGCCTCCACTGCAGCCAATCGGATGTGGCAAGCCATCGCCAATTCCAGTCCCCCTCCGAGACATGCGCCATTAATAGCGGCAATGATCGGTTTTGGGAACGTTTCCAGACGGCTGAACAATCCTTGTCCCAATTTGGCTGCTTGCTTAGCATCTGCCACATCCATCTGGGTAAATTCCTTGATATCAGCTCCAGCAATGAAAAACCGCCCTTCTCCTGTCAGCACAATTGCCTTGATAGAAGAATCAGCTTCCCATTGCCCCAGAAGCTCCTGCAGCTCTTCCAGGACAGACTTGCTTAGCGCATTGGCCGGCGGATTGCTGATGGTAACAACCGCAACACGATCCTCCAGCTGCACATTCCAATGTGCACTCATCTCTCACCCTCCACTCTATCAAAAATGAAGGAACAACCATCCTTTCCGAACGGTCGCTCAGTTTCGCACTTTCATTTTAACAAAGGAACGATTGTAACAAAAGCTTTTCTTTCACTACTTTCCCTTCAAACCATTTAGGAAGAGGTTATGAATGGGATCGACATGGGAGACAAGATCGTATTTGCACTGTTTCATGACCCATGATGTCGTCACTGCATCGAGCGTTCCAAAAATCATTTTTCTCGCCAGGCGCACTTCGATGTCGGGCCGGAAAATACCAGCATCCATTCCTTCCCGAATCACCTCGTCAATCAGGTCAAAATACTGCTTCATGACGTTGCCTATTCCTTCGCTGATCTCAGGATTGGACTGGCGTAGCTCGATCTGTGTCACCATCGCCAAATCCTGATCCCGAGAAAGCTGACTGAAATGCGTGTGAACGAGAGCATACAGCTTTTGTTCCGCCGACTTCGCTTCCAAGATGCGTTCCCTGCACGTTTCAATAAAATGACCCATCTTTTCGTTAAACAAGGAGATAAGAATATCATCTTTGTTTTCAAAGTAGAGATAGATCGTGCCGTCCGCTACTTTCGCCTCTTTGGCAATCTTGGATACCTGAGCATTGTGATAGCCCTGCCGAGCGATGACGCGAACTGCAGCATCAATAATGGCTTGATACTTTTCCCCCGTTTTCTTTGCCATATGTACCTCCACGTTTACTCACACAGATGAAAAATGAATGACTATTCATTCACAATCAGTGTATTATATCCCATCGTCTGCTGTCAATCCCGTACATCGTAGATACCCCTGCTTATTGGGAAAAGCCCGTCTCTACGAAGAGAAACGGGCTACCTTCAAACTTAGCTTGTTTTGATCTGCTCCTGTTCTTCCCTGCGCTTTTTATCTTCCTCCTGCAGCTGGCGTCTCAGCACCTTGCCTACCATGGTCTTGGGCAGTTCAGTACGGAACTCGTACTGTCGGGGAATTTTGTACGCAGCCAGCCTTTCACGGCAATGCTTCTCTAGCTCTTGCTCGTCGGCCTGCATGTTTTGTTTGAAAACCACGAATGCCTTGACCGTCTCGCCGCGATACGGGTCGGGAACACCAATGACGGCTGCTTCCTGCACCGCCGGATGCTCGAACAGTACCTCTTCAACTTCACGCGGATAGATGTTGAAGCCTCCTGCGATGATCATATCCTTTTTGCGATCTACGATATAGAAATACCCGTGTTCGTCCATATATCCCATATCGCCGGTCAGCAGCCAGCCGTCCTTGAGCACAGCGGCAGTATCCTCCGGGCGATTCCAGTAGCCAACCATCACTTGCGGCCCTTTTACGGCCAGTTCGCCAATCTCGCCAACAGGAACTTCCTCTCCTGTGCTGAGGTCCATGATACGACTATCCGTATCCGGCCAAGGCAAACCGATGCTGCCTGAGATGCGCTTGCCCCAGATCGGATTGGAATGGGTAACCGGTGAAGCTTCGGTCAAACCATACCCCTCGACCAGTTTGCCGCCTGTCAGCTCCTCGAACTTGTTCTGAACCTCGACTGGCAATGGTGCAGAGCCGCTCACGCAAGCCTCGATGGAGGAAAGATCGTATTTCTGCAAATCTGGATGATTGATCAGCCCGATATACATCGTTGGCGCACCTGGAAACAGGGTGGGCTTGGTCTTGTTGATCACATCCAAAATCAGCTTCACGTCGAATTTGGGTACCAAAATGATTTCGCCTGCAATGGAAATTCCTTTGTTCATAACCGTCGTCATTCCGTATACGTGAAAGAGCGGAAGTACACCGAGAATGCGCTCGCTTCCCATCTTCAGCTTATACATGACAGCCCGGCATTGGACGGCATTGGCGATCAAATTGGCATGTGTCAGCATGACGCCTTTCGCTACGCCTGTGGTGCCACCTGTATATTGCAGCAGGGCGATGTCGTGCTCGGGATCAATCTCAGCTTTCACCGGAATGATAGCGCTTTCTTTCACTACAGAAAGAAAAGGCTCAACATCGCTGCCATATGTGACTTGCGGATTGTGCCCGTCTTTTTTTTGTACCAGCGGATACAGCATTTTTTTGATAAAGGGCAGGTAGTCGCCGATACTGGTAATAATGAGTCTTTTCAATGGTGTGGATGATCGTACAGAAGTGACGCGTTTGTAAAGCAGGTCCAGTGTAATGATCGTCTCTGTCCCTGAGTCATTGAGCTGATGGATGATTTCCCGCTCTGTATAGAGGGGATTGGTCATGACGACAGTAGCGCCGGCAAAAAGAGCTCCGTAGTAGCTGATCACAGCTTGCGGAATATTCGGCAGCATGATCGCTACACGATCCCCTTTTTTCACGCCTCGCTTGATGAGTCCATTGGCAAACTGATAAGAAAAATGCAAAAGCTCCCGATACGTCATTCGCTTTCCCATAAAATAAATCGCGTAATGGTCTGGATACGTAGCTGCTGATTGTTCCAGAAAATGCGTCAGTGGAACACGGGGGTATTCCAATGAAGCTGCAGTTTCGGGTGGGTAATTGGCAATCCAAGGCTTGGCATTTGACATGGGTATTCCCTCCATCGCTTAATGGCCTTGCCGTCCCGTATGATCAGCATTCATAACCTCTTCCCTACTCTTATTCTATTCTAAAAATAGTTAATTTTCCAACAAAATGTTACAACATGAAGTTTTCTTTCCAAAAACAAAAGAAGACGCCATTCGAAGCGTCTTCTTTTTTACGATGACGAAGACAAAACCGCTTGAATCTGCTGGCGGATTCTTTGCCGCTCTGTACTAGGCACCAAATGATACCAGCCCAGCACGCCATCCTGCCAGATCCGCTCATCTCTTCCTGTCAAGGTATCCGTCTGGAACAGGTTGTGGTTGTCACCCGGATTGCCATACGCGAGCAGCAAAGCGGCAATCTCTCCTTCTGTCAGGTCCATCTTGACGTGTTGACCCATAATTTGCATCAAGGCATGTATTTTCGACAAAGTTTCGGGAGAGGCTGCTTTGACCGCAATGGCTTGCATGATTTCCTGCTGTCTTGCGATGCGCTGGTAGTCGCTATCTTCTTTGCCCAGATCGCTTTTGCGGTAGCGTGCGTAGTCGAGAGCTTGCTCTCCATTTAGGGTCTGCATACCCGGCTGCAGATCGATATAAGTATCGTCGCTCGGATCGCTGTACTTCATTCTTTTCTTTACATCAATCGGAATTCCGCCGAGTTCATCCACGATCTTCCGAAAGCCATCGAAATCAACGGAAACGTAGCGATCAATCTCGATGCCAAGAAACGATTCGAGAGATTGCTTCACGAGCTTGGGACCGCCAAATGCCATGGCATGATTGACCTTGTCATGTCCTTTGCCGGGAATGTCCAGGTAGCTGTCACGAGGAATGGAGATGAGATAGGCGGACTGCTTGCCAGGGTTGATCGCTGCCAGCATGATCGTGTCGGAACGTGCTCGCTCGCCGTCTCTGCTGTCTATTCCCAGGATCAAAGCGACAAAAGGCTTCATGGGCGGAGATACGGAGGTCAGATCAATCACAGGCTCAGGCTCAGAGGGCGCTTTGGCAGTCTGCTGGACTTGACCATCTATCGGTACGTACCACTGTCGAACGAGCTGTCTGTACTCAATCGCAGCATAGCCTACCACTACCAGCATTGAGATGATGCAAATAGATACGAGATGAAAGGCAATGCGTTTTCCATACCGCTTGGCAAAAGACAGGAACTTCATACTTAGACCTCCCCCGTATAAAGAAACCTCTATCGCGCAGACTGTTGAACACGCATTAGAGGCAGGCTATTCTTGCTATATCGGGATGCGTTTGTCTGTAAGCTCTTTCTTTTCCGATACAGGAAATGAAAGTCCCCGTCAGTCTGTGGACAATGACAGGGACTTGTTTCCATTTTTAACAGGAGAGGCCTTGTTTAAACCTGAGCGCCAAGCGATTTTGTATGCGTTATGTGCGTTCTACGATCAGTGCCATGCCCATGCCGCCGCCCACGCACAGCGTAGCCAGGCCACGCTTTAGCTGGCGTCGCTTCATCTCATGCAGCAAGGTTACGACAATCCGGCAGCCCGTCGATCCCACCGGATGTCCGAGAGCGATCCCACTGCCGTTCACATTTGTGATTTCACGTGGCAAACCAAGCAGCTTTTCCACCGCCAAATACTGCGCAGCAAATGCTTCATTTACTTCGATCAGATCGATGTCGGCAAGCGTAAGACCTGCTTTTGACAACGCCTTATGAACTGCCGGAACCGGACCGTAGCCCATCAGATCAGGCTCGACACCCGCCACTGCCCACGAGACAATCCTGCCCAAAGGCGCAATGCCCAGCTCCCGTGCTTTGCTTTCCTTCATCAACAATGCGGCAGAAGCGCCGTCATTCAAGCCAGAGGAATTTCCCGGTGTCACAGTGCCATTTTCCCGGAAGCCTGGTCTGAGCTTGGCGAGGCCCTCCAGAGTCACGGCGCGGCGCGGGTGCTCATCAGTGTTGACCCATGAGATCTCCCCTCTTTTTTTCACAGGAACAGGAATGATCTCTTCAGCAAAAGTGCCAGAGTCGATGGCCTTGATTGCGTTTTGCTGGCTGCGCAAGGCGATCTCGTCCTGCTCTTCGCGTGATATGCCATAGCGATCAACCAGACGCTCTGCTGTCTCACCCATAAGAATCTGGTGGTGTGGGTCCGTGAGCAACTCCCACATCGCATCTGTCATTTCCCCATGCGTGAGTCTTTTTCCCCAGCGCGCGTTTTTCAGGACATACGGGGCATTGCTCATGCTCTCCACGCCGCCAGCCATGACGATTTCGTTGTCACCCAGCAAGATTTGTGAAGCTGCACTCACGATCGCCTGCATGCCTGATGCGCATTGGCGCTGGACTGTATAACCCGTAACCTCTTGTCCCAGACCTGCATCGATCGCAACCACCCGTGCGATGTTGGGTTCATCTGTACGCTGAATACAATTGCCAAGGACGATTTCTTCAACCAACTTAGGTTCTACCCCAGCCTTATCCAACACGCCGTTGACAGCCGTCTGCGCCAGCTTGCGAGCGCTTACATCTTTTAGAACACCGCCGAACGTACCAATCGGTGTCCGTCCGGCAGCAGCAATGACCACATGCTCCATTCCGCTTCCCCTCCAAAATTGTTTTTTTCTATCGTACCATTCGCCAGTTACAACGATGATTACCTGCTCTATTTTTTGGTGACTCCACTTTCTTTCATCAGGAGTGTCACCCATTCCTCGCTCTGACGCTCCCCCAGTGTTTGGAAGCCTGCCTGCTCGTACGTCGAACGGACCATCTCCCGGTTCCATTCCACCATCCCGGATAGCAGGAGGTAGCCGTCCGGAGCGATTCGTTCTTTGACTATCGGCAGCATCGCCACGTCTTCGTCCCCACCGATGTTCAGCAAAATCAAATCTGCCTGTTGCGGTAATTCTCGACGAACCGTATCCTCCAATGCATCTCCGACGATGATTTTCAGCGCGTGAGCTGGAAGTTGGTTGTTGGCGGCGTTTACTTCCATCTGATATTCGCTCTGCGGATTGATATCGACTGCATAGACGGGCTGACTCGCTCCATTGATTGCGCAGTACAAGGAAAGAATGCCCGATCCAGCTCCAATGTCGAGGACAACCTTGTCTTTCACAGTGATTTCCTGCAAGAAAAGTAAAATATCCTGGGTTGTACCATGATAGCCAGTCCCAAAAGCTGCACCAGGATCCATCCAAAGGATGTGCTTGGCTTCCTTCAGTGCTTCCGGCTCCGTCCAGGTCGGAGCGATCCACCAATCACCTACTTGCACTTCGCGAAACTCGTCCTTCCAGGATTCATTCTCTTCTGCCACTTGCGCCACTTCCAGAATGGAAATCGCCCCTGGCCAGCGCTGTATGTACACTCGTAAAAGCTGCTGATGCTCTTCCTCCTGCTGCACCATCGGTTCGAACACATAGACCGTGACCGCATCTTCTGTATTTTGTGCGAAATCGTAGCCGTTATCAGTAGTCAGCACCTCAAAGGGGGGCTCTACCCAGCCCAATGTGTACGGACTATCCAGCAGCTCGGCAACAAAAATGTCCTCCGTGTCCTGTCTTACTTTCAGTGTGTATTTCAACCATTTTTGTTCCACTTCACTCTTCTCCTTTTTACCTTGTCTATATGGAATGACACATAACCCGCTTCCTCGTTCACAACTGCCAATAGCTAGATAGTAGGCTGCATGGTATGATACTAGAATGGATTATTTACCTGCAAGGAGGTTTATCATGTTTGACGAATTTTTTTATCGGCGTCGCAAAAACAAAGGAATGTACATCCTGATGATCATCTTCGCGATCTTGGGTATCGGGATGTTTGCGATGGGCGTTTTCTTTTTCCTGTAGGGTTGCTTTACTTCCCATTGTTTACTCGATTATACTTGAGAATGTGTTTTTCCTGTACGTTTGATATAGAAAGAAGGTTCACTCCATGTCGCGAATTCTCATCTCCGGGTACTATGGCTTCAACAATGCCGGAGACGATGTGGTCCTTTACGGCATCATCAGCTCGCTCAAGCGGGAACAACCGAATATTTCCCTAGCTGTTCTCTCCAATCAGCCTGAGCGCACCGCTGAGCTATTCGGCATTGAAGCCTATGACCGTTGGAGCCTGGGTACCATCGTCCGCGAGCTGAAGCGAAGCGACATGCTGGTGATGGGCGGGGGAACACTGATGCAGGACGTAACCAGTCCACGAAGTGTCCTCTACTATCTGGGTATTGTCCTGATAGCAAAGCTCCTGGGCAAGCCTGTCGTCTTCTACGCACAAGGGTTTGGACCGATCCTGAAGTCGCTTAGCCGCTCCATGATCAAACGCGTCGTCAATCGGGTGGATGTGATTACTGTGCGCGATCACGAATCAGGAGAAGACTTCAAGGCCTGCGGTGTAAAACGTGCACCGATCCACATCACGGCAGATCCCGCTTTGACCATTTCCGCTGATGATATAACGGACAAGCGTGGAAAAGAGTTGTTACAAGGCTTGTTTGCCGACTCGACCAAACCATTGGTCGCCATCTCTGTACGGGACTGGAAGCAGGAGCAGCAGTTTAAACAAAGCATGGCGCTGGCAGCTGACTGGTTTATCGACCAGGGCTGGAATGTCTTGTTTCTGCCGATGCACGTCCCCAGTGATCTGGCTCCGTCCAAGCAGATCATGGAGCAGATGAAACAGCAGGGAGCTCGTCTTCTCGATACTCCCGTTACGTTCCATGATATCATGTCCGTGCTGAAACAATGTGACTACGTCGTCGGTATGCGATTGCACTCGCTCATTCTTGCATGCATGCTGCGCATCCCATTTACCGGAATATCCTACGATCCTAAAATCGATCGTTTTGTCGAACGCGCCGGAATGCCCAATGCCGGCCATATAACCCAACTGGACTCAGCCTCGCTACTAACCCTTCTTTCCGAACGGCTAAACATGCTGGATCAGGAGAAAGAAGTGATTGCGCGTCAGGCACAGCTTCTCGAAAAAGAGGCTGCGAAAAGCAGTGAGCTGGTCCTGCAGGCCCTGAGCAAAAAAGGTTGAGGGTATCTGATGAAAATCTAGAAGAAAGGTGGGCCGGATCATGTCTCTTTCCTCTCAGATGTTAATTGGCTTGAATCGTTTGTTTCCTCTCCCCGTTCACCCATTTAACCTGGCGAACGACGGGCAGATGAGCTATACCGAGTGGCAGTTCCAGAAAGGGGACCAGACGATTCAATTTTTCCTCCCCTTTCATTCCCAGGAACAGATGTTCACGGGTAAAACCGTCCTCGACATTGGTTGTGGAGGCGGCGGCAAGACCTGCTACTACGCAACCTTCCGTCCTGAAAAAATGATCGGGATCGATATCGTCCCCCACTATGCTGAGGAAGGAAATGCGTTTGCCAAGGAAAAAGGACTTGCTGACGTCGTTTCCTTCATGACGGGGGATGCGGCAAACATGACCTTTGCCGACAACACCTTCGACACGATCATCATGAATGACGCGATGGAGCACGTCGGAGAGCCGGAAAAAACGCTCGAAGAATGCTTCCGTGTACTAAAGCCAGGTGGACATCTCTACATCAATTTTCCACCTTACTATCACCCGTACGGTGCGCATCTATCTGATGCCATCGGGATTCCTTGGGTGCATGCCCTCTTTTCAGACCAGGCCTTGATCCGTGCATACAAAGAATTGGTTCGGGATCTGCCGGATGGCGCTGACCGCATTTCGTTTCGCTTCAGCACACAGCCTGATGGACGAGAGACGATCTCTTACATCAATCAGATGACCATCAAGCGCTTCCGTAGGATCCAACAAGGCGTTACTCAGCCTGCCGTCTACCAGCAGGAAATTCCGTTGCGCAATCAGCTGAAGGTATTGGCCGAGATGCCCGGATTGCGGGAATTTTTCGTCAAGATGGTAGTCTGTGTGTACCGGAAGGATAAATAGACTTTCAAGTGCATGAAAAAGGATGCCCTAACAGCCATTCAGCTGTTTATGGGGCATCCTTTTTATTTGTCGTGATCCAGCATGTCTAGCTGTCGACAAGATTTAATTGCCAGGAAACGCCGTACCGATCCTGCACCCAAGCAAACTTTGAGCTGAAAGGATAGGCACCTAGAGGCATTAAGACGATGGATTTGCGTATTGGTATACACCCATTCATTTGACGGATGAAGAATTTCAGGAGCTCGTCCAATCTGTTAATCAGATTATTGAAAAAGCGATCCATAATGAGCCGACAACGGATCGTACCTCTCGAATCTTTGCAGGTATGTTTATTCCGCAAAAATCTTAATTGCATTTCAACAGCCTCATGAACCAGTTTCACGGATTTTAAACGAAGATATCCTTTCATTCACCTTTACTACACCGTTTTCGAATAGAGTGATTTACAAATAGGAGGCGATTATAGATGAGTGTTCAAGTTGTGCTGGGTGATCAAGATTTATTCTTGCATATTTCAGGCTGGACCGCAGTTGCCACTTTGAGAAGGAAGATAGCCATTCCCTACAGTACGGTCGAAGAAGTTCAAGTGGGAAATTTTCAGTTTCCCTGGACTGCTATAAAAAGAACGGGCATCACTTCGCTCGGCTATAAAGCTGGCCATTTCCTTATTGATGAAAAGAAATATTTCTTATCCTTTCATGATGACAATCGAGCAGTAATCCTGAGTTTGAAAGATAATGAATTTGACCATATTGTAATGGAAAGTGAAAATTCAGGAACCGGTATGCAATACTCTTGGGTGTTCATACTATCTGTTCCTGTTAATAAAGCCCAACTTCTCATTTGACTTACTGAGAAGTTGGGCTTCTGTTTTTTGCGTATTGGATATCCTTCTTTACTGTGACTTGGAGGACGCCTGTTTTTTCCGAATCATATTCATAAACGTTCGCAGCTTGTTGCCGCCGGGCAACCAATCCAGCTCCTTGTCATCGATAAGTGGTATCAACAACAGCAGTCCAAGATAGACAATCATTCCGACTGCAACGCCAGCTACGGTTTCCGCTGCCCCCAGCAGGCGCAGCTTGTCATTCCAGCCTAGCAAATATCCGACTCCTTCCGTCGTACCCCACGCCAATACCAGCATCAGATTGGCGACAAGGAGCGGGTAGAGCGTGTCAAAGCGCCAGTGAATGGGTACGTAGACAAGACGACTGATCGTGCGCATATTCAGGATGCAGACGAATGCCGTCGCACACAGCCAGGAGAGCGAAAGACCTTCCATCCCAAACCACGATGTGAACAGCAGCGTCGCAGCAATTTTGACGAGTACCCCGTACATCAGGTGGCGTGCCGGAATTTTTTCTTTGCCCACTCCTTGCAGGATTCCATTGGTCGCAAGCAATAGCGACAGCGGGATTGCAGTGACACCCAGAATCGCCATCGCTCGCGTGCCTTCTGCATCCCCATACAACGCCAGATTGGCACCCTCTGCTACCGCTGTCAGACCGAGGCCAGCTGGCAAGCCGATCAGCCAGGCAAAGCGGAGGGACAGCTTTGTCAGAGTCGTGACCCGCTCTTCATCCCCTTGCCTCTTTGCTTCTGCAATGGCTGGCACGATGGAAAGAGCAATCGAGGACCCGAAGAGGCTTGCCATCTGTAGTAAAGGGCCACCACGGCTGTAAATGCCAAACCAGGTATCCGCCGTCAGACCATCTACATGCCAGATGTAACGGAAGATGTTAATTGCTAGGAAAGAATCCGTCAAGCTGAAGATCGGAATCACCAGCGCGCTCAGGCATATCGGCCAAGCGATTCGCCACATCGTCGAAAAGAAGGCTCGATCATACCACCAGTCCAGACGATTCCACTGTCCGCCGGCAAAAACGGAGTTTTTCCGGTTGTGCAGCCACATGAGAAAAGCCAGGAAACCCAGACTTAAAAACGTGCTGATCATTGTACCGAAGTTGACGCCGGTAATCACCGTGTCCGTATCTTCTCCCAAACGGACCAGGTAAAGAGAGGCTATGAGGATAAAAGCTACCCGCAAAGTCTGTTCGACAATCTGGGACAGCCCGACATACATCATTTTCTGATGTCCGTAAAAGAAGCCTCGAATCACCGCAATGAGCGGCACAAACAATAAGGATAGGGATATAGCACGGATCGGTTCGATCAGATGCGGGTTTCCCATCAGCTTGGCAATCAGGGGTGAGCTGGCGTATAAAATCGCGAACAGGACAATCCCGATCCCGCCCATCATGACCATGCTTCGTGCCAGAATTTGTCCGACAGCGCCTTTCTTGCCCTCTGCCAAAGCTTCAGCAATCACTCTGGACAGCGCTACAGGCACTCCTGCCGTTGCCAGCACGAGGAAGGTCAGGTAGAGCGGATAGACTTCCTGATAGAGTCCAAGACCACTGTCACCGACTATCTCCTGCAGAGGAATCCGATAAAACATCCCGATAATTTTAGATAAAACTCCTGCTATAGCGAGTATCAACGCACCAGCGAGGAAATGGCTTTTTTTCAACATGGGTAACTCCTTTGTTCACGTCCCGGACTTGGGGGTCTCCCAACTGGCATGAATCCACTCTCTATCCTACTATCATTTTCCCGTTCCAGCAAACAGGTATAACGATGCAATTCGGCAGGAATACTGGTGAAAAACAGATTCCAACGACTTCTTTGAATCGTCTGCCTGACAAGGTGGAATGGTCGTGCCTGCAACCGGTTTTTGGATTCGCCGTATACAGTGGCCACTGATGGAAACATTCAAGGAGAACCGTACACGTCAATACATGTCTGAAATGCTGCTAGCACAAAGCTTGGAGAAGGAAGCGTTGCTTGAAAGTCAAAGAAAGAAGCTAGCGAGTTTGCTCGATCACGCCGTCCGCCACGTTCCGGCTTACACGGAATTCGCAGCGGAATGGGAAACGAATCGCGACCTGCCCGAGCGTTTTTTGCAGCGTCTCCCCATCCTGGACAAGACGCGCTTTCGGATGAATCCCGATCCTTACCTCTCTCGACATGCAAACCCGGCCAAGCTCATTGGCAACAGGACGGGCGGTTCTACCGGTGAGCCCACACGCTTTTATCTGGATCGCCCTGCTGTCGAGCGGTATGAAGCAGCTCGTTGGCTAGGGCTCTCTTGGCATGGAATCAACATCGGAGATCCATGCGTCATGATCTGGGGCTCACCTCTGGAATTGAATCAGCAGCAACAAAGCCGTCACCGCTGGAAGGAACGCTGGCTGAAGAATCGGCTGATTTTGTCTGCCTACGACATGGATGAGAAACAGCTGGACACATATAGGAAGCTGATACAACGCTTTCGGCCAACCTACTTGTACGGATACGCCTCGGCACTGTACACGCTTGCCAGTATGCTGAAACAGCGCGGTCTTGTTCTCGGTATCCCTTTAAAAGCCGTCGTCTCCACAGCCGAAAGCTTGTACGAACATCAACGCAAAACGATGGAGGAAGCGTTTTTAGCTCCTGTCATCAACGAATACGGTGCTCGTGACGGCGGGATGATCGCCTACCAGTGCCGCAAGGGTCATATGCATATCTTTAGCGAGAATTGCTATTTGGAGGTTGTAGATCCGACTACAGGACTGCCGCTCTATCCTGGTGAGGCAGGGGCAGTCCTCGTAACGGACCTGCACAACACGGTCATGCCTCGCCTGCGCTACCAGCTGGGAGATGTTGTAGCCCTTTCCACCCAAACCTGCGATTGCGGCATCAACTACCCCTTGCTGAAGCAGATAGACGGCAGAGAAGACGACATGTTCATTTCCCAACAGGGAGGGCTCGTGCACGGCCACTACTTTAACCACATCGTGCGAAACATGGACAGCTTTCGGACGTTTCAGATCGTGCAGCATGAGCCCAATCATCTGAGCCTGAAGCTGGTCAAGGAGCCCAGCTCCTATCAGCCTGCTGATGAGACTCGGCTTTTAGCCGGCATTCACGACGCTTTAGGTGATGTCAGCATACAGGTCGCTTACGTCGATCATATTCCGCCGAGTGCTTCAGGAAAAACGCGATACGCCATTCGGGAGTGCCCGCTTACGACTGCCCACGGGATGGAGTGACACGCTTCAAAACCTTTTGCAGCAATTCCGCTACGAGCGGTTCACGCATCAGGACCAGAGATGCACTGTATAGCAGCATTCCGATGCCGATGCCAAGGATCAGGTACAGCCAGAGTGCAAGCTGAGAAAGCATGGGATCTAGCAGCAGTATCCCTGCCGCCATAATCCCGCACGACAGAATGGTCCTTGCCATCGTCCATAAAAAACTGGACTTCACAGGGGTTCCAACAGCCCGCCAAAGCAATAGAAATAGCAGAAGCGCCTGACTGAAGGCGGATACGGCTTGTGCCAGTGCGATGCCTCCATGTTCAAGGGACGGGATCAACAGCCAGTTTGCAGCCACGTACACCCCGATCCCGACCACCCCGATGGTGACGGGTGTACGCGTGTTTTCCAGCGCATAGAAGGCACGGGTCAGCAAGTCTCTCGCAGCCAGCGCATAGAGTCCCAGTGCATAGAAGGGCAAGGCCCAAGCGGTCAAAGCTACGGATTGTTCGTCGAATGCTCCTCGCTCAAACGCAAGGCGAATGATGGGTTCTGCGTACAACGAAAGTCCGACTGTAACCGGAATTAATAGGATAAACAGATAGGCGAGGCCTTTTTGCAGAATGTGCTTCATCTCCCCCATCTCTCCCCTCTTCACGTGGGTAGCGAGCAAAGGAAAGAGCGGCAGGGTAAACGCACCTACAAAAATCGCCATCGGCATTTGAACGATCTGATTGGCGTTGGCTAATGCTGAGATCACCCCGGTACCGACGGATTCTGCGAAGCCGCGCTCCAAAAAGGTGGTTGCCTGTGCCACGACAGCACCGATCAAGATCGGTATCACTCTCTCCCCCATTCCAGCAAGTGCTTCATCTTTTTTATAGGAAAAAGAGAGGCGATGCTGATAGCCAAAACGGCGCAGTGTCGGGAGCATGGTGGTCATGGCTGCCAGATAGCCGAGCGATGTCGCAATCGCCAGACCCGTTGGACCGTAGAGCGGGACCAAAACATACATGCTGCCAATCACGATAGCGCCGTTGGCAACGGTTCCCAATGTCGGGGTAAAGAAATGCTGATGGGCATTGCACATACTGGACCACAAACCGGTCAAACCGATGAAGACTGCAGACGGCCACATCCACTGCAGCATCTCTGCGGTCAGGTCGAGCTTGGCCCCCGTCAAGCCGAACATCCCAGCTATTTCATGGGCAAACACTACCCCAAGTAGAGCGACCGTACCAAAAACACCCAAAATGATGCCCAGCATTTTGTGATATAGCACATCCGTGCGTTGTTCCTTTTCCATCAAACCGCGCATCGTCGGGATCAGGACCGCATTAATCGCTCCGGGAATGACGAGAAAGAGCGTCAAGGGAATGGTCGCCGCGATGTTGAAGGCGTCTGCCTCCATCCCTGTCCCATACAAATTGGACACGTATACGCTTCGAAAAAAACCTAGGAGTCTTCCAACCAGCGTCAGTACGACGATCATGGAAGCGGTTTTGAGCAAACTCATTTCACTAATCCCCTTAATTCGGTCTAGCTCTTTTTTCTTGAAAATACCTTGCTATCATATCTCATTTCTACGGGTCCTACCAAGCACTTTCCCTTCCAGCTTGCTTGGAGGTTGTAAAATTCATTATAATGGGTTGGTTAATCCCTGCGTAGGAGGACTACAAATCAAATGAGAGATACCGTGTTGAAGTGGGGAGGACAATCAAACACTTGGTTGTACTTGCTATTGGCCTACCCCCTTATCGATTACCTGTTGCGGAACATTCTACCAATTCCAGTCGTTTCGTCTTTTTGGGATGAGGTTTTACTGATTGTCTTGTCGTTGTTTACCTTCTTCGCCTATCTGGAAGGAAAGCGTGCCATGCCAGGGATCAAGCATGTACTGGCTGCGTTATTCGTACTCGGGGTGGCGCTGATGGTGACGGATATGGCCAACTGGAAAGCCAGTGTGGAAGGCTTCCGGTCTATCTATCAGTATCTCATTGCCTTCTTTATTGGATTTTATCTGCTCAAATCCATTGAGCAACTGGAAAATCTCTTAAAAGGACTCGTCATCGTCGGCTTTTTGACCGGCTTGTACGGGGTGATGCAGGTCGTGCTTGGCGTAGAAACACCTGGTTCTTGGGTACAGGAAGGCGAAGCCATTACCACACGCGCTTTCTCCTTCGTCACAAGTCCCAACGTGCTCGGCAGCTACATGGCATTGATTGCACCGATCGCTACCGGACTGTTCCTCAAAACCACGAGCCGTAAGGAAAAGCTGATCTGGGCTGTCGTTACGCTGGTTACTTTGCTCGCGTTGCTGCTGACTGCATCCCGCGGTGCCTGGTTCGCTCTCGCGTTTTCGCTGTTCATCTGTTTCTACCTATGGAAAAGGCGGATCGCTCTGTATCTCGTACTCGCAGGAATTATTGCTGTCATTGGACTCTACAATGTACCTGATTCCGTTCCCATGCTAGGATCACTGAAAAATCGTGTATTTGGAATTTTTACGCCGGAGTACCTGGCGTCGAGTATGCAAGCAGGACGCCTGGACCGTTGGGGCGATGCTTATGACAAAATGCGCATCGAGCCGCTTTTTGGTGTGGGACTGGGCCATCATGGCGGTGCGGTAGGATATCGCCATTTCGGAACCATCTACTCCGACAGTTATTTCTTTAAAAGCTTGGCCGAATTTGGTCTGATCGGAATTACCCTGCTGCTTATTTTTGTCACGATGATGCTGAGAAACGGAGTCAGAGCTGTAAAAGTGTGGCGCAACTCCCCCCACTTTTTCTTACTCTTAGGCTTGTTCGGAGGGCTATTCGCTGTCGCTTTGCACAATTTCGTAGAAAACATTTTCGAGGTGCCGTTCATGGCTCTCTACTTCTGGCTGTTTGGTGGTATTTTCAGTGCACTGCTTGCCGATCAAACACAATCAAAAAGGGGGTGAATCCATGCGCAGCAATCCAATCGTACAGAGCCTGGGGTGGGCCGTATACGCCATCGCCCTGTTTCTGATCTACCATCTGCTCGTCAAGCCGGCATTCCTTGATCTGACCTGGATCGCCTTGCTTGTCTTTCTACCATTGCTGGCTGGATTCTACTTCTTGATCCATCCTAGCGAACGTCGCCAGGTTCTGGTTTTCACCATCGGCTTTCTGCTGCTAGACCGTGCGCTAACACGCGTAGATGTCAAAACAACAGCTGCTATCCTGATCGGCGGAGCGATCGCCGTGATCGTGATTGGCCTGCTTGTCAAATGGTACGGACGCCTCAACTGGAAAGCAGTAGGTGCCTTGGTCATCATCGCCCTGCTTGCCAATGTCACGTTCAACCGCTATACCTTAACGGCCTTAAGCCACTTCACTGTGACAGAAGAGACGGATCGCCTTTACAACGGTGACTGGGTAGACTACTTCCCGATCACACTCTACGATGTCGATGGAGATGGCAAACAGGAGATTGTCACCTACGGCAATGCAATGGAACTGCCTTTACCGGAGACCGTGGAAAAACCGGAGACAGAAGAAGAAAAGAAAGCCTTGGCTGAAAAGCTGCTTCACCTTCAGCCTGAGCCTGTGTCCCTGTACGTCATGCGCTGGCAGGATGGCCAACTGGTTCGGATGGACAACAAGGAACTTTCGCCAGAAACCCTGGCACTCATCCGTGAGCAGATGCCGACGGACTATCCGGGCTTTCCTTACTATACGATGAAGGATGATCAGCTCGTTCCCAACGTCCAGCGTCAGAACTACGCAGAAGCCATGCTGCAAGTCGGTACAGCTCCATACCGCGCTTTCCTTTTGGATATGGAGAACATTGCCAACAAGCTGGCAGAGAACAAGGGTAGCATGGACTTGCGCCAGGAGCTAGGGCGCAACTACAAGGATTTGCACATCATCGATGGAGTCCTTACTGGAACCTATGATGGCAAGCCTTTTAGCGGCCCTACTGACGCTACCAAGCTACTGACGACCATGATGCTGCCCGACGGACGAGAAGGCCTGATGATCATGGGCCAACACATTAGCGTCATGACCGTGGAAGCGGACGGTTCACTTAAGGAAGCCTACGTCCTCACCCGTAAGGAAGCGGAGCTGGCCACTGCCGAATTTATCCCGGCCGATATCGATCATGACCAAGTGGATGAGCTGCTTTTGGCAGGCAAGCCTTCCTACATTTTAAAACCGACTCCTGAAGGAACGTGGGATATCCTCTGGAAAAGCGCGGACGGCGATGATAGCTTCCGTTTCTCCAATTACGCTGCTGTGGGAAATGGCAAGGCTGAAATTATCGCCAAAGCGAAAAGCTGGGTCAGTACGACAGACAGCCGTTATTTAAGTGGATTTGACTATACGCCGGCAGGCTTGAAGGAAAACTGGCGCATTTACCTGCCACTCATCAACGTGCAAATCGGCGACATCGATGGCGACCAGCAAAACGAGATTATCGGAACCATTTACAACACACACCGCATCCTGGTGTTCAAACAGCACGATATTCCTGTCATTCCAATCACGATTGCCATTTTTATCGGGTTGGTGGCCTATGGAATCGTAAGGAGGGTTCGCCATGCGTAAGCAATCAAAAATCTTTTCCTTGCTTGCTTCCGTCTGCATCGCTGCCCTGCTTGGCGGTTGCACCTACGAATCAGGTACGAAGACATTCGCGACCACCAATTTCAACAATACTCCCTCTCAAAATACAGAGGGGCTGAATGAATCAGGAGCAGAATGGCTGCAGTACGCGCTGGAAAAGGCGAAAACCGACCCCGACGCACAAAAGTACTGGTACAAGGGACATGTCAAAAACATGATTCTCTCCCGATCTGTCACCAGCATGTTTAACGGAGCGGTCGTCAATGACAAGGGCTACAACGTCGATGCGCGCATCGCGGCTCAGCCCTATCAATACTACCGGATCGATGACAAGCACTTCATTCGCGCCAAGGACTACTGGGTGACGGCGAGAGACGAGCCGCTCGCTTTTGATGTACTGGCAGGATTTGATGACTGGCTGCCATTTATGGACAAAGCGGTTCAACTTCCCGATGACAAGGTTTACGGGACATTGAGCGCTGTATTTCAATTGAAAATGACCGGTGCGGAATGGCTGGCGAAGAGTCAGAGTCCCTTGTTTGAACCTCTGAAAAAGCAGCTGGGAGACCGCCCTGATCTGAAGTACATCCTGAATGAATCCACGATCAAGACAACCTTCTGGATCGGCAAGGAAGATCGCTTGATCCACCAGTACCAGACTTGGATCATTCTCCCTCTGCCAGAAGCAGGCACAATGGACCAGGAAGTCTTCTTCCAGCTCTACAAGTACGATGATCCTGGCATTCACATCAAGGACCCTGCAGAAGTAGAAAAATACCTGCTGCACTAAAAAATATGCTTGCCTGCTACACATAAGCAGGCAAGCACGTTATTACGACCTGACACTCACAGTCAGGTCTTTTTTCTCTCTTCTTTGCAGCGTACTTGCCACACCCAGGAGTACCGTGAGAGCACCGGCAAGACCGAATACCCAGCCCAGACCGAGCCATTCCCCCAAGACAGCCCCGATAGAGGGCGCCGTCAGAATGGCGATGCCCTGCACCGCCATCGCTACAGCAGATACACGTCCGATCAGCTCGGGTGGCGTCTGCGTCTGAATGAGGTAAGCGTAAGGAACCGTCATGCCCACTCCTACAGCACCCGCAAAGGCAAAGTTGATCACCCAGAAAATGGTATTCCCATACCCAACACCATAGATCGCACCACCTGCTACGATAAGCAGTTGCAGACCAGACACGATTCTGCCAAAAGCCATAAACAGAATGGGATTCCTGCGCCACGCGGTGAATTGACCCACCAGCAAAGCTCCACACACAGAGCCGCAGCCAAGAGCAGCCGTAACCAATCCATAATCCATAACATCCAAACCCAGCAATTTGATTAAAGGGGGGAAAAAGCCGTCGTAGAGAAAGATGATGAACATCGACAGCCCTACGATCATCACTGCCGAACGCATCAGGCGGTTGCCAAATAAAAAACGGATGCCTTCGGTGACTTCCCTCGTAAAGCTTGGCTTGCCGTCCAGTTCACGATTGACTGCCGCAGCTGGGATAAAAGGCAAACGCAGCATGATCAAAAGTGCGATAACAAAAAGCACTCCTTCCACTGCGAAGACCGCTGTGGTGGAGGAATACGTCAGTAAAAGCCCCCCTAGAGCTGGACCGATCATTTTCATGCCATTGTTCACCATTTGCCCCAAAGAGCTTGCTTCTGCCATCTCCTCTTGGTCTACCAAATGGCGAAGCATGGACTGTCGGGCAGGTTCGATCACGGAGGCCAATGATGACTTCAAAAAGATTAAGGGAAGCAGCACATAGAGATTGGGGGCGAGCAGAAACCCTGCGATCACCAAAATACGCAATCCCGTACTAAGCAGTAAGACCGTTCGACAGGACAGCCGATCGACCCAGACTGAAGCCAAGGGTCCAACGAACAAAAATGGGGCTCCCATCGCAATCACCGCAGCGGAATTTGCTGCAAGTCCGAGGTTCCAGGTAAATGTAATCAGTGCCCCAATAGCCAGCAAGTCCAGCCAATTTCCCAGATCGGCAAATATTTGAGAGAGAAAAAAAGTGCGATACGAGCGATTCCTCAAAGGAGTAAATACGTTTCTTTTCATCATCCTGTCATCCTTCCTTGTTACTCCTCTTACCTTAACAAGGGAATGTCAGAGATGTATCAAATACTCCGCTTCTCCAGAAAGAGACTGTACAAAAAGGCGGCGAATGAAAAGAAGGCCATTGCCCAGTACAGATAGGAGCCTCCAAGCATCTGAAAAACCCAGCCGCCAGCTATCGACCCAACTATTCCGGAGAGGCCAAAAAACAAGACGGCCAGAACGGTCTGCCCCGTCGCCTTCCACTCTTCGGGAATAATGCGGTACAGATATTGAATGGATGCTGTATAGAAGATGACAAAGGTGATCCCCTGCGTGATTTGCAGGTAGACGACCCAATCCGCAGAAGGTGCGAGGGCACACAGGACGTAGCGTATCGTATACAATACTGCGGCTGTGGTAATCAGCCTGATCTCACTCCATCTCTGCAAAAGCCGCGCACTGATCGCAAAAAACACCACTTCACTGATCGCAGCCAAAAACCAAGCCTGCCCCACATCCCCCGTACTGCCGCCCAAGCTCTGTACGTACACTCCGAGGAAGCTGTCGTTGGTTCGATGCGGAGTAGAAGCCAGCAGGACAAGCAAGAAAAAGCGCAGGGTGCGTGGATAGAAAAAAAATTGCTTCAGCTCCTGAAAAGAGAGCTTATTCTTGCTGGCAGGAGCATCCGGCACAAACAGGCAAATGGCAAACGTCAGTGTACCAAAAGTCAGATAGAGCCACGCCAGGGAGTCCATCCCCCACACATCGACCATCCAGCCAATGACGAGCGAGGAGGAAGCAAAGCCAATTGCTCCGTAAGTACGAATCGAACCAAAGCTGATCTTGTTATCTTCGGCAATCCGGTAATTCAGACTCTCTGTCAGCGGATCTGTTGGCATCAGAAAAAAATACATAGCTGCAACCAGCAGGAACAAGATAGAAAACTGAGAGCTAGTAAACAACAAGAAACCGATCGCTACAGAAAAGCCGACGGTCAATAAAATAATCCGTTTGATCGTCTTAGCTCTGTCGCTCAGCATTCCCCAAAACGGCTGCGACAAAATTCCGATGAACGATCCCACTCCTACTAGAAGACCAAGCTCTGCTGGAGAAATGCCACGATGGGTGAGATAAATCGGCAAAAAAGAAATAAACATAGAAAGAATCGAAAAGTAAAAAAAATTGTAAGCTCGCAATCGTTGAACCGCCATGTTCACTTTCGTACCACACTCGTTTCTCATTCTCGTTTAAAATACCCCGCAACCAATCGTCGCAGGGTAATCGAAAAGCACGTACTATAATCGTTGGATACCGATGACGTCATTCATCAGCTGGGCCAGCTGTCTAGCCTGCTCACGCCGTTCGTACGGCTTCACACGTTCGGCGAAGTCAGCTCCACGCCCATCAGCGTCTGTAGTGGCTGCAGCTGCCTTCCACTCGCGATACAGCCGTAGATAGGCCTCCTTGATCGCAGCCTTGTCCTCGGGGTCTGCCACCTGACCGAGTTGGAACTGCTCGATGATGTCTGTAGCCTCTCCCGCTTTGTTGAGCGCGAGAATCGGCTTGCCTATTCCCATGTACTCATACAGCTTGCCAGGAATGTAGGCGCCAGCATCTGCTGATACATCTCCGATCAACAGCAGGGCGTCAGCACCCTTCATCAGGCCGAGTGCTTCTTTGTGGGGAAGATTGCCCATCAGACGGACGTTGTCCTGCAGTTTCAAGCGTTCTACGCAATCACGGTTCTCACTATAACCGGGGTAGTCGAATACGCCTGCAAAGCTAAGCAGCAGATCATGTGGATCGATTTCTCCAGCGTCGATCAGTTCTCTGATGGCTTCAAGGAGCAAGCGTGGATTGCGTTTTTGATACAGAATACCAGCGTAGACGGCGTGAAATTTCCCAGGAACGCCATGCAAAGGCTGTAATCCTTCAAAATCGGCTTGGTCAAATCCATTGTAGATCAGCTCCAGCCGCTTGATCCAGGCGCCGTGCTTCTTACGGAAATTATCCGCAAACGTGGCTGTTACCGTCGTGATCGCATCCGCTTCTGACATCACGCCTGTCTCCATTCTCTCCTCCAAACGTTCCCGCCAGGCGATGCCCGAGGTATGCATATTTTGCGTCCAGGGATCGCGAAAGTCAGCAATCCATCGACAGCCTGTTTCACGCGCCAGCTTTCGTGCTACCAGATGATTGGTGACGGGTCCCGAGGTAGAGAAAATCACATCTATCTTTTCCCGCCGCATGATCTCCCTGCCCAGCTTGACAGCATTCGGCATCCAGAGAATCTGGTCATCGGGGATCAGCAGATACGGTTTCATTTTCTTCAAAAATTGAATCACTTGTTTTTTCAAAACGGATTTTATGGAAGGTTGTGGCGGTGTTACGGCTGTTCCATCGCTAGAGGTCACCGCAGCACTGGCTGCCCCTCGATTGGGGATGAGCTGCATTTCCTTCGCCCGGTGAATCTTTACTTCTTTTGGCAATTGCGCCAGAAGACTGGGATCCAAAGTAGCATGATAGGCGGGTTCAACAGTCAGCACGTGGACATTCCAGCCATACTCTCCCAGATATTTCGCCATTTTTAACGGGCGCGGCACTCCACCGCCGCCGATGGGCGGAAATCCATAACATATGATTAACACATTGTGGCCATTCATTCTGGTAACCTTCCTTGTCCTTTTCGTCTCATCTTGCTTGCTATTTCACTCACTTACGATACCATAAGTGGCGTCTTATTGCGAATCTACCGGGCATCTGCTATAGTGAAAATGGCTTTGTCATTAAGATTCGGGTGAATTTACATGAGTAAACTACGAGTCCTCCACGTAATTGGCGGAGGAGAATTTGGCGGCGCGGAACAGCATATTCTCAATCTTGTCTCCACTTTTCCAGCTGAGGAAGTGGAGGTGGCAGTCGTGTGTTTTTACGACGCCCTTTTTGCAAGCGAGCTAAGAAAGGCAGGGATCCAGGTGCTGACACTGGATCAATTTGGTCGTTTTGACCTGCGCCTTTTACGAGCTTTGAGAAAGACGTTCCAAGACTTCCAACCAACCATTATCCATACACACGGCATCAAGGCCAATTTTTTTTCCAGACTGGCTTCCAGAGCCTTAGGCATACCGCTGGTCACTACCGTACACAGCTCCCTTCGCTACGATTACGCCGGTGCTCTTGCCTATGCCATCGTCAGCTTGATGGAACGGGGAACACGCCTATGGAATCGACACTACATCGCGATCAGTGAGGCGATAGCGGAGATTTTGCGAAGTCAGGGAGTTCCTGCCAAGCAAATCAGTGTCATTTACAACGGGACGGATTTGACGCCCTATCGTCAGACCCAGCTTCGGGAGTCGGATCGGGATCGGTTGCGCAAGGAATGGAACATCCCGGATGACGCTTTCCTGTTCGGGACAGTGGCTCGCTTTGTTCCGGTAAAAGGCTTGCCGTATTTGATTGATGCCTTTGCCCAGTTGCTCGCAGAGTCAGACGCGGATCTTTCGCATGCTCCTTACCTCGTCATGGTCGGAGACGGCTCCGATCGCCCCCTGCTGGAAGACAAGGTTCGGGAGCTGGGCTTGGAATCCCGTGTACGTTTTGCAGGCTTTAGGCAGGATATTCCCGCTTGCTTGCACGCCTGTGACGGCTTCGTCCACTCTTCTATTTACGAAGGCCTGGGCTATACCATCATTGAAGCGATGGCCTCTGAGGTTCCTGTCGTAGCCAGTCATGTAGGAGGCGTAAAAGAATTCGTCTTCCACGACCAGACCGGACTGATTGTCCAGCCAGGCGATGTACAGGGACTTACTCGCGAAATGAAGCGGCTCCTAGAATCGTCAGAGCTGCGAAACAAGCTGGCTGACAACGCTTTGGAGAATGTAGAGCGCACATTTACGATTGAGCAGATGACCAAACAAATTATTGCGCTATACAAGAAGCTGCTTACCTAAAAATCGCAAGCACGACCTGTCTTTTCCAATTACTAGACAGAGGTCGTGCTTTTCTCGTTGACGTATTTTGGGTTGCCTAAATATCCACAATTTGGTTTGATAGAGTGGAAATGATCATTTTATGAAGCGCCAAGAAAGGTTGGAGATCAGCATGAAACTTTTTCTTTCTGTCGACATGGAAGGAATCTCCGGGATTGTGGATGCGTCGTACATCAACCCTGATACTGGTGGGGTCAATTATCAACGCGGTCGTCAGTTCATGACACAGGATGCCAATGCCGTCATTGAAGCAGCCCTCGACTGGGGCGTAACTGAAATCCTGGTAGCCGACAGTCATAACACCATGAACAACATCCTCTGGGAATCGCTGCATCCTAAAGCTCGCCTGATTGCGGGTACACCGCGTGATTACTCGATGGTTCAAGGCCTGGACGAGAGCTTCGATGCCGCCATGTTTATCGGGTACCATACACGCCAGGGTGTACCGGGTGTACTCAGCCATACCATGTCCGGTGTCATTCGCAATCTGTACGTCAACGGTCGTGTCGTCGGCGAATTTGGCTTTAATGCGATTTATGCCGGACTGTACCAAGTGCCTGTCTGTATGGTATCAGGGGACAACCTGATTGCGCAGGAAGCGAGCGAGCTGATCCCTGGCATCAGCACAGCAGTCGTGAAGCATGCTGTCTCACGTACCGCTGCCTTGTGCCTCTCACGTGAGGAAGCTACTGCAGAATTGAAGCAAAAGACAAAAGCAGCTCTCTCCAACCTGAAGGATATCGCTCCATTCCAAACGGCTACGCCTTTAGAGGTAGCCATTGAATTCGCGCATGCCGGCCAAGCGGAATTGGCTTCTATCGTGCCCGGTGCACATTACGAGACTGAAAGCGACACCGTCTACTTCAAGGCAGCCGATCAGCAAGAAATGTACAAAACCATGCGGGCGTTGCTCAACCTCGCTGGTGGTGCCGAATTCTTCTAAGCTGCACATGCAAAAACCTCGCCCAACGCGGTTCTTAAGCCCGTTTGGCGAGGTTTTTTATTGGTTAGATGCGGACCACGGTAACGGTCTGATCCAGTTCACGCGGAATCCGATTTTTCGTATCGAACAAGACAGGGGATCCAGCCATATTCGAAACCAGGCTCGTCCAATCGATATCAGCAAATTCCTTTTGCACAGCAGTCAGCAGCAAAGCATCTGCTCCTTGAACAGCCTCCTGCAGTGTATTGGCCTTGTGCTCATAGCGAGTGGGCACGGCAGGATCATAGGAGACGACCTCTACCCCTCTCGACTGCAGATTGTTCACCAGATCATGCACAGGACTTACGCGATCATCGTTGGAGAAGTCTTTCATGGCAAGTCCCAAAACCGCTACTCGGCTTCCTGACAGCCTTTTCCCTTTATCCTTGAGCGCATTTTCCAGCATATCAATCAGCACATCCGGCACTCCGTCGTTGATGTGTCTGGCCTGCTGTAGAAGTGGCAGCGACACGCCCAGCTCACGTGCTTTTGGCTGGAGGTAGTACAGGGCATTCGGCAGACAGAAACCGCCAACACCCGGTCCAGGCGTCAACAGATTTACCCGTTTATGCGTGTTGGCTACCTTGATCAGTTCGAAGGTATCAATGCCAAAAGACTCCGCAAAGCGGGCAAACTCTTGAACCATCGCAATATTTACATCGCGTTGAATGTTTTCAATTACTTTCGCCGTCTCGACCACGCGGATATCCGAGATGGTGACATCCGTTTCACTGATCACGGAAAGCAATTCTTTTCCTTTGATCGCACTCTGCTCGTTGATTCCTCCGAGTACAAGCGGCATGTGAATGAACTCTTCGAATGCCCGTCCCTCAGCAATACGCTCCGAGCAATAGGTCAAATAAAAATCGGTACCCGCTACCAGGCCACTGACTTCTTCCAGAATGGGTGCGAGCACTTCTTCCGTTGTACCCGGTACTACTGTACTGCGGATCATGATGGTATCGCCTTTTTTCAGGACACTTCCCAACGTCTGGGCACAGCTCTTCAGAGGGCCCAGATCTGGGTCTCCATTGTGGACAGGGATGCCAGCTGTCACGATATAGTGGTTTACCTCTTTCGCTGCCTCTTCGTAAGAGGTTGTAGCACGGAATCTGCCGGCTGCAATCTGCTCTTTCAGAATCTCAGGCAGTGTTTTACCCTGATAGGACTCCATATGGTGGGAATGGCCCGCATTAATCTCATCGACGACGCGAGGCACAACATCAATCCCGACGACGTTTGCTCCTTTCATGGCGTAGGTTAGCGCCAACGGCAAACCGACAAATCCCAATCCGACAACAGCTACGCGCACAGGCTGAGTCATTGCGTATCTCCTCTTTCACGTTCTCTAGTATTGCGTGAGCATCGTACAATCGCTACGCTGAATTCTTTCGGCTTTCGCTTAGTTTACAACAGGTAGTAGACACCTGCCAGGACAAACAGTGCACATAATACAATGAGCACCTTGTACAAGGTTTCCAAGGACGCTCCTCCCCATAATTGACAGAATCAGAAAGGGTAAACGTACAAAGCCAAGCTTGCTTCCTGATCCTGCAAGAATAACCAACCTCTAATACGAAGTCGCCCATCCTTGAATTGGCTCGATAGAGGTTTTCGTAAAACATGTCTTCGCCAATGGCTAATTATACTCCCGATTTTGCTCGGGTTCAACCTGATGCCAGACTTACAGCCTATCGGATGAGACTGGCCCCGATGATGTAGGAAAATCCGATGGAAATCATCATGGCTATAAAGCCGATCGCCAGATTTCCTTTGGCAATTTCGTCGTCGATCTTATAGCCTGGCGTCATGAATTCGAACACGAAATAACTGATGAGCAGCAGCAGGAAACCGAATGTTCCCCAGATTAAGCCCTGCCCAATCGAGACGTGCTCGGAGATAGAGTACCGGAAAATATTGGCGGTGCCAAAAATCTTTCCACCGGTCGCCATAGCCACCGCCAAATTCCCTTTCTTTAACTCCTCCCAAACCTGGTACTTTGTCACCAGTTCAAACAAGGACAAGAACACGATCATCGCCAGTCCCGTTACAGCAAAATGTGCTCCCGTAGCAAAATACGGGTTGTGCAGAAGGCCCCCCATACATTCTCCTCCACGATTATTTCAATTCCGCAATCGTAGCACCTACGCCGCCTTCTCCCTGGCCGCCTAGACGGAATGACTTGACGTTGCGGTGTTGTCTCAGGTATTCATGTACGCCTTTACGCAAGACACCAGTACCATGACCGTGAATGATCGAAACAGAATGAAGTCCTGCCAAAAGGGCATCGTCCAAAAACTGATCGATCTCCCGGATACTGTCTTCCACATTGTAGCCGCGCAGATCCAGATCCATCTTGATGTTGTCGCTTCTGCGTTTTACCGATGTGTACGGTTGCGCCTGTTGCTGGGTATTCGCTGCTTTCAGGACGTTCATGTCTTCGCGCTTGACTTTCATTTTCATGATGCCGATCTGAACCAGGAACTCGTCATTGTTTATTTTTTCGAGCACGGAGCCTTTTTGTCCAAAGCTGGTGACCATGACCTCGTCCCCTACCTTGATCTGTGTAGCGCGTACAGCTTTTGCCGGCTTCTTCACTTTTTCCTTTTCCAGCTCCAAGACTGCATTGCCCAGACGTTTTTTGGCTTCGATCAGACGGTGTTCCTTGATATCCACACCGAGGTCACGCATATCGCGCAGCTCGCGAATGATCGTCTCTGCCTCTTCCTTGGCCAGCTGCACGGCGATTCTCGCCTCATCCTCGGCTTGCTCCATGCGTTTGTTCTTCTCTTCTGCGAATCTGGCTCTTTCTTCCTCCAGCTCACGACGCAAAGCTTCTGCTTCCCGGCGCAGCTTTTCTGCTTCCTGACGCTCTGCTTCGGCTGTCTTGCGATTTCTCTCCAGGGAAGCAATCATGCTCTCCACCTGGTTGTCTTCCTCGCTGATGGAGCCCCGTGCCACCTCAATGATGTGTTCGGGCAGGCCGAGACGACGCGCGATGGCAAAAGCATTGGATCGTCCTGGCACCCCGATCAGCAGTCGATAAGTAGGGCGCAGCGTTTCTACATCGAACTCTACGCTGGCGTTGATCACTTCCGGTCTGTCATAGGCGTATGCCTTCAGTTCACTGTAGTGCGTAGTCGCAATCAGCCTTGCCCCGGACGAAATCACATGGTCGATGATGGACATGGCCAGCGCGGCCCCTTCTGTCGGGTCTGTACCGGCCCCCAGCTCATCGAAGAGCACCAGACTTTTCTCATCCATCGTAGCCAGTATGTGAATGATATTGGTCATATGACTGGAAAATGTGGACAAGCTCTGCTCGATGGATTGCTCATCCCCGATGTCTGCAAATACGGAGGAAAAGACGGTCATTTCACTCTCTTCCTCAGCCGGGATATGCAAGCCCGACATCGCCATCAGAGAGAGCAAACCAATGGTCTTGAGGGAAACAGTCTTCCCTCCCGTATTGGGTCCTGTCACGACGATGGCCTGATACTCTCCCCCCAGCTCCACATCTACCGGAACCACAACCTCACGAGGGATCAGCGGATGGCGAGCCTTTTTCAAACGCAGATATCCCCGATCGTTCAGACGTGGACAGATCGCCTTCATGCTCCAGGCAAGCTGTGCTTTGGCAAACATGAAGTCAAGCTCTGTCAAGGCATCTACGTTCTCCAGCAGGGCTTCTACCGCAAAGGAAACCTGTTCCGTCAACAAATATAAGATCCGCTCTACTTCGCGTTCTTCGCGCAGACGAAGCTCCCTCAGCTTGTTGTTCATCTCGACGATGACTTCCGGCTCGATAAACAGCGTCGCCCCAGAAGCCGACTGGTCGTGTACGATTCCGCCAAAGACATGCCGGTACTCCTGTTTGACCGGGATGACGAAGCGATCCCCACGGATGGTGACGATGCTCTCCATGAGCATTTTTTGGTACGAAGAGGAACGCGTCATCTGATCCAGCTTTTCACGAATCCGTGACTCAAGCTGTCTGATTTCCTGGCCGACCTGGCGAAGCTCTGCGCTGGCGCTATCGAGCACCTCGCCATTTTCATCGATACAGCGGCGAATCTCCGTCTCCAGCTCGCGCAGTCCTTCGATCCGCTCTGACTGAAATTGCAGCAGGGGAAGCTCTACATTTTCACTCATGTCCAATAAGAAATTCTTCAAGCGGCGTCCTGATCCGATCGTACTGGCAATGTCCAAAAGCTCGCCTGGCGCCAGCATTGCATTGAGTCGGGCGCGCTGTACAGGTCCACGAATGTCCCTGATTCCACCGAGGGGGGCGCTTCCTTTTAAGCGTAAAACCGTTGCGGCTTCCGCTGTTCCTCTCTGGGCGACACTGACTTCTTCAAGCGTCAGGTGCGGAACGAGCGCTGCTGCTTTTTCTTTTCCATATGTGCATGATGCCTTGTCTACCAACATGGCGATCATTTTGTCGTATTCCAAGGTTTTTAACACCCGTTGTTCCACTGTGATCCTCCTTATATTCTCCATCAGCGGTGCTGCATTTCCATTGCCGATGGGAGTCAAGGTCTTCATCGGCGATTACCCACCATTATAACATGCCATGCTCGCCAAGGATAATTTTACACACCATGTTTATGGATAAGCTGACCTCAATAAAGCCAGAATGAAAATGATACAATACCCAAAGGAGGAGTCGATTTGACGTTCATGCGCCATGTCATTCGGTTCATTGTCGCCGCGGTTGTACTGATGTTTGTCGGTTTTCTCGTCCCCGGCTTTTCTGTAAGCAGCTTCTGGACTGCACTGTTAGCGGCTGTCGTTATCGCCGTCATCGGCTGGATTGTAGAATCCTTGTTCGGTGAACGAATCTCGCCCTACAACCGAGGTATTGTCGGATTTCTCGTCAGTGCCGTCGTCATCTATGTAACGCAGTTCATCGTCTCCGGCTTCCGTGTCACCATTTTGGGAGCACTGCTGGCTTCCCTGGTCATCGGGATCATTGACCTGTTCATTCCGATCAAGACCAACTTCAAAGACGGGGATCGCAACAGACAGGAAACGTAAGCTCATCATAACCAAATGAAAACGAGAAAAAGAGAGGCATATGCCTCTCTTTTTTCCTTATCTATGACTTTTCTTTTGCGTCTTCCTGAAGGATCTTGAGCAGTTCTTCGTACTCTTGGCGAAGGCGGTAGTACTCATCCGCAATATTGACTGCTGTAAGTACGGCAATTTTGGCCGTGTCCAAACGATGATTGCCGTTTGCGATTTCGTTCATCTTGTCGTCAACGAAACCGGCCACCGTACGTATGTGATTCACACTTGCCTTGCCACTTAGCCGGTATTGTTGGCCATAGATATCCACCGTCAAACGATTTTTTCCATCACCTTGCACGAGGGGTTCCTCCCTACTGCGACCTTTGCTCTATTGTATCCTTCTTAGGTTACTGAAAATGTCATATTTCGTCAAGCCGTCCTTTTTTTCAACAAATTACATTCGAAGCTCTGCACCAGCTGTATTCTTAAGCGCCTCCACAATCGCCGCTGTCACCTGCTGGACTTCTTCATCCTGCAAGGTGTGCTCGCTGTGGCGGAAGACGAGGGAGAAGGCCATGCTCTTCTTGTCCTGTGCGATGCGCTCGCCCATGTAAACGTCAAAGAGAGTAAGGGATTCAAGCAGATCGCCAGCCGCTTCGCGAATCGTGGCTTCCAGCGTTCCAGCGTGGACATCGCGGTTTACCACCAGCGCCAAGTCTCTGGTTACAGCCGGGAACTTTGGAAGCTGACTGTAATGCCCAACTTCTTTGGCTGCTTCACCCAATGCCGCAATATCCAGCTGGAATACATAGGTTTCCGACAGATCGTAAGCTTTTTCTGTACCTGGATGCACCTGACCCAGATACCCTAGGCGCTGATCCTTGACCCACACTTCCGCTGTACGTCCCGGATGCATGCCAGCCAGCTCCGATACTTGCTTGTACTGGACATCCTGGATTCCCAAGCCAGCCAACAGGGATTCGACCACACCTTTGACCTGATAGAAATCAACAGGCTGTTTTGCCCCCATCCAGTTTTGTGGCATCCACTGTCCAGTCAGAGCACCACCTACATACAATCTTTCTTCTGGAAGCTCTGTCAGTACCTCCTGACGACTGAGGAATACACGGCCCAATTCAAAGATCGCTACGTCGTGTTGTTGACGATTTTTGTTGTAAGCGACAGTCTCCAAGAGGCTGGGCAACAGGCTGGTACGCAGCACGCTGTGATCTTCACTCATCGGCATGAGCAAAGCAACAGGCTTGGTTTCGCCCTGATGCAGCCCCGCTACATCCTCAACACGATCAGGATGTACGAGTGCGTATGAAATGGCTTCGTTCAAACCAGCTCCGATCAAATGATGACGAATGGCACGGCGCAGCTTTTGTTCCGCTGTCAGTTGGCCCTGGGTCGTCTCGCCTGTTGGCAGGCTGGTCGGGATTTTGTCGTAGCCATACAGTCTCGCCACTTCCTCCACAAGATCCTCTGGCAGCGTAATGTCGCCACGTCTGGTAGGCACTGTAACCGTCCATTTTTCATTTGTTCCTTCATAAGGGAATTGCAGACGGTCAAAGATCGGAGAGACTTCATCCGCTGTCAGGGAGGTTCCCAAGTGCTGATTGATTTTTTCCAGCGTCACGCTGACCACAGCAGGTGTTCCTTCCTTGACAACTGCGCTCGCCACACCTTTCGAGACGGACGCTCCGGATAATTGCTGAATCAGGGCGGCAGCACGCTCACCTGCTTCTTTTACTCGAAGCTGATCCACGCCTTTTTCCCAACGAACGCAGCCCTCTGTGCGCATGCCGAGCTTGCGAGCTGTACTGCGAACTGTCTGCGGTGTAAACCAGGCAGCCTCGAGAATAATTTCCTTCGTCTCATCGGTAATCTCCGAGTTGGCTCCACCCATTACCCCCGCAATCGCCAAGCCCTTCTCAGGATCGGTGATGAGCAGCGTCTGTGTGTCCAGCTTGCGAGTCTGGTCATCCAGTGTAACCAGCTCTTCCCCTTCATGAGCCATTCGCACCACGATCTTGCGCTCTGCAACCTTGCCTGCATCGAATGCGTGCAGTGGCTGACCGTATTCCAGCAGGACGTAGTTGGTCACGTCCACGACGTTGTTGATCGGGCGCATGCCTGCTGCCATCAGACGGTTTTTCATCCATTGCGGAGAGCTGGTGATTTGGGCGTTGGTAAAATGACGGCCATGATACTGATAGCTTTCTTCCTGCGCGTCGATGCTTACCTGGATCGGATTTTGCTCGCCGTTTTCCACAACATCTGCTGCAGGCAGTATAACTTCCTTGCCAAAAATCGCGGCTACTTCATAAGCAACCCCCAGCATGGAAAGGCAATCAGAGCGGTTTGGTGTCAATCCCAGCTCCAGGACATAATCGTCCATTCCAAGGTAGGAGACCGCATCCATTCCCACTTCTGCATCCTCAGGCAATACCATGATGCCTTCCTGCTGGTCCTTCGCCAAAAGCTTGTCGTTGAGCCCCAATTCCTTAGCCGAGCAGATCATCCCTTGGGATTCCACGCCGCGCAGCTTGGAGCGCTTGATTTTGAGATCGCCTGGCAAGTGGGCACCTACCATCGCAACAACAACTTTTTGTCCCTGTGCAACGTTGGGAGCTCCACAGACAATCTGCAGATCTTCTTCCTGTCCGACATCTACGATACACACGTTCAAGCGATCCGCATCCGGGTGCTTGGAGCGTTCTTTCACATAGCCGATCACACAATTGGAAACTCCTGCATTACGCGATTCTACTGCGTCCACTTCGATCCCGCTGCGGGTCAGCTTTTCAGCCAGCTCATGCGGTGTGATGCCGCTCAGATCGACGTATTCCGCTAACCATTGATACGATACCTTCATCTTCGCTTCTCCTCTCTATCCTCGGTTGAATTGACGCAGGAAACGAACGTCATTGGTATAAAAATGGCGAATATCCTCTACGCCGTATTTCAACATCGCAATCCGTTCCACACCCATACCAAAAGCAAAGCCGCTTACTTCCTCTGGGTCGTAGCCGGCCATTTCCAGCACGCGCGGATGCACCATACCGGAGCCCAGGATCTCGATCCAGCCAGTCTGCTTGCAGACGCGGCAGCCCTCTCCACCACAGTTGAAGCATTGCAGATCTACCTCAGCACTCGGCTCTGTGAACGGGAAGAAGCTCGGACGCAGACGTACCTGTTGAGTAGGACCAAACATCTGCTTCGCGAAAGTCAACAGCGTTCCCTTCAGATCGCTCATGCCGATTCCTTTTGCCACAACCAGACCCTCGATCTGGGTGAACTGATGAGAGTGCGTCGCATCGTCGTCATCGCGACGGTATACTTTTCCCGGACAAATGATTTTTACGGGTGTTTTTCCTTCCTTCTTCAGCATAGTCCGCGCCTGTACGGGAGAGGTGTGGGTACGCAGCAAGATCTCATCTGTCATGTAGAACGAATCCTGCATGTCACGTGCCGGGTGATCCTTCGGCAGGTTTAGCATTTCGAAGTTGAAGTGATCCATCTCCACTTCCGGTCCTTCTGCGATCTCAAAGCCCAGACCGATAAAAATATCCTCGATCTCCTCGATAATTCGGGAGAGCGGGTGCATGGTCCCTGTCGGAACTGGTCTTCCAGGCAATGTCACGTCGATCGTTTGCGACGCCAGCTTGGCGTTGAGCACAGCCTCTTCCAAAGCGGTTTGCTTGGCGGAAAATGCAGCGTCCAGAGCCTCTCGCACTTCATTGACCAGCTGTCCCACCACTGGGCGCTCTTCAGGAGACAAGCTCCCCATTCCACGCAGAAGTTCTGTCAGCTCACCTTTCTTGCCCAGGTACTTGACGCGCAAATCCTGGAGTTGGGCAGATTCCGTCACCTGGCTGATTTGGCCAAGTGCGGATTCCTTCATCTCTTGCAACCGAGTTTGCACTGTGAATCGCTCCTTTTTTGAATTCATTTTTTCAGCTGGAAAAAAAGAAAAACCCGCCCCCAAAAAGGGACGAGTTACTTTTTTCTCGCGGTACCACCCTTGTTAGACAAAATGGCTGGATGCCTGGCTTTGTCTCACTTAGATCATTGCTAACGGGAATGACCCGGCTGCTCCTACTTGCGTCCATCGACGGTTCAGAGTGCGGCTATGGAGTGAATTCGGCAGCTATCGTGCTAAAGATGCTCGCAGTCTATGGCATCTTCTCCCTGGTAACGCGTAGTTCTCTGCGTACTAGTCTCCATCATGGCTTTCGGTTATAATGATTCCGTATCGAAATTATAGCGTAATCCACATTTACTTTCAATTGTTCATACCCTGCAAGTAGGAAGGGGACGTTAAAAATGATCGAAAAAATCTCTGCACTTTACGACAAATCCATCATCTGCCGACATTGTGAAACCCCCTTTTCCACCAAACGAATCCGTGGCGGTTCGCTTACGATGGAACACAGAGACGCTGATTTTTGCACGCGTTTCAAAGAAAAATCCATGAACCCGATCTTGTACTCTGTCAATGTGTGTCCACAATGCGGCTTTGCTTTTTCCGATCAGTTCAACGCAAAGCTGACTCCTGCACAGGCAAAGATCGTCCAGCAAAAAATCAGCTCGAAATGGACTCAGAAGGATTTCGGTTCGATTCGAAAAAATGAAGAAGCGATTGCCTGCTACAAGCTAGCCATCTACGCTGCTGAGCTAACCGACCAGCCCCATTCTGTCAAAGCTGGGCTGTACCTGCGTTTAGGCTGGTTGTACCGCTTTCTCGACAACACAGCGGAGGAGCTTCGCTTTATTGGCATGGCTGTTGATGAATACGAGCATTCGTACATACACTCTGACTACATGCGCGGCGATAAGGAAATGTCTGAGATTCGCCTGCTTTACCTCATCGGCGAGCTGCACCGGCGCCTTGGTGAATTCGACAGCGCGATCCGTTACTTTGGCAAGGCGCTGGAGTTTCGTAACAGCACAATCGAAAGCGGTATCATCCGCATGGCGCAGGATCAATGGCAATTGGCTCGCGAGGAGTACAAAGAAAAGCAGAAGTTTAAAGGAAACGAACACGAGATCGGCTAACTCTGCCGATCTCTTTTTCTACGCGCTTCGTACATAAACAAACCTGCCGCTACCGCCGCATTCAACGATTCGGCCTGACCATAAATCGGGATGTGAACCTGAAGATCAGCCAGTGCGACCATCTCCGGCGAAACACCACGCCCTTCGTTTCCGATCACGATGGCCGTTTTCCCGCTATAATCCACTTGGTCATACGAGCGGCTCCGCTCACTAAGGGAAGAGATCAGCACACGCCCTCCATAACTACGCCATTCCTCGGCAGTCTGCGGCAAGGAGCGGGTGAAGACCGGCAGACGAAACAAAGCTCCCATCGTCGCACGCACGACTTTTCCGTTGTAAAGGTCCACGCTTCCTTTTCCAAGAACAACTCCATTCACCCCAGCAGCTTCTGCTGTCCGTAAGATGGTGCCGAGGTTGCCTGGATCCTGAATCTCGTCCAAATACAAAAGCAGCAAGTCCTCGCAGCTCTGAATCTGTTGATCTAACCATTCTTCCCATTTAAGCCTGCTTTTTTTCACTACAGCCACAATCCCTTGCGGCGACTTCGTTTCCGACAGCTTGGCCAAGACCGCTCCTGTTGCTGCAATTACCTGCACGCTATGCGCACTGTTTTCCAACGCGCGGCGACAGGCTGCGTCCATTTCCCTCTCGCTATCGTAAAGAATGGTTGTGATTTCGGCACCGCTATGGAGCGCCTCCTCCACCAGATGAGCGCCTTCAATCAGAAAACTGCCCGACCCTTCTCTCCCTTTGCGGTCCAATAAAGCGTGCAGCCGTTTTACCAACGGATTTTGCACCGAAGTAATACGTTCGTGTACCATCTCTATGCCTGCTCCTCAAATGTTTGTAGGTCTTTGTTATTGCCTATCACAACCAGGACGTCGCCCACTCGAATCAGGTCGTCAGGATTGGGAGTGATGTTGAATTTATCACCGCTCTTGATCGCGATGACGTTCACTTCATACAGTGCGCGTAAGTCCAGCTGGCGCAGGCTTTTCCCGACCATCCGTGTTGATACGATCACCTCAGCCACGCTGTAATCCTCCGCCAATTCGATAAAGTCCAGTACATTGGCAGAAATCAGGTTGTGTGCCACTCGTACACCCATATCCCGCTCTGGGAAGACGACACGGTCTGCTCCAACCTTGTACAGAACCTGGCCATGACGCTCATTTTGTGCTTTTGCCACAATTTTTTTGACGCCTAGCTCCTTCAAGGTCAGCACTGTCAGGATACTGGCTTGAATATCGACGCCAATAGCAACGACCACAACATCAAAATTGCGTATCCCCAGCTCCTTCAGCGCCCGTTCATCCGTCGTGTCAGCCACTACTGCATGAGTAACATACTGGATGTTTTCATTGATCCGTTCCTCGTTTTCATCGATGCCCATCACTTCAAAATCCATTTCGTACAAGGTACGCGCCACGCTGGATCCAAACCGCCCCATGCCGATAATGGCAAACTGCTTCGTCGACATTCCTGCTCACCTTCTCCTTTTCCTAACCAGTCAATCCGATTCCCCGAGGGCTCTTTTTGATACCAAGCATTATATCACACCGCCCTCACTCGCTACAAAAGAGTATGAGGGTACTCTGTCGGACAAATACTATGCTTGAAGCCAATTCCTGAAGAGAGGGGGTTAGACCTCGCATGAACATCGCCTCCTTGAATTTGCGCCAAGCCATCATGTATAAAATGCAGGGCTCAGACGCGAATGCTGTAGAAGAAACGATCAGTGATGCCATTTCAAGTGGCCAGGAAAAAACGCTGCCCGGATTAGGTGTCCTGTTCGAAGTATTGTGGCAGAACAGCAATGAATCTTCACGTCAAAACATGGTGCAAACCATTGCCCAGCACATTCCTGAACAAACGGAAAAGCCGATGTAACCCATTTTTTGCAGAGTAAAAGGGAGGACAAGCCGCTTGTCCCCCCTTTTTTCATTTATTGCATTTCCATACCCAGACGGCGCAATTTGATCGTGTATTCCACACGAATTGGGAAGTTCCTGAAATCCTGAATCCAGTCATGCTTGATCCAGTAATCGCGATAATGATGCCCTCGCAGTTTCAGTCCCAGCTTGAAAATGTCGCTGTTGTACTGTTTCTGTACTTTCACAATCATTTGTTCAGCTCTTTCCTCCATTTCCTTCTTGATCAATGCCTCCATTTCTTTGATAAACTTCTCCGGCGCCCCTTTTCTATATCCTTGTTTGGTAAGCTCCACGATATCCCCTTGAATCTCGCAGTGGTAAATCGCTTCAAGTCCTTCTTCACGCCTAAGCAGAGGCTTCAATTCCAGGTTAGAATCGACAAAACGAGGACGAAATGTTACATAATCATCTTCGGTTTCAGGAAGCTTAACGACGACATCTCCTCCCCTTTTTTTATCCCTGATTTGTAAGAGAGACCAGGTATGATTGGGGTTCAAGGAGCCCACCATACGATGATTGCGAAAGATCGCGATCCCCTTCCACTTTACTTCGTTTCTGCTCGCTTCCACGTAGTTCAGTAAAGGCTGCATGGCTTTGTTGGAGGTTGCGTTAAAGAAATCTCCCAATGTCTTGTTCGGAATGATCCCCATCTTTTGTCCGTTTTCGATGAGATCCATGATGAAGACGACAGGAATTTGAGCCAATTCCGGCTTGATTTCCAGCAAAGAGGCCGCTTTTCCTTTCACGATGATCGGCCAGAGGAGGCGTCGGATTTGCGGTTCTCTGCGAAATCCGTCCATGATGTGTTCGATTCCCTCGCGCGCGATCTCTTCGCTTACAGCCAAGACACGCGTATGCCCCAGGAATAGGCGCTGATTTAGACGCAGCTGCAAATTGCTCGTAGCATCGGAAATCGTCCTTCCAGTGACACTCATGATCTTGACTGCGTCAGTATTGCTTCCTCCCCCCTGACCGCTACTCCCCGCGATTTTGAGGGGAATGGGGATTTGCACAGTCATTCGATAATTTTTTTCGTTTTCTTCGTCCACATCGACCGCAATTGCCAGAACGGAAGCTCGCTCCTCCAATTCTCTACGATCCCAGCATCCTGTCAGCATGCAAGATACGATCAGCATCATGCAAACAAGTAACCACCTTTTAGCCATCTGCCTTCCTCTCCTTTGACTCATCCCACCCTTTACCTCTCAGAAAAAGGACAAGCCAGTAAATGAGCGGGATGCCGATATTGAGGCACAGGCCACCCAGACCAATCAACGAACTCACTTTAAAAATCTCGACGATATTTTGTGGCCATAACGCGATGAAGAACAAGGGAATGAGCAAGAACAAGGCAGCAATCCGTTGAAACACGATCCCTTTCCCAAAAAATTGGCGCAACCCGTATATAAAGGTGTAATAGCTATTTGCAATCGTCGTAAATACAGCTGCAACCCAAACAGCTAGAAAAGCTGATTCCAGCCTTTCCAAAATCAGACCTGGCACCTGGGTGGTTTTCACCAGCTCCAGTGTCGGCCAGGTAACCCGCTGCAGCTCTTCATAACCAAAAACCGTAATCCCCGCCACCACGATTAGCGTATATACGACCGTGGTAATCAAAATCCCGAAAAAGCCTGCTTTTTCCTTGTTACTTGTCCGTTGAGCAAAAGCAAAGTAGATCATCATAATCTCGTAGCCAGAAAAAGAATACGTAGCTTCAAGCGCCCCTTCCAGCATCGATTTTCCAGGCACGCGAACCAACGGAAATAGGTGGTTCCACTCAGCTTTTTGAAAAGAGGCGAAAGCGATGAATAATACAGGGAACAGGTTTAAAGGAAACAGAATTTCGTTCACACGTGCTACGACTTCCACCTCGTGCAGACACAAAAAATAGGCGAGTAAAAACATCGTAATGATAATGACTTCCAGCGGCGTATTGAGCAAAACCGAAGTGACAACCACTTCCCCAAAAATACGAGAGCTGATTGCCGAGATCACATATAAAAACATCAGATAAATGAAAATCCAAGGCAGGCTTAAAATTTTGCCAAGCCGAGGATTCTCAGGCGAAGCCCACACAAGCGGACTGTATTCAATGATGGTCATGCCTGGGAAGCGTCGACTCAGCTTGGTTATCATCCAGAGGGCAAAATAAGCTCCGATGGATCCAAGTATCGGTACGATCCATCCAGCCTCCAGCAATCGGGAAGTGGCAGTTCGTGGCAAAGTCAACACCCCAACACCAATCAGCGTACTGGTGATCAGGCAGGTTTGCTGCCAGGAGGTGAAGGAAAAATGAGCATTGCCGCCGTTCTGTTTCTTCACGACTGGTCATCCTCCTCTTTCAAACGAATTTTGTCATGCACCCGAAACATGGTTGGCCTTTTGGTCATCAAATGATATGGCACCCGCAGGAAAAGATCCTTCATTCCTTGCAGATTGAGCGGACTTAGTGGCGACATATACGGCACACCAAAAGATTTGAGTGAAGACAGGTGGACCAGAATAAGGATGATGAACAACATGATCCCGTACAGCCCGAACATTCCTGCCAACAGCATGACAGGAAATCGCAGCATCCGGATGGCAATCGCGGCACTATAGCTGGGGGATGCAAACGAGCCAATCGTCGTAACAGCGACAATGATGACCATGATCGGACTGACCAGTCCAGCGGAAACAGCCGCCTCCCCTACCACCAGCGCTCCCACGATTCCAATGGTTGGCCCGATTGGACCTGGCAAGCGAACGCTGGCTTCACGTAGGATTTCAATGGCCATTTCCATGATTAGCGCTTCCACTAAAGAAGGAAATGGCACGGTAGATCGACCAGCTGCCATTGCGATAACAAGCCTCGAGGGAATCATTTCCGGATGAAAGGAACTGAAGGCGATATAAAGGGATGGAAGCAATAGCGCGATCGAGATGCTGATGATCCGGATGAAGCGAATGAGAGAAGCAATATAAAAGCGCTCGTAATAATCCTCTGGACTTTGATAAAACTGTGAAAAGACGGATGGCGCGATCAGTGCGAACGGAGTGCCATCTACGAGTATGCCTACCTTTCCTTCCAACAGATTCGCGACTACCTTGTCAGGACGCTCGGTGTTTTGAATTTGTGGGAAGGGCGAGTAGCGGTTGTCCTGGATCATTTGTTCGATATAACCGCTCTCCAGCACAGCATCCAGATTCAACTTTTCCAGTCGGCTGATAATCTCTTCCACGATGGGAGGATGGGCCAAGCCCTCGATATAGAGCACAAAAATGTCTGTCTGTGTACGTTGGCCAACAATCATGTGACGGACGCGCAGATTGGGATCCTTCAGTCGAAACCGAACCAAGGAGGCATTCACCATCAACGTCTCACAAAAGCCGTCACGAGGTCCGCGTACGACTGATTCCGTCTGAGGTTCTTCCACACCTCTTCTGGCCCAGCCGCGAGTATTGTTCAGATATGCTTCCGTTTCTCCTTCGATCATCAGAACCGTGTTGCCAGACAAGATGTTTCGAATGATCTGCCTCAAACCTGTTGTCGTTTCCAATTCATTTGTAGCCGATTTATCGTAAGTGATGCTGGAGGACGTCAAGTTTTGTATGATGTATTGACTGATCACATCGCAGTCCACCATGCCATCCAGAAAAACAAGTGCTGCATCTTGACCGGTCTTGACCTGAAATCTTCGTACAACCAAATCATCGCTTTTCCCCAGCTGATGCTCAATCAAGGCAATATTTTCATCCAGGTCGGTCGTAATGGTCACGTCATCGACACTTTCCATACTTTTACTGGCATGCTGCTGAAGCGACTGATCCCGGAGGCTTTCCTTCCTTTTTTTCCACGCATTCCAAAACTGGCTCAAGTAACCTCCCCCTCTCAAGTACGCGAAGAGTTCATTGGGATGTACGTTAGTGTACCCAACAATGGAAAAGAAATCCCTTTTCCTGCACGAATAACCCATGACACGGAAGATTTGGCATTAGAAAAATTCCGTATCTATGCGATACGGAACCTTGCCAATCCTATGAATATCATTTAAGCCAGGAAACAAGTGCGAAAAGTTGGACTGCTAGAAAAAAAGGAATCAGAACGGTAAAGCGAAGATGCTTCGTCTTGTGGCGGTGAAGCAGCATGCCGAGAAGAGCTCCTGCTGCCCCGCCCAATGCGGCGACAAGCAGCAGACTGGCCTCTGGAATCCGAAAGCTGTTTGCTTTTGCTCGATCCTTGTCACTTGCCATGAGAAACCATGCATACGCGTTTACCAGCACCACCCCGACCACCAGCAGCCATGGCGTTGAAAAAGAGAATAGGCCTGCGAGGTTCAGGAGCCACGCCACGATGAGCAGCAAATTCCGATTTCTGCGATGAAGCTTCAGCTGCTGTTTCATTCCCTACTCCCCCCTTTTGGCCTGTGAAGTGCCCCCACGCATTTTCCGCACGAGCAGCACTACGCCAAGGACGACCAGGAGAGCCATCAGCGTGTAGGCTCCATACGACCGAATCATTCCGATAATCGTCTCCACGTTGCGCCCAAATACGTAGCCGATCAAATAAAAGGCAACGGTCCAGACCAAGCCGATCGGATAGGACAGTAAGGCATAACGCCGATACGTCATCCCGCCCATCGCCACCAGATAGGGCACCAGATGCCTTACAACCGGAAACAGATAGCTGATGCATAGCGCTGTGGTTCCGTATTTCTCCAGCAACGCGGTAGAACGCTCGACCTTTGCCCTCATCTTTTCCTTTTTGGACAACCAGCCTAATATCGGCTTTCCAAAATATTTACCTAGCAAAAACCCGATTGTCAATCCAGATGCCACTCCGAGATAAGCGGTCAATAAAGAGTAGAACGGGTCTAAAATCCCGATTGAGACCAAAAAACCCCCAGTAGCCACTACCAGCTCATCAGGAATGGGCAAACCTACGATACCTAGCCACAGCAGAAAAAAAATGGCTACATAACCGTATTGCTCTATGATCGACATCAGAAGGTTAACTTCCATCCGGCAAAATCCCCTATCTTCGCCGCTTGTCTGCATCGGAATTGAATGTTATCAGCGGCTTGTATACGCAGCACATGCTTATTTTGCCATGCTCAGATCCTGCTCTACCACGACAAACGCATTTGTCTGCTCATCCTTGTACGGATAGTACACTACGAGAATAAACGAACCACAGATCAGCTCACCCGTTTGAATCCAGGTCTCGATATCAAAAGAAATCTTCGCAGTCAACGTATGCTTGAAGTACTCTTTCTCGGAAGCAGCATGCTCGCCAAAATCAGCACGCAATCGATCGCGTTGCTCATAAACAGTCGCAAAGATCTGCTGCATCTCCAGTTTTTCTAGTACATCATCCCACCAGAGTCTGCGCGGGCGGTGCTTCTGATTGCGCATATAGTCAAACTTCATGAGGCTGACCACGTGATCCATCCTCTCGATCCCTTTATACGCCAGGAATTCTTGAAGTCGCGTAAACAAATCCTCCAGCTGGTGTCCGATACGGCTCCAGCCTTTATTTTCCCAATAGTCACCAAAGCTCTGAAAGAACTCGAATGGCGATTCGAACACATGGGCAAGCAGCCATTCCAGCGTATAATCCATTCGATGGTCATTCCAGTATTTTTCCAGCACATCCTCAACACGCTTGATCTTTTGCATATCCGCAAACGAAAGGACGTTGTTTCCAAGAATTTCGTAAGGCGCTTCGTCCATGAAAATATAGCCGTGATCGGTGGCACGTGCACGTACACCCGTTCCGCGCAGCATTTTCAGGAATCCAAGCTGCAGCTCTTCCGGTCGCAGGGCAAAGACGTCATTGAACGTTTTGCTGAAGGATTGATAATCCTCTTCCGGTAGACCCGCGATCAAATCGAGATGCTGATCGATTTTTCCGGATTCCTTAATCTGCGTGACAGTGCGCGACAGTCTATCAAAGCGCTGAATCCGTTGGACGAGGCGGTTGGTTTCATCGTTGGTGGACTGGACGCCGATCTCGAAGCGGAAAATGCCGGGAGGAGCATTCTCTGTCAAAAAGTCAAGAACGTCCGCTCTCAGGATGTCCGCAGTAATTTCGAATTGAAAAACCGTACCATTATGGTTATCGATCAAAAACTGAAAGATTTCCAGTGCGTATTTTTTATTGATGTTAAAGGTCCTGTCTACAAACTTGATCGTCTTGACACCGTGGTTGATCAGGCGAAGCAGGTCGGACTTCACCCGCTCCAGACTGAAATAACGCACGCCATCCTCGATCGAGGACAAGCAGTACTGGCATTTGAACGGACAACCGCGTGACGCTTCGAAATAGACGACACGGTTGTTCAGCTCGTCCAGATGGTCCTCAAACGGGGATGGAATCGTATCGAGATCCTCAATCTGCGCTCGCGGCATGGAAAAACGGACGATCCCCTCCTCATCACGATAGGCGATCCCGTTGACTTCACGCAGAAGCGCGGGCTGTTGGGTTTCTTTTGCTTTCTGGTAGGTTTGCAGCAGCTCCAGGATGGTCTGCTCTCCTTCACCGATCACAATCACGTCGATCTCCGGATGCTTCTTCAACCAGTGATCTGCGTCATAGGTCACTTCCGGCCCACCCAGGATGACAGGCAAATCGGGACGCACTTTTTTCAGATTGCGAACGACATCGAGCGTCTCCCTGATGTTCCAGATGTAGCAGGAAAAAGCGACGACGTCGGGCTCACGCTTGTAGAGGTCTGCCACGATATTCATGGTCACGTCGTTAATCGTATATTCAACCAGATCAATCTGTGGAAAGGTTGGCTTGGCGTAGCTGCGCAAATAGCGTAAAGCAAGTGATGAATGAATAAACTTCGCGTTTAAGGTTGTCAGTACAATCTTCATGTTTTCGGTCTTCTCTCCTTGCACCTTCCGGCATTTCAGGAAGAAAGGGCTGTGCCGGTCAATTCCCTGTCGTTACAGTACCACAACGGGCTAGCAGGAGCAATTCCAGCTTGCCAGCTGCCCTTCTCTATCGGTTCAGTTCGCGGACTACATGGCCCAATTCCGGCACGATCAGCTTGGTCATCGCCAATCGTACGGCACCTGTGGAGCCCGGTGTTGAAAAGATCATCTTTCCTTGTCGGGTGCCTGCCACAGCACGGCTCAGCATCGCTGCAGACCCGATATCCTCTGTATAGCTGAGCATTCGAAACAACTCGCCAAATCCAGGCACTTCCTTGTCCAGCATACCGGATACGGCTTCAAAGGTATTGTCGCGTGGGGATATTCCCGTCCCGCCATTCAACAGGATCACCTGCACCTGCGAATCGGCGATACCCGCTTCGATAGCAGCAATCACCTCTGACGGCTCATCCTTGACGATTTGATACAGTTGGGTCATATGACCCGCCTCATCCAGCAGCTGTTTCATCAATTGACCGCTCTTGTCCGTCTCTTCCGTCCTCGTATCGGACACGGTTATGACCATACAGGCGACCTGTTTGGGCGCTGCGGCTTTATGTTCTCGTGTACTCATCAGCTTCATCTCCTCATCCCATATCGACTTCAACTATCATACCATTTTCCACAAACCGGTGCTTCTGTCGGGCCGCTCGAAGAATTTCGCCTTCTCCCCTATCCCTTCCCTCTCGCTTTCCGCTATAATGCTGATGACTGCTATTTTTCGACAGCGAAGGAGGCGTAGCCCTATGGCAGACCGCCCTTTTTTCTCGTTTCATTTCCATAAACAATCTCATACGCCTATATACGTACAACTCGCCGAACAGTTACAGACCGCAATCTTGCGAGGAGCCTTTCTGGTAGACGGGCAGCAGCTGATTTCCTTGCGAGAGATGAAGACGGCTAGCGGATGCTCCCTGGAGACCGTCAAAAAAGCATACGATTACCTGGCAGCAGAAGGCTGGTTGGAAGCCGTACACGGAAAAGGATACTATCTCACCGTGCATGCAAAGGAAGCACGCATGGATAATCGCCTGCCATTGACAGATATCCCGATCGCCTCCTTGTCAGACTCCTCCCCGCGTCCTGGCGAGGAGCTGGTCAAGCGCCTGCGCAGCGCATTTTACGAAAGCCTGACCGTGCTGGATGAACCTTCTGCGCAGAAGAAAATTCGCCGTGCAAAAGCAGACAAGGTATTTGCCGATCATTTGACCAGGCGGGGTCTTCCACACGCCCCTGAACGCGTCATGCTGTTCAATCGCAGCACGAGTGGATTTGCTTTTCTGGCCCAGAGGGTAATGACCCCTCGTGATGTGGTCTATGTAGAAGAATATTCTTATCCGGTGTTCCTGCGGCTGCTCAGTCAATGCGGTGTGACCGTGCGCCCGATCCGAGTGGATGAGGAAGGCATCTCGATAGAAGCCTTGGAGGCAGAGCAGGAGAACTATCCTGCGAACTGGATTTTGGCTAATCCGCACTACCACTTTCCAACAGGGATCAGCTACTCACGCAAACGAAAAGAAGAGCTGCTCGACTGGGCAGTTCGTCACAACGTACGGATTGTAGAAAATGATCATTACGGCGATCTGTGGTTCCAGCGTCCAAGCCTCACCCTCTATCAATTGGCCTTGCAGGAAAACCGCCCCGTGCAAATCTACTACCTGCATTCCTTGTCCAAAACGCTTGCCCGCGACCTGCAGCTCGGCGTGTTGATGCTTCCATCCGATCTGGGTGCGGATGAGCTGGAGCGCAATCGTCAGCTTGTTGCCATGACTGGGGCTGAACCCTCGCTTTTGGTCGTCGATGCAGCCGTCCGGCTATTGGACGATTCCTGGTTCTCCGATGTCTACCTGGCAGACAGACGAACCTTGTTCCAGTCCCGCTTCCAGCTTCTCTGGAATGAAAAGCATCACGCCTTGCCCGCTCATGCTCGGATGTATCCGATCATCGGGGGATTGAATACGTGGATCGAATGGGGAAATCCTACCGCCAATGCGAATGCACAGGAAGACCGCATCCTAGCCATCCTGCGCGAAGAAGGTCTGGAGCTGACACCGGGCCAAGCCTTCCGTGTTCCTGACGAACCAGCCCATACGGAACGCCGCCCTGCTGTCCGCTTCCCTTTGGCACCGATGGACGAGCGCGAGCTGAAGCACTGGCTGTATCGCCTTGGAGCCGCCTTGATCAGATAGATTCCACCTCCCTACATGGACAAAACTCGGCAGATCGCCTGTCAACCTGATTTCGAGGCTGGCAGGCTCTCGCCGAGTTTTTTGATGGAATTCGTAATCTTGATTGTACGATCCCATTAATCCGATGCGTGGGGCTGTTCCACGTAGATTCTGAATAAGTACACATATAGCGCAATACTAATGAAGGCAAACACCAGGATGATACTGAAAATTCCCATCGGCATTACCCAGCTGGACAAGAAAACCGTCACAGGCGCCAGAAATTTTCCAATCGTGGGCTGCAAGCTGTCGGCACCCAAATACTGTCCTCTCGCATGTTCAGGCGCATAACGGCTGATAAAGCTCTGGGTCACCGGAGAACGTACTATCTCGCCAAAAGTGAAGATGATCGTAATAAAAAACAAATACCAGATGTTGCTGTTCAGTCCAAGCGCGAACGTACCTACCCCAGCCAAGAGCGAAGACAGAATGAAGACATCGCGCTCCTTCCAGCTGTTGAACCATTTCGTAACAGGGAGGATAAACAAGACAAACAGCAATCCGTTAAAGCCTAGCAGCCATCCATAAATCTCCGTACTGGACAGCATCAGAGAGTCTCCATTCCAGGTGAAAAGCGCTTGGGCAGGGACATGATTGATCACGTATACCGGTAGATAGAGATCCAACTGCATAATTGGAACCAGAGCAAAGATGCCAGCAAGTGTGTAAATGAGAAATACTTTATCTCGAAAAATGATGCCATATCCTTTGCACTGCTCTTTGAATACACGGGTAAGGGAAGTCGTACCCCCCTGACTTTTCACCGTAGTCGGCAATGTTTCATGGACCACGTAATAGATGGCGATCAAATACAACAGTGTGACCAGTGCACAGGTCCACAACAGCTCTTCCCGATAGTGGAAAAAGAAGATGGCACCAAGTGCAGGACCCAGCACTGCACCAAGGTTGTTCGCCGTTGTGAAGGTAGCAAATATTTGTCTACGATTCTCTGGGGGAACCAGATCCGCAACCATCGCTGTACTTGCCGGCCGATAAATGGCTCCTCCCAACCCGATGCCAATAAATGCGATGTAATCTACCCAATGGGATGATGACATGGCGAATAGGGCAAACATAGCCATTTGAAGTGATGCACCTAAGAGCATCACCGGCCGCCTTCCTATTCGGTCTGCCAAAGCTCCTCCAAGCAGGCTCCCTACAAGGCCGAAGATCGGCGGGACGGTCATCAAAATTCCCGCGATATGATTGCCCAATGCTGCACCAAAATAAACGGTTATGAATGGAAAATACATCCAAAACAGCATGTTAAATAGTGCTTCTCCGACTAATCGGACTTTCAAGTTGTTATCCCATAACCGTATCTGCATTCCTATCCTCCTCACAAGCTTTGCAAAACATGATTTTTTCCGGCCGGTATACAAACTTTAGAGCATCTTTGATCAAAAATATAGACTTAACATTGCGAATGATTTATACTCATAATATGAAGGTCGAAAATACACTCATTTTATTGAAATGTTTCAAAAAACGAACATATGTTCCGGAAATGTAAAGACGCTCCCATGGGAAGCGTCTTTTTTGGTGCAAGATTATGTGTCACCAGTCGGTCGAGCACTCTTTACCTGGATTCTTCATGCTGATTCTGTGAGCTTTTTTTCATGACCCACCAGCCCAGCACTAGAGCAAGCAAGCTCCATGCGCTGCTCACTACCAACGGGTCGATACCCGTCAGTGGCAGAAGCACCCAAGTCCAGACCAGCGCGAAAAGTGGCGCACCCCACACGGCAAGAATAGACCACCTCTCGCTAATTGGTTTTACATGGAAGAGATAGAACAGGATTGGGAAAAAGATCGTGACACCCCGCAGCGTCATCGCCAGAAATGCCCAATGCAAAATGAGTGCCTGATCGTCCCAGCAGACCATCACGTAAGCAATTCCAATCACGACAAGAATCAAGGCACGTGAAACCAGCAGGCTTTGTTGTTCACCGCGAAAACGCTGCGTATATCGTTGGATCACATCCCGATTCAAGATCGTCGAAATACTCAAGGTGAGAGCAGCTCCGGTCATCACAATCGACAACAGAATTACAGCACAGGCAGCACCCGCAACCCAGCCAGGCGCTTCCATCAAAAAGAACTGCGGTATGGCTTCTCGCGGAGATGACAGATTTGGATACGCATCACTCATGTACATGCCGATCCATGCGCTCACCAAACCGATCAGAATAATCAATACTCCGGCCGTTATCGCTCCCGTACGCGCATCGCGAACGCTCCTGCTGGCAAAGATCGGCTGAAGATAAGCCTGTGTAGAGACAATTCCGACCAGCATCGCAATCCCCTGCGTCCAGCCAAGGCCTGCCTCATGATTGACGAGCGTGATCTTTCCTGCTTGCCACCAGTGTACATACGTACCCCAATCACTCCCCCACCACAGCCATGCCCCTGTCCCAAACAAGAGTACAGTCAGCATCATCGTCTTCATCGTCCCGACCACACTGGCCCCCATGAATCCTCCTGCCCATACATAAGCGATGATCAAGAAAGCCGGAACGAGTGCCAGCGACGAAAGCTGACCCTGCCAAAAAACAGAGACAAATGGCAGCGCTGCAAGGATTTGAGCAGCAAGACCCCCAAACACAGTTATGATTAGAATAGATGCAAAACTCAGCATAAATGGGAATGCGTGCACTTGTCTTCTCCCTCCACGTGATGACAGAAAAGAGTTAAACCCTGCCATTTCATCCCATCATGGGAGGTGGCAGGGTTTATCTTCTTGCGATTCGTTAGTTCAAGATTTTGTTCAACTCGTCGCGAACGAGCTGACCCATTTCGAGTGTGCCGATGGCTTTGCTGCGGTCTGCAGCGATATCGCCTGTGCGGTGACCCGCTTCCAGTACAGCCCAGACTGCTTTTTCCACTGCATCTGCTGCTTCATCCATTTCCAGTGAGAGACGGAGCATCATCGCAACGGAAAGGATCGTCGCCAATGGGTTGGCAATGCCTTTGCCAGCAATGTCAGGAGCAGAGCCATGTACCGGCTCGAACAGGCCAAAGCTGCCTGCCGCGAGACTAGCCGAGGAAAGCATTCCGATCGATCCAGTCAGCATCGCTGCTTGGTCGCTCAGGATGTCTCCGAACATGTTCTCTGTCACGATGACGTCAAACTGCTTCGGATCACGTACTAGCTGCATCGCGCAGGAGTCAACCAGTTGATGGGTCAATTCCACATCCGGATAGTCAGCTGCCACACGCTCTGCCACTTTGCGCCAGAGGCGGGAGCTTTCCAGTACGTTTGCTTTATCGACGGAAACGACACGTTTTTGACGCTTGCGAGCAATGTCAAAGGAAACCCGGATAATGCGCTCGATTTCCTGTTCATTGTAGATGCACTGATCTTCCGCTACTTCTCCATTTGGACCATCGTAGCGCTTTTTCTCACCGAAGTAGATCCCTCCGGTCAGTTCACGCACAACGATCAAATCTACGCCGGAAACGACTTCTGGCTTGAGCGTAGACGCGTCTACCAGCGAGCTGTGCATGTTTGCAGGTCGGATGTTCGCAAACAGACCGAGCCCTTTGCGGATTCCCAAAAGTCCTGTTTCAGGGCGCAGATGTCCAGGATTTTGATCCCATTTTGGACCTCCGACGGCTCCCAGCAGAACGGCATCTGATTCCTTTGCCAGCTTCAAGGTTTCTTCCGGCAGTGGCGTTCCATCGGTATCAATCGCGATACCGCCGATACGCGCTTCTTCACATGTAAAGGTAACGCCTGTCTTTTCACCTACAAGAGTGAGGACCTTTACGGCTTCTTGCATAATCTCCGGTCCAATACCGTCCCCAGGAAGAACGGCGATGCGATAGTTTTTCTTCATCTTTATCCCGCTTTTCTTCAGTAATGGTTTTTTCGTTCTCTGGTGGTTTCTTTATTTCCTATCCGGCTTCAGATGTGTCTGCTCTAGTTGACAGCTACCGGCATCGACTCACTGCGCCGTTCCAAAATCTTGTTGACGGCACGAATATATGCAATCGCACTCGCTTCCAGCACGTCGGTGCTAACACCGCGGCCAGTCACGCTCAGTTCACCTTGTTGCAAACGAACGTACACTTCACCCAGCGCATCCTTGCCGTGTGTGACCGAAAGGATTTTGTAATCGGTCAGGGTCACTTCTTCGCCAGTCGCGCGATCAATCGCCTTGTAGATGGAATCGACAGAGCCGTTTCCACATGCCGCTTCTTCACAGATCGAACCATCGGCACGCAGCAAGCGCACACTAGCAGTAGGCACGGAAATGTTTCCGTAGGCCAGTTGCACAGATTCCAGTTGGAACGCTTCTGGTCCGCGCTCCATCTTGGCGTCGACAAGGGCGAGAATGTCGTCGTCCGAAATCTCTTTTTTCTTGTCGCACAGGACTTTGAATGCGGCAAATGCGGCATTCACTTCTTCTTGCTCCAGGTGGTAGCCCAGTTCGATCAGCTTTTCCTTGAACGCATGGCGTCCGGAGTGCTTGCCAAGAACCAGCTTGTTGGATTTGAAGCCCACAGATTCAGGGCGAATGATCTCGTAAGTGGTTACGTTTTTCAGCACGCCATCCTGATGAATACCTGATTCATGGGCAAAGGCATTCGCCCCTACAATCGCTTTGTTGCCCGGCACAATCATACCGGTCAAACGGCTGACCAGCTGGCTGGTACGCGCGATTTCCTTCAGGTTCATTTTGGTCGTAGCTTGATAGTAATCCTTGCGAGTCTCCAGCGCCAATGCAACTTCCTCCAAAGCTGCGTTACCTGCACGCTCGCCGATACCGTTGATGGTACCTTCGACTTGTGTTGCTCCGCCTTCGATCGCCGCCAAGCTGTTCGCTACAGCCATGCCCAAATCATCGTGACAATGGCAGCTCAGACGAATCATGTCGGCACCAGGTACTTGTTTCAGCTCCCGGAAGATATTTCCGTACTCAATCGGAGTCATGTAGCCGACGGTATCTGGAATATTCACGGTCGTCGCTCCCGCCTTGATGACTGCCTCTACTACCTGTTTCAAGAAGTCGATCTCTGTGCGAGCCGCATCTTCAGCCGAGAATTGCACTTCTTTGAAGTACTTTTTCGCATAAGTGACAGCTTCCACGGCACGCTGGAGCACTTGCTCCTTGCTCATGTTCAGCTTGAATTCGCGGTGAATCGGAGACGTTGCAAGAAAGACGTGGAGGGATGCGTTTTCCGCGTTGCGCAGCGCTTCATATGCCTTATCCATGTCGTCTTTTACGGCACGAGCCAGACTGACAATGGTCGCATTTTTCACGCGCTTCGCTACTTCGGCCACAGACTTTTGGTCACCGGGAGAGGCAGCAGCAAAGCCAGCCTCGATTCTCGTAACGCCCAGTTTCTCCAGTTGAAGGGCGATCTCCACCTTTTCGTTCGTGCTGATGTTGACGCCCGGAGACTGTTCCCCGTCACGCAATGTTGTATCAAAAATCTCAATGGTCCGCATGAACTATTCACCTCCACATTTTTCCCAACGCTTATTTCGTCGATAGGAATGTATATGTCTACCCGATCGACTACGTACAATGTAGGCCCCGCCAACGCTTGGCGGAGCCAAGTTTTTGATCTTTTATCGAGAAAGCTTATTACTTACCTGCTTTTACTTCTTCTTTTTTCTCGGATTTATCGATCCAGGACATCATGCCGCGCAGTTGCTCACCCACAACTTCGATGCCATGTTCTGCTTCCAGACGACGACGGGAAGTGAAACCTGGGCGGTTTGCTTGGTTTTCCAAGATCCAATTGCGAGCAAACGTACCATCTTGGATTTCGGACAGAACTTTTTTCATTTCTTTGCGAGTTTCGTCTGTGATGATGCGGCGACCTACGCTGTAGTCTCCGTATTCAGCTGTGTCACTGATGGAATAGCGCATACGAGCCAATCCGCCTTCGTACATCAGGTCAACGATCAGTTTCAGCTCATGCAAGCACTCGAAGTACGCGATCTCTGGAGCGTAGCCTGCTTCTACCAGCGTATCGAAACCTGCTTTTACCAGCTCGCTTGCGCCACCGCAAAGTACGGCTTGCTCACCAAACAGGTCGGTTTCAGTCTCTTCACGGAATGTTGTTTCGATAACGCCAGCTTTGGTGCAACCGATACCGCTGGAGTATGCCAGCGCGATGTCTTTTGCGTTGCCAGTCGCGTCTTGATAGATCGCGATCAGACCAGGTACGCCAAAGCCTTCTTGGTATACGCGGCGAACCAGGTGACCAGGGCTTTTTGGAGCAGACATGATCACGTCTACGTCAGCTGGCGGCACGATTTGTGCGTAGTGAATGTTGAAACCGTGAGAGAAGCAAAGTGCAGCACCGGATTTCAGGTTTGGAGCTACTTCATCGCGGTATACTTGTGCTTGACGCTCATCCGGCATCAGGATTTGTACGACGTCTGCACGTTTGGTTGCTTCTGCTACTGTCAGTACTTCAAAGCCGTCTTTTACTGCTACGTCCCAAGATTTTCCTGGACGAAGACCTACCACTACTTTAAAGCCGCTGTCACGCAGGTTTTGTGCTTGTGCATGCCCTTGGCTACCATAACCGATAATTGCGATTGTTTTGCCACGCAGTACCTCTTTGTTCACGTCTGCTTCGTAGTACATTTTAACCATTTGTATAGCCTCCTTGAAATGTTGTTTAGTTTGAATTTTAATTCAGAATTTTTTGTACTATACAGTTGCTGCTGCTTCTGCTGGTACAATACTGCGTGCCATCGCCACTGACCCGGTACGAGTCAATTCGAGTACACCATAGCTTTGCAAAAGAATGAGCAAAGCATCGATTTTCTCCGTATCCCCTGTTACCTGAACGATCAATGATTCTGGGCCTACATCGACAATCGCTGCGCGGAAGGGTTCAACAATTCCGTTTAGCTCTGCCAATTGGCTTGGAGTGGCACTTACCTTTATCAGAGCAAGCTCCCGCGAAACAAAGGGATTGGCGCTCAGATTTGTGACAGAAATCACATCGATGAGTTTGTACAGCTGCTTCATCAACTGATTGATCTGCTGATCATCCCCGCCTGTGCTGATCACCATGCGGGACAAGCCTGCTTCCTCTGACCCACCAACCGTAATGCTGTCGATGTTAAAGCCTCTCTGACCGAACAGGGTCGCGACACGGGTCAATACGCCGGGTTGATCATTTACAAGTACGGCAATCGTATGTCGCTGCATCTACTCTTCCCCCAATTCCATCTGATCTAAGGTGTTGCCTGACGCAACCATCGGATAGACGTTTTCTCCCGGTGCTACACGGAAGTCGATGACTACTGGCCCGTTGTGCTCAAGGGCTTCTGCCCATACACGCTCTGCTTCTTCTTGCGTGCTTGCGCGCAAACCTTTTACACCGTAGGCTTCAGCCAGTTTGACGAAATCTGGACTGCAGGTCAAATCGATCTGGCTGTAACGGTTGTCGTAAAAGAGCTCTTGCCACTGACGAACCATCCCTAAGCATTGGTTGTTCAGAATGACTACCTTGACCGGAATGTTGTACTGGGAGACAATCGCCAGCTCCTGATTCGTCATCTGGAAGCCGCCATCCCCAACTACTGCAATGACTGTCCGGTCTGGATGCGCGATTTGGGCTCCGACCGCAGACGGGAATCCAAAGCCCATCGTACCGAGACCGCCGGAAGAAATGAAGGAACGGGAGTGCTTGAATTTGTAGTACTGCGCGGTCCACATCTGATGCTGTCCCACGTCAGTCGTGACGATCGCATTTCCCTCTGTCGTGTTGTACAGAAGTTCAATCACCGCTTGCGGTTTCAAGACGCCGTCTTCCTTCTTATACTTGTACGGCTGTTGCTGCTGCCACTCTTTCAACTGGTTGATCCAAGCCTGCGAGTCACATGCCGATACCAGCGGCAAGGCCTTTTGCAGCGTGCTTTTCACATCTCCAGCTACGGTGACTGCTGTCGCTACGTTTTTCCCCAGCTCAGCCGGGTCAATATCCACGTGAACGATGCGTGCATTCGGAGCGAATTCTTTGGTGCGTCCCATCGTAATGCGGTCATCAAATCGAGCGCCAAGTCCAATTACACAGTCAGCTTGAAGTAATGCTTGGTTGGCTGTGTAGCTTCCATGCATGCCTGGCATTCCAAGCGACAGTTCATGCACGCCGGGGAAGCCGCCCAATCCCATAAATGTGTTGATCACAGGGATGCGGGTCTTTTCGGCAAATGCCAGCAGTTCTTTGTCGGCACCGGCTGCAATGATACCGCCGCCAGCGAGAATCACCGGTTTTTTTGCGGAACGGATCGCCTCGACAAATGTGTTTACCTCTTCATCACTCGGTACCAGCGAAGCACGGTAAGCGCGGATGTTCACGTCTTCCGGATAGTAGAAAGGCGCCTTCGCATTGGCTACGTCTTTAGGAATGTCGATCAACACGGGGCCGGGACGGCCAGTCGTGGCGATATGGAACGCTTCCTTGATGATTCTCGGCAGATCGCGTACGTCTCGCACGAAGTAGCTGTGCTTGGTAATCGGGATCGTGATGCCGGTAATATTCGCCTCCTGGAAAGCGTCCGTTCCGATCAGGTTCTGTGCAACGTTCCCGGTAATGCAGACCAGCGGCACAGAGTCCATCTGTGCAGTGGCGATCCCTGTCACCAGGTTGGTAGCACCCGGACCGGAAGTAGCGATGCAAACACCAGGCTTTCCTGTTGCGCGAGCGTATCCGTCAGCTGCGTGGATCGCGCCTTGCTCGTGGCGGGTCAAAATGTGCTTAAAGTAGCTCCCGTACAACGAGTCGTAAATGGGCAATACAGCACCGCCTGGATAACCAAAAATGTGCTCTACTTGCTCGAGGATCAGACAGCGCAGCAGCGTTTCAGCCCCTGACACTTCTTCACCGAACTGAATTGGCGGCATGCTTTTTTTACTGTTCAATTCAGCGATTTCAACACTCATTTTCTCTCCCCCTCCCACTTCTCAACAGGTATTGTTTTTAACTATAACCACATAGAAAAACCCTTTCGCCCCGACACGGTTCTTTTTCCATGTCTTTTGGGGCGAAAGGGTTCGCGGTACCACCCAACTTTATCGGCGCCTCACGGTCGGCCGATCTCAGCCAGTCACTTGTTATTGGACTGTAACACACTAACGGGTGTTAATCGGTTCTACCTACTGTCTGGCTGCTTGTGCACAGATTTCAGTAAAACAGCTCGGAGGTGAGCAATGCGTCGTACTCTTTACCCGGCTTTCAGCACCCCGGGCTCTCTGGAAAAGAAGTGTCGCGCACCATCCTCGTCATAGCTTGCTATTATAATAATTTTTTTAATTTTGTAGTTGTCAGAAAATAAAGTGTTACGTCTGATTATAGCTAGGCACCTAGGGGGTGTCAACGAAATACTCAAGAATTTAGTGGACTTTCGTCCGAACGAATGCTCAGCAGTCATGCGCTATTTCGTGCCACATATGCGTGAAAGCGCATACAAATTTAGCTCGTCCTCATCAAAAAAAGGCGCAAGGGACGGGTAAGCCTTCCCCTAAACTACGCTCGCTTATCGCATTAAGGAATTTCCCTCTTCCTGCTGCTGCATGCCTTCGATCAATATTTTCGCTACTTCCGGCCGGCTGTATTCAGGAGGCGGCGTCTGTCCATTCCTCAGCATTGCTCGCACCTTCGTCCCAGACAAGGCCATGTGATGACTTGCATCATGCGGACACGTCTTGGTAGTAGCCATCCCCTGGCAGGATCTGCAGTAAAAGCTGTGTTCAAAAAACAGCAGCTGAATGCCCAGCTCATCTGGCTCAAATTCTGAAAAAATGTACTGGGCGTCATAGGTGCCATAGTAATCACCGACTCCAGCATGATCGCGCCCGACAATAAAATGCGTGCAGCCGTAGTTTTTTCGGACGATTGCATGAAAGACCGCTTCACGCGGCCCGGCATAGCGCATCGCTGCTGGAAATGCAGCAAGGAGGACACGATTTGGCGGATAGTAGTTTTCCAAGAGGGCGAGATAGCTCTTCATCCTCACCGTCGCCGGCACGTCATCTGACTTCGTTTCGCCCATCAATGGATTGAGAAACAAGCCGTCCACAATCTCCATTGCAGCCTTCTGAATGTACTCATGTGCGCGATGAACGGGATTGCGAGTCTGGAAACCGACAACGCTCTTCCAGCCCTTTGACGCAAAGATAGACCGCGTCTGCGCTGGGGTCAGATAGTAGTCGCCAAACTGCTCCGCTTTGGGACGCTGCCAGACCTCCACTGGACCTCCCAGATAGAGGTCGGGCTTCTCATACAGTTTTTTCACTCCTGGATGCGCTTCGTCTGTCGTCCGAAACACCTGGAGCGCTTCAATGCGTTTATCCGGTATATACCGGCTTTCCACATGTAGAATCCCGTAATCCTCCCCGTCCTCACCGCGCAGCAACAGGCGATCTCCTGGCTGAACCTCGCCATACTTGGAGGAGTCGACTGCCAGCGTGACGGGTAAAGGCCATACGGTTCCGTCTGACAATCTCATGGATGAGACTACGGCACGATAATCTGCTTCGCCCATAAAACCGGTAAGGGGAGAAAAGGCGCCAATGGCCAAACAATCCAGATCAGACAGCGTCCATTTGTCTACCATAACGACCTTTTCAGGTAGATCGTGCAGGCTATCTCCGGACCTTGGCTGTAACCTTTCGATCAATACTCCCCCATGCGGTACATTCTTAGACATGACGTGATCCCCTTTCCTTGCGTTCATTTGTGCAAGCCACATTCCGTCTTGGTAAAACCAGCCCAGCGACCCGCTCGCGGATCTTCACCCGGCATTACCTGACGGGTGCAAACACTGCAGCCGATACTCGGATAGTGGTTGTCGTGCAACGGATTGTAAGGGACATCATGATCATGTATATATTCCCAGACCTGTGACTGTGTCCAGTCTGCCAGTGGATTAAATTTGACCAGGTTGAATTTTTCATCCCATTCGACTTTTTTGGCATGGGCACGCGTAGGAGATTGTTCTCTGCGAATCCCTGTTACCCAAGCCTGGTAGTTGGCGAGAATGCGCTTCAATGGCTCGACCTTGCGAATCTGACAGCACAGATTGGGGTCACGCTGCCATAGCTCGTCGCCGTGTCGGGATGCCTGCTCTTCCAGAGTCAATTTCGGCAGCACCTGGATAAAAGCAGCTCCATACCGCTCCTGCAAACGGTCGCGTGTCTCGTAAGTCTCGGTGAAATGCTTGTTCGTGTCTAGATAAAAAACAGGCACTGTTGGCGCCAGCCTTTGCAGCATATCAATGAGCACCACATCCTCGGCCCCGAAGCTGGAGGCGAGAACCAGACTGGAACCGTAGTGCTCCATCGCCCAGACCAGCACATCTTGCGCGGGCTTTGCTTCCAGCCTGTAGGCCGCGATCTGCAATTCTTCGTCTTTCATCGAGTGGCGAATACTCATCTGCGAATCTCCTCTCTTGCTAGGTTTTCCCCCCATCATCATATGTGGGCGACCTGCAAGTGGCGCGTCGTCCGCCGAAAAGAAAAACCCCGCCCTGCTTGGGACGAGGTGAAGAATCCTATCGTTCGATGATCAGCGCGATTCCTTGACCTCCGCCAATACATGCCGTCACCAGACCTCTTTTGGCACCGCGGCGCTTTAGCTCATAGGCGAGCTTGGTCACCAGCATGGAACCGGTAGCCGCGATAGGATGCCCGTGTGCGATCGCTCCGCCTGTGACATTGAGTCGTTCCGGATCCAAGTGAAGCTCTCGATCGCAGGCGATGACCTGCGCAGCAAACGCTTCATTCACTTCGACCAGATCGATGTCTGACAGCTTGAGGTCCAGCTTTTTCAAGAGCTTCTGGGTCGCAGGCACCGGGCCGATGCCCATGATGTTGGGGTCCACACCCGCTACAGCCCAACCGATTACTCTTGCCAAAGGCTCCAATCCCCGCTTTTCCGCTTCTCTTCCCTCCATCAGCACCAATGCCGCCGCACCATCATTGACGCCAGAGGAGTTCCCGGCAGTAACAGTGCCGCCTTCTTTGAATACAGGAGGCAATGCTGCCAACCCCGCCAGGTTCGTCTCCGGTCTCGGATGCTCATCCAGTGCAAACAGCGTCGTCGTACCCTTTTTCCCTGGGATCGTAATTGGAAGGATTTGCTCGCCAAAGATGCCTGCTTCCATCGCAGCCTTCATTTTCTGCTGGCTATAAAAGGCGAACTCATCCTGCTCCTCTCGGCTGATGCTGTATCGCTCCACGAGATTTTCTGCTGTGATGCCCATTGGCGGATTGCCAATATGCTTGGGTGCCAGCTCCCTGCGGACGAATTTCGGTGGTGAACGGTCGTATGCCTGACTGGATGGCTCCATCAAAAACGGCATCCGCGTCATGCTCTCTGCGCCACCAGCAAGCATGATGCTGGCACCCCCGGCGAGTATCGCCTCTGCCGCTAGTACTACACTGTTGATCCCAGATCCACACTGGCGATCGATGGTCAAGCCGGGCGTCGTGACAGGCATTCCTGCTTTCAATGCCGCCAATCTGGCAATGTTCCCGCCACCAGATAGACAGTTGCCAAAGATCACATCGTCCACTTCTTCTCCCTCTACCCTGGCCCTTTTCAAAGCCTCTTGAATGACCATCGCGCCATAATCAGAGGGCTCCATATCCTTCAAAGCACCTTTTGCCCTCGCGATCGGTGTCCGCACAGCAGATACCAAGACTGCTTCTCTCATCCTGCTTCCCCTCCCTGAGCCAGCCTGCGCTGCTGATCTTCCTCCATCAAGGTGCGGCGCAGAATTTTACCCACAGTCGTCTTGGGCAGCTCTGTCCGAAACTCGATGATTTTCGGAACCTTGTAGCGAGCCAACCTCTCCGAGCACCAGGCGATGATTTCCTCTTCCGTCACCGATTCATGGAGCCTCGGCACGATAGCGGCCTTTACTGTCTCACCGCGATAGGAATCCGGTACGCCATAGACGACAGCCTCTGCGACAGCCGGATGCTGGTAGATCACCTCTTCCACTTCAATCGGGTAAACGTTGAAGCCGCTGGAAATGATCAGTTCTTTTATACGACCCACGATGTAAAAGTACCCCTCTTCATCCATCGTCGCCATGTCTCCTGTGTAAAACCAGCCGTCTCTCATAACGGCAGCCGTTTCCTCCGGTTTTTTCCAATAGCCCTTCATCACCTGCGGTCCCTTGATGATCAGCTCACCCGGCTCCCCTGGCGGCAGCTCTCGAAGTCCCGTCTCCATGTCGACGATCTTGCTGTCTGTATTGGGCAAAGGAATACCGATGCTGCCCGGCTTTCGCCTAGCCGATGGATTGACGTGGGTGGCAGGAGAGGTTTCAGACAAGCCATACCCCTCGATGATCGGAACGCCTGTCTTCTTCTCGAAGGATTGCATCACTTCTGCGGGAAGCGGCGCCGATCCGCTGCCACAAGCAACGATGCAATCCAGATCGCCCGGTTTCAGATCAGGATGGTTCAACAACGAGATATAGACAGTCGGGACAGCAGGAAAACCGGTCGGACGGTGCTTGCGAATCAGCTGCAGGATTGTATTCACGTCATAGCGCGGCAGGCAGATATAAGCCTGTGCATTGAACATGGTGCCGTTCATCCGGCTCATCCCGTAGACATGGTAGAGAGGCGGCATCCCCAAGATTCGCTCCTCCACCTTGCGAACCCCGCCTCCGAATGTAAAGCCCTGATAGACAGTTCCGACCAGATTGGCATGTGTCAGCATGACTCCCTTGGCGCGGCCCGTCGTTCCCCCCGTGTATTGCAGGACTGCCAGATCCTCCTGCGGCTGAATCTCCAATGGCGGCAATTGCAGCCTTTTCTCCTTGATCATTCCGTACAGACTATTTTCACTTTCGTCGCCCGGGTCTGCCCAGATGATGCCGAGATCCTGTTTCAAATCGATTTTCTCCAGCTTTTGCGCCTGCTCTCGATTCCCCACAAACCACGAGGCTTCCGAATCCTTCAAAAGATAGTCCAATTCATGCGTCTGATACATCGGATTCACCTGAACCACAATCCCGCCCAAACGATGGACGGCGTAATAGGTCAGGATATACTCTGCGCTGTTCGGAAAGGCAATCGCTACCCGCTCTCCTTTTCGTATGCCACGGCTGTACATGGCTGCTGCCAGAAAATCCACGTCTGCACGGAGCTCCGCGTAACTCCATTCTCGATCACCATCGATGACTGCCGGGCGATTGGGATAATCCTGTGCCGAGCGTTCGAGTAGCTGGTACAGCGAAATAGACGGAATCTCTACTTCTGCTAAGACGCCTTCCAAATACCATTGGTGCCAAGGTCTTTTCATTTCCTCTCCCCCTTGCTCGGTCGATTCAACTCACCTACTCCAGATGGTGTCGCAGCAGAAGGTGTATGCACGTAATCCACAAATTCTCCATGCATCCCATGTGCAGTCAAATAGGACTCGTAGTAATCCTGAATCGGTTCGCCGTGCTTGATCAGTCTCCTCAAGTGTTTGGCAATGCCCATTTTTTCAAAAACCAATAGTCTGGGCGTCTGCTGCACATTTTTTTGCAGGTAAAAGACTTCCTGATGGATGAGCTGTTCGGGTGGCATTCCTTGTCGCACCGCCCGGTTTACCTTCTCCTCCCGCCTGTCAATGATCCCCATGTACGTCTCCAACAGCCGCTGGTAATCCGCACGGGACACAACGCCTTTTTGATGGGAGGTGACGTAGAGCTCCGCATCCACCAGCAGCGTTTGCTTGGCAGACAGCACCATGTCGTCAATATCGCTGTCCGCATTGTTGTACCAGGGACCAAAGGCAGTCAAATCAAAATCGCCCACGTGCAGGATGCCGTAATCCGGAAAATACGGACAGCAGAATCCTTCACAATGACCCGGGGCATGAAGCATGACGACTCTGGTACCCGCCAATTCGATTTCCCGATCATAAGGATAGATAGCTTTCCTTGCCCCTATGACGCTGGACCAGGAGTAGTGACCCCGTTTCCGAGCGCCAGCCTCCTCTCGCAAGCCTCGAACCCACTCTTTCCCTTCCTCTTCCCCGTAAATGGCGAAGTATCCGTTTGCTTTGGCAATTTCGTCAAGATCCGAAAACTTTGGCAGATCTCGCTCATTGATCCAGACAAGACTTTCGGGAAATTCGGCCAGCCCCCAGATGTGATCCAGATGGTAGTGCGTGACATAGATGTCTTGGACATTGTGTTCTCGTTTTACATAGTCAAATACAGCCTCCCCAGCTCCACAATCAATGAACGCGTCACTCTCCTTGCCTTTGATCAGCAGAGAGGTGGAAAAAGGGGTACGGCTCTGATTTTCTCCGATCAGTATTTCGATTGGACCGATGTGCAAATCGCTCATATCTTTTTGGTTTCTCCCTTCTCAAGCAATCATTGCACCACTGCCTCACTCGGTTTCTTGGAAAACCATTTTCCTTTGGTCATGAACAGCAGCGGAACATAGACGACCACACCTACCAAGGAAGCGATCGCAACCCATGTTTCCCACCCGTAGCCGGTTACGACCGATGGCAGGACCAGGTTCATGATTACGGGCACGATCCGAATAATGGCGCCGTGCAAGCCCCACGCAGTAGACTGAAGCGAAGGGTTCACATCTTCTGCATTTTCCGAAAACAAGGCATTCCAAGGTGCATACGTGATGGCCATAAATGTACCCAGCATCGAAACGCTTACGATCATCGCGCCTTCTGATACCTTCGTTCCGAACAAGCTCACAAAATAGATCATGTAAAGTCCAAAACTTACGGCTCCGATCAGCGAAATGATTTTTCTCAACTGGAGACGATCTGAGATCCAGCCGACGACGAGGAGTACCCCCAGGTTGAACATCCAGAAGTACTTGGCAATGCTAGCAGCCTGATGGGCTTCAAAACCGAAGGAATCGACCAGAATCTTGGGACCGAATCCCGCCATCGTAAAATAGATGAGCAGGTAGACGGAGATCCCAATACTAGACAGCCACAAATGTGGAACCCGCAAAATCTGCTTCATTCTCGATTCATTTTCATGATGTGGTTGGACAGGGGCAGCTTTTTCATTCGCTTCTGGCAATTGATCGGTGCTGTGGACAATTTGGTCACGCAAGCGGGGAGAAAGATCACGGATCGCAAATAAAATGACCACCGAGGATAGGAGAGCGATGGTTCCAGCGATGTAGAACTGGGATTGCCAGGAGCCGTAAATGGGAAGGGTCCACCCTGCCATAGCGCTGGCGAAGAAGTTGGAGCCGACCGGACCAAACGTCCAGAAGCTGTAGGCAAGAGCACGCCCCATTCGGGGTGAAAAATCCCGCACGAGCCCTGCCGTCATCCCGAATGCCACTCCGTCGACAAACGAGAGCAGCACACGCAGGACAAAGAGCTGCGAGATTGTCTCTACAAAAGCCATTCCGAACACACAAATCGTCGTCAAAAACAGGCTCGGGACGAGAAATATGACACGGCCATACTTGTCAGCGAGTGGACCGAATAGGAGTGAGGACAAGGCCGCAGCGAGGATGGAAACAGCAGACAAAATGCCGTACAGCTGCAGATCCATGTTGAGGTCATTCAGCAACAGCGGAAGCACGGGAGCTATCTGTGATTCATAGGAGGCAATAAAGTTGGCCAAAATGGCGATAGACAACAGCCAAACGCGGTATCCGCCCGCGGGATAGGTATCCAGCTCGCGGGACAGAAATGTGGCTTTTAACATGTTCCTTCCTCCTTCACATTTCCGTTACTCTCCTTAGTCCTCACTCCATCGATCTCTTTCTCCATCCTGCTTACATAGATCAAGGCTACCGTCATCAGCAGCATCAGCAATCCAGCTACAAAGTACGGGAGCCGTTCCTGATAGGCAAACAACCAGCCTGCAATCAAAGGACCGATCGCCCTCCCCAGACTGTTGCAGGTCAGCTGCGCTCCAAAGCTGCTCCCCTGCGCGTCCATACTCGTCCGCAGCGAGATCGCAGAGGTCATCGCTGGAAAAGCAAAGCCTCGGCAAAATGCCAGTAACGTCATCGCGACGAACACCCAGACGACCTGTGTGGCAAATCCCAAAGCCAGAAAACCAATTAATCCGAAGGTAAAGCCCGTCACCATCGTCCCCATCTCTCCCCACCTCCGGTACCAAAACGAGAAGAGAGACATTTGAATCAAGGCCCCCACTCCGCCATTCACCATAAAAGCCCAGCCTGCCATACCCTGTGTCGAGTGCAGGACATCAGTCAAAAAATAGGCGAGCGTCGACGTAATAGCCGCATCGCTAAACGTAAACGAGAAGGTCCCCCCGAAGAAGGGAGCAAGCTTGCGGTCAAACAGCGCCATAACGGACTCTTTCAATCGAATGAGAAGACTTACTCGCTCCCCGTTGTAGACTTGCTCCTGCTTCATCCGCGGTTCGACGGGCAGTAGCCAAAAAGCGAGAATTCCGCTTCCGACGGATAGCAAACCCACCGAGAAAAAGGGAATCTGCAAACCAAATCCGCTCAAAAATGCCCCCAGAGGTGGACCGACAATAAATCCGATTCCATTCATCGAGCCCATGTACGCCATCACTCGCGGCCGATCATCCGGTGTAGTGGAGGTGGTCGCCAGGCTGAGTGCTGCAGGAAAAACAGCGGCTGCCAAGGCCCCTGAGACAAATCGCAGCAGGAGCAGAATCGTGACGTTCGGTGCAAGTCCAACCAGTGAAGAAGTAATTCCATAGCCGACAATACCCAGGATGAGGATCGGGCGCTTGCCTGCCCGATCGGACATCCTGCCCCAAAACGAACTGAACAGCAATTGCGAGATGGCAAATGCGGAGAGTGCCATCCCCATCTCAAATGTCGTGGCACCAACAGACCTGGCCATGAATGGCAAGGTAGGCAAAATGACACCGAACCCGATATTGGCGATGAACATCGTGGACATGAGAAACCATATCGTCGACGACATTTTTGTTTCCTCCTACTCTTGCTGCGCATCTGATGCAGAAATTAGGGTCGCAAGGTCAAGGTCGCCTCACCACTTGTCAATGCCTTGCCAGGCTCTCTCTCCACAAACAGCTCCAAATCGATCTGATTGCTCTCTTTTTTGGTCACTTTTGCACGACACGTCAAGACATCCCCCGGGAAAACCATGCCGGCAAAACGAACCTGAAGTCTGCTGACAAAGCCTTGCGTTCCTGCCAGCTGACTGGCGTATTGCCCCAGGAATCCCATGCTGAGCATGCCGTGAGCAATCGTCCCCGGCAGCCCTACCTGACGCGCTGTCTCGACATCGGTGTGGATCAGGTTGAAGTCGCCTGATGCACCTGCGTACTTGAGCAGCTGCACTTTGGTGATGGCTGGCTTGACGAGGGGCTCAAGCTCGCACCCAACCTCGACCTCCGACCAATCTATGGTTTGTTGCATGATGCTCCCTCCTTTCAGCGCAGAATGATGGTGCTGGTGCTCGTAAAAACAAGCTGACCGTCCAAATCCTCGCCCTTCACCCGGGTCACGAGGAAAGTCATTTTCCCACCCTGTTTGCCTTCGCGTTCATAAACATCGAGAACCTGATTCACACATCGCAGCACATCCCCGGCGACGATCGGCCGGGTGTAGCTGTACTCCTGTCCTCCATGCAGGACCCGACTCAGCTCAAATTTCACCTGTGGAATCGGTACCCGAAACGTCGTGGGAAATGTAGGCGGAGCGACCAGGCTGCTGTATCCGTGCTCGCGAGCGTATGCTTCATCTGTAAAAAGCGGATTCTCGTCGCCAATGGCATGGGCAAATGCACGTATCGCCCCTTTCTCAACCTCCATGAGTACCGCTTCACTAGTACTGCCTATTACAGCAGGATCGATCTGCATGCTTCTCCCTCCCTCTTAAAAGGTACAAATCGTCAAGCCAGCAGCTCTCCCACTTTTACATTTCCTTTCAGCAGGTTGCGGGAGATGATGTAACGCTGGATTTCATCGGTTCCCTCAAAAATGCGCCACAGGCGGATTTCGCGATACCAGCGCTCAATCGGCAGCTCCTTGGTGTAGCCCATTCCTCCGTGAATTTGCAGGACGCGGTCCACGACACGGTCTGCCATATTGGAGCCGTACAGTTTAGCCATCGAGGACTGATGGCGCGCATCCTGGCCATTTTCCGCCATCCAGGCAGCGCGCAAGACAATCCAACGGGTGGCTTCGATCTCGACTGCGGAATCTGCAATCATCCACTGGATCGCCTGCCGCTCCGCTATCGGTTTGCCAAAGGTATGACGGGTGTTCGCGTAATCGATGCCCATTTGCAGCAGACGCTCCGCTGTACCTACTGCACGAGCCGGAATAACCCATCTACCTTGCCCGATCCACTGCATGCCTAGCTCGAATCCACGGCCCAGCTCTCCCAGGATGTTTTCTTCCGGAACACGCACATTTTCGAAAATCAAGGATGCGGGTCCCCACTCGCCCATCGTATGGATCGGCTCCGAGCGCCAGCCCATATCGCGGTCGACGAGGAAGCAGGTAACACCACCGCGAGCACCTTTTTCCTTGTCTGTCACCGCGAATACCATCGCGAAATCTGCCTCATTCCCGTTGGTGATGAATACCTTTTCTCCATTCAGCACCCACTCGTCGCCGTCCTTGACCGCAGACATTTTGATATTGGCAGCATCCGAGCCGGCCCCTGGCTCTGTCAGCGCGAAGCAGGAACGGCGCTCCCCTTCGATGGTCGGGATCAAATACCGTTTTTTCTGCTCTTCATTGCAGTAGTACAAGATGTTGTCGGCCGAACCGCCAAAGCTGAACGGCACGTAGGTACGTCCCAGCTCCATCATGATCAACGCCGTCATGACGGGCCCAAGGTTGGCTCCACCGTACTCTTCCGGCGTATTGATGCCCCAGAAGCCTGCCTGCTTTGCTTTCATCCGAATCTTCTGAATTTCTTCCTTGGACACGCCATCGCGCCCTTCCCGCTCATTGCGCAGTACCTGCTGCTCCAAAGGCATCAGTTCCTTCTGCACAAATTCCCGCACCGTCTTCTGAATCATTTTTTGCTCGTCGGTCAAAGTAAAATCCATTTCGCATCCCCCTTATATGGTCCTTACATAGTGGCTGCCTTGCGATGTTTGGCCTGACTAGCGGTTGCCTCCGTTGACGTAGATGACTTGCCCGGACACGTAGCTGGCCTCGTCACTGACAAGAAAAGCGATCACGTTGGCGACATCCTCGGGCTGTCCAACCCGGCGAAGCGGTATACGCTCTGATGCCAAGCGCTTGTTTTCCTCAAAATCGATGCCGACCCTCTCTGCTGTTGCTTTGGTCATATCGGTTGCAATAAAGCCCGGGGCTACCGCATTGACATTGATATTAAAGGGACCGAGCTCGATAGCCAGCGTCTTGGTAAAGCCCTGAAGACCTGCCTTTGCAGCCGAGTAGTTGGCTTGACCGCGATTGCCCAGCGCCGATGTGGAGCTCGTGTTGACTATCTTTCCGTACTTTTGGTTGACCATGTGCTTTTGAGCTGCCCGACTCGCTAAAAAGCTGCCCTTCAGGTGGACGTTCATCACCGTGTCCCAATCGTCCTCGGACATTTTGAACAGTAGATTATCCCGTAGCACCCCAGCGTTGTTCACCAAAATATCGAGTCTTCCAAACTGGCTGACAACCGTGTTGATGGCCTCTTCAACCTGCTGGCCATCCGCCACATTGCAGCCTACGGCAACCGCTTCGCCTCCAGACTCACGAATTCGCTGAACCACCTCCTGGCAAGCTTCTTCATTCAAATCTAACACGCCCACTTTTGCCCCATCCTGAGCCAAGCGCATCGCCGTTGCTGCCCCAATCCCTCTGGCAGCACCGGTCACAACCGCCACCCTGTCCTGTAGTCGACTCATCACGATTCTCCTCTCTACCTTTCTTGAACTGCCTGATACCAGGCGACCGAATCACGGCGCTCCACCTGTACCCGACTGCGCTCCAAAAGCAAATCGAGATGCCCCTGCACTTCGGAAAGTCCTAAAAACATGCCATTCTCCTGCAGCCAGGGAAACAGCTCACGCGTCAGCTCATAGACCGTGCGGGGACCTTGTGCCAGCAGTAATACAATTTTGTCGCAGCGATCCTCCTGCTCTTGAAGACGCTGATCGATGAGAGCACGAAAATCGGTGAATGGGTCACCATGACCGGGATAAATCGTGCTCAAGGGAAGCTCGTAGACGTGGCGAAACGATTCTCTCATCTGCATCAGCGGTCTGGGACGACGTTCTTCTCGCTTATCAGGCGGGGTGATGAAGGCATTCGAGGAAATCTCCTGCAAAAGAAAATCGCCTACAATCGTATCTCCCGAATCCACATCCCAAAGGCAAATATCTGACTGACTGTGCCCGGGTGTGTAGAGCACCTTCCACTCTCGTCCTCCTGCCGTCAGCACGTCTCCTTCTTCCAAATAGCGAACCTCTTTCCAGTGCAGCGGGTAGAACTTGCGCTGCCGCTTGAGCAGCTCAGCGGCTCCGCATTCCTCGATAAACCTCCGCATGAATTCCTCGTCCCGCTCAAATCCTTCTTTTCCATGCTCCAGCATCCCCATCGCCTGTCTGTGCACATAGACGACTGCATCGGTTTCCTGCAAGATGGCCGAAACCCCTCCATAATGGTCCGTATGCATGTGTGTGACGACGATTTGCTCCACATCCTGAAAGGTAAAGCCCACCTCAGCCATTCCCTCCCGAAGCTGCTGAATCGACCCAGGCAAATGCGTCCCGGCATCTACCAGCGTTACAGGGGAACCGGGCAAAATGAAGGCGTTTACATTTCCTTTCGCAAACGTGGTAGACATTTTGATTGGAAGAATATGCGTATCGCTCACCTCCATGTGCAAGTCGATTCCTTTCTACACCTTTTAGCTATTTGCAATGGCCGTGCCATACGATCAGACTGCGAAACAATAAAGACTATCGCATGAATATCGCATACCGAGTCACAATGGACTCGCTTCACGCCAAAAACCCGAGTCATTTTGGGTTCGACGAGTCAAACTTGGGTCGGTCTTGCTCCCTTTTTGCCCTGACAGTAGCCTAAACCGATTCGGCATGATCAAGGAAATGGTCAGTGGACAATTTGTATTTTTTCAGCTTTCGTACGATCGTCGTCTGACTGGTCCCCAGCTCTTCTGCCAGCTTGTACGTGCTGTGAAATTGTTGAACAGCCAGCGCCAGCATCTCCCTCTCCGCCATTTCCGCTGCTTCCTTCAACGGCATGAGTCTGGCACAAGTGATGACACGATCATCCTGCTCCTGGTATTCAGGCGGCAGATCCTTCACCGTGATTTCCTTGGCCGGAACCGTAAGAATCAACCGCTCCACCAGATTAGCCAGCTCGCGCACGTTTCCCGACCAGTGATGGCGATAGAAAAACTCTCGCATGCAGGAGCTAAACGTCTTGGAGAGCTTGTATTTTCCGTTTAAATGGCTGAGGAAGTATTGGACCATTGGCAAAATATCCTCTTTGCGCTCGCGCAGTGCCGGAATCAGAATCGGGATGACATTCAAGCGATAGTACAAATCCTCGCGAAATGTGCCCAGTCTGACCATCTGCTTCAGGTCGCGGTTGGTCGCAGCGATCAGTCGGACATCCACCTGCTTCGACTTTGTTGCGCCGATTCGTTGTATCTGCTTTTCCTGCAGGACACGCAAGAGCTTTACCTGCAAGGACATCGGAAGCTCTCCCACCTCATCGAGAAACAGCACACCCTGGTCTGCCTGCTCAAAGATCCCCTGCTTTCCCGATCTGCTGGCACCGGTAAACGAACCCGGCTCATAGCCGAACAGCTCCGACTCCAGCAAGTCATGTGGGATTGCCCCACAGTTGATCTTCACGAATTCCCCCTTGTCCTTACGCTGGCTCGCCTGATAGATGCTGCGAGCCAATACGTCTTTGCCCACACCTGTCTCGCCCAGTATGAGGACTGTGGCATCTACATCGGCGATCCGCTCCGCCATTTCGTAAATATCCGCCATTTTTTTGCTTTCCACGATCACGCCGTAGTCCGGCCTCGCTTTTGTTTTCAGCTCTTTCAGCTCTTTTTTGTACACGTCGTTCTCCTCCAGGGCGCGAATCAATTCCTGGTACAGCTGATTCTGCTTGGACAAGTCCCTGACATAGGTCACGACTTTTTCGATTTGCCCTGCATCATTAAACACCGGGATCGCGGTTTTCAACGTATTTTGTTTGGCATCCATGCTTTGCGGAGCAGTACGGACGGCCTTGCCTTCCGCCAACACGCGAAATGTCAGCGTTTCTTGCAGAATGCCCTGCTCCATCAGTTCCTTCACGTTTTTTCCGATAAAAGCCTCCTCGGGCATCCCCGTGAACCGTCTGATTGCGCGATTGGTCCGTAGGGTCATGCCATCCGGGTTGGTGATGTAAATAATATCCTCAGAGCTGTCCATGATCGCGTCCAGCTCGCGCTCCAATTCCTTTTCCCGCTGCAGAAGCGAATAAATATGCCCTCCGTCCGTGCAAACCCAGACGGTCATGCCATTTTGGACATCCGTGCTGCTTCGCGTTAGCAAAAACGACCGATCCTTGTACCTGCCATATCGCTGAGTCTCGTTCCACGCTTCCCAGCCCTCGAACAACTCTCCCAATCGAAGTCCGTTGATCCGTTCTCTTTCTTTCACTGGCAATAGCTCCTGAAAAGGCAGATTGCCATTCAAAATCTCCTCATCTGGCCCTGTGACTACGACTGGAAACGGGATAACCTCCATCCAACCATGATCATGCATGTTGAAGACCCCCTTTTGCACACTCTTTGCCCTCCATGCGCGCTCGTCACGACAGAACGGGAAAAGGAGCCTTGTTTCAGGCTCCGAAAAAAGAAGCAACTTTCTCGGACAGTTCGGTTAATGACTATGCATCAACCGCTGCTGGTGATTGTTTGTACAGCTCTTCCATCGTTTTTCCTCTGGCTCGGGACAGTACCTCCATGCGTACGGCAAGCTGCTTCTTCAGGAACTGCTGCACGTCTGTCAAGCGAACACCCAATGCACTTGTTTCCAGCGCTGGATCGAGCCCTTGATACAGCTGACCAGCCATCGGCGCAAGCTCTGCCATTTTTTTGACGATTACGTCGTACACGTGCGGATGCTCACAGATCAAGCGCTGGAGAAGGAAGGTCCCGTACCCGATATGGCGCGCCTCGTCTGTCTTGATATAGCCGACTCCCTCCATCAATCCCGGCATGATGCCTGTCTTGTTCAATCCTTCGTAAAATCCGAAGTATCCCGTCTCGGCAAGCACTCCCTCCACGAACATGTTGTAGACCGTCGAAGCCTCTGCTATGGCCTCAGGCGATTTGTCTGTCCGCAATCTGTTCATTGCTTCCGGCAACATCTCATGAAAGATCTGTTTGTAGACATCTCCATGAAAATGGGACAGGTCTTCCTTGATGCCGAGATTGTCCAGTACGAGTCGGAAAAACTCGGTATGCTTCGCTTCTTCAAACAGGAAGGTAGTGAGGAACATTTCTTCCTCAAGCCTGCCTTCTTCAGCGATCACCATGATCAAGGGGAGAAGGTCCAGCGTTACTGCCTCCTCGCCCCCGAGAAAACCGGAGATCCGACGAAGCGTCTCTTCTTTTTGCTGATCATTCATGTTGGCGAAATCCTCTTTATCCTGAGCAAAGCTGATATCCTGCGGGTTCCAGATTCCGAAACGCTTCGCTTTTTGATACAGCTGGTACGGCAACAGCTCCGTATTGATTCCACGCGCGCTGGTCGAGATAAAATGGTCTCTCACATGAATCCCTCCTGTTTTCAATAAGTGGTGTTGCTAACAGGTACTAGCCTTCAGAATACTGGTAGTAAAACGACGAATCGAATCCAAGACTGCAGCCGGCTGCTCCAGAGTCACCAAATGCCCGGCTCCATCTATCAGATCGAGTCTTGATCCTGCAATTCGTTGATGGAAATCCGTAGCGTAGGATGGAGGAATAAATCGATCCTGAACACCCCAGATCAAGAGCGTGGGAGCCTTGATTCGATGTATGCGGAACTTCAGTCCCTTATCCGGGATCTGCCACCATGTGATGAATGAGTTCATCCGTCGTACGTCTCCACACTGCCTCCGGAGAGAATCGATCCCATCAAATTGGGAGACGGCATCAGTCCGTAGGCATTGCTGTGGTGTTCGTTCACCCCTACAGCGTCGTAGCCGAGATCAACGGCAAATTCCAGCTCATCCAGATAGTCATGATACATCCGGTGCCCTTTTCGGGGATCATACAGCTCTTTAGGCGGCGTCACCCAGACGCTCGGGTAGCTTTGCTCGAAGTCTGCAGGCAATTCCCGATAAGGCATCAGGTGAAATGCGACGAACTTCATCCCCAGTTCCCCCTTTCACTGCTTGGCTTTTCATCAGAGCCGCTGGAAAACAGATCGCAAGCTGCTCGACACCTGCGATACAGCCTGAGCGCCTTTGTCCATCATTCCCGCCATCCAGAAGAAGCCGTGGATCATGCCTTCGTAGCAGGTGTATTCGACTGGGACCCCCGCCTGTCTGAGCTTGTCTGCGTACATCGCTCCTTCATCACGCAGCGGGTCGTATTCGGCCGTGATCACCAATGCAGGCGGCAAGCCAGCGAGATCTTCGTTCAGCAAGGGTGAGGCGAGCACGCTCTTCCTTTCTTCCTCATCGTTCAAATACTGTCGGAAAAACCACTGCATACTGTCGGCAGTGAGAAAATACCCCTCGCCGTTCTCCCGATACGATTCTGTCTCACCACCAAGCTGAGTGGCGGGATAGATCAGTGCTTGGAACGAGATGGGCGGGCCACCCCGTTGTTTTGCCTGCTGCGCAACCACTGCAGCCAGATTTCCGCCGGCGCTGTCCCCTCCGATTGCAAGCTTTGTCCCATCGCCATTCAGAGAAGAGGCATGCTGTGCAGCCCACTCTACAGCGGCGTAACAGTCCTCTACTGGAACAGGAAACTTGTGCTCCGGTGCGAGCCTGTAATCGACAGAGATGACCAGACATTCCGACTCATGGGCTATATTTCGGCAAAGGGTATCGACCGTCTCCAGATTGCCGATCACCCAGCCTCCCCCGTGAAAATAGACGAACACAGGAAAGGGACCAAGCCCATTCGGCGTATAGAGCCGGACACCGATTTCCCCGCCATCGACAGGGATCATCCGATTTTCAATCTTCGCAATCTCTTTTGGGATACCCGCCAATTTTCCCAAATCTGCTGTACGCTCTCTGTTTTCCTCGGGTGTCATGGAACTGGTAGGTGGTGCACCCGCCGCTTCATTCATATCCAGAAATGCTTTTGCTTGGGGATCTAATGGCATCGAAGCATCCTCCTTTTCTCCCTTTTGCTGATTACGTATCGTTAGCGAATAGCTTCTTCCTCCTGTGGCAGCCCAGCCACTTCGGTGGTTACCTTCGTAATGACCGGAGCCGGGATGCGGAACATCATCGCGGTCGGATCGCTTTGCACGAGCGGTACAATGTGTGCCAGACTGGCCGGGTCCAGTTGGTACTCAGCAAATGTTGAAGGCAGCCCAACCTGATCACGCAGCTCGCGAATGTAGGAGACTACCTGTTCCAGACACTCTTCCGGCGACTGGATTCCAGGCACCAACCCCAGCACCTCCGCAAAGCTGCGAACTTTTTGCAGGTAGAGTCCAGGCAAGGATTCCATCATATTCGGCAGCAGGACAGCGTTCGCCAAACCGTGCGGAATGCCAAATTTGCCGCCGAAAGCGTGCGCCATGTTGTGCACCGGGATGGCAGATACTGTAAGTCCAAAGGAGGTAATGGCCATCATGCTCGCCATCAGCATGTTCGATCGGGCCTGTAGGTCTGTACCCTTGTGAACGGCCGTTGGCAGGCTTTCGGCGATCATCCGAGCGGACTGCAAAGCAAATGAATCGCTCATCGGATTGGCACGAGGGGAGAAGTACCCTTCCACTGCGTGTGTCAAAGCATCGAAGCCCGTAAATGCCGTGATTTTTGGAGGCAATCCCACGGTAAGATCAGGGTCAAGTATGGCAATATCCGCTGCGATGAAGGGATTCATCAGGTTTGTCTTGATGTTCAGACGCTCATTGTACACGACAGCCATGGGGGAAACCTCAGCACCCGTTCCTGCAGTAGTCGGCAAAGCAATGTGGGGAATGCGGATCGGCTGAGCCTGTGGCCACAGCTCTCGGGTCGTTCCGTTCAGCAAATCGCGCACATCATGGTGCTGTTTATGCAAAAGCCACTTGGTCGCTTTGCATGCATCAAGCACGCTGCCGCCCCCGACGGAAACCAGAGAGTCTGCATTGCACTCCTTTACAAAGCGTGCGGCCTGGTTTACGTTTTCACCCTTGGCATCCTGCTCGATCTCATCATAAACGCCAACTAGCTGGATGGGTCCAGGCATCAGTCGGAACAGCTCGGTGATTTTTTCCGTAAGCCCTGCCCGATTCAATCCCTGATCGGTAAACAACACTACCCTTTTTGCTCCGAGGCCCTGCAGGAGTTCGGGCAAAAGCGTCCGTGACCCCGCCCCGCTGTAGACCTCTGTTCGCAGCCCAAATCTCGATAAAGTCGTCATACTGCCATTCCTCCCATCTCTCATCCGCGTATTTTAAAAGAGCGAGCTAGCCCAAGGTCGCTGGCGAAGTTCAGGTGTCAAGGAAACATGGACATGCTTGACCTGGCTGTATTCATCCAGTGATTGACGTCCCAGCTCACGGCCAAATCCGCTCTGCTTGTATCCGCCAAACGGAGCATCGGGGCGAATCGCATGCCAGTCATTGATCCAGACCGTCCCTGCTTTTAATTCGCGGCTGATCTTCAAGGCCTGGTTCACATCGCAGCTCCAGACACCCGCCGCCAGACCGTAGATCGTATCATTGGCGATCTCTATCGCTTCCTCCACGCTGGAATAGCGAATCACGGATGCTACAGGACCAAAAATCTCTTCTTGGGCGATCTTCATGTCATTGCGAACATCGGCAAAGATCGTCGGCTCCACGTAATGCCCTTTATCAAGCCCGCTGTCGGTTATTCGTTTGCCTCCGTATACCAGTCTGGCTCCTTCGTCCAGGCCGGATTGGATATAGCCTAGCACCGTATCGAGCTGCTGGTTGGAGACGAGCGGCCCCATGCCGGTAGAGGGATCGAGTGTGTTGCCGATTTTTATTTTCGCAGCCATCTGGCTCATGCCTTCCAACACTTGATCGTACATCGAATCGTGCACGAGGATTCGCGTTCCTGATTGACATACTTGACCTGTGTGAAGGCAGAAGCCGTAGAGCAATCCGGGTATCGTCAACTCCAGATCGGCATCAGGCAGCACGATAGCCGGAGATTTTCCTCCCAGCTCTAAAGTGACCCGCTTGACCGTACCTGACGCAAGCTCCATGATTCGCTGCCCCACTTCCGTGGAGCCCGTAAAGGCAACTTTGTCTACACGCGGATCTTTTACCAGCGCCTCGCCAATACTGGCGCCCGGTCCTGCCACCACATTGAAAACGCCAGGCGGAATCCCTGCCTCTGTCGCGAGCTGCGCCAGCTTTAATGTCGACAATGGCGTGTACGTAGCTGGCTTCACGACAACCGAGTTGCCCATAGCCAAGGCGGGTGCCAGCTTCCACATCGCGAGAATCATCGGAAAGTTCCAAGGCGTAATCGCGGCCACCACGCCAAGCGGTTCCCGCCATACCTGGTTGTTGCTTGGAGCCCCTATTCCCGGTCCCAGATGGTTGACATAGCAGTACTCCAGCGCAAAGCCTGCGCTCTGCTGCATGACAAACGCACTGCCCATGATGTCCATGCTGCTGACACGGCGAATCGTCGCTCCTGAGCTGATCACCTCCAAATATCCCAGCTCTTGCGCATTCTCCACTATCTTGCGAGCAAACTGGTTCAATACGGCTGCTCGCTCCTGTGGCGTCCTGCGCGACCAAACACCCGAATCAAAGGTCTGCCTTGCAGCAGCGATAGCGGCGTCCACATCACTGCTCCCTGCTTTGGCCACTCTTGCTACCCGTTCTCCATTTGCCGGATTGAACACATCGAAGGTCTCCCCACTTCTTGCGGGGGTCCATTCACCGTTTATGTACAGTTGAAAATCCAATGCTTGCTGTGTGTTTGCTGCCATACAATCCTTCCTCCCTCCCTATTGTCGAATTATTCCGAATTCAATTCCTTTACGTCTGGATAAGCCGTTTGATAAAATGAAAGCGCTACAAATATGATTATATGGAAGAAACAGACGCGGATATATCCCCTAAAATACAGGTGTAGAACGACCCCTAATATGGAGGGAGGCAGGTACTCCATGGTCAGTCCAGCTGTGAAAGCATATATCCAAAAAATTGAATCGACGCCCTATCATGAAGAAAAACTGGTTCTTACTGTGCGCGGTTTTCTTGATGTGTTTCCCTTTATGGGGGCTGTCCTCTACAACTATTCGATGCTCAGTCATGTAGGTGAAGGCATCTTTTGGGCCAATCAAGAGGGATTGACTTCCATTCGTGAGCTGCGGGAGGATATACGCAACATTCCGCCTATTCACGCTGCCATTCGCGAGAAAAAAACCCTCCTTCTCAAAACCGAACAAATTCGGCAAATACCTGCCAAGCACGTGCATGGTGCCTCCTATGCCATCGTCGTCCCGATCTACAATGGCAACAACGTTCTTGGATGGGCGGGAACCTCCGGCCATCCGGAGGGCTGCGATGGGATCAATAGCCATCTTGTAGCCGATATCGCGTATTATGGTCAGCAGGTGGCAAAAGCTTTAACCCATGATCATTCAACGCCAAAAAACCCCAAGCTGAGCAAACGGGAAATCGAAGTCCTACAGCGACTGTCCTGGGGAGAGAGCATCAAAGAAATGGCTGATAAAATGGGCATCAGAGAATTTACCGTTCAGGACTATATCAAATCTGCGCTGAAAAAACTTCAGGTAAATAATCGAACACAAGGCGTGGCCGAAGCACTTCGGCAGCGAATTATCCTTTGAGCTATAGACAAAAAGGAACAACCAGATCCCCGGCAGCACAGGGGCTGATCGTTCCTTTTTTCATTCCTTACTCTCTGATTTCCACGATATTACGTGGTGCTCTACGGCTAGACTGAATATCGCGTATTTCCGCATCTGTCAAATTTCGACCGATGAAAATCAGCGACGAGGTGCGATTGTTGAAGTCAAAATTTCCGAGATTGGCGATATCACGGTCTCCGCGAAATACGCGGAATGTACCTTGATACGATGTCTGTGAGAACAGAACCAAAGTTACATTCGCACTATCGCCTCTTCGGGACCGGAAACTCGATAGATCGTTGTTAAAACGAATCGCATTCATGTTTCGGATGGCAACGCCACGTCTGCGAAACTGAATACGTCTGTCATCAAAGTTTCTATCTGCAAATAATGTTAATCTTGGCATACTCGCTCACTCCTTCCTTCTTTCTTGCTTGCAGCATATGAAAGTCAGAAGGGACCCGTGTGGACAGGTGTTGCATGATAGAGAACTATTTTATGAGAATCGCTATTTTTCTACGTAAAAAAACCGATCTTTCCCTAAAGGGAAGATCGGTTTCTTGTTTCCTTACGCGTTCAGTTTGCCTTTAGCGACAGTTGCCAGCTCGTTGAAAGCAGCTTTGTCGTTAACAGCCAGGTCAGCCAGCATTTTGCGGTTTACTTCGATGCCAGCGACTTTCAAACCGTGCATGAGGCGGCTGTAGGACAGGCCATTCATGCGAGCTTGCGCGTTGATACGTGTAATCCACAGTTTGCGGAAGTCACGTTTCTTTTGACGACGGTCGCGGTATGCATACATCAGGGATTTCATTACCTGAGCATTCGCGGATTTAAACAGGCGATGTTTGGAACCGAAGTAACCTTTCGCCAGCTTCAAGATTTTCTTATGACGACGGCGTGTAACAATGCCACCTTTTACTCTTGGCATACTAACTCCTCCTGGTCTTTCCAGCATGGCGGCCGACTTCTAGGCGCTTAGGGAGCTCATGCTGTGTGATGGTGTGTAATCGTATGAAACTTACAGGTATGTGAGCATTTGCTCAATACGTTTTTGATCGCCTTTGGAAACGAGTGCAGCTTTGCGCAGGTGGCGCTTTTGCTTAGTCGTTTTGTTGGCGAACATGTGGTTACCAAATGCGCGGTCGCGCTTCAATTGGCCGCTTCCAGTCTTTTTGAAACGCTTTGCTGCGCCTTTATGAGTTTTCATTTTAGGCATCTGAAAAATCCTCCTGTCTAAACTACTAGCTTACTTTTCCGCTTTCGGAGCCAAAATCATGATCATGCTGCGTCCCTCGATCTTCGGTTTGCGCTCTGGCGCTGCGAGATCTTCACATTGGGCCGCTACACGCTCCATTACACCAAGCCCGATCTCGGAGTGGGTGATTTCGCGTCCGCGGAAACGGATCGAACACTTCACCTTGTGATGATCCTCCAAGAACTTGCGGACGTTGCGAAGCTTCGTTTGAAAATCGTGTTCCTCGATGTTGGAAGAAAAACGCACTTCTTTGAGCTCGATAATCTTCTGGTTTTTGCGTGCTTCCTTTTCCTTCTTCGCCTGCTCGTATTTGAACTTTCCGTAGTCCATGATACGGCATACAGGCGGTTTGGCTGTAGGAGCAACATTTACCAGATCCAATTCGGCTTCTTGGGCAATGCGCAACGCTTCCCTAAAGGGTACGACTCCCAATTGACTCCCGTCGGCTCCGATCAAACGAACCTCACGGGCACGGATCGCTTCGTTAACTAACATTTGATCCTTGCTAATACTTGCCACCCCCGTCAATTTCGAGAAAGGAACAAAAATGTGCGAACGCATTTTGCGCCCGCACATATCTCACCTTGCAAATAAACAGATCCAAAGATCTTTGCATAAGAGTTACCTGTCAACAGTCGTTATAGACGTCGACCCAGGTGAGAAGCTGGGCGCCTCTGCTTGTTCTCGAAGTATGAAGTGTTAATTATACGACCTTTATAATACAGGTTGAAATTTACTTTGTCAAGGCTTGCTCTTTGCTATCCGCCGATGTGAGACATCTCTACCTTGTCGCGTGGCTCAAGGCCAGGCGTTTGCAGAAGTCGCACCTCGGAATAGCGGTCGTCACGCTGCCCCCAGTAGGCATGAATCAACTGACGGATCTGCTCGTCGCTTTGGCCCTCGCGCAATGGTTCGCGCAGGTCAAAACCAGTCGAGGCGAACAGGCAATTGTACATCTTGCCTTCCGCAGAGAGGCGCGCCCGTGTACAGGTGGAGCAGAATGCCTGCGTGACGGACGAAATCAATCCGATCTCGCCATCCCCGTCGACGTAGCGATAGCGCGAGGCGACTTCTCCATAGTAGTTGGGATTGATCGGTTCAAGCGGCATCTCTTGGCTGATCATGTCTACAATTTCTTGCGACGGCACCACCTGATCGAGCTTCCAGCCATTCGTGTTGCCCACATCCATAAACTCGATGAAGCGCAGAATATGTCCTTGTTCACGGAAGAAACGTGCCATCGGAAGGATATCATCCACGTTGACGTCACGCTGGACGACCATGTTGATTTTGATGCCAAGCCCGGCCTGCTCGGCTGCCTCAATGCCATTCAGCACATCGGCTACCTTATAGCCACGGCCATTGATTTTACCAAATCGCTCATCGTCCAGGCTGTCCAGACTGACCGTCACCCGATCCAAGCCAGCAGCCTTTAATGCTTCGGCGTGCTTCGCCAAGAGCGACCCGTTCGTCGTCATCGCGATATCCTGTACCCCATCCACCTGGCGAAGCATGCGGATCAACTCAGGCAAATCGCGTCGCATCAACGGTTCCCCGCCCGTAATCCGAATCTTCCCTACTCCGAGCGCGGTAAAAATGCCCGTCAGTCTGGTAATCTCCTCAAAGGTCAGCAGCTTGTTTTGGGGTAAAAAGGGGTAATCAGGTCCAAATATTTCAGCAGGCATGCAGTACTGACAGCGAAAATTACATTTATCTGTGACAGATATGCGGATATCTCGGAGAGGACGTTTGTGTAAATCAAGCATTTGTTCTGACATCGATGACCACTCTCCTTTTCCTATGATCATTATGATAAAGAGGAATAGAGGATTTTTCCGGAATCACGGCAGCTGTAACCGCCCAATGCCTCCACTTCCTGAGCAAACGCCTCCGAGCGAATGCAGGCGAGCAATTCCTCTCCCTCTACACTGCGGTAAAAAGAGCCACTAAGCAACAAGTCGTATCGCTCTTCTGCGACAGGGATAAAATCAAGTTCCATCGCGGATGCTGCCGAATAGATTCCCAGACCGGTATCTGCTGTTCCTCCGGCCACTGCAGCAGCAACGCTCAAATGAGAGACCGCCTCGCGAGAATAGCCGTAGATTTGATCTCTGTCAAGCCCTTCTTGTCCGAGCAGGTAGTCGAACAGCAGTCTTGTACCTGCTCCTCTCTGACGATTCATATAGGTAATCCCCGGCTGAAGCAGATCGTGTACGGAATGGATTCCCCGCGGATTTCCTGGCTTTACCATCCATCCTTGCTGGCGATAGACCAGCTGGATGAGCACGACATCCTGATCGCGGAGGTACTTTTCAATATAGGGCAAATTGTATGTCCCAGTAGCCTCGTCAAACAGATGGACCCCTGCTGCGTGCGCCTCTCCTTTTTGAATGGCTAGGATCCCGCCCATGCTCCCGACATGAGAAGAGACGAGAAAGCGATCCGGATTGGTCTTTCGCAACAAGGAGTGCAGCACGTCCATCGACAGGTCGTGGCTGCCTGTTGCTACAATCGTATTTTCAATCTGCTCCAATGGACGGTACAGCTCGATGTCCACACTCTCTCCCTGTTCGTAGCCCAGATGTCCAGGGGGGATTCGCAGCAGGCCGTCTGCTCTTACCATCGACATGGTGACACCAGCTGAGCGGGTCAAGGGGTTCGCAATAAATTGACCGTCGATACAGCCTATCGTCACGCGGATAAAATCTTCAGCGCCCATCACGGACACGATGCGGCGTCCCATCGTTGCCTTGACGCGCGGACGCTCAGGCTCCAGCAGTCCGTAATAGTGATGGACCAGCGTGCGAGCAAACCACTCCAGATTCAGATAAGCCGATACAGGATAGCCCGGCAGCCCGATGATCGGCTTGCCTTCCACCATTCCAACCACCACTGGTTTGCCTGGTCGGGTGGCTACACCATGCGTCAACACTTCCCCCAGCTCTTCCACCACATGAACCGTGAAATCCTCGCGTCCGGCTGACGAGCCTGCATTCAAAAGTACCATATCTGCATCCTGCACCGCTGCTTTTACAGCATCTCGAATGAGCGCGTAGTCGTCCTTGACGATCCCGTGGTAGATCGGCTCAGCGCCCCATTCCTGCAAATAAGCGGAGAAAACCGTACCGTTAAATTCGATGATCTCTCCTTCCGCTACCTGATCAGAAGGTTCGATCAGCTCCGTTCCGGTCGGGATAATCACCACGCGCGGTTTGCGCAGTACAGGTACCGTAACATTGCCGCCTGCCAAAAGCGCACCCAGATCAACTGGTCGCAGCTTGTGCCGATCCGCAATGATCACCTCGCCTACGACAACATCCTCTCCGATGGGGCGAATGTGCTGCCAAGGAGCGACGGATTCCAAAATCTCAATCGTGTCATCATCGATTTGATGGATGTGTTCGATCATGATCACCGCATCATAGCCTTCCGGAATCGGATCTCCGGTATCGACCTCGACATACGCTTCTCCCCGTTTGAGACAGACAGGGTGCTGCTCATCAGCACCATAGGTCATCTCCGCCTTGACGGCTACACCGTCCATCGCGGCGGCGTGAAAATTGGGCATCGATACCTTCGCGTAGATCGGTTCGGCTGTCACCCTTCCCAATGCTTCCCGGGTCGGGATGATCTCCACTTGCGGCGAGAAGCGAACACTTTCTACGATTCTCTGCTGCGCTTCCTGCAGTGGCGTGTCTTCCAAGTAGATTTTGCGCATCGTTCTCCTCCTGCTTACACTTCTACATTCCAATGTACCAGACTAGTGAAATAGATGTACACGGACAAATTCGCCTTCCATGATTCCTTCCTTGTTCGCAGCTATCTCTACCATACCGTCGCTCTTTACCAAAGTCGAGATCAAGCCTGATTTGCCAAAAACGGGTTGTGCCCACCACTCCTCGCCCCGTTTTTCCAGCTTGACGCGCACGTAATCAGAGCGCCCTACTGCTGAAGGGATATTGCGAGAAATTCGAGCCATAATTCGCTTGTCCAAATGACTGGGGAGAACTCCCTCCAGCTGGGCAATCAACGGAGCAGTAAACAGGTGGAAAATGATCAAAGCAGATGCCGGATGCCCTGGCAGACCCATGATCGGCTTCTCCCCTGCCTTGGCCAATATCGTCGGCTTGCCAGGCTTGATCGAAACACCGTGCACCAGCACTCCAGGATCGCCCAAAGACTGCATCACCCGTTCCGTATAATCGCGTGTACCTACTGAGCTGCCTCCAGACAATAGCAGCAGATCTGCCTGCTGGAACAGCTCCTGTGCTCTCGAAAAAAAGGCGTCGAAATCATCCTGGACGATGCCTCCTTCTATCACCTCTGCTCCACACGCACGTGCCGCTGCTCCTATCGTCATGCTGTTGATATCGCGGATCTCGCCAGGAGCCAGCTCTTGCTTGTCGGAAGGCACAATCTCATCTCCCGTAGACAAGATGGCGACGATTGGGCGGGGATACACGGACACGCTTGTTTTCCCGATCGCTGCCAGCACTCCCAGATCCTGCGGACGAAGACGCTGACCCGCAGCCATAACCAGCTCCCCTGTCTGTACATCGTCTCCTGCCCGAATCATATTTTCACCTGGTGAAACCTGCCGAAAGACATTGAGCAAATCGCCAACTTCCTCGACATGCTCGATCATCACTACGCTATCCGCCCCATCCGGGATCATGCCGCCGGTCGGTATGGCTTGAGCCTGTCCTTCACGCAGAAGAAGCCCAGCTATCTTTCCCATCTCAATTTTCCCTTGTATATCCAAAAAAGCAGGCAACGAATCAGAAGCTCCGTACGTGTCTTTCGCCCGTACTGCGTAACCATCCACCGTTGAACGCGAAAAGTGCGGAACCTGCTCGGCAGAAATCACGTCTTCTGCCAGGACCAAGCCAAGCGCTTCTCCCAGTGGAAGAGTGACCGGCTGACGTACTGGTGCGAATTGCCTGGCAATCACTTCCAACGTCTCGGCGACTGTTTTTACATTGAAGAATTTCATCATCGTCCTCCATTATCTGCAAGCGTGTGCGCGTATGCTTAAAGCTCTAACTTTTTCAACATTCTGATAGTATAATAAAAAGAAAAAGGAGATTTTTCCAATATGAAAGTAAAAGTTTTTGCCAACTTTCGAGAGATCTGTCAGGGAAAATCGGTGGAAGTCCCCTTGGATAACGGTGATCGCGTCATCGACATCATGGAGACTCTGATCCAGATGTATCCTGCACTGGAAGATGAGGTCTTCACACCGGAGCGAACATTCAAACCTTTTGTACATGTATTTATCAACGGTCAAAATATCATCCACGCCCATGGCCTGGAGACTCGTGTCAAGGAAGACGATCAGTTTGCGCTGTTCCCGCCGGTAGCAGGAGGCTGATATGGTCGAACATACGATGGAGCTGCGCGGGATTCGAATCGCTCACCTGATGACGTATCTCATCGAATGCGGAGGTCACGTCGTCGGACAAGTAGGAGATGCTCCTGACAAGGATGCTCTCCCCCTGCTGGTCAGATCAGATCAATGGAGTGCGCAAATCATGCGGGAGGAAACGGTCACCATCACCTCCCGCTTTCACGTCAACGCTGTCTTTATCCATTTTACTTCTGAGGAAGAAGCCGTGCTGTCACGGCTCTTGGAGCGCTTCCGACTCAAGGTAATCCGCGTAGGAGGGTGATATAGTAAGGAAAAAGGTGGAGAATAACTTCCACCTTTTTCCATTTTTGATTATACGATGTTCAATTCCTTCAGCTTGCCTTCTGGAACAACGCCGTCTACCCAGCCGCGCACCTGGTAGTACTCATTCAGCATGAGATCCAGCTGGCTCACATGGCCTGCACTGTTACCAGTAGCTGGCTCTTCCGTAAAGCGCTTCGGCAAATGGTCATCCTCGCGCTTGTTGAAGCCTGCCAGATTGTTGTAGTGGCGCTCCAGGTTGTAGATGCGCTCGCCGATCTTCATGACATCGTCAGCAGTGACCGGAACCCCTGTCATCGCCGAATACTGTTCAGCGTAGTTCTCTGCGTTTTCCGAGAAGGAAGAGAACTTGCAGATGTTCATGGAGTCAGAGAAGGCCAGCATATCCTGGAAGATCATCAAAAGCTCGCCTTTTCCTTCTGGCTTCAGACGATCTGTCGGCATCGGAATGCCTGCGATCTCGCTTGCAACCGTATAACCGCGCAGGTGGCAAGCACCGCGGTTGCTCGTCGCATAGCCTAGACCGATGCCTTGGATTCCGCGTGGATCGTAGGCCGGAATCGCCTGGCCTTTGACGCACATCGCCAGATTCTGATCGCCGAAGTGCTTCGCCGCACGTACGGTACCTTCGGCCAGTACGTCTCCGATGCCTTTGCGGAAGACCATCATCTCAGTCAGCTCGATCATGCGGTCAGCGTCGCCCCAGTCGACTTTTTCCTCTGTCAACCCACGCTCATAAGCCTCCATCATGCAGGAGAGGGTGTTGCCGAGCTCGATCGTATCCATGCCGTGCTCATTGCAGAGGTTGATCAGGTAGGAGATCGGTGCAGCATCGCTGACTCCGCAGTTGGCGCCAAGTGCCCAGCCAGACTCGTACTCGAAGCTCTCCACCCGCGTCTTGTATTTGCCTTCCTTAACCTCTACTTCTTTTTTGCAGGCGACCGGACAGGCGTGGCAGGTGTTGTCCGCGACCAAGAGTGTTGCATTCACGGTCTCCCCGCTGTGTCCCTCTGCACCTTCCCAATGCGTGAACTTGGAGTTCATCGACGGCAGGGCTCCAACTTCATTGATGATATTCGTCAAAACGTTGGTTCCGTATACAGACAGGCCGCCTTTTTTGGGAGCGGTCAAACCGCCTTCCATGATCGCCTTGAGCGCCTTCTGGTTGGCTTTTTTGTACTCCTCGTCCTGTGCTGGCTGCGGCATGTTTCCTTTCTGTGCCGCCTTGATCACGATCGCCTTCAGCTTTTTGTAGCCCGCTACTGCTCCCGTACCGCCACGGCCGGCAGAACGGTCATGCTCGTTCATAAAGCCCGCATAACGCACCAGGTTTTCTCCCGCTTGTCCGATACAGATCACACTCAGGTCTTCTTTGCCATAGCGGTCTTGCATCGCTTTGACGGTCCCTCTCGTTCCCAGACCCCACACGTCACTGGCATCACGCAGCTCTCCCTGGCCATTCTCGATGTACAGATAGACAGGCTTGTCGCTTGCGCCCCTGAAGATGACGTTGTCAATTCCAGCCCATTTGAGGCGTGCGGCAGACCATCCGCCCATGTGGGAATCCGTCACGGTACCCGTCAACGGCGATTTGGTCACCATGCAGAGTCGTCCGCTCATCGACGAGCGCGAACCTGTGACCGGCCCTGTCATCAGACAGAGCATGTTGTCCTCTGAGAACGGTTCGACTTGCGGTCCGTTGTCGTAGACGTATTTGACACCCAGCCCTCTCCCACCGATAAACTTGCGCGCCAGCTCTTCGTTGATCTCCCGATAATCCACAGCGCCTTTAGACAAATCAACCAGTATTTCGCGGTTCTTGAAACCACCCATTTTCACGGCTAGATTCCTCCATTTCTTCATCTACATTGAAAACGCTGACAATGCTTACCAAGTTCGACTTTTTTCTGGGTTTTCCTTCCTATATATCCTGAAAAAACGTGAATATACCTAATTTTACGATAATTTTGTTGCGTCTTGACAAATGGTAAAGTATGTTAATATTAAGCCCAAATCACGTTAAACCAACTTAACCAAACTAGACCGAATTCAACCAAACTATAAAATGGGGAGGTGGCTTTTTGGAAGATGAGTACTTAACACCAGACGAGGTGGCTGTCGAGCTCAAGCTGACTCGCTATACAGTCTATGAAATGATCAAGCGAGGAGAGCTGCCCGCCTCCAAGATAGGACGAGCCTTGCGTATTTTGCGAAGTGACTTGGGCGTGTTCATGCATCGCAACAAATCAAGAGATGAGCTGTATCTTCCTGCTCAGCCTGAGCTTGTCCGGCCCGCCGAGCAGACCTACGAGATCCTTTTTGCTGGGAGTCACGATCTGACGATTGATCTGCTCACCCGTATGCTGGCGAGGCGCGGAACAACCCTGTTGCCGGCATTCTCAGGCAGTCTGGACGGGCTGATCGAGCTGTACAAGGGACGCGTCGAGATGGCTGGCTGTCACTTGCTCGATACCGCCACAGGCGAATACAACCTGCCCCATGTTCGGTGTCTGCTGTCTTTTGACCAGGTGAAGGTCATCAATCTCGTCAACCGCTGGCAGGGCTTGATGGTTCCGAAGGGGAATCCGCGGATGATCACCAGCTGGGAGGAATTGCTGAGCGGGCACCATCGCATCGCAAACAGACAGCGTGGCTCGGGTACTCGGCTGTTATTGGACTACAAAATGCGTCAAATGGAGATCACTCCAGATCGACTGCCTGGCTATGAACAGGAATGCACGACCCATTACGCGACAGCATCCCAGGTCTTGCAGGGAAAAGCTGACGTCGCATTGGGGATTGAAAGCGTTGCCAGAGGACTTGGTCTTGATTTTTTCCCGATTCAGGAGGAGCGTTACGATTTGGTCATTCCGACTCGACTGTTGAGGCAGGAACGCTTTCAAAGCCTCCTGGCCGTATTGCGAGATCCGTCATTCAGACAAGCCGTCGTCGCACAAGGCGGGTACAACGTTTCGCTGACCGGCAAAGAGCTTGCCAGCATTCCTTAGATATTTCGATCTTATTTTGGGAGATGAGAAGATGAAAGTTGCACGCACCGTTTCTTCCTTTTTCTTATTGTCACTAGTCCTGTTGCTCGCTGCCTGTAGCTCCACGCCATCGCTTTCGACCGCCACCCAGCAGGTACCCGCGCCTGAAGCAAGTCCCCCAGCGTCACAGCCGGCTCCCGCTCCTGCACCATCGGCTGAAAACAAAGAAATTGTTCTTGCTACCACGACCAGTACTCAGGATTCAGGATTGCTCGACGCCCTCTTGCCGGAATTTCAAAAACAGTCGGGCATTACCGTCAAAGTCATTGCTGTCGGGACGGGACAAGCTATCAAGCTAGGAGAAGAAGGCAACTCAGATGTCCTCCTCGTTCATTCTCGAAAGGCCGAGGAGGAATTCGTGACCAAGGGCTTCGGCATCAACGCCTACGATGTCATGTACAACCAGTTCTATATCGTGGGTCCAGCTGATGACCCCGCCGGAATCAAAGACGTGCAAAGCGCCAAGGACGCCATGAGCAGGATCGCAGAAAAACAGGCATCTTTTGTCTCGCGCGGCGATGACTCCGGCACAGATAAAAAAGAGAAGAGCATCTGGAGCGAAGCACAGATCAAACCAGAGGGAAGCTGGTACATCTCCTCCGGTCAAGGCATGGGCGAAACCCTGCAGATGGCGGATGAAAAGCGAGCCTATACCTTAACAGACGAAGCCACCTTCCTCTCCCGGAAGCTAAACCTCGAGGTACTGGTTCAAGGAGACAAATCACTCTTGAATCCGTACGGGATCATCCAGGTAAAGTCGTCCACCAAGCCAGAAGAAGGCATGCAGCTAATACAATTTTTCACGGGTGAAATCGGACAGAAGCTGATCGGCGAATTTGGCAAAGAAACGTATGGCAAAGGACTTTTCGTTCCTGATGCCAAGAAACGCTAGGAGCCTTTTCTCATGATGACCCAGGATGTCTGGGAGGTCATTTGGCTCTCCCTGCAAGTCACGACTGTATCGGTTCTGATCGGGATGCTGCTCGGCATTCCGACCGGCACCTTTCTAGGACTATACACGTTTCGCGGCAAGAGACTGGTCGTCGCCCTTATCTATACCTGCATGGGACTGCCTCCCGTTCTGGTCGGTGTCGTCGTCTATATGCTCCTCTCCCGCTACGGACCGCTTGGCGCCTTGGGACTGCTGTTCACTCCGGAAGCGATGATCATCGCACAAATCGTACTGGTGACACCGATTCTCGCGGGGCTGACCATGTCCGCTGTGCAAGCGAAGGAACGCGCCTATTGGGAGACGGCGAAAAGTCTCGGAGCCAGTCCTGTTCAAATGATGCTGACCATCGTCAAGGAGGCTCGGGGAGGAATCTGGTCGGGTGTGGCTGCGGCTTACGGCAGAGCAATCTCGGAAGTCGGAGCGGTGATGCTGGTCGGTGGCAATATCGAACATCATACCCGGGTCATGACGACGGCGATTATTCTGGAGACGCGCACCGGCAACTTTACCGCTGGTCTGCAATTGGGACTCGTGCTCCTGGCCATCAGCTTCCTCTTTAACAGCTTTCTGATGGCCGGTGTTTTGAACCAGATGAGAAACGGGAGGAGGTAAGGGAATGAACCGTGTAGAAGTGCGCAATCTGCAGGTCAGCTACGGAAATAAAACAGTATTGGCTGTGGAGCATGCTTCGTTTGAGCGAGGGAGATTTTACGGAATCGTCGGCCCTAGCGGTGCTGGAAAAAGCACGCTGCTTCGCGTCATCAATCTGTTGGAAAAGCCCGCCTCTGGCTCTCTTCAGCTGTTTGGCGATGAGACAGATTTGACTTCCCTCTCCTACTCGAAAGGTTTGCCTCTCCAGCGGAAAATGGGGTTTGTGGCGCAAAAGCCGTCAATGTTTCACGCTTCTGTCTACGAGAATGTCTCACTAGGGCTGCGCTATCGCAAACGTGAAAAAGCGGAAATTCAAATGCTGGTACAAGAAGCCCTCGATCTGGTCGAGCTGTCACACCTCGCCGACCAACGCGCAAATACGCTGTCTGGCGGCGAGGCCCAACGGATTGCTCTCGCCCGTGCTCTCGTCATCAAGCCCAAGCTGCTCTTGCTCGATGAACCAACAGCCAGTCTCGACCCGTACAATATCTCCATCTTTGAGCGAGTGATCCAGACGTTTCACCGGCAGACGAACACGACGGTACTCATGATTACGCACAATCTGCCTCAAGCCAGACGGCTGGCGCAGACCTGTCTGTTTGTAAATAAAGGACGAATCGTAGAGTGGGCCGATACGGATGCGTTTTTTAACCGCCCCGCTTGCATCGAGCTGCAGGATTTTGTCTCGGGACGCATGATCTGCTGATCTGAGGAAGGAATAGACGATGGATACGGCTGGTATTCCACTCAAATCCTAAGTCGGTGGACATCCTGGGAAACCCAGTGAATCGTAGACTCTTCAACGTGCAAAACCCGTCTCTTCAAAAGGGACGGGTCTGTTATTTCTAGGATAACGCAGGCCATCGTATAGTCATGTCCATTATGCTATGATCTAATCAGGAATTGAAAAAAGGCTGAAAAGGTGGAGGGTTATAATAGAAATAGATAATCACTTAAGTCAACTGAGAGTTGCGAACAAATCAACTACAAAGCAAAAAGTCTTTTCTATCGTCTATGCAATGATTACCGGAGTTATTTTAGGTCTAGCAGCAAAACTTGTGGATAGTCCGGATGTGAAATATATGGATATTCGTTGCCACCCTTGATTTATTTTGATGTTTTGGGTCGGATATTTGGTGGAATGAACGGTGTGTTGTAGGGCCAGATTATTCTGCTGACCTGAGGAAAGGAGTAGACGATGGATACAACTGCACGGTATTCACGCCAGATCCTGTTCTCCCCTATCGGAGCAAAGGGACAAGAGCAGCTGAAGCAAAAGAAGGTGGTAATTGTCGGGATGGGCGCACTCGGAACCGTTCTCGCCAACCACATGGTACGGACAGGAGTGGGTCAGGTCCGATTTATTGACCGTGATTTTGTCGAAGCCAGCAATCTGCAACGTCAAATGCTCTACGACGAGCAGGATGCCAAGGAGCATCTGCCAAAAGCAATTGCTGCTGAGGCCAAGCTGCGAGCGATCAATTCCGGCGTCAGCATTAACGGAATTATTGCGGACCTGCATGCCGGCAATGCTGAAACGCTGCTTCAGGATGCCGATGTAATCCTCGACGGGACGGACAATTTTCAGGTGCGTTACTTGATCAACGATGTAGCGGTCAAGCACCGGATCCCCTGGGTGTACGGCGGTGCTGTCAGCTCTCGCGGGATGTTCGCAGTGATTCGCCCCGGGATCACCCCTTGCTTTCGCTGTCTGTTTCCACACGCTCCTGTCGGCAGAGGTGAAACCTGCGATACCGTGGGCGTGATTGGTCCGATCATCCATATTATCGCCTCCTATCAGGCGACGGAAGCCTTAAAGATATTGATCGAAGCACCCAGTACAATCAACTCCACTCTGGAGCAGTTTGATCTATGGGACAACGACAGGATGGCGATGGACATTTCTCAGGGTAAAAATCCTTCATGTCCAGCCTGCGCACAGCGAAGGTTTGACTATTTGGAGCTGCATGGAGCGGGAGGAGAAACAGAGGAATTCGTCTCCCTGTGCGGCAGAGACATGATCCAGATCAGTCCCCTTCACCACCGCGCTGTCGATTTTGGCGTGCTTGCCGAGCGCTTCGCCCCGCTCGGAAGCGTAGAGCAGAATCGCTTCTTGCTGCGCTTTCACGTCGACAATCACACCTTGGTTTTCTTCGCGGACGGTCGTGTCCTCGTGCAAGGGACTTCGGAAATAGCAGTCGCGAGGTCGCTGTACGCGAAATATGTAGGGCATTGAGGGAGACTTCATGACAGGCAAACAGAAAAAGAGGCTGATCCTTTCGTCCGAAGACGTAGGAATCAGCCTATTCTTTTCCCTTTTACTGTCCTGCTATTACAGAAGGAAGCGAGTCATGCTTCTCCTGTTCTGCCTGTTGTCGCTTCTCCCACATGCGTTGACCCTGATGGAAGAATGGGAAGGCAATGAAGGTGAGCAGCATGAGGATGCCAAAAATAAGCGGTCCTTGTCCAAAGCCTAATGTACCGAGCAGGATTCCTCCGAGCCAAGCGCACAAGCTCTGCCCGATAAATGCAAATCCCCCTGCACCGTAATAAGCTCCTCTCAAATGATCGGGAGCAATTTCCCCAATCAGCACATCGCCAATGACGAAGCACAGAATTTCTCCTATTGTAAACAGCACCATGGACAAGGCAAGCAGGTATAAGCTCTCAAAGATGCCAAAGCCAAAAAGACCGATCCCAAACAAGAGGCAGCCCGCTTTTAAAGATGTCAACGCAGAAAAACGCTTCATCAGCTTTCCTAATGGATACTGGAACACCAGCACAGACAAGGTATTGACTACGAACAGAAACGAATACGCCTCCACCCGGTCGTGACCAATGTATTGGGACAGTGTAGTATCCAAGTGGGAATAGGCCCCTGCCACGAAAACATTGCCCAGCAGAAAATACAGAAATACTTTATCCGTAAAAACGATTTGCACCATTTGCTTCATTGGAACATTCGTCGTTTTTTCCGGAATACCGTGCGTAAAGATGAGCATGAAAATGATCAATAGCACGGTATACAAAACGAAAATGCTCGCACTCACCATAAACGGCAAAAACGATGACGATCCGCCAACACCAAGCTTTAGCCCTACGAGCGGTCCTATGGCTCCGCCGATGTTAATCGCGAAGTAGCGTGCGTTAAAAGCGTCTGAACGCCGTTCAGCCGGTGTGACATCTGCAAGCAATGCACGTGACGTCGGTTCGAATACGCTTCGGCAAAGACCGTTGCAAGCACTGAGCACGAAGAACATCCAGGTAGCGTCCGCTATCGCAAAACCTGCAAAAACGAGACTCCAAACCCCCATCGAAACGATCATCACCGGGTATCTGCCGAAGCGATCTGACAGTGCCCCCCCGAAAAAGCTGCTGATTGTTCCTGCCAGCAGGCTCACCGCTAAAATGGCGCCGATCGTGGCAGGGTCTATTCCCTTTACCTTCCCCAAGTAAATACCCAAAAACGGGATGGTCATGAAAAAGCCTGTGCGGGATAAAAAGGTACCCACGATGATTCCCCAGGCAACCGGATGGAAGGAGCCGCGCTTCCCTGTTATTTTTCGATCCGTTCGCATTTGTGTCATCCTCTTCTTTCTCTCCACATCCCATGTGCAGGTTTGGTCTTGATGCTTTCATTATCCTCTATCCATAAAGGGACAAAAAGTGTATGATTCCACCAAAACCGTTCACCTTTTACGAAGAAATGGGGAATTGACGTGCAAATTGTGCTGCATTATTTGGAGCTTTCTCTTTTCTTCCGGGACCAATCTTCTTCTGTTCAGACTCCCCTCCCCGTAACGGTCGAGAAGCTGTCAGGCGTGTGGCATTGCACGCCGCGCTACGTCAAACTGATCGTCCGCAAGCTCTGTGATCTGAATTGGATTGACTGGCAAGCCGGAAAAGGGCGTGGGCACTCATCCGTTTTGACGATGCGAAAGGATGCAGATGAACTGCTCCAGGAAGTGGCCAGAAGCAGAGTCGAGCAAGGGGAAGTAAGGGAAGCGATGAATTTGATGAGCCGTTTTGGCACGGCTGTGGTCAAAAAGCGATTTATGGAATGGTTGTCCCAAGGAATGGGCTTTTCTACAAAAACGGTGTCTGATCGACTTCAGGATACGCTACGATTGCCTGTTTACCGGGCCATCTATACACTTGACCCCGCAAACGTATATTACGCTTTCGATTGTCACATGACGAGCCAGATATTCAACACACTTGTGGAATACGATCATGCGAGCAAAACGATCGTCCCATGCATGGCTCATTCCTGGGAAGTCAGTCAGGATGCCCGCGAATGGATCTTTCACTTGAAAAAAGGGATTTTGTTTCACCATGAGCGAGAGTTGACGGCTCATGACGTCGTATACTCGCTCAATCGGTTTCGATTGAATCCAAAGCGCTATCCAGCCAGCTGGATGTTTCAGGATGTCGAGCAACTAGAAGCCATCGACCCTAAAACTGTCCGCATTCATTTGCAAAAGCCGAATTATTTCTTTTTGCGTTTTTTGTGTGCGGTCTATGCCAGTATCGTTCCTGAAGAAATTGCGCAGAAGGAAGGAACGGATTTTTCCAAGCAACCGATTGGAACAGGGTCCTTTCGCTTGGTGCAACGCGATGACGGGATCTGTATTCTCGAGGCCTTCTCCTCCCATTTCCGCGGCAGACCGCTTCTGGACCGGGTCGAAGTGTTGATCCTGCCAGAAATGGATGAGGGCTGCCTGAAGGAACCAGACTGGACCTCCGTCAGAACATCACATGGCGATACTTCCATCCATTCCGCGGAACTTGCAGACGATTGGTGCGGAAGTGAAACCGTCGAATCGTGCTCCACTTTGCTCGTCTTCAACCAGTGGAAATCCGGGCCGCAGAACCATCGTGGTTTCCGGGAAGCTCTTCATCACATTCTGGATCGCAGACAAATGATTGAAGATTTGCAAGACAACCTGATGCTGCCATATCCAGCGAAGGGCTCTCGCACCCCGCTTTCGGAATCCGAACCCGTGACGGAAGACGGTTTACCCGATATCGATGCCCTCCTTGCTTCCAGCGGGTACCAAGGAGAGCCCTTTCACTTGACGACAAACACCCAATGCCAGCCAGAGGCTGAGTGGATCCAGCAACGCTGTCAGTCGTTTGGGATCCATGTGGTCATTCAAGTCGATAACGCCATTCACGCCCCGATCCATTCCGCCTATGACGCTCGATTGTTTGGATTTGTCAGCAATATGGATGACGAGAGCCTGCTGGAGGCGTATCAGCAAGAAAACTACTTGCTGCCTGCCTTTGATGAGGAGATGAAGACAACCGTGAACGAGCTGGTGCAGTCCATCATGCGCGATCCGAATGAAAGGGAGCAAAAACGAAAGCTTGCTGATTTGGAAGAACACATCAGAGAAACGCATTCCATCCTGTTTCTGGTCTGCAAGAAAAGCAGCGCTTCTTATCATAAATCCGTTCGTGGTGTAACGATCAACTCCTATGGCTGGATCGACTTCCACAAGATTTGGTTTCAGCCGCAAGCATTGCGCAGCACCTAGTACAAATAGGGCCATCCCTTCTTACGAAGGAATAGCCCTGTTTTCTATACGTCGAGATTTACTTCATTTCGTTGATTTCTGTACGGATTTTTTCGATAAAGGCTTCAACTGACATCGCGCCTTCATCACCTACACCGCGACGGCGTACAGACAATGTGCCTTCCGCCATTTCTTTTTCCCCGATTACCAAGCTGTACGGGATTTTTTGCACCTGTGCTTCACGGATTTTGTAGCCGATTTTTTCGCTGCGTGCATCCAGCTCAACGCGGATACCAGCTTGCAGCATTTTTTCCTTCGCTTGTTCTGCGTACGACACATGAACTTCGTTGATGGTCATGATGCGAGCTTGAATCGGTGTCAGCCAGGTTGGGAATGCGCCTGCATAGTGCTCGATCAGGATACCGATAAAGCGCTCCATCGATCCGTACATGGCACGGTGCAGAACGACTGGGCGATGCTTTTCGTTGTCCTGGCCAATGTAGGACAGATCGAATTTCTCAGGCATCTGGAAGTCGAGCTGGATGGTACCGCATTGATGGCGGCGTTTGAGCGCATCCGTAATCTGGAAGTCAATCTTCGGACCGTAGAATGCTCCGTCGCCTTCTTTCACTTCATACGGCATGCCGGCATCTTCCAGCACTTTTTTCAGGGAGCTTTCTGCTGCTTCCCACAGCTCGTCGGAGCCCATCGAATCCTCTGGACGAGTGGAGAGGGCTACGCTGTATTCGAAACCGAACACTTTGTATATAGAATCGATCAGCTTGATCATGCTTTTGATTTCGCTTTCGATCTGGTCAGGCCGCACGAATACGTGGGCGTCATCCTGGCAGAAGGTGCGAACCCGCAGCATTCCGTTCAATGCACCAGAAAACTCGTGGCGGTGAACCTGACCGAACTCGGAGTAGCGAATTGGCAGATCGCGGTAGGAATGCATGGTGTTTTTATAGATCATCATATGACCTGGGCAGTTCATTGGCTTGAGCGCGTAGGTCGTATCATCTACCTCAGAGAAGTACATGTTCTCATGGTAGTGATCCCAGTGACCGGAATTCTGCCAGAGGCGTTGGTTCATGATGAACGGCGTGCGTACCTCTGTGTATTGTGCCAGCTGCTGCAGACGGCGGGAGAATTGCTCCAGCTCATTGCGTACAGTAAAGCCGTTTGGCAGGTAGAAAGGCATGCCTGGCGCTTCCTCGGAGAACATGAACAGCTCCAGCTCTTTCCCCAGCTTGCGGTGGTCGCGTTTTTTCGCTTCCTCGATGAAATGGAGGTACTCATCCAGCTCTGCTTTTTTCGGCCAAGCTGTTCCATATACGCGCTGGAGTACCTGGTTATCCGAATTTCCGCGCCAGTAAGCACCTGCTACGCTCATCAGCTTGAACGCTTTGATAAAGCCAGTGGATGGCAAGTGAGGACCACGACAAAGGTCGAAGAATTCACCTTGCTCATACAGGGTAATGGTCGAGTCTTCCGGCAGATCACGGATCAGCTCCAGCTTCAGGTGATCATTCAGTCCTTGGAAGATTTCAGTCGCTTCGTCACGGCTTACTACCTTGCGACGGATCGGCAGGTCTTCCTTCACGATTTTCTCCATCTCTGCTTCGATCTTGCTCAGATCTTCTGGAGAGAGGGAAACCGGGATGTCCATATCGTAGTAAAAACCATCCTCGATCACCGGACCGATACCGAATTTCACTTCTTTGCCGTAAATGCGTTTGACAGCTTGAGCCAACAAGTGAGCTGTACTGTGACGATATACTTCCAGTCCGTCTGCAGAATCAAGAGTGACGATCTCGATAGCCGCATCTTCATCCAGAGCGGTATACAGGTCTACTACTTTGCCGTCTTTTTTTCCGGCTACTGCTTTCTTTTTCAGGCTTGCACTGATGGAGCCTGCGATTTCTTCGATTGTAATTCCAGCGTCATACTGACGGACTGCACCGTCTGGAAAAGTAACATTGATCTGAGCCACGATTCATTCTTCCTTCCTCATTGAAAATAAAAAAACACCCATCCCAAAAAGGGACGAGTGTTGACTCGCGGTACCACCCTACTTCGAGCTTGTTCGAGATATGGCAAACAAACTCCTTCGTTCCAATAACGGCTTTTCACCGGCTTGCCGTTAATAGAAGACCAAGCTTCGTTCCCGGCAGCTACTTGAAGGGGGTAGATCAATACGCGTTCGCAGCGAGCTTCCAGCCAATGTCTCGCCTCTCTAGAGCGCCCTGCATACCGTCCATGTCCTTCTCATCGTATTTGCATTCATGTGAACTTATAGTTGTTATTATAGTTTAGACGGATTATGCACGTCAAGTACGCGTCTCCCCGCCAGACAAAGCTGACACGAGTGACAGGTGCTCAGGCGGTTATCAAAAATGCTGCGAATGGTCTGGGTCAGCCCAGGTTTGTCCGACGCCATATGAAGGACGATCCGCTGCGGAGCCAGTGTAACGAGCGCACTCACCAGATAATCCTCATCGCGGCAATTTTGTTCCTCCATGTTGAGCACCGAATCCAGTTGATCCATCCATAGTCGATTTCCTTTTTCGTCATAAAGATGGAAGGGTTTGTCCACACTAGGAACGATGTGTACCACTTCCTGCTTGATATCCTGTACGGCAATAAAATAGCGCAGCAGTTCTACGAATTCCTCGTACTGCTTTTCTTCAAGGTATTCATCAATTCCCGTCTCGACCAGTTCAAACAGTTCATTCCAGTGATCTTGAAGACGGAAGCGGACAAATCCGAGCATATTTATCGATCTCTCCGTTTCCAGATAGTCAAACGCCTTCCGATACACTTTGGCTTTTCGCGTCGTCGGGGTAAACCAATTGCCGTCATCCTTGTCCGACTCCTGGCAAAGGCGCATGATATAGGGAAGCATCTCATCCCAAGCCATTTCCAGCTGTTCAGCTTGCAAGAGATCTGTCGCCATTTCTTCGATGACTTCCGGTTCTTTAATCTGCATGACCCACTCCGCCATCGTCAATGCGACAAAGGCTCTGGCCCAGTCGATGGTTTGCGCGTCGTATTCCTGCTCGCACCAGCTCTGGAAGTGGAACAGATGTAGACCATCCTGTTCCTGCTCCTTGTATGTGATGCGCACAGGTGCAGTATTTACCCGTTCGGTCATCTCTTTGACAATATCCCGATACGTGTCACTAATCGCAGGGATATTTTCCAGCCATACACGGAATGTCTGCATAACCATCCCCCCAACCGCAATTGTAGTTACAGTATATGTCCCGTGAGGAGCGATATACTTTTAAACGGTTGGAAACAGGTTCAAGGTTGCAGTATGGTCTGCCATATTAGGGATGCAATTTATGGAAGGGATACAAACACTGCGCTTGGGAAGAACGCAAAAGCTCAAGCTTTGTGCTCCAGCTTGCCCGGCTAGTGACTGATGGCCAGATCCACCTAAACGGGTAGCAAAAATGAAAAGCCTCTGCAGGATACCGGGAGCTTCCGGTTCTTTGCAAAGGCTTTTATCATGAATCCTGCTCAATTTGCTAGTTCTGCATGACGAAATCTTTCTCCGCCATTTCCCCATCCTTGAATACGCGCAAAATGTCGTATTGCGTGTTGCGCTGAGCCGGAATTTTACCTGCCCCGCGGATCAAGTCCAGGATTTGGTTGGTGTTGACCTTGTAGGTACAAGCAGCGGCGGATACGACGTTTTCTTCCATCATGGTCTGTCCGAAATCATTGGCTCCATAAGACAAGGACAGTTGGCCATATTCAGGTCCCATCGTCACCCAGGAGGCTTGCAGATTCTCTACATTATCCAGCATCAATCGGGCAATCGCCAGCGATTTCAGATACTCCTCAGGCGTGTTGTTGACCGCCTTCATGTTGGTGTTGTCCGGTTGGAAGGTCCAGACGATGAAGGCTTTGAAACCGCCTGTCTCATCCTGTGCATCACGAATGCGCATCAAGGAAAGGACGCGCTCCTCCATCTCTTCTCCAAAGCCGATCACCATTGTTGCTGTACCAGGCAGACCTGCGCGATGCGCTGCTTTTTGCGTGTCGATCCATTCTGTCCAGGAACCTTTCAATCTGGAAATCTTGCGGCGTGTGCGGTCGTCCAAAATCTCACCGCCAGCACCTGGCAAGGAGTCGAGACCCGCTGCTTTCAGCTCTCTGAGCACATCCTCCACAGTCATCTTGGAGACTTCCGCGATTTTCAGAACCTCCGCTACAGACAGCGAGTGCATGGTAATTTGCGGAAAGCGCTTTTTGATGTCTCGCAGCAGATCTGTGTAGTAGTCCAGCTTCAGATCTGGGTTGGTACCGCCTTGCATCAGGATTTCAGTACCGCCTACATCAACGGTCTCCTGAATTTTTTGGAAAATGGTTTCTTTCGGAAGAACATAACCTTCAGCTGAGCCTGGCGCACGATAAAATGCACAAAAACGGCAATACGTGTCACAGACGTTGGTATAGTTGACGTTGCGGCTGATGACAAAAGTAGCGATAGGATCTGGATGCCATTTTTGCATGATCAGGTTGGCATAATGGCCCATTTTTTCGATCTGATCGCTCTCAAACAAAGCCAATCCATCTTCAAGACCCAGGCGTTCCCCTGCGAGGGCCCGTTCCAATATGTTGTCGATCATCAGGATCACTCCTTGATTACTACGTTCATTGTCCACAGCACATCATATCATATCTCATGGTACCCGGCTATAGCTGAGGGGTAGTCGGAAACACCTGCAAACAAAAACAACCCTGCCACAGGCAAGGTTGTGCGATGTATCCACGCAATCTCTTATTCAAATCCGATCTGTTCATACACTTCAGCATCCCAATAAATAACAGACTGTGCGAGTGGCAAATTGGTTTCGCGCGCTCCATTAGGTTGACCGTTGAAATAAATAATCTCAGTCACGGAAACACGTTCTCCCCGAACGTCAATTTCCCCGGACAGTTGCAGACTTTTTCCATCTGGCGAATAGAAGATCACTTTCCCCGATCCTAGTGTTTTCATGGTTCCTCCCAAGAACGTTTGTCTTTCTCTTTATAGTAGTGGATATTCTTTCCTAACGTCAATGGGATACACGTGACTTATTAACCAAGATCCAGATCAGGCGATACAGATTTCTTACGACCCCGAGGCTGTTTCGTCTCTGCTTGATGGGTCAAAGTTCCCAACGGATCCGTGCCTTCTGTATGTAACCCATCTGCGATCATACTCGTATTTTCAAGTGAAGGATTTAATTGCTCGCGATAGGCTGGAGAAGAAAAGAGATGACTAGCATTCACAGGCGTTGGCTCTGAGACGGGTTGCTGAGCCGGATAATTCTGTGTTCCTCTCGCCAATTGCTCGGAAATACTGCCTGTCTCCATCGGACGAGATGGTGCTGGTGCGGATGGTGGAACGGAGTCAGGGACAGTCGGAGTTAAGGGTTGGTAGGCTCGCATCAGCTGCGCATTGGTACTCTCAGAAAGAACAGCAAGCGGATAATACCCCTTGCGCTCCATGTACTTCCATACTTCATAAGCCTGGTGCGAACAATTTACTGCTCCTTGCAGCAGCATGTCGCGAATCTGAGGATGGCTCGCCTCCAAGGCTGCACTCATTTTTGCTTTGGCGCTTGCTTTATGAATCCCGAGCAAAGCTGCTGCTACATCCGAGTCGTCTACTTGAGCGCTGTGTGCATGGGAGTGCTGGAGAGTAGAGGTATGCGGTTGATGCATGCCATGGATGGCGGCTTGAGTGGCCTGACGACGAGGACGGTACGGCAAGCTTTCACCTGCACCCAGTCCTTGCACGGTATGAACCATGCTGTTGTACGCTTGCTGCATGAAGCTCATCTGATGGTTAAGGAGCTGCCTCAGCTCATCGTCGGCTACGTGGGCAGCGTATAGCTGCATGGTATGGATCGCGTTCAAAGCTCCGTTCAATACCTCGTGAAGTTCGATGATCTCATGGGCACCGTAAGGATGTGTGTACTTCACCTGTATTTCCTCCTTCATTCCTGGCTCTCGCCTATATCGCGCTGGGATCTAACCTGCGAGCGAATGGCGGGGATGGACATGCTGATGGACAATCTCTATCAGTATGTCCGAAAGCTTTCTGTCCTAGAAGTAAGACGAAAGGTGAAATCAGTACCTTGACTGTGCTATCATTAGTAGAGATATTTGGACGGTCTTTGTTAGGGACGTAAATCATAGTACTATAACAGAGGAACCCCCTTAAGGAGATGCCCATGTTTGAACAGTTGACACAATTTTTTATGGATTATGGAATTTGGGGATTATTTATTGTCTCCTTCTTAGACTCGTTCATTCTCCCGATCCCGCCTTTCTTCATTCAGATCGGCTTGAGCCTGATTGAACCGGAATCAGCCCTGCGTATTGCCACACTTGCATTCATTGGCTCTGTGCTGGGTGCGCCAGTTGGATACATATTGGGAAAATGGCTGGGAAAGCCGATCCTCCAAAAAATCCTGCCGGAAAAATGGACGGCCTTGGCGACCGAGCAATTTGCCAAAAACGGGGATGCCGCTGTACTCATCGGTTCATTTACCCCTATCCCCTTCAAAATGTTTACCGTGCTTAGCGGCGTATTCAACTACTCCATCGTCAAGCTGATGCTGTTTGCCATTTTAGGCCGAGGATTGAAGTTTTATCTGATCGGTACCTTGTTCTACCTCTATGGGCGCCATGCAAAAGTCCTCCTCGACGAATACCTGGAGATCACCCTTCTTGGCATCGCTGTCGTGGTCGCGATCATCTGGTTTATCTGGAATAGACGAAGAAAAAAACGCAACCAAAAATAGAGTACTTTTAGCGTCCGCTGGCCTATGGCTTTCGGACGCTTCATTTTTCCAAATAGAAAATTTATCAGGAGCAATCACCTATCCGGCAATGGCCCATATATTGGTATTGTGATTTTTTATGGGGAGGTGAAGCAATGGCTGTAATTAAAGCGAACAGTAGTGACACCGATTTGCTGGCACGTTTGATGCGCGCGGAGGCTGAAGGAGAAGGGGAGCTGGGCATGCTCATGGTAGGAAACGTGGGCGTGAACCGGATTATATCCAATTGTCTGGACTTTAAAAACATCCGAACCGTTCGAGACATGGTGTATCAATCTCCAGGTGGATTTGAAGCCCCTCAGAAGTCGTATTTTTATCAGCGTACTCGTGAGAAGGATAGACGGCTAGCAAAGCGCAGCATCAATGGCGAACGACAGCATCCAGCTTCCAATGCACTGTGGTTTTACCGCCCGGAAGGAAACTGTCCGCCAACCTGGTGGAATCAGACGAATTCTGGTCGTTACAAGGCGCACTGCTTCTTCATACCCACACGAGAAGATTGTCCGAGAGTGTACTAGAGAATAGACATAAAGGAGCGAGTTCATCATGAGTCAACAAATGCCGTACAATCCTTATTCCTCCTACGGCTTCGACATGTATCCCTCTGCCCAGTATCCATACGGCTTTCAGCAGCAACCACAACAGCAGCAGCCGCAAATGGTTCCCATGCAGCCTAGCGGAACCATGATCCCCGGTATTCCCTTCGCACCAGGTCAACAATTTGTTGAGGAATCCTATATTGAAAATATCTTGCGCCTGAATCGCGGCAAAGTACTGACGGTGTACCAAACGTTTGAAAACAACAGCCAATGGAATGCAAAAATTTTCCGCGGTGTACTGGAAAACGCAGGCCGCGACCATATCATTCTGAGTGATCCACAAACAGGCAAGCGTTATCTGCTGCTCATGGTCAACACAGATTACATTACCGCGGATGAAGAGTTGAACTACATTCCCCCACAACTCCCCGGTGGCATTCGCTAGCTATACAAGATAGAGGCTCCCCCATCGTCTGATTGACAAACGCAAAGGGCGCCTCTTCCTTATTACTTCCTCTTTTTCTCCTGATTGTATCCGCGCTCTCCATATGGTTGCACTTGTTCCAGCCATTTGTTTTCCAATTTCTCCAATGCATCAGCCAAATCAAAGTACGGCTCGTCTTTTGGCTCCAACACCTCCAGCACTTCAAAGCGGAAGGCATCCACGCCGTATTCCTTCAGCTCTTTTTGCAGCAGAGGATTCGGGTGGTTTCCTTGCTGCATCATGAATTTCTTCCCGTTCATCGTCTTCAAGTTTCGGGTGCTTTCAACCAGCACTTTTCCGTTTTGGACGTTCTTGACCTGGTAGACACCAGCTTGCGTCTTCGTTTCCTTGTATAGCATTTTCAATTCTTGTTTACGATTCATGAGAGTATCCTCCTTTCCTTGTGGCTGTGGTTTTGCCAGCCAGTAACGGCTTCCATCTGCCTCCCGCTCCAAGAGCGAAAAGTCGATCAAATATCGACGCAGTGTCACATGGTCTTCATAGACGTCTTTCAGTACTTCATTCACTTCTTTTTCGGTGTAAAAACGATTGGGCTCAAAGCGCTTTACGATTTCCTGCAGCACGATCCGCTTATGAGATTGCTTACGCGGAAGCTTTTCCAGTCTCCCCTGCACACTCCCTTGTGGAAAGTGCTTCACGATGATCTGTTCAGCCTCGTCCACCTTAAGAGGGGACTGTTCGTTCACCCGAGCGCGAGCAGGTGAAGCCGTACGAGCCCCTAGTCGCTGATCCTTTTCTTTTAGCAAATCCATCATGACCAGAAAAACTCTCGCCTGCCGTTCTTTTTCCTTCAGGACAAAACGGTGGTTGCGAATGGTCGAGGTACTGCCAATGCCGGTCTCTCGCTGCACCTGTGCATCGCTCAACCCCTGATAAAACAGGCGAAGCAATGCAACCTGGTGATCGGATAAGCCCGTCAGTTTTTTGTCCAGATGACTGAGGTAATCAAACACAGAGCCGTGCTCCTGCTCAATATGAAAACGCATATAGCGCTTCGCATCGTAGAACAAATCCTCCACCGGGTAAATAAGCCCTTGCTCGACCTCTTGGCCGCAGAGTAGGCATTGAAGCTGATCTTCGTGTTCGACAAATCCTTGCTTTTGTTCTTCCGTAGATGCATTCCAAAACTCTTCCATTACCATTTACAAACACAACCTTTATTTGTTTGTTTTTGTATAGATAATGTATCATTTCGTTTATTTTTATTCAAGCACAAAAAAACCTGCGCTTGTAAAAAACGCAGGGTAGTCCATTTCCGAGGTCTCTTATTCAGTCTGGGCTGCAGCCAATTCCATGAGAAATTGTCGGCGATCCCCTTTCCAAAAACGTCCTTCGCTAGAGACTCTCTTGTTACGATATCGAAGCGCCAGTTGATTGACTAAGCGATTGATTTCCAAATGTTGTGACTCCTCCATGGTAAAGCGAACAGCATATTCGAAGAAATCCTCTTCCCACGGAACGGTGCGAACCACATGACCGTACATTTTCAGGGGTTGTGAACAAATCTCTGTTTCGAATTGAAGGACGAGTTGATCACTGGCAGGCATTTTCAAATGGGAAAGAAAACGCAAGCCACCGGCACCCAGGTCTTCAATCAGTACCTTGGTGCTGCCTATCTCCATCATCTTCCCTTTGATCAGGACAATGGTCATATCTGCACAGAGCGGATGCTCCAGCACGAGTCGGAAATATTCCCGCTGATGTCCTACCTTCACGCCATTCACATGGATCACCTCACTTCAACAGAACAAAGCGCCCTTTAATTAGGCGCGTCTCTATTACTTCTTCTTGGGGTAATGCATATCCTTTTTGTTTTTCTTGAAATTTTCCCACAAATATTGGGAATCAAATTCATACGTATCCTTCTCTTGTAAACGGAAGAGGAGCTTGACCAAAAACCAGACCAGCAGCAAAAATCCAAAAAAGATCACTAAGGTTAGATAGATCATAAAGAACCTTCCCCCTTTTTACTATCGTATGGGGGAAGGTTATGAAAGATACATAAAAGCGCTATCATTGTGTCAATTTTGTGAACATTGATTAAAATGCTGTTGTGCAACGAGGCTTTTGACGGACTTGAAACAGACTCTCCAGCATTGTCAGTGAATCTTCGTGATCGATTTCGGCCAATCCGTACATATACAGCTTTTGAAAGCTGACTGCTCCCATCATAAGGGAAGAGAATTCCGAGATGTCCATCGATACCTCTACCTCAGCTTGTCCCTCGTCCACCACCTGTGGCAGCCCCTCTGTAAATCGAATTAGCCAAGAGCCATCCTGCTCGGGAAGAAAAGTGTCGCGAATCGTCATGCGCACCAGTGCATTCTCGCGTCCAAAGCGGTGCTGGGACAGCTGCTTGAAGAACAGTGGTACGTCTATAATTCGATGCATCAACCCGACTCCCGCTACGCTGCTCTCATGATACACGCTCGGCAGCAGGTTGGCCGTGCCATTACTAGGATCGGACAGCAGAAAGTGAAAATCGTCGTCCTGGATCGTCAGTATGATGCGATGAACCTGATCCCCCTGACTGTTCAAAAAGGAAGTGAGCTGGGCGAGTGCTTCCCTCGTTTCATAATGGAATTCCTTGACGATCAGATTATTGTGCATCCGATTGTTTACGTGAACATTTTGGAACGAAAAAGCAAGATAGCCGTTAATGCGACCATTATTCCTGCAGCCCACCACAATCTGCTCCGGCTGTCCCAGGAAAGCCGTCATCTCCCGGTCCGTCTTCGTGATCATCCCGTGTGTCTGTCTGACGATTCTGTGGTAGCAAGCCAGAATCTCTTCCTTGTCCTCCATGCCCAGATAGTCGATTTGCTCCTTGCCGGTAAAGCGCAGACTGGAAGGCTTGATCGAATACTGATTCATTTTGGTGCTCGTGCCAAAGCCCATTTGCTTGTAAAAATCGACTCGGAACGGATACAAGGACACCAGGCTGATTCCCCGATCACGATAGGTATTCAGAAAGTGCAGAAGCATTTCCTTGGCTACCTTCTCTTTTTTGTGCAGCAGATCGACCGCAACCAAACCGATTCCACCTGTCAACAACTTCGTTCCATGTACATTCATATAGTAATCGTGCCATCTCATGATCCCGACCAGCTTTTCATCCCGAAAGCATCCATGAAAGCTCACATAAGGATCGTTCTGAAGCGTATCCTTCACTCGTTCGGCAAAGCGCTGCCTGCTCTCTGGAGCCAGAAAATTGCTGCCTGGATATGCCATCGCAGCAATTCTGACTACCTCATCGAGCTCTTCCAACGTTACCGGTCGAATTCCTTCATTCATCATGACACTCCTGCCCCCTGGTAAAAGATGTATGATCGATTCACAAAAAATGGTAGCGGATACGAGGGCGATTCGGCAAGCACAATTCTTTATTTTTTGGCACGGACACTTTTTTTCTCAGCCTGATTCAATACGATGGAAAGACACAGGCTGCACAGCGCAAGGGCCACAGCTCCTGTGAAGACGACATGAACACCAGAAGCCAGAATCTCCCGTACCTGTACCAACTGGTCCGAGGAGACCAATCCGGATTCAAAGGACGAGCCCAGATTGCTATGCCCACTCGATACCGTAACCAGATTAAACATCATGCCAAACACGGCTGCTCCAAACGTCTGACTAAAGGTTCCCGTAAACGTGTTCAGCGCAACGGCTGTGCCTCGTTGATCGACGGGTACAGCAGCCTGGATTTTTACCATGACCAGTGGCGTAATCAGACCCATCCCCAGCCCGATCAGTCCAACCGACACGTAGATCAGATACCCAGGTGAATCTGGTGCCAAAAGCATGAGCAAAAATGAAGCGATCGTCAAAATCGATGTTCCCGCAATAATCAATTGCTCTGCCCGAAGTCGACCGAGCAAATTGCCTGAAAGAACCGCTCCGAGCGTCCAGCTTACCGACATGGGGGTCAAGACAAAGCCGGCTACCGTCGCACTTTCTCCCAGCACGCCTTGGGTCCAGATCGGCAAATACACGACAAGACCAATCACAATGCCATTGATCAGAAGCGTCAACAAATTGATCATCGAGACACTCCGATTGGTGAACAGCGTGAGCGGAATCATAGGCTCTGGCGACCTTTTTTCCACGAAGTAAAACACCAGGAACGATAACAAGCTAAAGGCAATCAAGGAAATAATGGTCGGATTCAGCCAGCTTTGCTCCTGGCTTCCCGTCAGCAGCGCATACAAGAGAGCAATCGTACTGACCGAAAAAATCAGCGCTCCAGCGTAATCAATATGACGCTTGGTTGCCGCCTTGCTTTGTTCTTTGTAAAACAACACCAGCATGAAGAAAGAAATCAATCCAAACGGCAGGTTAAGGAAAAAAATATAACGCCAGGACAAGGTATCGACCAGGAAACCGCCCACCAAAGGACCAGCCACTCCGGAAAGCCCCCAGACTGCACTGATCCAGCCTTGTGACTTGGCTCGTGCCGACTGGTCTGTATACAAATCCCCGATAATGGTCATCGTGATCGGCATGACAGCCCCCGCACCCAGTCCCTGGATGGCCCGGTAGATGATGAGCTGCGTCATGGACATGGCCACACCGCAAAGCGTAGAGCCGATCAGAAAAATCCCGATTCCGATCAGAAAAATCTTTTTTCGTCCAAAAAGGTCTGCCAGCTTTCCATAGATCGGCGCGGACACGGCTGTCACCAGCATGTAGATGGCATAAACCCAGCTCACCTGCTCAAAGCCGGACAAATCACTCGTAATCCGGGGGACTGCCGTACTTACAATGGTCCCTTCCATCGCGGCAAGAAAAGTGGCCAGCATCAATGCCATCATGATTTTTGCACTCATAAAAATCTCCTCTCGTTTCAGGCAAAAACGGCATTCCCATCAAACAAAAAAATCTCCTCTGTCAGGGACAGGTGAGATTTTCATCAGTTAGACGTGTCGTTTTAACGCATCAAACACCTGTTGATAATAATGGGCTTCATGTGGGACAAAATCTGCTTCGCGCAGTTGAAGCTCGCAATCTCTCGCACCTTCGCCCGCTTTCAGCAAAAATCCGCTCGCACTCACGTGAGGGATTTCTTTTTTAAACAGCTTCCCCACCTCGTCGAGCTTTACCCAGAGCAGGCCGACGACCTCTTCCTCTTGAAGAGTATAAGCAGATAGAGGCTGATCACACTCGAACAGAAACACATGGCAAATCTCTTTGTCCATGATCCCCGGAGCGGATGTTACATCCCTGATGGTGCCTAGCGAGGTGAGTGCCGAAAAAGCGACAGAAAGTCCGAGCTCCTCCTCCAGTTCACGCACCCCATCCTCCGGAGTCTCTCCAGCCAACAGATGCCCTGCTGAAGTAATGTCCAGCAGATTGGGACATGTATCCTTCTGCGGATGGCGCTTTTGAAACAGCAGATCGATCTGTTCGCCGTCTTTGCGATAGATCCAGCAATGAAATGTTTGGTGCCACAACCCCAAGCGATGAACCTCGCTTCTCGCTTCACTCCCGAGGTGAACTCCCGCTTCGTCGTAAATATCCAGCCGTTCTTCCGCCATATTTCTCCCTCTTGTCGCTCGTTTCTTTGTCTACTACGTTAACAGTCGAGCGCAAAAAAAGCTACTCCTGTCCGGTGAAAAAAATCGTTTTAGGCCGTGAACGGAAGGTTATATAGCGAACCGGCAGACTTCGTTCATGAATGAGGGAACAACAACACTTCCCTTAATGGCAAACAAGAATCTAAAGGACTTCATCCAAGTTCAAATGGGCTTCGCCTTTCGTATCCAAACCCAGGGGAAAAACCGGTCGTTACGGATGGCCCTTTTACGGAAACGAAGGAATTGATTGCCGGGTTCATTCTGATTGATGTGAAGTCGAGGGAAGAAGCCATCGAGTGGGCCATGCGGATGCCGGACCCGCAAGGCTATGGGGAAGGCCAGATTGAATTTCGTCAAGTATATGAGCCGGAGCTGACCAAGGTACGAAAAAGTAAAACACAGCCCCTTTTTCTCAAAAAGGAGGCTGTGTCTTTGTCAAACGTACTGGTTTATTCCGTGACCTTGACGGACCATCCCAGCTTGTCTTCCAATACACCGTATTGAATTCCGGTCATGGTATCGTACAGCTTTTGAGTCATTTCACCTGTCTGTGACTGATTGATCACCATTTTGTGGCCATTCCAGCTCATCTCGCCTACAGGAGAAATAACGGCTGCTGTTCCGGTACCAAACGCTTCTTCCAGTACGCCGTCGTTGTACGCCTGGAACAAATCTTCCATCGCAATGCGTTTTTCCACGACAGGAATGCCCCAGCTTTTCAGCAGCTGAATGGTCGAATCGCGTGTGATCCCCTCGAGAATGCTTCCGTTCAAGACAGGTGTCCACACTTCACCATTCACTTTGAAAAACACGTTCATGCTGCCTACTTCTTCAATATATTTCGTTTCAATCGCGTCGAGCCACAGTACCTGCTCGTACCCTTTTTCATGCGCTTCGGTCTGTGCTTTCAAGCTGCCCGCATAGTTTCCCGCTACCTTGGCGTTTCCGGTACCGCCGCGCACGGCACGAACGTAGCTGTTTTCCACATAGATTTTGACCGGCTTCATCCCGGCTGCATAGTAAGCTCCTACAGGGGAGAGCAGAATCAGCAGCTTGTACGTATGTGAAGCACGTACACCAAAGCATGGCTCTGTCGCGATCACGAATGGACGAATGTACAAAGAGGTTCCTTCCTCAGTCGGGATCCACTCTTTTTCCACACTGACCAGTTTTTTCAGCGCTTCAATCATAAACGCTTCGTCGACTGCCGGCATATCCAGGCGAGCCAGCGAGCGATTGAGGCGCTTGAAGTTTTGATCAGGTCTGAACAGACGTACTTCACCGGCTTTGTTGCGATAAGCCTTCAAACCCTCGAACACAGCCTGTCCGTAGTGAAAAACCATTGCAGCCGGATCAATCGTAAGAGGAGAGTACGGTACAATTTGCGGATCGTGCCAGCCTTTTCCTTCTGTGTAGTCCATCACAAACATATGGTCTGTAAAATGCACGCCAAACCCGAGCTTGTCGCTAGCAGGCTTCTCTTTTTTCTGTTCTGTCAGAGCAATTGTTAACTGACACTCCATCTTCCACATCTCCCTTATCCTTTATGATCCTATTTTTCAAATTCGATGTATGGTTACTAAGATATCAACTATTTTGAAAGATTGCTAGCCCATACGAGCAGATATCCATGTTACCAGTTTCTCCTGAAGCTGCGGCATATGCCGTGAGAAGCTGTGGTCGGCTCCGTCCAGGATATGGAGTTCCTTGGGGCCCTGGTAGGCTTCAAAATAAGCCTGTGAATCTTTTGCAGGCACTGCCGTATCCGCAGAACCGTGAACCAGAAGCACGGCGTCCCTATAGTTTTCACTGGCAAGCAATGGAGCGTGCTGGCGTGCCTGTATGTCTCTGACAAAATCAGGCTGCAAGGCAAATCCCTTTCCGTAGAAATGGGAAATGGTCTGTCCTGACGCAGCTGCTGCCCACAGCACAGGTCCCAGTATGAGTTCTCGGAAATTGCTTTCCGGAAAAATAACAGGAGCGAGTGCAATCCGCCCGGCGATTGGCAAATGACCATCGTCATGCAAAAGGACGATGCAGCCACCCAGACTGTGCCCCAGCAAAAACAGTGGCGACTTCCTGAAGGCTGGCTGTTCCTTTGTCCATCGAATCACTTGGCACAGATCTGACTGCCAGCTGGTTATCGTCGTATCGATTTCGAACGAGCCCTCGCTCTCTCCAGAGCCAGTGAAATCAAACCGAACCACTGCATAGCCCCCAGTCTCGAGTGCGTTAGCAATATGCAGCAGTAATTGATTGCCTCCCACCTTTTCACCCGTAAAACCATGACACAAAATGATCACTGGCGGATTCTCGATGCCTGCTGGTGTATGCAGCATAGCTGACAGGCGCTTCCCCCGGCTTTCAATCCAGTAATGTTCTTTCAAACTACCCTCTCCTCTTCTCACATTGGTTTTTCCCTATTCACTCCATTATACTGGATGATAATAGTACGAACAGATTGATTGAAGGAGGATTCCAAGCATGTCCAATGCCAGCGTAAAGCTCTCCCAGCGCGAAGCCATGCTGCTCGAAGCGGCACGCGCACACGGATTTGTCGATGAAGAGATCATTCACAAGCTTCGAAAAGGAAATCCGGAGCCTTTTTTGGAGATCGAAGAAGAGAAATACGACTTCACGCCATTGTTCTCCCTCTATGAAGAAGACTTTGAACGACTGGAAGAAGCGATTCGTGAAGGCTATACGATTAAATATACGACATTTAACGGGATCAAATTTTTGCTGAACAAGCGATATGGACTTGAGACGCCGCGCGATTACGAGAGTGGAGAGGATTACCTCGATTCTCTGAAACTGACGGATCAAATGCTGGAATGGCTGCGTGCCACGATCTCCAGCAACTGGCGTATCGTAGAGCTGGAGCGAAAGGCCAAGTCAGAGGAAGCTGTGATTCGAATCGAATGGAACGGCTAATACAATCGGGTCTGGAGGTTCGGAAATGGCAACGGAACAGGACTATGTACAGCGGATTAGAGAGGTATACCCACAGCTCACCATCACGTCTGCGGTCATAAACCAAACAGGTCAGAACAATGACGTCTTAATCGTCAATGACGAATGGGTCTTCCGGTTTCCCAAATATACAGATGGCATCCATCAGCTGGAAAGGGAAACAGCCCTTCTACATGCGATCAAGCCGCATTTGTCGCTGCCAATTCCTGAACCGCGATTCCAGCAGTTTCAGAACAAGAAAGTAGGGCATGTGTTTAGCGGTTATCCGCTGCTTGCAGGCGAGCCTTTCACACGGGAGATTTTTCACGATGTACGAAGGGATCACGATGTGCGGAATCTTTCCGAACAGCTCGGTACATTTCTCTGGCAGCTGCATCACATCCCGGTCTCTGATTTCCTTCAAGGACAATTTCTCGAGGCCCCGGATATGCACGCCATCATTTCCCAGCTGTATCAGGACGTCCAAGTAAAGCTGTTCGTCTATATGCGAAGAGAGGCGAGACAGAAGGTAAGCCATTGCTTTGAAGCTTATCTGTCTGACGCCTCTCATTTTCAGTTCCAGGCTTGTCTCGTCCACGGTGATTTTGGAACGACCAATATCCTCTATGACAAGAATCTCTACAAGATTGCGGCAGTCATTGATTTTGGAAATTCCAGGCTGGGAGATCCCGCCTACGATTTTGCCGGACTGATTTCTTCCTATGGCGAAGATTTCCTCGAACACTTTTCACCTGTTTATCCGGATTGTGAGCAGGTAATGGAACGATCGCGCTTTTATTGCAGTACGTTCGCCTTGCAGGAAGCGCTGTTTGGATTGCAGCACGCGGATAGGCAGGCGTTTTCTGCTGGAATCGCACCTTATCGCTGATTCATCGGCAGATCGATTTCCCTCAGCTCTGAGCTGGAAACTCCAGGGCGTGAATCGTGTTTCCTTTTCGCCCAGTAGTGGTCACAGCCTGAGATAGCGAATTGTAGATAGCCTCTTCCGTAGCCTCTGCACAGGCCGCAAACAGCTCGTTCATCACAGGATGATCCTCGCGCAGCTGCGTCCGAGTCTCGGTCAATCCGGTGGATTGATGAGAAATCTTGTGCGCTGTAGAAAAGGCGATCACGATATCGCCGCTGCCATGGCCGAAATGGCTTCCTGTCCGCCCCAGACCGATTCCCGTCCGCTTGGCCAGTCGCAGGAGCTGCCGATCACTTACAGGAGCATCGGTAGCCAGAACGATGATGATAGAACCATCAGCAGGCTCCTGCAGCGCTTGGGCCCCGCTTTTCAAATAGTCGATGCGCAGGTCTTCCTTTCGGCCGAAATTACTCAAGACGATAACGCCGACGGTATAGCTTTTGTCCTCCTCCACTTGGACCACACGGGAGGAGGAGCCAATGCCACCCTTGTAGCCAAAGGCGACCATTCCCTTGCCTGCACCTACTGCTCCTTCCTCCACTTGCTCGTCCGACGCTTTGCGAATCGCTTCGATCGCATCTTCTGGCGTGACTACACACTGTCGGATGGAGTTCAGATGACTGTCATTGCACTCTCCCACCACGATGTTGATCGTTCCTGTCGTATCGCCGATCTCTTCATGCCCAGCCAGCATATACTGCAGAGTGCCTTGCGTGACTGCCGGAACCGAAAAGGTGTTGGTCAGCATGATCGGGGATTCCAGTACCCCAAGCTCGTTTACCTGGACCAGTCCTGTAGTCTTGCCAAAGCCGTTCAGGACATAGCTGGCCGCTGTCACCTTTTCACGAAACAGACTGCCACCATGAGGCAGAATCGCCGTTACACCCGTACAAGCATACTCCCCTTGACCACTATCAAGTGGGCGGTCAATCGTGACATGCCCTACGCGCACACCTGCCACGTCCGTGATGTCGTTTTTAGAGCCTGTAGGCAGCTTCCCCACGGCCAAGCCATAAGCTCGAATCTTCCGATTATTCAAATCAGCCATTGCAGCAGCTTCCTCTCTTTCTCCGTTGCCGAACTTGTCGCTTTATACAGGGCGATTACGCAGGAAGTTCTCTCCGGCAAACCCGCGTACTTGTTCTTCCGAGTAATGCTTCAGCAGTTCATTGATCAGATTGTACGTCACGCCTGCATGCTCCAGTCCCTCTACCTTGGTGGTGATGCCGTCGAAGTCAGAACCGAGTCCGAGATGACGAACACCGCCCAATGAACAGAAATGATCCACGTGTCTGATCAAGTCAGGAATACCTACCTGGCCTTGTTCGTTAATGAACATCGTGACATAGGTTACGTGCAGAGTGCCGCCTTTTTCAAATAGAGCCTTGGCCTGTTCGTCCCGCAGATTGCGCTGGTGATCACACAAAGCTCTTGCATTGGAATGGCTCGCAAACGGATATTTTGCGTATTCCATCACATCCCAGAAGCTGCCTTCGCACAAGTGGGAAACATCCGTCAAAATCTTATGTTCGTTATGAAAATTCACGATCTCTTTGCCGAACAAGGTAAGACCGCCGTTTCTCGTCTCGTCAGCGCCATCTGCAGCCAGATTGGCATAATTCCAGGTAAGGCCTACTGCACGTACGCCCAATTGATAAAAAAGATGGAGCTTTTTCAAATCATTGCCGATCGGCTCTACGCCTTCCAGCGTCAGTATGGCACCGATTTCTCCATCCTTCAGGCTGTCAATATCGATCCATTCCTTGATTTGCTTCATCTCTGGATTTTTTGCCAGCACTTCTGTCTGGAAATAATAGATTTGATCGAGCGCGCAATGGAAGCGCTGCTCTGAACTCAGGTTGGTCGGCGTGTAGATCGCGAAGCCCTGTACTTTTACACCACCCTGCAACAGGCGCAGTTTGTTGGTATCCAGCTCTTCATCGTTCTCGTAGGACTTCTTTCCGTCTGCATACCAAAGCTTCAAGAGTGCATCGCAATGTAAGTCAATAATTTTCATATGGCGCCATCCTTATGATCAGATTTTTTGGATACATTGCTACTTATTAAGTTGTAAGGTAATGTATTTTTATATAGAAAGCAAATAAAAGATTACCATATCCATAATTAAAAATTCACATAATGGAGTTTTTCATATGAACATGGAACAAATCGAAGCTTTTATCTTTGTCTCGCTGACCAGAAGCTTCAGCAAAACAGCAGAGTTGCTATACTTGTCCCAGCCTACGGTGAGCATGCGGATCAAGGCTCTGGAGAGCTCTTTGGACTGCAAGCTGTTCCAGCGCTCCGGCCATATGATCTGCCTGACCAAGGAAGGCGAGATTTTTCTGCCTTACGCCAAAAGCATCCTGCACTCGTTGCAAGAGGGGCAGCAAGCCATCCAGCGCTCCTATGGCGATATCGAAGGGGAGCTGACCATCGCGACCGTGTTCGTCGCAGCCTTCTACATCCTTCCTGACCTCGTGGAGCAGTTTCAACAGTTGTATCCCAAGGTCAAGCTGACGATTCTGACGGGCCATTCCCATCAGGTGCTCGACATGGTGCTGAACCATGAGGTATCCTTTGGCATCGCCAGGGCAGTCACGCATCCACAAATCAATCAGATTCAACTCATGTCGGATCAAATGGTGCTGGCGATTTACCCGGAGCATCCTTTTTCCTCACGCCAGCAGGTCTCTATCGAAGAAGTAGCAAGGGAGAGGTTGATTTTGTTCAATCGCGGCTCTCTCGACTGGAAGCTGATCGACAGCGCCTTTACGCATTACCAGCTGAAGAACAGAGTCGTGATGGAGGTAGACAATATCGAGGTTGTGAAACGGATGGTCAGACAGAAGCTGGGCATTGCCTTCGTCCCTCGCTTTTCTATTCAGAAGGATTTGGCGAATGGCGAGCTGCATGAAGTGGAGGTTCTCAACCTTCCCCAGATCAACCGGAATTTTGAGTTGATTTATCTGAAGGATACGCCATTCCACGGAATTATGCGCACATTTGTAGACTTTTTGATGCAAAGCAAATTGTTGCAGTAGCTGTTGCAGATAAATAGGACCAATCGTAAGGATAGCACGACACCTGCCCGCTCCCATCGGGTGGCTCGCTGCTATATTTTTTTTTGCGCAAAAAAGAGAGTGTCTGCACACTCTCCCCCCCGATTACTCCTTGCCTAGCAAATCTTCCAACACCTTTTGCACTTTCACACCGGTCTCAAAGGTAACCAATCGCGCTTCTTCACCGCTGATTGCCTTTGCCATTTCATCGAGTAGCTGAATCAGACGCTCTTGCAGCTGGAGCGTGACTGGCTCCAGTGCTTCTCCTTCAAGTCCAGCATACAGATTGGTCCAGTTTACGAGGCTCAGCGTGCCTTTCGTGCCGTAAATGCGATAATCCAGATGCTCCTGATGCGCAATGCCTGCCAGACCATTGACCGTGACCGGAGTGCCGTCTGCAAGCTCCAGGTACGCGGCGACACCGACTTCGCAAGCCTGCGGATCATCCGGGTAATCCACATGGGAGCGAACAACCTGCAGGTCACCAAACAACGAATACGTTAAATGGACGAAATGAGGCAGAACCTCTCGGATGAATCCACCTTGTTCACGACCGGCAAGCCACGGTGTTTGCTGCCAAGGGCGCGGCCACTGGTGGAAGTGTGTCAGGATATCGATGCGGCGTAGGTCTCCCACCGTCTCCAACCGCGTGATCATCTCAGGAAGGACGCTTTGGTAGTACATCGGGAAATGCATGGCATGAACAACACCCGCCTCTTCGGCTGCTTCGAGCATCTCTTCCGCTTCCTTCAAGGAATTGGCCAAAGGCTTCTCGCAAAGCAAGTGCTTTTTACGAGCCAAAACTTCCAGAGCTATCGAATGATGGAATTTCGGTGGCACAGCCAGATAGATCAGATCCACGTCCTCTTGATCCAATAATTCCTGGTAATTCGTGTACCAGGCAGCATTTCCAGACCGTGCTGCCGCTTCCTGCGCACGCTTCTCCGATACGTCGCTGATTGCGATGATCTGATAATCCGGATGCTTCAGCACGGCGTCGATCATACGCTCCCCCATCACACCAGCGCCAATCATCCCTACTCTATAACGCTTCTCACTCATCCCGTTTTCCTCCGCTTTCTGTTCTCAAAATCAATGATCCTTTCCCACCTACTAGCAAGTCTGTATACCATCTTCCTCAATTTCGGGATGAACCGGCACTTTCCTTCTTCGCATCTGCTCGCAAGCATGCTAAGCCCGTCGCCCATTCCCCAAATGTACTGACATAGTGCCTACTGTTTTCCATTTCATGAAGTGTTTGTTGCAAAATTGAAAGGTTAGTGCAATAATAATTTCATAAACAAGGAGGTAGTGAAATGAAAATTTCATCACTGCAACATACCTTTCAAGAGAATCGTCCAAACTCAGCTTCATTCTTTGAACAGGCCAAACATTCCATGACTGGTGGCGTGAACGGGAATTTGAGATACTTCGCACCGTTTCCGATCATTTTTGAAAAAGCCAAAAACGCTACCTTGATTGATGTAGATGGCCATCCCTATGTCGATTATCTGCTGTCCTACGGTGCATTGATGCTCGGTCATGCGCATCCAGATATTCTCAAAGCCGTTGAGCGCGTCTGGAGCGAGCAAGGAACCAGCAGCTTCGGAGCTACTCATCCCCTGGAGCTGGAAATGGCGGAAGAATTGATCACGTTATTCCCAAGCTTTGATCAGATCCGCTTTACCAATTCGGGCTTGGAAGCCACCTTGTTCTCCCTGCGACTGGCGATGGCAGCTACGGGCAGAACCCATGTAGCCAAGTTCGAAGGTCATTACCACGGTGCCCATGATCACGTCCTGCAAAGCGTCAATCCGGAGGCACATGCAGCTGGAGCCTCGGAAGAACCGATGGCGGTGCCTGATTCGCTTGGGAGTCCGGACTACTATCGTCAGCACAGCGTGATCCTGCCTTTTAATGACTGGAACGCTTGTGAACGCATCTTGACTGATCGGGCTCAGGAGATTGCTGCTGTCATTATGGAGCCAATGCTCTCCGGCTATATTGCAGCCGACCCGCAATTTATGAAAAACCTGCGCGAGTTGACCACGCAATTGGGAATCATTCTGATCTTTGATGAAGTAAAAACAGGATTCCGCATTGAAGTGGGAGGAGCGCAAACCTATTATGGCGTGGAGCCAGATCTGACTGCGCTAGGAAAAGTAGTGGGCGGCGGATTCCCGATCGGCATCGTCGGTGGAAAGCAGTCCGTCATGGAGCTGGCTTCCCCGCTTCGCTCGAACAAGAAAACAGAAGTTGTCTTTCACAGCGGCACGTTTAATGGCAATCCTTTGTCCATCGCTGCTGGGCTGGCAACGATTCGCTACCTGAAGCAGCCAGGGCGCTTTGACCAAATCGTTCAGCATACCCATGAGCTGCGCAGCGGCATTGACGCATTGGCTAAACAGTACGAATTGCCTCTGCAAACCATTGGCATTGGAACAATCTTCAACGTCCTCACGACTGAGAAGACCGTGCAGCACTATCGCGATCTTGGCGCCAACCACAATCAACTGCGCTTGGCCCTCGATTACCTGTTGATGGAAAACGGCGTCTATTCCAAGCCGTTAAATCGTTTCTCGCTGTCGGCCGCGCACGGACCTGATGAAATCAAGGCGACGCTCGACGCCTTTGAAAAGAGCATGGCAGCACTCAAAAAGGACCCGCTGGTATAGGCGAGATCATTGTCACCTCACGCTTTCCTGTCGTATACTTAACGCAACATGGGTGCTGGAATGTAATATGAGGTGATCACGTTTGAGTCAAGGCCCTACCGTCCTGCAAAAAATATCCCAGCTCTATCCACAGATGAGCCCTTCACAGCAAGCGATTGCGGATCTCATCCTGCGCGACCCGGAGTCTGCGGCCTTTTACAATGTAGCGAAAATGGCAAAAGAAGCGGCAGTGAGCGAATCTACGATCACTCGCTTCGCCACGTTCGTCGGCTATTCCGGCTTTCCGGGGCTTTCCCGGGAGCTTCAGGAACTGGTTCGTTCGCGTCTGACCACAGGAGAGCGGTTCCAGCTGTCGCGCAGTACGACAAAAGCGGAACAGCACACCGTTTTGCAGCATGTCGAAGAGGATGTTCACAACCTGACACTGATGATGGAACGGATCGATTTGCATGCTGTGGAGCGTGTCGTCCAGATGCTGCTGTCGACCCAACGCATCGGAATTGTCAGCTCGCGCGGCTCGCTTTCTCTCGGAATGTTTTTTGATTTTTACCTGAATCTCTTGAACAAAGAAACGTATCTGTTCAGCGGAGAGCCGCGAACTGTAGACCGCATCCATCGGCTGCAGCCTGATGACGTCATGGTGGGAATCGGCTTTGCTCGCTATACCCGTTTTAGTGTAGATTGCCTGGCTGCCGGCAAACAAAGAGGAGCAAAGATCGTCGTGATAACCGACTACCCCTCCTCCCCTTTATGTCAGTTCGCTGACGAAGTGTTGTTTACGCCTACTGGGATTGCTTCTCACCTGGATTCTTTCGTGGCGCCCTTCTCTCTGCTTACGGCCATCCTGCGCTCGATGTCGCTGCAGGATGCTGGCAAGGCTACCCGCTTGTTGGATGAGATGGAGGATTCCTGGAAGGGGCTTGGAATTTACTACGATCCGAAGAAATGAATGGTTCCCATTGCTAAAAGGATGTCCTTTACGTAGTCAAAACTACTTGAGGGGCATCCTTTTTCTGGATGTTTGAAAGAAAGGTGGCAAACGAAAAAAGCGCACCTGAACGATCGTACGTTCAGATGCGCCTCAGACTTGTCCGACTTATCTTTGCTGAAAAACAAGAGGATTACGCTGCTTTTGAAGAAATCTCTCCCAAGTACTTTTTCGCTTTTTCGGAATCAAATTGACCTTCCCAGCGAGAAATAACTACTGCTGCCAAAGAGTTCCCTACTACGTTCACTACGGTACGCGCCATGTCCATCAAACGGTCTACACCGGCGATGAAGGCAAGGCCATCAAGTGGAATTCCTACTGAACCGAGAGTTGCCAGCAGGACGACGAACGACACGCCAGGAACCCCGGCAATCCCTTTGGAAGTCACCATCAGGACCAGCATGAGGGTAATCTGCGCACTGATCGGCATGTCAATGCCATACATTTGCGCAATAAACAGGGCTGCCAGTGCTTGATAGAGAGTGGAGCCATCCAGATTAAAGGAGTACCCAGTCGGGATGACGAACGAAGCAATCGCTTTGGGACATCCCAGTCGTTCCATTTTTTCCATGATTCTCGGCAATACAGTCTCTGAGCTCGATGTGGAATATGCCAACAGCAGCTCGTCCTTCAAAATGCGAAGGAGCTGGGTGATTCGAATACCGCTCATACGTGCGATAATCCCCAGAACCACGAAAATGAAGAAAATCATCGCAACGTGGACCAAGATAACCAGCTTGCCAAGTGGTACCAAGGATTCAAGACCAAATTTGGAAACCGTCACACCAATCAGCGCAAAGACACCGAATGGAGCGAATTTCATGATGGTGTTCACTACCCAGAACATGGCATCTGCTACGCCCTGGAAGAAGTTTAACACCGGTCTTCCTCTCTCTCCTACCGCCGCTACACCAAGACCAAACAAGACAGAGAAAAAGATAATCGCCAGCATGTCACCACGAACAATCGCATCAAACACGTTTTTAGGTACGATGTTCACGAAGGTTTCCACAAATCCGTGGCTTTGTGTGGTCTCAGCAGTCTCCACGTAAGAATGGATATCCGTCTTTTGCAGATTCGTCATGTCTACGCCTACCCCGGGCTGGAACAGGTTTGCCGCAAGCAAGCCGACCACAATAGCAATAGTGGTAACGATTTCAAAGTAAAGGATGGTCTTTCCACCAATTTTCCCCAACTTCTTAAAATCACCGACGCCCGCCACACCTACAATCAGCGTAGAAATTACAATCGGCACCACAATCATTTTGATAAGGCGAAGGAAAATATCGCCAATTGGTTGCAAGTAGGTAGACACGGCTGGGTTGCCATAGAACAGAGCACCCACGAGAATACCCAGAATGAGACCGATTAAAATTTGAATCGCTAGTCCAAAACGTTTCATCCTGACACCCCACTATACATGATGTAATGAACCCACATAAGCTTGTTGGCTATAGTGACGAATAATAGAGATTTTTATAATAGCATGATTTTTTCTCAAGCTTTATTTTTTCTATTTTTCTATAAAAATGTACTTTATTTAATTTAATTAAAATTTTTAAAAATTTTCTCAAAGAAAAGCGAAGGATTTTTTCCAAATATGTGCAATAGGTTCCATAGATATCCCAAAAATGGATGACATGCACGAACAAGGAGGTACACATGTACAAGGAATTGTCTCCTTCTCTTCGCACGATCATGACACCTGGCCCCGTCGAAGCTGAACCTCGTGTATTGCGAGCGATGAGCATCAGGAGAGCTGCCGCTAAAACAAAAACAGCCCTGATCGGGACCGTATGATTCGGTCGATCAGGGCTGTTTAAAATCCGTGCATTACTTGCTGCTCATCTCAGATTGGTTGGAGACACGCGCCAGCAAATCGACCAGATGGACCGCTTCCATCCGGTCTTCCAAACCAGCACGCTTGATGCCTGCTTTCATTTGCAGCAAACATCCCGGGTTGGACGTCACCAAGATGTCTGCCTGGGTCGCTTTGACATGCTCCATCTTTTCATTCAGCAGATTGCCAGACATCTCAGGCTGCACCAGGTTGTAGATGCCCGCTGAACCACAACAGCGGTCTCCTTCTCTCAGAGCCACATAGGTTGCTCCAGGTATGGATTGCAACAAGCTCACAGGCTCTTTCGTCACCTTCATTCCGTTGCGCAGGTGGCAAGAGCTCTGATAGGTGACACGCTGTGGAAGTTCATCCCAAGCTTCCGGTTCCACGGACGGCGCCAGCACCTCGCTCACATCCTTGACACGCGAGGCAAACCACTTGGCTTGCTCGTGCCAATCCGGGTCATCATGCAGCAGATGATCGTACTCCTGCAGTAAAGCACCGCAGCCGCCCGCATTAGAGATGATGAGATCCACCTTTGCCTGCTGGAATGCCTCGATGTTTTTGCGCGCCAGACTTCGCGCAGCCTCCCGCTCTCCACTGTGGGCATGGAGGGCACCGCAGCAAACCTGACCGGGAGCAATTACCACTTCGTAGCCCGCTTCTGCCAAGAGACGAACCGTATTGACGTTGGTCTCTTGAAACAGGACATCCATAATGCAGCCGTGAAACATGCCGACACGCTGCTTGCTCTCGCCTACTGCCGGAATGACCGTCGCACCCATCCGTTCAGAGAGTCCTTTCGACGAGGCATCCGGCATGATCGCTTCCATTTCTTTCAGCTGCTTGGGCAATATGTTCAGCACACCTAGCTTGCGCACCGCAGTCTGCAGTCCGGAACGCTGATAGAAGCCAAGCAAGCCCCCCAGTCGATTGAGCCGTCGTTGATGGGGAAAAAGATGGGTAAAGGCTGTTTTCCGTGCCATGCGAATGTACCAGGGGTGATCCTGCTCCTGTTCAATGGCCTCTCTCGTTTGCTCGATCAATTGACCATAGGGAACACCAGCCGGGCAGACGGGCTCACATGCACGACAGCCCAGACAGAGATTCATCTGGTCGACAAAGTCCTTGTCGGGTTCCATGACGCCATCTGCCACAGCTTTCATCAAAGCAATCCGCCCGCGTGGGGATGCTGCTTCATAGCCGGTCTCCCGAAACGTCGGGCAAGCAGGCTGACAAAAACCGCAGCGCATGCAGTTGGCAAGTTCTTCGTAATCCAGTTTTTGTTGCAGCGCTTCCTTAAGCACGGTTGACCACCACTCTGTTCCGGGATTCCTTGGCAAACATCTTGCCTGGATTGAGCAGGTTATGCGGATCAAAAGCATGTTTGATCCCTTTCATCACTTCAATCCCGGCAGCGCCCACCTTCCACTCCAGATACGGCGCCTTGACGATGCCGACACCGTGTTCTCCTGTAATCGTACCACCCAGATCGATGGCTGCAGCAAAAATTTCTTCGAATGCATGCTCCACCCGCTCGATCTCTTCATGGTTGCGGGCATCCGTCATACAGGTTGGATGCAGGTTGCCATCACCCGCGTGACCAAAGGTACAGATGTTGAGTCCAAAACGATTCGTGATCTCCTGAATCGCGGCTACCATCGGTGCAATTTGCGCACGTGGCACCGTAGCATCCTCCAGAATCGTCGTCGGACGCATCCGCGACAGTGCAGCCAGGGCACTTCTTCTCGCTGTCATCACTTCTTCCGCTTCCTCCGGGGTGGTCGCGACCTTGATCTGAACCGCCTGATTCTTTTGGCAGATCGCAGCAATGCGCTCCATGTCCCGATCCACGAGCTCCGCTTCTCCATCCTGGCCGATGAGCAGGATCGCGGCTACGTCAGTAGGCAAACCAATCTGCTTGAAATCCTCTACGACGCGAATCGTTCCCTGATCCAAAAACTCCAAGGTGCCTGGGATAATTCGATTGGCGATGATGTCGGACACCGAGCGAGCTGCTTGCTCCATGTCAGCGTACATAGCCAGCATAACGCGCTGTGTCGTCGGTTTGGGAATGAGCTTCAGAATCGCTTCGGTAATGATCGCAAGGGTTCCTTCGCTTCCCACCAGCAGCTTGGTCAGATCGTACCCCGCTACGTCCTTCATCAGCTTTCCGCCCGTGCGAATCACTTCACCATTGGGCAGTACAGCTTCTAGGCCCAGTACATAATCCTTGGTCGTCCCGTACTTCAACCCGCGCAAACCACCCGAATTGAGCGCGATATTTCCGCCAATCGTGGAAATGACCATACTCCCTGGGTCTGGCGGATAAAACAGACCACGCGCTTCCACGGCCTGATGAATATCGACTGTGCGCACACCTGGCTGTACTGTAATCGTCAGGTTTTGCTCGTCAATCTCGACGATCTGGTTCATCCTGTGCAAGGTCAGGACGATCCCTCCCCCGACTGGAACAGTCCCCCCGCATAGGTTGGAGCCTGCTCCGCGTGTCACGATGGGAATCTGGTGTCTGGCGGCTACCTGAACCACCTTTTGTACTTCCTGTGTCGTTTGCGGCATGACTACAACGTCAGGCAATGCCTGCTGCATCGGTGTCGCATCATACGAATAGGCAACCAATGCTTCCTGTCGATCCAGACAATTCTTTTCGCCTACGATGGCGCGAAGCTCGGACCTGATGGCGTCTGACAACATAGGAATCTACCTCCTGCCTGCTAAATAGTGTCTGACTCCTGTGCAGCAATACCACGTTTACCCGTACTGTTGGATCGCTTCACGGATTCTTCCCTTCGTTAGTTTCAACAGACGGTTTGCTTCTTCCCTGCTTGTGCCTGTCAATCTCATCAAAATCGCGGTTTTGGCATCCCCATCTGCCAGCACAGAAAGCTTTTCTGCTTCGTCATAGCTGACGCCGGTAACTTCCATAATGATCCGCTTGACCCGTTCCTTTAGCTTGTGGTTCGTCGCCTGAACGTTGACCATGAGATTGCCGTAGACTTTGCCCATCCGGATCATGGTTGCTGTAGTCAGCATGTTCAATACCAGCTTTTGTGCAGTTCCTGCTTTCAAGCGGGTGGAGCCCGTCAATACCTCAGGCCCGACCACGACGTTGATCGCTACGTCTACGCCTTCATTGATGGTTGCCTTCTCATTGCACGAAACGGCAATCGTCCTGGCTCCGATCAGTTGGGCCTCCTTCAGGACACCCATGACGTATGGTGTCCGTCCACTCGCCGCGATGCCCACCACCACATCCTGACTGGTAATTCCGTGAAGGCGCACATCCTCTCGTCCCAGCTCCATCGAGTCTTCTGCTCCCTCGACAGCGCGAACCATCGCAGATGGCCCTCCCGCGATCACACCCTGAACCAATTCAGGATCTGTTCCGAAGGTCGGCGGGCACTCAGAGGCATCCAGTATCCCCAACCTACCGCTCGTTCCCGCTCCAAAGTAGAAGAGACGTCCTTCGTTTTCCAAAGCTGCAACGATGATTTCCACCGACTCAGACACTTGATCCAATACGCGCTCCACAGCGTAAGGCACCTTCTTGTCCTCATCGTTCATCATTTGTACGATGGCCCTGACGCTCAATCGATCAAGGTCCCGAGAGTTTTCGTTCTTCTTTTCTGTCATTAATGCATGTAAATGTTCCTGCATGATGCACTCTCAACCTCCTCTGTTCTCGTTCTCGCGGCTAGACTCTCGCTACTCCAGATGACAAGAGACCCAGTGGCCGGCTGACTGTTCTTTTACTGGAGGAGCTGTTGTTTTGCAAATGTCCATACAATGACGGCAACGTGGATGAAATGTACAGCCAGTTGGCGGATTGGCCGGACTTGGCATGTCTCCCTCCAGAATAATGCGCTGTGCGGTATGATGTGGATTGGGCACCGGAACCGCAGATAACAGGGCCTGCGTATACGGATGTGTCGGATTTTCATACAAAGACTTCTTGTCTGCCACTTCCACCACTTTTCCTAGATACATCACCGCTACCCTGTCAGAGATATGGCGAACCACACTCAAATCGTGGGAGATGAATAAGTAAGTGAGTTTGAATTCCTTTTGCAGGTCTTGCATCAAATTCAGGATTTGCGCCTGAATCGACACATCCAGTGCGGAAACGGGCTCATCGGCAATGATCAGCTTGGGTCTGAGAATCAATGCTCAGGCAATTCCGATCCGCTGCCGCTGCCCGCCTGAAAATTCATGTGGAAAACGATTCAAATGCTGTTTGGTCAAGCCGACGATCTCGATGATTTCTTCGACCTGCTTGCGCCGTTCAGCTGCTGTCCCGATTCCGTGCACGATCAATGGGTCCTCCAGGATCTGACCCACCGACTTGCGCGGATTGAGCGAAGCAAACGGATCCTGAAACACAAGCTGCATATTGCGCCGCGCTTTTCGCAATTCCGTTTCGTTAAAATCCCGTATATTTTTACCGTCAAACCAAATCTCGCCGTCAGTCGGCTCGATCAGCCTCAGGATACATCTCCCCGTAGTCGATTTACCGCAGCCTGATTCACCTACGATGCTGACGGTTTCACCAGGGTAAACGGTCAGGTTGACGCCATCCACAGCGCGCACCACTTTTTCCTTGCTGAATAGTCCCGGCTTGCTCGTAAAATGCTTGGTCAACGATTTTACTTCTAAAAGCGGTTGCGTCATTGTGTTCCCCCCTCACCGTACAGCCAGCAGCGGCATTTTTGAGTCTCCGAAATGCTCTTGAGCTCCGGATTCTTCTCGCGGCATACGTCCATGACCTGCGAGCAACGGGGCGCAAAACGGCATCCTTTCGGCATTTCCGTAAGCATAGGAACAGCTCCCGGAATCGCATCGAGGCGTTCCTGATTGTTGTTCAGACTTGGCATGGAATTGAGCAAGCCGCGTGTATAAGGGTGCTTCGGTTCGTCAAACAGCTGCTTGACGTCAGCTTCTTCCACGATCTGGCCCGCGTACATGACGATCACGCGGTGGCACATCTCGGCTACGACACCCAGGTCGTGCGTGATGAGCAAAATGGAAGTGCCGTGCTCATTCCGCACTTTTTTCATCAGCTCCAGAATCTGCGCCTGAATGGTCACGTCCAGGGCAGTCGTCGGCTCGTCAGCGATCAACAGCTTGGGCGTACATGCCATCGCCATCGCAATCATCACACGCTGTCTCATCCCTCCAGACAGCTGGTGGGGGTAGTCGGAAATGATATCTTCCGCACGCGGGATTCCGACCTCCTTGAGAAGCTGGATGGTGCGTTCCTTGGCTTGCTGCTTGTTCAGCCCCAAGTGGCGGCGAAGCGGCTCGCTGATCTGCTTGCCAATGGTGTGAAGCGGATTCAAGGACGTCATCGGCTCCTGGAAGATCATCGCGATCTGATTGCCTCGGATCGATTCCATCTGTTTATCTGTCAAAGTGAGCAATTCCTTTTCCTGAAAACGAATGCTCCCCTCTAGCTGTACATTGCGTCCCAAAAGCTGCATGACGGACAGGCTGGTGACACTTTTGCCGCATCCCGACTCGCCCACGACGCCGACTGTTTCTCCCGGCGCTACGGACAGGCTGACACCTTCGATGACGGTAAGCTTCTCTCCCGATTGCAGAAAAGAAGTGCGCAAATCGCTTATTTGTAGCATGGCTGTCATGGGTACTCCCCCTCTTCTCAGGATGTGCCGACAGGCTGGATTGTGCCAAATACCACGTTGTGGTGGGAACGGCGCCACGCGTTCATGTTCGTATTGACCACGGGATGCACCCGGTTTGTCAGTGTGATGAGCGTTGCTCCCCGGACTGGATCAGACCAGATCGAGGTACCCGTAAACCCAGAATGTCCGAATGCTTGCTCGGACAAGAGATCTCCCCCGGTACAGCCATGTGCGATCTGAGCCAGCTCACCGCCTGGAGCGGACGCTTCCCAGCCTACGGCTCTTCTCGGTACGGATTGCCCCGTCTGTGCCCGGATCGCAAAAGCTCGCAGGATCGGGTCCATGCGTACAGGCGCATCGGCTGACGTCCAGATTCGCATGTAGAGGGACAAATCTTCCAGGGAGGAAAAGAGTCCAGCATGACCACTCACGCCTCCCATACCGTGATAGGCATTGCAGTCGTGAACATGGCCTCGAATAACCCCTTTTCGCCAGCTAAAAGCATCCAGGGCTGCTCGCCACTCTTCTGCTCGAGGATCTTGAACGGCATCCAGCTGCATCAAAAACTGCTTTGCCATATTCCACTCAAACGGACTTCCCTCTTCTGCAGGAGCAATCACGCATTCTTTTAGCGAAGCTTGCTCAAGTGGCAAATAAGTCGTTCGTGTCATGCCACTCGGTCTAAAAATCAGACGCTTTGCCAGAGCATCCAGCTCTTCTCCCCAAATTTCCTCCAGTACAAAGCCCAGAAGCATAAATCCCAAGTCGCTGTACACGACGTTTTCGCCAGGCTTGTAGATCAAGGACTCATCCGCGATATAGCGCAAATACTCGCGTTTACCATGACCTTTTATAAAGAACGGACGCCAAGCCGGCAGACCGGAGGAGTGTGTGAGCAAATGGATGATCTTGATCTGCTCCTTCTCGCTCTTGCCCGGACCTTCCCCAAATTCAGGCAGGTGCGTCACAACGCTATCCGTCAAAGACAGCTTTCCGTGCTGGACACTGAGCAGAATCAGCGGCAGGGTCACCACCACTTTTGTCAAGGAAGCCAAGTCATACAGCGTATCGGACGTGATCGGCTCGTCGTCTGTCGCATAGCCGGTCCTTCCCCTGTACACCGTTATATCCGACATTCCTTTTCGCTGTAAAAGGACAGCACCACCAGGAAAAATCTTCTGATCGATTCCGCGATCCAGACTCTTTTCGATTTGCAGGGTGATCGCATTCTTGTCCATTCGGTTTCCTCCTGCTTATTTGCCGCGATGACGCGGATCCAGAATATCGCGAACAGCATCCCCGAACATATTGCAGGAAAGAATGGTGATCGTCATCGCCACACACGGCCAGATGATCATTCCGGGTGCCAGTTCCATATAGCGACGTGCCTCTGAAATCATTCCTCCCCAGGACGGATCCGGCGGCTGAATACCCAAGCCAAGGAAGCTGAGTGCAGACTCTGTGAGAATCGCACCGGAGATCGCCAGTGAAGATTGCACGAGCAGCGGCGCTGTGACATTCGGAAAAATTTCCTTGAATAAAATGCGCGGGGTACTAGCTCCGATGGCGCGGGCGCTCTCCACGAATTCAAGGTTTTTGATCGAGAGGACCGCCCCCCTCACCGTTCTCGTAAAGATCGGAATATTGACGATTCCGATCGCCATAATCGTGTTGAAAGTACCGGGTCCCAATGCAGCTACAATCGCCAGCGCGAGCAAAATCTCTGGAAATGCAAACAGCACATCCATGACGCGCATGATAAAACCGTCAATCCAGCGTCCAAAGTAACCCGCGATCAAACCAAACAAAGTCCCGAAGAAAACACTCACCATGACGGCAGAAATCCCGACTAACAGAGACACGCGCGCACCATAGATGACACGGCTCAGCAAATCGCGACCGAATTGGTCTGTCCCTAGGAGAAACTCGCTGGAACTGCCTTCCATTCGGTTGTTTTGAAAGATTTCAGTAGGATCATGGGGAGCCAGGATCGGGGCAAAAATCGCTACCAAACAGAGCATTAGAAGCAATATGGAACATACAACGGCCGTTTTGTTGGCCCAAAATCGTTTACGAAAAGTGCTCATGTCTTCATCCCCCCCGTGTCAGTACTTGATTCTTGGATCAATCCAGGTATAGATCAGGTCGATAAGCAGATTGACCAGAACAAAGACTAGGGCGACAAAGAGAACGCCTCCCTGCACGACCGGATAGTCACGTTGATAAATGGCCTCCAGTACGTATTGGCCCAGGCCAGGAATGGAAAATAGCTGTTCTACAATGACGGAGCCACCAAGCAAATAGCCGATCTGCATACCCGCGATCGTCACAATCGGGATCGAGGAGTTGCGGAACGCATGTCCCACGACTACTGTCCATTTGTTGTTTCCTTTGGCACGAGCTGTCCGGATAAAATCCTTGTCCATCGTTTCCAAAAAGGCAGAACGCGTCATTCGCATGACACCGGCAGCTACGACAATTCCCATCGTGGTTGCTGGCAGTACAAACACCTTGAACGCTTCGACCGGGTTCTCCCAGAAGCTGACGACATCAATCGGGGGAAACCAGTTGAAGTACAGGGACGACGCCAGCAGCAGCAGCGTTCCGATCGCGAAGTTCGGAACAGAAATCCCCAGCAAGGTCATGACGCGAACCGTGATGTCCGTCTTCGAATGGGCGCGAATGGCGGATAGAATCCCAAAAGGAATCGCAACCAGCCAGCCAATCAGGACAGCAAATACTGTCAATTGCAGCGTAATTCCAAAACGCTTTAGAATTTGCGGTAAAATTTCTTCGCCTGAGTGAACGGATACACCAAAATTGCCCTGGAAGAGTCCACCTATCCAAGTCAGGTATTGCGTTACTAATGGTTCATCCAGTCCCATGCTTTTTCGCAGGGCAGCAATCGACTCTTCGGTTGCATTGGTTCCCAGCATGATGGAGGCAGGGTCACCTGGCACCAGATGCAAGATGGTAAAGACCAACACGGAGATACCGAACAGGATCGGAATCAGGCTGATAACACGTTTGATCAGATAAGCTCCCACTAAGGCCCCTCCCTCTTTCCAACCTCTAAATCTTTCTTCTTTTACGTAATATAAACCTCTATCGAAGCCTATACGTTAAAAACATGGCTCCGCCTTTGATCCGGCGGAGCCACCATTCACTATTCTTACTTGATTGAGGCTCTTACCAGCGCGAAGCTCTCTCCCGCTGCAGATGGCGAAAACTCGATGTTGTCACGAACCGCATAGAAGTTCTTTGGAGAAGCCAGGAACAGGTTTGGAACATCTTCATTAACCAGCATCATTTGTGCTTGATCGTACATTTTCTTGCGTTCATCTGGATTCACTGTCATCAATGCTTTTTCTACCAGCTCGTCATAAGCAGGGCTGGAGTAGTTCCATACGTTGGCGGAACCGGCGCTATGGAAGAAGAAGCGCATGGAACGGTCAGCGTCAACACCGGAAGTATTGCGTCCAACCATCAGATTGCCATCTTTGGACTTCCACACATCGATGTAGTTGCCCCACTCCAGCTGATTGATTTTCGCGTTGATGCCAATCGCTTTCAGCTGTTGTTGCAGAATGATAGCAGTCTCGACCATGTCAGGGTACGTAGCAGCCGTGTCGATCACGGTTTCAAAGCCATTTGCATATCCTGCTTCAGCCAAAAGTGCCTTCGCCTTATCGATGTTGTGGTTGTAGGTATCATAGCTGCTCGTATCCAATGCGAAGCCTTTTACAGCTGGCGCGATTGGACCGGTCAGAGCTGCTTCGCCCTTCCAGACCGTTTGGACAATGGTATTACGATCTACCGCATAGCTGATCGCTTGGCGTACCTTCGGATCATCAAACGGTTTTTTGTTTACGTTGATACCCAGGTAGCTGTATTCGAGCGATTGGTAGCCTTTTACTTCTACACCTTCTTTACCTTGCAAAAGGGTAGCAGAATCGGCAGATACCATCGAAACGTCAATTTTACCAGCGCGGATTGCAGCCAGACGTTCTGCTTCATCCTTCATGATCTGGAACTTGATTGTTTCCATTTTTGCCAGTTCAGGTTTGAAGTAAGTTGGATTCTTTTTCAAAAGAACGTATTGGCCAGACTCGTACTTTTCCAACATATACGGTCCGCTGCCCGCTGTATCCTTGGTCAAATCGCCAGCGCCAACTGGTACGATCGCAGTGGATGCGCTGCTCGTATTTGCCATGAAAGCAGCATCCGCGTTTTTCAAGTGAAATACGACTGTAGTCGGGTCTTTCACTTCGATCGACTCCAGGCTGGAGAAATAAGACTTGGAGATCGAACCGGTATCCGGATTCAGAATGCGCTCAAAAGTGAATTTTACATCTTCGGCTGTCAAATCTTTGCCATCATGGAACTTGACGCCTTGTGCCAGCGTTACCGTGATGGTCTTGCCATCCTCGGATGTCTCCCATTTTTCAGCAAGGTGCGGGATGAGTTCCAGGTTTTCATCCAGCTTGGTCAAGCTGTCGTAAATCAGACCGTAAATTCTCGCACTGGAAGCGGCTGGAACCTTGTGAGGGTCAAACCCAACTGGTTCCTGTTCTGCTGCTACAATCAGTTCTGTCTTAGCTGGCGTTTGCGGCTGTTCCTGCGCCGGCTGCTCTTGCGGCTGTGACTGGTTGGATGGAGCGGTACCTCCACCTGAACAAGCCGACAGAACCAGGGTCATAGATAGGAAAAATCCTGCCAACACGCGTTTCTTCACGATGTTACCCCCTACGTTATCTTTCGTTAAAAGCATATATTTCCTAACGGCACAGCCCTCTTCGCACCTGTAACAGATGGAACATTCGATGGCCTGCCCATTAGTGTCTCATGACCTAAAATGGCGAATGCAACTGCTTCCTTCGCGTCATCCGGCATGCCGAATTGCTGCGTCGTCATCACAGCCATTTCTTCCGGCAATTGCGCTCGAAGCATGCGCAACAGCGTTTGGTTATGTGCCCCACCCCCGGAGACAATCACTTCCTTTATAGGCGTCTTCGGCAAGACATGCTGCTTGTACGCCTGTGCGATGGTAGTGGCTGTCAGCGATGTCACGGTAGCGAGGAGATCTTCATGACTCAACCCCATGAAATGCGCCATGGAGATAAGCTCCTGAGCAAAGGCTTTACCGTATACTTCGCGTCCTGTACTCTTAGGTGGCTGGAGCTGGTAGTACGGATCCTGCAGAAGCTTTGTCAGCATTTCCTCTGACACGCTTCCCGTAGAAGCCATCAGGCCGCCTTCATCGTAGCGCATCTTGCCATTTGTGATGACATGGATGATCTGGTCGATGATCATGTTACCTGGCCCTGTATCAAAAGCTACTACTTTTTCAATGCCTTCCCCTGCCGGCAGTATCGTCACATTGGCGATGCCCCCGATATTTTGCAGGAGTCTGCCTTTTGCAGGATCTCGGAAGAGTATGTAGTCCGCATAGGGTACGAGCGGAGCTCCCTCGCCGTCTGCAGCCAGATCTCTTGCTCGAAAATTCCCGACAACCGGGATGCCCGTACGTTCTGCCAAAAGGGAAAGGTCTCCGATCTGCAAGGAAGCCCGAACCTCCGTCATCCCGCTTGGTCCTGGAAACGGAGTGCGTCCAGCAATATGCCAGACTGTTTGCCCATGCGTGCAAACAGCGTCAACTTCCGCTGCTGTGATCCCCGCTTTTTCAATCAAACTCTGTACGGAATAAGCATACCACTCGGATAAACCGTAGTGTGCCGTGGTCAACAAATCAAGTCTGGCTGTCTGAAGACTGCACAAATTCATGACCCACTCCCGCACCTCATCCGAATACGGGAGGTACGTGAATTCCTTCAAGGACACCTGTTCAATTTCGCCGCTCTCATCCGTCCGAATGGCAACGAGCGCGGCATCAATCCCATCCAGTGAAGTACCTGACATCAAACCGATGAGCATATGATCCTGCTTGTCACGGTAGTCGAGCAAACTCGCAGGTTGATTCATCCTACTCCCCCCTGTACGGGATATTTTGAATGCTTACATAATTCTATCTTGATTACGTTTTCATTATATGAAATAAAATTACACCAGTCAATCGGATGTTGGTAAACAATATTTCAGATTGAGAAGAAATTTTTGGATTCTTACAGGATTGTAAGGTAGGCGTAAGCTAGATCGATATTTTTGAGAGAAGTGATCCTGTATCTTCTCTATATAAATGGAAATAAGGAGGAAACTTCTCTTTGAATCTCATGGAAATCAATATCTCGGCTTTTCGTGCCATCAATGACTTAGGCAAGCAATTCGCCTTTCTCGATCCTGTATTTTTCTTTTTTGCCGAATATACGGTGTATCTCTTGGCACTCGCTGTAGTCATCTACTGGTTTACGAGGAAAAACGAAAACAGAATCATGATCATCAGCGCTGCCCTCTCCCTTCTCATTGCAGAGATTCTGGCGAAACTGGCAGGGTTCGTCCATGCCAACAACCAACCCTTTGCAGAGCTTTCAGCCGTTCACCAGCTGGTGGATAAAGCGATTGATAATTCCTTCCCCAGCGACCACACCATTCTCTTCTTCACGTTTTGCCTGACGTTTTGGTTGTTCGGGAAAAAACATCGCCTGATCTGGATGATCCTCGCAGTCTGTGTCGCTCTATCCAGGATCGGAGTTGGTGTGCATTATCCCGCTGACGTGCTGGTTGGTGCGATTTTTGGTACGCTTTCTGCTCTCCTCTCTTACGCAATCGTACCCAAGGCTCCGCTGATCCAAAGGCTTTTGGCTCTGTATGAAAGGATTGAGCTGGCTGTGCTTCCACGAAAAGATAAAGAAAGAAGCTTGTAATACACCGCTACTGTAGACGAAGCATGGATGCCCCCCTGTTCGACCCTCCTTTGAAAGAAAAAAGGATAGACCTGAGCTGAAGGTATAAGCTCTGGTCTATCCTTTCCCATTTTCAATGTCTGTTTCAATTAAGCAGGCTCATGTTCCCCGGCTTGCAGAATAGAGGTGCAATTCGGGCAACGCGTCGCTTTGATCGGAATCTGAGTAATGCAATGTGGGCATTCCTTGGTTGAAGCTGGCGGCTTTGCTTCCTCTTGTTTTTTCTTGAAGCGATTCAGCTGCTTGATGACCAAGAAAATCGAGAACGCGATGATCAAGAAATCGATGACCGTATTCAGGAACAGGCCGTAATTGATAGTAGCCGCTCCTGCTGCTTTGGCGTCTGCCAACGTTTTGTAGGGAACGTCAGACAAGTTAATGAAAAGATTGGAGAAATCCACCTTTCCGAGCAGCAAGCCAATCGTCGGCGTAATCAAATCGTTTACCAGCGATGAAACAATCTTTCCAAAGGCCGTCCCGATGACGACCCCGACTGCAAGGTCCATTACATTTCCTTTTAGCGCAAACTCCTTAAACTCTTTAAGCAACTTCTCTTCCTCCTCTTTCCTTAGAACGCACGCTTTCAATCATTCTTAATGATGCTTCTCTCCTATTGCATCATTTTCCTATCTATTCTACACTAATTTTAAATTCGACAAAATTCGTCTTCCTTTTTTCTTCAAAGAATCTCCTTCGATACAACTGACATGTCTCACAAAGGAGTCAGATTATGTGATGTTTTCCCTAGTACAACCGAACCAATTGATCGAGCTGGCCAAAAAACAGCTCATTCATGCACTGGTACAGCATCAGCAAAAGCCTTACCTGCCTGTTTGGGGAGAATTGTTTACTGCTCTGCGGGATATCGCCAAATATGGGCAGCAAACACAGGAAAACACGATAATCTACACGATACAGCCCTCAGGCAGCCTCTGGTATCTTTACAAAGAGCAGCGCTTTATGGTGGACGTGCCGGAACCCGGCATCACGATTTCTTTGACACAGGAGCAATTAATCGACGCTTTGCTGCAAGGCAGCTTTGCACCCTCCAAATCGTAATAACGACGCCCCCTCTTCCTTTTCTCACTATGTACGCCAGCCAAGCCGAGCTATGCTTATGCAGAAAAAAGCCCAGGTTTTTAACCTGGGAGAGAATAGTACGGAAGTATTCACGTGAACAACTCTATCATATAATCTTATCGAACTAGTTTCCAGCTGTATATTTAGGTACTAATGCCTGCATTAACCTTTTCAAGAAGATAACCTTGAGCGAGGCTTATTCAAGGAGGAACGACCGCGCTTTAGCGGAAAGTTTTACCGAAGCAATGCCAGGCGCGGACCCTGAGGCACCTTGTCATGCGCTTCAGAATTCATAAGCTTGAAGCTTATAAATTCCTATAAATAAAAAAAGAGGCGGCTCCACTGCGTAGATTCGAGCCGCCATCCCGAACTTCCCCAAGTTCGTTCATAATGAAATTGTACTATGAAACTCTCCTATCGAAAAGTGTCAGCTTTTGTTTTTTAACGAAATATTTAAAATATAGCTAGATTATACTCTATTTCCTCGCATTTTCACTTACTAGTCCCCCCTGCTTTTGTCCCAAACAGGATGTGCAGATACACATACTGACTGATACTTACCTTTGGAAAGACAAAAAGGATGTTAGATTTCCCCTGTATTTGCTGAATAGAATACTGGATATTGCTCGATTTCATTTTTCGTCGGATATATGCTGCTTCCCGCCATGATGCGAAAAATTCAACATTCTGCTCCATATCCCTCTACCACCTCATGGAGCTAGTATGTCCGATCCTTTTCCAAATCAATCCACTTGAGAATGTGTTAGTGAATTGCATGATCCACAGGTGTTGGCAAAACAAGCATTTCCGTCAGATAATCTGATCTGCACAAACGATAGAAAAACCCAGTTGCACCGTCCACATTTGGCTGAATTTCCTACCTCATGTGAGCTCGCAACTGGGTTCTTTTCTTTTCTATTCGTAACGCAGAGCGTCAATCGGCTTGAGCTGTGCTGCTTTTCTCGCTGGATAGACGCCAAACACAACGCCCACAATCGTGGAGGTCAGGAAAGCGTAGAGAATCGGTGAAATGGTGATCGCTGTTGCCATTCCGCCCAGCTTGCTGACCCCAAGAGCCGCTCCTATTCCCAGCAGAATGCCGACGACACCTCCGATCAGACTCAGCGTGACTGCCTCGATCAGAAACTGGCGCATGATATCTCGTTTTTTCGCTCCGATCGCTTTGCGGATACCGATCTCACGCGTACGCTCTGTTACCGAGACGAGCATGATATTCATGACGCCGATTCCTCCGACGATCAACGATATGGCTGCGATCCCTGAGAGCAATGTCGTCATCGAGCTAGAGACCTCTTGAGCCGTACTCAGGATGTCGGATTGCGAAGTAATGCGAAAATCATCTGCTTCGTTCGGTCTTAGGCTGTGCTGGGAACGCAAGGCATTTCTCGTATCCTGCTGGGCTTTTTCCATATCGTTTGCCGATGCTGCCGATACGTATATCGTGCCTACATTCTTGCCACCTGTCAAACGGCTCATCGCCGTTGTCACCGGTATGAGTATCCGGTCATCATTGTTGGTCATCCCGGAGCTTCCCTGGCTTTTCAAGACCCCAATGATCGAGAAGGGGATCCGGTTGATCTGAATCGTCTGTCCAATTGGACTGCTTCCCGTAAACAGGTTATTGACAACCTCAGTACCTACAACCGCCACATTCATCTGCTTTCTCACTTCAAAATTGGAGAAAAAGCGTCCATCTGCTACCTGAACATTGCGCACGTCAGGAAAAGATTCCGTCGTGCCCTCCAGCATGGTCGAATAGTTGTTGCTCCCAAAGACGATCTGCGCTCTGCCATTGACACTCGGGGCAACACCAGACACTGCTTCACTTTCCGCTATTTTCTCCGCATCTGCGAGAGTCAAGGTGTTCAATGACCCTGCCCCCAGACTGACGCGACCTTGTGTAGCCTGTCCAGGAGAGACGATCAGCAGATTGCTTCCCAAGCCATTGATCTGATTAGCTACACTGGCAGACGTTCCTTCACCGATTGCGACCATCGCAATGACGGCCGCAACGCCGATGATTATCCCCAGCATGGTCAATACGGAACGAAGCCCGTTCGCCTTGATACTGCGAAAGGAAACGCGCAAGCTCTCTAGAAAACTCATGTGATCACTTCCTCTAGCAACACTCTTCTGCGCTCCTCCACGATTTCATTGGAGACGATCTGCCCATCGCGAAAACGGACAATTCGCTTGGCGTATTCAGCAATGTCGGGTTCATGTGTGACGAGAATAACGGTTTTTCCGGCATTATTCAGCTGCTGGAAAATCCCCATGATCTCCACGCTCGTCTTCGTATCGAGTGCCCCTGTCGGCTCGTCAGCCAGCAGAATGACCGGATCATTCACCAATGCGCGTGCAATCGAAACACGCTGCTGCTGTCCGCCAGACAATTCATTCGGCTTGTTGTTCAGTCGCTCGCCCAGTCCCACGTCTAACAATGCCTGAATGGCGCGCTCCCGTCTTTCCTTTGCTGGCGTACCTGCGTACAGCAAGGGCAGCTCCACATTTTCCACAGCGGTAGTGCGGGGCAGCAGGTTGAAGTTTTGAAAAACGAATCCGATCTTCTGATTGCGAATCTCGGCCAATTCGTCATCATGCGCTTGCGATACCGGGTATCCATCGAGGTAAAACTCACCTGAGGTCGGCTTGTCGAGGCAGCCGATCACGTTCATCATCGATGACTTGCCTGAACCAGATGGGCCCATGATGGCTACGAAATCACCCGTTTCGATCGAGAGACTGACGCCGCGCAGCGCCTGGATCTCCTGATCGCCGATCTGATACCGTTTCTTCAAATCTTCCATCTGAATGACTGGTCTCATCTGCTCATCGCCCTCTCATGACGCCACCGCCACCGGGGAATCCGCCCATGCCAGGCATTCCGCCCATCCGCATGCCATTTTGATTGGCTGAACCTGTTGAGCCCGCGGTCGGCAGGATCACGATCTGATCTCCCTCTGACAGTCCCTCGGTAATTTCCACGCGGTCAGAAGCAAAGTAGCCGATTTTTACAGGCTGGAAGCGATAAGGCAAATTGCTTCGCTGCTCGGCTGTTCCTTCTCTTCGAGCCTCTTGCCGCTGCTGAGGCTGTTGCTGCTGATCGGTTGGCTGTCCCTGCTGGGCTTGTCTTGGCTGTTCATTCCCTGATGGTGCAGCTGTGCCGTTATTCATCAAAAGGACCCCATCTCGGCCATTGCGGCTCTGCAAGGCTGACGCAGGAATGACCAATACATCCGTATGGGTACCGATCTCGATAGTGACATTCATAGTCATGCCGATTTTCAACAAGCCTTCCTGGTTATCGACCGAAAGCAGTACATCGTAGGTCGTCACACCCGAATTGGTCACAGCCTCCGGGTAGATCAGCTTTACCTTGCCCTCAAATTCTTGATCCGGGTAGGAGTTGGTCGTAAAGGTAACCTTCAGATCCTCTTTTACCTTTCCGATATCACTCTCGCTGATCTGCGCCAATACTTCCAGATCGCCTGAGTTGGAGTTGTCCATGATAATAAAATTGTTGGACGGGACCTCGCCTACGTTGCCATTCAGCTGAACGATGACACCGTCCATTGGTGCTTTTAGCGTCACTGCATTAAGTGCAGTCTGATTTTGCTGCAATTGGGCTTTTGCCTGCTCGACGGCAGCCTTGGCTGAGAGAATGGTCGCCGAGTCAGGTCCTTTTTGCGCTTCTTCCAGGTTTTCCACGGCTATTTGATAGGCTGCCTGGGCTTGCTCCACCTTGTTCTTCGCTTGCCCGCCTGTCTGCTCCAGGGACAAGACTGCTGTCTGGTAATCTCGTTTGGCCTGCTCCAAATCGATTTCGGCTGTTTCATACTCGGTACGAGAAATCGCTTCTGCCTCAAAAAGCATTTTTTGCGAAACGTAGTTCTTTTCGGCTTTCTCCAGATTTGCTTTCGCCTTTAATTCATCATTGCGCGCTTTTTCCAGATCCACCGACTTGCCCGCCATCTCCAGCTCTGATTTTGTCTGGTTGACACTTGCCTGCAGGGTACTCATTTCTCCTGTACTCTTGCTCTTTTGCGCTTCTTCCAGCTTGGCCTGGGCAGACAACAGATTGGCCTGTGCATTGATCAGCTGCATTTTGGCAACAGAATCATCCATCGTGGCCAGAACCTGTCCAGCCTTCACATGATCCCCCACCTGTACGAGAATGGAGGAGATCACATCTTTGGCATCCTCCGCGTCTGCAAAGGATAAGGACGTTCGCTTGGAGGCTTGGACGGTTCCAGAGGCCAGTACCGTCTCCGTCACATCTCCCTTGCCTACATGTATCACCTGATAGGCAGCCTCTGCTTGAGCAGGCGCCATAAACGTCTGATAACCGACTACACCTGCTCCACCCAAAAGAAGAACGGCGAGACTCGTGATCACGATCCGCTTTTTATTTTTCCCTTTTTTGGAGAAGGCTTCTTTTTTCTTGCTTGTCTCATCCACTGGATGACTCCCCCCGCACTGTTTAATCTTTCGAGCAATTTCCTGCTTTTGCCTCAATATAAGGGAGAAATACGTCAGCATCATGTCAGAGAAAAGGGAAAGACGACTTGCTTCCCGCAAAGTCGTCTTCTTGGCATTCGCTATATTGTTTTTCGCAAGACCAGCATGAAGGTGCTTCCTGCATCAGAGCTTTCTTTCAAAGACAGTTGGCCGCCCAGTGCCTGCGCGATCATCCGGCTGAAGGACAGCCCCAGCCCCAGGCCTCTTTGCGTCTGCTTCTTCTCTTCTCCACGGAAGAATCGCTCAAAAATCAAAGACTGCTCATCCAGCGGAATCCCGCATCCATTGTCCTTCACTTCGATCCGAATCTCTTCTTCCGTGTCCACCAAGCTCACCACAATGTTTCCACCAGATGCGATCGCTTGAGCCGCATTATTCAACAGGTTGTACAAGATCTGCTGTACGCGAAGCGGATCTGTCGAGGCCATGAGAGGGTGCTCGGGCTTTTCAATCAGCACGGTCAGCTCCTCGATCTCGTGGGCAATCCGCCATTGATGGGTGATTTCGACGATCAGCTCGTTCATATTCTGATCCTCTTTGCGAATCCGGATATCGCCTACTGCGAACGAATTGAAATCAAGCAGATCCTCCACCATTTTTTGCAGGCGAGTCGTCTCTTTCGAGCAGATCTCCAAAAACTCCTTGGCTTCATCACCGCTCACGATATCATCCTTGACAGCCTGAATCAGTCCGCTGATCGAGGTCACCGGTGTTTTCAGCTCATGGGTCACCCCCGCCAGCAGCTCTGTCCGCATCATTTCCAGCTGACGCAAGCGATCCGCCATCTCTTTAAACGAGTGGTTCAGCTCGTAGATTTCCTGCTCTGGCCGCTCCTTATCCAGTTGAATGTCGTAATCCCCCGTGACGATCTGGTTGGCGGCTACCGCGACATCCTTGATCGGCTGTGAGAGCTTTTTGGTCAAAAGGTAAATAACCCCCCATCCCAAAAGCCCCAAGCTGAACAGCATGATAAACAACAGCTGGTATTGCGTATTGCTGCCCGCTTCCTTGTCTGGTGTAAACAAGAGCACCCAGCCGATTTCCTGCTGATTGAACTGGATCGGGTGTTTAACGAAAAGCATCTGGTCTCCATGAGAAAGTGTGATCTTCGTCACTTCTTGACCCTCTTTGAGCAGTTGTGGCGCCATGCGGCCGAGCTCGGAGGAAAAAGGACCAGGTCCGTCAAACAATGCTTTTTTCCGCGAATCGACGATCAGCATCAAAGGCTTGTAATCCAAGCGAAGAGACTGCTGCCTGTTGTCCAAAATACGGAATAAAAAAGGAGCCATTCTGATCTGTCCGTTGGGGTCGACGACACGCTCTGCGATTTCAGCAGCCATCAGCCTCATGATATCGAGTCGCTGCTGTGTCTCGCTGTACTTGATCCAGAGACTGGAGGCAATGCCAATCACGAGCAGACCGACACACAACGTCAAGAGATACCGGTTCGTCCAATAACGAAAAAGCGAGACTCTTTTTTCTTTATTCATAGACGCATAGCTTGTACCCTAATCCGCGATAGGTACGAATCTCCCCTTCTGCATCCGGCCAATGCTCCAATGCTCTTCTGATCCGTTTGATGGCCAAGTCCACTGCGCGATCGCTTCCCTCGTAGTCCATTCCCCATACCTGTTCGATCAGCTGCTCGCGGGTAAATGCCTGATTTTTATACTGGGCGAGAAATAAAAAAAGCGTCAAGTCCTTTGGCGTAAAGGTCAGCTCGATCCCATGAAGCATCACCGTGCGTGCCTTGAAGTCCACCTTCAGACTGCCAAACTGCTTGATATGATCTCCTTCGATGATTTGCGTCGAGCGGCGCAGAACAGCTTGTACACGCGCGACGACCTCATCGGCAATAAAAGGCTTTGTTATGTAATCATCCGCTCCCTGGTGCAGTCCAGCCAGCTTGTTGTCAATCTGCCCAAGAGCTGTCAGCATGATGACGGGACATGAGCTTTTTGCTCGTATATACTCAAGGATGCTCCAGCCGCTGCGACCAGGCAGCATGACATCCAATAATACGAGCGCAGGATTGATCAAATCGAATTTTCGCTGTGCCTCGTCTCCTGTAAATGCCTGTTCGACCTGAAAGTGATGCTTTTCCAGATAGACCTTCAACACTCGAGAGATAGGCAACTCGTCTTCCACAACCAGGATGTTCTTCATCTCTGCTCATCCCCCTTCTGATCGAATCGACTATCTAATCTAGCGTATGAGAAAATTATGTCAAACAGATGTCTAAGTGGAAAGCTTGGACTCTGACATATCCTTTCCGATCCTGTAAAAAAAGGGCTGCCTCAACTCCGGCAGCCGACATCTAGGGGGGTAGTACATGAAGAAGATACCCTACAGACGCTTGAAAGGTTGGCCAAGGTTTCAGTCTGTATCCTACTCGCGAACTTGGAACTAGCAAAATAGGCATGATCACCTATCTGGCTCGCATCGCATTCGACCCATCCAGACCTAAGACTTGGAAGCTCTTTACCGAATCGAATGGTACCATGCTGCAAACGCTTTACCGTGCGATACAATACGTTCACTTCATTCCTCGATATCCAAGAATCTACTTCTTTCTGAAATGGCCATTCACCTTTATATGGTCATGGCCTTGCTTTTTGTTCACTCATTTCGTGCGAATTTTCTGAGTGGATGTATAATAGAAAAAAATGGATGGCCCGGGAGGTATTTATGCTGCGAACTTCAATCCATGAAGATGTAGTCTGTGTCGAAATCGTATTGAATCGCCAAGGTAGGGAGTCATCCGTCTATGTCTATCTGACAGATGGCATGCTGGTCGATACCGGTCCACAGAATGTCCTGTCGGAAATGATTTCCTTTTATGAACAGAACACGTTTGAATCTGTCGTCCTCACACACAGCCATGAGGACCATGTCGGCACAGCCTCCTGGATCGAGCAAAATCTAGAAGTGTCTGTCTATATCCATCCCTATGGCATGACAATCTGCTCTGAACAAGCCGCTTATCCGCTGTACCGCCAAGTCGCTTGGGGTGTTCGCGAACCATTTAACGCCAAGCCATTAACCGATACCTTCCACTCCCGCTCCACTAGCTGGAAGGTGATCTATACACCCGGCCACGCCGATGACCATGTCGTCCTTCTGCACGAAGAAACAGGTCGCTTGCTTTGTGGGGATTTGTACCTGACTGCCAAGCCTAAAGTGCTGCTTTCTTTTGAATCCATCCCGCAACAAATGAATTCGCTTCGATTGGTACTGGACTATTCGTTCGAGTCGATCTATTGCGGACATGCCGGATATATCGCCAGCGGAAAAAACATGCTGCGACAAAAGCTGGACTATTTGGAAAATCTCTCAGGAGAAATCATTCATTTACACCAGAGAGGATGGTCTGCCGCAGAAATCAATGATCGACTCTTTGAGCCCAACCATCTACTCACGAAAGTATCTGATGGAGAGTTCGATACCATGCACATCGTCACATCGGTACTGCGTGGACTTGCACCGAAGGAGGGCTGAAGACGGAGCTTCTGAGCTCGAATTTGTCGTTCCCTTCCCTAATCAGTGAGTGATGGAAACAAAAAAAGGGTGCCTATCTGCTAAGAAGGCACCCTCTGTTGTTATTGTTTGTCTACATCGATAAATGGCATCGCGCCACCGGTTACGTTTGGCATTTTGCCGTCCCATTTGCGAATCGCTTCCAGCTGCGCTTCGATTTGTCTGAGCTGGATCAATTCAGGTGTTACTTCCTGCTTCTGCAAGCGGAGGGCTTCCGCCTGAGCCTGTGCTTTCGTAATCTCCTGCTCTTTCTCAATCTTGATCCGCTCCAGATCAAGCTTCGATTTGAGTGCTTGCTGCTCGGCGATCTGCTTGGACTCGATCGCGCGGTTGAACTCTTCGCTAAACGTAAATTCCCGTATGTTGATTTCATCCAGAACGATGTAGTACGTGGAGAGCTTCTGAGTCAGCAGCTCTTTCACTTTTCCACTCACTTCAGAGCGTTTGGAAATCAGTTCTTCTGCTGTATATTGAGCCGTTACCGATTTAAATGCTTCGGCAATAGCAGGGTCTACGATCCGAGAATTATAATCCAGACCAACCTGTTGATACAATTTGTTGACATTGTTTGGCTCCAGGTGGAAGTTCACAGCTATTGTCGTCGATACGTTTTGCAAATCACGTGAAGCAGAGGTTTGACTCATCTCTGATTTTTGGACCCTGACTTCGATTGGAATCACGGTTTGTACAAACGGAATCTTAAAATGTAGTCCTTCCTGCATGACATTTGGTTGTACTGCTCCTAGCTGCAGCACAACGCCGCTATGACCGGCCGAGATAATGGTAAAAGATTGCGTACCCAACAGTGCAATGACAGCGATTACAAGTATGGTGACGAGCAGCTTTCCTCCCTGTTTAAAGGAATTCATGTTTACTACGTTATCGTCGTTCATATTCCGCCTCCCCTTATCTTTTTCTGTATCCCTAGTCTATACGGCAAGAGGGGCAAAAAGTTTCATTTTTCTTTAGAATCTTCATTCCGGTAAATAAAGGCCAAGTATTCACTGGCTACTTGTTCCGATCCCTTCCCGATCCAAATCAAATGACCCCATGTGTCCAAGATGCATAGCTGAGCGTGAGGGATATGTGCATTTGCGCGATGAGCATGCTTCAAGGGCACGGTCTGATCATGTTTACTGTGCATAATCAGTGTCGGACACTTGATGCTCTTCATGTCCTCCACTAGGTCCCGCCTGGATTGTACCAGATCGATCATGAAGCCATACCCAGATCTCTGGCGATTGTTCATGGCGCAAAACGCTTCTACATCTTCCTCCTTCAGATAGGTCATCACTTCACTCCAAGACAAGGTCGAAAAGGAGGGAGCCATATGTTTCAGGATAAAGGTAGGAAATCGTTTGGACATGGAACCCATCAGCTTCCAGGTGAATCTTTCCACACCAGGGCGAAACAAGTTAACGGCCATTCGTTGGGTCTTGTCTGTTGGCGAAATCCATTCATCCGTCACTGCAGATTGCAGCGTGAGGGTTCGCACGCGTTCTGGGTAATATGCAGCGAAATAGATGCCACTCGGGCCTCCCGCTGAGATGGCAAGGACATGGACCTGCTCTAGTCCTAGTTCATCGAGTAACATCACATAGGCGTTACAAGCTTTCGCAAAACTTTCTCCAAGCTCGCGTGATGTATCACCATAGCCTGGCCGGGACGGTGTAATCAGAGAGCAGCCGCTTTCAAGTAATTCCCGATAGCCGAATTCTTCGAAACAATTGGAGTGTCCACCGTGGAAAACAAGGATTGGAATCCCTGTTCCACGAATAGTATATTGAACCTCCGTCCCATCTGGCAGAAAAATATGTTCACTTTTGAGCATGGAGCACCCTTTCCCAGGAAAAACGTCCCGTTGATCTTCCTCTATGGTTATTTGCTACTCATCATACCCTTATATTCGAAAATGCGAAAGGAGTTTGTCTATGATACAGAATATACATACCCTGATCGAAAAGCTCGGTTTAGATACGATGAAAGAAACCATTCTTGCCCACCTACACGAATGCATGTACCTTTACCCTCAAAAAGAGGATACACCCACCTTGGCTACAAGTCGTTTGGGAGGTTATCCAGACTTTCCACCCGGATGGACGTATCCCGAGTATCAGGGTGAGCCACTGTCCTTTATTGGACAGCTGAATCTCGAAGAAGTACAACGAATCGGTGTTGCCAACGAATTGCCTGAGCGTGGCCTGCTCTACTTTTTTTATGATGCGGCAGAGCAGTCAGTATACGGCGGAGAGCTGCCAAACAGAGATGGCTGGAGGGTTCTGTATTACGATGGCGATCTTTCGCACCTCCAAACGCTTCCGTACCCGGGGACACACAAATACGGGGTTCTTCCAGCCAACAATCTGCAAATGATCAAGGGCCTGTCTTTGCACAGCGAAGCGATCACCGTGCCAGATGAACATTGGGATGTGTATTGGGATCAGTTCCTTCCTGCCTTTGCCGAAATAAACGGCTCTCCTACTTGGCACCACCAGGCTTTGGGCCATCCTCACAACATCCAAAATGACGTCTTTGATGAAATTGATTATTTTCGCAAGCTAGAGGGCAACGATCGTTATACGCTGCTTCTACAGGTCGATACGGATGAAGAAAACCTGAATATCATGTGGGGGGATGTAGGAACGATCTATTTTGTCATTGCACAGGATGACTTGCGAGAGAGGAATTTTGCGAACTGCTATTTTTCCTATCAGTGCTGCTAGTGAAGGGCCGAAAAAAGGAATATTAAAAAGGCGGTACAGGAATAATGACCTGCACCGCCTTTTTTCAACCTGCATGGATGTGATAGATTCTAACCCCTATGATTTCCTTTATCGTTTATCATGACCGCTACTGGTTTTACCCCCTTCGACAAGTTCACAGCCAACAGGAGAGCCAATAATAGAAATGCGGCGACCAATCCTACTACGCCTTCCCACCCACGCGCTGGCAATGGAATGACTGCCGAAAAATCCAAAGACCAGAACGGGCAATCCGATCATTTTCACCCATAGATGAGTTTCCAGGGTAATACACACCCCTACCAATGTGAGCGTCAAAGCCAGAATCATCATATTTTGGCGCCCGTATTTGTCCGCCCATTTCGCCATCCATACGGAGCTGACTGTGCCCACCAGATAAACGATGAAGATCCAGCCTACCAGGGTTTGACTGAGTCGATAGGGCGGAGCAGTCAGTACATACCCCATATAGTTGAACAAAGCGACGTTGCTGCCTAGGATGAGAAAGCCAATCCCGTACAAGCAAAGCATCCCCCGATCCTTCAGGTGATGCCCAAAGGAGAGCAGCAGCTTTTGCGGTTCAGGTGAACGAGGCTGGAAATTTTGTGAGCGCGGCAGATTCAGCCAAAAGATCAGGCAAGCGAAATGGTCGTCAACGACAGGGATAGACTGGCCATCGTCGGAGAAATCCCAAAATCTTCGGTAAACTCTGGCATGAGTGGCTGCGTGCTGTACAAAATGGCAAATGTATTAAAGCCGGCAGCAAAAAAAGCGAGATTTGCTTTACGAAAGGCAGAAGTCCCTTTCTGGATGTGTCCCACGTTGAAGCTACCTCCCCGAAAACGCTCTTCATGCTGCTATCGTATCACCCTCTATTCATAATGTATAATTTATAATAATTATGGTTTTGATGCATGTGGGTAATGATAACGATGGGGGTATAGACATATGGAGTGGCAACAACTCGAATATTTTCAAACGCTGGCACGCATGCAGCATGTGACTCGCGCTGCGGAGTCTCTTTCCCTTTCTCAGCCTGCACTGAGTCGTTCGATCGCTCGATTGGAGGATGAATTGGGTGTCCCGCTTTTTTCACGAGAAGGAAGGAAAATCGCCTTGAATCGTTACGGTCAGCTGTTTTTATCACGCGTCAATCGCATTCTGGGCGAATATGAGAGCGCCAAGCAAGAGCTGCAACATCTCGTACACCCCGAAAGCGGAGAGATCGCTCTAGGTTTTCTCCATACGCTAGGGACCAGCCTGATTCCCGATCTGATCGGTGCCTATCGCGTGCATTCACCAAGCGTCAGCTTTCAATTGATACAGAACCATAGCTACTCACTACTGGAGCATTTGGATGCAGGGGAACTGGACATTTGTATTCTCGCTGAACCGACGGAAACCAAGCTGTCGATTCAGTGGACACCACTCTGGGTCGAGGAGATTTATGCGATCGTCCCTCTCGATCATCCGTTGTCAGGTTCAGATAGTATTGAGTTGGAAGAGCTGGCGAACGACTCCTTCATCTTTTTGAAAAAAGGTTACGCTCTGCGCAATACGACAGATCAATTGTTCCAACAGCTGGGGATTACCCCCAATGTTACGTTTGAGAGCGAAGAGGCAGCAACGGTTGCGGGTCTTGTCGCTGCCGGACTCGGGGTTTCCCTGTTGCCCAACCTGCGCGGCATGGACAAGAACAAGATCGTCCAGATTCACATCCGTGAACCAAAGTGTCGAAGAGTCATTGGCATGGCGCATGTCGAAGGCCGATATATGTCCCCTGCCGCCGCTCGTTTCAAGGATTTTGTCATACGCCACTTTGAGCATCTGGATGCGGCAAATCAGTGATTCTCAGATTTTACGGCATTTGATAATCATTGTAGTCGGTATCCGGGCTGCCTTTTCGTAGGAGTACCAACGATTGGTCTGATTTTTCAGCATCTCATCCGTAAGAGACACATCCTCTACCACTCGCTCGATCGAGAACCCTTGCTGGATGCAGACATTGAGGTAGGTACTCAGGCGAAATTGCTGCATGATCGCGGTCTCTTGCCATGCTTCGTGATCAAATGAACCTTCCTCGTGATAGGATTTCGCTACCACAAACGTCCCGTCCTGTGATGCGATTCGGCTAAACAGCGGATGCTCCCAGCTAAAGACGAACACCCCGCCCTGCTTCAGATAGCGATGAACATTTGCCAGCGTCCTGTCCAGATCAACCGTCCACCCGATGGCAAATACGGAATAGGCGAGATCAAAATAATGCTGCGGTAATCCAGGGTCTTCCTCCATCGGGGATTCAAATAACTGTACGGGCGCTCGGCTGTTCTTCAGCAAGTCTCTGGCACTTTCGATCTGTTTGGTAGACAAGTCGAGCCCCCACAGCTCACCTGCATGTTTCTGATCCATATACTGCAAGGAATGACCACTTCCGCAGCCAATCTCCAGTACTTTCAGACCCGTGACGTCCCCTATTAATTGAAGCTCGTCTTCCGTAGGAGCCAGTGGACCGTATTCCGGCAGCGGATTTCTTCCGTAAAAGCGAGGAGCGGCTTCGTTCCAGCTTTTTTTGTTTGCGATCAATGCATCCACGTTCATGTGTCATTACCTCCAAACTTTATCTACAACCACAAGAACATACATTCCCCGCGCAACCACCCTTTTCCTGCTAGAAAGTCACAACGTAGCTAGCTATCAACAACCTGTGATTTCTTAGAAATGTGGTAATCCAATGTTAAAAATTTCATCCCGAACAGCCACATGTCATGCCTGGCTTCGATTTTCCCTTTGGGAGAATCCGGGTCTTTCCATACCGTTATCGTTTCATTAATAGGAAGACGGATGGCTTTCTGATTTAGTACCAGGTACACACCTTGATCTCCGGATTTCCCTTCAGATGGCCATGAGGTTAATACCAATGTTTCGTCCGAGCCATTGCGCAGATTCAGGATGCTTGTCATTTGCGAGTACGGGAGTGGAAAAGCAATATTCATATAGCGCGTACGTCCTGTCACATGCGTGGAGTACAACGCTGCATAAATGGTCTTTTGGGTTTGATTGTAGGTTCGTACCCAGGCTCGGATATTTTGCCTGCCGTCCTTACTGTCCTGAATGGGGAGTATGACGCTTTTCACTTGTTGTTCAATAGATTCCGCTTCTAACGGGAAGTTCATTTGCTCGAGCCATTGACTGCCACATTTATAGACTTTAGCCGGGTAAGTAAAAGCTTTGCTCCAATAGGGTGTCACATACAGCTCAAAGTCGTCTGTTTTCTCATAGAAATCGATGATATCTTGGTCAAAGCGTTCGAGATCCAATGATTGGCTCTGGTAATCTTGCATATCATCGATCAAGCCCGTCGGCTTCTCCTCAGGCTCTCGATCGAGAACTTCCAACTTGGTAAAAACGTCGGCACCGATTCTCCCTGTACCTTGAATACGACTAAACGGAATTCCCGCTGTTGCTTGATCCATCAGGGTTGCATGCCATGCCAGCACCCCAATAAAGCAAAAGAGAACCGCATTCCCCCAGCCGTGGAAGACGATCATCGTCGAAATGGAAATGGTAGATTGTCCAGTCCACTCCCCAAATCCATATAGAACGGCCAAGGCCATCGTCAACCAGATCACTCCACTGGACAGGAGATGAAATCCCTTTGTCCATCTTGTTGCTTTTGGGATCACGCAAGTAAAAACAAGGACGCTGTACAGGATCAGGGACAAGGCAAAAGTGACGACAGACAGCCACTCCAGAATCGGCGAGTATGTCATACCAAGTGCAATGAGGATGGGGGTAATCCCGCCAAGCACAACCGTCAACCCCGAAAAGGATTTTCTTTCCAGGCTATCATGCAAAAAACCAAATAATACAGGCACAACGAAGCCCGCATAGTGAAAATGATTGACTGTAAGCAACATAATCAGCCCCTCAAAGCCTAGCAAGGACGAGCCGAATTGATAGGCCGCTAACCAAATGCCACCTACACTGATGTACATAAAACCAATCGCCCTGGACACATCACCGAAATGAGGGAAGTTCTTGACGAGAAGACCAACGCCCATGGCCGCAATCACAAAGGTTACAAGGCTCCAAGGAATTGCCAGCGCACCAGCGATAGGTCCTGGGGATAGGGCGAAGGATACAGCCAGTGATATCGCACCTATTGGGATCAGGGAGATGAGGATTTTCAAAAAGAGAACGGGCGTATTCTTCAAAGACTCAAATACGCGATACAGGGTTAATGGCACTACAACAAAAGCAGCGAATAAAATGATTCGCTCTGCTTGGTCATAATAGGGCAGGAACCAAAAACCTAACCATAGCAACAATCCGGTTGGCACGTAGGAATGGATGATTTGATTTAGTCGATTTGGCAAGTTTCATGACCTCCGAATAGGAATTGCACCTCTATTACCTTTTAAGAAAGCTAGATCACTAGATTTGTCTTAATAGTATCAAGAAAGCAGATTGGGTACCATAAAAAGGGAAATATGAACTGGATCCTTGCAACGGAAATTGGCTGCCTCTTTCGTCCAGTATCAACGAAAAGACAGCCAATCCGCTATTGTGCAGCTTCGATATTTTTAAACTGATTGGAAAACAACTGGTAGTACGTTCCTTTCTTCGCCAGCAGCTCCTCATGGCTCCCCTGCTCAGCGATCTTCCCACCATCTACGACCATGATCGTATCTGCATCCCGAACGGTATTGAGCCTGTGGGCAATGACAAAGCTGGTACGCCCCTGCATCAGCTTGAGCAGTGCCTCCTGGATATGAATCTCGGTGCGCGTATCGATGCTGCTCGTCGCTTCATCAAGGATCAGTAAGGCAGGCTTTGCCAAAATCACCCGGGCGATCGCGAGCAGCTGCCGCTGTCCTTGGCTGAGGTTGCCGCCGTTTTCGCTCAGTACGGTATCGTAGCGCTTCGGCAGCCGATTGATGAATACATCGGCATTGGCCATTTTTGCCGCCTCGCGCACCTCTTCATCCGTCGCATCCGGCTTCCCGTACTTGATATTCTCCTTGATCGTTCCCGAAAACAAATACGTATCCTGCAGTACAAAGCCGAAGCTGCTGCGCAGGCTGTCTCGCGTATATTCCCGGATGTCTTTGCCATCCAGATAGATCGCCCCGCCAGTCACATCGTAGAAGCGGGTCAGCAGATTGACGATGGTCGTCTTTCCTGCCCCGGTCGGACCGATCAACGCCGTAATGCTCCCGGCTTTCGACTCAAAGCTGACATCTTTCAGGATGAGCTGATCGGGTCGGTAGCCAAAGCTGACGTTTTCGAACACGACATGGCCTTTTGGCTGGGTTAGCTGCACTGCTTGGACGACGTCAGCCGGTTCATCCTTCTCGTCCAGCACTTCAAATACCCGCTCCGCTCCCGCTACACCGGACTGTAATACGTTGAAGATGTTCGCCAGATCGTTGAGCGGTCGTACAAATTGGCGCGAATAGCTGAGAAAGCTGGCAATCACACCGACCGTAATCATCTCCTCAATCGCCAGTACACCACCAACGATTGCTACCAAGGCAAAGCCAAGGTTGTTGATGACGTTCATGATCGGCATGAGAAAGCCCGACAGGATTTGAGCCCGCAAGCCTACTTTTCGCAGCTCATCGTTGATCTCATCGAATTCGGCAATCGCCTTTTGCTCGTGATTAAAGGCTTTGACGACTTGAATCCCGGAGATGGTTTCTTCAATATGACCATTCAGCTTGCCGAGCTGCATCTGCTGATTTTTGAATAAAACGCTGGTTCTGCGTGCAATGGTCCGGGTCAGCAGGTAAACCAACGGCACTGTAACGAGACAGGTCAAGGTCAGCAGCGGGCTCAGCACCAGCATCATGACTAATGATCCGACAATCATCAGCGCACCTGACATCAGCTGTGTCGTAGACTGCGAGATCGAATTGCTCACGTTGTCAATATCGTTGGTCAAGCGGCTCATCAATTCTCCATGCGTACGCGAGTCAAAAAACGAAACGGGCAGCTTCTGCAGCTTTTCGAACAGCGCGCTCCGCAGATTTTTTACAATCCGCTGTGAGATTCCCGCCATGATCCAGCCTTGAAGAAAGGTGAGGATGCCGTCTGCTACGTACGAGATGAGCAGGACGAGGATCATGATCCCGAGGAGGCCCATCATCTCTTCGCCTCGGGTCATCGCATCAATCGATTCCCCAATCAGATAGGGTGCCGCCAGCATCAACAGGGCATCGATGAAAACAATAACAAACACGATCGGCAGGATTCGTTTTTCCTTGCCAAAGGCATGCCACAGCCGTTTAATCGTCGCCTTAAAGTTCTTGGGTTTGCTTTGTGCAGCTCTCGCAGCCATCCCGAAGCGGTTTCCATGCTTTGGCCCTATGGAAGGCACGGGCTGTTCTCTTTGTTGGGACATGCTAGTTCACCTCCCGACCGATTTGGGAGTGGTAGATTTCCTGATAGACTCTGCAATTTGCAAGCAGCTCGTCATGTGTTCCTAATCCTACCATTTCACCATGATCCAAAACGACAATCTTATCGGCATCCATCACAGAGGTAATGCGCTGGGCGATCAGAATGCAGGTCAAACCATCGGCGTACTTGCGCAGAGATTCCTTGATCCTGCCCTCCGTCGCGACGTCCACTGCGCTGGTGCTGTCATCCAGAATAAGAATCTCCGGCTTGCGCACCAACGCCCGCGCGATGGACAGCCGTTGCTTTTGCCCGCCCGAGAAGTTGACACCCCCCTGGCCAACACGTGATTCATATCCATCCTTGGTAGCCATCACGAAATCATGCGCTTCGGCCATCTTCGCTGCCTGTTCCACTTCTTCTAGCGTTGCGTCTTCTTTCCCCCAACGGATATTTTCCATGACCGTCCCCGTGAATAAGACTGTTTTTTGCGGAACAATCGCGATGCGTTCCCTCAGCTTCTTCGGATCGATATGACGAACGTCCTCTCCATCGATGCGCAATGATCCGGATGTAGCATCGTAAAATCGTGGAATCAAGGCAACTAAACTGCTTTTTCCAGATCCTGTCGAGCCGATAATCCCCACTGTTTCACCTGGCAGGCAAGTAAAGCTGATCTCTTTTAATACAAGCTCGCCGCCCTCTCCATCATAGGAGAAGCTTACCTTTTCAAAATCGATTCTGCCTGTCTCAGCTTTAGACTCATAACCGGTCTCCTTCCAGGTTATCCGGTTTTCCTCAGCAAACACTTCCCCGATCCGAAGTGCAGAGGCTTTGGCCCGCACGAACAGATTGAACACCATCGAGATCATCATCAGTGCGAACAAGATCTGGGTCATGTAGTTGGTAAAGGCGATGATATGCCCAACCTCGATCTCGCTCTGTTCGACGCCAAGTCCACCGATCCACAATACAGCGACTATCCCGAGATTGACCACGAGCATGATCGCTGGGCCAAACACAGACATGATCCGTGTAGCGGAAATCGACTTTGCTTGGAGCTCTTCATTGGCAAGATTGAATTTTTCACTTTCAAACGCGTAGCGATGAAAAGCCTTGACCACCCGCACGCCGGACAGGTATTCGCGCATGGCACCGTTTACCCGGTCCAGGGCGTACTGTACCTTGCCGAAGAAAGGAAAGCCGATTTTGATATTGAGGATGATGAACAAACCGACAATCGGCACCACGATAGCCAGAACCACGGATAGCTGCAAATTCAACTGCGCTGCCATAATCAGTCCGCCTATGCAGAGGAGCGGTGCTTTGACGAAAATCCGCATCATCCCGTTCACAAACACTTGTACTTGGTTGACGTCATTGGTCAGCCGCGTGACCAGTGACGCCCGATCAAGCTTGTCTACATTTTCAAAAGAAAGCGACTGAATTTTTCGAAACAGGTCGGAACGCAACAGCGCGCCAAAATTCTGGGAGACGTAGCTGGACAGCAGATTTCGCATCGAAGCAGCGACTGCTCCCAGTGCTGTAATGAGCAGCATCAAGCCACCCATTCGCAGGACGTAGTCCATGTCCCGCTCCGCTACCCCTTTATCGATGATCATCGCCATGATCGTCGGCTGCAGCAGATCACTCACCGCTTCCATGGCGAGAAAAAAGAAGGAAATCGCAATAGCCACGCCGTATTTTTTCAAATACTTCAGATAGAAACGCATTCATTCACCCCATCCAGGCCTTCTCTCTCAATAGCTTCTCTCTCCCCGATCCCGTATGAGATGCAAGCAGACATCATGATGGATAAAATTTTATCCTTTCAGATTGAAAAAGGAAAGATGCACGCGCAGCCTTGGCACCAAAGTCGTGGTGAAATGGATAGACAATCAATGGAAGGTGACACAAGCGGATATCACGTGGATCAGTTGAACAACAGGAAAAAGCACAGCCCTCTCAACATCAGGCTGTGCTTTGACTTTTTTGGATTGTTCACCTCGATTGTTGGAGGGTCAGTTCGATGATCTCTTTATGCTCCTTGCCATTCCCGTCCTTCCAGGTAATGGTTAGAACCGGATTGCTGGTGAAAAACGGCTGAATGTCCACATCGTACTACCCATCTTTGAAGTCCTGCTGGTCTTGATCCGAGTTGGGGAAGGTCGAAAAAATTTGGACGGGAACGTTTTCTTTATGCGGAACGACCCTGTCAGTTGCACCGCCCAAAACAACAGTTCGCGGAATGGCTTAGAGGACGGCGGAGAGAAGTCCGAGTGCTCCTTTTAAGTTTGCTCCCTACTTGAGTACCAGTCTGATGGTTATATATAGCCAAAACGTTTCCGTAAATCGGAATTTACACGATGAAAAAAGGAAAAAGCGAAGCAGCCGTTTCGATTTCTTCTGATTGGCTGTATTGGAAACATTAGCCGTCGCTCATGTCGCGGAAGGAACACTGACACTCGGTTATAGGGTGTCCTCGATTGCTGTATTACGGTTACGGTTACATCCTGTATCCGCTAAAGAATACCTTCATCAAGCGCCTTGCTCGTGGCTTCTTTCCGATCCCTTACTTCCATTTTGGAGTAAATATTAGATATGTAATTTTTCACAGTGCCGTGCGATAAAAATAATTTTTGGCTAATTTCTTTATTGTTTAAACCTTTGGATGCCAAAGTCAGAATCTCGAGTTCTCGATCTGAAAGATTATAGGCGTTGCCAGCCTTTTCTGTTTGCTTTCGGAGGTCCGTGATCTCCCGTAAGATATCCCTCGCTACATGCTGAGGAATCAACGTGCCTCCTTGAAGGACAAGCCGTATTCCTCCGCTTAAATTTTCCGGACTGATTGCTTTCAATAAATAGCCCTCTGCTCCATGACCCAGTGCAGCCAAGACATACTCGACATCCTGATGGTTCGTTAACATGATTACTTTTATTTGAGGCCATCTATTCTTGATCAGTTTGGTCGCTTCCACTCCATCCATGACCGGCATGTGTACATCCATAAGAATGATATCTGGCAATATACGTTCGCAGAATGCTAAAGCATCGGCCCCATTTTCCGACGTTCCCACAACCTCAATGTCTTCCTCCATGTTCAAGAGAATGGCCAAGCTCTCCCGTACAATCTTTTCATTCTCTACGATTAAACATTTAATTGCGTTCATCACTTTTCAACTCCTTGCGGGGAACTTGAAAGACTATATCAAACCCTTTATCCACCGTTGTTTGATATTCCATTGTACCTCCAAGATCCTCTACTCTTTTTTTCATGCCAGTCAGCCCAAAACCTGGTTTTATGTTTTGTCCACCGATTCCATTGTCGTAAATCTTCATTTCGAAACAAGTATCCGTGTAACGAATCTGAACCTTTATTTCAGATGCTTTTCCATGCTTTATTGCATTGGTGTACGATTCCTGAAAACAACGAATCATCCCTTCTTTCATTCGGTTGTCCATGTTTACTTCGTTGCCGAAAACGGTCAATGCCATTTTGGTTTCGGTACATGCAGACAGTTCCTGAATGAGTTGCTTCATTCGCTCCAAAAAGGAGAGCTGATCTTCTGAAGAAAGATGATGAATACTTCGTCTGATTTCATCCAGTCCGTTTTTCGTTACCGTTCGAAGCTCAGCCAGTCTTTTCTTGGTTCCCGCAGGGTCCTTTTCCACCGTCTTGATGGCGACATCTAAAGCCGTTGCAACCGAAACCAATGTATGTCCCAAGAAATCGTGCAAATCTCTTGCCACCCGGTTACGTTCTTTTAACAAGGTAATCTGTTCAACCTCATTCGCATAGTCGCTTAATTTTCTGTTCTTTACTTCAATTTCATTCAGCAATTTTTTCGTTTTTTCATTTGTTTGTATAATCCGATTAAAACAGAAGCCTAAACCATACAACAAAGTCGCATACACCATCCCATCGAAGCTTTCTTGTAAAGAGTACGCGTTAAACATGACCGGGATCAATTCAAGAAAAACAGAAACGGGTGCAGTGAGGAGCATGAGTTTAGGAGTAGAAATAAACCCTAAAACCAATGTAGAAAAACAAAAGGAATTATCATACGCCTGCAAATTCATCATTGTGTAAACATGATAGGAGCCTCCGAAAATCAATTCTGTAAAACAAAACCCGATTGGGCTCATATTCCTAGGTGTCCAAAACAATTGCGGAATTAGAAATACGGCAACCATCATGAGGATTTGGGTCAGAGAGATACTGCCGTTATTAGAGTTTACAATCGTGAAATAAAAAATTAAGACCCACCAAAAAGTGCGCCCTCCGAAAATAGCCGTATCGGCCCAAAACCAGTCCCTGCTATTTACATATGGCTGCATTGCTTTCTATCACCATTCTCTTCATTTTCCGGATGCTTGTGATCGTAATTCCCTAATTATTATCGTAACATACAAAAAATACATATAGCACCTACTAAAAAAAATCCGTGGACGAGTCCACGGATTGAGTCAGGGCAAAAGGCGCCAATAAGAGAGGAACACAAAAAAACAGACCTGTAATGTAATGCTAAAAAAATAGTACCCGCTTTTTTTTCTAGTTTTTAACCACAACAAACTTGTGATCACGGACAGACTAAGGGCGATCAGTGGGATCGTTAAGATAGAGGTTATTGGCTTTGGAATTCCAAATTCATACTCAAATGATGGTATGGAAGCGATACTACCAACTAGCCCCGCGATGAAAACGAGATGTAACACATTGGCGATCCAGATGAAAAGATCAAACGGCTGACGCGGTTTTCGTTTGATAAATTTTGCTATTCCCCACAGCGTTAAAATAAGAAATAGACATGAGAAGACCGCAAACAGGAACAGATGGAAAGTCGCACTCTCAAACCATGTTATTTTGTTCACGATAATGGAACCCGTCAAGTGGCTGTATAGCTGCAAAGAGCGGATTTCTCCATTGTTTTCCCTTTTTACAGCCACGTAATTTCCTTCATCACTCTTCAGCAATGACGAATCTATTTGCCTGAAGCGTTGATCCGGAAACAGGTTGACGTTGTACTCTCCTTGATCGATCATATTCACTTTTATTTCTTTAGGCGAGAGCAGCAAGTTCAGCTTTTCAAAAGTATGCTCCGTATACCGGTTGTATCGGTAAGTCCCGGATAGGTCAGGCAGCGCATCTCCTTGAAACAAAGAAGCCGGTTTACTCAGGTCCTTTTCTTCCGAGTAAAACGTTGTGATAAATGCGTTCATCAGCTCATTTCGCAATTCGGCTCCAGAATCACCATTTATGGCAACAAACAATCCTGCATGTTTGTCTGGAAGAAGCCACATTGCCGACCGAAAGCCTGGAAGATCGCCATTGTGACCAATTGCGTCTACCCCGTTCCATCTATTTTGCCAAAATCCGTATCCAACACCGGGTACTCTGTGGTCATAAGAATATTGCTGCCTGTGCATCAGCTCGTACGTCTCTTTTTTTAGAATTTCAGGCGTTTGCTCCAAATGACTGAGCATAAACCTGGCGATGTCAGCGCCCGTAGTCAATAAACCGCCCTGTGGAGCGTCTTGGCTTTTCAAGACATATGTAGGATAGGGCTTGTAAATCCCATTCGATCCTTGATAGCCTGTTGCGATTTTCGTTAAAAGATCCGGTGTCGCTCGAAACGTACTGGTCCTCATGTTTAGCGGCTTGAAAACATGATTTGTCATGTAATCATTGAAAGGCATTTTTGCCACCGACTCGACCACATACCCCAAAAATTGCATACCGGAATTGTCGTACATCATTTCTTGACCGGGTGGCCGAATGGGAGCTACATGCTGCTTGATGTCTTCCCGAAGCGGCAGCTGGTCACGTAGTTCTCTTACCGCTGCTCCTAAATTCCGATCACCAAATCCTCCTGTATGTGTTAACAGATGATGAACTGTCAGAGGTTGATTGAGCATTGCCTTGATATCAGCGTCCTGCACATATTGATTTACATCACCCTCAAGACCAACAAGTCCTTTGTCATAGAGTTGCATGGCAGCGGTAGCCGTAAACAATTTTGAAATGGAACCAACAGGAAACCATGTTTTTTCCGGATCCATTCTCCTGTTTTTTTCAACATCGGCGAATCCATACCCCTTCTTTAAAGCGATATGTCCATCCTCCACTACAACGACAATGGCTCCGGGAATCTGTTTTTGGAGCCTGTCTCGGAAAAAAGCATCCGCGAAGCCTTCGATATTTTGTGCAGGGAGATTACTTTTAGACATTTCGCTCGCATTTGCGGCACAAGGGAAAAGGGCTAATAGAAAACACGTCCATACATGCGCGATCCAGATTAACAACTTGTTCTGTTTGGACATGATGATCACTCCATCCTTATTTTAATCGGACATTTGTTCATCATAAGTAACCAACAGTCAAGTCGGATAGTATCTACAGTCACTTTCTAATGGTGACTGTTCCCCCCACTCTTTCCGGCATTATTTGCACAGGTAACTCATAGGCAAACATCCAGCCATCTGGACCATATCCTACATACGATATCGTAATCCGCCTCTCTGCTCTCTCCCACGTGCGTGTGGAACAATCTTGCAGATACATGTCTTTCGTCAGGAGGATTCAATGACCCCTTTCAACCCGCAAAAATTGTCCGTCAAGCTCATACCTCCCGCAACCTCTGCCCAGCCCGTCGAGCATCGAACCTATACGCTCACCCATTCCGATACGACGGGTGATCTGTTTTTGTCGATTGGGTATACCTATGACGATTCGTCTATCAACTGGAAGATGCGGGATGAAGTCATTGCGGAATGGCGCATCGATGTACACGGTCGGTTCGTGTTGCTCGGCAAAGCTTACGTAGATGGCGGTGAATTTACAAGTGAGGTCGCACAGCGTCGATTCGGGATCTTCCAGAAAGAGATGGGGTTGGCGCTGCAAGCAATCGTCTACGGAGACCTGCCTTTTTATGCGCACTATCCGACGCTGCTTGACGCCCCCATCATGCTGAAGTTCACATCGACGTATCCGGCATTTAACCAAATCGGCTATTACGGCACACCTCGTCAATACGCAAATCCCATCCAGTACGCTACCCCATAACGTCCTCTGAACCTCGTATGATCTGGGGCAAGGGGTTGTCTACCAATCATTCCCTCCCAATTGTTCACTAAATTCCCTATTATTTCGACATAACTCGACATATTCATAGTATGATAGAGGTACTAGGTTGCTTTCTACTTTTATGGGGGAGGACATGTTTTTGAAGAAAAAAATAGCCTGGGTTACTGACAGCACTGCTTTCATACCCGACCCAATTCTGGAAGAGCACGACATCTACATCGTTCCACTGGAGATCATTTTTGAAGAGGAAACATACGAAGACGGGGTCGATCTAACTCCCGAACAGCTCTACCAAAAAATTACCCAGGCCGATTATGCCCCCAAAACTTCACAGCCATCCATCGGCAAATTTGTTACTCTGTTTGAACAATTGAAGGAAGAGTATGACTGTGCGATCGCTGTCCACCTTTCCTCCAACCTGAGCGGCACGTACAACGCTAGTGTAAACGCTGCCAAGATGGTCGACTTCCCTGTAGAGCATGTAGATTCCAAGCTGATGTCCTATCCGATCACGGCGATGATCTTAAAGGGAATCGAGCTACACCGACAAGGAAAAGACTATCGGGAAATCGCTATGACGCTGCGCGAGGAATACAAAATGGTGGAGAACTACATCATGGTGGGAAGTCTCGACCAATTTTATAAGGGTGGCCGCATGAGCGGTATGCAATATTTCATTGGCAATCTGCTGCAAATAAAACCGATCATCCAAATCAAGGATGGGCACTTTTAGATCTATGAAAAGGTCCGTACTCAGGGCAAAGCGATAAAGTCTATGCTGAAGCAGCTAGAAAGGGCAAGACAAAGCCATTCTGTGACGCATGTGCAGATTTTGCATGGCCATGTTCTAGAAAAAGCGCTTGAGTTAAAAGAGATGATCACAACCAAGTATTCCGATGTGGAAGTGTTGATCGTACCCATTAGCTCCACGATTGGGGCACATGCAGGAATGGGTACGCTGGCTCTTACTTGGCGAAATACGTAGATAACAAATAGCCCTTCCCCCATTGAATCATCACGCTTTCGGGAGAAGGGCTTCCTATATACAGCCTTCTATACGATTTTCACCAAGCTGTAATTTTTCTTGCCCTTGCGAATAATGATGAATCGGCCGCCAATCGCCAGGTCAGCGGTCACTTCAAGTCCGAGATCACTGACTCGTTCGCCATTCATGGAAATCGCACCATTGGTGATGTCCTCGCGCGCTTGACGCTTGGATGGCTCAATGCCCAGATCTACCAGCCAGTCGACGATGTTTTTCGATTCCTTCGTTGCTTCAAACGTCGGCATCTCTTTAAAGCCTTGCTCGATCTCGTCTGCCGTCAGAGATTTGATATCTCCTGTGAACAAAGCAGCGGTAATGCGCTTGGCCTGATCCAGTAATTCCTCTCCGTGCACAAATCGCGTCATTTCCTCTGCCAGCATCTTTTGCGCTTCGCGTTTATGCGGCTCAGTCTGGACCTTTTCAGCCAGTTCGTCAATTTGCTCTTTGGACAAGAACGTAAAGTATTTCAGGTATTTCACCACATCGCGGTCATCGGTATTTGCCCAGAACTGGTAGAACTCGAATGGCGTTGTCTTGTTCGGATCCAGCCATACTGCTCCTCCCGCTGTTTTCCCGAATTTGGTGCCATCTGCTTTCAACATGAGCGGAATGGTAAGACCGAACGCCTTTGCCTCAGGACCTTCTTTTTTACGGATCAAATCGAGACCGCTGGTAATGTTGCCCCATTGGTCGGAACCGCCGATTTGCAGCTGAACGTCTTCGTGTTTGTACAGATGCAAGTAGTCGAGCGACTGCAGGATTTGGTAGGAGAACTCTGTAAAGGAAATCCCGCTATCGAGTCTGCTCGCCACGACATCCTTGGCAAGCATCGCATTGATGCTGAAGTTTTTCCCGTAATCGCGCAAAAATTCGATAACGTTGATTTTATGTGTCCAGTCGTAATTGTTGACCAGTCGGATTTGGTTGTCGCCTTCTGTCACGAACAGCTTTTTCATTTGCTCAGTCAGGGCATCTACGTTGTCCTGGACTTGTTCCAGCGTTTGCAGGGAACGCTCGGACTGACGACCGCTTGGATCTCCGATGGTTCCGGTTGCACCACCGATCAAAATGACGGGACGGTGGCCAGCGAGCTGGAAGCGTTTCAGCACGATGAACGGGATCAAGTGGCCAATGTGCATGCTGTCACCCGTCGGGTCCACACCACAGTAAAGCGAGATCGATTTTTGTTCGGTCAATTCACGAAGCCCTTCAGCATCCGTCTGTTGATTGATGGCATCGCGCCATTGAAGCTCGTCGATAATGTTCACAGCCATACACTCCCTCATTTTTGCGCGTTGAAATAGAAAATCGTCCCTTGTCTATTGTAGACACAGGGACGATTGAATAACCGTGTTACCACCCAGCTTGCACCAATGGACTTCGCGCAGTTGCTTGCCATTCGTGCCACTCTTTGGCGAAGTATCGTTCGCCATTCCGCTCGGCATTACCCGAGATACTCCAGAGTGTAATTCGCTCGCTTGATGTGTACCGGGTTCCATCACCCCCGGCTTTCTAGAACAGGGATCAAGCTGCTACTGGGCTCTTTCAACGTATGTCGCATATCAAATTAAAGTCAGTATAGTGAATTGCGTTGGCGGTGTCAACAATTAGCGTTTTCGATTTTACATCATAATTTTGAGACAATCATTCCATACTAGCTTCCTTTTTCTTCTGGTTTTACTTAAGTGAATCAATTTCATAAATTAGAGCCCTACGGGCTCAAGGTTTTTTGAGCATAGAAAAAGGAGTACCTCCCCAAATCTCTAATAAGTTAAGTACGACCAAAACTTATGAGAACTGGAGGTGACTCCCAATGTCCATTATAAGACAAGGAAGCCTGTTTGATATACAAGAATTATTCGATTTAGAACCTCCCAAACGATTTGGAGCGATTTTTTCCACCCTTGACATCGATCCGATTCTTTGTGTTATCTCCAAAAAGTCGATCTATGGAGCTCCTACTGAGTTGAATTATGCTGCTATGCTGTATTCTTTGGTCGCTCGAATCGTAGAACGGATTCCAACCGTGAAAGATTTACGGAAACGGCTTAAACATGACTTT
>NZ_RHHR01000027.1 GCF_003710915.1 Brevibacillus invocatus | reverse complement strand
AATTTTGGGGCTTAAGAGATAATAATTTTGGGCAGAGTGCGCAGCAGGAGAAATTATTTTCTCCTGCTGTTTCGTTATGAGAGGATGATTTTGACACACTGATTTGTATTTGCTGTACTATCAAAATATTGAAATAAATGAATAGGTTGGAGGAGAAACTATGCAGGAGTTGAACGGAAAAGTAGTGCTTATTACGGGAGCAAGTTCTGGAATTGGTCGTGCGACAGCGGAACTATTGGCTTCAAGAGGGGCGAAGGTTGTTATCAATTACAATTCAAACGAAAAGGGTGCGACAGAAACTGTTCAAGCCATTCGAGGGCACGGTGGTGACTGTATAGCTATCCAAGCAGATGTCACGAACAAAGAGCAAGTCGAGGCAATGGTCCAAAAAGTAGTTTCCATTTACGGAGCCGTTCATATATTGGTAAATAATGCTGGCGGAGGAATTAAGCAAAGCACTTTCATGGATATGACTGAGGAACTTTGGGACGAGACGTATGCATTGAATGTAAAAAGCATCCTTCTTTGTTCCCAGGCGGTGTTAAAAGACATGCTATCTCGAAAAAGCGGTAAAATCATTAATCTTTCTTCAGCAGCGGCTCGGATTGGAGGTGCGGGTGAAAGTATCCACTATGCTTCAACAAAAGGTGCAGTAAACACGATGACAGTTGGGATGTCAAGGGAGTTTATCGAACATGGGATAATTGTAAATGGGGTTGCCCCCGGAATGGTTGAAACACCGTTCCATGATAAGTTTGCCCCTGATGGCAACCGCCTCGAACTATTAGTAGCCTCCGTGCCGATGGGACGTGCTGCAACACCATACGAAATTGCAGAGGTCATCAGCTTCCTTGCATCCGATGCATCTAATTATATATTGGGTGAAACGATTACCGTGAGCGGCGGTAGATGAGAATACGTACAGTGCAAGCGAAAGAAGGGTCTTGGCTTTTTTATACATGTTGAACTTTGCAATTTCGCTGATGAGTCAATGGAAATGATATGATAAACTGGAAGCTAACGATAGAGGAAAGGCTGATTGTACATGAACCCAAAAATGACAAGAGCCGGACTTGTTACAGAAGTGATCCAGTACATTGCGGGAGCAATTTTATTGCTATTTGGACTGATTATGATCTGTGGGGCACTTGCTTCCGAACAAACAAAGTTGACCGTAACGGAAGATTTGGTACTTTTTCTTCTGATTGGAGTTCTTCCAGTACTGTTAGGTGGCTGGTTATTGTTTGCGGCAAAAAACAATTCCAAGCTCCGAAAATTAGATGCATTGGAAAATTTGGTGCTTCAGATTGCTTCGCGTAACGGCGGCAATTTAACCGCTTCCGAACTGGCGATGAATTCAAAGCTGTCGATCACGCAGGCAAATGAAGTGTTGGGGCATTTTACGAAGCAGAACGTAGCCTACCTCAAAATAGCGAACAATGGGACGTACGTGTATCAATTTGAGGGAATCATCAGTCAGCAGGACAAAGATCAGGCAGAATCGTTGAAATCCTTGATTTATAAAGAATAGCTTCGTCTGCAATTGATGGCAGAAACCTCAACCTTTCGTGGATGAGGTTTTTTGGTTTGTTCCGTAACCCTCATTCGGAAAAGGGAATAAATGAACTAACCAATCGATATGTAAAAAAACACCCGAATCAATGGAATGTTTGAGGGTGTTGCAGTTCAAAAAGATCGAGGAAGTTACTCTGTTTCATGGACATTAAGAATCAAAATAAATTCCTCCACTTCTACGCCACGTGCGTTTGAAAAGCCCTTGTCTTCTTCGATAATCATGAGGAGGAGATGTTCGTACATCCGATTAGTAAATGCTTATGTAGATCCATCAACCATTGAAAGACATGACATTATTTCGCCCCATGAAGCTTTACCAACAACTTTAAATCCAAGTTTTTCATAAAGACTGGCTGCGGCTTCATTTTCAGGGTGGTAGGCTACCATAATGTTTGTTGTATCAGGCTTTTCTCTGATTCTGTCAATAACCTGTTTCATGGTTTCGATCCCGTAGCCTTTCCCTTGGTGATTGGAATCGATCATGAGTCTATAAATCCAGTATTGCGAATCGACGGGATCTATTCCAAACATGACAAATCCAACCATAGCTTGATCCTTGTACACGGCAAGTGTTTCGAAATTCGGTAAAAATTTTGACTGAGCTAAGGAATACAGATTAGAAGCGATAAAATGTTCTTGGTCCTCACTGGGTTGTAACTGAATGCATTCTTCCCAGTTTTCAGAAGTTATTTCCTTTAGGAGAAGAGTCATGATAGTGCCTCCTTCATTGTTTTTAGGAAAATTATACTACGTCGATGAATGGAGAATACGGAGCTTATCAAAATGTCTATGATGAATTGCTGCTCTCGGGCGTGGAAGACACCATTGCTAATGATTCGGACGTGCTGTCTTATCTATATGAACGGTTCCAAGAAAAGAAACAAACACTTCCGTTTTTTGACGATATTCGGGTGAATCAGAAGGAAGTAGTCCACAGCCGTACTCAATTTCAATGCTTCTACCAAAGGGAACTTTGACTGATTGAAGTGCTTTATCGGTACCACAGCCATCGGTCGTATTCTTCCAAGCTTGATTAAAGCCGGTTATTGCAGTATGTCTTGCGTAGTTGTCTGTGATCCAAGGAGAGAAATAGCTAATGACGATGGCAAGCATTGTAACAACAACAAGAAATACGTATCTCCAGTTCACGGTAACCACCTCTTGAAATCATTATGCCATAAGAACAAGAGGGTTTTACAAATTTTTGAAGTTTCTGAATTTCCATCGCTTATTAAGCCCCATTATTTCCTCCAAGTGTTTACGGTATACTAGACCTTTCTGATTGCGTGAGCAGTAGGTTAGCCAAAATAACCCCAAAGAAAAAACAAGGCCCTCTGCAATTGACTCAGAGGGCCATCGATATTCGAGCAATGGATCATTTTATTCTAGTACCATACTCTTCCATCCCAAAAGAATAGAATTTGATCTCATTTTCATTGATTTTTGAGACGTACCAGTCAAATTCGTATTTCGCTTTTAATAAGACGATTCTTCCATCAGGTTCTGCTTTCCATTGGCCAGTGATCGTACCTCCTGTTGTTTGCCACGAATAAGTGCCGTTAGCCAGGATGCTGAGGGTGTATCCTTGTGCCCCTTTACTATATTCCTGGGTAATCGTTTTCGATCCATCACCATGAGTGGTTGTTCCAGTAGTGGCAAATCCACCAGGAATCCAGATCGACCAGTTACCGACAAAAGAGCTGGTTTGGTTGATGGGCTGCGTTTGTACGGGGACAGCATTCGCTTTACTGGCATCGAGATAAAAATACAACCATTCGTCAATCGTCACTTTTGTGGTAGTGGTTTCAAAATCGACTTTGTATTGGAGAGCTTGGGGTAGTAAATGGAGTGGAATAAAGGTATGGCCATTCACGATTTTCGCCGCTGCTTCTAATTTGACCATGTTGCCATTCACCATTGCCATATCGTTATTCAGGATCAGGTGAACGATGGTATTTTCTTTTCGGAAGGTCAGCAATTGTTTGATTGGATCAAATTGCAGTTCTACTCCAAGCGGTTCTAAAACATCACGTGCAGGGATGAGGATTTTTCCATTCTCAATGACTGGTGATACTGCTGGTTGAAGCAAGGTTGGTTGCTTTGGTGCGTGTATGCCATCGGGTACGGATACTGGCATTTGAGGAGACGGAGAAGTGGATGGTGGATTGTCTTGCCACAGATTTTCTGACCACAGTCCGTTGTTTGGAGGGGGAGTAGGTGAATTTGGAGGTGGATTGTCCTGCCACAAGTTTTCAGACCATAGCTCGGTGTAAGGGTTCTCAGGATTTTGTGTAGACGGTTGTTGGTTAGTGGGTGAACCCAGTTGCCAATCTCCATCCGACCATACATCTGCTGCATGAGCAAGAGGCACAACGCTTAGACAAAAAAAGAAAAGGACAATAATGGCTGCTATTTTTCTTAGCATGTTCTTTCAGATCCTCCTTTTGCTGATATACAATAAGGGTAGCATTAAATACATAATATTCACACAAAATGGTTTCGACAATGAAATCTTGATATGAAGAGCACGAAATACGCGTGGTTTGTCTGAGCGGGAAATGTACTTGAGGAAGCCATTTAGAGGCGATCTTGGTACTAGCTTCAGCATGTGGGGAGTAGGGAAAGAGGAAAAGCCTTTAGAAGAACGTCACGAAAACGAGGGCTACTCCGGATAGTGTAGCCCATAGCCATGAAAAAGCTCACAGATGTAGTGATAGACCCTCGTGTGAACCTCAGGGAAGACAAACGCTACTTCACCCTCATTGAGCTTCCACTTTTCAGAAGATTGCTCGATCCAATACGGTACGTACATGATGTCCAGTGAGTCTTTCAAGTAGCCAACATCACTACTAGGGACAGTGTAGTAAAAAGATATGGTCAAAATGATCACTCTCCTCACAGCCAGTATGCCACAGGAAACAGGATAAAAATAGCATACGGAGGGGAGCAGAATGATTTTTTCTGTGAAAACTTTTTTGTATATGAGGTGTTCAAAATGAAAGAAATGAAATTACTATTTCCGCAGTGGCAAGGTTCGGGAAAGAAAAAAGATCTGCTGGAAGGTGCGTTGTTTATTCGGGATCGTTGGTTAGCGAATGAAAAAGTAACGCAGGTAGAGATAAGGATAGATAGCCAATTGGAATTGGAAAATGATATTCTCCACTCAGATTCTTCAGCAATTAAAAGAAGCGGCTCGCGTGATCAGCGAGGCGAAGCCAGGTGCCATTTTCACCATTGGCGGAGATTGCGGTATTGAAGTCGCTCCCGTATCTTATTTGAACCAAATATACGACGGTGATCTAGCTGTGGTTTGGCTCGATGCACATGGAGATCTCGATACCCCTTCCACTTCGCCGAGCAAGCTCTTTCATGGTATGCCGCTGCGAGCTTTACTGGGCCAGGGGGACGAGGAGATCCTCAAGCAGTGTTTTTCCACTCTTTCCGTCGATCAAGTCATCCTTGCAGGTGTCAGAGATTTGGATGAGCCTGAAGAAAGCTATATTCAGCAGTCATCTATGCGTGTATGGACGGTAAAGCAATTGGAAGAAGGCAGCAGTGAGCTTATAGAATGGATCAACATGCGAGGATTCAGCCATGTCTATATTCATGTAGATTTGGATGTTCTCGATCCGGGTCATTTTCCTTCTACCATGTGCCCGACGCCAAATGGATTGGGTGTCCATGCATTAATGAATATTTTAGAGGAGCTGCAGAGGAATTTTCAGGTTGTTGGGTACAGTGTGACAGAATTTGCCCCCAAGGGTCAGGATGAGATTGATACGTTGCATAAGCTGATTGAATACGGACGCTCGATTCATACAGAAACCGAACAAAAAACCTAACTCATAGACAATCTCGTGATTGCGAACAGCTGAATCAAGAATGGAGAGCGTGCTAGTACAGAAGCAAATCGGGCATGCTGCGCTGCTGCTCACGTGGATGTAACTTTAAGGGTACTAAAAACATGAAAAAAAGCCCTTCTGGAAAAAGATGGGCCTTTTTTCGTTCCTATTCTTCAGGTGTCCGATCCAGAAAAAGCTTCGTGACGGAAGTATAGTCACCCTTCTTGATTTCTTCAGCGGTAGCCTTTTCTTCGAGAGGATCATGACCATTCATGCTTGGGGCTACAGTTGGCTCTTCTTTGGTGCTCGTTTCCTCTTTGTCTTTGTCCATGGGATGATCCACCGCCTTTGCTGCTAGTTTGTGGAAATATGGCTGATTCTATGCTCCTTCTGTCCGAAATCGGCTTAAGGAATACAACCAGAATCCCGATATCACTAAGGGAAGGGAAAGCAGGATCACCCATTTTCGATTCGCCAATAATCCGATAGAGGAGCAATGAACATGAGAGTGGAGCAACAGCTGGTATTTCATTTTGAAAAAGGAGATACCGTGACCGTGAAGACAACAGAACCGGAAGAAATCATTCAAATGATCGCCAATCAAAATGATGGATGGCTTCAATACGACGATGTTGTCATTAATGTGAAGAACGTCTCGTATATCCGAATCCTGAGCGAGTAGCCCCTGCCAGTACCACGACATGATGAAGAAATGCCGAAAACAAGACAAGGTGCAGCGCGATTGCTGCCGACACCTTGTCTTAATATGTCCCATTCGTTTGGAGGGAATGAAGAATGAATCGATCCTATCATCTGGAGCAAGTTGGGAAAGAGGAAGACCTTTACGCTACAAATGGAGAAGCTACTTCAGGATTTGGTCTGTTTCGTTTAACGAATGAGCGCTATCCAGATCTGAAATGCCCAGATGGCTTAGCTGATGCGCATGGAAGGGATATCTTACGTTTTCTTTCAGTAAGCGATATTTATCTCTACAGAAATCCTTATGACAAAAATGATGCGCAATTTGGAGCAAGCGTTTTAGCCAGTATGGAGTGGGAGTTTGTCACAGTCTTTTTACGCTAATCGCTAATGCTTAATCTAACCTTTGCATGCGAAGCATCGTACGGGCACCCTTCTGGAATTGGTAAGAGGCTTCACATTCTTCAGCACTCCATCCTTGACTGCGGACAAAATCGAGTAAGCAATCCATAGACGCATACCGTCTGCCAGATAAATCAACCAGAGGGAAGATGCGAATTTCTGAGCGAGTTACCCTCATCAGCTCGTGGATGGTCTGTACATGAAAAGCGTAATCCAGCCTGTCTGCATACATAAACAGGAAGTGTGCTGACAAGGTTATATCAAATTCCTGCACGGAGAAGGGGAGCTGTGGCAGTGTCGCGGGAACATAGCGTTCTGGTCTGGCTCTCATATCCTTGACACATGCTGTCAGTGCCATCGATCTGTGCTGCTTCAGCTCAGCTACAGACCGGAACTCATTCCATACATAGTTGCTTTGTGTTTTTTCCATCTGTTCCATGGCGTGTTCGATATCCAGAAAGCCCTTGTTCTCCAACTCAGAAACAGAGTGATCGTAGGCGATGTCCGTTGCAGTCACGTCCAATCCGTTCCTTCCGGCGATTGCCGTAAATGAACAAGCACCAGCAGGACAATCCAGCACCCGTTTTCCTGTTAGCTCTTCTTGTGTCAAATCGAACATCTTCAAGTACTCGTCGAACGTTCTCCCGATAAAAACAATGCGATTGATATCCAGCTTTACTCTCTCTCGGCTCATCTCAGCTCATCTCACCTTTCTCATTTTCATACAGGGTACTCGTTTAGCATACTACAGCAATCTAGAAATTAGGAAGGATTTCCCTGTCGATGGCGATTCTTCATGAACTCCACAAATCCCCGTACCGCTGGCAGCCTCATCAACTCTTTTCGATAAAGAATCCAGGTTTTCCACATGATCGGCTCCGAGTCGGGAGTCGTCAAATTCCATTTATACAAACCATCTTTTGGATCAAATACGCTACTCGGAGCGATCGTATAACCCAGGTCATTCTTGACCATGCGCTTGGCCACCTCCACATTATCGACAGTCATCGAAATGAAAGGAGGGGTGGTAAAGTTTTCCCTCCACCAGTTATCGATCACGATGTTGAGTGAGGGCTTAGGCTCATAATCAATACGAGGCATGGCAGGCAGATCGTGTAGTCCTACCTTCTCTTTGGCAATCACACAGATCGTCTCATTCGCAATAATCTCTTTTTCGTCCGGCCAATGCTGGATACCCCGAACGATGGCGACATGCGTTTCTTGCCGATGCAAGGAATGGGTGAGATCCAGATTGGACCCGGTCGTCACTGTAAAATCCACGTTGGGATACTGACGCCTGAAGTCTCGCAGAAGCGCAGGCAGCTTGTAGAAAGCAAAGGACTTGGTCACGGCCAGCTTTAGCGTGCCGGACACCTTTCCTTCCAGATTCAACAAGGTATCTTTCGTCTCCCGGAGCTTGGCTAGCATACGGTAGCGGAGGGGATGAGCGGTTTTACCTCGGTCAACGGATCTGCTGATGGCCCCCCCACCTTGCCTGGCATGGCATTGGCAGATGGAGTGAGCGGTGCGTTCGGAGCGTTGTCTCTGATGATTGCCCTCCATGAGAGGGCGAACAATCCTGAGAGAAAAGGACAGTGCATCGACATCTCTCTTTATGAGCCATTGATGAGACTGCTCGAGCCGCATATTGTGGCGTACGATCAGCTGGGGATTATCGCCAACCGCGTAGGCAATGGAAGCCTGTCAGTCGCACCGAGGAATGCGTATCAAACGAAGGAAGGCAAGTGGGTCGCCATTTCCGGAGCTGATCGTTGTCCGAATAATTACCTGCACAAGTATTGGTTCGTCAAGGCAGAGCTAGCTAGAATGGAGCAAAAAACCATCAAGCGGAACGATTCTATGAACAGGCGATCACGGCTGCACGTCGCTATGGACTGATTCATGACTATGTGGAACGGGCTGATTATCTATCAGTTGTGATATCTGCTCAAGCCTTGTCAGGTGAAATGGAGATGGGCAAACTACTGAGCACATTGATGCGCATCATGCTTCAAAACGCTGGGGCGGAATACGGTGCACTCCTATTCAAAAATGAAGTCTGGATGGTGGAGGCGTATGGCAAGGCAGAGAAGCTGCAAATCGAATCGATTCCGCTGTATGCAGCAGAGCATCTGGTTCCGTCAACGATTATTGAATTTACTGCAAGAACGAAACAAGCCGTGATCCTGCATGATGGTGCAAAAAACAGCATGTTCCAGCGAGATGAATACGTCAAGAAAAAAGAATGCAAATCCGTGCTTTGTTTGCCTATTACCTACCAGAACGAATTGATTTGTCTGTTGTACGTGGAGAATAATTTGTCCAAAGGGGTATTCACAAAGGAACGGCTGGATGTGCTAAAGCTGCTTAGTTCCCAATGTGCTATCTTCATTACCAATGCCAGGCTGTTTGCGCAAATGCAGTTTTTAAATGACAACCTGGAGAATCAAGTTGCAGAACGAACAAGCAGCCTGGAGAAATCGATGAAAGCGACCTCCGAAGTGCTGGCAGAGATGACAGTGTATGCAGAGCGCAATCGAATTGCCCAAGAAATCCACGATATTGTCGGTCACACGCTAACCTCGACCGTTCTTCAGATCGAAGCTGGGAAGCGATTGCTGCATAAAGATATGGACAGCGCTGTCGGGCGTTTGCAGGAAGCGCAAGATCTCGTCCGACACAGTCTCAGCGAGATTCGCAATTCTGTTCACATGATGAAAGAGGACCGATATTATGACATTGGCCAAGCCCTGCAACAGCTGATTCAAGATACGGAACGGAACACAGGAGCGGTCATACATGCAGAGCTGGATTCCGTAGAGCGCTTGCCCTTGATTCATAAAAAAGTTCTCTATCATGCTTTGCAAGAAGGTTTGACCAATGGTATTCGACATGGCAAAAGCACTGAATTTCGTTTTTACTTGTATAATGACGGGGCGAACGTACAATTCACCCTCGCTGACAACGGAGTGGGTGCCAGCAATCTTGAATTGGGATTTGGTCTAAAAATGATGAAAGATCGTGTTCAGCAACTAAAAGGTACATTATCCATTGAGTCCGAACCCAATGAAGGGTGTTTGCTGCGCATCAATCTGCCATACTGAGTGGATGAGATGGGGGATGGGGTACAAGATGATAAAGATAGTCATAGCCGATGATCAGATGTTAACAAGAGAAGGCTTGCGTACCATACTGGATTTGGAGGACGATCTGGAAGTCGTAGGAGTCGCCAGTAATGGGGTGGAGGCTATTGAGTTGACGGCAAAACTTTGTCCAGATCTCGTGATCATGGACATTCAGATGCCCATTATGGACGGAATTACCGCTCTAAAGCAAATCAAGCAAAACTCACCGCAAACCTTCATCCTCATCTTGTCTACGTTTCTCGAGGACAACTATATTATTGATGGCATGGCGAGTGGTGCAAGCGGCTATTTATTGAAGGATATGGATACAGATAAAATGATCGCGGCGATCCGTGATACCGTCTTGGGACAATTTATCTTACCCTCAGCCGTTGCTTCCAAATTGGCGAGCCGCATGTTGCACATGTCTCATGATCAGCATCACTCATCCACGTCCAAAAGCTTAAAGATTGAGCTGACAGATCGAGAAAAGGAATAGGCTGGACTGATCATGAAGGGGTATAACAACCGTGAGATCGCTGCAGAGTTGTATATAGCCGAGGGCACAGTGCGCAATTATATCAGTAATCTCTATCGAAAACTGGATGTTGTCGACCGCGTTCAGGCAATCGTGCGCTTACAGGCATTGTGATCTAAAGGGGTATGGAATGATACGATGTTTTCTACTTGAGTATAAAATCAAAAACCTGCCAATCACCAAAAGGAAGTGTTTGACAGGTTTTGTTTTTTTATTTCTTACACAATAGATCCTCCTGGCAACCATTTGCTGCAATCGTCAGCTCGCTCTTGCAGCTCATTAAACAGGACGCCTGCATGATAGCCGTCGCATACGGCGTGGTGGAGCTGTACCGACAAGGGGAGGAGAGTTCTGCCGTCCTGCTGTGAATATTTTCCCATTGTAAAGATAGGCAAAAGATAGGTCCCTTCCGTGTAGATGTTCAGGTTAAACTTTTCCATGTCATCCAGATAGTCCTTGTAAAACGCGAGGAAGTCATCGCTGTATCATGTGAATCAGTGCCGGGTAGAGTTTGATTCCTTTGCTTCGCAATTCCGTCAGCAGTTGGGTAATGTCCACGATGGCTGTCATGCTGTAGGTGCATCTGACTTGATCGTAATAGTGATCAAAATACGGTTTTCTACGCCAGTTTTCGATATCAATCAGTTGGAATTTCATCGCGGATAACCTCTTAAAATGATCAGCTTGTTCAGATTAGGAGGATTTATCAACTGCTTTTACCATATCCTCATCCCATTCCTCGAAATATTTTCTCCTGTCTGCCAGGGGAACTCGCAGCCTTGTTTTGATTGATTATTCCTCAATCACCAAGCCTTTTCCTCTATTTCCCGACATCGATTCTTCCTGTTACCGAAATCAATTTGGTCATTTCAGACTATAAACATGATATTGACCAGATGGAAAATTCGGATTATTTTATAGTAACCGGTTACATACGAATTGATAATTGTGTTGTTTAAATAGTGATAGATTGTGTAAACCGGTTACACATAGTCGGTGGTGAATGGAAAGTATGAAGGCAACGATCAGAGATGTAGCCAAGCTGGCGGGTGTTTCCGTAGCGACGGTGTCCCGGGTGATGAATAAAAAAGGATACGTGAACAGCGAAACTGAGCAAAAAGTTATGAAAGCGATGAAGCAGCTGCAGTTTGAGCCAAACCAGATGGCGAGGGGATTGGCAGGCAAACGAACGAAGACGATCGCCTTGATTTTGCCGGATATCTCCAATCCGTTTTTCCCCGGGCTCGCCAGGGGTGTCGAGGATATTGCGCAAAACAACGGCTATACCGTGATACTGTGCAACTCGGACGATATGGGAGTAAAAGAACGCTCCTACATCGAGGTATTGAAAAAGAAATACGTAGACGGGATTATCTTTGCTACCAATAATCTGGTACGAGAAGACCTGGAACGGATGGAAGAGGCGCGGATTCCTTTTGTGATGCTGGACCGAGCACCCAATATGGAGTCTGGATGCGTCATTAAGGTCGATAATTTCGGAGGAGCAAAGACGGCTGTCGAGCATCTGCTGGAGGCAGGCTGTAAAAAAATTGCTCACGTCTACGGTCCTCAGGAGCTGGTTACAGCAAAGGAGCGTCTCGAAGGTTACGAGGAAGTGGCGAGGCAGCATCCCTGGTACACCCCGACTCTGATGATCCCTGGAGATTTCACTATCGATGGAGGCATCCGAGCAGTAGACGCCTTGCTCAGCAAGCATCCGGACGTGGATGGTATTTTTGCGGGCAATGACTTGATGGCGGTGGGTGTTCTGAAAGAGTTGAACCGCCGGGGCATATCCATACCGGGGCAAGTGAAAGTTTGCGGTTTTGACGGTGTCAATCTGACGGAGATTACCCAGCCGGAGCTGTCTACGATTGCACAGCCAATCTATCAGATCGGGGAGCTGGCGGCGAACAAGCTGATTGAGCGAATTAATCAGTCTAGTAGCCATTATGAAACCGTAGAGCTAGGAGTCTCGCTTATTGTCAGGGAGTCCACACAAAAAGCATGATGACTCTCCCAGACAAGATTCCGACAGTCGATGAACCCGGAATGAGAGAAGCGCATGTAACGTAGAGAAAGGACGGGTCGGAACGTTCGTATAGTCGAAGGAGCAGTGGAAGAGTGAAGCCAAACTCGTCGTGATTGGAAGTTTGAACATGGACATGGTAGTCCAGACACCACGTTTGCCCGTCATGGGGGAAACCATCCTGGGTCAAAGCGTGCAGTTCGTGCCGGGAGGAAAGGGAGCGAACCAAGCGATTGGACTCGCCAGGCTCGGAGCGGAGCTTGCCATGATCGGCAGCGTTGGCCAGGATCTTTTCGGCGGGGAGCTGCTGGGCTCTTTGCAGACAGGAGGGGTGAACAGCACAGGCGTGAAGAAGACGGAGTCCGGTGAAACAGGGACTGCCTTCATCGTGCTGGCAGAAGGGGATAACAGCACAGCATCATCGTCGTGCCCGGAGCCAATGCCCAGTGCATACCGGCTGACATCGATGCCCAGATCGAGCTGATCGAGCGCGCGGATATTGTTCTGATGCAAATGGAGATACCGCTCGCGACTGTAACCTATGCCGCCAAGGTAGCAAAGCTGCTTCAAAAGACCGTCATTCTCAATCCTGCACCTGCACAAAAGCTGCCGCCTGAATTGTTGGCCAGCGTGGATTATCTGACACCGAACGAAACGGAGCTTTCAATGCTTGCCGAGGGTGAGTCAGATTTGGTAGAAAGAATGGATGCTTTGCTGAAGCAAGGTGTTCGTCACGTCGTGGCAACAGCTCGGAGCACAGGGAGTGGCATACAAGGCTCAAGCTGGATCGCTGCTGCACATTTCCGGCCATCAGGTTCCAGTCGTCGATACGACTGGCGCCGGAGACGCCTTCAATGCATCATTTTCTAATTGTAATCTTATTTCTGTTTCATTTTCAGGCGCTATCATGAGGGAAACGGAGCGGGGTACGCTCTATTACAAATTCGAGACCAATCGGAGTGTAGACGTCTATGTCGATGCCATGACCGGTGAAGCGTGGCGCGAAAACGATCCGGAACGCATGAAGCAAAGGGTGAAAATCAGTCTCGAAGAAGCAAAAAAAATTGCCTTGAACCAGGTGAAAGGAACGATCGTCAAAGCTAAATTGGATGAAGACGACGGACAGTATCTGTACGAAGTGGAAATGCGGACGGACCAATGGCGGGAAGTGGAGTTCGAGATCTCCGCAACGACAGGTGATGTGCTTGATGTAGATTGGGACGATTAAGTCAAATCATAAAAACCTTAGTCCGAAGCGAAAACAGGACTATTTTTTTTTCGCCATTTCATAGATCCTTAAGCAGCTTTTCGAGCTTCTTGCTCTGTTCCCGACGCCTCTTTTTGGCAGACCGTTCTTCTTCACGAAGGGCGCGCATCAAGGAGAAGCACATCAAGACCATGATGACGGCGAAAGGGAGTGCGGCGACGATCGAGGCCGTCTGTAATCCCTCCAATCCTCCGCTGAGCAGAAGGACCACAGCAATCGTAGACTGGAGGATGCCCCAGGTGATTTTGACGCGAGTGGATGGATCGAGGGTGCCGTCGGCAGACAGCATCCCCAGGACAAATGTGGCTGAGTCAGCCGAGGTGATGAAGAAGGTGAAGATCAGAACCAGGGCGACAATCGCGAGAATGGTTCCCCAAGGCAGCTGTTCCAGCGCGAGAAACAAGGCGGTAGAAATATCATTCTGAACAGCCTCTCCAATCGGGGCCTGATCAAAGATTTCCAGATGCAAGGCGGTACCCCCAAAGACAGAGAACCAGATGAAGCTGAGCAGACTGGGGACGAGCATCACACAGATGACGAATTCCTTGATCGTACGCCCCTTGGACACTCGGGCGATAAACATGCCGACAAATGGGGCCCAGGCGATCCACCAGGCCCAGTAGAACAAAGTCCAATTGGCAACCCAATTCCCCTGGGTAAAAGGAGTGAGGCGCAAGCTCATGGAAATGAGATTGTTCAAATAGCTGCCCAGCGTGCTGGTAAAGGTGTCGAACAAAAATGAAGTCGGACCCAGGATGAGGGTCAGCAGCAACAAGGCCAATGCTACTATCAAATTGGTGTTGCTGAGTATCTTGATCCCTCTATCGAGTCCCGTGGTAGAGGACAAGAGATAGATGACCGTAATAATGGCAATGATCGCGATTTGTACGGTGGTATTGGAGGCAAGACCAAACAGATGAGACAACCCGCCGTTTATTTGCAACGTGCCAAGGCCAAGCGAGGTGGCGACTCCAAAAACGGTGGCGATCACGGCGAGGATGTCGATTGCTTTTCCGATAGGCCCATGTATTCTCTCACCAAGCAAAGGGGCAAAAGTGGAAGAAATCAACCCCTTGGAGCCTCTTCTGAATTGGAAGTAGGCAAGCGAAAGCGCGATGACGGCATAAATGCCCCACGGATGAAGTCCCCAATGGAAAAAAGCGTACCGCATAGCGACCTGCGCGGCTTCCGTCGTTTGGCCTGTTACTCCTGCTGGAGGCGCAAAGTAGTGGGAAACAGGTTCGGCGACTCCCCAAAAAACAAGTCCAATTCCCATTCCTGCACTAAAAAGCATACTAAACCAGGTAGGCAAAGAGTATTCGGGTTCGTCGTCATCCTGCCCCAAAGGGATCTGACCGTATTTGCTAAAGGCCAAATAGATACAGAAGATCAAAAAACTAAAGGCGACGATCAAATAAAACCAGCCAAAGTTCGTGGTGGTCAAGTCTAGAACGCGAGTAGCTGTTTTGGCAAAAAGCTCTGGAGAAAAGGCGCCAAACAAAACGATCACGACCACGATAAGAAACGATATCAGAAATGTCATGGGATTCCTCCAGGATATGGACTGACCATTAGTTGTAGAATCTCTCATGACATCTGAAAATATTCCTTGAAATGGAAACGTGGGCAATAAAAAAGGCTGCCCAGCAGGCAGCCGTATGTGCGTGTGCTACAGATCAGCCAGTTCCAGGATGATTGGACAGTGATCGCTGCCTGTTACATCGGCATCGATACGGGCGTCAATCAAGGACGGGGCAAGCCTTGTGGAGGAGAGGAAGTAGTCGATTCTCCAGCCGATGTTGCGCTCTCTTACCTTTGGCATATAGGACCACCAGGAATAGGCATCTGTTCGATCTGGATAGAAATGCCGGAACGTGTCGATAAAACCGGATTGGAGCAGTTCACTCATCTTGCCACGCTCTTCGTCAGTAAAGCCGGAATTTCCACGGTTCGATTTTGCATTTTTGATGTCGATTTCCTGATGAGCCACATTGAGATCGCCACACACGATGACTGGCTTTTGCTTGTCCAGCTGCAAGAGATAGCTGCGGAACCGATCTTCCCATTCCAGCCTGTATTCCAGTCTCGACAAGTCTCGTTTTGCATTTGGCGTGTATACGTTGACGAGATAGAACGAATCGAATTCCAGGGTGATCATCCGTCCTTCTGGCTCATGGTTGTCTTCCAGACCATAGTAGACAGATAAGGGCTGTTGCTTGGTGAATACAGCGGTTCCGGAATAGCCCTTTTTGATCGCATAATTCCAATACTGATGATACCCATCAGCAAACTCAACCGAAATCTGGCCCTCTTGCAATTTCGTTTCCTGGATACAAAAGATATCCGCATCCATTTTCGCAAAGTACTCTTGAAACCCTTTATTCACGCAAGCTCTTAATCCATTCACGTTCCATGATATCATTTTCATCGTCGGCTTGATCTCCTTACAGCTTTTTGACAGATGCCGTCTTCCCTAAATCGTCTCACATTTCACATTTGGGAATCCTGCCTCTTTCTTTTTTGCCTACCAAGGAGCGCCATTTATTGAACGCTCTGTTTGATTTGCTCCATCGATGCTTGATTGATCAGACCCAGTCGCCAGATGGCGTAGCCTTTGAGATTGTATCGCTTGGCAAGACCGATTTTCTGATTCACCGATGATTCATTTTCGCTTCCCATCGATACTCCCAGAATCAGTTTTTCCTTAGGGACGTGGACCAAGGCCATGCGAATCGCTTCGTCCACTTTGTTCATCGGCTCCGGACCTTTCTCACCTTCGTAGGCGTAAGCCATGATGACAAGATCATCCGCCATTGCACCTAACGTGGCATAGTCGTAGCCCTTGTAGGCACCGTTCAGCGGATGTAGGATCAGAGTCAATTGTATGCCTCGCTGATTAGTTTCGGCGGCAAGCAGGCGTACGAATTCGTTGTACTTTTCTTTTACCCCTGTAAAATCTCCGTTCATGCCTAAACCCTCGAAATCCAGAGCGATTCCTGTCAGTCCTTTTTCCTGGGCGAGTGCGAGCATTTGGGAGATTGCCTTTTCTCGCAAGCTTGCGTCTTCAAGCAGCGCAGTCAATTCCCCATTGGCATCCCCGGCAAACACCATCAGATAGGGAGTGGAGCCCATCATTTTGGCGTCTGCAATGATCGATTCAGGTGTAGTCTCGCCAGCAGGCTTCGGCCAGTAAAAATCGTTGCCAGTCAGGGTCAGATTTCCGTTCTGATCAATTCTGCTCCAGCCAAAAGCAGTTGCATCAAAGAACGGAATCAGGTCACGCTGTGAAAAGGAAGAGATGGCATAAAAGGCCAGCCCGTACATATCGCGCAGGGGCGAGGTGATCGAAACGGTTCTGGTTTCCCCATTCCAGCCAACCTGTGCACCAAATTGCTCACTGAAGAACCGGAGTGGAATCAAGGTGCTCCCATTGGTTTCATAGGGGGCGACGGGCAGGGTGACGGTTTGTCCATTCACGGTGACGAGTGGATTGTTTAACTGCATTTTGACTGTTTTTTCCCCTTGGGATGTCGACTGAATGGCCGTAATGGACTGGGTTCGCGCTTCCCAATTTACCTGAATTTCCATTGCTTCTGATATGGCCCGAAATGGAACCATAGTTGTTCCGTTTATATGAGTTGGCGGAGTTGGAAAGGGGAGCGGATAGCCGTCGAGCAGAATGGTGGTGCTAGATGTTGCGGCGACAGCAGGTTGTTGGATGCCGATCAGTGAAACGCATCCGATGGCAAGAGAGAACAGCAGCTTCCTAAATCGCATCTTCATGGACATTTCCTTTCCTCGTGAGTTCATTCTTTTACATGAATAGGTATACCAGTTTAGCGGTTAGGAAGGCAATGAATATTTTGAAATAAAAAACCTCTGCAGACAGGACCCGATCGATGGTCTGCTGCAGAGGTAGCGTCATGAACGTGTTGGTGGAGTGGAAGCCATTTCGAGCATCCGGTTGGCGACAGCTTCGGCCAATTCCGTGGTTGTCTTTGGAACCAAGCTTTTTAGTACAGAGTTGATCATAGGGGCCTTTACGCCTTTGGCTGTGATGTCGAGGGAACATGTCATTCTGGTACGCTGATTACCCAGTGACGCGGTCTTGAAGTAGCCTTCACCAGAAAAATTCTCGTTGATTCCTGTCAGGTTAAACTTCACCAGGGATGGCGGTGTCCACTCCGTAATATTGACCTGAAGATGTATTTTTTTCTTCATAATGCCGATGTCGCCATTGAACATCCAGGTGGACTGACGCTCATTGATAATCTCATGGCTGATGTAGCCGGGAACCAGTGGAATCCAGTTTTCCATTACACTTACGAACTCCCAGATCGTCTGGACCGGGAGATCGAGATCTATTTCGTGTATTCCCTGAGGCATGGATACTCATTCCTTTCCCCTCGATGGTTGTCGATCTTGATATGTGTATGGAGGAATGCCGCAGGATATATCGGAAAATCTTTTTTGTTCAATGAAAAAGGCCCCATACTCGGGGCCATTTTTCGGCTAGGATTTGATCGATGCTGTTTCGTTGATCCGATTGGCGATGGCTTCCGCCAAATCAGTCGTCGTCTTTGGAACGAATGTTTTGAGAATCGAGTTGATCATGGGACCCATGACACCCTTTGCCGTGATGTCTATCTTCAAGCTCACTTTTTTCTTCATGATTCCGATGTCGCCCATGAAGGTCCAGGTGGACTGGCGGTCATTGATGATCTCGTGGCTGATGTAGCCGGGAACCAGCGGAGCCCACTTGTCCATGACGCTGACAAATTCCCAGATGGTACGGTGCCGTTTCATATTCGTGGAGAAGTCTCATCGGTACCATGATGCCAGCGTTGTTCAAAAAGCCTTTGGCATCATTCGTATAGAGAATAATCCTATAAGTTTATTACAATAGGCAGGGGACATTTTGAACGAATCAATCGCAAATGACCAATATGAGGTGTAAATCAACGGAAAGTGGGTGGAATTGTGGAGCGGTCGATCGACGAGGGATTGCGAGTATGCATCAATCAGGTACTCGCGGGTGATAGGGAGGCTTTCGGTGAACTGTATGATAGGACGATTCATGATGTCAAGAAGACAGTTTCGTTTCTGCTGGACAACAAGCAAGACGCTGAGGATGTGATTCATGACATATATCTAGAGGTATTCAAGTCATTGCGTCATTTTGATCAAACACGAGCCTTTTCTTCCTGGTTGACTGGTGTATCGATTCGTCAGATTCAGAATTACCGTCGGAGAGGCTGGAAGATTGTCCGTTTATTCAACAAAGTGAACCTGCTGGCGACTGCGCAAACGGTACCAGATATCTCCAAGGAGGTAGTCGAACAGTTGGAGCAGCAGCAGCTCATGGAACGGATCCAGCATCTTCCGTTCAAATTCCGAAGTGTCTTGGTTCTGAAATATTGGCATGGCTGTAGCCAGAATGAGATTGCCGAAATCCTGCAATTGCCTGTCGGAACCGTAAAATCGCGTTTGCACCATGCTTTGATAAAAGCTCGAGAAATCGTCAGTCAGCAGCCATTAAGCTTGGGAGGGGATCGGTCATGATGGAAGAACGAATGAAGAAGGCAATGGATGCTTTGGGTAATGAGCACGAATCAATTCCGCTTTCCCCTTTGTTGCGGGAAAGAATCCTTCATTCTGCCGGAAAAGACAGAAAAGGATCGACAACCAAGAATGCCATAAAGACCAAGTGGTTTTTGGTCGCTACGCTTGTATTTGTTTTCGCGACGGGATTTACATCGATAACCTTGTACAAAATCCAGAACCAAGCCAAAGAGACGGTGATCGAGTATCAGGCTTCCCCTCCTCTGTCCAAGGAACGACTCGCTCAATTGCAAGCTTCGCAGGCCAAGCTCGACGAGGTTAGGAGCGGGTTGAAACCCGGTACGGCGGCAGCAGTGTTTCAGAAAAATGAAGCAGGGCAAGGAGAGGTTATCTATATCGTGAATCCGCTCAAGGTAAGAGAATTGTCCGAGCTAAACACACTGGTCCAAGGGGTACTCGATTATCCCGCACGTATTGCTGACACGTACGACTTTACAGAAGGTCTGATCAGCTACGATTATACAAAAGACGAATCCCTGGAAGTGAGCTTGAAAAATCGGGGGTTGGAAAATAAGCAGGAGCTGATAGCTGAACCATTGCCAGCTCTGCCCACCTACTACCAGGTGTCTGCTACCTATGAAGACCCAACTGGAAACCTGCTTCGTGTCAATGGATGGAAGCAGGACTGGGAAGGCAAAGGCATGATCACAGTGCCAGGGGCTAATCAAACGGTAGAAGAGGTGCAAATCAGCGGTTTGGAAGGCTTGTATATCGAACGAGATGATCCGTTTGGGAAGCCGCGAAAGGAATTGAGATGGATGGATCAGGACTGGTCGCTCTCTCTTCATACGACAGATACAGGCATGAGCAAAGATGCAATGCTGGACATTGCAAGTCAGATCATGGAGAGGAGACCGTAACATGAAAACATGCATGAAGTTTGTATGTACAGCAATGGTGATGGTAGTCATGTTCGCTCAGGATTTTGTCCAAGCAGAAGAAGTCGTACAGAAAAAATGGAAAAATATAGAAATAACAATTAGTGATCCTTCAGATGCTGAAAGATCAGATGTGATTACGACCTCTTTGGAGGACTACCAGAGGATTAGCAAAGGAGGGAAGGTTATGACGACAGAAGAGACGAAAAAAACCTTCGGCGCCCCTCTATATCGACCCGTTGCCGCACATCTACCTCTCCTCTCTTCCAATGGACTCATTACGCAATATTTCACACTAAAGGACGGGAAGTTGGGGGAACCGGTCCAAAAACTTGCGCATTGGGACATTTTCCGAAAAGAACGAGAGTGGGCTGCTGTCACCCAACTATGGATATTCTGAATCGAAAAGAGCGAGTTCACGAGACATATCCTGCATATATGAAAGTCATGCAGATCCCAGGTAGCGACAATGTGGCTACACTTACTCCATTTCAGAATAGTGATGTCAAACGGCTTGCTGTGCATATTCTTGATCCGAAGGGAAAGGTCATCCGTCTGCAAATCATTGGAAATCTATCAGAAAAGGACTTGATTCGCTTGGCCTCTGCTTTCAAACCCTCTTCTGAATAACATCACATTAAAACAATCACCTGGGTGCCTTCTGCTAATGGAAGGCGCCTTTTTCATGTTAAAAATAACCTTTATTTCCAAAAGATATGGCTCCATATATGGGGATAATTTCTTTTGAATGGTTGATACTATCATTGGAGGTGAGAGCAGATGACAGTAGGATCGCAGGTGAAGCAAACACTGGCTAGCTTGAAAGGTGCGCAGGCCAACCTGGAAACGTTTGCGCTGAATACGCAAAACCAACAGGCAAAACAACTGTATACCCAAGCAGCTGAGCAAACGCAATCGATCATTACCAATCTGGAACAACGCGTAACGGAGCTGGAAAACGAAGAACCACAATACAAAGGATTTTAATTGCTTCCAAACAGGAGACGGAGGAGGGGACTCTCTCCCTTCCCTTTCCTGGTGGGAATTGGAGGTAAGTGAAACATGCCGGATTGGCTGGACATCGTCATAAGATCGCTCGTAGCCTTTGTGTATCTATTTATCCTAACCAAAATCATCGGGAAGAGACAGATAAGACAGATTACCTACATCGAGTATGTTGTGGGAATTACCATTGGTTCCATTGCCGCTTTTATGGCTACTGAAGTGGATGGTCCCATTTACCACAGCTTGATTGCGCTAACCATTTTTGCCTTGTTCCCGGTCTTATTGGAGTGGCTCTCTCTTAAAAGCAAGCACATTCGTAATTTCGTAGAAGGCAACGCCACGATTCTGATCAAGGACGGCAAGATTTTGGAAGACAATCTCAAAAGTGAACGGATGTCTACGGAAGACTTGATGGAGCATCTGCGAATGAAGAACGTCTTTCGCGTAGCCGACGTCGAATTCGCCTTGATGGAATCCAGTGGAGATGTCAGTGTACTGCTCAAGTCACAGCATCAGCCAGTGACCCCTCAACACCTTGAACTGATTGTGTCTCCAGCGGAAGAGCCCCAGGCGGTGATCATGGATGGAGCGATCATGGACGAGTCTTTATCCAATCTGGGATTGAACCGCAATTGGGTAAGGGCCGAGCTGGAGAAAGCAGGGGTCGCTCTGGAAAATGTCTTCCTTGGTCAAGTAGACAAGGGCGGACAGCTATACCTGGACTTGTACGATGATAAATTAAAGGTTCCGGAGCCGCAGGCCATGAAGCTGACATTTGCCACTTTGAAAAAATGTCAGGCAGATCTGGAATTGTACGCAATAGGGACAAAGGACAAGCGAATGAAGCGGGCCTATCAGGTCGATTCAGAAGAGCTTCAAGAAGTGATTGATCAGGTCAAACCACTGTTGATCCGTTAAGAGGGAGTGAGCCGGATGGCTGATGAAAAAAAGAAAAATCTTACTCTGTCTCAGCAGAAATACCAAGAGCTGGCCAAGCGGCATGAACCGCCGCGTCCCTTGGTGCGCAATTTCACTCGTGCCTTCCTCGTCGGAGGGGGGATCTGTCTGGTGGGGCAAGCGATTCAGGAAATCTTTATTCGCTATTTTCACTTTACGGAAAAAACGGCAGGCAACCCGACTGTTGCGGTCTTGATCTTCATCTCAGCCCTGTTGACGGGATTGGGGCTGTACGATCGGATTGCACAATGGGCGGGAGCGGGAACGAGTGTGCCTGTGACAGGCTTTGCCAACTCCATTACTTCAGCGGCGCTTGATCACCGCAGCGAGGGCTTTGTGCTGGGGGTAGGTGGAAATATGTTTAAACTTGCGGGATCGGTCATCGTATTTGGTGTCGCTTCCGCATTCATCGTCGGACTCATCAAAACGCTGATCAAAATGGGAGGATAACGTATGCGCCAGGGCTACCAGTCATGGGTGTTTCCATCACGGCCAGTGATTGCCGGTACTTCTGCGATTGGCGGACCATTTGAAGCACAAGGCCCGCTGGCAGACGACTTTGATATCCTGCATGGTCATCTCATGATCGGGCAGGACAGCTGGGAGAAAGCGGAGCGAGTTCTTCTGGAGGAGGCTTGCGACAAAGCGATTGAAAAGGCAGGCCTTCGAAAAGAGCAAATACACTTCATGCTGGCTGGCGATTTGATGAATCAGACCATTTCCGCCAGTTTTTCTGCACGGACGCTGGCTATTCCCTTTCTGGGCATCTTCGGCGCGTGCTCTACTTCGATGGAAGGGCTCGCTTTGGCAGCTCAACTGGTAGACAGCGGATCTGCTGACTATGTACTCGCTGCGACCAGCAGTCACAATGCGGCAGCGGAAAAGCAGTACCGCTATCCTACCGAATATGGCTCGCAAAAACCGCCTACTGCACAGTGGACCGTGACAGGTGCAGGAGCAGCGGTGGTCGCAAACAAAGGCACTGGCTTGCGCATTCAAGCTGCCACGATTGGGCGGATTGTAGACATGGGCATGTCTGATCCGTTTAACATGGGGGGAGCGATGGCCCCGGCTGCTTTGGCGACGATCGAAACCCACTTTCGGGATTTGCAGCTCCCGCATGATCATTACGACCTGATCGTGACGGGCGATCTTGGAAAAGTCGGCCATTCCATTTTGTCTGAACTGTTACCCCAGCACAACGTCCACGTCCCGCTTGAGCGCTATGTGGACTGTGGCATGCTGATTTACGGCGATAATCCCACGGTATGGTCCGGTGGCAGCGGATGCGGCTGTAGCGCTACGGTCACTTACGGCCATCTGATGCGTCGGATGAAGGAAGGGGAGTGGAACCGCATTCTCGTGGTCGCCACTGGAGCGTTGCTGTCGCCTATTTCCTATCAGCAAAAAGAAAGCATCCCATGCATCGCGCACGCCGTAGCCATTGAAGCTGATAAGTAAGGAGGGGGACCATGACGTTTTTGTGGGCATTTCTAGTGGGGGGGGCGATCTGCCTGATCGGTCAGTTTTTGATGGATGTGGTAAAGCTGACGCCAGCGCACACGATGTCATCTTTGGTTGTGGCAGGAGCAGTTCTGGATGGCTTTGGGTTGTATGATCCACTCATCGAATTCGCTGGCGCGGGTGCTACCGTCCCCATCAGCAACTTCGGCAATGCGCTGGTCCACGGGGCGATGGCAGAGGCTGAAGCGAATGGATTGGTCGGCATTATCACGGGTATTTTTGAGGTGACGAGCGCAGGCATATCTTCCGCCATTGTTTTCGGTTTTTTGATGGCCCTCGTCTTCCGGCCAAAGGGTTGAAGGGGGAAGTGTGTTGGTAAAGACGATGAAGCTTCCGTATCTCGTGATGATCGTACTCCTACTCGTCGCTGGATGCAGTACACCTCCTCAAGATCGGGCCAATCTGCAAAGAATTCAGTCCTCTGCCCCCGAAGCTGCCAAGCCTGTCATCGTCATCCTCGTCGATTCGTTAATGGACAAGCCACTGCGTGAAGCGATCCAACAAGGTCGTGCTCCCGCCCTTCAGTTCTTGGTATCCAAAGGACATTACTATCCACAGATGGTAAGTTCTTTTCCCACCATGTCGGTAACGATAGACAGCACCTTTTTGACGGGTACATACGCAGACCAGCATCAGGTGCCGGGCTTGGTCTGGTACAGTGGCAATGAAAACCGCATGATCTACTACGGCAATGGACCCAAGGAAGCGCTGAAGATTGATCAAGTGCAGCAGTTTATCGATTCCGTCTATGAACTAAATCAGAACCATCTGAGCAAAAAAACGAAGACCATCCATGAAGAATTAGCCGAAAAAGGAAAACATTCCGCTTCCATCAATGCAATCATCTATCGAGGCAAAACCGAGCACAGCTTGCATGTTCCGGCATATATAGAAAAGAGCACGCGATTGCCGGAAGAAATGCGTGTCAAGGGACCTTCCCTGCTTTCCTACGCAGCACTGGCACAGCTTGATCCGCAAAATCGCCGGAATGCTCGTCTGTGGAAGAAGTACGGACTGAATAACCCATTCTCCGCGCAGGACATCGCTTATCTGATCGAGCAGCGCAAGCTTCCCGATGTAACCATCGCCTACTTTCCGGAAAACGACATGTCTGTACATAATAAAGGAAGTGCCCAAACTGAAGGGATCGTAAAAGCGGATCAGGCGCTTCAAATCGCGCTCAATGCATACGGCTCCTGGGAGCAGGCCGTCCATCAGGCCGTCTGGATTGTCATGGGAGACAGTGGTCAAACCGATGTTCAGGAAGATAGAGAAGCTGCTACCATCGACTTGAGGTCATTATTATCTGATTACCGCATTGCGAAAATTGGTCAGCCCGTCCAGGCAGCAGACCAATTGGTGATTGCAGCAAATGAGCGGATGTCCTATATCTATGCCATCGACCCGCAAGTCTCGCCCGCGCAGGTGGTGAAGCATTTGCAAAAGGAGGACAAGCTCGACATCATTGCCATGAGGGACAGTCAAAATGTGCAAGTTACGGCAGGGAAAAGCAACCAGACATTCTCCTATCGTCCAAAGGGAAAATTCGTAGATGAATACGGTCAGTCGTGGACATGGACGGGCGACCCCGGGCTGCTGGACATGACGATTACAAACAACCGGATCACGTATGGAAAGTATCCCGACGTATTGGCTAGGCTGTACGGAGCCATGCATTCTCACGAAGGGAAATACGTGGTCATCACTGTCAAGCCCGGTTATGAGCTTGCAGGTGAAAATTCCCCTTCCCATCGAGGGGGAGCAGCTCACGGATCGCTGCATGAACAAGATTCGCACGTTCCTATACTCGTAACCGGAACAGACACCCGCCCAAAGACGTTGCGAATCGTTGATCTGAAAGATTGGATTCTGCAATTGGTGAAATGATGAAAAAAGGACCAGGGAACGTGAGATTCCATTGGTCTTTTTCGAGCTGTTCAAATGCATGTTCGAAACGCTACAGCAAACCTTCCGCCCTCATCCGTCTTCCTACATCCAGCAAACCCAAGGCAAATTCCTGCGGCAAATTCCTGCGGCAAATCCTCAGGCAATTTCGCAAAGATGCCGCTCTGAAACAGGATGGCCTGTCCAGAGACACGAACCTGACAGGTATCCATATCCATCTCATGAATCTCGTCGATCTGTAACGGTGTCAAGGAAAGAGAGACAAGTGTCGCGATTTTCGTGCCGACTTCAACCTGTTCGCTGAAATCCTTACCGACCTGGCGTACCACTCCGATCAACATACCGCCCGAACCGGTGACAGGATTATGCTGCTTCCCGCGCTGTTGGACGGTCTGCAAGATCAGACTGGCTATTCCATCAGGAGTTTGGGCTTGACGCCCGTCTGTAAATGTCTCCAAACGGTTGATACATCGCAGCAGCGTGCTTTTCCCAGAGCAGCTGCCACCGAGAATCCGCAAACAGAGCGGCTTAAATCGTTTTTGAGACGGGTATCAGAGAATGGAACAAATTAATACAGCTGGACATATCCGCAGGTGGAAGCCTGCGGATTAACTTTTAAGAGGGGCAAAAAGGATTTTCAGAAGAACGTGTAGTATGGTGTAGGAGAAATCCATGCATGAAAAGAGGGGAACGGCACATGAACCAGATTCGCTATGAACGCAGAACCTATACAAATGGATACACGCCGATTCAAAAGCTGGAACGGCTTTCGAAAGCATTGGGAGGCCCAGCTATTTGGATCAAACGAGACGACCAGCTCGGACTGACCGCAGGTGGAAACAAAACGCGTAAATTGGAGTATCTCGTGGCGGATGCGATCAAGCAGGGGGCGGATACGTTGATTACCTGTGGGGCCGTACAATCCAATCACTGCCGTCTGACTCTTGCTGCTGCCGTACGGGAAGGCTTGCGCTGCCAGCTGGTGTTGTCGAAGCCGGAGGCGGGGGAATACAACCCGCAAGCGAGTGGCAATCATCTGCTGTTTCACTTGATGGGTGTGGAAAAAATCGAGCTGATTCCTGCTGACGGTGACATACAGGTGGCGATGGAAGCCTTGGCCCAGGCCGTGGAGAAAGAGGGGAAGAAGGCGTACATCATCCCGCTCGGCGGCTCCAACCAGATCGGGTCTCTCGGTTACATGGCGTGCGCAGACGAGATCGAGCAGCAGGCCATGGAGATGGGAACACCGTTTGACTACGTGGTTACAGGCACGGGGAGCGGGGGCACGCATGCAGGACTGGTCGCAGGCTTCCTCGCTCGTCAATCCCATACAGAGGTGATTGGAATCAATGTCAGCGGCACCAAGGAAGGCAAGGAGAGCCAAGTGCGAGATCTGCTGTATCGTACCGCTGCCCTCGTAGGACTGCAAGGAGAGATTTCAGATGATGCTGTCCGCTGTGATGACCAATATGTCGGTGCCGGGTACGCGATTCCGACCGAAGAGATGGTAGAGGCCGTGACGCTAGTTGCCCGCACAGAAGGTATATTGCTGGATCCTGTCTATACGGGTAAAGCGATGGCGGGTTTGATCGGGATGATTCGTAAAGGCGAGCTGACTCCAGATGACCGTGTCCTGTTTTTGCATACAGGTGGTACCCCTGCGTTGTATACCGTTCCTCAGCTTTTCATTCCGTAACAGTAATAGGAAAGAGGTAGAAAGGAACGCTCAACACGTCCCTGACTACCTCCTTTTTTAGCCCTATAGCTCGACGATCTTCGTGGCGATATTTTGGCAAAATTCACGGTCATGCTCTACAAACAGAATGGTCGGGGAGTATTCGAGCAAAAGCTCCTCGATCTGCATGCGAGAAATAACATCAATATAATTAAGCGGCTCATCCCAAATATGCAAATGTACCTTCTCGCAAAGGCTTTTGGCAATCAGCACCTTCTTCTTTTGACCGCCGCTAAAAGCCGAGATGTCCTTTTCAAATTGGACTCTGGAAAAATCGAGTTTTCGTAAAATCGATTTAAAAAGAGATTCATCGATTCCGTTGCTTCTGGCATAGTCCGTCAAATTGCCCTGCAAATGCGAGGTGTCCTGTGAAACAAACGATATTTTCAGCTGGCTTCCCTTTCTGAAGGTACCCGTATAGTGGATATCCTCACCGTAAATGAGCTTGAGAATGCTGGATTTCCCAGAGCCGTTTCTCCCTGCCAGCGCAATTCGCTCCCCTTGTTCAATCGTGAAGCTGACATCCGTGCAAACCGTCTTGTCACCGTAATTGATAGAGACATGTTCGAGCTCTGCAAGCTGGTTTTTGTGGAAGGCGAGCTGAGATATCTTCAAGCTGTCAGCGTGTTCCACATTTTTTAGGAGCTTTGATCGTTCATCGATCGCCGATTGCTGTCTATGCTCGATGGATTTAGAGCGTTTCATCATTTTGGCTGCCTTGTGGCCAATGTAGCCTTTATCCACCTTGGAGCCGGAATTCCTTGTACCGTTTTTGGTTTTTTCCACTTCATGAGACCAGATGCTCGTTCGTTTGGCTGATTCTGACAAGCGTTTAATGTCTTTTTTCAGCTTTTCGTTCTCTGCCAGCTCGTATTGGTCTTGTCGCTGTTTATTTTCCCACCAATCCGAGAAGTTTCCTTTTTGAATTTCGATGTTGGTCTTATTGATGGAAAGAATATGGTCCACGCAGTTGTCCAGAAAAGCACGGTCATGGGACACCAAAATATAGCCGCTTTTGGTATGGAGATAATCACTGACAAGCTGCCGGGCATTCATGTCCAGATGATTGGTTGGCTCGTCGATTAGCAGGAAGTGGTTTTCCTTCAGAAACAAGGCAGCCAACAGCAGTTTTGTTTGCTCGCCATTGGACAGGGTATCAAAAGGGCGATACAAAACATCCTCCGATACCTTCAGCAAGGAAAGCTCGCGCATCAATTCCCAGTGCTGATAGTCTGGAGTGATGTCGTTGATCACATCCAAGGTCTGCTGCTCCTTGTTTGCGATCTGGAAAGGGAAGTACTCAAAATGGACGTTCGCAGAAATCTTGCCGCTGTAGTCGTACTTGCCGAGCAGCAGGTTGAGAAAGGTTGTTTTTCCTCTGCCGTTCCTTCCCGTAAATCCCAATTTCCAATCGGTATCGATCTGGAAATTTACGTTTTCAAATATGTGATCGAAGCTGCCTTCATAGGCAAACGTCAGGTTGGAGACTTGAATTAATGACATCACAATACCCCCTGTATGAAAAAATAAAAGCTACAAGAAAGTTACTTTCTCGCAGCTCGAATACAAACAGTAAATCCAACCCAAATATGGCGTCAGATCAGGATATGGTATGAGAGAAAGGATATCGTAACTTTCTTGCGTATAAAGAAATAAAACATGCGAAAAAAACCGCTGTTTTGTTTGACTTTACGTGCAAGAAAACTTACATCCTCTTCAACTCCCATCATGAATTACAAAAATTGTATCACAACGATGTGCAAATTCCAAATCGATTTTGTCGGCGGTACGCTGGGTTCACCGGGTGGACGAGCATAGCATTAGGAATGTATGACAATAGCTCGGGGCAAAGTAAAAGGGACTGGAAGACGAAAGGATGACGAACAACTTGACGAAAAAAGACTATGTCCTTACCATCGTAGATCATTTGCAGAAGCACAAGGAGATCATGTCAAGCGATCTTCAATCCTTGTTGCAGGAAGTGAAGACCAACATCGAGCAGGTTCCGGCAGATACCTTTTTCCTCGAAAGCAACATGGTGATGACAGAGACTGTTTCCGAGCGGAAGCCTAATGTGTCTGAGCCGCTGTTTCGGCTCTCTGAAGCATACGATGAGCTGAAAAAGCTGGCCGAGACGAACCGGGAGTCACGACCAGAGCTGTTGTCCGCGGTGACACAGCTGGAAGGTCTTCTGAATTCGTCCGAAGGCTATTTTCCTGAATAAAATCAAGGGTTTATATTCTAGAGGCAATCTCCAAGTACTCACTATGCAGAGTACGAGATTGCCTCTAAATTTGGTTGCGCGCAGGCTTTAGCGAGCGTACTTGCGCTTATTTTGTATAGTTATCAAAATATCCTTGAATATAGACAACAGGCGTACCCTTATCTCCGCTGCCAGAAGTTAAATCGGATAGAGAACCGATCAGGTCGGTAAGTTTTCTAGGTGTAGTGCCTTGTGCTTCCATCGACCCTACAAGATCAGACTCTTTATTGCTAATGTAATGAGAGATCGCTTGCTTAAGCTCTTCTCCTCTTAAATCTGCAAAGTTATTATCAGCAAGATATTTTAGTTTTACTTCATTGGGCGTACCGTCAAGTCCTGATGTGTAAGCTGGCGAAACAACAGGATCAGCGAGCTCCCAAATTTTCCCTACCGGGTCTTTAAAAGCTCCATCTCCATAAATCATGACTTCAATATCCTTACCCGTCTTTTCTTTGAGAAGATGCTGTATTTGATCCACGATAGGTTGGCAATTACGCGGGAACAGCTTCACACTGGTTTCTGTCGATTTATTTGATCCCAGCAGGCCGTAAGCTTCGTTATATCCACTACCATCAATAGACTCAGACAAAATGTTATCGAGGCTATAGATTTTGACTCCGCCATTTGCCTTCAAGATTCTTTTTGTTCTGAATCTCGAATGGATATCACAAGTCAGAACGCTTTTGGTGTATTGTAATATCGTCTTGGGATGATTGGAGAAAATCACTTCACATTCGACACCGTATTCTTCCACGATCGATTTATAGTAATCAATATAGTCCACACCCGTAAAAGGATGTTTATTATAGCCAAAATGTTCACGGAATTGCTGTTCTGTTAAAACATCCGTCCAAGGATTCACTCCTTTTTCATCCAGCATATCCAGATCTACCAAGTGGTTTCCCACCTCGTCAGATGGATAGCTAAGCATTAGAACCATTTTTTTAACGCCTTTTGCAATACCGCGCAGAACAACTGCAAAACGATTACGACTCAAGATCGGAAAAATAACGCCAACCGTATCTTCTCCAAATTTCGAATGTACATCTTTCGCAATATCATCGATCGTTGCATAATTCCCTTGAGCACGAGCAACGATAGACTCTGTGATCGTAACGATGTCTTTGTCATTCATGTGAAAGCCTTCCACTTCCGAAGCCTTTAGCACACTATCTACAACGATTTCCTCGATGCTGTCCCCATGATTGATGATCGGGCAACGAAGGCCTCTAACAACAGTTCCAACTACTCTTTCCACTATGATCACTCCTTGTAAGGACTAAAGCTTATTCACAAGACTTACCTGCTTGTACTATACATCGGTTGAGTGATATAAGTAAAATGAATATATGGAATGGTAGGTATAAGGGGCGCTTATATGATAAGCAAATTAGATTTATATAAAATATTTTGCAAGGTAGGAAAAAGGAAAAGCTTTTCTAAGGCAGCCAAAGATCTTTACATGACCCAACCCGCTGTTAGCCAGGCAATCATGCAATTGGAAAGAGAATTGGATATACGTCTTTTTAATCGAACGCCTAAAGGGGTATCTTTAACAAACGAAGGCAGTCTTCTCTATGAATATGTAAATTCGGCTTTGAAATTAATTGATGTTGGGGAAGAAAAGATTTTAGAATTCAAGAATTTGTCGACAGGGGAATTAAAGATTGGGGTAGGGGATACGATATCGAGATATTTTTTACTTCCCTATCTGGAAGCTTTTCATAGTAAATATCCCAATATTAAATTTAAGATCGTGAATGGTACCACATTAGAGCTTTGTTCGATATTAAAATCAGGAGAGGTTGATATTGCCATTGTTAATTTGCCTCTTGATGATTCTACCTTAGAACAAAGACCGTGCATCGATATCCATGATATTTTTGTTTGTGGGGAGAAATACAAGCATCTCGTATCGAAACCCATAACCCTAGATGAAGTGGTAAAGCTGCCTTTAATCCTGCTTGAATCGAATTCAAATTCCAGAAGGTATGTAGAAGATTATCTGCTATCGAAAGGCATACAGATTTCTCCGGAATTTGAATTGGGCTCTCATGACTTATTACTGGAATTTGCGAAAATCAATTTAGGAATAGCCTGTGTGACCAAAGAATTTTCCCAAGAGTATTTGAAAAAAGGATTATTGTATAAAGTACCGTTAACGGATGAGATACCAAAGAGAGAAGTAGGAGTCTGCTTTTTAAAAAGTGTGTCGCTCTCACCAGCCGCATCGAAATTTGTGGAGATATTGGAAAATAATCAAGTCGATCACGCTACCTAAAAAATAAAGCGGGATCGGCTTTTTTTCATGTTGCTCTGGTATACTGAAGCAGGAAAGTGAATGGATAAGGAAGTAGGGAATGGCATGATATTTTTCCAAGTGATTTTACCTGTATTACTGATTTTTTTGAGTGGTTACATCTTGCAGCGGATCTACAAGCTGGATCTCAAACCCATCTCGACACTTGCCATATACGTGTTGTCTACGGCTCTGGTGTTCAGAACCTTTTATAAGACGCCGCTCGATATGCAGCTGTTCTACATCGTGGTGATCTCCACCTTGCTGACGATTGGGCTGATCCTGATCACGCAAATCACAGCAAAATGCTTCAAGTACGACAAGCAGCAGGAGAGCGCGATGATGCTCTCCACGGCTTTCATGAACAGTGGAAACTACGGGACGCCGATCATTCTGTTTGCTTACGGCGAGACGGGCTTTCACTATGCGGTACAGATCATGGTGTTCCATGCCATCATCATGGGAGTCTTCGGTGTCTATTTCGCTTCCCGGGGCAAAGGCGGGGCGAAGGTCGCGATCAAGATGGTGCTGAAGCAGCCCTCCAATCATGCGGTTGTGGTCGCTGTCTTGTTTCAAAAGCTTCAGATTTCGATACCAGAAACCTATTACCAGGCGATTGATCTGGTTGCCCAGGCAGCGATTCCGGTGGTGATGCTGATTTTGGGCATGCAGCTGGCCAATGTATCGGCAAAAGGACTGGAGTGGAAAGGGATCAGTATCGCGAGCGTGATTCGGCTGGTCGCATCCCCGGTGCTCGCTTATCTCATCTGTCTGATGTTTCCGATTGATCCCTTGCTTCAGAAGGTACTGATTGTTTTGGCAGCGATGCCTTCAGCGGCGACCACCGCGATGTATGCCATCCAATTTAATGCCAGACCGCAGTTTGTCTCCAGCTCCGTCTTGGTGACGACGGTGATGAGTGTAGGAACCTTGACATTCCTGCTGCACTTTTTACAATGAAGCGCGATTTTCATGAACATTCCGATTGCGGCAGGGAAGGATTTGGAAGGATACCGGAGGATTCAGAAGAAAGAGTAAACTGATTACGGTTAACTCCCTTTGAGAGAGTCAGAGGGGGTTATACGGCGTTTTTTGAAAATTGAGTATACATTCACGTTATGGTAAACTGAATTTCATTACCCAATCCGTTTTAGTAGCGATTTAACCAACTTCATATCGGGCCTAGTTTCGTCCTTGACGAAAACGGGGGAACCATCATTGGGGTTAATTCTGTGCAAACAGAAGGGATGCTACCTGCCATCCTACCCGTCAGCTAACCTCGTCGGCTAAAGCAGAATCAGCATACAATCTACGTGTACATGCTTGCTTTTCGTGTATTGACTAGCAGCTCTATTTGGGCTACCAGTCGCGCACTATGCAAGCTTATTTCCCCATATTTGTATGTGAGAAAAGAGTCGATATACTGCTTTCGTCCGGAAGGTCCTCCAGACGTGAACAGTGTCTCGACTTTTTTCTTTTCATAAATCTTTTTCGAAGGAGTGGTGCTTATGATTTCCTTTCAACAAGTGGAAAAACGCATTGGCGACGCCTCCATTATCAAGGGTTTGAACCTGGAGATCCATGCGGGTGAGCTGTTTGTCCTGATTGGCCCCAGTGGATGCGGAAAGACGACAACGATGAAGATGATCAATCGACTGATCGAGCCGACCGCAGGCAGGATTGAGATCAACGGAGAGGATATTTTCAAGACTGATCCAGTGGAGCTTCGCAGGAGCATCGGGTATGTCATTCAGCAAATTGCCCTGTTTCCGCACATGACGATTGGCGAAAATGTCGCGCTGGTGCCCAAGCTGAAAAAAATGGAGCGCAGCCAGTACGAAAAAAAGGTAGACGAACTGCTGGACATGGTAGGACTTGATCCAAAGGTCTTCAAAAATCGCTACCCTGCTGAGCTGAGCGGCGGTCAGCAGCAGCGCGTCGGCGTCATTCGCGCGATGGCCGCAGATCCACCGATTATTTTGATGGATGAACCATTCAGCGCATTGGACCCGATCAGCAGGGAGCAGCTGCAGGATGAATTTGTCCGCTTGCAAAAAACGATCAACAAGACGATCGTGTTCGTGACGCATGATATGGACGAAGCGATCAAGATTGCCGATCGCATCTGTCTGATGAACGACGGCACTGTCGTTCAGCTGGATACACCGGATGTGCTATTGCAAAATCCGGCCAACGAATTCGTCGTGAATTTTATCGGAGCCAAACGCCTGCGCAAGGTAAAGGAGCTGCACCCGGCCACTTCCAAAAAAGCGGCGCTCCCGAAGTGGAGTATATCCTAACAAGGGGGTGTGAAGATGAATGATTGGATTTTGTTTTTGACAGAAAGGTATGACCTGGTCCTGTCCCTGCTTTGGGAGCATAGCTACATTTCCTTTATCGCCGTAATGGCTGGATTTCTGATCGCTGTGCCGCTCGGTATTCTGCTGACGAGGACAGAGAAAATCAATAAATACGTCATCGGGTTTGTCAACATCCTGCAGACGATTCCCAGTCTTGCCCTCCTGGGTCTGATGATTCCACTCCTCGGAATCGGGGCCGTACCTGCGGTCGTAGCCTTATTTCTCTATTCTCTGTTACCCATGCTGCGCAATACGTTTACGGGTATCCGAGAAGTAGACCCGGCCCTGATCGAAGCAGCTCGTGGCATGGGCATGACCAGCTTTCAAATACTGCTGAAAATTGAATTGCCGATGGCGATATCCATCATCATGGGAGGGTTTCGAACAGCAACGATCTATACCATTAGCTGGGCCACGCTCGCTGCCGTGATCGGCGGGGGAGGACTCGGATACTTGGTATTTACCGGACTTGGGCTTGCAAACGACAACATGCTGATTACAGGTGCGCTTGCAACCGCAATGCTGGCGACGATTGCTGACTTATTGACAAGAAAAGTTCAGAAGCTATGCACGCCAAAAGGATTAAAGATAAAGCGTGCGGATTAAGGGGGAACAACCATTGAAAAGCAATTGGATGAAAGCACTTATCATAGCAGGATTATCACTGGTACTAGCCACTGGATGCAGCTCTGGCGATGTCGTCAAGATCGGACATCAGCCCACATCGGAGCAGACGATTCTGGCGCATATGCTCCAGCAAGTCATTCAAGGCAATTCCGACCTGAAGGCTGAGCTGGTTGGCGGTCTCGGGGCGACTCCTGTCGTGTTGAAAGCGATGCAGAACAACGATATCCAGATTTCCGCCGTACGTTATGTAGGAACCGATCTAACAAGCAGCCTCGGCTTGGAAGAATTCAGCAAGGATCCGCAGGAAGCTTTTGAACTGGTGAAAAACGGTGTGGCCGAGAAGTTCGACGAGCTCTGGTTCCCTTCGTATGGGTTTGATAACACGTATGTTTTTACCGTTCGTCAGGAGCTGGCTGATAAGCACAATCTGAAAACCATCTCCGATCTGGCTCCTATTGCCAAAGATTTGAGCTTGGGTACGGATTCAAGCTGGCTGGAGCGTCCGAATGACGGTTATCAGGCATTCAAACAAGATTACAGCATTTCGTTCGGCAAGACAACGCCGATGGACATCGGATTGGTGTATAAGGCTGTTGACTCCGGAGAGGTCGATATTGTGCTTGCGTATTCGACAGATTCCCGTCTGAAGGAATACGGTCTGGCAACCTTGGAGGACGACAAGCACTTCTTCCCGCCGTACGGAGCTTCTCCTGTCGTACGCAAAGACACGCTGAAGCAGTATCCGCAGCTGGAAGAGGTCATCAACAAGCTGACTGGCAAGATCGATACGAAGACGATGACGGCCTTGAATTACAAAGCAGACATCGAGAAAAAGGATCCGGCTGAGATTGCTCGCGAATTTTTGCTGGAGCAAGGACTGATTCAGAAGTAAAAAAAGGTGTACGGGAAGGGAGGTAGATCTCCATGGATGCCTTGATAGGAATACTGGGAGTGTTTGTGACATACTGGAGGCAGCTTTTAGCCTTCACAGGGGAGCATCTCTTCATGAGTGCCAGTGCGATTCTCATCGCGATCGTCGTAGGTGTCCCGCTGGCCGTCTGGATGACGCGAAATCAACGTATCGCGTTTGTCATCCAAACGACGATAAACGCCATCCAAACCATACCGACCATCTCCCTCTTGCTGATCATCATGATTTTTCTGGGACTGGGCTATGGGACTGCCATCGTGGCGCTCGCTCTCTATTCGCTGCTGCCGATCGTCCAAAATACCTATGCTGGCCTCGAAAATGTCGATAAAAATCTGACAGAAGCGGGTACAGGCATGGGCATGACGAAGCTGCAGCTGTTGACCAAGGTCAAAATACCCCTTGCCCTGCCGATCATTTTGACAGGAATTCGCGTAGCTTCCGTCGTTTCCATTGGTGCGGCGACGATGGCCACTTTTGTCGGGGCTGGTGGACTTGGCGAGATGATCATGCGCGGCATCGTGACGACTGATGATCAGAAGGTGCTGGCGGGAGCGATTCCTGCTGCTTTGCTGGTGATATTGGTCGACCTGATCCTGGGCAAGATCGAAAAACGCGCCAATTTCCGCATGCAGGCTGCTAGAGCGCAGAAATAAAAATGATTTGAAGGAATCCCGATCCCCGTGATCGGGCTTTTTCATGATAAAAGCACGTTGATCCAACTGTAGTGGTGGTCAGGAAACAGGAGTAGAAAATGCCCTGCCCGACTCCATGAAAAAAGCGAAAGTCTTTGGGATTCCATCCGAAGCGGAGTGAAAAAAGAGAAATCTGCCTTTAGCGTCCACCCATGAGATCCGACAAAAATCATCTATACCTTATAGAAATCTTCAATAATCACAATTTTTAGATAAATGGTACTGTAGGTGTTAATTCATATTACCTTTTAGGAGGATGGCACATGGTACCTACAGCATACCTCAAAAAGCTCTTCTCGACCGCAACAATGGTGTCCCTGTCAATGGCGCTGATAGCCGGATGTAGTACACCACCAGCAAGTTCGCCACCGGAAGGTTCAGCACCGTCGACTACGACTTCGACTGAAACACCGGCAGCAACAGCGGACCTCCAACCGAAAAAGGGAGGAACCATCACGATCGGGATCGCCAACGAACCGGATCAGCTGGATATCCACAAGACGGGGATGGCCGTCGCCAACCAGATTGCAGGCAATCTCGGCGCGAGTCTCGTCACGCAAGACCCGGACACGCTGGAATTCAAACCGTATCTGGCAGAGAGCTGGCAGGTATCGGAGGACGGCAAGACGTGGACATTCAAGATTCGTACAGACGTCAAATTTCACGATGGGACCGCGATGACAGCCAAATCCATAGCGGAAACCTATCAGCGCGCGCTTAATCCGGAAACAGCTGCGAAGGTAGCGGGAAGCAATCTGTCTGAGGTAGAGTCTGTGGAAGCTTCTGATGATACGACTCTGGTGCTTCATCTGAAACAGCCATTTGCCCCTCTGCTTCAATTCCTGAGCGATCCGGGCTGGCTTCAGCCGTTGTCGATGCAGGCGATCGAGCAGGCAGGCGACAAGTACGCACGTCAACCCGTTGGTGTGGGTCCCTGGAAGTTTGAGAAATGGGAGAACGGTCAATCCATATCCTTTACACGAAACGAGGAGTTTGCCTGGGCGGATCCGATCTTTAAAAACCAGGGAGCGCCATATGCAGATAGACTCGTCTACCGCTTTATTGCTGAAAATCAAACGTTGCTCGCTGCCTTGGACAGCGGCTCTATCGATATCGCACGCGGTGTCGTAGCCAAGGACGTCGCCAAGTACCGGGACAATCCGCAATTCGAGGTTAAAGAGATGCTGCGCAATGGTTTGGGACTGTTCGTCATGCTGAATACGCGCAAACCGGTGTTCCAGGACGTAGAAGTGAGACAGGCTTTGAATAAAGCGATCAACAAGGAAGCGATCATGAAAGCCGTCATCCAAGGAGAGGGCGTCGTTTCATACGGTCCACTGCCTCCATCCTTGTTCGGCTACGATGAATCCGTGAAAGATTACGGTCTCACCTATCAGGTAGACGAAGCGAAAGCCTTGCTGGAGAAGGCGGGATATACGAAAAACGCGCAGGGACTGTATGAGAAGGACGGCAAACCACTCAAGCTGGATCTGTTGACGCAGACAGGCACTTGGGCGCAGGCTTCTCAGTTGATTCAAGCCATGCTGAAGGATATCGGGGTTGAAGTGAACATCGTGACGCTGGAGTGGGGAGCGCTGGTGGATACAGCGACCAAGGGAAGCTTTGATATGACGCTGATGGGCTACACGCTGAACGATCCGGATGTGCTCTACCTCTTCCTGCATTCCAGCCAAGCAGATAGCGGTTTGAACTTCAGCTATGTAAAAGACGAAAAGATGGATGAGCTTTTGGTAAAGGGCAGAACGACGGTAGACAGTGCAGCACGTAAAGACGTGTACAAAGAGGTTCAAAAATACGTGGTCGAGCAGGCATGGTGGGTACCGATCTATACGGAGAAGCAGTTCAACGTCGTGCGCAAGCCCGTTGAAGGCGTGGGCATCCATCCACTGCGTGGCCTGATGTACCACGATAGCTGGGTAAACCAATGAAGCAGTACATTCTCCAACGGCTCGCTTCTGGATTGATCGTTCTGCTTGGTATTTCGATCTTTTCGTTTGCGCTGATCCATCTCATTCCCGGAGACCCAATCCGGATCATGCTGGGAGAAAATGCAACAGCCGAGCAAGTTCATGCACTGAGAGAGCAGCTGGGTTTGAACCAGCCGCTCGTCACACAGTACTTCCAATATTTAGCGAATGTGCTTCAAGGGGATTTGGGGACGTCCTTCAAGACGGGACGCCCCGTCCTGTCGGAGATTCTGGAGCGTTTTCCCGCGACCGTCAAGCTGGCGGCGAGCGGCATGTTTCTAGCCATTTGCATCGGGATTACGATGGGAGTTCTGGCAGCTCGCTTCAAGGATACGTTCATTGATTTTTCTGCGATGAGCATCGCGACACTGGGGGTTTCTGTCCCGAGCTTCTGGCTCGGCATCCTGTTGATCATGCTGTTTACGGTCAAGCTGGGTTGGCTTCCAATCGCAGGCGGAACCGGTTTTCGTGATCTGATTTTGCCAGCTGTTACGCTCGGGGTGCTGGCCTCGACGGTCATCAGCCGTTTGACTCGGGCAGGTATGGTAGAGGTCCTTTCCTTTGACTATATCCGCACTGCGCGGGCCAAAGGTCTGGGCGAAGGAGCAGTCCTGTTCATCCATGCTTTCCGCAATGCGATGATTCCGGTCGTCACCATCATTGGGCTGCAAATCGCTTCCCTGTTGGGAGGGACCGTCATCATCGAGCGCGTATTTGACTGGCCGGGTCTTGGTTCGTTGGCGATCAGCTCGATTGCCTCCCGCGATTTTCCTTTGGTGCAGGGGATCATCCTGTTTATTGGCGTCATCTTTGTCCTTGTCAATATGCTGGTCGATATCGTCTACAGCCTGATCGATCCGCGCATTGAAGTCGGACAGACGAAGGAGGGGACCTCATGAGTCAGGCCAATCCAGCCGTCATTTCACCATCACAAAAACAGGTTCCGGTCCGTGAAGATGGTGTCCTGCTAAAGCTTTGGCAAAATCCGAAATCCAGATACAGCATGATCATTCTGCTGATAGTCATCGCGGTCGGGATCATGGGCCCATGGTTCGCACCTCATGATCCTACAAAGCCGTACTACGAATCCTTGCTTGCGGAGCCATCCGCTGAGCATTTGCTGGGCACGGATTCGATTGGCCGCGATGTCTTTTCCAGACTGCTGCACGGCACGCGTGTGACCCTCATGGTCGCTGTGATGGCCGTCTCGATTACCTTTATTACGGGTACCTTTATCGGTGTGACGAGCGCCTTCATCGGCGGTGTCGTCGATACAATATTGATGCGGATCATGGATATTTTACTGGCGATACCGAACATTATCATGGCTATGGCGATTGTGGCGATCCTCGGCCCCAGTCTGACCAACGCCATGATCGCGGTCGGAATCGCGGGGATTCCCAAATACGCACGGCTGACACGGGGCTCGACGCTGGCAGTCAAGTCATCCGGCTATGTGGAAGCGAGCAGAGCAGTGGGGACCTCCAATGCGCGGATTTTGCTCTTCCAGATCATGCCGAATATCATGAGCACCCTGCTGGTCTACACCACGCTACAGATCGGCATCGCGATTCTGGATACAGCAGCACTCAGCTTTATCGGACTCGGGGCGCAACCGCCGACACCGGAATGGGGCACGATGCTCAGTGAGGGCAAGGAATACATTTCAGATGCCTGGTGGCTGGCTACCTTCCCAGGAATCTCGATCAGCATCGTCGTCTTTTCCGTCAATATTTTGGGTGATGCATTGCGAGACATCCTCGATCCGAAGTCCAATTAACTGCTTCTGCTGATCAACAGCTTTCGTTCCATTCCCTTGACGGCGTGGATGAAAAAGTCGATCAGGTCGCGTTTGGATTCGCGCAGACAGATAATATCGATCTTGCGGGTGAGCTGTGCAACTGGATGGGGCGATATTTCTACCAGATGGCCGCTTGCCAGCTCCTCCTGGATGCACAGCTCAGGCAGGAAACTGATGCCGACACCGCGCATCACCATTTTTTTGGCGGCTTCGAAGTTGTCTACCTCCATCATGATGTTGGGGAGGATCTGATTGCGATGGTAGTGACGCTGAATCATGAGCCACTCCAGCGTGCCGTGAGCGAGAACGATGTGAGGTTCACGCCCTACTTTTTCCCATGTCAGCTTGTGTGCTGGCATCGAGCGAAAAGGATGTGCGGATGGAACCATGAGCCGCAGATTGTCCGTGTGGAGATGAAAAGAGTCGATGAGTGGATGGGATACGGTTCTGGCCAGTCCAAAATCAGCCTCCTTGTTCAGAACCTTTTCCAGCACATATGCGGAAGAACCGACGAGGATCCGTATATTGACTCCCGGATACTTTTCCCGATAGAGCGGGAGGATCTCCGGGAGGATATGAGTAGACATCAATAGGGTACAGCCGATAGTCAGGTTGTTTCCAGACAGGGGTTGCTCGCGAAGGCTGGTAGATATTTCCTGATAGGCGTTGAGAATCTTCTGGGCGTAGGGCAGAAATTGCTTGCCCCGTTCAGTCAGGGAGATTTGTTTGTTGTCGCGGTAAAACAAGGGCCCGCCCAGCTCCCTCTCCAACGATTGAATCCTGGCAGTGACGGAAGGTTGGGTTAGGTAAAGCGCTTCAGCAGCCTTGTTGAAACTACCGAGTTGGAACGCGTAAAGAAACGCCTCAATGTGATCCATATTCATGACGTAAACCCCCTCCGGAATGTTTTAAATATTTGGATTACGAGCAGTATAACACATCTTGTGAGCTTTCTTGTTAAGGAGGTGCCTTATGAATGGCCAACCGTCCGTGCTTGAAGTAAAAGGTTTGACCACTCAATTTTCCAATCGCAAAAACAGGTCGGTCACTGTCGTAGATGGAGTCGATTTTCATGTGAAGAAGGGCGAAACGCTCGGGATCGTGGGCGAGTCAGGCTGCGGGAAAAGCGTCACATCGCTGTCTATCATGCGGTTGTTAGGCAAAAACGGCAAGGTAACAAGCGGAAGTGTCCGCTTTGAAGGACAGGAGACCCTGACGTTGACAGAACAGGAGATGCGCAAGCTGCGGGGCAACCGGCTCGCGATGATTTTTCAGGAGCCGATGACTTCGCTGAACCCTGTGCTGACGATTGGCAGGCAGATCGGGGAGGTCTTGCAGCTCCACACGTCGCTCGGTCAAGAAGAACGAAAGCGTCGGGTGATCGAACTTCTGACGCTGGTAGGTATACCCCGCGCAGCGGACGTCTATCGCGAGCATCCGCACCGCTTGTCAGGGGGAATGAGGCAGCGCGTCATGATCGCGATGGCGATGGCGTGCCAGCCCCAGCTGCTGATCGCGGATGAACCGACAACGGCGCTGGATGTGACGATTCAGGCGCAGATGCTGGGGCTGATCCGCGATATGCGGGACAACACAGGCATGGCAGTGATGCTGATTACGCATGACTTGGGCGTCGTTGCTGAGATGTGCGATCGGGTACTTGTCATGTACGCCGGACAGGTGATTGAATCAGCGGACGTTCGCACCTTGCTGCGAAATCCCAAGCATCCCTACACGATGGGTTTGATACGCTCGGTACCCCATCAGGCAAAAGGGGTAAAGTGGCTGTATGCAATCCCGGGAAATGTGCCATCTCCGGGCGAGTGGCCCCAAGGCTGCCGTTTTGCTGCCAGGTGCAGTGAGGCAATGCCGATCTGTCAAGAGCAATGCCCAAGCCTGATGAAGATGGAGGACGGTTCGGAATGCAGATGCTGGCTGCATGTGCCAGGTACCGAAGGGGGTGAGCGGCCGTGAGCAAACCCATTCTTGAGATCAAAGGGCTGAAAAAGCATTTTGCAAGCAAAAAGGGATGGTTCCAGCCAGCGACCTACGTGCAGGCAGTAAATGGCATCGACTTGACGGTGTACGAAGGCGAAACGCTCAGCATCGTCGGCGAGTCAGGCTGCGGTAAATCGACGACTGGACGCTGTCTGTTGCGCTTGCTGGAACCCACTTCGGGCGAGGTTTGGTATCGGGGACAGGATCTGACCAAGCTGTCGAGCAAGGAAATGCGCGAGAAGAGAAGCGATCTGCAAATCGTCTTTCAGGACCCTTTTGCCACGCTCAACCCCAAGCTGACGATTCGCAGCATTCTGGAGGAGCCGTTGATCGCACAAAAGGTACCGAGAGATAAGCGGGCGCAGATCATTGAAGAGACCGTGCAAATCGTGGGCTTGACGATCGCCCATCTGGATCGCTATCCGCATCAGTTTTCCGGTGGTCAAAGACAGCGGATTGGGATCGCACGAGCACTTATGCTGCGTCCTCAGCTGATTGTGGCGGATGAACCCGTCTCCGCACTGGATGTGTCGATTCAGTCGCAAATCCTGAATTTGCTGCAGGATTTGCAGGAGCAGTTCGGGATGACGTACATCTTTATTTCCCACGATTTGGGTGTCGTGGAGCACATCTCCGACAGAGTGGCGGTCATGTATCTGGGAGAGATAGTGGAGCTGGGGCGAAAGGAAGATCTGTTCAAGACGCCTCTGCATCCGTATACCCAAGCCTTGATCTCCGCGATTCCGGTGACGGACCCGGATGAGAAGAAAGAACGGATCATCCTGCAAGGGGATTTGCCTTCCCCGGCCAATCCTCCGACAGGCTGCCGTTTCCATCCTCGCTGTCACGCTTGCATGGACATCTGCAAGACAGAAGTGCCCAAGGAAACGTTCATCGCAGGGCAAATGGTCCGCTGTCATCTTTATGAAGCGAAAAAGGAGAGTTAGCGCATGTACGCATCTATCAACGGAACACGCATTTTTTTTGATGTCGAGGGTATGGGCTGGGTGCCAGATGGGCCTATTTTGCGGGAAAAGCCGGTATGCTTCGTCCTGCATGGCGGGCCAGGTGGCGATCACACGGGATACAAGCCGGGATTGACCCCGTTATCGGAGCATATGCAGCTCGTCTACATCGATAATCGCGGAAGTGGACATTCGGATCATGGACCACAGGAGTCGTACTCGCTGGAAAACAATGTGGCGGATATCGATGCGCTGAGACGCCATCTGGGGCTGGAGAAGATCGTGCTGCATGGACACTCCTACGGCGGGATGGTGGCACAGGAATACGCCTTGCGCTATCCGGAACACGTAGCGGGCTTGCTGCTGCTGACGACATCACCCAGCTACGAATTTTTGAACAAGGCCAAGAAGATCGTCGAGGAAAGAGGAACACCTGAAATGAAGGAGATTACGGCGGTCCTGTGGGAAGGCAAATTTGAGTCGCAGGAGCAACTGAGCCGTTTCTATGAAATCATGGCCCCTCTGTACGCGGTCACGCACAATGCACAGGCGTCTGAAATCGAGAAGCAGCAATCCCGAGATGCAAAAGCGCGTTCCAATCGTTCGTTCCAGGCATTGAATGAAGGCTTTGGCGGCTTTTTGCAAAACTTTGACGTGCGCGATCAGTTGAAGAACATCAACGCGCCTACCCTGGTGATGGGAGCTCGCCATGACTGGATTACAGCCGTCGATGAATCCCTGGAGATTGCAAAGCGGATTCCTGGCAGCGAGCTGGTCATCTTTGAAAACAGCAGCCACAGCGTGATCAAGGACGAATACGAGTATTACCTGTCTACGGTTATCAGCTTCATCAAACGAAGAGTCTTGCCTACATTCTAAATATAGAGGGGGAGGGGATCAAAGGTAGGGAATCTACTAGAGATCCCCTCTTCTTTGGATTGACACTGCATTCCAAGTAAATCTAAACTAAACAAATGATCGAAACTTGACTGATGCGAACAAGAAATGGAATTTTTCAATTATAGATGCGCCAGCTGGTAGGGGTGTGGAGGTGTACGAACAGATGCTGAGAGGAGAAACGGCTGAATCGATGGATCAAGGCAAGCAGAAGCTGGTTCTGATTGCTGTCCTGCTGGGGATTTTCGTCTCTCATTTTACGGCGGGTGTCATGAATGTCGCCTTGCCAGAGCTGATGAATGTTTTCCAAGTGAGCCTGGGCAGCGTCCAGTGGGTCACGGTCGGCTATCTGCTGGTGATTGCCACGTTTCTGCCGTTGATGGGCAAGCTGGGAGATCGGTTCGGGCTTCGCACCATTCACAATCTGGGATACCTCACCTTTTTGCTCAGCTCGTTCCTGCTAGCCCTGTCACCGGATTTTGCTGTCTTACTCCTGCTGCGTGTGGTACAAGCGATCGGTGCTGCGATGTATCAGGCCACCAATGTCGCCTTGATCGCGGTGCATTTTCCTAAAAATCGAATAGGACGAGCGCTGGGGACTGTCAGTACGGCGGTGGCGTTGGGCGCGATGTCGGGGCCAGTCATCGGGGGGATGGTAGCCGAATGGTTGGGCTGGCGCTGGCTGTTTTTAATTCATGTACCGGTTTCGATTGTGGCGACGGTATTGGCATATGTGACCATACCAAAGGAAAAAACCGTGAAAACCAAAGAACATTTTCCACTAGTCAGCATTATGCTGTTCATGCTGATGATCGGCTCCCTGATCTACGGCATGTCCAACGGCAACCAGTACGGCTGGCTCTCAGCACCGACCACTGCGGTTTTGGCCATGAGTATCGCAAGTCTGCTGATGCTGATGCTGTGGGAAAGACGTCAAAAGACTCCGTTTTTACCCCTGCATACCTGTAAAAATCCGATGGTGGCGAGCGGCATGGTGGTGACCTTTGCCTCATATGCAGCAGCGAATACGACGCTTGCGGTGACGCCTTTTTACCTGACAGGCTTTCTGGAGATGCCGACGGCTCTGGCTGGTTATCTGATGATTGCGTACCCGATGGTGCTGGCGCTGGCAGGGCCGATCGCAGGGCGAATGTCGGATCGCTATGGCCCAAAACGCTTGACACTGGCCGGCTTGGGACTGATGGGGGCGGGCACGCTGCTGTTCGCACTGTTCTATGAGCACACTTCCGTTGTATTTATTGCCATCATGATTGGCATTGTCGGAGCAGGTATGGGGCTCACAGCGACTCCCAACCTGAGTCTGATCATGAAGCACGTACCTGCCCACGAGTCGGCGAGTATTAGCGGAATGGTTGGAATGATCCGCAATGTCGGCATGGTATTCGGAGCAGCGATGGGACTGGGCATGCTGAATGGAGCCGGGGCTGGGCAGCGGATCTCCGATTACAGCGGGGGCTTTGGACTGAGTGCCTTGGTTTGTCTGATCAGCGTCATGATTTTTCTGTACGGTGAGCGCCTCGCAAGACGGGAGAAGCCGATTTCGATCGAGCGAGAGTCGGCCTAGCGAAAAAGGCGAAAAAATGATGCAAGTATACCAAACTGTTGTCCAAGCATCCCTCGTGCTCTTGCATACTGTGAAAGTATCAAGAGATAAAGGAGGGGGTTCATTTGAGAAAAGGAAGATCCCGTGTAAGAATCCGTCATGGAAATGGCAACGGCAATGGCAACAGAAATAGAAATGGAAATGGAAATAATAGAACGCTTCGCATTACGCTTAACCCTGGCGATACGTTGATTGTTAGAGTCCGTAATAACTAACGTATAACAGCATACAGCGATGTCTCGAATGAAGGAGCCATGATCCCCTCGGATTGTGGCTCCTCTCTTTTGTATCTCACATGGATGTAGCATTTCTTTTATTTTCTCCTATCCTGGCAAGTACGACGATTTGTCCTGTTGTTCTGCCAGCGTTACCTGCTATACTAAAAACAAGAGAATGATAATCGTTATCAAGAGGAGAAGGGCGATGAAAATAGATCGAATCGACCAAGGGCGGAATGGGCGCCGGCTAGAAAATTTGCTTGATCCCGGAAGCTGCTTCGTACGGCTGCGGGATGCGGGGATCTCTGAGGGGGCCAGCAGACTGAAGCTGGAGCAGCAGCTCAGCCTCTCTTACACAGTCATTGTTCCGCTCGGTGGCAGTGGAACACTGGAGCTGGGCGATCAGAGCATGGTGATGAAGAAGGATCATGCGTATTTCTGCCCGCCTGAGTGCACCTTTGGCTGGAGCGGAGATGGGAGCGGCGAGCTGTCTGCGATGATCCTTCGTTTGGACATCTATGAGGAGAGAGACGGACAGGTGGAGGCCATTAGTCCAGAGCGAATGAGTTCGGCCATCCCGATGGGCAAGGGAATACCTGTCACGCCTGCGGGTCGACTGGAAAAGCTGTGCCGTGCGATTCAGGTCAATGTCAACAGCCGGGACAGACTGAAAGTATGGCGCGCTCACCTGGATTGCTATGAACTCCTCTTCGCGGCAGCAGCGGCAACGTCCGAACGGACCACTGATACGCGAGAGGCCCTCGAACGCTCCAAAGCGTATATGGAAGAGCGATTTGTCGAGGAGATTACAATCAACCAGCTGGCAGCTATGGCAGAGCTGAGCCCGAAATACTATGTCGATCTGTTCAAGAAGACCTACGGGGTAAGCGCACTGGATCATTTGACGAAGCTGAGAATGGATAAGGCCAAGCACCTCATGACTCACTCCGAACGCCTCTTGAAGGATATAGCCTGCGAGGTCGGCTACACGGACCCCTTCTATTTCAGCCGCAAATTCAAGCAAACGTTCGGATTGTCTCCTTCCCAGTACATGAAGCAACGCAGCAGGCGGCTGGCGGTGTACGGCAGGTCAGCAATCGTGGGCTATCTGCTCGCCATGAAGGTGATTCCACATGCTGCTCCCTTGCACCCGATGTGGTCCAAGCTCTATTACACGCAATACGGGAGTGACATCCCCTTTCACCTCAACGCCGTTCGGCAAAACTATCACCGGAGCCAGAACCTGGAGCTGATTGCTCAGTCCAAGCCCGAGCTGATTATTACTCACCAGGATTTGGAGCAGTGGGAAAGGGAGAGGCTGACTGCGATAGCACCCATCGTAGAGCTCCAGGATGAGGAGAGGGGATGGAAGGAGGGCTTGCTCGCTCTTGCAGAAGTTTTGGGAGAGAGATCCGAAGCACATCGCTGGATCGAGGGATTTGAACGCAAGTTGGAGCACAGCAGGCAAAAGCTTTCCCCAGTCGGAGATCGACCGCGTGTGTTGACGCTCAAGCGATTGCGGAACCAGTTTTTCTTGTTTAGCAATCGAGGTATGCATGATGTTCTCTATGACGGATTGGGCGTGAGGGCTGCTTATGAGCATCCAGACCCGAATTACAGTATACCGATCAGTCTGGAGGAAATCGATCAAATAGAGGCAGATACGGTCCTGCTACTGATCTGCCGGGATTCAGAGACCTTGGAGGAATGGAAGGCATTGCAGCAATCAACTGCCTGGTTGACGATGCGCATGGTTCGCGACAACAAGCTTCACCAGATCCCCTCCCAGCCATGGAGAGAATATTCGCCACTCGCCTTGGAGCAGATGATCGATGAGGCGATGCAGATTTTCTATGGAAATTGTCCATGATTATTCTGGATATTGTACATGGTCGGGAAAGGGAGCAGGGACTATAATCGCTAATGAGACTCATTATCATTTGTAGCGGAGATAGGAAAGGAGCAGTTGAACGAGGATGAAGAGGACCTTTATCTTGGCACTGACACTGACACTGACGCTGAGTGCTTGCGGAGGTGGTAATAGCCAAACGACGAGCAGCCAGCCAGCGGGAGAAAGCGGATCAACACAAGCGACGGTGGCCAATGCCACTGAGCAAAAAACGAGTGAAGCATCGCCAGCATCGAAGTCCATTACTTATTTGGATAAGGAATATACATTACCTGCTGCGACGGAGCGAATCGTCATCGCAGGTGCTGTGGAAGCGATGGAGGATGCGATCGTACTGGGAGTGAATCCAGTCGGGGCGATTTCCTTCGCTGGTAAATTCCCACCCATGTTCGAGTCCATTACAAAAAATGCCGTATCGATTGGCGAAAAAACAGAGCCTAACTTCGAGGCCATTCTGGGGCTAAAGCCGGATGTTATCTTGGGTACCACGAAGTTCAAGCCTGAAGTATCCGAAAAGTTAGAATCGATTGCTCCGACGATTCTGTACTCTCACGTATCCACTAATTGGGAGTCCAACCTCCTGCTGCTCGGAGAATTGAGCGGCAAGAAAAAAGAGGCTGAGGACGTCATTGCGAAGTATAAAACGGATCTGGAAGAAGCCAAAGTGAAGCTGGCTGACAAGCTGAAAGACAAAAAAGTTGTTGTGATTCGCGTGCGTGCAGGAGAAATGAATATTTATCCGGAGACCGTATTTTTCAATCCGATTCTTTATCAGGAAATTGGACTACAGGTTCCGGCCGAAGTCCAGGCAGCCAAAGCGCAAGAGATGCTGCCAATCGAGAAGTTTGCGGAAATGAACCCGGACTACGTGTTCTTCCAATTTTCAGTTGAAGAAAATGCAGAAGCTCCGAAAGCGATGGAGGAGCTGCAGAACAACCCGATACTCAAGAGTACCAACGCATTTAAGAATGGCCATGCGTACTTCAATATTGTCGATCCGTTGGCACAGGGCGGAACGGCCTACAGCAAGGTGGCGTTCCTGAAGGCTGCTGTGGAGCAATTGTCCAAGTAGCGGACACTTCTTCGCAGAATAGATATCGATAAGGCGTGTTGCATGTATGCGATTCCAACGTATCCTGCCGGCTGTCATCTTGCTGATGGCGCCGGTAGCAGCTGTTTGTCTCCTTTTTTTATCAGTCATGTACGGTTCCAAGAGTATTTCTCAGGAGACGGTATGGCAAGCCTTCTTTTCCTTTGATGCGGAGAATGTAGATCATCAAATTGTGATGGTATCTCGATTGCCCAGAGCAGTCGGGGCATTGCTCATCGGGGCTTTTCTGGCGATATCCGGAGCATTGATGCAGGGTATGACCCGCAATTATCTCGCTTCCCCGTCGATCATGGGTGTTTCAGACGGCTCGATCTTTCTCGTGACGCTTGCCATGATCTTCTTGCCCAGTTCGAATTCCATCAGCCTCATCGTCGTCTCAATGATCGGTTCTGCGATCGGGGCAGCTATTGTATTCGGTCTCGGCTGGTTGATCCCAGGCGGGTTAATACCCGTGAGGCTGGCGATACTCGGCACCATCATCGGCACTTTTCTGAGTGGGCTTTCCGCTGCGGCAGCTAGTTATTTTCAACTGTCGCAAGGAGTCAGCTTCTGGTACAACGCCAAGCTGCATGCGATGGACCCGACATTGATCAAGCTGTCGATACCATTTGCGATCGCAGGCTTGGGATTGGCGCTTCTTTTATCGAGATCGGTCACCGTGATGTCGCTCGGAGACGATGTGGCGGCAGGTCTTGGTCAACGAACTGCGCTGGTGCGCGTCTTGATCCTACTGACCGTCGTCATCTTGACTGGTGTTTCGGTAGCGCTTGCGGGCAAGATTGCCTTCATTGGCCTGATCGTGCCGCACATCGCCCGGTTTTTCTGCGGTGAGGACTACCAGCGCATCATTCCCGTCTCGGGTGTGCTCGGGGGACTGTTTCTTGCCTTTTGCGACATTCTGGCCCGTTTTATCAACTATCCGTTTGAGACTCCGATCGGTGTGGTAACGGCGATGTTTGGTGTCCCGTTTTTCCTCTATCTGATCAAGACGAGAGGAGGGGGCAAGCATGCCTGATCCTTTAGCGTCCAGAGGATGGTCGGTATCGGCTGTCATCCTCGCCGTACTGGCAGGAGGCGCCTATCTGAGCTTGACTAGTGGAATGTTTGATTTGACCTTTGCCGAGATGGTGAAGACGCTGCTGCGCATCGATCCTGTAAAAGAGCATGATCTCGTCGTATTCGACTTTCGGCTGCCTCGTATCGTCTTGAGTGCTTTGGTAGGAGCGGCGCTTGGTATGGCAGGCACCGTCATTCAGGGAGTGACGCGCAATGGACTGGCTGATCCCGGCATATTGGGCATCAATGCAGGCGCTGGTTTGGCAGTTGTCTTGTTCATGTTCTTTTTCCAAGGAAGCATGCAGATCAAAGGCTGGATGGCTGTCATGATAATGCCGATGTTTGGGCTGGTCGGCGGCTTCATGGCTGTATTGCTGATCTACCTGTTTTCCCAGCAAAATGGCAGACTGGACCCGCAAAGATTGATCCTGGTCGGTATCGCGATTGCTTCCGGGTTCGGAGCAGCGACTCTTTATGTATCCTTGAAAATGAATCCAAACGACTTCGAGATGGCAGCGGTGTGGCTAGCCGGGAGCATTTACAACGCCAATTGGAAATATGTGCTGACTATGCTTCCGTGGCTGATCATCTTGCCGCCGATTCTCTGGTGGAAGTCACGAAGCCTGGATTTGATCCAGCTGGGAGAGGATAGCGCTATCAGCCTGGGTGTGAAGGTGGAAAGAGACAAGCATATCTTGCTTTTATGCAGCATCGGGCTCGTAGCCGCCAGCGTGGCTGTGTCCGGCAGCATCGGCTTTGTTGGCTTGATCGCCCCGCATATGGCAAGAAGGCTGGTCGGGCTCAATCACACCAATATCCTGCCTGTCAGTGGGCTGATCGGAGCAGCGATGGTGGTATGGGGGGATTATGTCGGCAAGACGATCTTCGCGCCCGCCGAGCTTGCTGCAGGAATTGTCATCTCCATCATTGGTGTCCCATACTTTGTTTTTTTACTGTTGAAAATGAAGCGCTAGCCGACCAGCCGTGGGCGGCAGATAGGAGAAATAATGAAGCGTATCCACAGTGTCCAGGTATCAGGCAGAGAGCTGATCGTGTTTCTTCCGCAATCCTATCTGACATCTGATCAACACTATCCAGTGGCTTATGTACAGGATGACGGTGATTTGTTTTCGAGCTGCTACAATTATCTCGATCATCTGGTTGCGACGGGCCAGCTGAAGGAAATCATCCTGGTAGGGATTTCTTCGCATGAGCGCAATCACGAATATACGCCTTGGCCAGCAGAATCATTGGCCCCAGGGATGCCGACGTTTGACGGGAGAGGTCGGGAGTATGTCTATGAGTTGGCTGACGTGATCAAGCCTGCTATCGACAGCCAGTATCGTACCCTGCCTGAAGCGGCGCATACAGCGATTATGGGAGGTTCATTTGGTGGACTCATTTCCCTGTTTGCTGGCTATTGGCGTCCGGAGGTCTTCGGCAGACTTGGGCTTTTGTCTACCTCATTCTGGTATGAAGGGGTCATGTCTTTTCTTCGTGAACAGCCCGCACCATCCAGTGCTCAGCGGATTTACATGTCCGTCGGTGATTGTGAAGGGATCTACAAGACAAACATTCAGAAGAACATGGTGGCAAGTACGAAGGAAGTGTATGCACTCTGGCTGGAAAAAGGGTTTCCAGAGCAGCAGCAGCGATTTTCGCTGACCGAGGGCGGAACCCATGATTTGCTGTTTATGGCGCAGCAGTTTCCGCAGGCCCTGCAATGGTTGTTCGGGAAAGTAGAGAAGTCGAGCAATGGCCAGCATGAGGAGGAAGCAATGGTTCCGTACAGTCGCATCACGAGCGGCTTCGAAATACCGAACACCTATCATCACAGCATGCGGGCCAAACGCTCAGGACGCGAATATCGGATCTCTATTTCTGTCCCTCCAGATCCGCCTCCTGCAGATGGATATCCTGTGCTGTACGTGCTGGATGGAAATGCCGTATTCGGCTCGATGGCGGAAGCGATGCGTCTGCAAGGTCGAAAGCCGCATGGGATCGAGCCGCAGGTGATCGTGGGGATTGGCTATGACGCGGATGTGCCGATGGTGACGGATGCGCGCTTCTACGATTATACCGAGAAGGCTGACGCGTCTGAATTGCCAGAGCGCCGCGACCACTCGGCATGGCCGAAAACGGGCGGTATCGAGGAATTCATCGCCTTCATCGAGGAGGATCTGAAGCCGGCAGTAGAGAGATTTTGCTCGATCGATCAAAAAAGGCAGGGGCTGTTTGGGCACTCACTCGGAGGCTACTTCGCCCTGTACGTGCTCTTTACGCGTCCGGAAGCCTTTCAGACCTACATAGCAGGAAGCCCCTCCATCTGGTGGAAAAGGCATAGCCTGCTCCAAAAATGGCCGGCAGTCGAGCAGCGTTTGCAAAAGGGAGAACTGCATGCTGCATTACTTATCGCCATCGGGGAGGAAGAGAAAGTGGACATGGTTGCGGATGCAGAGGAATTGTACACGAGAATGCTGCCGTACCAGGGAGATCACTTTCACGTCTCATTTCGAAAAATGGAGAGAGAAGGGCACATCTCCGTGCTCCATCCGATGATCAGCGAGATCATGCGATTTATCGGATAAACGCTCTATTTCTTTGGGGAATCGACCGTGCTTTGGTGGAGGCGAGAAAAAAAAGAAAACGCTCCAAGTTCTTGGGATCCCCGCAGGGGGTCATCCCTGCCCAGCTCCGTGAAAAAAGGGAAACCCGCGTCCAAAGCAGCCAGTTCAAGATGTATTGCATGGGTGGACGCTAAAGGCAGGTTTCTCTTTTTTCACTCCGCTTCGGTCGGACTCCCAAAGACTTTCGCCTTTTCTTCTTTTTTCTCATACCAGCTTGGGTGCTTTGTCCAAGCAAAATACTGGTTTCTCGTTCGGATGTATAACTGGCTTCAATGATTAAACTTTTACATGATCATGAAAAAGATGGCGATTAAACAAAGCTGTCCACAGGAAACAGGAGAAAATCGCGAAGATCTTTGGGCTACCTACCGAGACGGAGTGAAAAAAACGAAACACGCTTTTAAGCGTCCACCCCTGAGAGACTCCTTGGAGGCGGCTGCTTTGGACGCGGTTTCGTTTTTTTCGCGGAGTCGGGCAGTGCATCTCCTGTGCAGGTAGTCCAAGAAGCTGGAGCGTTTTCTCCTGTTTCCTGCCCACCACTGAGGCTGGATTGACATGCCCTGTATTTATTACCAAAAGGCTTCTTTTTCTCATACGATTCGCTCCCTATCGAAGTTTTCTTCAGGTACACTTATCTCAGCCAACAGGTAAAAGAAGGAAATGGGGGAGCTATACGTTGCATCCAATCTTGTTTGCGAGTCTCGTTGTGATTACGACTTCCCTGATGGGGTCGTCATTTGCCATTGGGAAAATCGGATTGAACTACTTCTCCCCGCTGCTTTTAGTGGGTTTGCGCTTTACGCTTGCCGGCATCCTGATGGCGCTGTTGACGTGGAGAAAGCCGCTTCCCACATCCATCCGGGATTGGGGCAAGGTACTGGTGATCGGCTTTTTCCAGACAGCCAGCGTAATGGGATGTATTTTTCTGAGCCTACGTACGATTACAGCGGGCGAATCCTCGATTCTGACCTTCATGAATCCGCTTTTGGTGGTGATATGGGGCACCCTCTTTCTCGGAATGAAGTACCGATTTGCCCAATGGCTGGGTGTCGTGATCGGCATGGTCGGCGTTTTCATCACACTCGGTTTTCATTTGCAATGGGAAACGGGGACATTGTTTGGCATTGGCTCAGCCGTGGCTTGGTCGATTGCCACCATTTTGGTGAAAAAGTGGGGAGTGGCATTCAATGTCTGGGTGATGACGGCTTATCAAATGCTTTTTGGGGGCGCACTGCTCATCCTCATGGGGGTCACACTGGAAACTCCCTACATGGTCATCACTCCTGAATCGCTGCTGGTAGTAGGCTGGCTCGCCGTAATGGCGTCGATCGTGCAATTCGCCACCTGGTTTTATCTGCTGCAAAAGGGAGACCCGGGAAGAACGAGCGCTTTTCTATTCCTAGCACCGTTTTTTGGCGTCCTGTCCGGGTGGCTGTTGCTGGATGAGCGAATCCAATGGCATGTGTATGTCGGGGGACTTTTCATTTTTGCGGGAATCTTTCTTGTGAACTGGACGTTTGCCAAAAAGAAAGCACTCAGCCGCCAGCCTGCCGAGACAAAGCGTGCGGGTGCTTGATAGTCAGTCCGAATTCGTCGAAAAATCCTTTCACTCCGGCTTCCGTGATCCGTACGCCACGATGATCGGCATAGCGCTCGATCCAGCCCAGCTCAAACAAACGTTGGGTCAGGGCCGCGCCAAGACTGCCAGCCAGATGATGCCGGCGCCCGCTCCAATCCAGGCATGGTCTGGCGTAGCTGCGGCGGCTTTTGCTGCGGGGTTCGAGCTCCACGCCCAGGCTGCGCAGTTTTTGCTTGCCTTCTTCATTCAATACGTAATCCTGTCCAGATTCCTCCAGCAACCCCATGGCAAGCAGGCGATCGGTCAAAGCCACGCCGACCTCGCCAGCGAGGTGATCGTAGCAGGTACGGGCAAAACGAATCGCTTTTACCTGCTCGGACTCACGCAAGGAGCGGACTGGTTTTGGCAGTGCAATCGCGTTTAATGCTTCGAGGGCATGGGCAACGTCCGCATTTGCCAAACGATAGTAGCGATGCCGCCCGTAGGATTCTTGAACGAGCAGGCCGCCCTCAACCAGCTTGGACAGGTGGGAGCTGGCGGTTTGGGGCGTGATGCGGGCAGCGCGTGCCAGTTCACTTGCGGGCAATGATTTTCCTCCCAAGAGACCAAGCAGCATGGCGATCCGTGAAGAGTCGCCAATCAAGCTGGCAACTGCGGCAATATCAGGACTGGTATTCATTGAGCTTCACCTCCAGCATCAGTATGACATGTTGATTCGATGACATCAATCAGGTATGCCCTACATAACATGGTGAGGTAATGGGCTGGAGGAAGTATGTAAAAGTAGGTCGAAAAAACTAGAAAACTCATCTCGGTTCGACACTTTTCATATATTGTAAATGTTTGTAAAAATCAAGTACGATTATGATGTCTATTTTTTCCGTTTTGTTTTTCCAATGGGAAGTGGAGTCTTGTCGAATGGACCAATTGCTAAAAGAAATTCGCCTCGTTCTGTATCTGTTTCAATGGGTGCTTTTGTTGGCTTTCTTCTTCTTCCTCATGGACGCTCCCAGTCCAAACTACCGATTTTCCGCAATCACCCTAGGTATCTGTGGTGTCTACGTCATTATTCTCGGGTACGCACTTCCGCGACGATCCTGGTTTTTGCTCGGAATGGTCGATTTGGGGATTGCTCTCTTTTTCATCGCACAGACCGGTACGTGGAACAGCCCGTTTATGCTCTATGCGTACACGTCGATGTTATGGCTGACGGCTGTCTTGCGGCTGAAACAGGTTCTATTCGTATTCACCCTGTTTATTCTTGCCGTTTTCGTTCTTACCTTATGGTTTCCCACCGAAGTCATGCTTCCAAAGACCCAGCATGACAACCTGAGTATACTACTCGATATGATGATTTGGGCCAGTCTGACGTTCTGGGTCGTTGCCTTGCTGAAAATGGGAAAAAAACTCTACGCCAGATGTTTTCAAGTGTACCTTTTTTTAAGGAAAGTCTCGTCAGCTCCATCCATCAACATCTGCGAGGTTACCGAGCAGATGTTGCGACGCGTATTTCGCACAGAGCAGGCATATTTGTGTTTGTACCAAGAACGGGAGACGGAAGGTGACTGGAAAAGAGATTACTTTCTGCAATGTTTGCTGGACGCAGGTGCAGAAGATTGGAACCGACTTGCGATCTTGAAGCTGGATGATTACACCGGCAGGGAAGATACATATGCTTGTTCGCCACTCAGGTTAGATGATGAGGCGTGGGGATGCCTGATTTTTGCAATCCCTCCAAAGCAGGAGATAAGCAAAGCAGAGCGGTTGATGCTTCGCGTTATTTCGACCGTTATTTGTCAGCAGGGTAAACAAAACCGTCTCCATTATGAAATGGCCCAATCTCTCCACGAGGAAATGCGGAAAAAACTGGCTCAGGACATGCACGATGGATTAGCCCAGCAGTTGTTTTTTTTGTCCGCCCAACTATTCCAGCTCAAGCAGTCCCTGCCTTCAGAGGTAAAAGAAACCGCAGCAGAGCGGCTTGGTCAGATTGAAGAGCGAATCCAGTGGTGCCACAAAGAAGTGCGGAGTACCATTACGCATTTGCGAGAGTTCCGGGAGTCGCAGCAGATCTCCGAAGCCATCGAGCAACTGTTGCGGCGAATGACGGCTGGAACCGATCTGCAGGTGCGATTTACATCAAAAGTACGAGTGCTGGAGGAAGATCTGCCGATTTTGGATGCCATCTATCGGATGGTGGAGGAAGCGACGGCGAATGCGCTGAAACACGCGTATGCCCATTTTCTTGACGTAAGTGCGGAGGCTTCTTCGGTACAGGTAAAAGTACGGGTCAAGGATGACGGAATCGGCTTTTGTCCCGAAGAAAAAAGGAAGAAAAACCAGTATGGAGTCATGGGAATGAAAGAGCGTATCTCACAGGTGGGAGGGACGTTTCAGATCCGCTCCAAACCGGAAGAGGGAACTGAAATCGTGGCTATCATACCGCGAAAAGGAGTGGACATGTGGATAGGGTGAGATTGCTGCTGGCTGATGATCATCGGATTGTGCGGGAGGGGCTGAAGATGATTCTGGAAAGCTGCCCACGCTATACGGTGGTGGATGAAGCAAGCACCGGAGACGAGTTGCAAACCAAGGCTTTGGCGTTGAAACCTGATTTGATTATCTCTGACTTGAAAATGCCCGGTATCTCCATTATCGACAGCTGCAGAACAATGAAGGAGCAGCTGCCTGAAATCAAAGTGCTGATCCTGACAGCATTCGACGAAAGTGAGGATGTATTTCGGGCATTGGAGTCCAATGTGGACGGATACATCATGAAAGACACGGTCCCTGAACAGATTCTGAACACCATGGATATGGTCATGATGGGGTACTCCTGCTTTCAATCCAAATTGCAACAGAAAAAGAAAGAAAACTCAGGTATTTCCCTCACCGAGCGCGAACAGGAAATTTTTCAGCTGATTGTGGAAAATCTAGGAAATCAGGAAATCGCTCAGCGCCTCTTCATCTCCGAGGCAACGGTGAAAACACATGTAAGCAGCATTCTGCGCAAGACAGGTCAACCGAATCGCTCACAGGCAGTCTTGTACGCGTTGAAAAAAGGACTGGTCAAGGTTCCGCGTTGACGATAGTGGTCGATGGAATAATCGTAAAGAGGGTTGTCCATGAAATCGCGAAAGAGAAACGGTAATCACACTGGTTATTTGGCAGATAGCATGTTTTACGGGATATCACTGCTCGTCAGTGTCGATGCGTTCCTGTCTTTGCTGTTGCACACGTTGGGAGTCGTCTTGTCACCGTGGATGGCGATCTTCGGATTGGCGATATGTGCTGCAGTCAGTTGGACCGTCTATGTCTTGCACAAGCTTTACGTAATGCCTGGGACCAATTCGCTGCATATTTCCGCTTTCCTCGGGACCTGCTTGCTGCTGTTTTTCTGCTTGTACAATCCTCATCAGTTTACTGGCGTATGGATGATTTTCCTGTTGTTTCCCATCTTTCTCAGCTTTTTTCACGACCGTGCTCTCCTGCTCATCTGGGGATCGGCAGCCTATCTCATCTACGTACTCACACTGGGTTTGGAACAAAACATGTCGGTGACAATAGATGCTTTGTTTGATCTGAGTTTGGCGGGAATCAGTGCTGCGTGTGCCTGGATCGGCTATGTCACCATAAAAAAAGTGTTAGGCGATTCGCGAAAGGCGGCAGAGGAGCACAATCGGGAGTATGCCATGACATTGCTGAATACATTGGTTCCCATCGTTGAACGCAAGACGCAGAGCAGCAGCAAAGAGATTGAACAGATGGGCCGCCTGATCAAGCGGATTTTGCGAGAGTTTCCGCTGGAGAAGGTAAATGACTGGGAGATCAACATGCTTTCACTGTTGCATTATGTCAGTCGAATCAAATGGCCGGACTACGTTTTTGAGTCGGATGAAAGACTTACCACCTACGAATATCAAATCATTCAGGAACATTGTCACATCGGTAGCGAGATGTTTCATGATAAACCCGCCTTTGCGCGTGTGGTAAAAGCGCTTTACTCTCATCATGAGCGGTATGACGGAAGCGGATATCCTCAGCAGTTGAAAGGGGAGGAGATCCCGCTATTGGCACAGATTTTGGGTATTGTTGAATGTTTTCTGGCAATGACGACGCCACGAGCCTATCGGGAAGCGGTTACGCTTGCAGAAGCGTACGAAGAGATTTGCAGCATGGCTGGAAATGCCTATGACGAGAAAGTAGTGCAGGCGTTTGCCAGCGCCGTACAGATTCATTCCCCGACAAAGGTGTCCCACGTCCCCCGATGGTTGGATCATTCTCAGCCTCGTGGCTAAAAAAAATGAGACTGTTCCCCGATTCCTTTCCTCGTGTCCATTTTGATAGAGTGGGGGAAAGCAGGGGGAGGGGACGTCGCTTGTTGCAAAAACGGTGTAAGCACTGTAAAAAGCATTCCTATAGTAGTGGTGACTTGTGCCGTTGGATCTGTCCTTACTGTGGAAAGGATATCACCTTGATAAAGGCTGGGCCGGCTGGTAAAAGGTATGTGCCGGTACGGCCTCTGGTCACCTATCGTCTGAAACTTCATATTACTGACGAGGATACTGTCTGATGAGGACAGTTTTTTTATTTGGTTTCGCTCTCTCATCCTTCAGTATGAGAAGGATTCATCCTGTTCGCGAAAAATCTTCCGCCTTTCAAGGGAAGTGAGTCGTACCGGTGATGGAAGATAGCGGAAATGCTTTGGCGTAGAATAAGTGAAAGAGGTGATCGGCGTGAGATTCCGATGGGTAAAACAAGCTGGACTGGTATTTTTGGCTCTGTTTACATTTACTAATTTATTTCTGTATACCACAAGTCGTTGGAATCCCGACCAAATTCCGGGGTACGGCGATTGGCGGGTGCTCTCCGTTCTTACGGGCAGCATGTCTCCCGCCATCGCTGCAGGAGACATGGTGATCGTTGTGCGTTACGGGCAGGACCAACCCCGGGTGGGCGACATCGTGACCTATTATCAGAACGATAAAACCCGTTCTCTGATGACACATCGCGTCATGCAACGTCTGGAAAACGGTTATCTCCAGACCAAGGGAGACGCCAATAAGGAAACGGACGGGGGGTGGACCGATCCGTCACGTCTGCTTGGTAAGGTGGTTTTTACCATCCCGTACGCCGCATCGTTCCAGCAAATGCTGAGAGAGCCGTTGACCTTGGGTTTTCTCCTTGCAGGGTTCGCAGCTTTCTTGATCTATACACAACGAAAGAAAAACAGCAAGCAGGATTTGACTCAAACCGAGTGCATTGAGGGGGAAGTATCATGAAATGGGAGCAGGTTAAAAACTGGCCATGGAAGCGTATCTTGATTGGAACGGCTGTCCTCTCATCGATCACGGCCAGCACCAGTTTTGGTACATACGCATACTTTACCAGCCAAGTGGATGATTCCACCACTTTTGCTGCCGGCACACTGGAGATTAGTCTGGGGCAGAGCAACTTGAAGTTTCAGGCGGATAGCGATCAGCCGTTTTTGCCTGGAGTGCGCTTCGAGAAAGGGCTTACCGTAAGCAATGAAAGTGATGTGCCTGTCAAGTATGCGCTGCTGGCGGAGAAGGCGAGCGGGGATGATATCGTGTACGACCAACTGGTGGTAGAGATTCAAAGCGACAGCAGCGTGTTGTATCATGGACGGGTCAGCACCTTGTCGCAGGCGAATGTAATTATCCCAGAGCTGGGCAAAGGCGAGAGTGACCAGCTTCAATTTTCTGTATACCTCCCGGAGAGCACGGGTAACGAAGTGCAGCAGAAGTCGGCAGAGGTTAATTTCGGCTTCCTCGCCACCCAACAGGAAAATGGCGAGTATTTTGCCCAAGGCGGGCCGGTCATGACCTTTAGACCAGAGGATTTGAGCGGCAAGCAGCTGATGGAAACCATGAAGCTCGCTGACAAGGTATCGGAGGAAGATGCCTCCATGACCTTTATTCTAGCGGAAGGCACTTACGATCTGGGCGGCTTGGAGCTGCCTGAAAATATTACCTGGAAGGCTGCTCCCGGCCAGGAAGGCAAAGTCGTCATCGAAGCCGATGAACTTCAGGTCAGCAACGCATCGTTTGAGGGAATCCGTTTTGAGGGCAATGGGACAGGTTTGGTCATCGGCTCCAATATCAGCTTTCGGGCTTGCACGTTTGGCAGCGGCTTCGAAACCGCGATCCAGACGGCGGCCGTTGATGGAGAGAGTGAGACTATTGAAGGCTTGACCATCAAAGGAAGCACATTTGAAGGAGCGCAAACTGCCATCCTCCTGGAGCAAACGATCAAGGCGGTGCTTATCGCTGACAACACATTTGGTGGAGGAGAGCATGCTGTTGTGATCGCCAATGACAAAGAGACTCAAGTACAGATTGTCGGCAATGATTTCACCAAAGTAAACAAACACGCAGTGGAAAGCGGCGGTGTGCGGGTAGGTGATGGCATTGACGGATTTAAGGAGATCGCAACGGAAGAGAGCGAAACGAAAAAACTGGCTCTTCATCTGCACAAGGCAGATTTGTACCTCGAAAACAACAAATATGAGTAACAGACGGCGGGTCAAGAGATCAAAGGGGCGGTGGCTCCTTTTCCGCGACCAGGTAGTCGGAAGCTTTTTTTTGATAGGTGTAGCAGTCTCCTTGTTGGGGCAGCCCGCCACTACCTACAGCTGGATGTGGCAGGAAGCCAAGGACACCGGACATGAGTTTGTCATCGGATTGCTCGACATTACCGAGAGCAGCTTTGGCAGTGAGTGGAAGGTCGTGAAGGGCGGCAACCAATCCATTGATCTGTCCAAAATGATACCGGGGGATGAGCGGCTGTTAGAGGCAACCTTATCAAAGGGCGCGAGTGATCTCGACTTTGTGTACAAAATCGTGGCTCAGATGAAGAATACGAATGCTCCGGAAGTGGCGCAAAAGCTGGAGGAAGTTCTGCACATCCGCATCGCGAGCGGCAAGAATATTTTGTATGAGGGGCTTGTTCGCGATCTGCATCCGCAAGAGCCTGGAGTGGTTCGTTCGAATGATACGGAGAACATGTTTCATGCCGGGGATCCGAATAAGAAGTTTCTCATTACGGCATATCTGCCGCAGGAAGGCGTCGACCATACCTTTCAAGCTTTACAAGGGGAACTAGAGCTGCGTTTTTTGGCAAAGCAGGTGACACAGGACGCTATTTATGCTGAGTAAAGGAGGGGAGGGAATTGAAAAAAATCGCAGTAGGGCTGTTCGCGGCCAGTCTGGTGTTGAACATCGTGCCACTGGACGGTACGGTCGCCTTCTTGACCAGTGAGAAAAAACAGACGTCCTCCATCTCCCTCGGTACCAATGAAGATGTATTTGTGACACAGACCAAGGAAATGACGATCGAGACCAAGATAACCAAGCGGACCGTAATCAGACGGACGATGAATGCTGACGGAACTTCTTCCGAGACGGCGGAAGATAAAGTGTCGATCGACCAAGGAGCACAGACGATTGTGTTTATTCCGCAGCGTCCTCACCTGGATCTGGAGTTGGAGAACTTACGTGTAACCGGAGCAGTGGAAGGTATTGTCAAGGTTGAAAAGATAGAGTCGGAGGAGGGCATTGAGTTTCTCATTTCCCATGCCCGTGGTGAAATGGAATGGAAAAACGGGACAGTAAAAGGGGAACTGCATGTCACTGCGTTGGGCGGTTTTTACGATGTCGTGATTCCAGTTGCGGTCACAACGATTTACAAAAAGAAGACGGACGTGCAGGAGACGAATGCCCCGGGAAATCCCCAGCAGCCTGGAAATCCGAGCACGCCTGGCACACCCGGCACGCCAGAAACACCTGCAACGCCAGAAACACCACCGCCGGACGGATCAACGACGGAGCCGACTACACCTCCGCCGTCCGATTCTGCAGATTCGCCTTCTCCGCCATCGGATGAAGCTACTGCACCACCGACGCCTTCGACCGACCCTGCTCCATCCGTGCCTTCCGGTGAAAATCAAGGGTCACCCTCTCCTGAGAGCTCTCCTGAATCTGGGGAACCGGCCCAAGCATCGTAGCGGTATCTGACGAAGGAGATGTATTTTTGGGAAGTTGTATCATCCATACTGGGAGCGGTGAACGACAGAACCGCTCGAAAAAAGCGAGGGATTACACAAAGTGGTTATTCTCAAAAAATCAATATCGGTCCTGACAACTCTGTTTCTCGTAGTTGTCATCGCCCTTTGCGTATTTCTTTTCATCGGTAAATTGAACGGCGGGAAAACAACATTATTTGGAAGTGAGATCATGGTGGTGCTCAGCGGCTCGATGGCTCCCACCTTTGACACAGGCAGCGTGGTGGCAGTGAAGCCCGTTACGTTTGAGCAAATAAAACAAGGCGACATCATCACCTTTAAAGAGCTGGACGGCCGGACGGTTACCCACCGTGTAGTGGAGATCAATGAAGGAAAGCTGATCACAAAAGGGGACGCCAATGGTGGAATGGATTCCACCCCGGTAACAAAAGACCGGGTGATCGGCCAAGTCGACTACTGGGTCCCGCTGGTTGGCTACCTGGTTGAGTTCATCAAGTCCAAGGCAGGCATGCTGATCTTTTTGGGAGTTCCCGGTTTGTATCTGATTGTCAGCCAGATCTGGAAGCTGATAAAGATGATGAAGGAAGAAGAAGCAGCAGCAAACTGAACAGCCCCCTGCAAGAAGCCCGGTCTGCGTGATCGGGTTTTTTGGTTTTACCCAGGGATGATTACTCCTCATCCTTGAGTATGAAAGGTTGTAGCCGATTAGTGTTAGAAACGGTTCATCCATGCTCTCCTACTTAATTCACCCCGATGCAGGAAGTTGAAAAGATTGGAAACCAGTAAGATTAGAACTGTAAGGCACACCGCCTCGGGTGCCAACGAACAAAATACAAGATATGTGGGAGGAATTGGGAAATGAGCTTGAAAAAACAATTCGCATTTACTTTGGCATCAGTGGGGATCGGTGCTGCACTGATCGGCGGCGGAACCTTCGCGTACTTCAATGACACCGAAACGTCGAACAACAACACGTTCGCAGCCGGTACGATTGACCTAAGACCAGACCTCAATGGCGCTGCCGTGTTCAACATTGAAAACGCAAAACCAGGTGACGATTGGGATGTAAACTACAACCTGAGCAACGCTGGATCTTTGGCTGCTAACGTAAATGTTACTGCCGACTACACTGCAGACGGCAATGGCGATGGAAGCGACATCGGTACTCAGTTGATCGTTACCGATGTGCAATTCGGTGGGCAAGCAGTAACTGTTAACGATCCAAACGGTGGCGATCTGACACTGACCGATCTGGATAATGCGAATATCGAACTGGGTGCACTCGGTGCTGACGGTGCAGCAGATGATGAGAAAGCAATTACCTTCAAACTGACATTTAAAGAAGCCAACGCTCCGCAAAACGAATACCAAGGCGACAGCGCATCTGTCAACCTCGTATTCGAAGCACGCCAACAATAATAAACATCCTGTAGCGCAAGCCCATTTCAACCAAGCGGGAGAGGATGCCTCTCCCGCATTTCAATAGGAGGAATCATTCGATGAAAAAGCGCTTGGCTTTGTCTATGCTCGCTTCGACGGTGGCTTTCGCTGGCCTGGTGGGCGCTGGAACTTATGCTTATTTTAATGATACTGAAACATCGACCGGGAACACTGTTCAAGCAGGTACACTGGAAATGACCGGTTTCCGCAATGACATTCCGATAGAAGGACCGATGTTCTACACGAGCGACGGCTTCGGTCCGGATGACGCCGGCGTCCTGGGCACTGGCCTCTGGCAGCCTGGCGATACGCATACACGCGGCATGTTTATCCGCAACGACGGTACTTTGAACGCGAAGCTGAACAAACTTTTCGCGGAGGCGCAAGATGATGATGCGATGGCCTTTGCCGAGCAAGCACATGCGACGATCGCCGTTTTTGAACCGGATTCCAACGTGTTCCTGAACATCGACAGCAGCGAGTATGCGGACTTGGTGGATGCGATTGACCAGTTCTACCAAACGACCTTCGATGACTTGATGGAAGCGATGTTCCCAGGGCATGACACCATGGAGCTGGAAGAACTGAAACAGGCGATCAAGCAGGTCCACGGAGAAGTGAAAAGACTGCTCATGGAAGAATCGTTCCGCGTACATGTAAACGGCGACCCGGTCAACGTAAACGTCCAGCATGTATTCCAGGACCAATTGAGCAATCTGGTCGGCAATGACAACATCGTGGATCCTGGTCTGCAATACGTGGTTGAGCCAGGCGAATCCCTCTTCTTCGGCTATACTGTTTCCTTTGACGATCTAACTCCAGAAGAAAACAACCCACTCCAAGGTAAGGAAGTCAAATTCAACTTCGGAACCGAATTCGTACAAGACTAAGCCGTTATTGCCACCTTTTGGGGATGTCCCGCTCTGGGCATCCCTTTGTATGTGAAAGGGGTGATGGCGCAAAGATAGCAGACGGTATTTGCAACGAATCGCAAAAAATCTGTAAGGAAAAGAGGGTTGTTATGAAAAAAGTTTTGCGGACAATGGTTGCTTTGTCCACGGTTTTCTCACTGGCCGTTCCCACCCTGTATGCACAGGCTGAATCCGCGGATTCCGTAACGCCGCCGGATGGCTACACGCCAAAGAAGCTGAGCAAGCAACAAAGCTTGAACATCGCATCGGAGATTGGGGGGGAGGAAGGCAAGGCGCTTCTCGTCATGAACGTGTATCCTTGGGGGAGTAGTGCCGCGCAACGTACATTGGCTAATCTGGGTATCGCCTACGATGCCGCAACCATGGATCGGGTGGATGATCTGGATTTGTCCAACTACCGCATGATCATGTTTGCCAACGACCAGAACTCTACCTTCTATAACGACTACAACGCTGCTAAAGATGAACTCGAAGATTACGTGGAATCGGGCGGCGTCCTTCTCGCGGGGATTTCGGATCAGGGTCACAACGGTGGATCCTTTAATGCAGCGCTCCCCGGCGGAGTAACGAGTACATCATCCTATGAGATAAACAATTACGTCGTAGATACGGATCATCCGGTTGTCAGGGGTGGTGGTTTATCAGGCGAGTTTCCAGGAAGCTTTGCCAGCCACCGAGTTGTGAACGAATCTTCCTTGCCCAGCAACAGCAATGTCATTATAAGAGGTTCTGTCTCTGACCAGGCTACATTGGTAGAATACGAATTGGGCGACGGTATGGTCATTGCGTCCGGCCTTACATGGGAAATCGCAGTAGATTATGGATGGAACTTCAGCCAAGCGTATGATGATCTGGTCAGATACGCGTATGAAAATTCCAACATCGAAGAACAACCGGACTATCTGGGTATTGCCACCCAACTGGTAGAGCAGGCTGAACAGGAGCAAACGCAGGAAAGCGTGGATGCCGCCCAAGACGCCATTGACAACGTGCCGGAAGGGGAAGCCAAGACTGAGCTGCAGGCAAGACTGGATGCAGTGAAGCAACTGCTTGAGGACATGGATGCGGTGCGTGACATTCTCGATGATATCCTGGATGACAAACTGACCAGCAAAACCGGTATCGATGCAGCCATCGACAAGCTGAACAACGCGAAGAAGCTGTACAAGGAATTGCCTGAGGGTGAGGGGAAATCCGCGGTCGGTAATGACATGGACGAAGCGCAGGACGTGATTGAAGAGGCCTTGCTCGCCATTCTGGAGACCACCATCAACGGCAAACCGTATATCTTGACCGGTAAGCAAATGACCATCATGATCTATCACGCAATCGATCAGGTTGAGGCGTCCAGCCAAGAAGACATCGACAGGGTGATGGAATACCTGATGCCGATTGTTCAAGATCACACTACTCTGTCCGAGTCAAGAATTCGCGGATTGGTTCAACTGTATTTGCTTTAATCACAATCGGAGTAAGACCTAACTGGCTGTTGAGAAAACCATTCTCAGCAGTCTATTTATTTCATACTCGCGCATGGCTCTCTATTACCGGATGGACATGGTATGATAAGGGAAGACTAGCCTTGCCAACGGGGGGGAAACATGATGCGATTCATCGACAATCAAGGAATTACAGATCCAAGAATCAATCTGGCGATAGAAGAATACGCGTTGAAGCAATTGCCTGCTACAGATGATTATCTGCTGTTCTATGTGAATGAGCCGTCCATTATTATAGGGAAAAACCAGAATACGATCGAGGAAATCAACGCTGAATATGTGGAGCAGCATGGCATCCACATCGTTCGCAGGCTGTCGGGTGGCGGTGCGGTCTACCATGATCTGGGGAACCTGAATTTTAGCTTTATTACAAATGATGATGGGCAGTCGTTTCATAATTTCAGTAAGTTTACCAAGCCTGTCGTACAAGCCTTGAAGCATTTAGGGGTAGACGCAGAGCTGACCGGTCGCAATGACATTCAAGTAGGAGAGCGTAAAATCTCAGGCAATGCCCAGTATTCGACCAAAGGACGGATGTTCAGCCACGGTACGCTCCTGTTCAACTCGGAGATGGAGAATGTCGTTTCCGCACTAAAAGTAAATGCAGAGAAGATCAAATCCAAGGGCATTAAGTCCATCCGTAGCAGAGTTGCCAACATCACAGAGTTTTTGGATCAAGAGATGAGCATTGAGGATTTCCGACTAGCCATCCTGAAGTCAATCTTTGAAGGAAAAGAAATTATCGAGTATAAACTGACGGATGAGGATTGGGAAAAAATCCACGAGCTGTCCCGAGAACGTTATCAAAACTGGGATTGGAATTACGGGAAGTCTCCCAAGAGCAATTTCCGCCAGTCCAAGCGTTTTGACATCGGCAACATCGAGGTGCAGCTCGATATTGAAAAAGGCAGAATCAAGGAAGCGCATATCTACGGTGACTTCTTTGGGGTCAGGGACGTGTCAGAGCTGGAAGCATTGCTTCTCGACCAGCCTTACGACCGCTCTACACTGACACAGCTGTTGTCTGACGTAAATATCCAGGAGTTTTTCGGCAATCTGGATCGTGAATCGTTCATCTCCTTGCTGTTTTAAAGTGGGATGAAGATAACCAGATGAGAAAAGAAGGCAGGGAAACGAACATGTCCGTACCGTATAAAAAAGTGTTTTGGGCAGCAGGCTTTGGCTGGATGTTTGATGCGATGGATGTTGCCTTGTTGTCCTTTATCATGGTTGCGTTGCGCCAGGAATGGGGACTGAGCGGAGAAGAAGCGGGACTTTTGGGAACCGGTAATCTTGTCGGCATGGCGATTGGTGCAGCGGTCGGGGGCTATCTGGCGGACCGGATTGGACGTAAGCCCATTTTTCTGCTCACACTGCTTCTGTTTGGTGCTGCCAGTCTGGCTAGCGCTTTTGCAACAGGCTTCATCTCCATGCTGTTCTTCCGTTTCCTCATGGGTCTTGGGCTGGGAGCAGAGCTTCCAGTAGCCTCGACCTTGGTCAACGAGTTCGCGCCACCCGAAAAAAGGGGCAGAACGGTTGTACTGCTGGAGAGCTTTTGGGCGGTAGGCTGGCTGATCGCGGCTGTCATAGCGTATTTCATTATCCCCGACTACGGCTGGCGTTTGGCTGTCATTCTCGGGGCTGCACCGATCGTATACGCCTGGTTCGCGCGTAAAAACATCCCGGAATCGCCGCAATTCAGCCTGAAAGCTGAGCGTATTCCAGTAAGCCAATTGCTGACGGCTCATAAAAAAGAGACGATCACCCTCTGGGTTGTCTGGTTTGCCATCGCCTTTTCCTACTACGGCATGTTTCTCTGGATGCCTTCCGTGCTGGTAGACAAGGGCTTTACGATGATTAAAAGCTTCCAGTATGTGCTGATCATGACCTTGGCACAGCTTCCAGGCTATTTCGTTGCTGCGTATCTGGTAGAAAAATGGGGCCGAAAGCAGACACTCGCAAGCTTTTTATTCATGACAGGCGTTATGGCCTACGCGTTTGGTGAAAGCAACGGTACGACGAGCCTGCTCGTCACGGGAGCCCTGCTGTCTTTCTTTAATCTGGGGGCATGGGGCGCACTCTACGCCTATACGCCAGAGAATTACCCGACACCACTGCGAGCGACAGGCTCTGGCTTTGCATCCAGTGTCGGACGTATAGGCAGCATCATCGCGCCCTATCTGGTCGGTTACTACTCCGGTCTGCAATACGGCTATTCCTTTATCTTTGGCATGTTCACGGTCGTCCTGATTCTGGGCACCATCGTCCTGCTCATTCTAGGCAGAGAGACGAGAGAACGAGAATCCGTAGCTTTGGGTTAAGAGTAGAGCGAGAGGATGGCTCGCGCTTCAGCGATGACCTGGTCCCGCAGCTCTTGGGGTTCCACTGCTTTCAGGAGAGCCCCATACCGGAGTACGATTTCGACAGCAGATTCCAACGTTTCAAATTGCACATCTGTTACCACCCAGCCGTTGCATGCGGACTGGGTGTTTTTTATTTGGACAAAACGCTCCTCTGCGAAGCGGTCTCGAATGTCTTCCCTGATCTGGAGCTTTGCCGGATAGCGGGGGAGGGCTGCCAGAAAATGAGCAGTCGATTCTTCCCAGTAGCCCGCCAAATCAAAATAGGCTGGCCGAATAAAGCCCTCATCCAATGGAAGGACGCTCAAGAAGCGGGAGATCCGGTAGGTGCGCCATGCGCCATCCACCTCGGCAACGAGATACCAGGTGCTGCGCTTGGCTACTAATCCCAAGGGCGAAATCGTCCGTTCGACGATGTCGTTGGTGCGCCGATATTGGATGAGCAGCTGTTTTTCCTGCCAGACGGCATCCTGTATCGCTGGGAAAAAGGGAATGGACTCATTCGATTGATGCCAGCCTGCTCCGTCGATATGGATGCGCTGACGGACGTATTCGGCATCCTGGCGAAGGGCAGCAGGAGAGGCAGCCAGCAGTTTTTGCAGGGCGGCTTCAAAATGCTCGCGCATGCCCAAATCCCCCAGCATGGTCGAGGGTGAACCGAGCAAAAGCGATGTTATTTCGGATGCCTTAAGACCTGTCAGATCCGTTTGATACCCATCTGTCAGCTGCCAACCGCCATAAGTTCCCCTTTCTGCAAATATTGGCACGCCAGCAGCACTCAACGCCTCCATATCCCGATGGATGGTCCGCTCTGATACCTCCAGCTTGTCTGCAAGCTGTTTGGTTGTCATCTTTCCCTGGTTTTGTAGCAAGAGTAATATGGATAGCAAACGATCTGCTCGCAAAGAAATGCACCTCCTAACCTCATCCTATCATTGACAATGGATGTCATCTTTTGATGATTAAACTTGAAGATGAATAAAATAGCAATTTGAATCAATTTCATAAATCTGAGCCCTACGGGCTCAAGGTTTTTTAAGCATAGAAAAAGGAGTACCTCCCCAAATCTCTAATAAGTTAAGTACGACCAAAACTTATGAGAACTGGAGGTGACTCCCAATGTCCATTATAAGACAAGGAAGCCTGTTTGATATACAAGAATTATTCGATTTAGAACCTCCCAAACGATTTGGAGCGATTTTTTCCACCCTTGACATCGATCCGATTCTTTGTGTTATCTCCAAAAAGTCGATCTATGGAGCTCCTACTGAGTTGAATTATGTTGCTATGCTGTATTCTTTGGTCGCTCGAATCGTAGAACGGATTCCAACC
>NZ_RHHR01000026.1 GCF_003710915.1 Brevibacillus invocatus | reverse complement strand
CGGGATCAGACGATGAGAGAAAAAAAAGCGACGTTTCGCGCAAATTTGTAGAGAGAAGGTAGATGCCTTCTCTTTTTTTGTACTATCGGAAAGTTTAAGTGCGCTAAAGCGCTTAAAAGATTAGCGGAAGATAGTATAAGTGCAACTAAGGCTCCGCCAAAAGCTTGGCGTAGCCAAGTTTTCTAATACTATCGGAAAGTTTAAGTGCGCTAAAGCGCTAAAAAGATTAGCGGAAGATAGTATAAGTGCAACTAAGGCTCCGCCAAAAGCTTGGCGTAGCCAAGTTTTCTAATGATGCTCACCCGAAAACGGGAGCAAGAACGCAGCACAGGGCTTGTCCGACCTATAAAAGAGCACAGTGTCTGGTAGATGAACACTGTGCATCACACATTTCCAACAAGTGGCTGGTCCACGACGCTTGGGTCTAGCGTGTTCGTCGCACTTGCACCATTTATGGTGTTGACGACGTTTCCTGTATTGCCGCCACCAGAACCGGAAAAGGTTTTATTCGCACTTTTCGGTGAGATATTGAGGGTGTCCCCAAAGTTAACGGTACCAGAGTTGCTGTTGATATTAACTGCGCCTATGATCGAAGGCAAAGAACACCCCTCCCTTCACCCTCGTGCACCTGTCGATCAAGACGGATCTCTCAACAAGTGCCGAATGTTTTTTATGCGGGTTTCCATCGTGACACAGTCATTTGAGCCAATTTGCAAAACAGAGGAAGCAGAGAGAAAAGAAGTCTTCACACATTTCACATGGATAAAGCCGTTGTCCTGGCACGTTATCGTTTGGAAGGAGTCAGGCTGTTCAGGCTCTGGCAGGGGGAAGGTGAATAACGGATAATCCGTGAATTGAAATTCATGCTCGTAGTAAATGGCTGGCTCGCGCTGTACAGAGATGACATTCGAGACCGCATCGATATTGTGAGAATCGCCGATTTCGATGACAGAAGAAGTATCGACTGAGATGATGGACAAGGAGTCTACTTTTGATGTTCTTGTGTTCATGGCAGGGACTCTCTTTGCTTACGTAGCCAGGGGACGCACCGGCGCAAGCGTGACCCCGACAATCAATTCTTCTGGTGGCCCTTCGAATGAGGTGAAGAGGTACACTTTTTTTGTATCTCCAATGAGCAGAGAAGCTGCGGTAGACAGGCTGAATATTTGAAGTGCACCAACGCAAACCTCACCATTCGTCACTTTGTAGTTCACCCTCTCATGCTTCTCCATTGTCTACCTCCCGCGGCAAATGTGTGACAAACGTAGTACAAGTCCGTTCAATATCCCGTTTCACCTTTTGTATGACCTTTTGTTCCCAAGCTTCTATTTGCTCCGGCTCTAGCTCATCTGTATCTAGCTGGCCGAGATAATGAAGAATCCGCTGATCGATCTGTTTTTTAACGTCATCCAGAATAAAGCTGCGGTATGCCGGGTCCAATGGATAACCGTAATCGTCTTCGATCCGCTTCAAGACCTGATAGGCGTCCCGCTCCAGATAACGGTAAATTTCACTCTGTACGCGTTTGAAAGATGGCGAGCCAGCCGGATCAGTCGCACCGTTCGAGGGAGGAGTAGGCACAGAAATTTCGCCGATAGCAGCATCATTACCTTTGGGATTCAGTCCAATATTCATGGTGCCTTCGAGCTTCTCCACTTTTAACAAATCAAATTTATATTCATTTTTGATTACGGTAGGGACTTGCTTTTCTTTCCACTCACTCATTTCCTGATTCAGCTGCTCAATCAGCTTTTTCATGCTCTCCATCTGTTTGTTTTGAGCATGCAGATAATCGCTCATCTGTTGAAAATACTGCATGATTTCTTGATCCAAGTACATGACGATCATCCTTCTTTTCCGAACTGACAGCAGTCTAGACTGCTAGGAAGGCGTAACCAGAGGAACGCGTGGGACAAAATCTTCCGGTGGGGTCCTTTCTGGTTGTAATTCGGTTTGAGGCGCGGGCCCTGTAAAGCCTCCGGTATTAAAAAGCTGTGTGATTGGTTTGATCATTCCTGAACTGCCGATCTGACAAATGGACGAATTGGTCAGACTCTCGATTTTTAACTGATGAATGACAATATGCTGTTGAACAAAAAAATTCATGAACGCTCCCGTCCTTTGATCGAGGCCTCAACGATTTCTTCCACAAATATCGGTATCTGTGCATCAGAGGTATCATTTACGTAGATGACGGTTTTGGGGATATGAAAATACAGGTTCTTGCCCGAGTTGAAAGATCCCCCACCGGTAAACGTCTGGAGGTAGCTGACTGGCGTGACGTTTCGCACATCGCCGACGTTAAAGACGCCAGTCATACTATTGACATTCAGGACTCCCACAATAGCTGGCATCTCATCCACACCTTTCGCCAAGGAAATCCTTTTGTATTGTATGTGAGAAACAAGTGGGTGTTCATATCTGTTTTTATGACCGCTTTTAACGACGCAAGCATAGAGTGGATCATCCATGATTTTTTACAGCAAGACAATAAGGAGGTCACGTATTGGAAATCAAAATTAACAACAAGTGCATGAAGGTTGATGAGATCGAAATCACGGGTGTCACACAATCGTCCTTTGTATTGATCGGTGATGCAGATGTCGTAGATTGTGTAACCTTGTTCGATACACCCGAAGACTCACTGATTATTAGCAAACAAGTCCCGCTCAAGCCGAAAGAGTGGTAGCGAAGGTGCATGTGTTTCTTGACAAGACGAGTCTTTACAAATTTCCCAGCTCCACGTAAAATAACGTTCAGCTTAGAAAAATCTGTAAAAGATGATTTTTCTAAGCATTTTTTTGGTTAAAAATGAACATTCGTTCATGATTGGACGCGGGGAAAGGGGATGCTTCATACACAAGAGCTCGAAAAAGTCATTCAGGAAGAGATGCAGAAGAATCAGCTACCAGGACTTGCTATTGCGGCTGTACATAAACGATCGAACGGCATTTCTTTGTATCACCAAAAGGTGGAATGATTCGTTTCGACGAGGAAGATACCGGAGTCGTGAATCCCTTTTTTTCGCAGGATGCTGACGGATCGATCGATCAGGAACGCCGTCGAAGCCCATATACACCTATACGGAAAGCGAGTGAATGATCATGAAGCGAACCACATTTTGGGGACGGGATGAAAATGATGAACGCCTGGTCGAGCAAATCATAGCGGGTACGAAAACCGCAACATGTACACCGAAATGCTGGTATGATGCCGATCCAGATGAAATCACAGAGGTAGGAGAGCTGGTGGAGGTATACAGTAAAAAAGGGGCGTACATGTGCACGATTGAAATCATCGATAAATACGAGCTGCCATTTGGCCAGATCGACGAGCGAACCGTCATTGGGGAAAATTGCAGCAGCTATGCAGAGTTTCATGCAGATCATGTCTTTGCTTGGGAGTCTGACCTAAAAAAAGACGGTCATGAATTGACAGACGACACCATGATTGTAGTTGAGCATTTTCGTTTGGTGCAAAGCTGAGAGCGAGGCATGCAATATATAAAAAAAGAGATCGAGGAGACGATTTTTGCCGTAGCGAGACGAGAATTTGCATTACATGGATTTGAAGCTACGACGATGCGGAGGATTGCGCAAGAAGTCGGGATAACGGCGCCAAATATTTATCGGTACGTGGAGAATAAGGAGCAGCTTTTTGAAAAGCTTGTAGATGCAGCGTACCACCGGATCACGAAATTGTTTGAGATGAATGTGGATTCGCGCATGCCACTTGAGCAGGTGGAACGTCAGCTGATAGTCGAGCTACCTCGTCTGATGCTTCAGGATCGCGTGGAATGGCTCATGCTCATGGACGGGAGCAAGGGGACGAAATACGAGCATGTCAAGCAAGCGATTATTCAAGTGCTCAGCGAGGACATGTCGCGCAATATTGCCCTCTTCAACGGCAAGAAAAGTATCGAGAGGATGAATCCCAAGCTCGCCAGGCCACTGTCAGTCAGCTTTTGGGAGGGGATTCTCGACAACTTGAGGCATACAGAAGAGGAAGAAGAAGTCGTCAGCCTGACCAGCCATCTTATCCAAATGTATTTTTATCTTACACTCGAGGGCTGAAACGCTTTTAGACTAGAGCGTGAAAAAACATCGATCTCGTCCGATAAAAGAGGGGGACTGAACGAAACGAATGAGCAATACGTGGAGAAAACATCTAAAACTTGCATCATGGGCAGCTGTCATAGCCATACTCGCCAGTCTGATCCTTCTTCCTTATCAACTAAAAATCGTCACCATGCCTACCGTACCCGGCATTCCGATGGCGGTGCTATTGGCATTATCCATCTTTCAGACCAGCGTCATGGTTTTTGTGCTTTCACTATTGGGTTCCCGGCTGGCTGAAGCGGTTCAATTGCCGCTCCCGATCCTTCGCGGGTATGTAGAAGGCAGAAAAGGAGCAGTCTGGGACAAGCAATCCTTTTACTGGTCATTGGGTATGGGGATTTTGGTCGCTTTGCTGATCACGGTGCTGGACCGTTATGTATTTTCTCCCTCGATTCCAGGATTGGTGAATCTCGAACAGCAGGTTCCTCGCTGGTATGGGCTGTTGACGGTACCGTATGGAGGAATCGTGGAAGAGCTGATGCTTCGGCTTGGTGTCATGAGTATGACGGTCTGGCTTTTGGCGAAAATCACGAGAAGTCGTTTTAGCGCTATACCTACTTGGGTATATGTGTGTGGGATCGTGCTTGCGGCCATCGTCTTTGGCTTGCTGCACTTGCCTGCCACTATTCAAATTTTTGGTGAATTAACGCCAGTACTGATCCTTCGTGGTATCCTGCTGAATGGCATCGGAGGAGTGGTGTACGGTACTCTCTTTTGGAAAAGAGGGTTGGAATACGCTATGGTTGCCCATATGGCAGGAGACGTTGTCTTGCACGTCGTGTTTTAGAAAGCAGCTTCCCAGGATTGGACTACCTTCGAGCTATGCATTGAGGTATACTATTTGTATGATGAAAGCATCCAGGACTCTAGCGTATCGTTCGCTAGAGTTTTTTTGCTCAATTTGCTGGGAGAGTGTAGTCGGAATCAGCCAGAAGCTTAGTAAGGAGAGAACCCGTTTTGAAAACACTCATTATTGCGGAAAAACCTGACATGGGACGAAATATAGCGGCCGCAATAGAGCCCAAAGCCAAAAATCACCGTACATACCTTGAAGGCGAGCGATACATCATTACCTGGGCGATCGGTCACTTGGTCGAATTGGCAGAACCGGACGCCTATGATGTGAAATACAAGAAGTGGAACATCCATGATCTCCCGATTATCCCGAATACATTTAAGCTGGTACCCAACCGCAAAACCAGGGATCAGCTGAAGGTCATTGCAGATTTGGCGAAGCGAAGCAATCTTCTGATCAATTCATGCGATGCCGGGCGGGAGGGGCAGCATATCTTTTCGCTGATCCAGCGACATCTCAAGCTGAGACAGCCTGTGAAAAGGCTCTGGATATCAGACCTGACGCCGGAAACGATCCGCAAGGGCTTTTCCGAACTCAAGGACGGATCCGAATATGAAAATCTGACAAAAGCAGCCAGAGCCCGCAGCGAAGCCGATTGGCTGATCGGGATGAACGGTTCGCGCGCCTTTACCACCAAGCACAATGTCCTGATCTCAGTAGGCAGAGTACAGACCCCCGTACTCGCTCTGATCTACGACCGGCAAAAACAGATCGAAGCTTTTTCCTCTTTGAAGTATTTTGAAGTGGAAGGTCACTTTACGCAGAATGAAATCAGCTACAAGGGAATCTGGCAAGGCGAGCGCATGACCGATCCTGCGAAAGCCGAGCAGCTGGCACGAAAAGTGAAAGGCAAGCCGGCGCGCATTGCCTCCTATGAAGTGAAGGACACCAAAGAGTATCCTTTTAAGCTCTACGATCTGACCTTGCTGCAGCGCGAAGCCAACAGCAGGTACGGTTTTTCAGCCAAAAAGACACTCGATCTCGCGCAGGCGCTTTATGAAAAGCACAAGGTGATTTCCTATCCGCGTACGAATTCCAACTACGTGACCGAGCAGAACATTCCGGAGATGCACAAAACGCTGAACGCTTTGCAAGGCACGTCCTACGACGAGTGGGTGAAGGGAGCAAACCGCAGTCTCGTACACAAGGGAAACCGCTTCGTTTGCAATCCGGCAAAGGTCGAAGATCATCATGCGATCCTGCCAACCAATCGCACCGCGAAGGGCCTATCTTCGGATGAACAAAAGCTCTACGATCTGATTGTACGCCGCTTCCTTTCCCAATTTTACCCGGCGGCCGAATACAAGATTCATTCGGTTATGACAGAAGTGGAAAAGGAAAGGTTCAAGACAACCGTCAAAGAGCTGCGCAGCATTGGCTGGAAGGTCATCTATGCAGACCAGAAGAAGGAAAAGCCCAGAGGCCACAAGAATCAGAACAAGAATGAAGAAGAGCAAGAGGAAATCGAAGTCAACGAACCTTTTTCCCTGCTTGCCGATGCAGCCGTCCATTGTCAGAACGCTCAGGTAAAAGAGAAGGAGACGCAGCCGCCCAAGCACTATACCGAGGGCACTCTGCTCAAGGCGATGGAAAGTGCGGGCAAGCAGATCGAGGACGAGGAGCTGCGCGACGCGATGAAGGAATCCGGTCTGGGTACACCCGCGACCCGGGCAGCCACCATCGAGCGACTGAAGAAAGTCGGTTACGTGGAAATGCAGGGGAAGAAAATCCTCTTGACGCAAAAAGGACGAACCGTGATCGAACTGATTCGGGGAGCAGGGGTCGAGCTGCTAACCTCGCCTGAAATGACAGGTCACTGGGAGCGCCGCCTGAATGAAATCTCCAGGGGAGCTGCTTCTGACGAGCGTTTCATGGAAAACGTGAAGAAATTTGCAACCATGATCGTAGACAAGGTTCGTGTACAGGCGCGTGCAGACAAGACCTCATTCGAAAGTGCGGATGGCAAGGGGGCTCCGGGCAAAAGAGCAAGTGGAAAAGCGACAGGCAGATCAGCAGCAGCCAAAACGCGCAAAACGACGAGAGAAGCTGGTGCAACACGGAGTCGAGCGAAAGCAGTCACTTCCACCTCTTCCGCAGCTTCTAGCATCATTGCCCAATGCCCGCGACCCGGATGCGGCGGTTCGATCTTCATGGGGCGAAAAGGCTACGGATGTTCCAATTACAATGTAGGCTGCCGCTTCGTCATCTGGAAGGAGAGCTATGGGCGGATGCTGACAGATGCCCAGGTAAGAGGACTGATTGAAAAAGGCAAGACAGGGAAAATGAAGCTGATGCTTGCAGATGGAACCCCGACGGAGGGGCGCCTCATGCTCCAAAGCAAGGAGACAGGCGAGCTGGGAATTCTCCCCTAAAAAACTCCATCACGATATCGAAACTTCTTTCTCCCTTTCACGTAGATACATAGTAACAAGAGGGAAGCCAATTTTCGCCCTTTCACAAAGGTATCTAAGGAGGAAAAATCCATGTCCATTTTTAAAAGACTTCGTGATTTGACCATGTCCAACCTGAATGCGCTGATCGAAAAAGCAGAAGATCCCATCAAACTGACGGATCAATACCTGCGTGACATGCAGGATGATCTGGAGGAAGCAGAAAAAGCGGTAGCTGCCCAAATCGCACTGGAAAAGAAATTCAAGGTGCTGTATGAAGAACAGGAAGCGTTGGCGAAAAAACGTGAAGAGCAGGCACATGTGGCTGCACAAGCGAAAAATATCGACCTGGCTCGCAGAGCATTGGAAGAGAAAAAAGCTGCTGAGCAAAAAGTGGCGGAGTACAAGGCCGGTTACGATAAAAACAAACTGGCTGCCGACAACCTGCGTGATCAACTCGCTGAGATGAAAAAGCAGATCACCGAGTTGAAGAACAAACGCGAGACGCTGGTCGCACGCGTAAATGCAGCGAAAGCACAAAAGACCATCAATCAAGCGATGTCCGGCCTCGGTTCCAGCTCCGCGATGTCCGGTCTGAAGCGGATGGAAGAAAAAGCCCTGCAAATGGAGGCGGAAGCCGAAGCGAGCGGAGAGCTTTACAAGAAAGAAACCAATCTGGACGAAGAAATCGCCAAGCTGAGCAAGGATCAACAGGTTGAAGACGAGCTTGCGGCATTGATGAAAAAATACGAGGGGTAAACCGCATTTGGCGGTCCCCCTTTTTTTCGGCCTTGTGGTGTGTGCAAGTGCAAGGCTAACTCTCTAATCATTTGAATCGTACGGGGTGATGTGCTTGGATTGGATCGAAGTTCTCGCCATGCTGGTATGGACCGGTGCTGGAGGCCTTTTATTATTCGTATTGATGTGGATTGACTCCTTGTTTACCAAGTACAAGGATATGACGGAAATGAAAAACGGAAACATGGCTGTGACGGCTCGATTCGTCATGAAGCTGTTTGCACAAGGCTACATTTTGTCCCAGTCTATCGCTCATTCTCAAGACTTGTGGACGGCATTGTTCGTTTCCGTGATCTCATTTGTGATTTTATTCATTCTGGAAAGAATCGTGGAATTGGTGTTCCGCATGATCGGAGGACTCAATCTGGAAGAAGGCACACAGCAAGGAAAGGTTACGCATGCGATTTTGGCAGGTTCCTTTCATATCGTTGGAGCCATGATCATCGCGGCGTGCCTGTAAGCGCAGCAGGAGGGAGTATGCAATGAGCCTGTTTAAGCGAATAACGAACTTGTTTTCCAAGCACGAACCGCCGGAGCCGGAGAAAAGCATCCTGACCGTAGGGGCAGGTGACGTGGTAGAAGTGTCGATGGTCACGTATCAGGTGACGGGCAAAGCCAGCAATGCGAGCCGCCATGCAACCATGCTGACGCTGCAGGACGGCAATGATATTCGCTATCTCTACATCGAAGATCGTGAGCGCACGGTGTTTCACCTCTATCATGTGATCGATGGACGACTGGATTCGGTGGATGAGGTGCCGACCACCATCGAGATGGATGATGTGACGTACCATCTGGAGGAGCAGTATTCCGGACGGATCAGCGTGGTCGGAAAAGCTCCTTTTTCAGCATCTGGAGAGCAGTATATTTGGCAATTCCAGTCTGACCAGCGCCAGCTGTTGCGGATTGAATGGCAGGATGGTAGATTCATGCTCTACGAGGGAGAGACGGTACTTCCGGCTGATGTGCAGGTGTTACGCGGTAGCTAGGAGGAGAGGCATATGCCCCGTGAATGGGTAAAATTGATCAAGCTCTTTTTGATACCTGCCATCTTCCTGATGGCTATGGCTGGCGGTGGCGGCCATGCAGCGCCGGATATCAGTGACACGTATGCCTTGGAATCCGTCAGTTCCGTAGATGGAGGGCAATCCTCACGCGTATATCGGGCTGTCAATAAGACCGTGCCAGAGGTTGCCGAAGAGCTGGTCGCTATTGAAGAGCCGGAGGAAATGTCTGCGGAAAATACCGAGCGCATGTTCCTCGTCTATACAGATGCCTGGTATCATCTGCAGCAGGACCCGCAAAATCCGGCGGATACCATCGTGCAGAAAGATACGAAGGAATTCGTTGAGAAAAACTACGAGTCTTCCTTTCTGAAAGCGTACTTTGTCGCCTCCGTCCTGGAGGATGTCCTCGATGGGATGAGCAGCAGTGGAGGCAGCTATCGCGGATATTCCAGCAAGGAAGTGAACAAGCCAGGCGGAACGTACAGTACGCCGGACAAAGCAAGCCCGCCTGTCACCAAGGAAGGTACGGGGAGCATCATTAAACGGAGCAGCCAAAAACCCGATCAAACCGCAACGGTAGGATCCGGAGGCAGCTTGTTTGACAAACAGTCGGATTCAACGACCAAAAGCTCAGGAAAAATCATCCGCAATTCTTCATCGTCCAAGGAATCCTCGTCGAGCAAAAGCTCATCCATTTTCTCACCATCGAAAAAATCTCCTCCAAAGACGAAAGTCGGAGGTTCAGGCAGAATAACCAAACGACGTTGACCCGCCAGCAGGTTTGAGGCGGGTTTTCGTCTATTCTTGGACTTAGTTGTGGAATTGTGAATTTTTTCAGTATTTTCCGATAACAAAATTGACGCCAAACTCCTGAATTGCTAGTCTATGGATAAAGCACCAATAGAAGGAGATGGAACCTATGCATGTAGCCTTGCGAATCGACGATACCTTGCGCCGTGCAGTCTTGCTCTATCCGGATGTGGAGGCTGTTTTGGAAAACGAACGGCGTTGGACCTACAGGGAATTTCAGAGTGAAGTGCATCAGCTGGCTCGAGCCATGCAGCGGCTGGGAATTGAAAAAGGAGATCGGGTAGCCGTCCTCTCGCCCAATACGGCAGCCATGCTGCAGCTATTCTATGCCTGCTTCCAGCTGGGAGCGGTGGTTGTCCCCCTCAATACACGACTGTTGCCGCATGATTATCAATACATCGTCGATCATGCTGAGGCGAAGCTGTTTTTCGTGGACGAGGAATTAATTCCATTGGTACAGCCGATTGTCGATGAGCTTCCGACCGTATCCAAGCGTATCATGATCGCACTGGACGTCTCCTCAGAACCGCATGGCGGATGGGCAACATTTCATTCCCTTCTGGCACAAGAAAGCTGTGATCCGTTGGTCGTCGAGATCGAGGAGACGGATTTGGCAACCATCCTCTACACCAGCGGCACGACTGGCAAACCCAAAGGCGTCATGCACTCCCACCGCACCCTTTACTTCAACATGCAAAATACGATGTTCCATCTCCGCGCTTCGGATCACGATGTCCTCTTACATACCTTACCGATGTTTCACGTCAATGGCTGGGGAACCCCATTCTCCTTTACAGCAGTAGGTGCCAGGCACGTCATGCTACGAAAGATCGATCCGCCACTCATTCACTCCTTGATCCAAAACGAAGGGATCACAGTCGCATGTATGGCCCCTACGGTACTGAATATGCTGATAAATGAGCCTCTTTTTCATAGTGACAAGGTGGACAGCTCGATCCGAGTCGTCATCGCTGGGTCAGCACCGCCTACAGCGTTTGTCCGAACCGTGGAACAGCAGCTGGGCTGGGAATTTATACAGGTATACGGGATGACGGAATGCGCACCACTGATCACGGTATCACCCATCAAGCATCATCTGAGAAATGAAGAGGAGGAAACTCGTTTTCGCCGGAAAGCCAAGGCGGGAATCCCGATGCTGAATGTAGAAATTCGAGTCGTGGACGACGAAAATAGCGACGTGCCGCGGGACGGAAAAAGCATTGGCGAGGTGATCGCTCGCGGCAATATGGTGATGGAGGGCTACTGGAAGCAGCCGGAAGCCACTGCAGCCGCTATTATGGATGGCTGGTACCGGACGGGTGATATGGCAACGGTCGATGCTGAAGGATATATCGACATCGTAGATCGTAAGAAAGACATTATCATCAGCGGCGGTGAAAATATCTCATCGATCGAAGTGGAAGGCTTGCTTTATGAGCATCCTGCTGTATTGGAAGCCGCAGTCGTTTCCGTTCCGCATGAAAAATGGGGTGAGGTGCCATACGCGATCATCGTTCCTCGTCCTGGCATGCAGATCGACGAGGAAGCATTGAACCATTTTTGCCGAGAGCGAATGGCTGCCTTTAAATGTCCCAAGGGCTTTCAGATTGTCGACGAATTGCCAAAGACCGCCTCAGGCAAAATTCGCAAGGTGGAGCTTCGCCAACCGTTTTGGCAGGAGAAAGGAAAACGGGTTAATTAGTTAGCTTCGAAATGGTACAGAACACTACGGTAAGAGTCGATGCCTTTTGGCGTCGGCTTTTTTTCTTTTTCCTGATCGCGAGTATACATACATCAACATCCGTCGGCATAAGCGAAAGGGGTATGTGTTCTATTTCTGCTTATGAAGAAAGGAGTTTCGCGCAAAAAATGAACGAAAATTCGACGTGTGAAAGCGTTTGCTGCGCATAGCAACTCAACTTTTGCTCGGACATGACGAAAACATCATTCTTTATCGACAAAAGAAGAAGGGAACCTCAACCAGCGTTCGACAGTTTTTCTACCTTGCATTGGCTATGATGACAGTGTTGGCTGATGATCACAAAAACAGTCGAATCCGTCTGGTTTGACTGCAAGTTGTTACATCTCTTCATAGGAAAAACTCCGAAAAGTGTGGATCTCTCGTTGAGAGGGGACGTTTTTCACAGAAAGGAAAGGAGCGCTCACCTGTGCTAGAAAAAATTCTACAGCTTAAATCCCAATCGATGACGATTTCCCAAATTGCCGAAGAATGTGGTTTGACGATCGGTCAGGTCAAGTACCGGTTGCAAAAAGGGAAGTCCAAATCTGAACAAGAAAGCCACCAGCCGAACCACCAGCTGCCCCAAAAAGCCGAACCAGATGACAACCAAGGCTGGCGCTTAGCCAGTTATTACGGTCGGGATATCATCAAGGCAATGGCACAAGGGCCTACTGTACTTTTCGTCTATTGGGAAATCACCTGGCCGCGCATGAGAATGGTCGCTTCTTATCTGCAAAGCGATTATCGTCAAATCCAAAAAGGAATTCGGATTTATGATGTGACCGACCGTTTGTTTGATGGTCATAACGCACATTGGCATAGAGATTTCCAAATTCAAGAAGAGGCAAACGGATGGTACGTGAACGATCTTCAACCTGATCGAACGTATATCGTTGATTTTGGACTCTTTGATCAAAATCGTTTTTGTCCCATATTACGTTCTGAATCGGTGGTCACACCGCGAAATACAAGGGCTGTCTGGGGAGAGCCACTGATAGAACCTGTGACACAGACATCTGTTCCGTCTTGGTTCGAGAACTTTTCTTCCTATTCCCTATATACCAAATCCACTCCATAAGTGAGGTGCTGTCGGTGCATCACGGATATCTCGCCCTTGTGCTGCATGCCCATCTACCCTATGTGCGTCACGGGGACAGGGACGATTGTTTAGAGGAGCGTTGGATCTATGAAGCGATGCTGGAATCGTATCTGCCTATTCTGCTGGTTTGCGAAAAGCTGCTGGAGGATCGAATTGATTTTCGCCTGACTGTGGCGGTATCGCCAACCTTGTTGTCCATGCTTGAAGATGAATTGGTCCAGTCTCGATTCCGTATTCATCTGCGAAAAACGGTGGAGCTGGCGGGACGTGAGGTTAGGCGGTCAGTCGAGCATCCAAAAGAGCATCGCCTCGCCAAAATGTATCTCGAACGCTTTCGAGAGATCGTCACGTACTGCACCAAGCACCAGTATTCATTGATACCTGCTTTGAAAAAGCTTCAGGATAGCGGATGCGTCGAGGTGATTACTTGCGCGGCAACCCACGCTTTTCTTCCGTATGTGGAGACGGAAGAGGCGATCCGTGCACAGCTTCTGACAGGGATCGAGACGCACACACGCATCCTGGGCAAACGCCCTACCGGAATCTGGCTACCGGAGTGCGGGTATACGCTAGGCTTGGATCGGTTGTTGAAAGAAGCAGGCATCCGTTATTTCTTCGTGGACAGTCACACGATCCAGCACGCGACTCCCCATCCGCGACGTGGCTTGTACGCTCCGCTCTTGACTCCTTATGATGTCGCTGCCTTTGCGCGTGACGAGGTCGCCTCCCGACAGGTATGGAGTTCCTATGACGGTTACCCGGGCGATTTTGATTACCGTGAATACTATCGCGATATCGGATTTGATCGGGAGATGACGTACATTGAGCCCTATATCCATCCGGCGGGGATTCGCGTACATACGGGACTCAAATACCATCGGATTACGGGCAAGAATGTAGAAAAGGATTGGTATGATCCCCAACTGGCTCGTGAGAAAGCAGAAGCTCATGCACAGCACTTTCTCGAGCATCGCGAGCGTCAGGTGCGGGAAACAGCAGTCTGGATGGACCGGGAGCCGCTGGTGGTCGCCACCTATGATGCTGAGCTGTTTGGCCACTGGTGGTATGAAGGCCCACAATTTCTCGATCATCTGCTTCGCAAAACCGCGATGGCTTCCGATGAGGTTCGCCTGATCACTCCCGCCGCCTATCTTGAGCGTTATCCTGAAAATGATCGCGCACGACTGCCGATGTCCTCCTGGGGACGCAATGGCTATGGCGAGGTCTGGCTGAATGAACGAAACGATTGGCTGTATCGCCACCTGCATCAGGCAGAGCGGGAAATGGTTGAGGCTGTGATACAGGTTCACAGGCAGCAGGATCATGGAGAGAAGGCCGAATTCGGGGTCCGCTGTTTGCGTCAGGCTGCACGGGAACTGATGCTTGCGCAGAGCAGTGACTGGTCATTCATCATGGATGGGCAGACTGTCGTGGAGTACGCGGTACGTCGCGTTCATGATCATCTGACACGTTTTTTTGAACTGATCGAGATGGTTCGAAGCGACCAGTATGAACCGGTGAAAATCCAAAGCATGGAAATGGCTTATCCGCTTTTTCCTGATGTGAGGGAAAGGTATTATTTGCCTGCTTCCATGCATAAAGTGAACGTATCGCAGCAAATGGTTGCGGTCAGCCAGGCGCACGGAACGCAGCCCCGAATCCTGATGCTCAGCTGGGAATTCCCTCCGTATGTGGTTGGCGGACTGGGACGGGCGGTCTACGATTTGGCCATCCATCTGGTTCGCTTGGGTGTGGAGGTGCATGTCCTGACTGGCTCTGCTGACAGGGTAGCAGGGAGTGAATGGTTGGAGGGCATCCATGTCCATCGTGTCAACACCTTCTCTACGGCAGAGCAAGAGGATTTCCTGCAGTGGGTATTTCAGCTGAATTTGGCGATCGTAGACACGGTCGAACAGATGAGGAGAGAAGGCTTTTATCCTGATCTGATTCATGCCCATGACTGGCTGGTTGGTTGGGCAGCCGTGGAAATGAAACACCGCTGGAACCTTCCCTTGATTTCCACGATTCATGCTTTGGAACATGGCCGTCATCAGGGAATTCATTCGCCACTACAGCAGCGAATCCACGATTGTGAAAGGGAGCTGTGCAAGGTATCTGACCGCATCTTTGTTTGCAGCCAGTACATGATGGAAGAAGTGAAACGCTTGTTTGGAATGGCTGAAGAAAAGATGTGCCTGATTTACAACGGTGTAGAATCACCCCCTGACCTGAGTGAAGAAATGAGTCGGCATATGGAGGAGGTTCGACGGGAGCTAGGTCTGGGGCAGGGACCCATGCTGTTTTTCGTTGGTAGACTTGTCAAAGAGAAAGGCGTTCATCTCCTGCTTCATGCAGTCTCACGCTTGCGGCACGAGCATCCGGATCTGACGCTCGTCATCGCCGGAAAAGGTCCGATGCGTGAAGAACTGCAAGATTTGGCACACCGGTATGGCATTGCTAGTGAAGTACGTTTCTTGGGATTTGTAGAGGATGAACGTAGAAATGTGTTGTTTCGTTTGGCAGACGTAGCCGTATTCCCCAGCTTGTATGAGCCATTCGGAATCGTCGCATTGGAGGCGATGTCGTTTGGCACGCCATTATTGGCAGCAGATACAGGAGGTCTTCGCGAGATTGTCCGCCATCAGGAGAACGGGGTCACGATGTACGCAGGTGATGTGGATTCGCTTGTCAATCAGTTGCGCTGGCTGTTGAACCATCCTGAAGATAGGATTTTCATGTCCAAGGTCGCGCAATCTGAGGTGCAAAGCCGATATGCATGGACACATTTGGCCCAAAAAACGGTTGAGCAGTATCGTATGCTTCTCCCTGCAGTAAGACCTGATGAGGAAGTTGATCTTGTGTCATCGAAAGTTCCGTGACAGACCCGATGGAAGATTGCCAGTATGAAGGAGGAGCTTGAGGATGAAGGCAGTAATCATGGCTGGCGGCAAAGGTACACGTCTGCGTCCCTTAACGTCTCATACACCAAAGCCGATGGTCCCGTTGTTGAATCGGCCTTGCATGGAGTACACGATCGAGCTGTTGAAACGACATGGCATCAAAGATATTGCGGTCACGCTTCAATTTCTTCCTGACGTGATTCGCAACGCTTTTGGTGATGGCTCACAGTATGGGGTTTCCCTCACTTATTTTGAAGAGACAACGCCTCTAGGTACAGCAGGAAGTGTGAAAAATTGCGCCGATTTCTTGGATGAACGGTTTATCGTCATCAGCGGAGACACCTTGACTGACTTCGATTTGACACAAGCCATCCGTTTTCACGAAGAGAAGCAGGCACTTGCCACCTTGATTTTGACCCAGGTGGAGACACCCCTCGAATTCGGGGTGGTGATGACGGATGAGAGTGGTCGGATTGTCCGGTTTTTGGAAAAGCCGAGCTGGGCAGAAGTGTTTAGCGATACCGTGAATACCGGGATGTATGTGTGTGAACCTGAGGTGCTTGCTTATATAGAGAATGACAAGGAAGTGGATTTCAGCAAAGAAGTGTTTCCATTTTTCTTACAAGAACAAAAACCGCTCTTTGGCTATGCTGCCACTGGGTACTGGTCAGACATCGGCTCTTTGGAGGTATACCGGCAAGCGCAATTTGACCTCCTGGACGGGCTTGTCCAAGTGGAAATCAAAGCGCAGGAGATTGCTCCGCGCATCTTTCTGGAGTATCAGGTGAAGATTGATTCCTCCGTACGATTGGAAGGTCCTGTGTACATCGGTGAGCAGGTGCATTTGCAGGCAGGGGTGTCAGTAGGCCCGTACAGCATTATCGGAAACCACTCCGTCGTCGCTTCCGGATCGAAGCTGACGCGAGCGGTGCTGTGGGAAAATACAGTGGTTGGCAAAAAAACAGAGATTACGGGTACCACGCTCGGACGTAATATCCAGATCGGCGATTCCGTGATTCTGGGTGAAGGAGCCGTGATTGGAGACCGTTGTCAGATCGGTTCGAAATCTTCAATCAAGGCAGGCGTGAAAATTTGGCCGGATAAGGAAATCGGCGAAAGTGCTACTGTCACGACATCCTTGATCTACGGTACAAAGCAAAGTAAAAATCTGTTTGGCACATCTGGCATTAAAGGGATCGGCAACGTGGAGATCACGCCCGAATTCGTGACGCGTTTGGCGGCAGCATATGCTTATGGCCTGCCATTTGGCAGTCGTATCGCCCTGTCAGCATGCCCGCATCCCTTTGCCCAGTTGCTCAAGCACAGTTTGATGACCAGTCTTTGTTCATCAGGGATCGACACGGTTGATCTTGGCGTGGGAAATGTACCACTGCTTCGTTACGGGATACGCAGCCTGGGGTGCCAAGGAGGCATCCACTTGCAGATGACAGATCCGCTTGATGAGAAACAAATGATTCTTCAATTTGTCGATCAGAGTGGGTTGCCGATCACGCGTGACGCGGAGCGCAAGATCGAGAATGCGTATTGGCAAGAAACGTACGTACGCAGTCTTCATCAGCTTGGACAATTGCACATCGAGCATCAGGTGCAGGATGCGTATATGCGTGGACTTGTCGACCGGCTTGATCTGGTGAGTATCCAACGCAAGCGATTCCGATTGCTAATAGATTGTGAGCCACGCTTCTATCCCACCTTTCTCACTCCACTGTTTCATACCCTTGGTGTGGTTGCGATTTACGGTTCGATCCAAGAAGGTGTTTGCAGACAAGGAGCCGATCTGGGCGTGTGCTTGGATCGTGACGGAGAACATCTTTCTCTGTACACAGAGCAGGGAATCCCTCTATCCACGGAACAGCTCCTGGCTATTCAAATACTGGCATGCAGTCCTCTGCACAAGCGTATCGGTCTGCCTGTCAGTGCACCGATAGAGCTGGAACATTTGGCTCAGCTGCTGCAAATAGAGGTCGTGCGCACAAAGGTTTCGCCGCGCTCCATGATGGAGGTTTCTGTCGGGGAACCCTTCCATCCGTTATTTGATGCTGTATACAGCCTGATGCAAATTCTTTCGTATCTCGCACGGGAGGAGAAGCCTCTTGGAAGCTTGCTTGAAAATATTCCGGCCTGCTACATGGAAAAGCAGATTGTGTTTTGCCCGTGGTCGCAAAAAGGTCGAGTCATGCGGAAAGTGCTGGAAGAAAGTAAAGGAAAGCTGCTGGAGCTAGTGGATGGCATCAAGGTATACGATGCAAACGGCTGGGTATTGATTCTGCCTGATAATGAAGATTCCCACTTCAAAGTGATTTCTCAAGGGGCGACGGCGGAGACGGCTGCAACACTCGCTTCCTCCTATGCCCGACGGATTGCCGAATACCAGTAGCAAGGGTATTGCCACGTTCTTTATATCGATCAGGAGGTGTAGTATGCCAAGACCGCTCGTCGTCGGCAATGGAAAATTGCTGATCAATTTTGACGACAGACTGCACATGCGTGATCTCTATTATCCCTATGTGGGACAGCTCAATCATGTAGGCGGTCATTTCAGCAAGATGGGAATCTGGGTTTCGGGTCAGTTTTCCTGGCTGGATGAAGACGGATGGCAACGAAAGCTCGGCTACGAAAAGGAATCGCTGGTCACGGATGTACATTGCGAGCATGAATCCATGCAAATTTCGCTGCACCTATCGGATGGCGTGCACCAACGAGACCCGATCTATTTGAAGAAGGTACGCGTCCACAATCGTTCCAGCGAAGCAAGAGAAGTCCGTTTGTTTTTTAACCATGATTTCAGCCTGAATGAGAGCGAAGTAGGGGATACGGCTGTGTACGATCCTCTGCTTCGCACCATTTATCACTATAAGCGAAACGTGTACATCCTAGTGAACGGCAAAACGAATATCGGTGGAATTGACCAATACAGCGTAGGAATCAAACGCTTCCATTACGCCGAGGGAACCTGGCGTGATGCAGAAGACGGCTTGCTCGCCGGCAATCCGATTGCACAAGGCTCTGTCGACAGTACCATTGCCTTGCGCATGATGCTAGGGCCGGATGAGAAACAAGTCATGACCTACTGGATGTGCATTGGAGACTCCTATTCTGATGTAAAAAAAAGGAATCAATACGTGCTGGAAAGTGATCCGGAGCGCCTTTTGTCGAGAGTATCCGTGTACTGGCAGCGATGGGTCAACAAAGAAGAGCGTGATTTTGCCGATCTGCCTGCTGAAGTGATTGATCTGTACAAAACCAGCTTATTGATTGTTCGCACGCAGATCGATCAGCATGGCGCGATACTGGCAGCCAACGACTCTGACATTCTCCAGTATAATCGCGATCATTACAGCTACATGTGGCCGCGTGACGGCGCTTTGATCGCCTGCGCCATGGCAAAGGCTGGCTATACAGGGGTGGTAGCCCCCTTTTTTCGCTTTTGTGCAGAGGCTTTGACAGACGAAGGGTACCTGCAGCACAAGTACAATCCTGACGGTTCCGTTGGTTCGAGCTGGCATCCATACATCGTGGATGACGAGATTCAGCTGCCGATCCAGGAAGACGAGACAGCTCTGGTGCTGTACGCCTTGTGGGAGCAATACAAGAGCGGCAAACAACTGGAAGATTGTCAGGCTCTTTATCCTACCCTGATCAGGCCTGCCGCCCGCTTTTTGCTGGATTACATGCATCCAGAATGGGATCTGCCGATGCCCAGCTACGACCTTTGGGAAGAGCGGCGCGGCATATACACCTTTACCAGCGCTGCTGTTTTTGCGGGATTGAAGGCGGCCGCCAGATTTGCCTTGCTGTTCGGCGATGATCATCGATTCCAGCGCTATGACCAAGGTGCCGAGCGTATACGAGAAGCTATGTTGAAGCATCTGTACGATCCGCAGCTAGGGCGCTTCCTGCGCGGGTATTCTGCTGGGCCAGAAGGGCGCTTGGAAAAGGATTTCACCATGGAGAGCAGTCTGTTTGCCCTCTTTGCTTTCGATGTGCTGCCTGCAGACGATCCGCGAGTGGTAAACACGATGGAAGCAGTCAAACGAAGCTTGCTGGTACAAACCCCAGTCGGTGGGTTCTCCCGTTATCAGGGGGATGCGTATTTTCAAAAAGCACACGATCGATCGTTGGTTCCAGGAAATCCCTGGATTATTTGCACGCTTTGGATCGCGGACTGGGAGATTGCCAAAGCCACGTCATGGTCCGAATTGCAGGAGCCGAAGGAAAGGCTGCAGTGGGTCGTTCGGAAAGCCCTGCAGAGCGGTGTGCTGCCGGAGCAGCTGGACCCGTATTCAGGTGCGCCTGTTTCTGTAGCGCCACTAACCTGGTCACACGCTACATACGTGGGCACGGTGCTGCGATATTTGGAAAAGGTACAAGAGCTACAGGGAAGAAAGGAGAGGTCGTGATGCATGCGATCCGTTTCGGTACGGATGGCTGGCGAGCGATAGTAGCAGATGAATTTACAACGGCAAACGTACGCATTGTCGCACAGGCGATTGCCAGCTATACCAAGGAGAGAGGCCAACAGGAGCAACCCCTTTTGGTCGGACATGATACGCGGTTTTTGGGTCGACGCTTCGCAGAGGAGGTCGTCCAGGTACTCACGGGAAATGGCATACGCACCTATTTGCTGAGCGAGGCTGCTCCGACACCAGCAGTTGCTTTCGGAGTCAAGCATTTCGCTGCCAGTGGGGCGATCATGATTACCGCCAGTCACAATCCGCCCGAGTACAATGGAATCAAGTATATTCCCGATTATGCGGGACCGGCTTCACCCGCGATAACGAAACGTTTGGAAGAATGGATCGCGCAGATTGTGCAGTCCGGCGAGGTGCATCGAACCAGCATCGATGAAGCGATCGCACAAAAGCGGATGCAAATCATCGTCCTGCGCCCTCATTACGAAGCCCATTTGCGCAGGATGGTGAAGCTCGATGTGCTGAAACGATCCTCTATGCATGTCGTCGTTGATGCCATGCATGGTGCAGGAATGGGTTACGTGAGTGGATTGCTGCGTGAGACCGGGATTCGAACGGTAGGGCTTAGAGAGACGGTGGACGCAGCCTTCGGTGGGAATCTTCCTGAGCCAAACGAAAAGCATCTGACTCTATTGAGGCAGGAAGTCGTGAGCCGTCAAGCAACGATGGGCTTGGCCAATGATGGCGATGCGGATCGTTTTGGCGTCGTGGATGAAGCTGGTCGGTTTATTCCACCCAATGAAGTGCTGGTGCTGTTGGTTTACCATTTGGTGAATAACCGGAAGCTTTCTGGCAAAATCGTACGGACAGTAGCAACGACCCATTTATTGGACAGGGTTGCCGCTGCCTATGGTCTGGAGCTGGTGGAGACTCCCGTCGGCTTCAAGTACATTGGCGAGCAAATGCTGCTAGGAGATGTGCTGCTAGGCGGCGAGGAGAGCGGAGGTGCCAGCATACTCGGTCATATCCCCGAAAAAGACGGCGTTTTGATCAATCTTCTGATAGCGGAATTATGCGCGTGGGAAGGAAAACCGCTCGGCAAGATCCTGCGTGACGTGCAGGATCAGTTCGGTGAGCTGTTCAGTACCCGAATCGATATTTCGTTGACTCGCAAAGAAGGTCTGCTGCAAAAATTGCTCGAACAGCCGCCTCTGCAGGTAGGGCCGTATGCGGTACAGGACATCAATCAGTTGGATGGTCGCAAGCTGCTTCTGGAGGAAGGACATTGGGTGTTGATTCGACCTTCAGGAACAGAGCCGCTCGTTCGTATCTATTGTGAAGCAACCAATCTCCTCGCACTGGAAAAAATCAAGGAAGCAATCCGGGATTGGTTTATGGAAATACGAGTGTAGCTTGAGGGAGAAGAACGAAGGATAGCCATCGGGGCTGTCCTTTTTTGTTTTTAAAGACCTATTAGAACGAACAAAAATTTACAAATAAACAATTGCCAAACAATTTTGAAAACGTTATCATAATAATCAGAAAAACTGACAACTGATTCATATTTCAGTTTTATGACAACCCATACTTTCTCGAATGGACAAAAGGTGATGAACATGACTGAGCATACTTCCGAAACCAAGCAGCAGCAAAGCAAGATACCCGCAACCACAAAAGGAGCCAAGACGAGGCAAAAGCTACTGAACGTGGCCGAAGAGGTTTTCGGAGCGAAGGGGTATTTCGCAGCCTCCATCATTGATATAACCCAGCAGGCCAACGTAGCGCAGGGAACTTTTTACAACTACTTTGAATCCAAGTACGAGATTTATGCAGAGCTGATCAAACAGCTGAGCCGGGATTTCCGCATCGAGATCAAGCAGGAGGTCGCGCGTGCCAAAAGCCAGCGTGAAGCCCTGGAGATCGGTATCCACGTCTTTCTCAAATGGGTGAAAAATCACCGCAATCTGTACAGTATTGTCCAGCAATCCGTTCTCGTGGATGAGCAGCTGTACCGCGCGTACTACGAGCGTTTGGCCCAAGGCTATCTGAAAGGTCTGGAGGAAGCGATCGGCAGTGGCGAGTTCAAAGCACTGAACGCAGAAACAGTAGCTTACTGCCTGATGGGTGTCACTTCTTTCATCGGCATGCGCTGGGTGTACTGGGAAAACAAAGAGGTTCCCGAAGAAGTGGTACAGGACGCCATCACCTTTATTTTTGAAGGGCTGGTCAGCCAGGAAAGGAAAAATCAGAAGGGGGAGTAGGATGAAAGGGATTGCGGATTGGATTGACAAGCGTGCCTTCATTACACCGGAGCGAACTGCACTGATGGATGAAAGGCGACAGCTTTCCTACCTGGAGATGAGCGCAGAGGTCAACCGTCTTGCCCGCATGCTTGATGACAGATACGGATTACAGCCCGGTGAAAGGGTGGGCATCCTGGCTGCGAATAGCATCGAATATCTTTTGACGCTGTTCGCGATAGCCAAGCTGGGGTGTATCGCGGTAGTGCTCAACATACGGCTAACACCAGACGAGCTGGAGTATCAGCTCAATGACAGCGGGACGCGTATTCTGATCGCGGAAACAGCTTATCGCATCGAAGGAGAAGGGCTTCTGGAAACGACCGGTATTCAAGACATTCTTTGGTACGACCATCGCGAAGAATCCCCTATGCAGCTATGCAACCTATCAGCAGCTTATCCTGCCGAATTGTTGACCAGAAAGGAAGCAGATGGGAACAGCCCCTTTATCATCTGCTATACATCCGGAACGACAGGACGCCCCAAAGGTGCCGTACTGACCCAAGAAAATATGTTCTGGAATGCGGTCAACAACGTATTGGCGCTGGATCTCACCTCACACGACAAATCGCTGACACTGCTTCCACTCTTTCATATCGGCGGGATCGGACTCTTTGCCTTGCCGACGCTCTTTGCAGGAGGAGCCGTCATCGTTCCCAACCGCTTTGATCCGGAAAAAGCGCTCCAGCTGATCGAGGAGCATGCGGTGACGATTGTGATGGGCGTGCCCACGATCTATGATTACATCCAGAAAAGTCCGAATTTTGAAACTGCTAATCTACAATCCATCCGCTGGTTTTACTGTGGAGGTGCGCCATGTTCACATGAACTGATCCACATTTACTTGGAGCGCGGGCTCACTTTCGCACAGGGATTCGGCATGACCGAGGCAAGCCCGACTGTATTTATGACTTCCCGGGAGGATTACACGCGCAAGATCGGTTCGATCGGAAAGCCTGTGATGTTCAGCGAGATTCGGGTTGTCGATGAAGGCGGCAGAGATGTTTCCTGCGGTGAGATTGGCGAGCTGCTGATCAAAGGCGGCAACATCATGCAGGGCTACTGGAATCGTCCGGAAGCGACAGCAGCGACGTTTCGCGATGGGTGGCTGTTGACCGGTGATCTTGTGACACAAGACGAGGAAGGCTTTGTCTACATCGTGGGACGCAAGAAAGACATGATGATCTCTGGCGGTGAAAATATTTACCCGCTGGAGGTAGAGCAAGTAATCGGCCAGCTGTCTGCTGTAGACGAGGTCGCTGTGATCGGTATGGCAGATCCGAAGTGGGGGGAAGTGCCCGTAGCGGTCATTTCCGTAAAAGCAGGACACGAGTTGACCATGGACGATGTAAAAAATCACTGTTTCAAGCGCTTGGCTAAATACAAGGTGCCAGTAATGGTGAGGTTTGTAAGCGATTTACCGAAAAATGCAACCGGCAAGATCGACAAAAAAATGATCAAAACAGATTTTATGAAGGAGGAACAGCATGGCTAGATTCGAGATTGGTCAGAAAGCTTCTTTCGGCAAGACGATCACAGAGACGGACGTCGTTTCGTATGCGGGCTTGAGTGGAGATTTCAACCCGATACACGTAGATCGGCAGTTCGCCCAAACGACTCGCTTCGAACAGCGGATTGCACACGGACTATTGACGACCAGTCTCTTGTCTGGCGTGCTTGGCATGCATTTGCCCGGACCTGGCTCTGTTTACATCGGACAGACGCTGCGGTTCGTCCGTCCAGTATTCATCAACGATACGATTACGGCAACAGCTGAAGTACTCCAGTATGACCCTGTAAAAGGAAACATTCTGCTCAAGACGGAATGTCGCAATCAGAATGGTGAGCTCGTCCTGGAGGGAGAGGCGAAAATGCGTGTGCCACGCGAGGAACAGGGGGTTGGAGCATGATTGGCATCACAGAGACAGGGGTATATTTCCCGCCGCGTATCGAAACAGCAAAGGAGATCGCTGCCCGAGCAGAAATCCCCGAGGAAGTGATCGTGGAAAAGTTCGGTCTGGTGCAAAAACACATATCCGACAACCGTATTCATGCATCTGACATGGCAATCGAGGCTGCCAGATCGATCCTTGAAAAGATAGATCCGCTGTCGATCGATGTGCTGATTTACTTTGGCAGCTCCTACAAGGATTACATGGTCTGGACGTGCGGGACGAAAATCGTGCATGAGCTCGGGCTGAAAAATGCCTACGCCTTCGAAATCATGAACGTCAGCTCCTGTTTCCCGATCGCATTGAAGGTTGCCAAAGATATGCTCGTCTCCGATCCGACGATCCACAACATCCTGCTGGTCGGGGGCTGCAAGGAGGCGGAGCTGGTCGATTATCAAAATGTTCGCTCACGTTTTATGTTCAACTTTGCCGATGGAGGTGCCGCCGCTTTGGTACAGCGCGGTTCAGCGCGGAGTCGAGTGCTGGGCTCAAGCATTTTAACCGACGGATCCTTCCATGATGATGTTCGCGTGGTCGGCGGAGGCTCCAAGCATCCTGCCAGTCTGGAGAGCGTACAGCAGCGGCTACATTATCTGGATGTGAAAGATCCCAAGGACATGAAAAAGCGTCTGGACCCGGTATCCGTGAATCATTTCGTGCACGTGGTGCAGCATGCTTTAGAAAAAAGCGGGCACTCGGTTCGGGACATCAATTGGCTGATTCCGCTGCATACCAAGCGCTCCATGTTTCTGGAGCTGCTCAGCCGACTGGAGCTGAACGAAGACCGGGCGATTTACCTGGATCATTACGGCCATTTGTCCGCGCTTGATCCGTGCATTGGGCTTCACGTGGGTCAGGAGCGCAGGCTGTTTCGTAAAGGCGACAAGATCGTCACAGTAAGTGCGGGTACGGGCTACACCTGGGCCGCTACGGTGCTGGAGTGGCTTGAATCATAAATAGAGCGGGGGATCAAAGATGAGAATGAGAAAGCAAGGTTTAAAGCGTGGACTTACCACATGGCTGGTTGCGACCACACTCCTGGCATCAGCTTGCTCGACTCAGCAATCCGCACCACCATCAAATCCAGCTCAGCCTGGGGCAGCGACACCTGCAGCATCAGAGGCGAAAGCACCTATTCGAATTGGCGTGCTCGCTTCACTGACAGGAGCATTGGAGGATTATGGAAAGCAGACCACGCGCGGCTTCGAACTAGGGATCGCCTACGCGACAGGAGGCACGAACGAGGTGGGGGGCCGTCCGATCGAAGTGATCGTCGAGGATACAGAAACGAAATCGGATGTCGCAGTGAAAAAAGCGACGAAATTGATCGAGGATGAGCAGGTGGATTTTCTCGTAGGCTCATCGAGCTCAGGAGATACGCTGGCAGTCGTCCCGTTGGCTGAGGAGCACAAGAAGATCATGGTGGTCGAGCCAGCAGCTGCCGACAGTATCACCGCTGACAACTGGAATCCGTACATCTTCCGCACGGCCCGCAATTCTTCGCAGGATGCGATTGCAGGGGCGCTGGCGATCGCCAAGCAGGGTACGAAGATTGCAACTCTAGCCCCCGATTACGCATTTGGTCGGGATGGTGTAGCCGCCTTCAAGGAAGTGGCAGAAAAGCAAGGTGCCCAGCTCGTGCTGGAGGAGTATGCCGACCAGAAGACGACCGACTTTACGCCAAACCTGCAAAAAATTATTCAAGCCAAGCCTGACTACTTGTTTGTGATCTGGTCCGGAGCCAATACGCCCTGGAGTCAAATATCGGATATGAAGCTGCAGGAGCAAGGAATCAAAATCTCGACCGGAACAGCAGATTTCGCCACACTGAAAACCATGAAAAGCATGGTCGGTATGGAAGGCTTCACGCTCTACTATTATGAGCTTCCCAAGAACGAGGTCAATGACTGGCTGACCGAAGAGCACAAGAAGCGCTACAACGGAGAGGCGCCTGATTTGTTCGTACCTGGCGGCATGACAGCGGCGATGGCGATCGTAGAAGCACTGAAAAAATCCAACGGAGATACCAACGCAGACAATCTGATTCCACTGATGGAGGGCATGTCGTTTGACTCACCAAAAGGAAAGATGACGTTCCGACCGGAAGACCATCAGGCTCTGCAAGTGATGTATGCGATCAGACTGGAGCAGAAGGACGGCGTAGAATGGCCGGTTCCTGTGTTGATGGGCGAGCTGCCGCCGGAAGAAACAGCACCTCCGATTCGAAATAACAGGTAGGGCGGTGACAAAGAAAGGAGGATGGGAAATGCAGCCGATTCTGGAAACGGATAAGCTGACGATCGCCTTTGGCGGTCACAAGCCTGTGAATGAGGTAAGTTTGAAAATCATGCCCAATACCTTTACCTCGATCATCGGACCAAACGGCGCTGGCAAAACCACACTGTTCAACCTGCTGAGTGGTCAGCTGAAGCCTACTAGCGGCAGAGTGCTGATGAAGGGGAAAGAGATCACCCATCTTTCCCCGGCCAAGCGCACGCGTCTCGGTATGGGACGTTCCTTTCAAATTACAAACGTATTTCCTTCATTAACGGTGCAAGAAAACGTCCGTCTCGCCGTTCAGGCTCAGGCAGGCGTCTACTACAATCTGTTCGCTACTCCCAAGAAGCATGCGCACTTTGAAAAACGGGCTCAGGAGCTGTTGGAAACCGTCCTGCTGGGGCAAAAAGGGGATTCGCTCGCGAAGAATCTGGCACATGGTGAAAAACGCAAGCTGGAAATCGCCATGTTGCTAGCCCTGGAAACGGAAGTGCTGCTGCTGGACGAACCGACAGCGGGAATGTCGCTCGAGGAGGTGCCTTCGATTCTGGAAGTGATCCGGCAGATCAAGAATCAGGGAAACCGCACCATCCTTTTGATCGAGCACAAGATGGATATGGTCCTCAGCTTTTCGGAGCGTTTGATGGTCCTCTTCAACGGCAAGCTGCTTGCAGAGGATACCCCGGAGAACATCATGCGAAGCGAGCTGGTGCAAAAAGCGTATCTGGGAGGGCTATACGATGACGCTTCTTAAAGTCGACAGGATCGAAACGTACATCGGACAGTACCACATCCTGCAAGGTGTTTCCTTTGAAGTAAAGCAGGGGGAGGTGACGGTCTTGCTCGGACGCAATGGTGCGGGCAAGACAACCACCTTGCGCTCATTGATGGGTTTGAACCCGATCTCTACTGGAAGCATTACCTTCAAGGGAGAGTCCATCCATCACTTGCCCACCTACGAGATCGCACGGAAGGGAATCGGCTATGTGCCGGAGGATCAGGGCGTTTTTCCCGATTTGACAATAGAGGAGAACATCCGGCTGGCAATGCAGAAGTCGGATGATGCCACCCTTGAGCGTCGCGACTGGATCTTGAATCTGTTTCCCGACTTGAAGACCTTCTGGAAAAAGCCGTCTGGGCTGCTCTCTGGCGGTCAAAAACAAATGCTGGCAATCGCGCGAGCCTGTGTCAACGACAACGAGCTGCTTCTCATCGACGAGCCGAGCAAAGGCCTGGCTCCAATCATGGTGGAAAAGGTCATGAACGTACTGCAGGAAATGAAGGACCGGGTCACGGTTGTGCTGGTGGAGCAAAATTTTTATATGGCGAGCACGATCGGGGATGGCTATTACATCATTGACGATGGCAGGACGGTTCACTCGGGGCAGATGGCGGAGCTAAAAGTAAACGAATCACTGAAAAAAGAATACCTCGGCATCGCGTAAGGAGGTTTGCAGCTTGGATGTACTGTTGAATTTGACGATAAACGGAATTGCGACAGGCAGTCTGATCTTTTTGTTGGCTGCAGGCCTGACGCTGATTTTTGGGTTGATGCATGTGCTCAACTTTGCGCATGGAGCACTGTTTGCCTGGGGGGCGTACTTCGGTGTATGGATTTACACGCAGACAGACAGCTTCCTGGTCGGAATTCTCGGAGCTATCGTGATCGGTGGCCTGCTTGGATGGTTGCTGGAACGATGGATCATCCAGCCGGTCTATACGAATACCATGTCGCAAATTCAGGTCACGATGGGTTTGCTGCTGGTCATGAATGAATGTCTCAAGGTGTTTTTTGGGCCCAATCAGGTCAGTGTGAGACTTCCGGACTATTTGGACCAGAGCTGGCTGCTCGGCGGTGTGATTCTGATCAAGTATCGCTTGTTCGTGATAGCCATCGGGATTTTGGTTTTTCTAGGTGTGCAGTACATGCTCAAGCGCACCAGGCTGGGACTGATCGTGCGAGCCGGTGTCATGAACAAGGAAATGGTGCAGGCCCTCGGTATCAACATCAAAAAAGTGTTTCTGTATGTCTTTATTCTGGGCAGCAGCATGGCAGCTCTTGGCGGTATGCTGTTTGCGCCTTACTCCGGTGTGATTCACGCTGGAATCGGAATGGATTACGGGATCCTGGCTTTCATTGTCGTGGTCATCGGAGGCATGGGCAGCATAGTCGGATCGGCGATGGCCGCCCTGCTGGTAGGGGTATTGGGCGCTTTTATGACCTATTTTGTTCCTAGTGTTGCGCTGGCCGTCAATATGCTGCTGATGTTTGGAGTGCTGATGTTCCGACCGGCAGGCTTGTTTGGGAGATGATGATCATGAAAACGAATTGGCTGGTTTCTTCACGACTCTGGATGGGGATGGCAGCGATCCTGCTCATCGGTTTTCCGTTTGTCAGCGACTCGCGTAGTGCTCTGATTTTGCTGACACAGATCTTTATCTATGCCGTATTTGCGATGAGCTACGATATTCTCTTGGGGTATACAGGCATTATTTCCTTTGGCCATGCCATGTTTTTTGGGATAGGAGCCTATACGACGGCCATTTTTCTTCATCGATGGGATCATACCATGCTCGCTTTTCTCGTTTCCCTGCTGGTAGTCCTGGTTTTGACCGGAATTGTCAGCTATTTGATCGGTGTCATGACACTGCGCTTGAAAAGCCATTTTTACGCCATGCTGACACTGGCCGTCGCAGGACTCTTTCTGGTTTTGGCGGAAAAGTGGCGCGACCTGACAAAAGGAAGCGACGGCTTTACTTTTTACATTCCGGATGTGCTAAAGGACCGCACTACGCTGTATTTCGCTTCCTTCTTTTTCATGATCATCATGTTCTTTTTGCTTAAGCGCTTCACGGATTCCCCGACGGGCAAAGTCCTGCAGGCCATCCGCGAAAATGAACAGCGTACGGAATCTTTAGGCTACCAGATCCTGCACTACAAGATCATCGCCAGTGTGGTTGCCGGTCTGGCAGCTGGTATGAGCGGTTCGATGTACGCCATTACACTGCGGTTTGTCAATACAGCAGTGTTTGGAACCAACGTCACACTAGACGCCTTGCTCATGACGATTGTCGGCGGGGTCGGCACATTGTTTGGCAGCATCGTCGGTTCGGCTCTGATATTACTCGTGCACGCCGGGTTGACGGATCTGGCCAAAATTCATTGGATATTTGAAAGATGGATGATTTTTTTCGGGGCGCTCTATATCCTGGCGGTCATGTTTTTCCCGCAGGGGGTCGTGGGGATGCTTCGGCAGTGGAAAGAGAAATGGAAAAGGGCTTAGCTGAGAAAGTGCGTCATGACAGGCGCACTTTTTTCGTGTCGTAAACCAGCTTCGATTTTGGTTTCCAACGGGAGGGTGTTTTGCTAGAATCTAAATTGAAGTCGGTAACAGCAAAAGAGATGAGAATGCATGCATATGGACCAGAACGTAATCGAACTGTTTATGCAAGAAGTCAGATTGGAAAGCCAATCGCCGATCGATCCTGTCGTGGTCCATCGTATCCCGCCACCCTGGGAGTTGATCGGCACCGGTAATTACGCCGCTGTTTTTATTCATCCCGATTATCCGCAAGTGGTACTCAAGCTGTATGCGCCAGGGCGACCGGGCTGGGAGCAGGAGGTGCAGGTCTACGAGCGCTTGGGTGACACACGCTGGTTCCCGATCTGTTACCAGGCTTCTCCAGGCTACATTGTAATGAAGAGAATGAATGGTATTTCGTTGTTCGATTGTCTTCGTTACGGCATCCCGATCCCGCCGCAGGTCATCGAGGATGTCGAGGAAGCATTGGCTGTTGCTCGCCAAAGAGGCTTGTTTCCTCACGACGTACACGGAAAGAATGTCCTGATGGATCAGGGGCGGGGGTATTTGATAGACGTCTCAGATTATTTGAAGAACATTCCTGATCGCAAGTGGAAGGATTTGCGGAAGGCCTACTATCGCATTTATCTACCTTTTCTGAAGGACCGGGGCTGGAAGATTCCCTTGTGGGTGATGAACGGTGTTCGCAAAGGATATCGCCTTTACCAGAAAATAAAGCGTCTCAGGCGTAAATGGTCATGAGCGTTTTGATCCACTCGTTCTTTATGGTATAATGCAGATTTGAAATTGTGATCGATGAACGGATCGAGTCGGACGAAGGAGGATCTACTATTGTTGTACTATCTCTTGGCAGCAGGAATCATTGCGCTTGATCAATTGACCAAGTTTCTTGTGGTGAAGTACATGGAGCTTGGGGAGTCCATCCCGCTGATCGGGGATGTGTTTCATTTGACTTCCCATCGCAATATGGGAGCGGCATTCGGAATTTTGCAGAATCAGCGTTGGTTGTTTATTGTCATCACCACGGTCGTTGTCATCGGTATCATAGTCTCTCTGATTCGGATCGGTAAAAAACAGCCTCGCGTATCTTTGGCCCTGTCCATGGTCTTGGGCGGCGCCATCGGCAACTTTATTGATCGTGTAATGACAGGACAAGTGGTAGACTTCCTTGACTTTACCTTGATCAACTTTCCGATCTTCAACGTAGCAGACATGGCGATTACCATTGGGGTAGGCGTGTTGCTGCTGGATATGTTTCTGGAGGGAAGAAAGAAAAGCGCTTAATGGGAAGCTATCTTTTGGTGGATACTGTGAGTAACAAAGGAAGGCATAAGGGAGACAAACATGACGGATACACAGCTTTTTGAACGTTATGATTGGACGATTGAACAGTCAGACGCAGGTGAGCGGATTGACAAATATATTTCCTTGCAAAATGAAGATTGGTCCAGATCCCAAGTGCAGGCCTGGATCAAGGAAGGGCGCGTTACGGTCGACGGAGAGCCAGTGAAGAGCAACTATAAGCTGCAGGCTGAGGATGAGCTAACCTTGCGCGTGCCCCCTCCTCGCGAGATGGCGATTTTGCCTGAACCAATGCCCCTTGACATCGTGTATGAAGATAGCGACGTGGTCGTGGTGAACAAGCCGCGTGGACTGGTCGTACATCCAGCGCCTGGTCATTACAGTGGTACCTTGGTAAATGGATTATTGGCGCATTGCAAGGATTTGTCCGGCATCAATGGAGTGCTGAGACCTGGCGTCGTCCATCGGATTGACAAGGATACCTCTGGTCTTCTGATGGTTGCCAAAAACGACAAGGCTCACATGGGTCTGGCGGAACAATTGAAAGAGCATAGTGTAAATCGTACTTATGTAGCGATTGTTCATGGAGTGATCCAGCATGAGATGGGCACCATTGAGGCTCCGATTGGACGGGATCCGAAGAATCGGCAGCAGATGGCGGTTGTATTCGAGAATAGCAAGCACGCTGTAACACATTTTATCGTGCAGGAGCGCTTCAAGGATTACACGCTCGTCGAGTTGAAGCTGGAGACAGGCCGCACTCATCAAATTCGCGTGCATATGAAGTACATCGAGCATCCATTGGCTGGCGATCCGAAATATGGGCCAAAGCAAACGCTTGAGATAAATGGTCAAGCGTTGCATGCCAAAACCTTGGGGTTTGTGCATCCGCGTACAGGAGAGCGTCTGGAGTTTGAAGCGCCACTTCCTGAGGATTTGGAGCAAACAATTGCATATCTCAGACAACAGTAAAGAAAAAAAGGGATCTTCCTGGATGGAAGTCCCTTTTTTGTACGACTATGGCCATACCAAAAGCTTGGAGCAGCCAAGTTTTCGGATCCTACTCCTGCTGTATTCTCCCTAACTCCAGCCGGTCCACGATGCTGGCTACCAAAGATGTCAGGGGATTGACGATCTCTTGAGAGGTTCTCTGCTGGACCTGAACCGCTGCCTCAACCATCGATAGCTGTGCCACAGATATCCTTTTCCCTGGTTCATCTTTCATGAGCCTTTCCAGGCCATCCGCAACCTCTAGCAAGTATTCCTCCGTCTTCCCTTGCATGATGAGAGGGAAGGTTCCATCCAGCACCTGCACCTGTAGCTCCAGTGCTCGGCCTAACTTAGTGGTATGCCTTTTCAATCGCTGTACGGTTCCTGCTACTGTATCTGGATTGGTAAAGACCACGATCTGCGGCGAGGTGAACTGGCACAGCTTATCAAAGTACGGTTCATCGATCTTGAGGATAGGAATGCTTCCGGTGTGAGTCTCATCCTGCAAGACGGCAATATAGTTGGTGCATGTAACCAGAATAGCATCTAGCTCGCATTCGGCCATCCAGCTTAATTGCTCCTTCACTTTGGCAAAAGCGTCAGAGGGAAGGAAATGTTCATCATTTGCAATGCGCAAGTACAGCGCCGGGTCAACGAAATGAACGGTCTCGACGTCATATGGTTTTAAGGCGTTATCGATATAGGAAATGTTCGAATGATGGGCATGCAGGCAACCAAGTCTTTTTCTCATCTTTTTTCCCTCTATTCAGATTGTTGGAATACAGAAAGTGAAACGCAGGAGAACATGTAAGCGTCAAGCTAAATGATGGAGGTTATCTCATCATTGTAACACAGGGGAAAAGGAGGCCAGGTGAAGTCGTTTAACTCAGTTTCCTAATATTTTCATGCGGATGGCGAATAATATCCGAGAAAAAGTCTGAAGGAGGAGGAAGTATTGCGTAGGTTCTGGAGGGTAGTTTCCGGCATTACCTTGGTCGCGATGATGATGACAGGAGGAAGTGTCGTTGCGCATGGTGCGGAGCAAACACAACCTGCGCCGGTACGAGTGAGTGAGACCGCCGTTCCGGCACAGATCGCTTTCACCAGCAATCAGCAGCTCTGGCTGTTGCAGGGCGAGGATCAAGGGAGTCAGCCGATTCAGGTGACCAAGGATGGAATTGCGGAAATCGTCCAATGGTCGACTGATGGGAGTTGGCTCCTGTTTATGAAGTATCCAGACGACGATTCGTACTATACGTCGGGTTATCTTTGGGCTGTGAACAAGGATGGTAGCCGATCGTTTCAGGTGGATCAAAGACCAATCAGAGAAAAACCGAAATGGTCCCATGCAGCTAACCAGTTTGCCTATGTGGTTGGGAAGGCGAACGGAGACGTAGAGGAAGAGAAGACCTTTGTCATTGCGTCGATTGAGGAAGGGAAAGATGCGGCTATCGTTCATACGAGCAAAGCCGACTTTGTCGATTTCTCCTGGATGCCTGATGACAAGCAAATTCTTGTTTCGAAGGAAGCAGGGAAAAGCAAACCTATTACGCTTGAGCTGCGTGACCTCGGAGGGAAGACGCTGAAGACATACGCCATCTCGGAACCGCCAAAGCCAGGGGAGGAGATCTATGCCTGGTCAGCCAAGGGCATGAAGGTGTCTCCAGATGGAAAGCATGTGGCCTACTTTGTACCATACAACTCTGCCTCTTTGTCTGCTGATGGTGTACCGATCCAATGGTATGACCTGAGTCAACCGAACAAGAAGCCTATGGAGATCGGCATGGGCCTCGCCTACCCGCAATGGCTCTCCTGGTCACCCGACGGCAAAGAGCTCGCATTTATTCATGGAACGGATCGCATGGCTACGTATCATAAATACGTGCGTATCATCGACTTGACGGGAAAAGTGCGCTTTGAGGGGGAGGAAGATAAAGTGCAGTCCTTCCCGGTATGGACGAAACAGGCGCCATATCGCTTGACCTATACAAATGGACAGGGAACGGAGTATCATTTTGATCCCCAAAAAGTCATGGTACCAGGACAGCGTATTTGGGTACATACGGCAGCAGGGGAGGATATGCAGGTAACCAAAGGAACCCAAGAGACGGCCGATCTGTACCCGAACCCTTCAGTTGATGGCAAACAGCTCCTGTTCGTGAGGCTGGATGAAGCCCAGCACGGCTCCATCTACGTGAAGGCAGGCGATAAGGAAACGGAGTTGGTCCGGCACGTAACCGGAAATATCGGTTACTATGCCAATTATTTGCCTGAATGGATCCAGGTCTATTGGAAAGAGTGACAAAAGGAAATGTCGAATTTTCGTTGACACCGTATCCTATCTGTGACATAATCCTACATGACGAATGGAACCTTTAAATCCAGTCCAGTGAGGCTGGCAAGGGCACGGAAATGACAAGCTGAAGAATGGAAAAAGGGAAGATCTGTACTTTCCTGCTCGCCTTCTGCCTGTCAACCTGCTTCTTGTCCCTGACAAGAAGCTTTTTTTTGGTAAACGCAGATTCCGTCGTTTATTATGAAAGAACTAGTGACCTGTTCCCGTCGAGGAGGGAAATGCAGATGATTAACAAAAGCGTGATCATGGACGAAGCGGCGATCCGCCGAGCATTGACCCGGATTGCCCACGAAATCATCGAACGCAACAAAGGTGTGGAAGACTGCATCATCGTCGGCATCAAGACACGCGGAATCTATCTCGCACAACGACTGGTCGAGCGCATTGAGCTGATCGAGAATGTAAAGGTGCCTGTCGGCGAGCTCGACATTACCTTCTACCGCGATGATTTGCAGCACAAGTCAGAAGATGCCGTCCTGCAAGGCTCGCAATTGCCGGATCAGATTACGGGCAAAACCGTGATTCTCGTGGATGATGTGCTTTACACAGGACGAACGGTACGAGCTGCCCTGGATGCCCTGATCGACAACGGGCGCCCAAGGATGATTCAACTGGCGGTGCTGGTTGACCGTGGACACCGCGAGCTGCCGATCCGACCCGATTTTGTCGGAAAAAACGTTCCTACTTCGCGCACAGAAATCGTTGATGTGCAATTGTCGGAAGTAGACGTCATGGACATTGTGTCCATCCGACAGCTGCTGTAAAAATGGAATAATCCTCTTTAAAAACGATCCCGTGAGATCGGCAAGAGGCAGACTACCTTCCCTCGTAATATGGAAAGGCTGGCCTCTTTGTGCGCTCACAAAGAGGTTTTTTGTTTGCCAATGCAAAGTTCGTGAATGATAAAAACAAGAAAAAACAGGGGAGAGTCAAGAAAATGAACGAAAAGAACTACATCGACGTACACGAGACGCCGAAAATCACAAAGCTGCTGCCACTGAGTATCCAACACTTGTTCGCCATGTTTGGCGCGACTGTGCTGGTACCGATCCTGACCGGACTTGATCCTGCCACGGCTCTTTTTACCAGCGGGATTGGTACTCTGATCTTCCTCTGGATTACAAAAGGAAAATTGCCAAACTACCTGGGATCATCCTTTGCCTTCATCGGTCCTATCATCACAGTCAGTCAGGCGTATGGAATCGGTACTGCCTTGCTCGGATGCTTCCTCTCCGGGATCATCTACATGCTCGTGGCTGGCATCGTGAAAAAGGCGGGAGTCAAATGGTTGGACCGTGTTCTGCCGCCAGTCGTGATCGCTTCGGTCATCGTGGTTATCGGCCTTAGCCTTGCGGGTGTAGCAGTCGATATGGCAACGAAGGTAACGGTAGACAACGTATCCGTCATCTCCCTTACTTCTGTCGAGATTTCTCTTGTCACGGTTCTCTTAACAGTAATAGCGGCAGTCGTACTTCGCGGATTTTTCGCTCTCATTCCTATCTTGATCGGTATCATCGCAGGTTATCTATACACCTTGCTGCGTCACCCTGGCCTGATCGATTTTCAACCCATCGCGCAAGCAGAATGGTTCATCAGACCAGACAAATTGTTTACCGAGCACTTCAAGTTCTTTGAAGTAGCAGCGGTCATGGGCAACCCTGGAGCATGGATTTCAGCATTGATCATCGCGCCGGTTGCATTCGTTACCCTGGCTGAGCATCTGGGCCACTTGCTGGTAACAAGCAAAGTCATGGATCGCGACCTGATGAAAGATCCTGGTTTGCATCGCAGCCTATTCGGTGACGGGGTAGCGACTTCCCTTGGCGCTTTGCTAGGTGGACCTCCTGCGACTACGTACGGAGAAAACATCGGAGTTCTGGCGATCACACGCGTCTTCAGCAAATGGGTGATCGGACTTGCAGCCGTATTCGCCATCCTGTTCGCCTTCATCGGCAAAGTCAATATGCTGCTGATGAGCATTCCAACGCCGGTTCTCGGTGGCGTATCCATCATCCTATTCGGGATTATCGCTGCTCAAGGCTTGCGGATGTATGTAGACAACAAGATCAGCTTTGAAAACAAACGCAACATGATTATCGCGGCAGTCATCCTCGTAACGGGGATTGGCGGCTACAAAATCACCTTTGAAGGTATCGATTTCCTGAGCAACGTTGCGATCGACAATATTGCACTCTCTACCTTCTTGGGTATCTTCCTCCACCTGATCCTGCCGGGCAAAGAATCGGCGATGGGTGAAGCAAACACGACGCAAGAGTCCTAATATCTGACACGTTTCAGAATCCTTTAACCCGGTCCCGTGAGGCTGGCAAGGTAGATGAACGCTGTTTCCTCCTGTCTGAATACCGACAGAACCGCAGCTTCTTGTCTACGCCTGCCTGCATGGCACCGTGACGAGAAGCTTTTTTTCTAAGCAATAGACAAAAACGGAGGGATACACGATGAACAAGATGACGCATTTGATTGGCCTTTCGGATTTGAGCAAGGAACAGATCACGCAACTTCTGGAACGCGGAGAGCACTGGGCAAAGCGACCGACAGAGCAAGCGCAGATCCTTCACGGACGCTTTGTAGCCAACCTGTTTTTTGAGGCTAGCACCAGAACCCGCTTTTCTTTTGAAGTGGCGCAAAAGCGTCTAGGGGCTCACGTGTTGAACTTTATTCCGGAAACCTCCTCTTCGGTAAAAGGAGAGACCGTCTACGATACATTGCGAACACTTGAAGCCATGGGGGTAGAGGCGGCGGTCATTCGCACCAAAAAAGAAGGGCTGCTGCAGGAGCTGGCAGCGAGCGTCGATCTGCACCTGATCAATGCGGGGGATGGGACCAACGAGCACCCTACCCAATGCCTGCTAGACATGCTGACGATGAAGCAGCAGTTTGGCAGCCTCGAAGGACTGAAAGTCGCCATCATCGGTGACCTGCGTCACAGTCGAGTGCTCGGGTCGCATCTGCACGCTTTGCCGAAGATGGGGGTCAACCTGCTTCTCTCCGGTCCTGGCTCGATGATGCCGCAGCCCACTATGGTTCCGGAGGGTGTGCGAATCGTCGAGATCGACGAAGCCATCCAGACAGCAGATGTCGTAATGATGCTGCGCGTCCAACTGGAAAGACATGCGGAATCCCTCTACATTTCCAAAGAAGAGTACCATCAGAGACACGGTCTGACCCTGGAACGAGCGAAGATGATGAAGCCTGGCTCTTTCATCATGCATCCTGCACCAGTCAATCGCGGGGTTGAAATTCATACAGATCTGGTAGAAAGCAAGACATCACTGATTCAAAAACAAGTAACCAATGGAGTAGCAGTGCGCATGGCCGTACTGGAAACATTGCTGAAAGGGAGCGAAATGGCATGGGTATCATCCTTGGCAACGGCAAACTGATCAATCAGGAGGGAAAACTGACTCCGGCTGAGATTTTGGTGGAGGACGGCCGCATCACAGCAATCGGGGAGTCGATCTCGCGTGAAGGTCATGAGTGGGTGGATTGCAAGGGCAGCATGATCAGCGCAGGTCTGGTCGATGTACACGTGCATTTGCGCGAACCAGGATTTGAACAGAAGGAAACCGTTGCGACAGGAGCAGCGGCAGCAGTCCGAGGCGGCTTTACCACGATCGCGTGCATGCCCAACACACGTCCTTCGATCGACAGCGTTGAGACCGTTACCTACATCCTAGACAAAGCAAAAGAAGCAGGATTGGCCAGAGTGATCCCGTATGGCGCCATTACGGTGCGCCAGCTGGGGAAAGAGCTGACAGATTTTGCGGCTCTGAAGGAAGCAGGAATCTTCGCTCTGACGGATGACGGGGTTGGTGTCCAATCGACAGCCATGATGAAAAAAGCGATGAGGGCAGCACAGGAGCTGGGTATCTCCATCGTGGCTCACTGCGAGGACGACGACCTGCTCATCCCGGGCGCGGCTTTGCACGATGGTGTCGTAGCGGCACGTCACGGCCTTCCGGGTATCCCATCCGAATCCGAATCGATTCACGTAGGACGCGACATTTTGCTGGCGGAACAGACAGGCGTACACTATCATGTCTGCCATATCAGTGCGAAGGAATCGGTTCGCCTGGTGCGAGACGGCAAAAGAGCGGGTGTCCATGTGACCTGCGAGGTAACGCCTCATCACCTGCTGCTGTGCGACGAGGACATTCCGGAAAACCTGGATACCAACTGGAAAATGAACCCGCCGCTCCGCTCTCGTGAAGACCGAGCAGCACTGATCGCCGGATTGAAGGACGGCACGATCGATATGATCGCAACTGACCACGCTCCACATACGGCAGAAGAGAAGGCAAATGGCATGGATCGCGCCCCGTTCGGCATTGTAGGTCTGGAGACCGCCTTCCCGCTTCTCTACACACATCTGGTAGAGACAGGAGAGCTGACGCTGCAAAAGCTGGTGGAGCTGCTCACTGTCAAACCAGCACAGGCATTTGGCCTTCCGTACGGCCGCCTGGAAGTAGGAGCACCTGCTGATTTGACTGTCATCGATCTGGAGACAGAAAAGGCGATTGATCCGACCACCTTTGCAAGCAAAGGAATCAATACACCCTTTAGCGGATGGGCTTGCAAGGGCTGGCCAATCCTGACACTGGTAAACGGGAAGATTGTTTATCAAGAGGTATAAGAGAGAAAAGATAAAGCTGTAAAAGCTTGGGGATCGGCGTCTTCTATGAGGAAACCATCCCCATGCGCAAGGAGCGACTACGGAGGAGGAACGAAAGATGCGTGCAAGACTGATCTTGGAAGACGGAACAGAACTTATCGGCAACGCGTTTGGAGCGACGAAGGAGAAGAGCGGCGAGGTGGTGTTCAACACCGGGCTGACGGGCTATCAGGAGGTGCTTTCTGACCCGTCCTACTGCGGGCAGATCGTAACCATGACCTACCCACTGATCGGCAACTATGGAATCAATCGGGATGACTTTGAAGCCGTTCGCCCGTATATCCACGGTTTTGTGGTTCGCGAGCATTGCGACATGCCAAGCAACTGGCGCAACACCAACACCCTGGATGAGCTGCTCAAAACCTACGACATTCCCGGAATCTCCGGCGTCGATACGCGGATGCTGACTAGAAAGATCCGTTACCACGGCACCATGAAAGGGATGATTACCACAAGTGAAGCCCCGCTGGCGGAACTGGTTGCTTCCCTCAACCAAACTTCTTTGATGACAGATCAGGTATCACGTGTCTCGACCAAAAGCGTATTCAGCTGCCCGGGTACTGGACATCGGGTCGTGCTGGTGGACTTCGGCTCCAAGCACGGCATCCTGCGCGAGCTGACCAAGCGCAACTGCGACGTCGTCGTGGTTCCGTACAACGTGACGGCTGAAGAGATCCGCCGCATTCAGCCTGATGGCATCCTTTTGTCCAATGGCCCTGGAGACCCGAAAGATGTCCCACAAGCTGTTGAGATGATCCGCAATATTTTAGGCGAGTACCCGCTGTTCGGGATCTGCCTGGGACATCAGCTGTTCGCTCTTGCATCCGGTGCAGACTCCATGAAGCTCAAATTCGGACATCGAGGCGGCAACCATCCGGTAAAGGAACTGACTACCGGACGGACTTACATCACCTCCCAAAACCACAGCTACGCTGTCATGGAAGAATCGCTTCAGGGCACCGAGCTGGAGATTACCCATATAGCATTGAACGACGGAACCATCGAGGGTGTACGCAACACGGCGAAGAACGCCTTTTCCGTCCAGTACCATCCAGAAGCAGCACCGGGGCCTTATGATTCCGGCTACCTGTTCGACCAGTTTCTAGCGATGATGGATACCGCCAAGGAGGAGAAAAAACATGCCAAAACACGCTGATCTGAAAAAAATCCTCGTGATCGGTTCCGGTCCTATCGTGATCGGGCAAGCCGCTGAATTTGACTATGCAGGAACACAGGCCTGCGAAGCTTTGAAGGAAGAGGGGATGGAGGTTGTTCTGATCAACTCCAACCCAGCAACCATCATGACGGACACGAACATGGCCGACAAAGTATACATCGAACCGATCACCCCTGAGTTTGTCGCGCGTGTCATCCGTCAGGAAAAACCGGATGGACTTTTGCCGACATTGGGCGGACAAACCGGTCTGAACATGGCGGTTGCACTGGCTGAAGCGGGCGTTCTGGAGCAGGAAAACGTCAAGCTGCTCGGTACCAGGCTCGAATCCATCAAGCAAGCGGAAGATCGTGAGCTGTTCCGCGCCCTGATGAACGAACTGGGTGAGCCTGTCCCTGAGTCTGTGATTGTAAGCACTGTAGAAGAAGCCGTTAACTTTGCCAACGAGATTGGCTACCCGATCATCGTGCGCCCTGCTTACACACTGGGTGGTACGGGCGGCGGAATTTGCGATGACGAAGAGAATCTGCGTGAAATCGTGGCGAGTGGTCTGAAATACTCCCCGATTACGCAGTGCCTGATCGAGAAAAGCATCGCTGGAATGAAAGAAATCGAGTATGAAGTCATGCGCGATGCGAATGACAACTGCATTGTTGTCTGCAACATGGAAAACATCGATCCGGTAGGGGTACACACTGGTGACTCGATCGTTGTGGCGCCGAGCCAGACCTTGTCCGACCGTGAGTATCAGATGCTTCGCTCCTCCGCGCTGAACATTATCCGCGCGCTGGGTATCGAGGGCGGTTGCAACGTGCAGTATGCACTCGATCCATACAGCTTCCAATACTACGTCATCGAGGTAAATCCACGTGTTAGCCGCTCGTCTGCGCTGGCTTCCAAAGCGACAGGCTATCCAATTGCCAAAATGGCAGCTAAGATCGCGATTGGCTACACGCTGGACGAGTTGAAAAATCCGGTGACCGGCCAAACCTACGCATGCTTTGAACCAACCCTCGACTACGTGGTAAGCAAAATTCCACGCTGGCCATTTGACAAGTTCCAGTCTGCCAATCGCAAGCTGGGCACACAGATGAAAGCAACAGGGGAAGTCATGGCGATCGGCCGCACGTTTGAAGAGTCGATCATGAAAGCCATCCGCTCCCTGGAGATTGGCAGCTACCATATCGAAATCAAAGGTGCAAACAAGATTTCCACAGAAGAGCTGACAGCACGCCTGATCGCAGCCGATGACGAGCGCCTGTTCTTGCTAGCCGAAGCGCTTCGCCGCGGCTGGACTATCGAACAACTGCATGAGCTGACCAAAATTGATCTGTTCTTCCTGCACAAGTTCCACAAGATGGTTGCATTTGAAGCCGTACTGGCTGAAGGCTTAACCCATGAAAAGCTGTTCGAGGCAAAACGACTGGGCTTCACAGACCGCAAAATTGCCGAGCTAAGTGGAAAAACCGAAGAAGAAGTTCGCGAGCAGCGTAATCAGCAAGGATTTGTCCCTGTATTCAAAATGGTAGATACATGTGCAGCAGAATTCGAGGCACAGACCCCTTATTACTACTCCAGCTATGAAGTAGAGGACGAGCGCATTGAAACAGGCAAAAAACGCGTTGTCGTGCTGGGCTCCGGTCCGATCCGCATCGGTCAAGGGATCGAGTTCGACTACGCAACTGTACACGCCGTCTGGGCATTGAAAGAAGCGGGGTACGAAGCGGTAATTATCAACAACAACCCGGAGACAGTTTCGACCGACTTCAATACTTCTGACCGTCTGTACTTTGAACCACTGTACATTGAAGACGTCATGAACATTCTGGATGTCGAGAAGCCGGAAGGGGTTATCGTCCAATTCGGAGGACAAACGGCCATCAACCTGGCTGACAAGCTGGCTGCTCGCGGCATCAAAATTCTCGGAACCAGTCTCGAGAACATCGATGCGGCAGAAAACCGCGAGAAGTTCGAAGCACTCCTGCGCAGTCTGGAAATCGCGCAGCCGCCAGGAAAAACAGTGACGTCCGTAGAGGAAGCGGTCGTAGCAGCAGAAGGCCTCGGATTCCCGGTGTTGGTACGCCCATCCTATGTCTTGGGTGGACGTGCGATGGAGATTGTCTATAACGAGTCTGAGCTCTTGGAGTATATGGAAAAAGCAGTGAAGATCAACCCGGACCATCCGGTTCTGGTAGACCGCTACATGGTGGGTATCGAGGCTGAGGTAGACGCGATCTGCGATGGTGAAAACGTCCTGATTCCAGGAATCATGGAGCACATCGAGCGCGCAGGTGTCCACTCTGGTGACTCTATCGCCGTGTATCCGCCACAATCGCTGTCTCAAGCGATCAAGGATGAACTGATCGAGATGACGACCAAGCTCGCGCGTGCTCTGCAAATCAAGGGACTGCTCAACATCCAGTTCGTCATCTACAAAAATCGTCCCTATGTAATCGAAGTGAATCCGCGCTCTTCCCGGACCGTGCCTTTCCTCTCGAAGGTGACAGGCATTCCGATGGCAAACATTGCGACCAAAGCGATTCTGGGTCACTCGATCGTCGAGCAAGGCTTCACGCCAGGCTACCATCCGGAAGAGAAAATGGTTTCGGTCAAAGTGCCGGTCTTCTCCTTCGCCAAGCTGCGCCGGGTAGATATCACCCTCGGACCGGAAATGAAATCGACAGGTGAGGTCATGGGCCGTGAAACAACACTCGCAAAGGCGCTGTACAAAGGTCTGGTCGCTGCGGGCATGAACATCCCGACACAAGGTGCCCTGCTGGTGACTGTAGCCGACAAGGACAAGGAAGAGGCGCTGGAAATCGTCAAGCGCTTCCGTAAGCTGGGCTTCAAGCTGCTTGCTACTTCCGGTACGGCTGATTATCTGGAAGAGGCAGGATTGCCAGTCACTCGCGTCAACAAATTGTCGGAAGGCACGCCAAATCTCTTGGACATGATTCACACTGGAGAAGCCAACATTGTGCTTAATACCCTGACAAAAGGCAAAACACCTCAGCGCGATGGGTTCCGCATCCGCCGGGAAGCGGTAGAGAACGGTGCTGTTTGCCTGACTTCACTGGATACAGCTACAGCGCTCCTGCACGTGCTTGAGACGATAACTTTCTCTACCGAAGCGATGCCAATACAACGCGCAGGTGCGAAAGTAGCTGTGACCGTATAAAAGCAAGACCTGAAACAAAGAGATACCAGACTGGGGACAAAGGAGAGAGGCAGTGTGAAACCGGAAACCATCGATATTCGTGAGCGTATGATTGTTGCACTCGACTTTTCTACACTGTCGCAGGTCAAGCAGTGGCTGGCTTCCCTTGAAGGACATATACGCTACGTAAAAGTCGGCATGGAGTTGACCTATGCAGAAGGACCAGCAGTCTTTCAATACCTCAAGGAAAAGGGACTGAAGGTATTCGTCGACTTGAAGGTACACGACATCCCGAATACAGCTAAAGGCGCAATGCGCAGCCTCGCTCGTCACGGGGTCGACATGGTGAATGTCCATGCAGCTGGTGGTGTAGCGATGATGCAAGCTGCACGAGAGGGATTGGAGCAGGGGACAGCCGCTGGCGCTGTCTCCCCTCTCTTGATCGGAGTCACCATGCTGACTTCTACTGGCAAAAAGACGATGAACGAAGAACTGGCGATTTCAGGTGATGTCGAAGATGTGGTTCTGCACTATGCGAAAATGACGAAGGAAGCCGGATTGGATGGCGTCGTCGCCTCTCCACTGGAAGTGCCAGTGATCAAAAAGGCGTTGGGTGATTCCTTCGTCACCGTCACTCCCGGAATTCGGCCATTGGGTACGGATCAGGGTGATCAGACTCGCATCACGACGCCAGAGCAGGCATTTCGATTGGGCAGCGATTATTTGGTGATCGGCCGAGCCATTACGGGGGCGAAAGACCCTGCGGCTGCATGGGAAAGCATCGTGAATGCCGTCTATGCTGACCAAAAGTAATCGATGCAATGACGAAGCATTCGAATCCCACCTGGAATAGAGAGGACATGATACCTATGACAACGGCGAAAGAAATAGCGAGCAGCTTGCTTGAGATCGGCGCAGTCCATCTGCGTCCGGATCAACCTTTTACATGGACTTCCGGCATCAAGTCGCCGATCTATTGTGATAACCGAATCACCATGTCCTATCCTTCCGTTCGCAGACAGATCGCCCAGGCATTTGCTGAGCTGATCCGCGAAACGTATCCGCAAGCACAAGTGGTAGCGGGCACAGCTACAGCAGGTATTCCTCACGCTGCATGGGTAGCGGAGCTGCTGGATTTGCCCATGATCTACGTGCGTGACAAAGCAAAGGGACATGGGCGTCAGAACCAGATCGAAGGCGCATTGGCAGCTGGCCAGAAAGTAGTCGTCATCGAGGATCTGATTTCCACAGGCGGCAGCTCATTGAAAGCGGCTCAGGCCGTGCAAGCGGAGGGTGGAGAAGTACTCGGCGTGGTTGCGATCTTCAGCTACCAATTCCCGGACGCAGAAGCTCTTTTCGCTGACGCAGGTGTACCATGCACGACCATTTCCAACTACACGGCATTGCTGGAAGCTGCGAAGGAGCAGGGTGTCATCAGCGCGGAACAAGAAACACTGCTGGCTGAGTGGCGCAAAGCTCCGAAGACATTTTTTGCTTGAGGCACATACGAGAGTGAAGGTGGCGAACAAAAGCCGCTTTCACTCTCTTTTTCATTTTCCAGCAATAAATTGAAACGAAGAATCTTGCATTATCGTAAAAGGGAGTGTAAAGTATGTAATTATTTCCCTGCTCGATTGAGGGTGGTTGCGCGTGTGCAGATTAAGATAGAGCTTGTAGCGCAGGATGACGCTACAAAATTGTTTGAGTTTGAATGTCAAAACCGAGTCTTTTTTGAAAAATGGGTACCAACCCGTGGTGAAGCGTATTACGAGTTTGATTCTTTTTGTCATATTCTTTCTAACCTTCTGCAGGATCAAGCAGAGGGGAAGGATTATTTTCATCTCATCCGGGATGAGCATGGAACCATTCTGGGAAGAATCAATATCGTGGACATTCAAGTGATAGATAGTGTGAAGTCGGGACATATTGGCTACCGAATCGGCGAATCTCACAGGGGCAGGGGAATAGCTTCAGACGCCGTGCGGTTGCTGGTACAAAAAGCCGTCGAAGAGTACGACATCACCCTTTTGTACGCAAAAACAACAATGAACAATCTGGCTTCTCAAAAAGTCTTGGAAAAAAATCACTTTCTTTTTGTCACCACTGATCATGACCAGAATGAATCAGAACCGTTCAGACACTATGTTTGGAACGCATGACCGCGGCAAATGCCGGGATTGTCCTCCCTGATTTGGTAGAACTGTCTATTTAGCAGTTGTAATTTCGCACCTATACTGAATGGGAGGAATGGACAAAACCATTCTATCCGGGGCAAATGATTGTTGGTGCCCAGACAAATCCCATGTTAAAGGTGTGTCCGATATGACCGAGCGATTTATCCGCAACCATCAGTTTAATTTCATTAAAAAACAATCTGATCACGTACAGCGTGCTCATCATACAGTGTCTGATCCAAAAGTACTGCAAGCTGTTATTTTCCAAAGCGAAGCAAAAATCATGGAACTGTTTCCTGAGCTGAACGAGGATCAAAGAAAAGTACTGGAGCCGATTACAACCTGCAAGAGCGCCCAGGATTTCAGCGATTACCTGCAAAAGGTCTGCGAGCATACGATTGATTTTCCAGCGATCTCGGAAGCGCAGATCAAGCGATTATTTCCGAAAAATAAAAAGCTGAAGCTGCCGAATCTCTCTGCGATGGATGTATCCAAATTGACCTACCTTGGCTGGCTTGACATCGCGACGAACAAGATTTACTACGTCTATCAGGATCAAGGGAAGTTCGTGGGAGTAGAAGGCAAATTTACGCCTGGAAGCAAGAAAAATCTTTGCTCGTTCTGTCACGGATATGAGGAAGTCGCGCTCGTATCCGCCATCTCCAAAGCGAAATCCTCCATTTCACCTGATTACTACAAAGCAGTAGGTAACTATATGTGTGTGGATACTCATCAGTGCAATAAGCAGATCACCGATGTGAGCAACCTGGAGGGCTTCATTGCACGCGTGCTGGCTAAAGAATAAGTTCTACTAGAGCGTTCCATGGAAAATGCTTGTGCAAGCCACCTTCTCTCAATTGAGAGAGGTGGCTTGTTCTACCTCTACACAGAACCGCCTCATTCTTTCTTCCCATTTCCATATTCTTCTTGTAGTTCATATGCATTATAATAGGATAATGCTAATTGCTCATTACCGATTGCAGGGGAGAATCAAATGACGAAGATTGATATATTGAAAGCAATGATTGCCCGGGACCAGACCAATGCGCTTGCTTGGTTCCTCTTAGGCTTGGAGTACGCGGAAAGAGGAAAGCGCAACGAGGCCTTGCATGCTTTTACACAGGCATTGACACATGGTGACGAAGAAATCAGGCAAAAAATCGTCAATGAACGAAGTCAAGTTCTGGAAGAGACTCCACTCAAAAAAGCAATAGAAGATACAGATTTTTTTCTTGCCTATGAATCGATCCCGACGCTCGTAACTGAGGGTAGCAGTGCTTCCGTTGAGGAAAAGGGGGAGGATCAGGAGGTAAGTCCTGTTTACTTATCAGATATAGGTGGTATGGATGCTGTGAAGAAAGCGATCCAGAACAAAATCATTCAGCCCTTCCAAACGATGGGCCATTCTGGTATTTTTCGCAAAAAAGGAGGCGGGAGCAGTGTGCTTCTGTACGGGCCGCCTGGTTGTGGAAAGTCCTTATTTGCAAAGGCGATCGCAGGGGAGTGCCAGGCTCGCTTTTTGCATTTGCCCATAACAGAGAGCTTGTCGCCGTATCAGGGTGTCAACGATGCACACATCAAGGAGCTTTTTGATAGCGCCCGTGAACAAATGCCCGCCTTGCTGTTCTTCGATGAGCTCGATGCGCTTAGCAATAATCGAGGAAAATCGTCTTCGTTGATGCTGCGAAGGGTCATCGACCAGATTCTTTGGGAAATCGATCAAATCAAGGCAAACGCAGATAAAATCTTGATCGTTGGCGCGACCAGCATGCCTTGGGATGTCGACCCTTCTTGCCAACGGCCAGGCCGTTTTGACAAAATGATTTTCGTAAGTCCGCCTGATAAGGAAGCGCGTGAAGCTATTTTTCGTTCCAAGCTGGCTGGGCGTCCATCGGAGCCACTCGACTTCTCCCAATTGGCTGCGTGGACCAACCTCTATTCCGCTTCGGATATTGAATATGTAGTAGAATTGGCTACCGAGCAGGTTCTTCATGACATTTTGACGAAGGGCATAGAGCGGCCGATCCAAATGAGTGACCTGAGAGAGTCGATCGCTGCGACGCGCTCCACGACCATCGAATGGCTGCGCACCATGAAAAGCTATATAAAATACGCGAATGAGGATGGGCTCTACGACGATGTGGAGTGTTATCTCCGCCGTCAAAAACGGTTGTAACTTCCCAGTTCTTTTTTGCGGAAGTTATGTTACGCTAACTTGTACACAGCCGTTGTGGAAGGAGAAAAAGATGAAGAAACTACACGCACTATGGATCGTCTTCCTGTCTGTTGCTTTTCTTTTGGCAGGGTGCAGCTCCGATCCGGTAGAAGAAGACGTCAACAACTATTTAAAAAATGAGCTGCCGAAGATGTCAACGCTGGAACAAGACATCCTCACCCAATTTGCAGCGATTTCGGGAAACCGCCAGCTTGATGCAGAGGCTTTGCACAAAGAATTGAATGACAAGGTTTTGTCCAAGTACGAGACGTTCGTACAGGAACTCGAAAAGATCAAGCCAGCCACCGAAGAAGTGCAACAGGCTCATGAAAAGCATGTGACAGCTGCCCTCGCTCAACTAGAGGCGTTCAAGACGGTTGTCTCCGCAATCAAAAACAAAGACCAAGCGGAACTAACCGCTGCCAGAGAAAAGCTGGAAGCGGCTAAAAAATTGGGTGATGAGTCCAAGGAAGCCATCAAGCAACTTGCGATTGGCTACGGTGTTCAATAGCATCGAAGCAGTAATGGGCTTATTCGTACAAACCACCCGTATAAATGGATGCGAGCGTTTTGGCGATCTCATCGAGTGAAGCTTTATGCTGACACTTTACAATGTCCCACAAATACATTTCATGTGAGTAAAACCAACCCCGGGCGACCAGCTCGGGGTTTACTTCTTTCCGCGCCAGCCCCTGCTCCTGAGAGTACTTGATGTCCTGGGCGATCCGCAAGACGAACTGCTCGCGAATGTCCTCCCATTTTTTCTGAACCGTGGGAAACGCGCCGATCGCTTCGGAAAACAGCTTGAGCATGTCTCGCTCTGATTCCGCCATGTTCAGGAATGACGTTGTCTGATGGAGGATGAGCCGTTCAGCGTCCCCGCGAGACTGGGGATGGAATGGCAGCTCCGCGATCGAATAGAACGCAGCCATCACATCTTCCATCAAGACGATGAGAAAATCATCTTTGCCTGTAAAATGAACGTATGCAGTTCCGTACCCGGTTTTGGCACGTTTGATGATTTGAGAAATGGTTGCTTTGTGAAAACCTTCTTCTAGAAATACTTCTCGTGCAGCTTCCAGCAGCTTTTGCCGGGTCTGCTGCGCTCTGAGATGGCGTCCGTCGGTTACTGAATGACTCTGTTCCACTTGCCACGTCCCCCTTCTGCTACCTACAATACAGGGAAATTGCGGAAAAGGGAAGGTAATCCACGAGAGAAAGTCGTAATAGACCGAATATTGACATGCTATCAACTTTTCAGTAATCTTTGGGAAAGCACGTCATGATTCGTTTTGCCCAAGAAAAGGAGGAAAGTAAGCGATGAGTTCGAAATTGCTCGATATCTCCCGTCCACTCGCCCAGGGGACGCCAACATGGCCAGGGGATACACCTTTTTGCTATGAGGTAAACTGGCCCAAATCAGCGAGCGGTTCCGTCAATGTGGGGAAGCTGACCATGAGCATCCACACAGGCACGCACGTAGATGCCCCCTTTCACTTTGATGACGACGGTCGGAAAATGCTGCAATTGGATATCAACCTGTATGTTGGAAAGGCAAGAGTCGTAGAACTGACAAGCAGGCCAAGCATTGGTGCTTCGGATCTGGAAGAGCTGGATTTGACTGGTGTATCCAGACTTTTGATCCGCACCGGCTCTTGGACAGACCCAGGGAGCTTTCCCACTGAGATTTGCTTTCTTCGTGCAGACCTGGCTCCCTTTCTCGCTGAAAAAGGCATTCGCTTAATCGGCGTTGATGTCCCTTCCGTCGATCCGCTGGAGAGCAAGGAATTGGCTGCTCATCATAGTTTGCATGAACAAGACATCCATATTTTGGAGGGCTTGCTGCTCGACCATGTAGAGCCAGGCGATTATGAGTTGATGGCGCTGCCCTTGCCACTTGCTGAGGCAGACGGCAGCCCGGTTCGAGCCGTTTTGCGCACCCTGTAGCCATGAACACGAAAAAACCGTTCCCTTCATCTCGGGAGAACGGTTTTTTGCATTTGCATCTATCTCAACTTACGTGCTACGTACTTTGCAAGAGAGGGGATGTCTTCTCGATTACATCCCATGCCATACCACGAGCCTTCAGCCTTTCCAGAAAGGGGATCGGGTCGATCAGCTCTGGTGGAATGCATCCTGTTGTTTGCAAGAGCCCCTCTGCGATCATGTCGACGGCTACGACTGGCGGAATTCCTGTCTGCCAGATCGTTGCCTGAAACTCGGTTTTGTAGAAAACCTCGTCATGATTTGCAATGGTGTAGACGTAAACTTCCTTGCGTTTGTTATTTTGTTTGCCCTTGACGAGTGCGCCCACGCTGGAATAGCCGTGAATTTTACCCGCGAGATCTACCGGTTTGGGCATAGTGGTTACCACGACATCGCGAGGCACCACTTTGACGCCTTTAACATCGATCTCCTCGTCACTGTCAAGCCCCAGGTAGCTCAGCACCTTCAGCGTATTGACAAAATCGGGATGCAGCGCGTATTTGAAATCGACGTACTTGCACCCTTTTGCCCTGCCGATGGTTTCACCCAGTGTGGTCGCTTCCTCATGCTCGACATTGTAGCAGTCCAGCCAGCCGATTGGCTCTGGGAATTCGAACTCTTCCTTGTTGGCAAAGGGAGTGGGCAGATATTGCTCGCCTTTGTCGGCCGTCCAGTAATTGGGCTTCGCCAGACACTCCTGAATAGCCGTTTGTGGGCTGAAATAAGAGCAGAAGCCATCGTAATCAACAATGGAATTATCACCATCTCGGATCAGAATCGCGTCTACCTCGTCCAGTTGATCGACGGCGTAGCGTGCAGCGATATTCGAAAAGCCAGGGTCGCAGCCCAAGCCCATAATGCCAAGAATCCCGGCAGCACGGAACTTGTCATTCCATGCAAGCTGTTTGCGAAGCCATTGAGGCCCCGATGAAGCCGTATCAATATAATGAGTTTTGGTATTCAGGCAAGCTTTCATCACTTCAAAATTATTTTCTGGCAAACCGATGTGAAGCAACACATCGATGTCATCCAAAATCGCTTGCACGCTCAAGACATCCCGTGCATCCACGCGTTTTACCTGTATCTCTACATCTGTTTCACGCCTTAGCTCCGCAGCCAGCTCCTCGGCTGGACCGGTGGAAATATCAGCCAAAACCAGCTTGGTCAAATACTGGGATTTCACCAGCTCACACGCACTTACTTGTCCTACTCCGCCAACGCCTAATATCGCGACTCGCATAGAGTCCTCCTCCCTGATTGTACGAACTATCTTCGCATTCGAAACAGCCATTTTTGCAAATGCCAATCTTGATTGGTAAAGCATGTGGATACGATCGGTACGGCGTCAATTGGTTCACGAGGACGAAGTCTCATGAATGGAAACCTCCTTCAATGTTCCAGATTTGGGTTGAGAGAAAAAGGGTCACCTCCTCTCCAGGGTAGCTTCCTTCATAACTTATGTTATGAAACAGCTATTGCGTCTCATGACAAAGGGAGTGCTCTGAGGTGTTAAAATGCAGATTTTTCAGATAATGACACATTCACATATTCTACCCTGGTTATATAGTTTCACGATGAACAGACCATTCTCCTTTCTTGAAGAAAAAAAACATCACTTCCATCAGGGAAGGAAGGGTAACTACTTGATGAAAACAACCATTTGCCTAATAATAACGATGGTACCTGTCGCAAAAAAACGGTCTAGCATGAACGTACTATCAGGCAGGGGGAGGAATAGCGGTTGGAATCGATGACATTGCTGTTGTTTGGAGCTACTGGGGACTTGGCTGCTCGAAAGATATTCCCCGCCTTGTTTCGGATGTATGTGAATAAACAATTGCCCCAGCCTTTTTCGATAATTGCGGTGGGCAGGAGGAAGTGGTCGGCACGCCAATTTCAGGATCACGTCGCCCATGCCTTACACATGTACGGTCAGGATTGCACTACACAATCTCAACACATGCAGCCTTTCCTGCAAATGATCGATTACTTTGAAATGAATCTGAAGGATGGACGAGCCTACTCGGAATTACACCACCATGTGCAAAGGAAGGAAGAAGAGCTACAGATTAGTGGCAATCGCCTTTTTTATTTATCCGTTGCACCCGAGTTTTTTGAAGGGATCAGTGTGAATCTGAAGAAAAGCGGATTGTGCAATAGCACTGGCTGGAAGCGTCTGATGATCGAAAAACCGTTCGGACGCGATCTGCAGTCCGCGAGAGAACTGAATCAGACACTTGCGGAAACGTTTTTGGAGGAAGAGATTTACCGGATCGACCACTACCTGGGGAAACCAATGGTGCAAAATCTGGAGTCACTCGAATACGCCAATCCCATGATTCAGGCCATCTGGAACAACGAGTATATCGCCAATGTGCAGATTACGGCCAGTGAAACGGTCGGGGTGGAGGAACGGGCAGGCTATTACGACCATACCGGTGCGATTCGGGATATGATTCAAAACCACTTGCTGCAGCTGGTCATGATGACAGCCATGCATTTGCCAAGGCACATGACTCCCGAAGAAATACGGGATGAGAAACGAAAAGTGATGGAAGCGATACGCCCTTTGCGCCAGGAGGATGTAGGGCAGCATGTCATTCGCGCTCAGTACGAGACCGGATATGTGGATGGTCAGGAAGTAGCTGCCTATCGGGATGAGATTGGAGTGGCGAAGGGTGCTACGACGGATACTTTTGTTGCGGCACGTCTTTTCATTGATACTCCGCGCTGGCAAGGAGTACCGTTTTACATTCGGACGGGAAAGCGGATGAAGGAGAAATCCACTCGAATCGTCGTGGAATGTAAAAGTCCGAAACAACAGGATTCACAAGGAGATACGCTGGAACCGAATTTGCTGGTCATTCGCATTTTCCCAGATGAGGGGATTACCTGGCAGGTCAATCAGAAGAGTCCGGGGAAGGATGGCAAGCTGGAGGCTGTCAGTCTTCACTACATGCCTGATCCCAATAAGCTGCCGGAAGCGTATGAGCTATTGCTGGCCGATGCCATGAAGGGCAACGCGGCTCACTTTGCTCATTGGAGGGAAGTCGAGCTGTCCTGGCAATGGGTAGAGCCGATCATTCAGGCTTTTGAGCAAAATGCCGTGCCACTCCACATGTACGAGGCAGGGTCCAATGGTCCAAAAGCAGCAGATGCCTTGCTGGAGCAAGACGGCTTTCAATGGTGGCTAGATCCCGTCATTTCAGAAGAGAGAACACCAATGACCATTTCATAAACCAAATCGGGAGAACGAGAAAGGAAGGCGGAAGAAATGAAGGTTGGATTAATCGGTCTGGGAAAAATGGGTTTGAGTCTGGGGCAGCAAATGCTGGAGAAAGGCCACGAGGTCACTGCATACGATGTGAACCCTGACGCGATTGAGGTGATTGCAGGCTGTGGTGCAAAGAAGGCTGAAAGCTTGGTGGAGCTGGTATCGATGCTACAATCTCCACGGGTTCTCTGGTTGATGGTTCCGCATACGCACGTGGATACGGTCTTAGAAGAGCTGCTGCCGCTTCTGGCTAGCGGCGATATCGTCGTAGAGGCAGGGAATTCCCACTACAAGGAATCGATACGCAGGGCCAACCGGTTTAAGGAATACGGTATCCTCTACCTGGATGCAGGCACCTCAGGCGGAATGGAAGGCGCTCGTCATGGCGCGTGCTATATGGTGGGGGGCGATCCCCAGGCTTGGCGCGTTGTGGAACCGATCATTCGCGATACAGCAGTGGAAAACGGATACTTGTATACGGGCCAATCGGGCAGTGGCCACTTTTTGAAAATGATCCATAACGGCATCGAGTACGGCATGATGGCAGCCATCGGTGAGGGCTTTGAAGTCCTTGAAAAAAGCGAATTTGATTACGATTTTGAGAAGGTAGCAGCAGTGTGGAACAATGGTTCCGTCATCCGCTCCTGGCTGATGGAGCTGACCGAAAGAGCTTTTTCCAAGGATGCCAATCTGGATGAGATCAAAGGAGTCATGCACTCATCCGGAGAGGGCAAATGGACCCTGGAAACAGCGTTGGACATGCAAGTGGCTACTCCTGTCATCGCGATGTCTCTGCTGATGCGCTACCGTTCCCTTGAGACCGACACCTTTTCCGGAAAGGTTGTAGCTGCGCTGCGCAATGAATTTGGAGGACATGCCGTAGAAAAGAAAGAATAGAATAAGGCAGAACGTATTGGCGAAAAGGGGGCTGCGAGTGTGAGGTTTGGCGTAGTCGGCACCAATTGGATAACCGAAGCGATTACCTGCATGAATCAAGGCATGCACGTCCTGTGTGAAAAGCCGTTCGCGTCCCATGCGGAGGAAGTCAAGCAAATGCTGGAAGCAGCCAAGAGAAATGACGTTTTGCTAATGGAGGCTGTAAAATCCACCTTTGCACCTAACTTTGGTGTCATCCAAGCGAACATGCACAAGCTGGGCAGGATTCGCCGCTACTTCGCCAGCAATTGCCAGTATTCCTCCCGCTATGATGCGTACAAGGAAGGTCAAATGTCGAATGCCTTCGATCCACAGTTTTCGAATGGTGCCTTGATGGATATTGGCATCTACTGTATTTATCCGCTCGTCGTATTGATGGGAAAGCCCGAGCGTATCCAGGCAGAAGCCATCCTGCTTGAGTCTGGTGTCGACGGGCAGGGGAGCATCTTGCTGCGATATCCTGATTGTGAAGCGCAAGTCATGTTCTCCAAAATAACCACCTCCTATTTGCCTGCCGAAATCCAGGGCGAGGACGCCACCATGATCATCGATAAAATCAACCGTCCGCAAAAGGTAGAGATCCGCTATCGGGACGGACGTGTTGAAGATCTGTCCGTGCCACAAACGCCTCAGATCATGCATTATGAAATCCGTGCCTTCATGGAACTGTGCCAAGCAGGGAAACGGGAATCACCTACGAATTCTCACCTTCATTCCATGATTGCGATGGAGATCATGGACGAAGCGCGAAAACAGATCGGTCTTTGCTTTCCTGCCGATCAGTCACGTGATTCATGAACAGAGCGACGAATAACAGGAGGTATGGCAAGTGAGAATGTATGATGTCACTGGTGCGATTTTTGAAGGCATGACGGTGTATAAGAATAAACCGGAGAAGCAGCCCAAGATCAGACCGCAGACGAACGGGTATGTGACCGAATCTCGGATCGAGCTGGATGTACATACGGGTACTCACGTCGATGCTCCATTGCATATGGTCGTAGATGGGGAGACATTTGAGACGATTCCACTGGAAAAGCTGGTAGGCGCCTGCAAGGTGCTGGACTTGACAGACGTTGACGACAGGATCACTCAAGCTGATCTCGAGCGGTTCGCTATTGAAAAGGGCGATTTTTTGCTATTCAAAACGAAAAATTCGTTCTCGGAGGAATTCTCGTTCGAATTTGTGTACTTAGCCCATGACGGTGCAGAGTACCTTGCTTCTTTGGGTGTTCGCGGGGTAGGTACGGATGCGCTCGGAATTGAACGCAGCCAGGAAGGGCATCCCACACATAAGACGCTGTTCGCTGCTGAGATCATCGTGATTGAGGGACTGCGCTTGCAGGAGGTCGAGCAAGGCGAGTATTTTCTGGTGGCGGCACCGTTGAAGCTGCTGGGAACAGATGCGGCTCCTGCACGGGTATTGCTCTTTGAAGGCTTGGCAGTTACTGATTCGTAGATAGATGTTCAGCCAGACGCTGGACGTAAGAAGGCATGATTGACGATCTTGACACGATTGTTGGCGATGCCTTTTCTGCTTGATTGAGCATGTTTAAAAAAGAGGGATCAATTACCCGATCACAAATAAGTAGGTAGAGAACCGTATTTTTCAACACGGGTTCATTAGAATGGAATGCTGGAGAGGCAGGGGATCAGATCCATGCAAAAACAATATGTCTTGGCCATTGATCAGGGTACGACTAGCTCAAGGGCCATTTTGTTTAATCGAACAGGGAAGATCGTCGGAATGGCGCAGAAGGAATTTAAACAGCACTTCCCGCATCCGGGCTGGGTCGAGCATGATGGGCTCGAAATCTGGTCCTCGGTGGTCAGTGTCATCGGTGAAGTGTTGACGAGCCAAAATGTCGCAGCCCAGGATGTCGCTGCCATCGGGATCACCAATCAGCGTGAGACGACGGTCGTATGGGACAAGAAAACGGGCATACCCATTTACCCTGCGATTGTCTGGCAATCCCGGCAGACGGCAGACATTTGTGAGGACTTGAAGCAACAAGGCCTGACTAATCGGTTTCGCAGCAAAACCGGTTTGTTGATAGACGCTTATTTTTCCGGGACAAAGGTAAAGTGGATCCTGGATCATGTCCCGCAAGCACGCCAGCGTGCACAGCGGGGGGAGCTGTTGTTTGGGACCATCGACACCTGGCTGATCTGGAAGCTCTCTGGAGGAGCAGTTCACGTCACCGATTACACCAATGCATCACGTACGTTGATGTACAATATTCACGATTTGTGCTGGGACGAAGAGCTGCTCATGCACCTCGAAGTCCCTTCAGCCATCCTGCCAGAAGTGAAATCCAGCTCGGAAGTCTACGCCTACACTGATAAAAATCTGTTCTTCGGAGTGGAGGTGCCAATCAGCGGTGTGGCGGGCGATCAGCAGGCTGCGTTGTTTGGTCAGGCTTGCTTTGAACAGGGGATGGCAAAGAATACGTATGGAACAGGCTGCTTCATGCTAATGAATACGGGCACCGAGGCCGTTCAGTCTGAGCATGGGCTTTTAACCACTATCGCTTGGGGAGTGGGCGGACAGGTGGAATACGCGCTGGAGGGCAGCATTTTTGTTGCAGGCTCTGCTATTCAATGGCTGCGAGACGGATTACGCATGCTGAAATCGTCCGCAGACAGTGAGCAGTATGCTGCGAGAGTCGCCTCTACGCAAGGCGTGTACGTGGTTCCTGCCTTTGTCGGGTTAGGCACTCCTTATTGGGACAGTGATGTGCGCGGAGCTGTTTTCGGACTGACGCGAGGAACCACCAAGGAGCACTTTATCCGCGCTACCCTGGAGTCTCTCGCTTATCAGACTAAAGATGTCCTGACCGCGATGGAAGCCGATTCCGGTATCCGGCTGAAAAAGCTCCGAGTGGATGGTGGTGCAGTAAGCAACAACTTTTTGATGCAATTTCAAAGCGATCTCTTGGGTGTGTCCGTTGATCGGCCACAAGTCAACGAGACGACGGCTTTGGGTGCGGCGTACCTCGCAGGTCTGGCCGTTGGGTTCTGGCAAAATAAGCAAGAGATCGCTGATAATTGGAGGGTCGACAAATCCTTCTCGGTTGAAATGGATGAGGAGCAGCGCGACAATCTCTATGCTGGATGGAAAAGAGCGGTACGGGCGGCTATGGCTTTTTCCGAATAAAAAAGCCAAACCCTCTATGCATCTCAGTGGGTTTGGCGAGATTTTCGATTTATTTCACATTGGAAATGTTGCCATCAGCATCGATCTGCACATCCGTAGATATCGATTGCAGACGGTTTAACAGAGCAGCTCCATCCGCTTCATTCATGGGTACGGCACGTGCAAGCTCGGCATGAAACGGAATGGCCCTAAGCTCGCATTTGCCCGTTTTGGTACAGCTCGCTTGAAGGGCAATGCTTTCCCACGTTCGGGGTTCCGTGGAGCGGGTGAATATGAAATTGCCGAGGCTATAGGCGATCCATTTATCCTTGTACTGCTCCAGTCCTTGAATGACATGAGGGTGACCGCCTACGATCAGGTCGGCGCCAGCGTCTATGTAAGCACGTGCCAGTTCTTTCTGATTATCGAGAGGAAAGTCTTTTCTCTCCTCGCCCCAGTGAGGGATGACCACGATCAGATCCGCCTTCGGACGCGCTTCCTGGATCGCTTGTATCGCCTGCGTAGGATCGTAAGTAGCTGCGACACCTGGTTTGTTTTTGCCCGCATACCAGCTGACCTCCGGAATAACGCGGCTAAATCCGAAGATCGCGACTCGGATGCCGTTTTTTTCAACGTATACCGGAGCATAGGCGCGAGCGCTATCGACTCCCGCTCCCACGTATTCGATCTGGTTCTCATCCAATGAGGCAAAGGTGTCGAGCAGACCTTCGACGCCTTGATCCATCGAGTGATTATTCGCAAGATTGACTGCATCGATTCCGGCAGCCTTGAGAGCGGGAAGTGCTGCGGGAGGCGACTTGTAGACAAACGCTTTGTTGATTGGCGGGGTTCCGCGAGTGGTTACGGGAGTTTCCAGATTCGCGATGGTGTAATCGTCTTGCAAGAACAGATCTTTTAGCTCCGTATAAGGGTAATCATAGCCTTTTTCGATCAACATCTTCTCTACATTTCCTGCCATGATGACATCGCCGGCGAATGTGAGATGTATATGGGGCTCCTGGTGCGGCTCCTGCTCTGTATGTTGGTTGTCAGGCTGCGTCAGGGGAAATCTGCTGTCTGAGCCTGAATCAGATGAAAAGGAGTTTGCAAACTGATACACGCCGATTGCAAGTACGGCTAACAAACAGAAAAGAAACGTTTGCACAGTTGCCCTGATCCACATTTTCCGTTTTTTTCTGCGCTGTGTTTTTACCCGGTGTGTCCGCGTCTGATTCATTCCACCCTCCCTTGAACTCTCTGATTGATATGGAAACATCCATTCATTATAACAAAAGTGCAGGGCGTGGAGCCAGTTCAGTCAACCTATACATGATAGTAAAAGAGGTGCAAAAAGATGCATGCTGCATTTGATCACTTGGTACATTTTCTACATCGCGCACCTGAAGAAGCGACGTCCGCTTTTCGTCAGGCAGGCTTTCACACGATGCCGGGTGGGCGTCATACGCATTGGGGGACGTGGAACAGTGTCTGTTACTTTGGACTCTCGTATATGGAATTTTTGGCTGTTCAGGACGCTGAGATCGCCGTTCAATGTGACAATCCCTTGATTGTTCAACTCGTCCAAGAAAATGCCTTGGGTGAAGGAATGGGACAAATCGCGATACGCACGAGCGAAATAGAACAATGGGCAGACCGTTTTCGCGTGCTGGGGCTGGAGGTCATTGGACCCTTGCCGGGAAGTCGTATGAGAGAAGACGGAACCAGAATCGCCTGGCGCATGCTGTTTGCAAAAGATCCTGACAGTCGATTGCGTCTGCCTTTTTTTATCCAATGGGAACAAAGCGACGAGGAGCGTCTACACGATTTGCAATCGAGAGGAATCATTGCGGAGCATTCCAATGGTGCCGAAAGACTGTTGGAGGTCGGGTACGCTGTCCGTCATCTGGAAGAAACGGTACAGCTATGGGAGCGCTGGTTTGGGTGGAAGGCAGGCGCTTCCTACGCCGACGGGCAAATAGCAGCTGATTGCCAAACGTTCACACTCTCTGGCGGGAATGTGACCTTGTGCCAGCCGAAGGGAATGGGCCTAACCAAGCAAGCTCTGGAAACGAAAGGGGAGCGGCCATTCTTTGCGAGAATGGCGGGAATGAAGGACAACATGGCTCTGTACCTGTATGGAGGAAGCTATTTCACTATTAATGAAGCAGGACACCATAAAGCAAAAAAAGCATAAAGACACTTATACGAAAAAAGCAGGGCCATCTTGCGAGAGAAGGCTCCTGCTTTTTTTCAGTTCGATCATTGTTTTACGTGCGGAGGGCTTTCTTGGTAACTTGGCGGTACATGTAGAGCATCGCAACCCGCCATGTAGCCAGCATGCCAAAAGCCAACAGAAAAAACAGTCCAGCGGTTTGCAGAGCTGTGAAGGAGTCGTTGATCAATAGCTTGACGATGAGCCGCACCACCAGCAAGCCCCCAAGAATAAAGAACAGGGCTTTCGATGGCTTGAGATAAATATCTTCCCCCACGATCTCAAAGCGGGAGGTCAGGATCAGGGGGATGGACAGCACAATTCCAGCCAAGAACGCGGTGAGATCGATAGCCGGTGACGTCAAGGTTCCCGGAAATAAGAACATGGCAAAGCCGGTAGCCATAAAAAACGGTGGCAAAATAATGCTTTTTGCAGAGACAGGCCTCTTTGCTCTTTTCATCCGTAAGAAGATCACGAAGACGGCCAAAATGATCGGTATGAGCAGGCCGAGTGTAGATGATGATAAAGTCTCCATGATGTGTTCCTCCAGTAGGCAAACATGATGATTTTAGTGTACACCATCACGGGGAAGGTAGACAAAGTTTGTACGGAAATCGTTGCAGTTGTCTACACTTTGTAACATCTTGCTGGCTACGCTGCTGCAGGGCTTTCATCGCTGGCACGTACGTCCAGCTTGTGCTTTTTGCTGTAGGAGTACGTAAAGATGCCTGAGAGCAAGGTAAGGGTGCCGAGACATATCAAGTAATTGCTTAACCCCAATAGATCGAGTGAGGCACCGGTAATCGCCAGCGCGATAAAGAAAAAGCTGCGGTCGAGCATGCTTTTAAAAGAGAAGAACCGGCCGTGCTGATTTTGCGGCAGTCGCTTCTGGAAAATGGTCGTGGTCACCGGGAAGAAAAAGGCGACGATGAAGCCAAAGAGAGCGAAGGATCCCAGCACCATGAGTTTGCTCGCTACAAAGGTCATGCCGAACTGCGAGATGGCAAAGAAAAACAGCATCAGTGTCGACGAGGCCACTAGGTTGCGGCCGCCAATCCAGCGTTTGGCCAGCAGTCCGCCAATCAGAATGCTAATTCCTTCTGCGGCGAAAACCCATCCCATAAGCTGCGGCTCGCCTTGGATGGTGCTAAAGTTCAGGATCATCAGATTAACCCCGCCCAGGAATAGCGTAATTAAGCCATTGTTTATCAATCCTACAAAGATGGCAGGATCTCTGCGACTTGCTGTCAGTACTTCGCGGAATTCGATTTTTTCCCTATTTTGATGCAACTGTACATGAGGAATCTGCACAAACAGGGTGACGATAGCCAGTGCAGCATAAGCCGCAAAGGAGAACAGGTAGAGCTGGGACAAAGACAGCGCTGCGACCAGAATACCGCCAGCAGCCGTACCAAAAATGCGTGAGAGTGTAGAAATATTCAGGTAAGCACTGTTGGCTTTCAGCAATTCATCCTTGGACAGGATCGCAGGCAGGGATGCTTGCAGGGTGGGGAAGTAAAAGGCCGCAGAGCCTTGCATGACGATCAGGGCGACGATCATCCAGACCAGCGAATCATAAGCGATCGCAGGCATCATCAGAATTGGGCTGATACAGCGCACCAAGCTGGAGAAGATCAGTACCTTTCGCTTGTCGTAAGTGTCAATCACAACGCCTGCCTTTGGGGAAAGCAGGATGCTGACGGAGAGTCCGCTCATGAGAACCAAGGCTTTTAACGTATCAGAAGGAATCAGAGCCGACATAAACTGCAGATTGGCAATGATAAAAATCCACATGCCCGCCCCTGCAATGACTTCTCCGGTCATCAGCAGAAGAAACGTTCGGTTTCGCCACAACATAGAGGGCCACTCCTAATCAAAATTTTTTTGCTAGATGGTAGAGTAAAGTATAGCACTTGCCCAAAATTTTGTATATTCATGGCAGATGGTTATATACTCGTCGGAAGTAGCTTATATTCTCTGGAGTTTGGACAAGCTAGCTTTATACATTCACGACCATAACGCTATAAAGGAGTTCATCCAGATGTCGCGAAAACGGTCGTTACTGTTGCTGATCGGGTACGGCTTTGCTGCTACCTTGGCAATTTTTTATGGTTTGGTGGAGCGGCAAAGCCTGTTTGTGACATTTGTCTCTTTTCACTTGTTGGTCTGTCTGGGAATACCGCTGTTACATGGCTGGTGGGAAGGGAGCTTGCGGTCCAGCTGGCAGCAGGCTTGGGGGCATTATGAGCGAAGAGGCACCCGCTTTGGACTTGTTCTAGGGGCTATGCTCATGATCGGTGGGCTAGCGGGGATTTGGCTTTTACTGCAAACACCGGGCAGAGCGGAAGACATCCGGTCGGTTCTCGAACACTGGGGGCTGGATGCTCAGTGGATTTGGTGGTTCTCCATCTATCTGGTGGTGATCAACTCTCTGCTGGAGGAATTACTGTGGAGAGGATTTGTCCTGCAGCGTTTGCTGCACGTGATGACTTTTCCGGCTGCAATTCTTTTAACCAGCTTCTTTTTTTCTCTCTACCATCTGATCATTACTTCCGTGCTGTTTGGTGTTCTATGGGGCAGCCTGATGACGCTGCTGGTCTTTGGAGTAGGTGTCCTCTGGTCCTGGATGAAAGGGCTGTTTCCTTCTGTATATCCGACATGGCTCAGTCATATGCTGGCGGATGTTGGGCTCGTGGCTGGCGTGATTTTGTGGGTCTACCGTTAAAGTTGTCGTAAGCCATCAAGCGAGGGTGCAGCTTTGGCAGTATGAAAAGCCGATACTTCCCGCAGTGCGTGGGAATATCGGCTTTTTTGTGCTTGCTGAATGGCAGTTGTGATCGCTTACGTGGCTTGGCTGTTGCGTTGCGCCTGCCGGTGCTTTAACTGGCGCATCCGTTCTTCGATGACGTCCTGCCGATCCCGCAGGGTGTGCTTGTTCAGCAAATAGGAATTCGCCATGTCGCTGGGTCGATACGGAGTAAGGTTTTGGGAGATGCACGCCTGCTTGTATGCCTCGAGCAAGTCAGGGGCAATCATAGGTAAATCCAGACTGACGTAGGGAACCCCTTTGTTCAGATCGTCGAGACGCTTTTCGAGCCTAGCGATTAGTGCAGGAGCATCCAAACCAAGCTCCTGTAGTTCCGACTGATGCTGCCGTACCAGCTTAACCGCATTGCCGATCATTTTCAATGCGCCGGCCTGATTGCCGCGTCGCTGGTGATAAAGGCCAACTGCGATTTGAATCAAGCCCACCCAGATGAGTTTGCGCTCTGCTGGTGGTGCGCTTTTCCAATATTCTTCCAGAATTTCATGGCATTCAAAATAATCACGCTCCGCATGGAACAAAACAAGATAGTCCAGATACGGTTGAGGATACATCGAAATCACCTCACTGCTTGGTTTTCAACGGTTCACTTATATACTATTATAATGGATAGACAGCTGAAAACGAGGTGCGAGATACGATGACGAGAGACGAAATGATGGCTATATTAAAAGAACAGGATATGACCGAGGTCATGGAGCTGATCGTGGATGCTGAGAAGGGCGATCTGGAGGAGTTGGAATTGGCGGAGAGCCTTGGTCTTTTGCTCGATCGGGATTTGAACAGGGAAGTGCTTCAGCTGCTGGAGAGCCTTGGTGTTACGATCATTTATGTGAAAGACGACGATGAGGATGGCGAAGAGGAGAATGATTGATCCTCTGCACCTATTCACTTGAGCGAGAAGAACCAACCCGCATAGGAGGTTGGTTCTTTCCGTTCATTATTTCTGTGTCCAGACTCTGTTTTTGTTGCGGGTGGCAGGAAATTTTTCACCTCGACCCAGTTCGATGATCATTGGATCCTGTACGCTGGCGCCTGTTTCACCAATCTCCATGTAAACGCCGTTTTTAGGAGATTTGTCACCCTCGCGAAAACGACTTTGCTCGCCCATGAAGTCACCTTCCTTCTTGCGGTATTTCTTGCCGGGCTTAGTATATCCCTAGCTGATCGCTTCATGCTGTGCGATCTATTGACGATTTATTCCGAATTCATATACAGTAATATCAATAAATGGAAGTGGGGTGCATCTGTGTTACGTCTTACTTTGCAGAAAGACTCTAACGTATCCTATCACGAGCAATTGTACCAGCAGATCGCAGCCTCTATTCGTAGCGGTGATTTACCACCGCACGAACAGCTGCCTACGGTGAGAGAATTGGCAGCGCAGCTCAAGATTAATTACAATACCGTGCGCAGTGTTTATCTTCGATTGCAGCAAGAAGGTATGGTAGATTCCCGACAAGGCCGGGGAACGATTGTCAGCAATGTCGTCAATGACCCGCTCTTGAACCGCAATCCAGCACATTTGGCTTTGTTGGCAAAGGAAACCCTTCATAAGATAAAAGCGATGGGCTATTCCCTGGATGAATTTTCGCGTGTGCTTTCAGCGGTTATGCAGGAAGTGAATCAATTTCCTGTGCTATTCTTGCGTTTCACCGAACTGGAATTGGCCGAGTATTTGCGACTCGTTCAGTACCATCTTCCCAGTGCGATGGTGGAAGGAAGAACCTTTGAGGATTTTTCGGAGCGATTGGAGCGTGATCCGAGCTTTTTGCAGGAGTACAAAGCCATTGTCACGCATCCATCCGTGAGTATAAAGATGAGACAAAGCTTGCCCCGAGAAGCTCCGCCTGTAGTCAGTCTCGATTTTATTCCTGACCCGACGACGGTCATTCCGGCTATGGAGGCGTATCCACGCCATACGAAAGTGGGCCTCATCTGTGCCACGATCAGGGGAGCGGAAGGAATGATCCAAGACTTGCACAACGCGGGAATCACGCACCTGGAGCTGCGCATCATCGAGGCCAACCATCCGGATGTGTTTGAACTGATTTCCAGTTGCGATGTCGTCTATATTTCCAAGCCTGGCTATATGACGCGACCCCATTTATTGACCCTGCCCAAGGTGAAGGAATATCAAGAGGTTCCGGACTATCACGGCATCACCAAATTGCGCAAGATCGTTACACAATAGACCGTGACAAAGGCTGATTTTCCAAAGGACTAGACTCATGTACCATGCGGATGACCACTCACCTACATACCTTGTAGATGTATCGATCAGGAGGGGGTGAGGTTCATGGGTTGCGGATGCAGAAAGTCTAGCTGTAAAAAATGCTACTACAAAAAATGCTGCAAGAAGAAGTACTACAAAAAACACTGCTATTACAAACCATATTACAAAACCGAATGTAGCAGAAGCCATGGTCATGGTCACGGCCACGGCTGCGGCTGTGGATTCGGTCACGGCGGCTCCTCTTCTAGTCACGGTGGTTACGACAGCAAATATTAAGGTGTAGAGAAGGCGCCGCTCCAGGCGCTTTTTCGCCTTTTTTTCCGATCATGTGAATAAACCACTTTTAAAAATCGTATATGTGCAACAACGATTTATTTTTGTCGCACTCATTGATCTTATTGGATGAATAAAACCGTATATGGAGGGTTATACCATGAGTGAGCATCTTCCTTCGAGTAAAGATGAAAGAACATGGGCCTTGGTGGCCCACCTGTCCGCATTGGTCGGCTGCTTCATTCCACTAGGCAACGTCATTGGTCCACTCATCGTTTGGCTGGTCAAAAGAGAGGGTAGCGAGTTTGTGGACATTCACGGGAAAGAAGCGCTTAACTTTAATCTGACTGTGACGATTTTTGCAGCTATTGCCACATTATTAATGCTCGTGTTGATTGGTGCTTTTCTCATGATTGCGCTGTTTGTGTTTTGGGTGATCTGTCTGATCATGGCTGTGATGAAGGTGAATGAAGGAAAAATCTATCGTTATCCGATTACCTTTCGATTTATTAAATAGGAACATTGCTCCCAAATGAGTCGTCTCCAGCAGGAGGCGGCTTTCTTGTACTATCGGAAAGTTTAAGTGCGCTAAAGCGCTAAAAAGATTAGCGGAAGATAGTATAAGTGCAACTAAGGCTCCGCCAAAAGGTTGGCGTAGCCAAGTTTTCTAATTCTGAAAAAAGGTAATTTTCCCCCAATTGAAGGATTAAAGAGGGCCCTTACAGAATTCTTTTGCGTGTGTGCATACGCCAAAAAGGGGTGGTAACGGCATGTTGACGGGCATTACTGTGGTCGATTTTTCGCGCCATCTTCCCGGACCCATCTGTACCATGAGACTCGCTGATCTGGGGGCGGAGGTGATCGAAATCCTTCCGTATCCGCTGGATCACGCCCTTTTATCGCATTCTGCAACTGGTTTTGCCAGGGAACCGGGAGCGTTTACCTTGCGTTCTCATCGCAATCATAAAAGCGTTTCGCTTAATTTGCGGACGGCGGAGGGGAAGGCGCTCGCGTTTGCTCTGGCCAGACAGGCTGATGTCGTGGTTGAAAGCTACCGGCCAGGCGTTTTGCGCCATTTGGGACTCGATTACGACAGTGTATGGGCTGCGCATCCAGCTGTCATCTACTGCTCTGTCACGAACTACGGACAGAGTGGGGAATTGTCTCAGTCGAGTGGACATGATTTGAACATTCAGGCTGTCAGCGGTTTTTTATCCGCTGTTCGTGATGACGAGGGAAGACCGGTTGTGACGGATATCCCTCTCGCGGATTACGCGGTTGGTGTATACGCGAGTGAACAAATCTGCGCAGCTCTCGTTCATCGTGCGCGTACCGGAAGAGGTGCCTACCTGGATATCGCATCTGCCGATCTGCTAACCACCTGGACAGGCCTGCATGCCCTGCTTTCCAAGCAAAGTGGAGTCGATCAGCGAACGGGAGCTTGGTCGAAGGACTATGTAGCCTATCGCGTTTACGAGACGGCAGACGGTCAATTTGTGGCCCTTGCTGCGCGCGAAGAAAAGTTCTGGCGCAACTTCTGCCGAGCGGTTGGACGAGCTGACTGGGAGAGCTTGCACACGGCTACGATCAATCAACATCACGACTTGTATGAAGAACTGTGTTCCTTGTTTTTGTCTCGAACCCAAGCAGAGTGGGGCGAATTCGGAATGGAGGTCGACTGTTGCCTGACAGCTGTGGAGGAACAGGAGAACTGGGCGGAGAACGGGTATGCCCAAACCAGGGAAATTGCCTATTCTTTGCCGTACCTGGATCGCAAAACGGAACCGCATACCACACGCGATCATTCTTGGTATATCGACCATACGCATGAGCTGTTGAAGAAAAAATGCAAGATGACAGCAGGCGATATCCGACGTCTGGAGGGGCAAGGCGTCATTCCTGTGAAGTCAATAGAGAGGAGCTAAGAAGATGGAAGAGCTGCAAACGAAGCCAATCTGGACTACGTACGAGGAAGGTGTCTTCACAATTACTTTGAATCGTCCACAAGTATTGAATGCGATGACAATCGAGATGTTCAGGCTGTTGCAGGGTGCAATTGGCGAAGCAGCGAAGGACGAGTCCGTGGAAATCGTCCTGCTTCGGGGAGCAGGGGGACATTTTTGTTCAGGTGCTGACTTGAGCGTTCTGGGTTCAATGGGGGAAGAAAGCCAAGCAAATGATGCGCTGACAGTGATCAATGAATTTCTGACTGCCCTGCATCACATGCCGAAGCCCGTAATTGCAGTGATAGAAGGAGTCGCGGTGGGGGCAGGACTGAATCTGGCTTTGCATGCGGATTTTGTCATCGCAACTGAAGATGCACGGCTGCAGGAGCCTTTTGTTCAGATCGGATTGACAACGGATTTTGGAGGAACCTATCTCCTGCCTCGCCTAGTCGGAATGGCACAGGCAAAACGGCTTGCGTTGCTGGGCGACAGGCTTTCGGGAAGCGAAGCCGCGCAGATCGGACTGATTTACAAGGCTGTGCATGTCGAACAGCTCGACCAGGAAGTGGAGCAATTAATCACCCAGCTTCGCAGATTGCCCAAGCAGGCTTTTGCTGTGACCAAGTCCGGGATGAACCATAGCCTGGATCATGACCTGCAGTACGCCTTGGCTTGGGAGAAGGAGCAGCAGCCTGCTTTGTTGAAGCATCCTGAATTCGCTGCTTTGGTTCGTGCCCGGATGAAACGCGGATAATTGGAAAGATTATCCGTTGAGCCATCACGGGTTCTGTGGTAGAGTAAGGATAACAACATCCTGCGATGTACGTAAGGCCGTAAATGTTTCTAACCTTATACGTGTTATTCGGGAGACGAAAATTCGTGACGGATGCCAGGCCCACCTCCTGCTGGGATGCATGGGAAGGCAGAAGTGCGAAAGGTGTCACCCACCTGTGTGAGCGCAGGTTTTAGAAACATGAGGTCAACGGCAGAGCGGGTAACGAATGCAAAACCAAAACCACCCGGAAAAATATTCCAGGTGGTTTTTTTGTTTTAAGGCTGACGTGTAAAAGGATGAGGCAATACGTGTTTGTGTTTTATTTATTGCATGGGGTTGGAAGATTGACTGGATTCGTTCTTATTCCCTTTGCTTCTTCCCTGCTGACCCTGTTCATCTCCTTGCTGGACAATCGTCAGAGACTGGTTCAAAGACTGGGTGTCCTGCGCATCTTGGAGGATTTGATACATTTGCAGGAAGTTGGCTTTTTGGCCTTCGGGAATTCCTTTAATACGGACGGTCATTTCTTGTGGACCATTCTGTTGCTGGCCATTTTGCTGCCCACCGCTTTGCGAGGAGCTTTTGCTGTTATGACCGTTTGAAGGCTCGTCGAGAAAACCGAGGAACATGGAGTCATTTTCTTCATTGTTGTCTTGGGATTGCTGTTGTTGTTGGGAATTGCTGCTGCCTTGCTGCTGCTGTTGTTGACCATTGTGGTCACCCTGCTGCTGGTCGAAAAGCACACTAAACTCGTTTAGGTCAGTCTGAATAATGCCAATGACGTTCATTTCGATCCTCCCTTCATTGAATCAACCTGGATGCTTGGTGTGATGAACGCCCTTATGCTGTAAATAGCTGTGGTAAAAATATTCGACCACACCAATGGCAAAAGTAGTTACGAGTATGCCCGACAAGTGATACGTCTGGTTAAAGAGGGCGCAGGAAGCCCAAAACAAAGCAAACACAAGAAGAAAATCCGCAGTGGTTGCAAATGTATTGTTCGTATTCGGCAGGATCAACAAATCACCGATCGCATAGGCGATCAGACTGACGATGATACTGGCGACGAAGGCAAACGTGAGTGACGTTCCTGACCACCAGAGACCTGGAATCCCGATGACGCCGTTTATCAGGAGCTTGATGATGATGTTCAAAGAACGAACCCCTCCTTTCATACCCTTAGTATGAACGTTGCCAACCTAGCTATGCGTAGTCGGGGTGTTCGTTTTTAATTGTCGAATCAGTGCTTCGTCAGGTGTGACGTACAAGGTGCGCTGCTGCTCATAGATACAAAATCCTGGTTTCGAACCATTCGGTTTTTTTACATGCTTGACCAGCGTATAGTCGACAGGGACCTGACTTCCTTGTTGAGCGCGACTGAAATAAGCCGCCAGATTGGCTGCCTCCAGCAACGTCCGGTCAGAAAACTGACGAGCCCGAATCACGACGTGCGAGCCAGGGATATCCTTCGTGTGCAGCCACGTCTCGTGAGGAGAGGCGAGCTTGTTGGTCAAATACTCATTTTGCTTGTTGTTCTTTCCGACGAGAATCTCGGTGCCATCTGTTGACACGTATTTTTCCAGCTCTGGCCGCGTATCTTTTTTCTTGCGCATCCCGCGTTTTTTTCGGTCCCGTACATAACCCTGCTCGACTAGCTCTTCGCGAATTTCCTCCGCTTCGGTCAAACTAGCGTGCTCCAGCTGACCGAGCAAGCCATCGAGGTAAAGGATTTCGGTTTTCGCTTGTTCGATCTGTTCATTCACAACCTGTATGCTGTTTTTCGCCTTGTTGTAGCGTTTGTAGTAGGCTTGCAGGTTTTCGGAAGGGGTTTTCAACGGGTCGAGTGGGATAGTCAGTGTTGGGCCGGCCTCATCATACCAGTTCACGGTGACCAGTTCCTTATCGCCGCGTTTGATCTGATGCATATTGGCTGTAATCATCTCGCCGTACAGTCGGAATTGTTCCGCATCCTTGGCTTCCTCCAAAGTCTGCAGCAGCTTTTCGATCTTCTTTTCGTTTTTGTTCCTTTCCGTTGTCACAAAACGAATCAGATCGTGCGCGCGCTGCTTCACGGTATCTCTCAAGGCTTTTCCTTCGTAAAATGCCTGGAGGCACTGATGGACGTTAGGGAAAGGAGTGACTGTCTCGGCCGGCAAGTGGGTGAGTTCCACGACGTGAAAATACGACTTGTCCTTGGTCGTGACCACCGTTGGAGAATATTGATGCAAAAGGATTTCCTGCCTGATTTCAGCAAAGGCCTCCCACACGGTTTCTTGTGTAGCCAAACCAGCCCTGTACAGGATCTCCTTGGCCAAAAGCGGGCTTACCCCTGTGTAGGAATCCACGATTTGTTTGTCCAGTCGTCCGCCATTCCAATCCAGCAAAGAGATGAACTCTGCCTTGGAGACGCTGAGCAAATCACGCTTGTCCTGGCTTGGAGGAGAAACATAGGGACGTCCTGGAACCACTTGTCTGTACTGGCTGATCGCTGCTGTAACGTGCATGGCACTGTCCAGAATCATTCCAGTCGCAGGATCTACCAGGATGATATTGCTGTGTTTCCCCATCACCTCCATAATGACTCTGCGAACCGCTGTATCGCCCAGTTCGTCGCGGGTACGGACATCGATATGAATGATGCGTTCCATCCCTACCTGCTGGATGGACTCGATCACGCCTCCCTCGCAATGCTTGCGCAGCAGCATGCAAAACATCGGGGCTTCCAATGGATTGGTAAACTCCTCCGTGGTCTGGTGGATGCGCGGATAAGTAGGGTTGGCGGATAAAAGAAGCTTTACGTTCTCGCCTTGTGCGCGAATTTGCATGATGATATCGCTGTGGTGGGGCTGATGGATCTTGGAGATGCGTCCTCCCACCAATCTATGTAACTCCTGTGCCAAAGCACGAGTGACTACACCGTCGAATGCCATAAAAACTCACCTCATTAGAAAATAAGAATGATGCCATCACAGTGTAGCATAAAACAGGGGAGTGGGAGGAATCTTGTTCTCTGCCCCGCTTTAGTTGACACTGCAAATAGTTGTCTCCTATAATTAATTAACGATTTTTGGCCGATAGGGATATAGACATGTTGTCCCATCGCGGTGACTCATCCTTAAAGAGAGCCTCAGCCAGAGGGTTTCTTTTCTGGGAAGTGATTAAATGATTCGAAGCATGACAGGGTATGGACGGAAAGAGGAAGGAAAAGGCTCATTGCGTTTGACGGTGGAAATACGAGCCGTCAATCATCGGTTTTCTGACATCCTTGTTCGCTTGCCCAGAGCTTGGAGCATGCTGGAGGATCCCGTGCGCAAGCTGGTGGCACAAAGTGTGAGGCGAGGCCGGGCAGAGGTGAACATCTCGGTGGAGGAAGAGCGCAGTACGGCATCTTCTTCTCTTACTGTGGACTGGAGTGTTGCAGAACAGTTCGTCCTGATCTCACGTGAAATGAACGAGCGTTTTTCACTGAACACACCTTTGACCGCGAAGGACTTATTGCTTTTGCCAGGAGTCATACATACCGAGGATTCAAACGAAAAAGAGGGCGAAGATATAAGCGAATGGATTCTTGCTCTGGTCGAATCTGCAGCACAGGACTTGTCCTCCATGAAAATCGCGGAGGGGAATCTTCTTGAGAAGGACCTGACAAATCGTCTTTCGCAGATCCGCACATGGATCGATGAAATTCGTGAGCATGTTCCTCAGGTGAGTGAAGAATACCGCAATCGTCTCCAACAGCGCATCGCTGAGATGTTGAGTCAGGTATCGTTTGAATGGGAACCACAAAGAATGGCACAGGAATTGGCTTTTTTCGCTGAGAAAAGCGACATCAGTGAAGAAGTGATTCGACTGCAGAGTCACTGCCTCCAGTTTGCGGAGCAGCTCGAACAGGAAGAGGCGATTGGGCGCAAGCTTGATTTTCTCCTGCAGGAAATGAATCGGGAAGCAAACACGATCGCATCGAAGGCAAATCATTTACATATTCAGCATTTGGCCGTCGAAATCAAGACTGAGCTGGAAAAAATGAGAGAGCAAGTTCAGAACATCGAGTAGGATGAAAGGATGGGCTGGGCCGCATGGCAATCAAGCTAATTAATATCGGATTCGGCAACATTGTGAACGCCAATCGCATCATCTCCATTGTAAGTCCCGAATCAGCTCCAATCAAACGGATCATTCAGGAAGCGCGTGACCGCAATATGCTGGTAGACGCCACTTACGGCAGAAGGACGCGTGCAGTGATCATTACAGACAGCGATCACGTCATCTTGTCAGCTGTGCAGCCAGAGACAGTAGCACAGCGTTTGACGACGAAAGATGATGAATCGGATGAATAACTAGGAGTTGAATCATGGACATGGTAGACCGCGGTCTCCTCTTGGTTCTCTCCGGACCTGCTGGAGTAGGAAAAGGTACGGTGTGCAAAGCCCTTCGCGAATGTATGCCCAATCTGGTATACTCGGTATCTGCTACGACTCGCAACCCGCGTCCGGGAGAAGTTGAGGGAGTTAATTATTTTTTTAAGTCAAAAGAAGAATTTCGCCGTATGATTGAGCAGGATGAACTGCTCGAATGGGCAGAGTACGTAGGGAACTACTACGGAACACCTCGTGCATTCGTCGATTCCATGCTGGAAGCAGGGCGCGATGTGATTCTGGAGATTGAAGTCCAGGGTGCTCTGCAGGTAAAAGAAAAATTCCCTCAAGGGACGTTTCTTTTCCTGGCGCCTCCAGACCTCGAAGAACTGGAAAGCCGGATCGTGGGAAGAGGCACGGAGTCAGAAGAAACCATTCGCAAGCGCATGGAAGTAGCGCGTGAGGAAATCGAGCTGATGGATCACTACGATTACGTGGTCGTCAATGACGAGATCGAATGGGCGTGTGATCGGATTCGATCGATCATTACAGCAGAGCATTTGAAAAAAGATCGTCAGGTTCACAAATATCGCAAATGGCTCAAGGAGGTACGGTAAAGATGTTGTATCCATCGATTGATGAACTGACCGCAAAGGCGGACAGCAAGTACATTTTGGTGACGGTGGCTTCCAAGCGGGCTCGCCAGCTTCGGGAGAACAGCCCGATGCAAGTAGTGAAGCCAAAATCGAAAAAGCATGTAGGCATGGCTTTGGAAGAGATGATTACAGACGAGCTCGTATACGAGTACGTAGAAGCGCGTAAATAGGAACGGACTACGAAAAACAACCTCCAGCAGGTTGTTTTTTTCGGATGGAGCTAAACTGTGAAAAAGCCTCGGTAAGAGGTTTGGGGGGAGAATTGAGGATGCATTCGCTTAAGGGAAAACGAATCGTGCTCGGTGTATCAGGGGGGATCGCTGCTTACAAGGCGGCTGCACTTACCAGCAAGCTTACCCAGGCAGGAGCCACTGTCCATGTCATCCTGACGCAAAATGCAGCGAGGTTTGTCCAGCCGGTGACGTTTCAGACACTTTCTCACCAGCCCGTTCACCATGACATTTTTGATGAGCCCGATCCGCACGTGATCAGCCATATTGAGCTTGCAGACCGTGCTGATCTGGTTCTGGTGGCGCCTGCGACTGCCAATCTGATTGGCAAGATGGCCCACGGGTTGGCCGATGACATGCTGACGACGACGATTCTTGCTACAAAGGCACCTGTCATGGTAGCGCCAGCGATGAACGTAAATATGTACGACCATCCCGCCGTGCGGGCCAACATGGAGAAGCTGGCTGAGTACGGTTATCGTTTTGTGGAACCGGGAGAAGGACTGCTTGCCTGTGGCTGGGTAGGAAAAGGGCGCTTGGCTGAGCCAGAAGAAATCGTGCAGGCTGTAGCTGCATTTTTTGCAGAGCATGAGAGCGAAAGCTGTACGAAAAAGGATTTAATAGGGAAAAAAGTACTTGTGACGGCTGGTCCGACCCGAGAAAAAATCGATCCGGTGCGTTATATTACGAACCACGCTTCTGGCAAAATGGGGTATGCCATTGCAGAAGCAGCGCGTGACCGTGGAGCAGACGTCGTACTGATCAGCGGACCGACATCGTTGCCTCGTCCTGTCGGTGTCGATTTTGTAGCCGTAGAGTCAGTACAGGAGATGTTCGATGCCGTCATGGAAGCGCTGCCGGATAGCGATATTGTGATCAAGTCAGCTGCTGTATCCGACTACAGACCGCGCACGGTATACGACCATAAAATGAAAAAAGGCGACGGCGAGCTTGTGCTGGAATTGGACAAAGCTCCTGATATTTTGAAGACCATCGGTGAACGGAAAGCCAATCAGTTCTTAGTCGGATTCGCAGCAGAGACGCAAGATCTCCTCGAAAATGCGAAGTCCAAGCTGGAACGCAAAAACCTGGACATGATTGTAGCCAACAACGTCTTGACCGAAGGAGCCGGAATGGGGAGCGATACGAACATCGTCACGCTGATGTCCCGGTCTGGCGAACAGGTAGAGTTGGCTCAGATGAGCAAAAGGGCAGTGGCGGACAAGCTATTTGACGCCATCGGGTTGTTGAGCGGACAGGGTTCGCTTCGTGATTTGTCATGATTGCCCATATTATTGTGGATGTGCCAGTCAGCCGGACGAATCGCCCCTTTGATTACCGTGTACCTGCCTGGCTTAGTCCCTTGATTCAGGTCGGGAGCCGTGTAGTCGTGCCTTTTGGACCGCGCAAGCTTCAGGGGTATGTGGTTGGAATCTCGGAGAACACGGAGCACGGTGTGGACGAAGATCGCCTCAAAGACGTGGAGCAGGTCATGGACGATACACCACCATTGACAGCGGAATTGCTGAAAATGAGTGAATGGATGTCCGGGCAGTATCTTTGTCCCTGGGTAACGGCTGTGCAAGCGATGCTCCCTGCTGTCCTCAAGGGCAAGGCACAGAAGTGGCTGACTGCCAGTGACCAGCTGGACGAGCGGATTTGCGCTAATTCTGGATTGCTCTGGGAACTGCTGCGCAAGCGACAATTGCCTCTTGCCGAAGTGGAGAAACAGTTTCCTGACGAATACATGCTCATACCCGGCTGGATTCACAGCGGGCTGATCACGACAGAGTACCAGGTGAAGGATCGGATCACCAAGAAGCAGCAAAGCTTTGTAAAATGCTTGCTCAGTCCCGAGCAAATGATGGAGGTGCTAGGTTCCCTGTCCGCTCGTGCAGATCAAATGCGCCGCGTGCTGGAGCTGTTTTTGCAGCATCCCGCGGACAGCTTTTCCATCCAGACGATGCGTGACGAGTTTGGCGTCAATCGCTCGGCTTTAAAAAGCATGGAAGCAAAAGGCTGGGTAGCGATCGAGCAGGTCGAGGTGTATCGAGACCCCTATGCCAATCGGCGTTTTGTGGAGCGGAAAAAGCCGGCATTCACTCTTCGGCAGCAGGAAGTGCTGGCTCCCATCATTCGCTCGATTCAAGAGTCCAGCTATGCCTCATTCCTGCTGCACGGCGTGACCGGTAGCGGAAAGACGGAGGTGTATCTGGAGGCGATTGAGCATACCCTCGCAAAGGGGCGGGAAGCCATTTTTCTCGTACCGGAAATCTCTTTGACACCGCAGATGGTAGAACGCTTCAAGGAGCGTTTTGGTGCGGATGTAGCGGTGCTGCACAGTGCCCTGTCCCAAGGAGAGCGGTATGATGAATGGCGCAAGATCATCCGCAAGCAGGTCAAGGTCGTAGTAGGTGCCCGTTCTGCGATCTTCGCTCCCTTTCAGAATGTAGGGCTAATCGTCATCGACGAAGAGCACGAGAGCTCCTACAAGCAGGAGGAGACACCGCGCTACCATGCACGGGAGGTCGCCTTGTGGCGAGCCAAGGAAAACGGTGCCGTCCTGTTGATGGGAAGCGCCACACCTGCACTAGAGACATATGCACTCGCAACAAGGGGCAGGTACACGCTGCTGGAAATGCCCGACCGTGTCGGCCATCGTCCCATGCCTCAAGTCCATGTCGTTGATATGCGCGAGGAGCTGCACGCGGAGAATCGCTCCATGTTTAGTCGGCTTTTGCATGAGATGATTGCGGATCGCCTGAAAAAGCAGGAGCAAATGGTGATCTTTCTCAACAGACGCGGCTTCTCCACCTTTGTCATGTGCCGATCTTGCGGCTATACATTGAACTGCATTCATTGCGATATTTCGCTTACGTACCACAAGAGCAATCATACGGCACGCTGTCACTATTGCGGCTATACCATCGCCCAGCCTGCCCATTGTCCGGAGTGTCAGAGCGAGCATATCCGTTTTTTTGGTACGGGAACACAAAAAGTGGAGGCAGAGCTGGCCAAGCTGTTTCCCGGCATTCGCGTCATTCGCATGGACGTGGACACGACATCGAGGAAAGGCTCGCATGAGGAATTGCTTAGCAAATTCCGTCAGGGTCAAGGTGATGTCTTGTTGGGGACGCAGATGATCGCCAAGGGCCTGGACTTCCCGCGAGTGACACTGGCTGGCATTATTGCGGCAGATACATCCTTGCATCTTCCTGATTTTCGGGCAGCCGAGAAAACCTTTCAGCTGTTGACGCAGGTAGGCGGTCGAGCAGGGCGCCATGAGCTTGAAGGGGATGTCGTGATCCAGACGTATACGCCAGAGCATTACAGCATCATTCATGCGACCAGGCACGATTATCCAGCGTTTTATCAGGATGAGATGCTGCAGCGCCGACGTACCGGATATCCCCCTTACTATCGACTCGTACTGATCACGTTCAGTCATGAAGATGTCCCTGTCGTGATCCGCGGGGCGCATGTGTTGGGAGATTTTTTGCGGCAAAGAGTGGCGTCTACGACGATCCTGCTAGGCCCTGTCGCCTCGCCGATCGCCCGAGTGAAGGATAGATTTCGTTTTCAGATCATGCTAAAATATCGGGATGAACCGAATGTGACGGAATTGCTTACCCAAGCGACTGCAGCATTCGAAGAGTGGAACAAACAGCAGAAGGTACTGATGACCATCGATGTCGATCCGTACGTATTGCTTTAGGGAGGATAAAAAACACATGGCCATTCGTTCTATCGTAAAACATCCAGATCCAATCCTTCGGGAAAAAGCGATCGTGGTGACCAAATTTAACGCAAATCTGCACAAATTGCTGGACGATATGGCAGACACCATGTACGACGCCAATGGCGTAGGACTGGCTGCACCGCAAGTAGGTATTTCCAAGCGCGTCATCGTCATGGACTGCGGAGACGGACTGATCGAGATGGTCAATCCGGAAATCGTGGAGCACGAAGGAGAACAGTTTGACTATCCGGAGGGCTGCTTGAGCATCCCGGGACTGCGTGGAGACGTTCGCCGTCACCAGTGGATCAAGCTGCGCGGACAGGATCGTTTTGGCAATCAGGTGGAACTCGAAGCGGAAGAGCTTCTGTCCCGTTGCGCACAGCATGAAATCGATCATTTGAACGGTGTTCTGTTCATCGATGTGGCAGACAAGGTGTACCAAGTGAACCCGGACGAGGAAGGGGAATAAATCGATTTGAGAGATGTACGTATCCTGTTTATGGGAACGCCTGACTTCGCCGTATCCAGTCTGGATGCCCTGATAAAAGCAGGCTTTAACGTTATTGGTGTGGTCACGCAGCCTGATCGCCCGGTAGGACGAAAACAAGTATTGACGCCGCCGCCTGTAAAAGAGGCGGCTTTACGTCATGGACTGCAAGTGCTGCAGCCGGAGAAGATCAAGACGGAGGAAGCCTTGGTCGAAGTGCTCTCCCTGTCTCCGGATCTGATCGTGACAGCTGCCTACGGTCAGATATTGCCTAAAAAACTGCTGGAAGCTCCTAAATTCGGCTGCATTAACGTGCACGCTTCCTTGCTCCCCAAATACAGGGGAGGAGCGCCGATTCACAAATGCATCGTCGAAGGGGAAAAGGAGTCTGGCGTTACGATCATGTACATGGTAGAGGCGCTGGATGCAGGCGATATGCTCTCCAAGGTTGTCGTTCCGATCGAGGAGCGGGATACAGTGGGAACCCTTCACGACAAGCTGGCAGCAGCCGGTTCTGCCTTGTTGATCGAAACCATTCCTGCTCTTTTGGCTGGGGAATTGACAGCAGAAGTTCAGGACCATGACGCGGCTACGATTGCTCCCAATATCAAGCGGACGGACGAGCAGATTGACTGGGCCCGCTCAGCCGAACAGATCTACAACCAAGTACGTGGGTTGAATCCGTGGCCAGTTGCCTTTACGAAATACCAAGGCAAGGTATGGAAAATCTGGTGGGTGGAAAAGGTAGTGGATGCAGCGGTGGATCGTCAGCCAGGAACAATCCTGGCGCGAGACGAGGATGGATTGATCATTGCCTGCGGTAGTGGTGCTGTGAAAATCACCGAACTGCAGCCTGAGGGCAAAAAACGAATGAGCGCTCTCGACTTTTTACGCGGTGCGGGCAACAGCATAGAAATCGGCACGAAAGTAGGAGAGTAGCCCGTGGCAAAAAAAGGAGCTCGTGACCTTGCTCTGGACGTATTGAACAGGGTAGAAGAACAGAAGTCTTACAGCAATCTGGAACTGAGACACGTATTGGACAAAGCAGATCTGAGCGCTGCTGATGCGGGTCTGGTGACAGAGCTGGTCTATGGAACGATTCAGCATAAATTAACACTTGATTTTGTCCTGTCCCACTTTGTAGGGGGCAAAAAAATACAAAGCTGGGTGCGCAATCTTCTGCGTCTCAGTCTCTATCAGATTCATTATTTGGATCGGATTCCTGAGCGCGCTGCGGTACACGAGGCAGTTGAAATCGCCAAGCGGAGAGGTCATCAAGGGATATCCTCGATGGTCAATGGAGTCCTGCGAAATGTGCTGCGCAATCCCGATGTGTGGGAGCGCCAACCAAAAGGGGATGCTGTGGAGCAATTGGCTGTCGCCTACTCGCACCCCCAATGGCTGGTGCGTCAATGGCTGAAGGAGTATGGAGAGGAGACGACCCGTGAGATCTGTGAAGCGAACAATCGTGCTCCTCACAGCTCGGTCCGCGTCAATCGTCTCAAAACCACCCGCGAACAGCTGATTGCCAGTTTGAAAGAAGAGGGTCATGTCGTACAGCCTTCACCGCTTAGTCCAGATGGCATCTTGCTGGCGGGGGGAAATGCAGCTGGCACAAGCTGGTTTAAAAAAGGGTATTGCACGGTGCAGGATGAAAGCTCGATGCTGGTAGCGTCTGCAGTTTCTCCAAAGCCAGGGATGCGTGTGCTCGATGCGTGTGCTGCGCCAGGAGGCAAGACTACGCATTTGGCCGAGCGCATGGAAAACCGCGGGGAAATCGTGGCAAACGATGTTCATCCGCATAAACGTGAGTTGATCGTCCATGCAGCGAAGCGTCTTGGGCTGGATATCATTGAACCAATCGTCAGCGATGCGCTGTATCTGTCGCAAAAAGGGCTGGGTCAATTTGACCGTATCTTGCTGGACGCACCATGCACCGGTTTTGGTGTCATTCGCCGCAAGCCAGACCTGAAGTGGAACAAGACCGCTGACGACGTAAAAGCGATCGCCCAATTGCAATACCAGCTGTTGGTGCAGATGTCTTCGATGCTCGCTCCTGATGGTCTGCTGGTTTACAGTACGTGTACGATCGAACCAGCAGAGAATCAGGAGATTGTTCAACGCTTTGTTGCTGAGCATCCCGAGTTTGTCTTGGACGATACGCTGGGTGACGATTTGCCGCTAGTGGTCCGAGAAAAGCTTGACGAGACAGGGGCATGTCTGCAGATTTTGCCTCATCATTTTGACAGTGATGGTTTCTTTATCGCCCGTTTGAGACGGAAGAAGTAAACCACAAAGGGGTGGCGCGCTACCTGATAAGCGCGCTGCTCCTTTTGCCTTTGTTTGCGCAGGCATGGTTTGGTTTACACTAGGAAAAAGGACTGCATTTGCGCATTGGTTGGGAAAACCGTTTGAAGCCAAGCGTCAGGCAGGGTACAATGATAGAATGATCAAATGAGTTTTTTAAGAGGGCAACATTATAAGCTTTTTTTAAGGATGTGCGAACAGCAATGCCATTAACAACATATACGAGTGCCAAGCCACTCATTTACAGCTTGACCCAGTCCGAGCTGAAGGACTGGTTGGTAGAAGCTGGTGATAAAGCGTTTCGTGCACAACAAATTTTCGACTGGCTGTATGTGAAGAGAGTCTCCTCGTTTGACGAGATGAGCAATTTGTCCAAGGACTTGCGCCAAAAGCTGACAGACGCATTTCGGATGGATCCGCTGAAAGAAATCACGCATCAGGAATCACAGGATGGAACGATTAAGTTTTTGTTCCAACTGGTGGATGGCCATGCAATTGAGACTGTGATTATGCGTCACAACTACGGCAACAGCGTTTGTGTGACCACACAGGTAGGCTGTCGCATCGGATGCACCTTCTGCGCCTCTACGTTGGGCGGGCTGAAGCGAAATCTGGACGCCGGCGAGATCGTGTCGCAGGTGTTGATGGCACAACGCAAGCTGGACGCCGATGATGAGCGTGTAAGCCACGTTGTTGTGATGGGAATTGGCGAGCCCTTTGAGAATTTTGAAAGTCTGATGGCTTTCCTGTCGGTGATTAATGATAATCGCGGTTTGAACATCGGAGCGCGCCACATTACCGTTTCGACCAGCGGAATCGTGCCGAAAATCTACGAGTTTGCGGATCGTGGCGGGCAAGTGAACCTGGCTATCTCGCTGCATGCTCCAAACACCGAGCTGAGAACGCAGCTGATGCCGATCAACCGTGGGTTTCCTCTGGAAAAGCTGATGGAGGCTTGTCGTCATTACATTAACAAGACGGGCAGAAGAATCAGCTTTGAGTACGGTCTTTTCGGTGGAAAAAACGATCAGCCTGAGCATGCAGAAGAACTGGCTAGCCTGATCGGAGATATGCTGTGCCACGTCAATCTCATTCCGGTCAACTACGTTCCGGAGCGCGACTATGTGCGCACACCGCGCAATGAGATTTTTCAGTTTAAACGGATTTTAGAAGATAAGGGAATCAACGTGACCATCAGACGTGAGCACGGTAGTGATATTGCTGCCGCATGTGGTCAGCTGAGGGCACAACACGCTAAAGAAACCGTGGGGTGATATGAACCATGGAAATTGCGACGAAATCTCATGTTGGCCGCGTCCGTCAGGTAAACGAGGATTACTTTGCCTGCGTGGAAGACCTGAACGGACGCGTCCTGGCAGTTGTAGCAGATGGTATGGGCGGTCATCAGGCTGGCGATATTGCTAGCCGACTTGCTGTTGAGCGAATAGTAAAAGAACTTAAATCTCTGGACGGCATTCTCGAAGACGAGGATGCCCGGGAGCAATTGATGAATGCCGTTCTTCACGCAAACAAAGAAGTGTACGAGTATGCAATCGAGCACCCAGAATGTAACGGAATGGGGACGACCGTCGTAGCCGCATTGATGGGCCCCACCAGCGTGATTACTGCCCATATCGGTGACAGTAGATTGTATCATTTCAAAGAAGGAAATCTTTTTATGAAAACGGAAGATCATTCGTTGGTCAACGAATTGGTCAAGAGCGGTCAGATTACCGAAGAAGAAGCATCCGTCCATCCTCACCGCAATGTCATCATGCGCTCCCTAGGGACGGAGCCAGACGTACGGATCGATCTAGGTCAGTTTGATTGGTCCTTCGAGGATGTTGTCCTGATCTGCTCTGACGGTTTGAGTAACAAGGTAAATCATAGAAGAATGGAAGAATGGCTACATAAAGAGGTATCACTGCAGGCTCGGGTAGAGGGCCTGGTAGATGAGGCATTGGCTGCTGGTGGAGAAGACAATATTACACTGGTTGCTGTCCGCAACATGCCCGATGTTAGTCAGAAAGAGGGGTGAGAGAGATGGAAGGTCTACGACTGGGTGGACGGTATCAGTTGGAAGCCCGCGTTGGCGGGGGTGGCATGGCGATTGTTTACAAGGCTAGAGACTTAATTTTGAATAGACAGGTAGCTGTCAAAGTGCTGCGTTCCCAATACGGGACTGACGAAGACTTTGTGAACCGATTCAGACGGGAAGCGCAGGCAGTTGCCAGTTTGTCTCACCCCAATCTCGTAGGAGTGTATGATGTAGGTCAGGAGAACGACACGCACTACATGGTCATGGAGTACGTGGAAGGCTCGACTTTAAAAGAAATGATCGTCTCGCGTGGAGCACTGCCAGTAGAGGAAGCTGTGCGGATCGCTGCACAGATCTGCGATGCGCTGGACCATGCACATCAGAATCAAATCATACACCGAGACATTAAACCGCATAATATCTTGATTGGAAAAAATGGACGTGTGAAGGTTACGGACTTCGGAATCGCCAGGGCCGTCACATCCACGACTATTACCCATACAAATGCCATGCTCGGCTCGGTGCATTACTTCTCGCCAGAGCAAGCCAGAGGCGGCATTACCGGAGAGAAATCGGATATTTACTCTCTGGGGATCGTCCTTTATGAGATGGTTACTGGAGAACTTCCTTTCTCGGGTGACTCGCCGATTTCGGTAGCGCTCAAGCATTTGCAGGAGCCGCTTCCAGAGCCGCGTCAGCTCAATCCGGGTATTCCGCAAAGTGTGGAAAACGTCATCTTGAAGGCATTGGTCAAAGATCCCTTCCTGCGATATGCATCAGCACGAGAAATGCTGGAAGATTTGGAGACCTGCCTGTTTCCAGAGCGATTGCACGAGGAAAAACTGATCTTTCCAGTGGACGACGAAGAGACACGCGTGGTTCCGATCATTACACCGGACATGCTCGAGAAGCAAGGAAAGGGTCGGACTGGGACAGGGCAGCGAAGCCGCTATGAGCAAAACGATGATGATGAAGAGCAAAAAACACCGAAAAAATGGTGGGTAAAAGCGCTCATGTGGGTCGGAGGCATCGGTTTATTTTTCGTATTGGCGTTTTTCGGATTTAACTTACTCTTAAATCTTTTCCCATCTGTTCCTGAAGTAGCTGTTCCGCCTGTGGAAGGTACGCATGTGACACTGGCGAAGCAAAAGATCGAAGATGCCAAGCTGGTTGCCAATGTGATCGAGGAAGCGAGCGATACGATTGAGCAGGATATCGTCATTAGGCAAGACCCCGCACCACCGATGAGGCTCAAGGAAAAAGCAACTGTGACGATCTATGTGAGCAAGGGTCAACGAGCCGTCGACATGCCTAATCTTATTACGTTGCCGCGTTCGACTGCAGAAGATCAATTGAAGCAGCTTGGATTCAAAGCGGAGAACATCACGTTTGTAGAACAAGAAGACGACGAGGCAGAGGCAGGCGTTGTCATTGATCAGTCGCCTCGCTTCAACGAGAAGGTGTACCCTAGCAAGGATACCGTTACGGTGAAAGTCAGCAAAGGCAAATCGTTTGTCTCCATGCCGGAAGTGCGAGGCAAGACCACCGAAGAAGCTCAGGTTGAGCTATTGAAAAAAGGTCTGGCAGTCGGAGCGATCACCAAGGAGCCATCCTACACGGAGCAGAGGGAAGGCATCGTACTTTCTACGCATCCTTACGATCCCGGCATGCAGGTGCAAAAGGGTGTGGCTGTGCCGCTCACTGTCAGTAATGGCCAGTTCCCGCTCGACGCCAAGCTCGCCAATGCACCGGTTTATGTGGAAGTCGTACCAGGAGAGTCGGTAGATCTCAAGATTGAAGTCTCCGATGCGCGTGGTGACAAGCAAGGCATCCAGCAAGAAGTGATCGTCGAGAGCAAGGAGTTTATTGTTCCGATCGTGCTTTCCCCACAAAAGGATGCCGTGATCCGAGTGTTCATCAAGGGTGCAAACAACCAATACATGGAATACCAGACGATTCCGATATCGTACAGCAGCTTGCCATAGTTATGTGGAGGTAATAAATGCCAGAAGGACGGATTGTAAAAGCGCTTAGCGGTTTCTACTACGTAGCAGACGGGGATCGTGTATACAGCTGCCGTGCTCGCGGACTTTTCAAGAAAAAGGGAGCAAAGATTACACCCCTCGTCGGTGACTGGGTCAGGTACGACGTGATCAATGACGAAGAGGGATATGTGATGGAAGTGGGCGAGCGAACCAGTGAGCTGGTGCGCCCACCCATTTCCAATGTCGATCAGGCCGTGCTTGTTTTTTCCATGTACAAGCCGATGTTTAGCTCCTTGTTACTGGACAAGTTTCTCGTCCATACCGAACGTGCAGGAATCGATTCCGTCATTGTCTTGTCCAAAGCGGATCAAGCAGAGGAAGAGGAGATTGCTGAGATTGTAAAAAAATACGAGGCTATTGGCTACACGGTCATTCCTACCTCAAAGGTAGACCAGCGCGGTATTGCCGAAGTAAAAGAGCTGCTGCGCGATCGCATCTCTGTTTTTGCGGGCCAGTCGGGCGTAGGGAAATCTTCGCTGATCAATCTGCTTTTTCCAGGCATCAGTCTGCAAACAGGGGAAGTAAGCGAAAAGCTGGGACGAGGAAAGCATACGACACGCCATGTGGAGCTGATTCCACTGGAAGGCGGAGGGTATGTTGCGGATACGCCTGGCTTTAGCTCCCTTGAGTTCATGGACATGAGTGAGCAGGATTTGGCTGATTCCTTTCGTGACTTTGCTTCCTTGAGTCCAGACTGCAAATTCCGTGGATGCTTTCATATCAGCGAGCCGTCATGCGCGGTGCAGGCTGCATTGGAAGCAGGAGAAGCCAGCATGGAGAGATATGAACACTACAAGCAATTTAGAGATGAGCTGAAAGAATATCAACGGAGGAACAAACCATGGTAAAAATCGCACCTTCTATCCTGTCAGCAAACTTTGCGCGATTGGGTGAAGAAATTCAGGATGTCGAACGGGGAGGGGCAGACTGGATTCACGTAGATGTCATGGACGGACATTTTGTACCTAACATTACGATTGGTCCCTTGATTGTGGATGCTATTCGCCCTGTTACGAAGCTGCCTCTCGATGTGCATTTGATGATCGAGGAGCCGGACCGCTACATTCCGCAATTCGCCAAAAGCGGAGCGGACTGGATCACGGTCCATCAGGAAGCATGCCGGCATCTGCATCGCACGATTTACCTGATCAAGGAACAAGGCGTCAAGGCAGGAGTCGTCCTGAATCCCGCGACCCCACTCGTGACGATTGAGTCGCTGCTACCTGATCTGGACATGGTGCTTTTGATGACGGTCAACCCAGGCTTTGGCGGCCAATCCTTCATTTCGTCCGTGGTACCGAAAATCAGAGAGCTGCGACGCATGCTCGATGAGAGAGGGCTTGGACATGTGGAGATCGAGATTGACGGTGGGGTCAACAAGGATACCGGCAGTCAGTGTATCGAAGCCGGAGCGACCGTTCTCGTGGCAGGAAATGCTGTTTTCAATCAACCTGACCGCGCTCAAGCGATCGCAGCGATTCGCGGCTAAATAGAATAGAGCTATGAAAAAAGGATGTCCTTCAATCAATGTTGACTGTTGGACATCCTTTTTGCGTTTATCGGGGGCTTTGCTTATCCCTGAGGTGGTTTGTTGGAAGTCACGTACGTACCTGCGATCAAGTCATGAATCGAGCGCTTGTCTTCACGTGCAGCTACCATGATGGCACTGACGATGGCTCCTATTCCCAAGGTAATGCCGTAGACCAGGTACATGCCTACGAACACGCGAAGCAGCATGGTTCCGATCCCGACTTGACTGCCGTCCATTTTGACAATCCGAATGCCCAGGAGTTTCTTCCCGACTGTATATCCAAACCACAGAACCGGAAGAAGAAGGGAATAAACGGCAGAGAGTGCGTTTGTAAACCAGTCATTCTCGTCGGCTGGGGAGATCAGGTAAGAAAGAAGTGCTAGCGGTACACCAATAATAAGTCCATCTAAAAGATTGGCCCCAAGTCGACGCCAAAATCCGACCGGATTCATCTCGATCGGTTGTAAAGTTTCTGTTTCCATTGCCTGTTCGCTCCCTCTCTCATTTGATACGACAAGACAAGACTCCGCCGATTTGTCGACGGAGTCAAGTTTTGCATTTTCATTATATACACGATGGAAATGAATAACAATATTAAGAAAATGGTATTTGCATCCTTTTGCCCAGTTGTAGGGCTTAAAAAATCATGGATCTGGGCGGAAAGCTGTAAAAATAGGGCATACTATCGGAGGAACAACAGGAGTTTCCTCATTTAAGCATTGATTATAGATATCATTTTGTTGTATAAATATAAATTGTTGATTAAATTTTTTTAAAAACACTACACGGAGGTTTCATCATGAAAAACAAAAGATCCATTTTTTCTCTAGCCGTTTCTTCCTTGTTGGCAGCAGTGGTCATCGCGGGCTGCGGTACAGCAGGCAGTCCATCCGGTACTGGACAACCGGCAGAACAGCCACAGGCAGGTCAGGAAGGCACACAGCCGAGCGGTGAGAAAAAGACGCTCATCATGGCTACCTCTGCAGACTACCAGCCATATGAATATCACGATTTGAGCAGCGGTAAGGATGAAATTGTCGGTTTTGATATCGACATTGCCAAATATATCGGACAAGAGCTGGGCTATGAAATTCAAGTCAACGACATGAATTTTGATGGACTGGTTCCGTCTTTGCAATCCAAGCGAGCAGATTTTGTGATGGCTGGAATGACCCCCAATCCGGATCGCTTGAAGAATGTGGATTTCTCGGAGATCTATCATGAGGCGAAGAACACGCTCGTTGCCAAAAAGGATAGCCAGATTACGAAGCCTGAACAGCTGGCGGGCAAAAAAGTAGCCGTACAGTTGGGCTCTATTCAAGAGACGGCCGCTAAAGATTTGGCCAAAACGGTAGAGGGTCTGCAAATCACTTCTTTGAACCGAATCGGAGAGATTGTGGAAGAAGTGAAGACGGGACGCGTGGACGCTGCGATCATCGAAGACCACGTAGCAAAAGGTTTTGTTGCGAAAAACGAAGCTCTTCAATTTACTACGATTCAAAGCGAGGAATCCAACGGAACGGCTGTTGCATTCCCGAAAGGCTCCCCATTGGTAGAAGATTTTAACCAAGTCCTCAAAAAAATGAAAGAAAACGGTGAGATGGACAAGCTGATCAACAAGTGGTTTGGTGATGGCCAATAAAATGATAATACGGTCGTAAGGGGTGGGTAAGGGCATGGATTTGGATTTTGCTCAAATCGTGCCCTATATCCCTTTTATTTTCGAAGGGATAAAGGTCACGTTACTTGTAACATTGATTTCGGTTGTACTGGGTTTTATCTGGGGCTCCATTCTTGCCCTGATCAAAATCTCCAAGCTGGGGCCGCTTAACTGGTTTGCTGTGGCGTACACCTCCGTGTTTCGCGGAACGCCGTTAATTTTGCAGCTTTCCTTTGTATACTTTGCGACACCGCAGTTGACGGGCTACATTATCTCCGCATTTGAAGCAGCTATAATCACGTTTACTCTGAATTCCGGGGCGTATATTTCCGAGACGATTCGCGGCGGGATTATGGCGGTCGACAAGGGACAGTGGGAGGCGGCAAAAGCGCTCGGCGTGCCCTATCGGAGGATGATGTTCGATATCATTTTGCCGCAGGGAGTTAAACATATCCTGCCGGCGCTGGTGAACGAAACAATCGCCTTGCTCAAGGAATCGGCGCTCGTCTCTACAATCGGTCTGGCTGATATCTTGAAGAACTCCAACGTAGTCGTAGGGACGACCTATCGATACTTCGAGCCTTTTCTCATCGCAGGGATGATCTATTACGTGATGGTAATGATCCTGACTTGGGTAGCCAGGGGCGTGGAACGGAGGATGAGAAGAAGTGATTAAGGTCGATCAGATAACCAAGTCATTCGGACAGCTGCAGGTGCTAAAAGGCATCTCTACCCAAATCGGCAAAGGCGAAGTGGTGGCGATTATCGGACCGTCCGGATCAGGCAAATCTACGCTTTTGCGCTGTATCAATCTGATGGAGGAGCCGACCAGTGGCTCCATTTTCATCAATGGACAGGAAATTACCGATCCAAAAGCAAACGTTATGAAGATCCGCCAACAGATCGGCATGGTGTTTCAGCATTTTCACTTGTTCCCGCACATGACAGTCCTGAACAATTTGACATACGCTCCTATAAAGGTGAAAGGATTGTCCAAGTCAGAGGCGGAAAAAAAGGCAAAGGAGCTGCTGGAGCGTGTAGGCTTGGCTGATAAAGCGGACGCCTATCCATCACGTCTGTCAGGCGGTCAGAAGCAGCGTGTGGCCATAGCGCGTTCACTGGTCATGGAACCGGATATCATGCTGTTCGATGAACCGACCTCCGCACTCGATCCTGAGATGGTCAAAGAGGTGCTCGAAGTGATGAAGGGCTTGGCCCACACCGGTATGACGATGGCAATCGTAACCCACGAAATGCGATTTGCCGAAGAGGTGGCGGATCGTATTCTGTTCATCGATGCCGGACGTCTGGTCGAGGAAGCGTCGCCTGCCGAATTCTTTATGCGTCCTACGAGCGAGCGGGCGAAACAGTTTTTGGAAAAGGTGCGATGAACAAAAGTCGTGTTCCCGAGTGGAGCGCGACTTTTCATTTTGACACGCACAGGCACTTGGGCTAGAATCAGGTCAGTAAGACCAGAATGTGTATGGCTTTACTCAGTTATTTCGTTTGATCAACATGAGAAGGGGTGAAGGTTTGTGGATCGGAATCGACTGCTTACATTGCTGGAGATGGCAATGATGGCGGCGCTAGCTCTGGTTTTTAGTGAAATTAAAGTCTTTACCATGCCCCAAGGAGGATCCGTATCTCTGGTCATGGTGCCGATTGCTCTTCTTGCGGTTCGTCGTGGAATAATTCCTGGTATTTTAACTGGTTTGATTGTCGGATTATTGCAGCTCTTTTTGGGTGGTTATGTGGTTCACCCGATTCAGCTTTTGCTGGATTACCCGGTTGCCTTTGCGGCTTTGGGGTTTGTCGGGATCGTGCGGATCTCTCATTTCACGAGCAAGCCAAAGCGCAATGTCGCGATCTGGGGCGCTCTTTTGGCAGGTGTGCTGGTACGCTTTGCTTGCCATTTCACTTCCGGTATCGTCTGGTTTGGCGAGTTTGCGCCTGAGGGGATGAATGTCGCCTGGTACTCGTTCGTGTACAATATCACGTACCTGCTCCCTGAAATGGTGATTTCGGGCATTGTTCTGTCGATCGTGCTCGGCACAGCGCCTCAGCTGCTGCAGCCTGCTCGCAACCGACTGGCTTAATCTCGGCCCATAGAGAGGACCTGCATATTCATCATAGGCTTTGCATATTGTATTCAGGCAGCTATCATGTTGCCTGATTTTTTTCTTTTCGGAGTTCATCTGAGATCTGCATTCGTTTTTACATTTTCGTGTAGCAGGATACATGTTTATCCGACAGCGGAATATGATGTAATATGCACGTTTGGGAGAACACCTGAAGGAGGTGCGTCAAGAAATGGGATTGCGCTCCTTTCGCCTGCGACAGGGGGGCGCCTTGCGACGTGTTCTCGGGGTTGCATTGGCTGTCGGAGGGATCACCATTTTCCTGTACATGGCACCTCCGTGGGTTTGGTATAGCCTGTTATCGCTGGCACTCATGGGGGCGGGCTTGTATCTGTATCGTGGGAAGTAATTTCGGTGAGGAGGGGTAACATGCGGTTCTACACCATCAAGTTGCCGAAGTTCCTGGGTGGCATGATTCGCGCCGTCATAGAGGCATTCAACAAGAAAAAATGACGGCGTGGCACGGGCCTCCTCAAGGATGAAAGCGTCGGGAGAAATGCAAAAAAGCACCTCAAGGGTGCTTTTTTTCGCGTAGGAGAAATCACTATACGCGAGTTACGAGTCCGGATTTCAGCGCTCGGGTACTTACATAAACGCGCTTCGGTTTTCCATTTACAAGAATGCGCACTTTTTGTACGTTAACACCCCAGGTGCGGCGAGTTGCGCGCATGGAGTGGGAGCGAGCGTTTCCAGCTTTAGCAGATTTACCAGTTACAAAGCAGCGACGTGCCATTACGATCCACCTCCCTTGTTGCATCTAAACGGGATTTCCTTCGATGGGAAATACAAATACTCGACTATATTAGCATAGGAGTGCTGTCAATTGCAATACTTGACATGAGGATTTGCCCTTTACTCCTACTAGATCTACTAGCAATCGACAAAAACGCTTCATTTCTCCTATATGTTAGTGTAGAATTGGAGAAAGCATGATTACGCGAAACCTATGACGGCAATGCCGTTGAACAAAGGAGGAGTCCTTGCATGACAGTGGAATTAACCACCCCTCTGGGTAAGATCGACGTTACGGAAGATGTTATCGCACGAATTGCGGGGGGCGCCGCCATGGAGGTTTTTGGTCTAGTCGGAATGGCTTCCCGAAAAGCGTTGAAGGATGGAATCGCTGAGCTTTTGAAAAAGGATAACCTGAGCAAGGGTGTCGTTGTTCACAACCAGAATGGCGAAGTAATCTTGGACATGCATATTATCGTCAGCTATGGCGTGAAAATTTCTGAGGTAGCGGGCAATGTGCAGCGCCGCGTTCGTTATACCTTGGAGCAAACAGTTGGAATTGATGTCTCTGCCGTCAATATTTTCGTACAAGGGGTTCGTACAGACAGAGATACGTAAGGAGGAACATCAGTGGTACATACGCGTCTAGATGGCGTGCAGTTTAGCCGGATGGTCTATTTGGGAGCAAGTCTTCTGTCCGGAAACGTCAAAGTGGTAGATGGATTGAATGTGTTCCCCGTACCGGATGGCGATACGGGGACTAATATGAATTTGACGCTTACGTCTGGAGTAGAGGAGCTTTCTCGCAAAGAGTCCTCCAACATCTCGGAAGCAGCTGCTGCCTTGGCTAAAGGTCTGCTGATGGGGGCTAGAGGGAACTCAGGCGTGATCCTGTCCCAGCTGTTCCGTGGTTTCAGCAAATCGGTTAGCGGGAAAGAGGAGATCAACGCACGCCAGTTTGCAGATGCGCTCAAATCAGGAGTAGATTCTGCCTACCAGGCGGTGATGAAGCCGGTGGAAGGGACTATTCTGACGGTCGCACGGGAAGCTGCGGACATGGCTGTTCGCGTCGCCCGCACTTCGGATGACGTCCTTCACGTCATGGAGAAAACATACGATCAAGCGCAGGAAACATTATTGCGCACACCAGAAATGCTGCCTGTTTTGAAAGAGGTAGGCGTGGTCGATTCTGGTGGACAAGGCCTTTTATACATATACGAGGGATTTTTGCGCGCGCTGCGTGGAGAGACGGTGGACGAAGCCAAGAAATCACCGTCAAAGCCCGTAGATCAGGTGAATCTGGATCAACTGGTGCAGGAGCATCACAATGCGCAAATCCACATGAAAACAGAAGATATCAAGTTTGGTTATTGCACCGAATTCATGGTATGGCTCTCCAATAGCACAGAGCCGAACAAGAAGCCGTTCTCTGAAAGCTTGTTCCGCAATCAACTGGACAAGATGGGGGATTCACTGCTCGTTGTCTCAGACGACGAGGTGGTAAAGGTACATATTCATGCCGAGCATCCGGGTAATGTCATGCAGTATGCCCAGCAGTACGGCAGCCTGCATCGCATCAAAATCGAGAACATGCGTGAGCAGCACGCTAATATATTGAAAGCAGAAGAGCGCAAGGACCAGACTCAAGGTAACGCACCTGAGCGGTTGGGAGCGCTTCCTTATGGCTTGATCGCGGTAGCAGCTGGAGACGGAATCGCGGAAATCTATCGCAGCATGGGCGTCCATGTCGTGGTCGAAGGCGGCCAGACGATGAACCCGAGCACGGAAGATTTCATGAAGGCGATTGGGGATCTGAACGCTGAGAATATCATCATTCTGCCGAATAACAGCAACATCATCATGGCTGCCCAGCAGGCTGCCGAGCTTTCAGAAGTGCCAGTCTCGGTCATTCCGAGCAAGAGCATTCCGCAGGGGATGGCTGCACTCGTTTCGTTCAATGCAAGTGCAGAGCCGAGCGCCAATGAAGCAGCGATGAGCAAAGCGATTGCGCATGTGAAGACAGGTATGGTGACCCACGCGGTACGCGATACGCGGATGGGTGATGTGGAAATTAAAGAGGGCGATTTCATCGGCATCGCAGAAAAGGAGATCGTTACCGCAGGAGCTGATCTGATGGAGAGCGCCACGACACTCTTGCTGGGGATGGTCGACGAAGACACAGAGATCGTCACGATCTTCCTGGGTGCGGATGCGACAAAGGAGCAATCGGCAGCACTGGAGACCGCTTTGACGGATGTGTATCCAGAGGTGGAAGTCGAGATACTCTTTGGAGGTCAACCGCTTTATCCCTTTATCTATTCCGTAGAGTAATCGTGTGAGGAGATGCGCGTATGTCCATTGTGATTCTTACCGACAGTGCTTCTGATATTGAAGCATCTGTACGACAATCGTTGGGGATTGTGAGTGTCCCGTTGAAGGTGATGTTCGGATCAGAGACCTTCCTCGATGGCGTCACGATTTCTTCCACCGAGTTTTTTGATAAGCTGAAGCAAAGTGATGCTCTGCCTACCACTTCACAGCCTTCTCCTATCGATTTTGCCGAAGCGTACAAGGGCATCATCGATCAGCATGGGAAAGATGTACAGATCATTGTGATCACCCTGTCTGCGGCACTTTCGGGCACATATCAATCGGCGATGATTGCCAAGACGATGATGGAAGATGAAGTCGACATTACGGTGATCGACTCTCGCAAAGCCGCATTCGTGCATGGCATGATCTGTGTCGAGGCTGCCAAGGCTGCTGAGGCAGGAAAGAATAAGCAGCAAATCCTGGACATGATCGATCGTTATCTGGATGAGGTGCAGGTCTACTTCATCGTGGATACATTGGAGTTCCTGCAAAAAGGCGGCCGGATTGGACGGGCATCTGCTGTGATCGGATCACTGCTCAATATCAAGCCGATCTTGATGCTGGACCCTGCCGGTTACGTCTCGGCCTTTGACAAGGTGCGGGGAACCAAAAAAGCGCTCAACCGTGTGCTTGAAACCTTGCAGGAATACGCCCAAGGGCAGCCTGTAAAGATGGCGGTCTTGCATGGCTGTGTCCCTGAGCAAGCGACTGAACTGTTGGAGCGCATCAAACAGGAGTTCCAGGTCAATGAATCGTATGTCTTAGAAATCGGTCCTGTAATCGGTACACATACGGGTCCAGGCCTCTTGGGCATCATGATGGTCAAAGAGTAGGCACGGAAGATATCGGAGAGCCTCCCTCGTTCGCAGGGGGGCTTTTGGTTTGGCTTACATCTGTCCGCTGAACACCCCAAACATATGTAGCGCTTTCATATGCTGTAGGATACAATAAAACAAGAACGTTGTACCCCTTGTGATATCAGGAGGAGAAGCGGTTGAAATACAAAAGCGTATTTGATATTATCGGCCCGATCATGGTAGGGCCTTCGAGCTCCCATACGGCAGGAGCTGCACGGATCGGCAGGGTGGCACGCAGGCTGTTCGGCAGAAAGCCGGCACTCGCTCAGGTGACGTTCTACGGATCTTTTGCAAAAACCTATCAAGGGCATGGCTCGGACGTAGCGACAATTGCAGGAATTTTAGATTTTGAGACTTCGGATTTAAGATTGAAGGATTCGTTGAACATTGCACAAAATGAAGGTATGGAAGTCATCCTGAAGACCTCGAATGTTTTGACGGAGCATCCGAATACGGCGAGAGTCAGGCTCTCTGATGAGAAGGAGACGATCGAGATCGTCGGGGTATCGATTGGCGGAGGCAAGATTGAAGTGCTTGAAATCAATGGATTTACTTGCCAGCTGGGCTTTGACAGCCCGACGCTGCTGGTCTTGCATGAGGATCGTTTCGGAATGATTGCAGCGGTTGCCAAAGTGTTGACGCAGCATCGAATCAACGTAGGTCTGATGGAGGTTTCCAGGCACGACCGCGGATCGCGAGCGCTGATGGCTGTAGAGACAGATGCCGTCGTCTCGCGACAGGTCATGGAGGAAATCCGCAAGATTCCTTATATATTTGATGTTTCCCTGCTTGCTCTGGCTGATTAGCTGTGGCAACCAGGTGAAATAGAGGAGTGAATCAACAGCATGTTTCGCAATGTGGCTGAACTGGTGGAGTTGGCTGAATCCCAGGGGAAGAAAATATCCCAGGTGATGATCGAAGCAGAGATGGAAGTGTCTCAGCGCAGTCGGGATGAGATCATGCAGCAGATGTACAGCAATCTGGACGTGATGGAAAAGGCGGTCCAGCGCGGATTGACAGAAGATATCCGCTCCCATAGCGGATTGACGGGCGGAGATGCCAAGAAGCTGCAGGAATACATGAAGAACAAGCCTTTTCTCTCGGGTACGACGCTGCTGGGCGCCGTCTCGATGTCTGTCGCCGTCAATGAAGTGAACGCAGCGATGGGGACGATCGTCGCGACACCGACTGCGGGGGCCTGCGGGATTGTACCCGGTACGTTGTTCGCTGTCACGGAAAAGCTCCAGCCGACCAGAGAAGAAATGGTGAACTACTTGTTTACGGCAGGTGCTATCGGGTATTGCATCGCCAACAATGCTTTTATCTCGGGAGCGGCAGGCGGCTGTCAGGCAGAGGTAGGCTCTGCGACCGCGATGGCAGCGGCTGCGATTGTGGAGATGGCAGGTGGTACGCCTGAGCAATCGGCACAAGCGGTTGCGATTGCCTTGAAAAACATGCTGGGTCTGGTCTGTGACCCTGTAGCGGGCCTGGTGGAAGTACCTTGTGTGAAGCGAAATGCGATGGGTGCTGCGATCGCGACTGTTGCGGCTGACATGGCTCTGGCCGGGATCAAGAGCGTTGTTCCCACAGACGAAGTGATCGAAGCGATGTACCGGATTGGCTGCGCCATGCCGACTGCCTTGAAGGAAACCGCGCAGGGGGGACTTGCTGCGACCCAGACGGGCAGACAAATTGAAGCCAAGATCTTTGGCGTTCGGTTGGATACACCGTGAGCGGGGTATATGAGAAGTCCGTTTCCCTCTTGCACGGGGTGGGGGAAGAACGGGCGAAATCGTTGGCGGGGATGGGGATCGAGAGTATTGGCGACCTTCTGGAGTACTTTCCTTCCCGCTATGAAGATTACCGCGTTCGCGATGTAACGGAAATCAAGGACGGGGAGAGGGTGACGCTTGCTGGTACAGTGTACGGCGAACCCTCTGTTCGTTTTTATGGTAAAGGCAAGTCACGCATTTCTGTCAAGGTCGTGATGGATCGGGTCGTGGTGACGGCAGTCTGGTTCAACCAGACCTTCGTGAAAACCCGATTGTCGCCCGGAAAAGAAGTTCTCTTGACGGGAAAATGGGACAAGCACAAGCTGCAGATCACGGTGAGCGAGATGACAGAGGTGGATTCGGAGCGGGCAGCCAAGCGAGGCGAATTGGCTCCGGTCTACCCCCTGCGCGGAGATGTTACGCATACCTTGTTGCGCAAGCTGATCCAGCAGGCATTGCGTCAGTATGGTCGCGAAATTCCGGAGATTATGCCTTCCGAGCTTGTGGAGCGTTATCGATTGATGCCACGTGTAGAAGCCTTTCACGCCATCCATTTTCCCGAGCATGCAGAGGACGGCCGACAGGCTCGGCGTCGCATCATGTTTGAGGAGCTTTTTTTATTTCAACTTAAAATGCAGACGCTGCGGCGCATCAACCGACAGCAGACGGAAGGCATGGCACTGGCGATCCCGATGGACGAGGTACGGCAGTTCATTACGGGCTTGCCCTTTCCACTGACGGATGCACAGAAGCGCGTGGTCAAGGAAATCCTCGACGACATGCGTGCTCCCCATGCGATGAATCGCTTGTTGCAAGGGGATGTGGGCTCGGGTAAAACCGTAGTTGCGGCTATCGCCTTGATCGCTGCTGTGAAGGCAGGATACCAGGGGGCGCTGATGGTGCCGACCGAGATCCTCGCCGAGCAGCATTTGCAATCGTTGACCAGTCTTTTGGCTCCTTATGGGATCGAGGTGGCGCTCCTCTCTGGTTCGCTGACTGCCAAAAGACGGCGTGAGGTCATTGGCTCGCTGCAGATGGGGCTGATCGATGTCGTGGTAGGTACGCATGCCTTGATCCAGGAAGATGTCTTCTTCTCCAAGCTGGGTCTGGTGATCACAGATGAACAGCATCGATTCGGGGTAGAGCAGCGACGTATTTTGCGCAACAAAGGGCTGTCACCAGACGTGCTGTTTATGACCGCGACACCGATTCCGCGGACGCTGGCTATCACCGCTTTTGGCGATATGGACGTCTCCACGATCGATCAGATGCCAGCGGGACGCAAGCCGATCGAGACGACCTGGAAAAAGCACGACCAGTTTCCCGCTGTGCTGGAAGAGATGCGCTCAGAGCTTCGCCGTGGCAGACAGGCGTATGTCATCTGTCCATTGATCGAAGAATCGGAAAAGCTGGACGTGCAAAACGCGATCGACGTGCATGCGCAGCTCTCCCAGGTGTTCCCAGAGTTTGGTGTGGGGTTGATGCACGGTCGCTTGCCGGCCAAGGAAAAGGATGCGGTCATGCAGGCTTTTTTGGCTGGAGAACATGCGGTGCTGGTGTCTACAACCGTGGTCGAGGTCGGGGTCAATGTACCCAACGCCACCTACATGGTCATCTACGATGCGGAACGCTTTGGCCTTGCCCAGCTGCATCAGCTTCGCGGACGTGTCGGGCGCGGTTCGGAGCAGTCCTACTGCGTGCTGATCGCCGATCCCAAATCCGAGATCGGAAAAGAGCGCATGCACGTCATGTGTGAAACGACAGACGGCTTCGAGCTTTCCCAACGCGATCTGGAGCTGCGCGGGCCGGGGGACTTTTTCGGTACGAAACAGAGTGGCTTGCCTGAATTCAAGGTGGCGGATCTTTTGAGCGACTACAAGGCGCTGGAGGTAGCCAGGCAGGAGGCTGCCAGATTGGTCGCAGAGCGCTCCTTTTGGCGAGAAGAACGCTACGGCTGGCTGCGTGATTATCTCAAGCGTGAAGGTGTGCTGGACGGAATTGTATTTGACTAGGAATGTGTGGAGAAGTCCTCCCATAAAGGTCGGGAGGGCTTTTTCTTTTTTCCTTTTCTTGTAACAAATTCAAGGAAGATTGCGTCAATAAGGGAAGAGAGATAGAAGATATCAAAGGGGGATTTTGCTTGTTCTCATTACGTTTTTTCAGAACGGGCACGTTGTTGTGCCTCACTTCTGTATTGATAGCGGGCTGCGGCTTTGGCGATTCCAGACCGCCTGCTGCAGCCTCTGAGTCAGCTTCGTCAGTGGAGTCCATTCCTGCTGTTTCGACCCCGCCGTCGGATGAGGAGGAGTGGAAGGTGGAGGAGCTGCCGTATGCGTATTCCACGATGCAGCAGAACGTCGTGATTCAGCTCAACGGAGAGCCGAGTCTGCACTCGCCGATTCGGACGATCGTCGGAATCGATGCGCAGGCTTACACGCTTTTTTTCCGTGAGCCGATGGAACGAGCCAGTGTGGAAAAGGCCATACGGAATCACATCAAGCCGGAGCTGATCAGGGAAGGCTTGGACTATTTGGAGCCTGCCCTGCAATTTCACTGGGTTCATGATCAGCAGCTGCATGTGCTGGTCTCTTTGCCTGCAGAGAAGACGTCCGTCAGTGACTGGATGGAGTATCGCCTGCATGTAGCAGGGGCAACAACGGTGAAAGGTACTTCACTGCCTGAGGATTCGCCTGATTTTTATGCGGTTGCATTGCGGCCTGGACAGGTGTGGAAGGTAGCGGCAGACGGCAAAGAACGGGAAAAGCTGACGGACTTCACTACCTACTATGTGACGGAAATGCTGGATGCGGAAGCGCGATTTTTCTTGTTGAGCCGCAATCAGCGTTATTGCGAATGTGATGCCATCTATCCCAAGCTGTTCTCGGTGTATGACAGCAACACCGATACGATCACCCGATACCCGGTGGACTTGGCTAAACACTACAGGGGGGAAGGGAATTTTATCGCCGATCGTCGCGGCTTTTTCTACGCAAAACCAGACGATGGTGTCACCGTGCCGGAAAGTGAGTTTGCCACTGGGGTGAGGGTGGACGGCTATGTGCATGGTGCCAGCTTTAGTTTGGATCGCACACGTCTGCTGATGGCTGTCGGGGGTGCTGAGCAAAAAAAGGATCTCGATCTGATCGTCTATGATCTGGAAGCAGGAATAGAAGAACGACGTCTGCCAGGAGTCATTCGCGGTACGATACCGACCAGCGAGATGGACGGAAGTATCTTGACCATTTCTTTTGCCGATGACGGGCGGCAGGCTACTTTCTTTATGCGCAAGAATGAGCAAGAGCTGATTGAATTGCGGTACCGCTACGACTGGAAGACGGGAACCGTCAGCGACTGGAATCCGCCGGTGCCAGCAGATGCTTGGTCTGGCTATACGCAAACCGATGACGGAATGTATCAGATGTATCCCAATGCCGGTATTTTTAAAGGCTCCGAGGCAGTCTTGGAGTTCCTGGGAGATGGACTGTGGATCCCGGGGAGCCATCAGTTTGTCTACACCAAATATGAGGATAGCAGCGAAGGGCAGGTGGACACACAGTCGCTTTATATGTTTGACGCCGACCGCAAGCAGGAACGTGTGCTGAGTACGGGATTGCCGGCAAGCTCGTTTTTGATCGGGGCGAGCAAGGATGGCAATTGGCTGTATCTGTACAGCTCTCGTGATTTGGCATCACCTCCCACTCCAGCTCCATAGAACGGCTTTTCTAGCCAGTCTGCACGTGTACGTGATCGTACCTGCTGACTGGCTGTTTATTTTCACAGCAAAAAATTACCAAGCTTATTAGGCGAAAAAAGAGTATAAAAGCGAACGTTTGTTTGCTATACTAAGAACAAAAGCATAATACGAACAAACGTTCTTGTACAGGAGATGGTCTATGATGACCAAGTCGGGCAATAAGCGAATCGTCTTTCTCATCGACATGCAAAGCTTCTACGCCAGTATCGAGAAAGCAGCCAATCCGCAGCTGCGGGACCAGCCGATTGTGGTGGCTGGGGACCCTGAACGGCGCAGCGGAGTAGTGCTGGCTGCCTGCCCGATCGCCAAAACGTATGGCGTGGTCACGGCGGAAGCGCTGTGGCAGGCACAGCAAAAATGCCGGCACCTCGTCGTCGTTCGGCCGCGCATGGAAACCTATATCCGTATTTCCATGCAAATCACGCAGATCTTCGAGTCCTTTACCGACAAAGTGGAGCCGTATTCCATCGACGAGCAGTTTCTCGATGTGACGGGAAGTGTTCATCTGTTTGGAGATGTGTACCAGATGGCGGCGCAAATTCGCCAGCGCGTCTGGTTGGAGACCGGGATCAACTGCCGGGTGGGAATCGGAGAGAACAAGGTCTTGGCGAAGATGGCATGTGACAATTTTGCCAAAAAACAGGAGGCGGGGGTGTTCTGGCTAAAGAAGGAGGAGCTGGCCGAGACGCTGTGGAAGCTGCCGATTGAGAAGCTGTTCGGGGTCGGTTCGCGGATGAAGCGGCATTTTCATCGGATGGGAGTGTACGAGATCGGACAGCTGGCGGGGATGTCTCCCGCCGTCCTGACACGTCGCTGGGGAGTCAACGGCGAGGTGCTGTGGCGCACCGCACATGGCATGGATGATTCGCCTGTATCGCTTAACACCTACGATACGCAAAAAGGAATTGGTCATCACATGACGCTGCCACGCGATTATCACACAGCGGCACAGATCAAGGTGGTGCTTCTGGAGCTGTGTGAGGAGGTGTGTCGGCGGGCGCGCAGCAAGGAATTGATGGGATCGGTCGTCTCGGTAGGCTGTCGCGGCGCTGATTTGGACGCGGCCAACGGTTTTGGCCGTCAGTTGAAGCTGGAGGAGCAGACCAACGATGCGACAACGCTGTTTGAGGCGGTCTGCTGTCTGTTTGACCGCCACTGGCAGGGGACGCCTGTGCGCAGTGTCGGAGTCAATCTGGAGCAGCTGGTGCCGGACAATGTGCTCCAGCTCAATCTGTTCACGGACAATCAAAGACGGCGTTCGCTGGCTCATGCGATGGATGACATTCGCTCGAAGTACGGTCAGGATGCCATCCTGCGAGCAGCGTCCCTGCTCGGGGCTGGTCAGGCGAAGGAGCGCGCCCGCAAGATTGGAGGGCACTACAAATGACCCGCCCCGAGCAGTCAGGAAAAGAGCAGCCAGAGCCAGAGATGGATCTCGTCCGGCGCTATATCCTTTTTGGCCTTTTGTTTCGCGTCGTCATGGCGGATATGACCTCGGTGCACCGCGTCTCCCTGAAACTGTCGTACGATGGATTTTTTCAGGAGCTGTCCCGTTGGTCAGAGCGTCAGCACCATGCGATTCGCCGGCTCTTGCGTCAGCGGGGATGTTACGTGGTCAGCACCCAAAAGCAGGGGCATACCTACGTCGTTCAGTATCGCCAGCGTGGCTATTTACGCGAAGCGATCTATTCCATTGAAATCCTGCGGGCGGAATGCCAGGAGCTGATCGGGCTTTGGATGACAGGCTATCAGCAAGGAGAGGGGACAACATGAGGGAAACACGCGTATCGAAAAAGGATAATCTGTTTGTATCCAGCCGGTTTGTACTCCCTGAGCATCGGGAAATGTACGCACGCATCAAGGAACAGGAGCGTCGCTACGTTCCACCCGAGCTGGATTCCGATCAGCTGGCAGAGCTAAGCGAGCAGGTCTGGCAGGCTTTTCAGACAGGGACTGCTCTCGTGCTCACCTACTATAACGGAAAAGAACCAAGCAGATTGTCCGGCTACGTCATGCACATCGATCAGGTACAGCAGCGAATGAAGCTGAGGGTGGATACAGGTACGCAATGGCTTTCGTTTGCCGCCCTGCTGCAAGCAGAAAGGGATGTCCGTTAAAGGGCATCCCTCTTTCCTTGCTGGAACATCTCCTAGTATTCGCATACTTCCAGACAGTTACCATCCACATCGTAGAAGGCGAAGTACGTGGCTCCATACTCCTTGATTTCCTCGACCTGAACGTCACGGCTTTTCAGGTAATCGTAAGCTTCACTGGCACGCGAGACATAGAAGTTAAAAGCGCAACGGCGAGGCTGAAAATAAAGGGGATCTTCTGTGAGGAACAGTGTGATGGAAGTATCCCCGAATTTGACGCACTGGTATTCTCCCTGTTCACTCTTCCAACCGAGAACACCACCCAGAACATCCACATACCAGTGGGCAGCTTTCTCAATATCCTTGGTTGGGACAAAAACCGTGTCAATTCGTTGAAACAAATTAGTCACATCAAATCGCCTCTTTCTTGTCAGGATAAGAACATACATTCGCGCATAAATGGAAAAATCCTCCCTTACCTAAGACGTTTTTATCAAAAGGCGTCAAATGTGACAATTTCGCATGTGTGAAAAAAGCAAACATCAAAAAACAGCGTGACAAAGCGAAAGTGATATGTCTGAGAAAGAAACGTCACGACGGAAGCAAAAAGCGGTGGAAAACAGCTTAATTTCGCATTTTCCAGCGTATTGTGGATTTTGCCAGAAATCCTGATTCCCTGTATTCTTTGTATCGTTAGAACTTCATTTGATGAGAAGTTCGATGCATACAACAAAGGAGATTGTACATGTTAGCACAAGAAATGGGTGTGATTTTCACCAAGCACGTAGAACAGATTACTTCCAAGTGCTGGAGTGAATTTCTGCAGCAGCTGGAGAGTAAAGGTTTATACGTGGTCATCGAGACAGATACCAACGGGCGGGTGATGAGTCCACTGGGTGGTTTGATGCCAATGCCGTGCAAAAGTGAGACGCTCCATATTCTGACTGCCGACGATTTGCAGCAACGGGGCTTGCCGCTTGGCCACCATATCGTGAATACGCGAGAAGCAAAAGTAGCCACATCGTAGAAAAAAGATCAAACAAGGAATCACACGACCTTTCCTGCCGGAAGTATTTCGGTGGGGAAGGTTTTTTGCTGTCGATTTTATAAAAAATAGACGTAATTCGACAAACAAGATCCATCCGCAGATGATACTTCGAACGTGAGAATCGTGGTCGAAGAGGTGAAACGATGCATCCTTCCAAGCAGTCAGTGACAGAAAGTAAAGAGTCGCCAAACACAGCAGGCCATCTGGTACAATTGCAAACCCCTGCTAACATGCGTTCGTCCTCCATTCGCGTCCTGCAGCAGTCGATTGGCAATCAGGCCCTGCAACGGATGGTTGCGCAGTCAAACTCAAAACAAGCGATACCTCGTGATATGAAAGAAGAGAATGGCGTGATCCAAGGGGTTTTTCTGGACAAGCATAAAAATGAACTGCCGGATCATTTGTGGTATAAAATTTTTGTGAACAGCGGGAAGTCCATAAGAGTAGATTATCTCACGCGAAACGGTCATATTGGTATTAGGCATATCCAAAACGCCATGTATGGACATTTGCCAAGGGCATCAGAGGCAAAGGTGAAAAAAATGAGCCGAACGGATTTGAACGAAAAGCATATCAAGGAGCTGGATCAAGCGCTCAGTGCTTATAGGGGATCTTTTTTGGTGTAATCCAGCTGGGAGAGTCTCCACTGCTTCCTCAAAAGCAAACCCGCATGGCGCATTCACGGCCGAGCGGGTTTTACGTTCATTTCACCACAAATTGCACACGCGTCCCGTCCGGGTAGTTCTCCAGCTGATTGGAGACCCAAGATCCCGCTCCGCGATTATCAGATGGGGATATGTAGGCGATATCTGCACCCTTGCCGCCTTCCGCACACATCGCCATCGGCCATTCGTCCCGATCGAAGCCGCGTTTGGTAGGAATGCCTAGCAGGGACTCATCCCGATTTTGATCGGCACCTTTGCGGTCAATCGTGCAGATGGAGGAGTGACCATTCTCCACAGCTGCTTGAATATGTGCCGCAGTCTCAGGGAAGCGCTGGCTCGGAAATTCCAGGACGAGATCCGCTTCGGTCGGTGTGCTGACCGGCGTACCAGTCTCTAGCTCCCCAAACAGATAGGTGCAAACAGCGACGACGATGGCAAGAAAGAGTAGGATAGGCGAATTTTTTTTCTTTTTCTTACGTCTCAATGGTTTTCTCCTTGTCTCCCAAAACTTGTTGGTTTTTCGCAACATAACTCGTATTATACCGATGATTTCCAAATGCGAACAAGTGTTTTTTAAATTGGAGTTGAATTCAGGAATAAAGAAGGATAAAAGCAACCCATGAACAATTAAGAAAGTAGTAAAACGAAAGCTGTTTTGAGTAAGGCTAAACTAGGAGGCATATGCAATGACAACCACGATATTTACGAACGGAAGGATTTACACGGGCGATCCGCAGCATTTGTTCGTCCAGGCCCTCGTCGTCCGGGATGGACTCGTTCATGACTTGGGCAGTGGCGCGGACATGCTCTCACAGTGGGGAACAGGGGCTCAAGTAATTGACCTACAGGGACATACAGCAACTCCTGGTTTGATTGACAGCCATTTGCACTTGGGCTGGCAAGGCTTGACTTTTATGCAGCTCAATTTGAGCAAGGCGACCTCCAAGGATGAAATGTTGATGCTCATTAAGCAAAGAGCTGAAGAAACGGGCCCCGAGGAATGGATGGAAGGATTTGGGTGGGACGAAAATCTGTTCGTAAATGGTGGAGGAATTCCTACCATCGAAGAGCTGGACCGGGTCGCTCCGCATTGTCCGATCATGCTCTCTCGCATATGCGGGCATGCAAATCTGGTCAACAGTAAAGCGCTGGAAAGGATTGGCTATCATCCGGAAATGGCAGTTCCGGCAGGGGGCGTGGTCGTCTGCGATCCGGACACAGGACGTCCGACGGGGATGCTGCTGGAGACGGCTTCCAATCTGGTCAAGCCGCATATTCCCAAACCAAGCTACGATCAGCTGAAGACGAGCCTGCGCAACTCCATTCAGTATGCGCTCCAGCATGGCCTGACAGGTGCGCACACCGAAGATTTGCGCGAATTGGGTGGATTGGCTCAAACCTACCGTCTCTACGATGAGCTGATCAATCAGGAAGAGCTGGCGCTTCGTTGCAACCTGCTCGTTTACTATCCTCACATGCATGAGCTGCGCGAACAGCAGATGTATGCAGGCTATGGCAACAGCCATGTGCAGATAGGAGCTGTGAAGATCTTTGCGGATGGAGCACTGGGACGGCGCACTGCCTATTTGTCGGCTCCCTATGCGGACGATCCGACCACCAGCGGCTATCCAGTGCACGAGCAAGAAGAATTGACAGAGCTGGTTCGGCAGGCGCGAGCCCTCAGCATGCCGATTGCGGTCCATACCATCGGCGACAAGGCACTAGAGATGGTCTTGGACAGTTTGGACCAATTCGCGCCGGCAGCCTATCGGGATCGACTCATTCATACGCAGATTGTCCGGCCAGATCTGCTGGAGCGCTTGCAGCATCCCAACCGAATCGCGGACATCCAGCCGCGCTTTTTGGCGGGAGACTTTCCGTGGGTGATCGATCGCGTGGGTGAAGAACGGATCAAATATTCGTATATCTGGAAAACGATGATCCGGAAAGGGATTATTTGCGCGGGCGGATCGGATACCCCGGTGGAGCCAATCGATCCTTTGCTGGGGATTCATGCAGCGGTCACCCGCAAAGCACCAGGGGAAACGCATGGTGGCTACATGCCGGAGGAGAAGCTGACCATGCAGGAAGCGATCTCGCTATTCACGACCGGTGGAGCAAAAGTTACCCATGAAGATCATCTGAAGGGCACCTTGAGTCGAGGCAAGTTTGCCGATATGACTGTTTATTCGAACGATTTGTTTGCGATGGACCCGGATGAACTGCTCTCGACGAAAATTGTCATGACCGTCATCGGCGGAAAGGTTTGCTACACGCGTTAAGCCAGAAAAAATGAACTTGCAGGCGAGGAAGACCTCATGCCTGCACGTTTTTTTCAGTTACTGCCAGCTTTTTTGAGGATTTGCGTCGCAGCCATTTACCCAGATCCATTTCGGCGATCAGGATGCTGAACAATACCAGGGCTGCACCCACATACCCGCGCAACGAAAGCATTTCACCCGTGACCAAAAACGCGATTGCGACAGCGAGTACGGGTTCCATTGAAAAGATCAGGGCAGTGTGCGTCGGAGTCGTGTACTGCTGGGCTACCGTCTGCACCACGAATCCGACGGCCGAGCAGAAGATGCCCAGCATCAGAACCGCAAACCATGCCTCAGGGGTTACGGGGAGCCGCGGCGTTTCCAAAGCTAGTGAAAAGAGCAGCCCAAGCAGGCCAGTGAAACCGAGCTGGTAAACACCGAGCTGGAGCGGATCGGATTGATTTGCCCATCTGCCAGTAACGATGATGTGAATGGCATAAAACACAGCGCCGAGAATGCATAACAAATCCCCACGGCTGATTTCAAGCTGGCTGTTCAATGTGAGCAAACCAATACCGATCAGTGCGAGAAACGCTCCAAGAAAAACACGTGGCGGCGGAATCTGGCGCAGCAGCATGGATAAGAACGGTACGAAGATGACAGTCAGACTGACGAGAAAACCTGCCTGGGATGCAGTGGTTGTCTTCAAACCAGTCGTAATCGTAACAAAAACGCCAAACAATAGGGTGCCTAGAACAAACGTTTTGCCGAGGGTCTTCCGATGAGTACGCAGGATGCGCCGACGAAAGAAAAGACCAGCCAAGACAAAGGCGAGCAAAAAGCGCAGAGCAATAAAATTGAAGGTTTGCAGATCTGTAAGCCCCATCTGCATGAACAGATAGGAGGAACCCCAAAAAAGGGTTACCAAAAGCATAGCCAGATCAGCTTTTAATTGAGGTTTCATTCTCGTGCTCCCTTATCCCCGCAGATTGAAGCTGGGACACTTTATCTCTTGATACGTTTTCAGTATAAGGGTATCGCTTGAATAAGAAAAATGAATGTTTATTATGGTTTGCACAAATTGTTTTCATGAAAAAGAGGGGTATGCATGAGTCTCAATAAGTACGAAGTTTTCACGTCGGTGATGGAAACAGGCAGCTTGACCAAAGCAGGGGAGCTTCTCGGGTTAACACAGTCGGCTGTCAGTCATGCCATAGCCAGTCTGGAACAGGAATTTGGCCTGACACTCATGATCCGTGGGAGGTCTGGAATCAGCCTGACAAGCAATGGGGAGCGACTGTATGGCTATATGCGCGAGATTCTGCGGGTCAATGAACAAATGAAACAGGAAGTGGACGCAATAAAAGGCATTGAGTCGGGAACCGTAAATCTCGGTACATTCACCAGTGTCTCGACGCAATGGCTACCGGGGATCTTGAAGCAATTCCAGGACGCCTATCCGAACATAGAAATCAAGCTGTTCGAGGGATACTACGACGATATTGAAGAGTGGGTTTCAGCGGGAAAAGTAGATCTCGGTTTTGTCTCCATGCCTACTGCAACATCCTTCGATCTGCTGCCTCTCAAAAAAGATCGCATGCTCTTGCTGGTGCCTTCTGATCATCCGCTTGCCGCGAGAGAAATCGTACAGGTAAGCGAGCTGGTAGAAGAAACATTTATCATGCCGACCATTGGCTGTGACAATGATATCCAGCGCATTTTAAAGGAATACAAGCTGCAGCCAAAAATCAAATACGAGCTGGGAGACGATCATGCGATTATTGCGATGGTGCAAAATGGCCTCGGAATCAGCATTCTCCCGGAAATGATCTTGTTTCGACTGCCTGCGAATATTTGTGTCATTCCTTTGGAGGGAGCCCACTATCGAACGATCGGAATTGGTGCCCCCTCGATGGCCAACCTGTCTCCAGCCGCACAGCGATTCTTGGCTTGCGTGGAGGATTGGGTACGGAATTGTGCACTGCCTTCATGAAGACATCTCTTGTGAGGATGAGGATATTGCTTTTTTGCCCCATGCAAAAGGCCAATAAAGCAGGAGAAAGACCGCCAAAGCGACGACTTCCAGGGAGAGGATGTACCACGGATACTCGCCCAGGTAATCAATCAGGCTAGGGTTCTCCGGCTTGTGTGAGACGAACAGGTAGTTCCCGCCTGTAAAGTGATTGACCAGCAAAGCCACGAGTAGGAGCACATTGAGAAAGCCCATCGTTTTCCAGACTGAGCGAAGCGTTGGGCGATATCCTTCCACCCATGTCATGAACAGACAGGCGTATAGCGCAGTGTGTGCCTGGAACGTGCAGAGGAACGGCATTTTTTCCGATATACAAAAAGAGCGGCCGTGAGCACAACAAAAAGCAGCAGCACGACCAAATGAGAGGCGGAAAACAAGTGGAAGGGATCCTCGTCAATCGTGTAAGCAAATAAGGAAGGTGACATACAGAAGCTCCTGAAAAATATTTTTGTAAGAATTCACAAAATTTTAACACAAAATCCGAGTTTTATATAAGTAAATGGTTATAATAAAGGTATACAGATAGATTTCCTCGGAAAGGAGATAGGACAGTGAACTTGGTACTGACAGAGAAGATGTGCAAAACATGTCAAGCTCGCTTGACCGAATATGAGATCGAGAATAATGAAGGTCTGTGTATAGATTGCTACAAAGATAGTCAGAATAATGAAGAAAAATAAATAAATCATGGATGATCCCCTTTCTTCAACAGAGAGGGGGTTTTTTACTGCCTCGAGAGTGGTTTTCTTATTCGTGAGGCAGCTTATCCATCAGAAGGAGCAGGAAGGTAGCGAGTGGTCCAAGCAGCAAGGAGATGAGAAACCAGTTAAATCCACTGCGGTTTTTTCCCTGAGCAAGTCCAGCGTTGATCAATGCAAGCGTTCCCCAGCCAATCCCATATTCGTTTACCACGCTTTTCACCCCACCTTGATACATCGGTATGTAAAATCACAAGACAAATTATACCATATTATCTGAAGATTTCTATATTCATGTCAATCTGTTCAATCTCATCAAATAAATACAGAGAATCTCTTGAATTATGTGTCATCCTTTACTAAAGTAAAACTATACCTAATTAACAAAGTAACGCTTTAACAAAACAAAACAAAACGTTGGGAGATCTTGCATGTGACAAAGCGGATAGCAGTCGTAGGAAGCAGCGGGGGCAATTTATATAATCTGGGAGGAAAAGATCCTGAAAAGCTCTTGGGTGAAATCATCACACAGATCGAGTCAGCAGGAATCGAGCTGGCAGCGGTCCAGTTCATTGCGGCTAAAAGCTCGATGGATTCAGCCGGCGACTCGACAGATGCTGCGGTGTATGTATGGAATGAAAAAGTCAGTCAAGTGGTCTCAGTGTTCGAGGGACCGCTGGAGGCGTGCAACCGGTATGCAGCCAGCCTGGACGAAGAGATCGCAAGCCAGATACGGGCAGGAAACGTCGATGGCTTGATCGTGATGAGTGCAGCGCCAGACGGTGCCAATCAGCAGGTCGTTCGCGCAGCAGTCGATCAGCAGGTACCGATCGCTGGTACAGGCGGTACGTCGATGGCACAGATCGCGTCAAAGGGCGCTTTGGTCATTCTGACTTCCGGAACGACAGGAACGACAAACCGGACGAGAGCGATCAGTTTTCTCACCGTATTCAGCAAGCACTGGGGAATCGCGTACAGACCGATGATCGGGGATTCGAAGCAAGCGTCGGGTATCTCGGCTAGCCCGTGGAAGCGAGTCCAAATTCGAGGAATCATGATGGCTTCGCTGCCGGGCTTTATCGCGCTGGCATTGATCCTTGCCCTCAGTAAGATACCCGGTTTGTCCATGCTGAGTGAAGTGTTTGACGTCTTGATCAAGGCACTGCCCGTCGTGATTGCGGCGGTAGCGGCGAAACAAGTGTCTGACATGGAAGAGGTATCCGTCGTGGCAGGGGTGCTGGCAGGCGTCTTGTCTATCGATGGAGGAATTATTGGCGGTATGCTTGGCGGTATAGGCGCAGGTCTTTTGGTGAATCTGCTGTTTAGAAAATGTATCGAGTGGCGGTTTCCGACCACGACTGTCAATATTATTGCCGGCGGTATCTCTGGGCTAGTATCAGGATTGATCGTCTATTATTTGTTGGCGCCGATTGCCTTGCAGGCAGGGGAGTGGGTAAAAGTTCTGATTGAAGGAGCGGTGGCTTACAGCCCGATCCTGGCGGGTTTGATTGCAGGACTTCTCATCTGGCCAGCGATCATTGGCGGTGTGTATCATGCCGCGATTTTGCCGATTGTGCTTTTGGAGATGGAGAAAACAGGGAACAGCTTCCTGGGTGCAGTGGACATGGTCGGACTCGTCATGGTATCTGCGGGAATTACACTGGCGAATATCGTAGCGCCACGCGAAAAAAGCGAAGCTACGTTGGCGACGCCTGGTTTTTTGATCAATATGGGCTTTGGTACCTTCGTCGAAGCAGCATATCCATTCATGTTCTCTAATAAGCTGGTGTTCGCAGGAGCTGTGATCTCTTCAGGTGTAGCTGGTATGCTGGTTGGTTTGTTTGACGTCAGAGGAACAGCCTATGTGCCTTCGATCATGGCACCACTTCTTTCCAATAACATGGTCGGATTTATCCTCGCGATGGCGAGTGGGCTGTTATGCTCCTTCCTGATCACGCTGGTCGCCAACAAGATGGCCAAGAAAAAAGGACAGGCTCAGTGAGTCAATCCAAAGACCCCCTGACTTAAGCAAGTGAGTCAGGGGGTACTCTTTTTTCTTCGATTATTCAGCAGAAGCAACCCCGTCCCTTGTCTGAAAGCACTTCACACGCTCCAGCCAGTTGGCAAACAGGCTCTGTACAGCGCTGGCTGCTCGATCTCCAGCATGTGTCCAGCTTGGTCGAGAATGGAGCAGGTCGCATGGGTAAAAGCTTTGAGCAGTGCCAGATGATCCTGATAGCCGCATATCGCGTCTTCATCTCGCTCCAGGATGATACGAGAAGGCAAGGTGCGTATCCACCAAACGATATTGCCACCAAGGCAAAGCAGCGATGGGCCAGCAGCGAGTCAAGTTTTGTCAAGCAGCATGGACAAGAGATCGTCCGATGTTCGCACCCAGTCTTCCACCGGGCTGTGACCATGGGCGGGCAAGTCGATATAAATCCGCTGATAGCCCAGAGTATGTGCAAAATGAGGTGCGTATCCACCAAACGATATTGCCACCAAGGCAAAGCAGCGATGGGCCAGCAGCGAGTCAAGTTTTGTCAAGCAGCATGGACAAGAGATCGTCCGATGTTCGCACCCAGTCTTCCACCGGGCTGTGACCATGGGCGGGCAAGTCGATATAAATCCGCTGATAGCCCAGAGTATGTGCAAAATGAGGTTCGGCCCATGCTTGCATGGAGCGGTGATCCGTTCCCAATGCGTGGAGAAAGACGAGTGGGTAGCCTTCTCCGATGATCTTGCAGGAGACCATTATTTTTCCGGCAAAGGAATGATCAGTTCATGCTGTCTGCTTCCGTCCTTTGCACTAACCTCAAACAGAATAAGCATCAGTGTAGAATTCGGCTCCGCCTTTTTTACCTTTACCGTATGGGTGAAGTCGCCCCACTCCGGCGCTCCAGCAGAGGTATTTACAGTGCCCTCGGTCAATTCATTGTGCCCGTCTTCTACCACATATTGAAACACAGCTTCAAATACTCTGGCTTGCCCCTTGATCTCGAAGGTATCCTCTCCGGTTTTAGCCACTGTTACTTTTTGAAAAATATCGTTTCCGTACGTTTTCTCAGCAGCAGGCTGCTCTTCCTTTGGAGGCTCCTGTTCGGGAGCAGGTGTTTGCGGCTGATTTGGCTGTTGCGCAGGTGGTTCACTTGAGGCTGGGGGCTGTTCGGGAGCAGGCTGATCGACCGCTTCTGGCGTACTGCTACAGCCATGCAGGAGTGCTGCGGTCAACAAGATGAGAAAAAGTTTCTTCATGGTATCCCTCGATTCCATTTTTTCATTGATTATTAGCCATTCTACCCAATAAGACGGCGAAAAAGATAGCTGTGTTTCAAAGAGACAGCCCTTTTCTGAAAATCTATGGTAGAATGAGGGGGACGTAACCCACTATTACTAGGAAAGATGGCGAACAAGGATGGAACAACAATCGTTTCGAATTGAAAAGGATTTTCTTGGTGAAAAAGAGATTCCTGTAAACGCTTACTACGGTGTGCAAACCATGCGGGCAACAGAGAATTTCCCAATTACCGGCTACCGCCTTCATTCATCGCTGATTATTGCCATGGCTATGGTAAAAAAAGCAGCGGCGATTGCCAACATGGAAGTATCTCGACTCAACCCACGTCTCGGTAATGCGATCGTGACCGCTGCCGAGGAGATCATGGATGGAAAGTGGCATGACCAGTTCATCGTAGATCCGATCCAAGGGGGAGCGGGAACCTCCATCAATATGAATGCCAATGAAGTGATTGCCAATCGTGGATTGGAGCTTTTGGGAGAGAAGAAGGGGGATTACTTCCACCTGAGCCCGAATACGCATGTGAACATGTCTCAATCCACCAACGATGCATTTCCGACAGCGATTCACCTGGCAACACTAAGTCTTTTGGAAAAGTTACTTGTGACCATGCAGACGATGCACGATGCATTCGGACAAAAGGCACAGGAGTTTGATGACGTCATCAAAATGGGTCGTACGCATTTGCAAGATGCGGTACCGATTCGTCTGGGCCAGGAGTTCGAAGCGTATCGCCGGGTACTGGATCGCGATATCAAACGGATCAAGCAATCTCGCCAGCATCTGTACGAAGTCAACATGGGGGCGACAGCAGTAGGCACTGGGCTGAATGCAGATCCGCGATATATTACGACAGTCGTAGAAAAGCTGACGGAAATCAGCGGCTTCCCCTTGGAAGGAGCCGAACATCTCGTCGATGCCACCCAAAATACAGATGCTTATACAGAAGTGTCTGCGGCATTGAAAGTATGCATGATGAATATGTCCAAAATTGCCAATGACTTGCGTCTGATGGCATCCGGACCGCGCGCAGGACTAGGAGAAATCTCTTTGCCAGCCCGCCAGCCTGGATCATCGATCATGCCGGGGAAAGTCAATCCGGTCATGGCAGAGGTCATCAACCAAGTGGCTTTCCAAGTCATCGGAAACGACCATACCATCTGCCTGGCGTCTGAAGCGGGTCAACTGGAGCTCAATGTGATGGAGCCAGTGCTCGTCTTCAATCTGCTGCAATCGATCAGCATCATGGACAATGCTTTCCGCGCGTTCACAGAATACTGTCTAGCAGGAATCGAAGCCAATCGCGAGCGCATGAAGGAATACGTGGAGAAAAGTGTGGGTGTCATTACCGCAGTCAACCCACATCTGGGTTATGAGACAGCGGCACGTATCGCCAGAGAAGCCATCCTCACAGGCAAGTCGGTTCGCGAGCTGTGCCTGCAGCACAATGTTCTGACAGAAGAGGAGCTGGATTTGATTCTGGATCCTTTCGAAATGACCCACCCAGGGATCGCTGGAGCGTCTCTGTTGGATCGAGAATAAGAAAATAAGCACGGAAATCCTGTCCAAGGGTTTTTCCGGAAGATAAAAGGGCTCCCGTTCCTCGCATATTCGTGCAGGAACGGGAGCTTTTCTGTGAACAACGGTCATGAGCGTTTGGGACTCAGCGCTGTGGTGTAGATGGAGAAAGGGGCGCAGGGGTGGGAGCTGAACCAGGCAGCTGGTCCAGGCTTTTAAAAACGTAGCCCTGTCTGTGTGCTTCATCGATAAAAGCACCCAATGCTTCCGTGTTATCCTTGGAGATCGAGTGCAGCAAAATGACCGCTCCCGGATGAAGCTGGGATATGATCTGGTCATAGGCGTACTTCCACCCGCGCTGCTGCTTGACATCCCAATCCTTGTAGGCAATCGACCAAAATACGTTGGTGTACCCCAATTCCTTCGAGATCCCTAGTGTTCGATCACTGAATATCCCCCGAGGTGGACGCAAGTACTTCATTTCCTTTTGCCCGGTTACCTCTGTTACGGCATCCTTTACCTTGGCCAGTTCATCCTTGATTTTTTCATTCGAGATCGTGGACATATCGGGATGGCTCCACGAGTGATTGCCGATCAGATGACCTTCCGCAACCATTCTTTTCAACAGCTCAGGCTTGTCCTTTACGTAGTGGCCAGTGACGAAAAAAATAGCGGGCACATGTCTGGATAGCAGGGTATCTAAAATAGCCGGTGTGAATCCGTTCTCATAGCCATTGTCAAAGGTCAAGTACAATTCTTTCTGTGAAGTATCGCCTAGAAAAACAGCGCCATGTCGATCAACAATGGATTTAAACCCCTCTTCGTTAATCGATGGAAGCCTACCATTCTTGCTTTTCTTAAATCCGAAATGATAAGGCTGATCCTGGTAGGCTACCGTTGATTGAAGGGGCAGCATACACAGCAGAAAGAGGCTGAAAATCAAGCAAGCAATCCGTTTGTTCATTGACGCTCCTCCCGATCTAAAACGAGAGCCATTTTCGCCAGCTCCTTTTCCATAGCGAACTACTCACGTCCTTTCTCCATTCGTTGCACGAATCATGTTCGTCCATGAAAAGTTTGTCCAGTTCGTTTCCAAATATGTACCGTAGCCATAAGGCGGGCTAAAGCCTGTAAATGAGCACAGAAATCGAAAATGTGCAAAAAAAAAACTTGGAGACAGGACAACTGCTCATACAAGTGACAAAGAACCAACATATAGTACTAAAGTCAACGGTGATCCGCTGACTGGTAACACGATACTATTCAGTACCGGAGGTGTGGTCATGGGAAACGATTGGCTGAGACAATTGAGACAAATCATTGAAGATGACGATGACATTGAAGAATTAGAAGTAAAAGTAGAGTACGAAGACGGCAGAAAGAAAAAATGGATTTTCACAGGCGACGCAAGACCCGTACTTGAAGATAATGACGACGAAGAAGACGATGAAGACGATGAAGACGATGACGAAGACTCTGACGGATCTGATGACGAAGACAATTCAGAAGAATACGAAGCTGACGAAGAAGACGACTCCGATGATGAAGACGAAGAAGATGAGGATGAAGATGAAGAATACGGTGACGATGAAGCCTAATCATCCATTTAACAAAAAAGATGCGTCTGACAGCGCATCTTTTTTTATTTATGCAGGATCAAAGGTCCATTTCTTCGAGCTTGTCTCTTTGCGCGTCGCCCATCCTGGAACAAGCTACGGGCATGGTTTTTTGATGATAGAACTGGCTAATTCCTATGGCTATTTGTCCGTTTCGTGATGAAAAATGATCGAATAGTAATAGGAAAGGACCATCAACGCACCATAATTGGACGACGGGAGGAAGGCAATGGAAGAGTACCTGATCAAGCCGTGGGACATTCACAGACAGGGAACAGGAGCAGCCGAAGCCGCCCTAAATTGGGATATGCATGTTCCGCCGGAAATAGACACGATAGCTGAGGCTGTTATCAAAATGTACGATATGTCTGTCAGCAGTCGAACGTTGATTACCTCCAAACCAGACAAAGGTGGAGCCATTTGGCGGATTGAGACCAATAAAGGACCGAGAAGTCTGAAGTTGTTGCATCGAAGTCCAGAGAGAAGCCTGTTCAGTGTGGGTTTACAGGAATATGTTGTCAAGCAAGGTGCTAGAGTTCCGGCGCTGATACCGGCAAAGGACGGGAAGCTGTTTGTTGAGATGGGCGGAAAGCTCTGGATCGTCACGGACTGGATCAATTTACAGCCTGCGACGAAGGTTGATCTGGTAGGCGCACAGGAACTGTGCTACGGGTTAGGGGAATTTCACAGGCACACCAAAGGCTACTTGCCTCCATTAGGAGCGAAAAACTCATCCCGCCTGTATCGTTGGCCTAATTACTATCAGAAAATCGCCAAAAAAATAGGCTGGATGCGGGAAATGGCATCCGCGTACAGCGAAACAGCGGCGAGCCCAGAGATCCTGTCTGTCGTCGATGAATACGAACGTCAGGCACAGGAAGCGATCACACGACTGCAGCAATCAGCATATTCCAAAATGGCTGCGATGGGGGAACCTCACTGGGGCCTTGTACACCAGGACTACGGATGGTCCAACGGACAAAATGGACCAGGAGGTCTTTGGGTTATTGACCTTGACGGGGTGTCCTACGATCTGCCATTCCGCGATTTGAGAAAGCTGATTACTAGCACGATGGACGATATGGGCGTATGGGATGTCGGTTGGATGCGCGGAATGATTGAGGCGTATCACAAAGCGAATCCCCTGGATGCAGAATCGTTTGACGTTTTGCTGATCGATATGGCCATGCCCAACGAGTTTTACAAACATCTGAAAGAAATGTTCTTTGATCCTGTTACGTTTTTGAATACGGAGGCTGGAGCGATCCTCCAACGTGTGGTAGCGACGGATCAGACGAAGTGGCAAGCGTTAGCGGAACTGAGCAAAGACAAATCGAAATACGCAGCTGGCTCCTACGAGCAGGCAGCTGTCGCACAATCCCCCGAAAAAATCCCCTCACAAGCTTCCTCCACGTTTATCTGGGAGCAAAAACAGTGGAATCTGCAGACCAAAAAGCGTGCAGATCAAACAGAAAAAGAAGCTGTATCTGCTTCCTCCAATGACAAACAAAAGAGCAGCAAAAAAGAGAACGCGCCCAAACGCGAAACCGTAGCAGTTCCGTTCGAAGAGAAGAAGACCGAATCTTCTCAGCAGAAGCAAAAGAAGCCCGAATCCTCTGAGCCAAAAGAGAAGCAAAAGGTCGAATCCTCTCAGTCCAAGCAGAAGAAGGATGCCGTCAAAGATAAAGTGGCTGAGCTGAAGCCTGTAGAAAAGAAATCCAGTTCTAACCCTGCTGCGGAAGAGAAAGAAGCTGTGCGCTCGTCCGCCAGTAGAAGAAAAAGCCTCACATCATCCTCTGCATCCAATGTTATTAATCTTCTCCCTTACCTTTCCAATCCAGGCACTCGAACCCCGAGAGCAAAAACAGCAGCTAGCGGAAGGAAGCGCCAAGCGAGTCTTGGGACTGTCCGTTCAAAACGCAAATCGTCAGGTGCCGCTGCAAAAGCAAAACGTACTACGACCGTGAGAGCCTTGCAGACCAAACGAACGGAAGCAAGCCGAGCCATTGCCAAGAAAAGACAAGCGAAGCCGCTTTCATCAGCACGGACAGCATCACGTCTAGGACAAAAATCAACGAGCACGACCAAACCAAGAAGAGCAGCAACGACGTCTGCGTCGAGTCGTCACGGGTATAATAAAGTGCCTGCTCCACGAAACCGCGTGACTACCAATCCTGCTCGCAAACCAAAAGCAAAGCAAGGTATGAAGAAGTACAAAGGCTTGCGATGAACCGCATGAGGAAAGGGGAATCACGATGAAGGTAGCCATGATTTGCACCGAAAAGTTGCCCGTGCCTCCAGTCCGCGGCGGTGCCATTCAAACCTATATATCAGGAATCGTGGATGATCTGAGTTCCTATCACAATGTAACCGTTATTGGTACGACAGATCCGGAGCTAGCGACCGACGAGATCATCCGACAGGTTCGTTACGTAAGGCTAAACGGACTGGGCGTCTTTGAAACGTATGCAGCAGAGGTCGTTCGCTTTTTACAGACAAGTGAATACGACATCATTCATGTCTTCAATCGTCCGCGATTGGTACCGTTGATACGGGATGTTTGTCCAAACGCGAGAATCATTTTGAGCATGCACAATGACATGTTTGACGTGGCCAAAATTGATCCGCAAGTGGCAGTCAAAGCCATTGAATCTGTCGAGCGAATCATTACCATCAGCGATTACGTAGGGGGAGTCATTTCCTCCCTGTATCCTGCAGCTACAGAAAAGCTGCGGACCATTTATTCGGGAGTGGATCTGGGAACCTTTGTCCCCTGGGAAAAATCGTCACAGGCGCGTCAAGTTCGCCAAGAGCTGAGAAGTCAGCACCAATTGAATGGCAAACAAGTCATCTTGTTTGTAGGTCGGCTGACTCCTAAAAAAGGTGCAGATATCCTCGTCCGAGCCATGAATGATTTAAGCAAACGCCACTCCAATATAGCACTGGTCCTGGTCGGTGGCTCCTGGTACAGCGAAGATAAGGTCAGCGATTATGTAGCGTATGTACGTTCTTTGGCTGGTCGTTCACCTATTCCGGTCATTACCACTGGTTTTGTTTCGGCTGAACAGATTCATCAATGGTTTTGGGCAGGGGATATCTTTGTTTGTCCGTCCCAATGGGAGGAGCCATTGGCACGTGTACACTACGAAGCAATGGCAGCAGGTCTCCCCTTTGTGACGACCAAGCGAGGAGGAAACGCCGAGGTCATTATCGGAGGAAACGGTCTACTGGTTGAGCAACCAGAGAACCCTTTAGCTTTCTCAGAGCAATTGCAAAAGCTCCTTTCCAGCCGGGATCTGCAACGCAAAATGGGAAGTGCAGGCCGGATGTTGGCAGAAGAGCGCTTTACGTGGAATCGTGTGGCGCGAGAAGTTCGCGAAGTCTGGGAAGGAAGAGGGTTTCGATAAAAAAAGGGAATCGAAAAGCCCACATTCTGCTGACAAACAGTGAGCAGGTGGGCAACCGATTCCGATACATAAAAAGAAGGTGCAAGTGAGCTTGTAGGGTAATAAAGACGCAAATGAGCTAACTCGATTTGGATTGTCGATCCTTCGTTTTCAGTGCTTTAAGGATCTGCGGAAGAAGCCTGGTCTGGCAAGTTGGGAATGATAGCGACGATTCGATGAAGTGGAATCAGAACGGAGCTGCCGATGTGGTCGAGAGCAGAAAGGGTTTTCAGCTCAACGATTCCTTCATCGACCCGGATCAGCTTTCCCACTCGATACCGGCGACTGTGCACGCCAAAGTCGGCGGAGAGCAGGAGCTCAATGGTCTGTTGCTGCTTCATGCATTTGACCAATTCCCTGCGAAGACCTTTAACGCCTGCTTCCTCAGCGGATTCTTCCGCTTCGACCTCGACATTGACGATGGGTGCTGGAATAATCAAAGGCTTCGGTGCCTGGATATTTACAGTAGGTGCCTCCACTTGAACGTTGGGTGTGGAGGGCGTGACTGTAAGCTCAGGCGCTGGGGCAGTCACAAGTACTTTAGGAGCCCGAACATTGACGCGAAGCCAGCGAGGATGGTCTAGCTTCCTTGCTCTTTTCCCGCGTACGTTGTGTGAAGAAGAGTGATTTGGGCGAGAATAGCGATTTCGTTTTTTAGACTTGGCCGATTTCACTGATGACACCTCCCACTGTGCATGGTTTATCATATTCAGCACGGCAGGAGCGGTCTGGACATATTACCTGAGTAAGGGCAATTTGGGGCTGGTAAGCGGATTATTTTTCTGCCAGGGCGAGGCGAATGCCGATCGCCGCATACAAGAGGGCTTTTCCATAGTTCACATACTTCCCGATCTGTGGGAGACCGAACAGTTTTTGGCCGAATAGTCCGGCAAAGACAGCGACAATCGAAAACACGAGTAAAGCCTGAAGCATGAAAATGACGCCAAGAATCATCATTTGGGCTGGTTCATGACCAGACCCAGGAGTGATGAACTGAGGCAGGAAGGCGAGAAAGAACAAAGAAACCTTAGGGTTCAAAATGTTCATGAGCACGCCTGTTCGATACAGCTTCAAGCTGGATTGCCTGACGGGTTCAGCGGACGTCATTGGACTTCCCCCCTCGCGAACTGCCTGGTATGCCAAATACAGCAGGTAGATTGCACCGGCGTACTTCATGAGCTGGAAAGCAAAAGCGGAATTGTAGAGGACAGCTGTAATGCCAAGCGCAGCGGCCAATGTATGCACGATTACGCCGTTAGCCAGCCCAAGAGCGGTCATGATCCCAGCTTTTCGCCCATTGGACATGCTTTGCGCGATAACGAACAGGATATCAGGTCCGGGAGCGAGGGTGAGCAGGATTGAGACAGCCAAAAATGAAAGAACGAGTGAAAGCTCCATCATGTCAACTCTCCTCGTATAATCATTGTTAGAAGCTCTTCTTCAGACAATTTCCAGTTGATCCGGACAACGGAAAGAGAGTGAA
>NZ_RHHR01000025.1 GCF_003710915.1 Brevibacillus invocatus | reverse complement strand
TCCTCCTGGGTCGATTCCTTTCCTGCGAGGAACTGGATATCGTCAATCAGCAAGACATCGACACTCCGGTATTTGTTGCGGAACTCGACTGCCTTGTTGTCCCGGATGGAGTTGATGAATTCATTTGTAAATTTTTCAGACGACAAATAAACCACTTTTGCCGATGGATTGTGTTGAATCACATAATGACCGATGGCGTGCATCAAGTGGGTTTTACCTAAACCCACACCCCCGTATATAAAGAGGGGATTGTACGCTTTTGCGGGCGCTTCTGCGACAGCCAGTGACGCAGCATGGGCAAAGCGGTTTCCAGATCCAATGACAAAGGTGTCAAAGGTGTACTTGGGATTTAAGATGCTCGGTGGTTGATCATCCGCTACCGTAGCCGGAGGTTGCGCCT
>NZ_RHHR01000024.1 GCF_003710915.1 Brevibacillus invocatus | reverse complement strand
GACTACGAATTTTACCTTCATATTGACTCCGGTCACTTCATATAGTGTATCGGTGATCAGCTGAGAGTACCTGGTTTCGAGCCAATCCCTGGCAAAGTCATTCGGCGCTACGACGATCAGCGCGTCTTCTTCCAAAGTGTTTGCTTTGGTTGCTTTCAGCCAGGTATCAAAACTGGGTTTGCTTAGCGATTTCTCTATCTTGGCCAAAACCTTACGCCATAGCTCGCTAATCGCTGCATCCAACCAGAATCCCTCCTTTTTGAGACATACTCATAATAGATAAGTAAAATAAAAAAACCTCTACCGAGGTCTGCTCGAAGATGAGCGACCGCGCACTAGCGGAAGGTCTGCCAAAGCGCAGTCGGATGCATACGCTTGAGGTACCTTGTTATGCAATCCAAAAACTGAAGCAAGGCTGCTTCCATTTACGGAAGCACGTAAACTTTTTTCGTTCAATCAGGCAAATAACAAGAGTATAAGAGCAAGTTTGTTAACATGGCTGCTCGTGTTCTCTGTGGATAAAAAAAGTC
>NZ_RHHR01000023.1 GCF_003710915.1 Brevibacillus invocatus | reverse complement strand
CATCATTGTGAGTATCCTGATTCACAGATGAAGAAATCTGTCCACAAGCTTATCCACAGGCTGTGGAAAACCCGTTCGTCCACAAGGAGTTATTCACGCTCCAAAACAAAAATATAATAACAGATAAAAGGCATGTCATCAATGGTTTTTTCATACTTATCCACAAACACAACCACTGGTGTCGTCTACATATTCACATGTCCATATTTTGTGTACAAGCTGTAGATAATCTTGTCGAAATTTGAATTTGTGGATAAAATGATATCCACAGGTCTGGGAAATAGTAAAATGGGGATATTTGCTTTGGAAGACAAACCCATGTTTGACTTGACTTTTTAGGCATATCTTTTTATAATTCGAAGGAATGTCTGCGAGGACGGAGGTGTATACTGCAATGAAACCATCTTTCAATCCAAACAACCGCAAGCGCAAAAAGGACCACGGGTTCCGC
>NZ_RHHR01000022.1 GCF_003710915.1 Brevibacillus invocatus | reverse complement strand
GATTAGCGGAAGATAGTATAAATAGAACAAAAAGACCTTCTATAGAAGCTTGGTGTTCGGCCAGAAACTGCCGGAATTAACAACCTCTAAATCGTGGTTGACCGTTTTGGATACGCCTCGGATAGAGGTTTTCTTATTGTCTTTTTCTAGGTTTTTCTGACAATCGATTATCTATCAGGGAAAAAAGTGGGCGAAACAAGGATATACTGGTAGATGCTGTTTGTTTTTTCTACTATAATTGTGATGTTAGGGGTTGTTTACCTTGCATCGTTCGCATCGGCTCAAAAAGAATGAGCACTTTCAGGCAGTGTTTCAACGAGGAACTTCCGCTGCCAATAAGCAATTTGTCTTGTATTCTGCCAAGCAGGAGGGACAAGCTGCCTTTCGCGTCGGAATTTCTGTAAGCAAAAAAATCGGCAACGCCGTTATCCGCAACAGGGTCAAGCGGTTCATTCGCGAGGCGGTGGCTCGATTGGAAGCATCCATTCCGCAGGGGCTGGATCTGGTAATCATCGCCCGACCAGGAGTGGAGCAGATGTCGCTTGAGACAATTGAGCAGTCACTTTTGCATGTAATGAAGCGAGCCAAAGTGATCAAACAAGCACCCGTACATAATGGAAAAAGAGGGTGAAGGCAGTGTCCAAAATGATGGTCTGGCTGATTCGGGGATACCAGAAGTTCATTTCTCCGCTGAAACCGCCTACATGCCGATTTGCCCCCACCTGTTCCTATTATGCGATCGAAGCAGTACGACGTTTTGGCGCGTTGAAAGGGGGATGGCTGGCATTACGCCGAATTTTGAAATGCCATCCGTTTCACCCCGGCGGGATCGATCTGGTTCCGGAAAAACGCGAATAATTACATTACATCTCTATTGAAGCGGGGAAAAGGAGGATCATCCCTTGAGTAGACGTACCCTCAGCATGTTGATGCTGGCCTTGCTTGTTTTGGTTTTGTCTGGGTGTAACCCGGCGACAGCTGAGCCAATCGGGCCAGATGCAACCGGGATCTGGGACAAGTATTTTGTATACCCCTTGTCCTGGTTGATCAAAGAGAGTGCCTTGATACTTGGCAACAATTACGGTTTGGGGATTTTGGTCGCTACGATTATCATCCGACTCATCGTGTTGCCGTTAATGATCAAGCAGCTTAAAAGCTCCAAGAAAATGCAGGAACTTCAACCGGAAATGCAAAAAATCCGTGAGAAGTACAAAAACGATCCGCAAAAAGCTCAGATGGAAACCATGGCTATTTTCCAACGGGAAGGCGTCAATCCGCTGGCCGGTTGTTTACCACTTCTGGTGCAAATGCCGATTCTGATCGCGTTCTATCATGCGATCATTCGAACACACGAAATTAATACCCAAACGTTCCTTTGGATGGAGCTGGGTGCCAAGGACCCGTTCTACATCCTTCCTGTTCTTGCAGCCGTTACGACGTATCTGCAATCCAAGATGATGGGACAAACAGTTCAGAGCAATCCACAAATGCAAATGATGATTGTGATCATGCCTCTGATGATCCTGGCTATTGGTGTTACGTTGCCGTCTGCACTTTCCCTGTACTGGGTGTACGGTAACCTGTTCACCATCGTTCAAACGTATTTCCTGTACCGTGATAAAGGCGATAAAAATCCAAAGCCAACTCCTAAGGGGGGAGCCTCCAAGTGAAAAAGGCGGTTGCTACGGCTAAAACGATAGAAGATGCTGTGCAGAAAGCTTTGCTAGAATTGGGTGTGCCTCGTGAAAAGGCAAGCGTTCGGGTGCTCGAGGAGCCAAGCCGAGGGTTGTTTGGACTGATCGGCGCCAAGGATGCCAAAGTAGAAGTGGAATTTCACTTTGACCCGGTTGTAGAGGGACGTAACTTTCTTCAGGATGTACTGACCAAAATGAAGGTAGATGCTCGGGTGGAGTCCCGTCCCAACGAAGAAGGCATGCTGTTTGACATCCAGGGGACCAATCTCGGAATTATTATTGGCCGCAGGGGACAAACTCTTGACTCACTGCAGTATCTTGTAAATGTCGTAGCTAACCGTCATGCGGACAAACATGTTCGTATCACGTTGGATGCTGAAAATTACCGGCTGCGCCGCAAGGAAACACTGGAGCAGCTGGCTGACCGGGTAGCGAAGAAGGCCATTTCCACCAAACAGAACGTTCGTTTGGAGCCCATGTCAGCTGCTGAACGCAAAGTGATTCACGCCTTTTTGCAAAAACGTCATGATGTGGTGACGTTTAGCGAAGGGGACGAACCCAATCGATATATCGTTATTGCCGCAAAAGGAGCCTCTCGCTAGGCTTCTTTTTTTTTTTTGAGTTTGAAACGAAACGTTAATGTGCGCCAAAGCGCAAAAGGAATAGCGAAAGATCGTAGAAGCGAAACTCGTGTCCTATGCGTAATACAGTTCCGTCAAAAGCTTTCCGCTAAAATGGGGTTGTCGGTTCGCTCGTCCTCAAGCATGAATCGATCGAGGTTTTCTTATGGAAATTCCTCATCGCAGGACAGAAATTTTTTGGTACAATGGGTTGGGGATATCTCCAATAGCCCTCTTAGGTGACAAAAAACTTGTCCACTGTGGATAAGTACTGCAAGGGTTGGCGGTACGAAAAAAGGATCATACTGTGGATAACCAATACGCTAGCAACCTTGGAAAATGAAGGTTGCTTATTGTTGTTGGCATGTGCTGGAAAGCGTTTGGGATTCAGTTTTCACTTGGAATTTTTAAGCTGGATCTGTTAAGCTAGTAAGTTAGTGGCTGACTCGTTTGGTCTGGAAAGCAAGAGGTGAGTAACAATGAAATTCGATACGATAGCGGCAGTTGCCACACCGATGGGTGAGGGAGGGATTGCCGTCATCCGGGTAAGTGGACCGGAAGCGATCGAAGTTGTGGATAATATATATCGAGGGAAACAGAAGTTGTCCACTGTGGACACGCATACGATTCACTACGGTTATCTGGTAGATCCACAGACAGGTGATCGGGTGGAAGAAGTGCTGGTTTCCGTCATGAAGGCACCGCGAACGTTTACGCGGGAGGATGTTGTTGAGGTCAACTGTCACGGAGGAATCGTATCGGTCGAGCGGGTGCTGGAGCTGATCCTGGATCACGGGGCCCGATTGGCGGAGCCGGGAGAGTTTACGAAGCGTGCATTTTTAAATGGACGTGTAGACTTGTCTCAGGCAGAGGCTGTAATCGATTTGATTCGTGCAAAGACTGATCGCGCATTGAAAGTAGCGCTCAACCAGGTGGAGGGAAAGCTGTCCCGTTTGATCCGACAGCTGAGGCAAAACCTGATTGAAGCGATGGCTCATATAGAAGTAACGCTCGATTATCCCGAGCACGATGTAGAGGAATTTACGCAAAATTTCCTGCGCGAGAAGTGCCTGGAGGTAAAAGCAGAGGTAGGGCGGCTGCTGCAGACAGCCAAGCAGGGAAAAATCCTGCGTGAGGGCCTGTCAACCGCTATTATCGGACGTCCCAACGTCGGGAAATCCTCTCTGTTAAACAGCCTGGTTCAGGAGGAGAAGGCGATTGTTACGGACGTAGCGGGAACGACGCGGGACGTGATTGAAGAGTACGTCAATGTACGTGGAGTACCGTTGCGTTTGATCGACACTGCTGGTATTCGCGATACAGAGGATGTCGTGGAGAAAATCGGTGTCGAAAAGTCCAGGCAGCTATTGAAAAAGGCTGATCTGGTGCTGCTCGTCGTCAACTACAACGAGAAGCTGGGGCCGGATGACTATGCGATTTTTGAAACGGCCAAAGGCTTTCAGGTCATTGTCATCGTAAATAAATTCGATCTTCCTCAGCAAATCGATCTGGAGGAGATCAAGCGTCATTTCCCTGACCAGCCGCTGATCATGACTTCCGCGCAGAAGGAGACGGGAATTGATTTATTGGAGCAGGCAATCGCCGATATTTTCTTCACAGGACGCGTACAGCAGGATGATTTGACCTATGTGAGCAACGCACGTCACATCAATCTGCTGCGTCAAGCGGAACGGGCGATGGACGATGCATTGACGGGAATCGATCAGTTGATGCCTGTCGATATGATTCAAATCGATATTAAAAAAGCGTGGGAGCTGTTAGGTGAAGTGATCGGCGAGAGCGTCGGCGAGGATCTCATTGACCAGATTTTCTCCCAGTTTTGTTTGGGTAAATAGGAAATAGAGGAACAAAGGAGGGTTTACAGATGAACGAAGTACCGACCTATGAAGCTGGCTCGTTTGACGTGATCGTGATCGGAGCGGGCCATGCGGGTAGTGAAGCCGCGCTGGCAGCTGCTCGGATGGGTTGCCAAACCTTGCTATTGACTATCAACCTCGATGCTGTTGCTTTCATGCCCTGCAATCCATCCGTAGGGGGACCTGCGAAAGGGCATGTGGTTCGTGAATTGGACGCTCTGGGTGGCGAGATGGCCCGGAATACGGATAAAACCCACATCCAAATGCGGCTGCTGAATACGGGAAAAGGGCCAGCTGTTCATGCTTTGCGCGCACAGGCTGACAAATTTGCGTACCAGCATGAAATGAAAAGAACGATCGAAAATACGCCGAATTTGCTTCTTCGTCAGGCGATGGTTGACGAATTGATCGTCAACGATGGCGTGTGTGAGGGCGTTTTGACACAGAATGGCGCGATTTATCGTGCTAAGGCAGTCGTACTGACGACAGGCACCTATTTGCGCGGGAAAATTATTCTGGGTGACCTGCAATACGAAAGCGGCCCGAACAACATGCGTCCATCTATCCGACTGGCGCATCACCTCAAGGAGCTCGGCTTTGAATTGAAGCGCTTCAAGACAGGTACACCACCGCGGGTTCACAAGCACAGTGTGGACTTCAGCAAAATGGAAATTCAGCCAGGTGATGAGGTTCCGCGCGCCTTTTCCTATGAAACGACTGAATTTAATACCGACCAGCTTCCTTGCTGGCTGACGTATACCAACGAGGAGACGCATGGACTGATCAACAGCAACCTGCATCGGGCACCGATGTATTCGGGAACGATCGAGGGAGCGGGAGCACGTTACTGCCCATCGATTGAGGATAAGGTAGTCCGTTTTAACGACAAGCCACGCCATCAGATTTTCCTTGAGCCAGAAGGACGGAATACGGAAGAAATGTATGTGCAAGGGCTGTCCACGAGTATGCCCGAAGATGTGCAGCTTTCGATGCTTCGCTCGATGGTTGGGATGGAGAATGCGAAAATGATGCGTCCAGGCTATGCCATTGAATACGATGCTGTCGATCCTACTCAACTGTGGCCTTCATTGGAAACAAAATTGCTGCCGGGCCTTTTTACAGCGGGACAAATCAATGGTACTTCCGGCTATGAAGAGGCTGCTGCCCAAGGCCTGATGGCTGGAATCAATGCCGCCAGAAAAGTACAGGAAAAACCTCCCGTTATTCTGGGGCGGGAACAGGCCTATATTGGCGTACTGATTGACGATCTGGTCACAAAAGGGACGTATGAACCTTATCGTCTGTTGACTTCGCGTGCTGAATATCGCCTGTTATTGCGCCACGATAATGCGGATCTGCGTCTGACTGATATTGGCCACGAGATCGGCTTGATCAGCGATGAGCGTTACCAGCGCTTTATCCAAAAACGTGATCTCATCGAACAGGAAAAGGAACGTGTGCTCAACACGCGTGTACGCCCGGATATGGCACATGTGCAAGAGGTTTTGCGCGAGGCGGGTTCCCCTGAGCTGACAGAAGTGATCGAACTGGCTCAGTTGTTGCGTCGCCCAGAGTTAAACTACCACCATATCGCTCAAATGGCACCTGCTCCAGTCGAGCTTTCTGAGGATGTCACGGAACAGGTAGAGATTCAAATCAAGTACGATGGATATATTCGCAAATCGCTGCAGCAGGTAGAGCGGATGAAAAAGATGGAGGAGCGGCGCATACCCGAAGATATCGATTATCACAAAATCTCCGGTATGGCGAAGGAATCTCGCGACAACATGAGTCGGATTCGTCCGTTGAATATTGGGCAGGCGGCACGTATCTCCGGAGTCAATCCTGCTGATATTTCTGTTTTGATGATTTATCTGGAACAGTACAATCGCGTAGGAGCGGCTGAGTAAGGAGAGTAGCGGATGACAAGAGAAGAGTTTGCCAAGGCTTTATATGCAAAAGGAATTGAACTGTCTGCCCAGCAGATGGAGCAATTCGATCTCTATTTTCGCCTGGTGGTGGAATGGAACGAAAAGATGAATTTGACTGGGATTACAGAAGAGGGGCAGGTCTACAACAAGCATTTCTACGACTCGATAACACCTGCTTTCTACTTTCCCTTTGACCAGGTCGAATCGGCGGTAGATATCGGAGGAGGTGCTGGCTTTCCCAGCATCCCTTTGAAAATTTGTTTTCCTCATTTGAAAATGACGATTATCGATTCATTGAACAAACGGATGAGCTTTTTGCAGCATGTTGCAAATGAGTGCGGACTGGAGCATGTATATCCGGTGCACGGCCGTGCCGAGGATCGCGGACAGGAACCTGCATTTCGGGAAGCCTTCCAATTGGTTGTGGCGCGTGCAGTTGCCCGTTTGAATTTGTTGTCTGAGTTCTGTTTGCCTTTTGCTCAAGTCGGGGGCCATTTTATTGCTTTAAAAGGCTCTGAGATCACACCTGAGTTGAACGAAGCCAAAAAGGCGATTAAAACACTGGGCGGCAAAACACGCAAAGTGGAATCGTTTCATCTCATGGAGGATGCAGGGGAGCGGAACATCGTCATTATGGAAAAGGTGGAGCACACGCCGAAAAATTATCCTCGTAAAGCTGGAATACCTGCTAAGAAACCAATCATTTAATGAGAGAGAGCCGCGCCTACGCGGCTTTTTTCTACGTGTAAGAAAGTTTAATTGCATGACAAGGTGCCTCAGCGTCTGCAGTCTGCATCTAGCATTATTTCGGTAAAACATTCCGCTAAAACGCGGTCGCTCCTCCCTGAATAGGCCTCGATAGAGGTTTTCTTATGGGAAGGTCGCATCGTTCAGGTGGTGCATAGCCTCACTACTCCACGCATATACATATAGATAACTTTTCCGTGGTTTCGAACAACATGAGGAGATGATTCTATATGTTTGCGACGATTGTGGCATTTTTTCCAGCGGAGCTTCCAGAGATATTGCTTCGTCTAATACTGGCTTTTTTAGCTGGTGCCGTGATGGGGTGGGAAAGGGAGCGTTTTATCAAGGATGTCAATCGTCAAAGAGGAGCGGGATTTCGCACGTATAGCCTGGTTTGCTTTGGTTCCTGTCTGTTTGGACTAGCTTCTATCTACGGTTTTTCTTCCAATGGAGTAAATCATGATCCGGGACGTGTAGCTGCACAGGTCGTGACAGGTATGGGCTTTCTGGGTGCAGGTGCGATTATTAAGTCCAATGGATCGGTAAAGGGCCTCACCACAGCAGCAGGAATGTGGGTGGCTTCTGCGATCGGATTGATGTTCAGCGCCGGTATGTATGTATCGGCGACTGTAGCTTCATTGTTTGCTTATTTGATCCTGGATCTGCACAAGCTGTTTCCTAAACTTTTTCATGCGTCCAAGCATCCGCAAGAAGAGGACAGTTTGGAGGAAGAAGGTGACAACTAAGCATTTTTGTAAAGAGTATCTTCAGGTAAATGTCATGGATGTTTCACGTGAAACAATTTTGTCAGCAGGAATTGGACGAATATTGCAGAATTACAAATAGAAAAGAAATCGCAATGAACTTCGGGATCAACAAAACATCCGAATCTTTATTTTTTCTCAGGGCTTTTACCGTAATTCCAGCTGAAGCGTCAGGACAAACGTTTCATTCGCTTGGAATGGGAGAAAAAACTGCTTTTGAGAAGTGTAATAAAACTGACTTTCTTGCAGGAATGAAAGGGGAATGTCTACAGCTTACACCTGCGAAGGATTGTAGACACTACTGGGTGACGATGTCCCAAAGTCTAGGCTGATGTGAAGGACAACCCTGATCACGAAGGAAAAGCGGACGGAACGGTTAGAAGTGGGGGATTTTGGTATGGCAGTAAGAGATTCATTTTCTCGTATATTTGGCTTGGGCGAGAAAACAGACAACGAAGAAATTAGTCAGATACCCGTAGAGGATATTGTTCCCAATCCATACCAGCCGCGGACGGTATTTGATGACGAAAAAATTGATGAGCTGTGTCAGACGATTCGTACACATGGATTAATTCAACCGATCGTGGTTCGGGTCAGAGATGGTCGATATGAATTGATTGCCGGAGAGCGGCGTTTGCGAGCGACCAAAAAATTAGGGATGGAGCGAATTCCTGCGATCGTAAAGGAATTTAACGATGCCCAGACAGCATCGATTGCGCTCATCGAAAACCTGCAAAGAGAGGGCTTGACTGCCATTGAAGAGGCGGTAGCTTATCAAAAGTTGATTGATCTGCACAATTTGACACAGGAGAGTCTTGCTCAACGTTTGGGAAAAGGTCAATCGACTGTAGCAAACAAGCTGCGACTATTGAATTTGCCTCAACCGATTCAGGATTCGTTGATGGCTCGTCAGCTAACGGAGCGTCATGCACGTGCTTTGATTCCATTGAAGGATGAAACCTTGCAGCTAAAGGTGATGCAAGAGATTCTCGAACGGGAATGGAATGTAAAGCAGACAGAGGTAAGAGTCAAGCAGCTGCTGGAAGCGGATGATAAACCCAAAAAGGAGAAGGATTCACGACCGAAATGGAAAGCTTTCTCCCGAGATGCACGCATTGCAATAAATACGGTTCGACAGTCGATCGATATGGTCATGCAGACGGGGCTTCCAGTACACACAGATGAGGAGGATCATGAAGAATTTTATCAATTCACGATCCGAATACCGAAGAGTAAGGAAGCTGGCAAATAGAAGATTCGAAAAGCAATTCTTTTGTGGATAGACGGTGGCGAAAAAGCCGCCTTTCTTTTTGGCAGTATCGGAAAAAATCCCTAATCATTCAGGGAACTTCATTCTATCTATCGTTCGCAAGGCTTATTCTTTGCACATCCAGCAAAAAACAGAGTACGGCAGGGTAGTAAATCTGGTAACATGAAAAGTACACGGTGAAAAAGGAAATAGGAGTAGAGCTATTCGGTTTACATGCGAGTGGAAAGAGAGGCTCGGCTTCCTTTCCTACACGAAAAAAATGAGGTGGAGAAGTTGGGTAAAATCATTGCGGTAGCGAATCAGAAAGGCGGCGTCGGGAAGACAACTACGTCCGTTAATCTCAGCGCTTGTCTGGCCGCATTGGGGAAAAAAGTACTCATGGTAGATATTGACCCACAAGGAAACGCCACTAGTGGTATTGGTGTGAATAAAGCCGATGTGCGGTACTGTATCTACGATGTCCTGATCAACGACATCAGCCCCGTTGATGCCACTTTGCCTACTGAAATTGAGGGTTTAATGATCATTCCGGCCACAATTCAATTGGCAGGTGCAGAGATTGAGCTTGTTCCAACCATTTCACGCGAAGTACGTTTGAAAAAAGCGCTGGAGGTTGTGAAAGACAAATACGACTACGTGATCATTGATTGTCCGCCTTCACTGGGGATTTTAACGGTTAATTCACTAACAGCTGCTGATTCCGTGCTGATTCCGATCCAATGCGAGTATTATGCGCTGGAGGGTCTTAGCCAATTGCTCAATACGATTCGACTCGTTCAAAAGCATCTCAATTCACAATTGGCTATCGAGGGCGTTGTTCTGACCATGCTGGATGCGCGTACCAACCTTGGGATTCAGGTCATTGAAGAAGTGAAGAAGTATTTCCAGGAAAAAGTATACAAAACCATTATCCCGCGGAATGTTCGTTTGAGTGAGGCGCCATCACATGGACAAGCCATTATTACGTATGATCCACGTTCTAGAGGTGCGGAGGTCTATTCAGACTTGGCGAAGGAAGTGGTAGGGGTATGACAAGAGGTTTGGGAAAAGGGCTGAATGCGCTTATAACCTCCAACCTCATCGAGGAAGGAGAGCAAGTAAAAGAGGTTCCAATCAGTGAAATTCGTCCGAACCCGTACCAGCCCCGTAAGGAATTTGAGCCGGCTGCCATTGAAGAGTTAGCACAGTCGATTACGGAGCATGGCATCGTACAGCCTTTGATTGTTCGGAAAAGTATCAAGGGCTATGATCTGGTTGCGGGTGAACGACGATTGCGTGCGGCGAAATCCATTGGGTTAAAAAATGTGCCGGTTATCGTAAAATCGTATTCCGATCAACAGCTGATGGAGATCGCGTTGATCGAAAATTTGCAAAGAGAAAATTTGAATCCATTGGAAGAAGCTGAAGCGTATGGGAAGCTGATTTCTCATCATGAGTACACGCAGGAGCAACTGGCCAAAAAGGTGGGGAAAAGCAGACCTCATGTAGCCAATATGCTTCGTCTTTTGCAGCTTCCAGAAAAAATCCGACATCTGCTTTCTACATCCGCTATCACGATGGGACATGCCCGAGCGCTGCTGACGGTAGAGAAAGAACAGGTGCAGCTCCAATTGGCGAAAGACGTGATCGACAAGGGTCTAAACGTACGCCAATTGGAAGAAATGGTGAAGCAGCTTACTGTTTCACGTGAAACAAAAAAGAAAAAGCCGTCGAAAAACGAGCCTGTATTGATCGAAATGGAAGAGAAGCTGCGCAGCCGGTTTGGGACTTCCGTAAAGATCAAAAAAGGGACAAAGCGGGGGAAGATCGAAATCGATTTTTACTCGCCCGAAGATTTGCAACGGATTTTAGATATCCTGGTTATAGAAAAAGGAGTCTAGGAGGTAGCTATGGCGATCATTTATTTGGATAACGCAGCCTCGACTTGGCCGAAGCCGCCTGGTGTCAAAGAAAAGATGGCAGAAGTCATCGAAGACTTTGCAGCCAATCCTGGCCGGGGAGGACATGCCCTGGCGATGAAAGCGAGCAAAACGGTATTTCGTACACGGGTGCAGTTATCGCGGTTGTTTGGGATTCAAAACCCGAATAACCTCTTTTTTTATCTCAATGCAACTCAGGCGCTGAATCAAGCCATAAAAGGCTTTTTGAAAGAGGGAGATCACGTCATCTCCTCATCCGTCGAGCACAATTCTGTTCGCCGTCCACTTGAGTACATGAGTAAAACCAAACAGGTAGAAGTGACTTATGTGGAACCTAGAGGCGATCAGCTGTTTCATCGGGAGGATTTCGTGCAGGCCATCCGTCCCAATACGCGTCTGGTGGCGATCAGCCATGCCTCCAATCTGACCGGCGTGATTTTACCTGTTGCGGAGCTGGGTGAAATGGCCAAGCAGCACGGAATTACGTTTTTAGTAGATGCTTCCCAAACGGCTGGTGTTTTGCCGATTCATGTAGAAGAAATGAAAATCGATATGCTTGCTTTTCCAGGTCATAAAGGACTGTATGGACCACAGGGCACTGGCGGACTGTATGTTCACGGCGATATTGATCTTGAGCCCTTGATTCACGGGGGGACAGGCAGTCAGTCAGAGGCGATCGAACAACCGACGACACGTCCGGACCGCTACGAGAGTGGAACGGTAAATACAGTTGGATTGGCTGGATTGCTGGAAGGTGTCTCGTACGTCATGGAAAAAGGCGTAGAGGACATTGGCCAGCATGAATGGGAGCTTGTCAAAAAAACAATCGTGGGCTTGGGAAAAGTAGCAGGCGTTACGGTTTACGGGCCAGGATCGGAAACGAAGCGGGTCGGTGTCGTATCGTTTAACATTCAAGGTGTCGATGCTTCAGAGGTATCGTTTATCCTGGATCAGCAGTATGGCATCGCTACGCGTGCAGGCTATCATTGCACGCCGCTCGGACATCAGACGGCAGGTACGGAACAAACGGGTGCAGTGCGGGCCAGCTATGGCATTTTTAATACGGAAAAAGACGTAGAAATCCTCATTGAAGCCGTTAGCGAAATCGCAGCTGCATTTCGCTAGATAGAAGGTTAATAGATAGAGAGAGGCACTATTAGGGGGAAATCTTGTGATCTTGTTGGGAACCCTGGTCAATGCTGTAGCAATCATAGCAGGCGCCTTGTTGGGACGTTTGTTGACTCGCATACCAGAATCTATTCGGCAAACCGTCATGCAAGGTATTGGACTAGCGGTGATCGTATTGGGCATCAAAATGGCTTTGGGGACGGATAATATTCTACTGTTGATCGTCAGTATCGTGGTAGGAGCCATCATGGGGGAATGGATCAGAATCGATCACGGTTTGAATCAAATGGGCAAATGGCTGGAGCGTAAAGTAGGTGGAAATAAAGAGGGGAGCATTGCTACCGGATTTGTGACCGCAACGCTTGTCTATTGCATTGGTGCTATGGGAGTATTGGGCGCATTGGATAGCGGATTGCGCAACAATCACGACATCCTGTACACCAAAGCATTGTTGGATGGATTTTCGGCTATATTGTTTACCTCTACATTGGGAATAGGCGTGCTGTTTTCAGCCATTCCGGTTTTTGTGTATCAGGGATTGATTGCTCTATTGTCCACACAAATAAACAATCTGGTCAGTCAGGAGATGCTGGATGCGATCTTGCTTGAAGTAACGGCTGTTGGTGGCCTGATGATCATCGCCATTGGTATTAACATTTTGGAGCTGAAAAAAATTCAGGTGGCCAATATGCTGCCTGCTCTCGTCATTGCCGCATTGGGTGTGCCGTTTGCTGCATGGCTATCTACCGTTCTCTGAACCATGATTGAAACTGGGCTCTCCCGAATCAAGGAGGGCTTTTTCCTTGCTTTCTTTTCACACTATTCAGGTCATGCGATAATAAATGAAGAAACGCGAACACAGGACGTTCTTACAGCAAACAAGAGCGGAGAGGATGTCATGCTTGGGATTATTGTCAATCCGATGTCCGGAAGTGGCAAAGGAAGAGATACATGGAAGCAGTTAGAGCCGACGTTAAAGGGGCTAGGAGTCGATTATCAGGTGCGGAAGACATCTGGGATAGGGGAAGCTCAGAAACTGGCTGTTGAGTTGATTCAAAAAGAGGGAGTAACGAAAATCATCGCGGTAGGCGGAGACGGAACTGTAAATGAAGTCATGAATGGCATACAGCAATCAGGCAAGCCGTGTCTGTTTGGACTGGTGGCGGCAGGCTCAGGGAATGATTATGCAAAAGGCCATGGTCTGGCAGAAGAGCCTGTTCAGGCCCTAACTCGCATTTTAAAGGAAGAATCGAGGAAAACCATTGATTTGATCAAAATAAACGAGCGATTCGCGGTAAATGTGGTAGGAGCAGGCTTTGACGCGCTGGTGGCCAAAAAGACAAATGAAGCCTCATACAAGGGATGGTTGAATAAAACCAAGCTTGGCAAGGTGGCATATGTGTTATCTGTTCTGAGTGTGATTCGCTCCTTTCAGCCTTGCGATGTGCATCTGGTCGTCGATGGCCAAACCTATCACGTGCAGAAGGTATGGCTGATCGCTATCGCAAATATACCGAATTTTGGAGGGGGCATGCGAATCTGTCCGGATGCGGTGCCTAATGATGGAGTGGCAGAAATTTGCGTCGTCAGCAACGTCAGCCGTTGGGAGCTTCTGTTTGCTTTTCCGTTGATCTTTTCGGGTAAGCACGCCAAGCATCCGGGGGTTCGTTTTTTTCGCGGAAGGCATATCCACATTCAATCGCAAAACCCCTTGTTTGTTCAAGCAGATGGAGAAGTGGTTTCCCATACACCGATGACAGTAGAAATGCTGCCGAGCTGTCAGGCCGTATGCGGATAAATGCTTTTGAAGCAAGAAGAGACTTGTCTGCCCACATTCGTGAGGCGAACAAGTCTTTCCCTATGCCAGAGGACTAGTCCCGCAGCACAGATCCTAAACGGGGTTCTCCCGAAGAAAGCGAGGATGCTTTGTAAATGCCGGAAGCGATGATTTCAGCCATTTTCATCACAACGGCAAGACGTGTGTTTTGCAGAACAAAGTATTCCATGAAGCCGCCGACATTGACAATGCCTGTAATGTGAAAGGTCCCGACAGAAGGCAGATCTTTTTTTACCCCGGCCCCTGGTTTAAGCGGGCCGTTGGCTACATTGATGTTGCCGACATTGCTGAACTGACCCAGACAGGCATCGATGGCAATGATGGTGGATTGGGGATGAGTGCTCTGAATAAAGTCCATTTTTTCATTTAAGTTCATTGCATGGACGGGATCTTCCAGTGTTCCGTATACCTGAAGATGGCGAGATGCATGCGTTTGCAATTTACTGCCTACCAAAGGTCCCAATGCATCGCCGGTCGAGCGATCCGTACCGATACATACGATCACCATATCGCTGTCATAGGGTTTTAATCGAAAGCGCTGCGCAAGGTGTTGAGCCAGCTGATCATCAGCGTTTTCACTGCGGTATTCCACCTTGAAGGGTGGCAAAAAACAGTTGTTACTCTGGTTGAACGTATTCATGAATGGCTACCTCCACTCTTGCGGTCTTGGCCCAAAAAAATGGTTAAAGTATTCACAGTATAGTACCGAGATCTCGTTTTTATACCAGCTAATGGGAAGGTTGCGGAGGTTTAGAAAAATCAGCGAAACTGGCATGTGAAAAGATGAACAGGTACAATAGGAGTACGATTCTGGTCGGTGGACCGGTTGTGAAGGAGGTAGCAGGGTGGGAGGAGAGACTGTCCTGATTGCATTTGACTCCACGCAGCAGGCATTGCGGGCAGAAATGCTGCTGGAGTACGCAGACATAGAGATTGATACGAGACCTACGCCCAAGGAGATCACAGCTGGGTGTGCCCTTTCGATCGAGTTTTCACTTTCTGATTACAAACAAGGAAGAGACGTAATGGAAGAACAGCAGGTGACGATACGCGGCTATTTCCGTTCATTTTCTGGTCGATATCAGGAAATAGACGAAAATGGAGAATTGAAGGGGTGTGTGTGATGGAGGGAAAAAACTTCTTCGGAAGCTTCTATGATAAAGTCTTCGAGTATGTAACCAATACCGATATGTGGATCGAGATCGGGCTGGTTGTCTTAAAAATCATCGCGATAATTATTTTGTCGCGTATTCTCGTCTCGATTGTTCAGGCGGCGGTGAATCAGGTCTTTCGCCATCGTCAGGGAAACAAGCTGCAAATGGAGCAGCGACGTGTGGACACGATGCGTGTTCTGGTCAATAACGTCGCGCAATACACGATCTATTTTCTCGCTTTGCTAATGGTATTACAGCAGATGGGAATTGATTTGCGACCTGTTCTGGTCAGTGCAGGGGTGCTTGGGCTGGCGGTTGGATTTGGAGCGCAAAGCTTGGTGCGCGATGTCATTACCGGCTTTTTCATTATTTTTGAGGATCAGTTCGCGGTAGGAGACTTCGTGACGATCAACAATATGACGGGAACGGTTCAGGAGATCGGCTTGCGGATCACTCGGATTCGAAGCTGGACGGGAGAGGTCTTTATTTTCCCGAATGGAACGATCAATCAGGTGACCAATTTTTCATTGGCCAATACGCTGGCAGTCGTCGATGTATCCGTAGCCTACGAGGAGGATCTCAAGCAAGTCGAGAGCATCTTGAAGGACATCATGACACAGGTGAAAACAGAATTGCCTGATGTCGTCGCAGATCCGCAAATTCTGGGTGTGCAGGCTCTGGGTCCTTCCGAAGTAGTCATGCGCATTACAGCGGAATGCAAGCCGAATACGCACCACGGCGTCAGCCGCAATATGCGAGCGATGATCAGGACGGAATTTACGAAGAGAGGCATACAGATTCCATATCAAAAAATTGTTGCGATGCCAAGTAAAGGACAGGAGCATGCCGGAAAGGAGTACTCATAATGGAGCGAAAGCAGTTTGGATTGGGTGATGTCGTACAGATGAAAAAAGCGCATCCCTGTGGAACAAATGCTTGGAAAGTGATTCGGATGGGAATGGATATCCGGATCAAATGCACGGGATGTGAACACAGTGTCATGATTCCGCGGTTGGAATTCGAACGCAAACTAAAAAAAATTCTGATACAGGCACCAGAAACGGAAGATACACAATCCTAAAAAACATTTTTGAACGACCCTTCTGTCTTTTTTTACAATTCCCCTAACGATGGAGATCTGCCAGTAGAAAAACGGAGGATCCCACGTGTAAATGGGGAGGGATAAGATGGGTGCAAAGGCAAGAAAGTGGATGCAGTTAGTTTGTTTGACGGTATTGTTGTTGGCAATCGGCTTTGGTTCCAATCAGTCAGCTCTGGCGAAGAGTGATGGAGGATGGATAGTGAGCATATCCCCATCTCAAGGAGCCAAAGAGGTCGCAACAGACACGCTGATCGTCATGAAATTTAGTGAGACGGTCACTTTGAAAAATAAAAAACCGCTCACAGACAAATCCGTCTCGACATTCGTTCAATTGAAAAATGAAAAGAACAAGAATGTCAAATTCGCGGCAAAATGGAACAAAAACAATCGGACGATCACGATAGACCCAGTGGGTAATCTGGAAGAAGGACAGCAGTACACCGTTACTTTGGTGGAGAAAAAATTGATGAACGGGCGGTCACAACAAAATCCAAAAGTAAGCCAATCGTTTACGACGAAAAAGGCGGTCGATCGGATAGCTCCGCAAGCGATCATTTTGCCTGGAAACGGCGCCAAAAAGGTAAAACTGCAGGAAAAGCTCACCTTTCAATTTGTCGAAGATGTCGTTTTGACCAATGGGGAGGCATTGACCAGCAAGAATGCAAACACACTTGTACAAATCCGGGATAGCAAGGGCAACGAAGTGGTCTATACGAGCACATGGAACAAGACCAAACGCATGCTGACGGTAAAGCCAAAAGGGGGCAAATGGCAGCCCCACACGACGTACCAAGTTCATGTGATAGCTGGCAAGGTCGAGGATTTGGCAGCAAATCGCAATCCGGGACAGTCGTCCAGTTTTTCCACAGGTGATCGTTAAGTGAATAGATGTAAAAAAGGATGCAAGCCTGTGGGCTGCATCCTTTTTCAGTTGTACAATTCCGTTGATCGTACAGATGGTATGACGGATCATGGTCGGATTGGCTATAAAGTTAGCACAATGAAGTCTAACTGTGGATAGACAACGATGCTATGTTTCTATAGTGATAGTGAAGGTAAAGCAGATCCGCTTACCTTCAGATAAGCCGGATCACAGCGGGATGGTTAGTCGCAGTCACAACCAACGATCACGAGCAGGATAAAGAGAACCAAAATCAGCGCGAAGTCGTCGAAGCCGTTAAAGATACCCACTTGCTAACACCTCCTACCCTAGATTCAATACCTATGCTATGTCAGAACATGAAAAGAGGTATGGGCGGGTGTCACGGTTTTGATGAAAATAAGTTATACACAAGCTATCCACAGAAAATGTGGACAACTTTTATGCGAATAATCAAGCACATGAGACAAAAAGGAGGACAAACAGGTATGTTTAGTAAAGTTATCCACAACTTTATCCACAAAATAATGATAACTCTGGATAAAATAACTTTACTTAATGAATGTTAAGAATATTTTATTAACAAGCAGGGATTTTCTATTGGTAAAGATAATTATTATAACTATATTTTGGCAATGATAATTAAGAAAGGGGAGACTGATTTTGAAGAAACATGTTTTTGCTTCTGTTACAGCTGTTGCGATTGCATTGTCTACCGTATCTGCTCCATTCATTCCTTACAGCTCACCTGCTGTAGCCTTTGCAGCTGAAAGCGCGCCTGAATACAAGAATCGCGCTGAAATCCCTGACCAATACAAATGGAAACTTGATCATATTTATCCGAGCGTGAAAGAGTGGGAAAAGGACGTAGCCAAGGTAGAAGAGCTGGCCAAAGCGTATACCAAGCATCAAGGCAAGCTGGGGAATTCGGCAGCGTCCATGCTGAAAGCTTTTGAGGACTATGTCGAAATGATGCGCATCAACGACAAGGCTTACGTGTATGCCAATATGGCCCTGGACGTGAACTCAGCCAATTCCGAGCTGCAAGAGCTGTCCGATCGCGCAGAGAAAATGTACACGCTGGTTTCCGAAAAAACAGCCTGGATTCAACCTGAAATCGTAGCGATCCCGGATGCAAAGATGAAAACTCTGCTGGCTGACAAGAGCCTGGAACCATACAAGCTCGTGATCGAAGACATGCTGCGCAACAAGCCTCACTCCCTGTCCAAAGAAATGGAGGAGCTGCTGGCCAAATCTTCTCCATTGGCCAATTCGCCAACCACGATATACGGGATGCTTTCGAAAGATGTGAAGTTCCCTAAAATCAAGGATGAGAAAGGGCAAGAGGTACAATTGACGCGTGCCAATTTTATCTCTTACATGGAAAGCAAGGACCAGCGTGTTCGCCAAGAGGCATTCAAGGCGTACTACAGCTCTTTGCTGAACTTCCAGGACTCATTTGCCCAGACATTGGGGGCAAAGGTAAAGGCAGACAATTTCTATGCAAGCGTACGCAATTACAAATCTGCACTGGAAGCTAGCCTGACGCCCAACAATATTCCAACTAATGTGTACGACGAGCTGATTGATACGGTGAACGACAATTTGCCGCTTTTGCATCGCTATATCTCCTTGAAGAAAAAGATGTTGGGTGTGAACGAGCTTCACATGTACGATATTTACGTTCCCATCGTGGAGTCCGATGACCGGTACATTCCTTTTGAGGAAGGCAAGAAAATGGTCGTCAACGGCTTGCAAGCCATGGGAGACGATTACGTATCTGTATTGGCAGAAGGAATGGATGCTGGCTGGGTAGATGTCTATTCTACAGATGACAAGCGAACCGGGGCTTATCAGTGGGGAGCGTATGATACGCATCCATACGTATTGCTCAACTATCAAGGGACGCTGGACGATGTGTACACGATCGCCCATGAGATGGGGCATGCCATGCAGTCGTACTACACCAACAAAAATCAACCGTACATTTCCTCAAACTACCCAACGTTTACAGCAGAAGTGGCATCAACGATGAACGAAACCCTGTTGTTCAAGAGCATGTATGCCGAAGCGAAAACGAAGGAAGAGAAGATGTACTTGTTGAACCAGTACCTGGAGAATTTCCGTTCTACACTCTTCCGTCAGACGCAGTTTGCGGAGTTCGAGAAAGCCATTCATGATCGCGAGCAGGCAGGAGAATCCCTCAACGCCGAGGCCATCAAGAAAATTTACCTGGATATCAACAAAAAGTACTATGGCAAGGACATGGTTTCGGACGATGAGATCGCGATGGAATGGGCGCGCGTTTCTCACTTCTTTAACTACCAATACTACGTGTACCAATACTCGACCAGCTTTGCTGCAGCGCAAGCCCTCGCCAAGCAGGTGATGGATGAAGGACAGCCAGCGGTAGATCGGATTCGCACTAACTTCCTCGAAGCGGGCAATTCCGCACCGCCAATTGAAGTTCTAAAGGCAGCAGGTGTAGATATGTCTACCTCCAAGCCTATTGAACAAGCGATGGAGATTTTTGAGGAAACCTTAAATGAGCTGGAGAAGCTGGTAAACGAGAAGTAAGAAATGAATGTCTGAAGCAGAAAAAAAGGCTCCCTTTCCGCGACTGGAGAGGGAGCCTTTTTAGCCAAGGCCAGAAAGGCTTAGTAGGCGATTCCTACCCGTGTGTGCAGATGCTTTTGTGAAAACAACTGCTCATAGGCGAAGTCAGCGGTGTCGTATACGGAAATTTCCGTTGCGTTCTCCGGTAAATAATCGGCCTCTATACGATAGCTGCCTACGCGAGTTCCTTCAGGCAGGTAGGTGGGACAAACAATCGTCCAGTCCAAGCCGGAAGCTTCCAGCAGCGAGTAGGCCTGATGATGCTCCTGGGAAGCACGAGTCAGGGAGCGCCTCGATTCACTGGACTGGTAGCGCAGCAAGTCTGGGGAGACTCTGCTTTGCAAAATGCCTGCAGTCCCTACGGTTACAATGCGCGAGATGCCCGCCTTTTTCATGGTCCCGATAACCAGTGGGAGACCTTGGGACAAGACGTCCGCACCATCCGTGCTCAAGGCGCTGATGACCGCCTCTGCGCCTTTCATGGCAGCTTCGACATCAGAAGCGTTCAATACGTTGCCCTCGACGATTTCAAACAGGCCTGGTTCGAGATCTGAGAGCTTGTCTTTTGAACGGACAAGAACGGTCACCTGATGACCATCCTTTATTGCGTTGTTCAGCACCTGGCGGCCTACGCGACCTGTGGCGCCAAGAATCAGCAATTTCATCAATTCCATCCTTTCGTACTTCCGCTCTTTCTTTCGCATTGCCTCCCAGTCTAGCATTTCTTTTTTTGTCTCACCAGTTTGTCATATGGTTTAAAGGAGGAAGGAGGACGAAAGTTGCCACAAGGAGACAATTGTATTCTCAAATGCAAATCTATATACTTAAAAGGATGTCAGGAAGAGTATAAGGAGTGTATATAGATGGGTGCATCTTGTGGGATTGTTGGTCTGCCTAACGTAGGTAAATCGACACTGTTTAACGCTATTACGCAAGCAGGTGCAGAATCGGCCAACTATCCGTTCTGTACGATCGACCCCAATGTAGGGATCGTGGAAGTACCAGATCCAAGATTGGCCAAATTGACTGAAATTGTTGTACCTAACAAAGTAGTTCCGACTGCTTTTGAATTTGTAGATATCGCGGGTCTGGTAAAAGGGGCGAGCCGAGGCGAAGGTTTGGGCAACCAGTTCCTGGGTCATATTCGAGAGGTAGATGCGATCGCACACGTCGTTCGCTGCTTTGAAGATGAAAATATTACACACGTATCCGGACGCGTCGATCCACTGAGCGATATGGAGACGATCAACCTGGAATTGATTTTTGCAGACTTGGATTCTGTAGAGCGCCGCATCGAGCGTATCGCACGCAAGGTGAAAGCAGGAGACAAGGAATCCAAACAAGAGCTTGACGTTCTGGAAAAGCTGAAGGCTGCTTTTGAAGAAGGACAGTCTGCACGCAGTGTGGAGTTGGATGACGAAGAACGCAAATGGGTGCGCGAATTGCATCTTTTGACTATCAAGCCCATGCTCTACGTATGCAACGTGGCAGAGAATGGCATTCTTGATGCGGACAACAATCCGCATGTCCAGACGGTACGTGAGCACGCTGCTGCTGAAGGTGCGCAGGTCGTTGTCATCAGCGCGAAAGTTGAAGCAGAAATCGCCGAGCTGGATGGCGAGGACAAGGAAATGTTCCTGGAAGAACTGGGACTTTCTGAATCCGGTCTCGACCGTCTGATTCGCGCAGCCTATGAGCTGCTTGGTCTGGTTACGTACTTTACCGCAGGCGTGCAAGAAGTTCGCGCGTGGACGATCCGTCGCGGGACGAAAGCACCTGGAGCAGCTGGTGTAATCCACACGGACTTCGAACGCGGCTTTATCCGTGCTGAAGTGATCGCTTACAACGATCTGATCGATGCGGGTTCCGTAGCTGCAGCACGTGAGCGCGGGAAGTACCGTTTGGAAGGAAAAGAGTACGTAGTAGCCGATGGAGATGTCATGCATTTCCGGTTTAATGTTTAAGACATTTTCTTGATTCTAGAGAGTCGGTTTGCTATAATCTAATAATGCGAGTATTAATGGAGTGCATTTATCTGCGTTCAATCAGCACTCGCTCCTTGCCCAATAAGGGCCGTTAAAGTCCATAAGGAGGTGGAAAAGGTATGCGTAAATACGAAGTGATGTACGTGTTGCGTCCAGACCTTGAAGAAGAGAAAGTGAAATCCAATGTGGCTCGTTACAGCGATGTTGTAACTAACTACGGTGGCGAAATCACCAAACTTCAAGAAATGGGCAAGCGTCGTCTTGCGTATGAGATCGAAAAGTTCCGTGAAGGTTACTACGTTTTGATGAACTTCACCGCAAATCCAGATGCTGTTGCGGAAGCAGAGCGTCTCATGAAAATTAACGACGACGTTATCCGCTTCATGTTCGTTCGTGATGAGCAGTAATTGTCGTCTCGGTCAGAGGGGGACTCAAGATGAATAAAGTCATTCTCATCGGCAACCTGACGAAAGATCCAGAACTTCGCTACACGCCAAATGGTGTTGCCGTTGCTACTTTTACCGTGGCTATCAACCGTCCGCGTACCAACCAAGCGGGCGAGCGTGAAGCCGATTTCATCAATATTGTCGCGTGGCAAAAGCTTGCCGATCTTTGTGCCAGCTATTTGCGCAAGGGCAGACAAGCTGCCATCGAGGGACGTCTACAAACACGCTCCTACGACAATAAAGAAGGAAAACGCGTATATGTGACGGAAGTCGTTGCTGAAAACGTTCAATTTTTGGGCGGAAGAGGCAACGAAGGTGGTGGAGACAATGCCGGATACGATCCAGGTCCAGGCTTTGGCGGCGGCAACAGACCGTCTCCGCAGAGAAACGATGATCCATTTGGTGACCCCTTCGCGAGTGCTGGCAAGCCGATCAACATATCGGATGATGATTTGCCGTTCTAAGATCGTATAAACTTCACTTTTCCTAAGAAGGAGGAACTCAAATGGCACGCAAAGGACGTCCAAATAAACGTCGTAAAGTTTGCTTTTTCAAAGTAAACAAAATCAAGCACATCGACTATAAAGATGTAGACTTGCTCAAAAAATTCATCAGCGAGCGCGGAAAAATTCTGCCTCGTCGTGTAACTGGTACTTCCGCGAAGTATCAACGTGCGCTGACTGTAGCGATCAAACGCTCCCGTCAAGTAGCGCTTCTGCCTTACACGGCTGAATAGTTCACACAGGTTATAAAAGGGGGACACAATTGCGTGGCCCTCTTTTTTCCATATCGTGATTTAAAGAAAAAAGGATTCGCGAAGTGTGTCAAGCATATGGAAGTGAATGAATCATGGTCTACAAAACGCTGATAAACGTTTTGTTACTTTCATCAAAGAGGTGCTGATATGCCTTCGAAAACCAAGCATTTGGCCGAAAATGCCCTGATGTTGGGTATTGCGCTCGTTTTTTTGTTTCTTAGTACATATACCATTCTAGGGATTGTCACCGTGTTTTTCTTACCACTGCCTTTTCTGCTGCTCGGCCTGCGCAGAAGCGTGTCCAACATGGTCTGGATCTCGATTGCATTTACGCTCCTGGGATCGATCGTTAACGGAGTTGCGTCTGCAACCATTGCCCTACTTTCCGCGTTTTTAGGAGCTGTCATGGGCATCATGTATTCCAAAAAAGGAAAGGCCCTTCCTGCGCTCACTGCAGGCGCTGCCGTTGTTTTTTTGGGGTACGTGCTGATGCTTGCCGTCCTGACGTTTGTGATGAACGTGGACATTAAGGAACTAATCAAACAAGCTGATCAGCTACGCCCACAATTTGTCAGTGAGAAGGAATACGCCCAGGCGATGGAGCTGGCCAAAATGGTGCTCCCGGCGTTTTTTGTGATCAGCAGCTTTGTCCAGAGCTTCATTACACATGGGCTGGCACGTCTGCTGGGCAAGCGACTGGGAAGACCTGTACCTGCCTTGCCGCCTATTCGTCAGTGGAACTTTCCTAGATCTCTGCTGTACTACTACTTTATCGCCATGATCAGCATTCTGGTGTTTGGAAATGGCTTGAAGGACACATTCTGGGAAAGCGCTGTTTACAACCTCAAAATGATCCTGGATGTCATCTTTATCCTGCAGGGACTCAGCTTTTGTCTGTTTGCGGCGGATCTGTACGGGTGGAAAAGAATGACTCCAGTGCTTATTGTCTCTCTATTTATTTTTCCGTTCTTAAGCACTATACTGAGTTTAATAGGCATCTTTGATTTGGGTATACGTTTGCGCGAAAAGCTGGAAACAAGAGTGAAGAGGGGCTGAGGAAATGCCCAAGTTCCTGTTAAAGCGTTGGTACGGGATGCATATGGTCCTGGCACTTTGCTTTAGCTTTCTGCTGCTGGGGATTTTGTCCCTGCATCATTGGATGTATGGGGCGATCGGCATCGTCTGCTTGATTGGGCTAGTGCTATATGCCCTCCAGGCGGAAAAAGGATTTCAACGGGATCTACGTCTTTATCTCGCGACGGTTACACATCGGGTGAAAAAAGCGGGCGAAGGCGTTATTCAGGAATTGCCGATTGGGATCCTTCTGTACAACGAGGAAAAGGCAATCGAATGGGTAAATCCGTTCATGACAGATATGTCCGGGGATGAGCTGCTCATTGGGAAAAGTCTGACAGAGGTCTTTCCTCAACTGACTTGGAAGCCGGATCAGAAACGGATCGAATTTACGTACAACGAACGAGTATACGAGGTTTTGGTGCGGCATGAGGAGTATTTGCTGTACTTCAGGGACATCACCGAGCACAAGGAGCTGGCCAGCCGATATCATCGGGAAAAGGCAGCTCTTGCTATCATTCATCTGGACAATCTGGACGAGATTGGACAAGTGATGGATGAGCAAAGCCGTACCTTGTTGTCCACGAGTGTAGCGGGTGTCATTAATGACTGGGCCAACAAGCATCGCATCTATCTGCGCCGGATCTCTTCTGACAAGTTTTTGGCGTTGATGGAACGAGAAACACTAGATAAGCTGGAAGAAAGCCGATTTGATATTCTCGATGTCGTGCGTGAGATGACAGCAGATAACAAGATTCCGATTACGCTTAGCATCGGGATGGGGGCTGCTGCCAACACGTATGCCGAATTGGGGCAAATGGCACAATCCAGCTTGGACATTGCTCTGGGACGCGGTGGCGATCAGGCTGCGGTCAAGATCGGCAACAAGCTGACTTTTTACGGCGGAAAGTCAAACGCCGTGGAAAAACGGACGCGCGTTCGTGCTCGTGTTATCGCCCATGCCCTGCGTGACCTGATTCATGAGGCAGAGCACGTCATCGTTATGGGGCACAAGCAGCCAGACATGGACTCTGTCGGTGCATCTCTGGGTGTCCTCAAGGCTGTTCAGGTGCACAACAAGCAAGCCTACATCGTCATGGATGAAGGAAATCACTCTGTAGAACGTTTGATGAGGGAGATCTACGCCAACGAGGAATTGGCGGAATCGTTCATTACTCCGGAGCAGGCGATTCGTCTGGTGACAGGACGCACGTTGCTCGTCGTCGTCGATACTCATCGTCCTTCACTGGTGATTGAACCAAAGCTGCTGGGTGAAACCAGCCGTGTCGTGGTAATCGACCACCATCGCCGTTCTGAGGAATTTATTGAGCCAGTACTGCTCTACTTGGAGCCTTATGCTTCTTCGACGGCTGAGCTGGTGACCGAGCTGTTGCAATATCAAAGTGAACGACTGAACATCGACAGTTTGATTGCCACTGCGCTCTTGGCAGGGATTGTGGTTGATACCAAAAGCTTTGCTTTCCGAACAGGTTCGAGAACGTTCGAAGCCGCGTCGTTTTTACGCCGCAATGGTGCAGACACGGCAGCAGTACAGCGTTTGCTGAAGGAAGATTTGAATCAGTACGTGAAGCGGGCACGCATCATCATGAATACCGAATCCTATCGCGATAACATGGCGATTGCGATTGGTGATGTGACTGAAGAGTATACCCAAGTGCAAGTCGCCCAAGCAGCCGAACAGCTGTTGACCCTATCCGGCATTCAGGCATCCTTCGTCGTAGCCAGACGCGCAGATGATACGATCCTGATCAGTGCTCGGTCACTCGGCGATATCAATGTCCAGTCCATTATGGAGCATTTGGGTGGAGGCGGTCACCTGAATGGAGCCGCTACTCAAATCGACGGAATTTCCATCCGAGAAGCCGTCAACCGATTGAAAGACGCGATTGATACGGTCGTATAGGCCAATTTTTATAAAGGGGGAAACGATGATGAAAGTCATTTTTCTTCAAGATGTAAAAGGCCAAGGAAAAAAAGGCGAAGTGAAAGATCTTTCTGAAGGATATGTTCGCAATTTCCTTTTGCCAAAAGGCTTGGTCAAGGAAGCGACAAACAGCAACGTAAAAACCTTGGATGCACAAAAACGCAGCGAGGAAAAACGCAAAGAGCAAGAAAAACTGGACGCACAAGAGCTGGGTGCCAAATTGGCTGAGCTGACTGTCAAGGTGACAGGAAAAGCAGGTGAAGGCGGCCGATTGTTCGGAGCGATTTCAAGCAAGCAGGTCGTGCAAGCCTTGGAAGAACAGTTCAACATCAAGTTGGACAAACGCAAGCTGGAGATGGATGCGATTCGCGCATTGGGCGTCACTCAGATCAAAGCGAAGCTGCACAATGAAGTGACAGCAACGCTCAAAGTACACGTAGTAGAAGAATAATGATGAAGAAGATGTGGAGGGTGTGACGTGAGCGACCTTTTTTTGGATCGTGTGCCGCCGCAGAACAAGGAAGCCGAACAATCCGTGCTTGGTGCCGTGTTCTTATCCAAGGAAGCTCTCATCGCCGCCATAGAAATCCTCCGACCGGAGGATTTTTACAAGACTGCGCATCAGCGCATCTTTCAGACGATGGTGGACTTGTATGAAAAGGGTGAGCCGGTCGACCTCGTTACAGTAACAGCTGAGCTGCAGGACCATAAGCTGCTGGATGAGGTCGGTGGTGTTACCTACCTGACGGAGATCGCCAGCTCGGTTCCTACAGCAGCCAATATCGAATTCTACGCCAAAATTGTGGAAGAAAAATCGCTTTTACGGCGATTGATTCATACAGCAACAAAGATTGCCAATGATGGTTATTCGCGAGAGGATGAAGTTGGTGAGATCCTCTCGGATGCCGAGAAGTACATCATGGAGATTGGCCGCAACCGCAACAGCGGCGGCTTTACTCCGATCCGTGATGTTCTATTGGAAACCTACGAGCGCATTGAGTTTTTGAGCCAGCGCCGTGGAGATGTGACAGGAATTCCATCCGGTTATACGGATCTGGACAAGATGACCTCAGGCTTTCAACGAAGTGACTTGATTATCCTGGCTGCCCGTCCTTCCGTAGGGAAAACAGCCTTTGCACTGAATGTAGCCCAGAATGTAGCTGCCCGTGCAGGAGAGACCGTCGCGATCTTCTCGCTGGAGATGGGTGCTTCCCAGCTTGTACAGCGGATGATCTGTGCAGAAGGAAATCTGGATGCTTCGAGGATGCGTTCAGGCTGGCTGGAGGAAGACGACTGGCAGAAGCTGACGATGGCGATCGGTACGCTGGCAAAGGCGCCGATCTACATCGACGATACGCCAGGTGTCACGGTGATGGACATACGCGCTAAATGCCGCCGCCTGCAGGCAGAAAAAGGGCTTGGCATGATTCTGATCGATTACTTGCAGTTGATTCATGGACGAGGGAAAGGCGATAACCGTCAGCAGGAGGTATCGGAAATTTCCCGGACCTTGAAAGGAATTGCCCGTGAGCTGAATGTTCCTGTAATCGCGCTCTCTCAGCTGAGCCGTGGTGTAGAGCAACGTCAGGACAAGCGTCCGATGATGTCCGACATTCGTGAATCCGGTTCGATTGAGCAGGACGCGGATATCGTAGCGTTTCTGTATCGTGATGACTATTACGACAAGGAAACAGAGAACAAGAATGTCATCGAAGTGATCATTGCCAAACAACGTAACGGCCCTACGGGTACGGTTGAGCTGGCGTTTTTGAAGGAATACAACAAATTCGTCAGTTTGGACAATCGATACCGGGATGTAGCTGGACAATAATGAGCAGAATAAGAGCAAAGAGGAGAGTCGGAGAATATCCGGCTTTTTCTTTTTTTCAAATGGATAATTACCGAACATATACTCAACTTTCCATTGAAACGTTCGTATTTTAATTGACATACAGGAAATGGTTTAGTACACTTAGATTGTTTCAGGCCCAAAAGGACATGATGATATCAGGAGGTGTTTTTCGATGTCAACAGTCGTTGTCGTCGGAACCCAGTGGGGCGATGAAGGTAAAGGAAAGATTACCGATTATTTGGCGGAGAGCGCAGAGGTAGTGGCTCGTTACCAAGGTGGTAACAATGCTGGACACACCATTATTTTTGGTGGTAACAAATACAAGCTGCACTTGATTCCATCCGGAATTTTTTATACAGACAAGATTTGTGTAATCGGCAACGGTATGGTGATTGACCCGAAAGCTCTTGTCAAAGAGCTGGAATACATCCACAGCTTTGGTTTTTCCACGAAAAATCTGCGCATCAGTGACCGCGCTCATTTGATCCTTCCTTACCACATCAAACTGGATGGGGTAGAAGAGGATAGCCGCGGAGCGAACAAAATTGGTACAACTCGCAAAGGCATTGGTCCAGCTTACATGGATAAAGCCGCTCGTATCGGTATTCGCATCGCTGATTTGTTGGATCGTGAAGAGTTTGCACGCAAATTGGAGCGTAATCTGGCTGAGAAAAATCTCTTGCTGGAGAAGCTATACAATACAACTGGTTTTGATCTGCAAGAAGTCATGGACGAATATCTGGGCTATGCGGAAATCATTCGCCCTTATGTGACAGATACATCTGTTGTCCTGAACGATACGATTGACAACGGCAACCGCGTTCTGTTTGAAGGAGCGCAAGGTGTGCTCTTGGATATCGACCAAGGTACGTATCCTTACGTAACCTCCTCCAATCCGATTGCAGGTGGAGTGACCATTGGTTCCGGTGTAGGACCTACCAAAATCAATCAAGTTATCGGTGTAGCCAAAGCGTACACCACTCGCGTAGGTGATGGCCCGTTCCTGACTGAGCTGACAGATGAGACAGGTGATCACATCCGCGAAGTTGGCTTCGAGTACGGTACAACTACTGGTCGTCCACGCCGTGTAGGCTGGTTCGATAGCGTGGTCGTGCGCCATGCCCGTCGTGTCAGCGGCATCACTGGTCTGGCGATTACCAAGCTGGATACCTTGACAGGCATCGAATCGCTGCGTATTTGCACAGCGTACAAGTACAATGGCGAGATTATCGAATCCTTCCCGGCCAACCTCAATCTGCTGGCGAAGTGTGAGCCTGTATACGAAGAGCTGCCGGGTTGGTCTGAGGATATCACCGGTATCCGCAACCTGAATGATCTGCCGGAAAATGCGCGTCATTACATCGAGCGCATCACGCAATTGACTGGTATTCCAATGTCTATATTCTCCGTTGGTCCAGATCGTGAGCAAACAGTTGTTGTTCGCGGCATCTGGGGTTAATGAATGTGAGTTAACCGAATTAGCGACCCCGTCATGGCAATTGGCGGGGTCGCTCTATGTTGTGGCAAGTGTTATACTGAGAGGGATTTTTTTGCATTTGGAGGTTTTTGTGATGAGAGGCATCGGGGAATCGGGCCTGGCAGGACTGCTCAAACGATATGAGAAGGCAGGAGGCCGGGTATGGCCGCGAATGCAGGACCATATCATCGAGCGGATGTCCGCATCTCCCGACTTCTCGCAGACTTTGCATTGAAGTCTTGTTTGGAGGGGTATCGAACGATGGCTCGCAATGCTTTAGGGGTCGATGAAAAAGGGGAAGAAATCACGACGGAATGATCGCAGAGCGGGCTTAACAGATCGCAACATTCTAACGGGCAGGGAGACTAAGCGGCTCCTGCCCGTTTTTTATATCACAGGTTTTTTCACATTTTTTTAAGCAGGACAGACACGATTCTGTACCTTCTGGGCATATGGTAAAAGCAAAGGCAGGAAATGGAGAGGTGATCACGTATGATGGGATTCGATCAGAAGGCCATGAAGCTACTGGGGAAGAACGTGCAGGTGAAGATGGTGAATGGCTGCGTCATCAAGGGAACCATGACTCATTATAACAAGGGATACCTCTGCTTCATCACCACCTACAAGCAACGCGATGCCGAAAAAACAACCATTCGTCGATTGGCACTAAAAGACGTCACGTCTATGTTCGAGGTGTAACCCCTACATGTGCAAAAAACGGTGAGCCACCCTCTACCTTTAGTGGAGAAGGTGGCTGCTTATTTTTTAATTAAACCATTCCACCAAAAGAACGGATGATTTCGGTGGCCTCAGCGTTGCGATCCGCAGGAACGACGGCAGTCAGCAAAATGGCGTAAAAGGGTCGTCTCCACTGTCTGCCATACCGCTCGCATCGGGGTCTGCTGCAGCCAGGACGCTGGCGTCACGGCCGCTTGGGAAGTCTCCAGACAGGGTAAGACTGGCAAGAGAAGAAAACTCTCCTGTGATCGGATTTAGGATAGAATCCACACCACTTCCCGGAAATTGTCCAACATGATCGATCTGTACAGTCGAAAATCCGGCTTCCAGTAGTGCTTTTTTGGCTTGAGTAGCAGCTTCTTCGGTTGAAAAACCTGCCAGAATATTTTGCTCTTTCACACAATAACCCCCTAAAAATCATCATAAATTTTTCCAATATCATGGATATATCATGACACATCCTATACTTTTTTATTCGACGGCATTTTACACTTGCTGATATCGATATTTTTATGGTAAAGTCGACATAGTTGGTTTCTTTAGGCAATTTGGCAGATTAATGGAAACCAAGATTTGGTATAAAGTACCTAGTTAGTATATTTAAAATTTTCAGGAAATAGACGGTAAGCATGCTGTATCTGTTTTCAGGAGGGACAAGTTATGCAATGGGCCAAATGGAAGGCCGAGCTGCAGGAACGGTCGAAACAGGTCGTTCGCAAGTGTAGTGATATGGCGAAACGCACGATGAAGCATACAAGCACTTACATCACCACTCATAAAAAGCAAGTCATTACTGTAACGTCTGTATTTCTGCTCACCGTAACCACGGGAGCATCTGCTCAGTACTATTACACAAGCAACATCAACTCGATTTACCATGTGATCGTTAACGGCAAGGAAATTGGAGTAGTGGACAGCCCTGAAGTGATTCAGAACTGGACCGCAGCCAAGCTGGATGAGGAAAAATCGAAGAGTGGCTATAACTTCACGCTTTCAGACTCGATTAGCTTCCAGGAAGAGCGTTTGTACAAAGGGGAATATGACAACGAGGCAGCCGTAAAGGCACTGTCAGCCATTGCTGACTTCAAGGTAGACGCCGTAAAGCTGGTTATCGATGGACAACCTGTCGGGTATGTATCTGATCAGGCTGTTGCCGATCAAGTGCTCGCTAAGGTGAAAGAGAAGTATTCGGGTATTCCGGCTGAAAAACTAGCTACAATGACTGCTAATGGGGAAAAGAAAAGCGCGGTGGCTGCCGCTTCTCTGAGCGCGCCTGAGGCGAGTCCTGTCAAGGAAGTTGCCTTCAAGGAAAAGGTAGACGTGCAGCGTGAGACTGTGCCATCTGCTCAGATCCTGCCGGCGGACAAGCTAGAGGAGCTCCTCATCAAGGGTACGTTCAAGGATATGGTCCATACGGTAGTTGAGGGTGATTGCATTGGTTGCATCGCCAAACAGTATGACATCACATCGAAAGATATTTACGCAAATAATCCGGGCATTACAGAGAACACCGTTCTCAAGCTCGGTCAACAAATCAATGTAACGGCAATCCGTCCATTGGTAACGGTACAGGTAAAGGAAAATGTGACGCAAAAAGAAGAGATTCCTTTCAACACGCAGTACAACAACAACGAAACCTTGCCAAAGGGAGAGACCAAGGTGGTCCAGGAAGGCAAGAACGGCAGCAAGCTTGTTGAGTACGAAGTGGTGAAAGAGAATGGACAAGTTGTTGCGCGCAACATCCTGAAGCAAGAAGTTGTGAACGAGCCCGTCATCAAAGTCGTGGAGCGGGGAACCAAAGTCATCCCTTCTCGTGGGACAGGCCGTCTTGCTTGGCCAGCTCAAGGATATATCAGCAGTGGTTTTGGGTCACGCTGGGGTAAATTGCACAAAGGAATTGATATTGCCGGGTCTGGATCAGTCATGGCTGCCGATAACGGCCGCGTCAAGTTTGCTGGCTGGGATGGTGGCTATGGAAAAGCGATCATCATCGACCACGGAAATGGCATGCAGACCTTGTATGGTCACTTGAGCACGATCCATGTAAAAGTTGGCGATGTCGTGCAGCAAGGCAAGAAAATCGGTGTGAAGGGTTCTACCGGTAACTCCACTGGAGTTCACCTGCATTTTGAGGTTCTACAAAATGGACGAGCTCAGAACCCAATGCGTTTCTTAAAATAAGCAAAAAGTTATATGGAAATGAAAGGAGTGCTCTGATCAGAGTGCTCCTTTGTTGTTTAGCAGCACCAAAGGAAAGGTTTGGCTGACGTGTGGAGCGCCTCGAGGGCTTCATTACGGGTATAACATCGTGTAATCTAGAGGAATAGAGACACGGAAAGTAGAATTTCTTCTGAGAGAGGAGGAAGCAAAATGGCAAAACTCCTGGTAGTAGACGACGAAAAACCGATTGCAGATATTTTGAAATTTACGTTTGAACGAGAAGGGTATCAGGTGGTGTGCGCGTACGACGGAGAAGAGGCATTGACTGCCGTACAGGAAGAGCGCCCCGATCTGATTTTGCTTGATGTCATGCTTCCTGGTCGGGATGGCATGGAGGTATGCCGTGCCGTGCGTCAATCATACGATGTGCCGATCATCATGCTGACAGCAAAAGATTCCGAGCTGGACAAGGTGTTGGGGTTGGAGCTGGGAGCTGACGATTACGTCACCAAACCATTCAGCTCGCGTGAACTGGTAGCGCGGGTAAAAGCGCATTTGCGCCGCAACAAGCCAAAGGCAGAAGAGCAGGAGAACCGGCTTCTGCGCATTCATGAACTGGATATCGACCTGAACTCGTATACGGTAGAAAAAGGCGGCAGCCCGCTGGAGCAGGAATTGACGCATCGAGAATTCGAGTTGCTGGTCTATCTGGCTCGTCATCAGGGACAGGTATTGACCCGTGAGCATCTACTCCAGTCGGTGTGGGGCTTTGACTATTTTGGCGATGTCCGGACTGTCGATGTCACGATTCGCCGATTGCGGGAAAAAATCGAGGATGACCCGAGTCAACCAAAATATATCATAACGCGCCGAGGTCTGGGCTATTCCATGCGCAACCCAGGAGTCGGAGGAACGCCTGGATGAGGCGGCTGTTCAAGACGATCCAATGGAAGATTGTCGTGATCTACATGCTGTTGATCTTGTTAGCCATGCAGTTTATTGGCGCTTACTTTGCCAGAGAAGTCGAGAGCTACTATATCAACAACTTCTCTGAGGCGCTCAATGCCCAAGCGAGCCTGTTGGCGAGTCTTTTGGAGAGCGATCTGCGCTCGCGGGAGGCAAAGGAGGAGAACGTCGAGCAAATGCGCCTGGACATCGACAACCTGATCAACAACCTGGTGAAGATCAACGGAGCGAACGTACAGGTGATTGACCAGACTGGGACAGTTCTCAGCACGACGGAGGACCGAAGCATTATCGGCCGTCGAACGTCGCAGCCAGAGGTGACGGTCGCGCTCTTGGGAACACGAAGCGAATCGATGCGGATCGATCCACGGACAGGGGCGAGAGTGAAGGTGCTTGTCCTTCCGATCAAGGGAGATCAGATCGTCTACGGTGCCGTGTATATGGTCGCATCGATGGAGGGGACGTATACCACGATTCGCAAAATGAACGGAATCCTGGCCTCCGGTACCATGATCGCTTTGTTGATTACGGCTGGATTGGGCTTCGTACTGGCGCGGACAATCACCAAGCCGGTGAAGGAAATGACCCGCCAGGCAAGATCAGTGGCAGACGGGGATTTTAAAAGCAACGTTCGCGTCTACAGCACGGATGAGATCGGTCAACTGGGGATGGCATTCAACCATATGACACGTCGGCTTCAGGAAGCGATTTTACAGCAGGAAGAAGAGCGGGAAAAGCTGGCTAGCATCTTAAGCAACATGTCGGATGGCGTGATTGCTGCCAGCCGGGACGGTCAGATCATTTTGCTGAACCGGGCTGCGGAAGAGATGCTGCAGGTGGAGATGTGGGATGTGATCAACAGAGGGCGAACGTTGCCTGAGCTGCTGGGACTACCACCAGAGGAAGAGATGCCGCTCCATCTGCAAACAGAGCCGCTTTTTATCGAAATGGTGCTGCCCAACCGTGAAGAAGTGATATTACGTGTGATGTTCACGCCGTTGCAGCACGATAGCGGAAAGCGAGGGGGCATCATCGCGGTTGTCGCTGATGTTACCGAACAGCAGCAGATGGAACATCAGCGCAGGGAGTTCGTAGCGAATGTTTCCCACGAGCTGCGTACGCCGCTTACGACGATCAAAAGCTATGTGGAGGCATTGTTGGATGGCGCAGTGGAGGAAAAGGAGCTGTCTAACCGTTTTCTGCGTGTCACCATGTCTGAGACCGAGCGGATGATCCGGCTGGTCAATGACTTGCTGCAGCTGTCTCGCTTTGATTCACAAGGGGTTCGTCTCCACTGCAAGGAAGTGGATATGAACCAGATGCTGCGTTATGCGGTAGATCGCTTCTCGATGTTCAGTGAACAACAGGAGGTCACGCTTGCTCTGGATATACCGAAACCGTTGCCTTCGGTCTATATCGATCAGGACGCGATCAATCAGGTGTTGGACAACCTGCTTTCCAACGCGGTCAAATACACCCCTCAGGGTGGGCGTGTCGTGGTGCATGCCCAAATCCATGCTCAAAATCGCGTTCAAATCTCGATCACCGATACGGGAATTGGAATTCCGAGTCGAGACTTGAAGCGGATTTTCGAAAGATTTTACCGCGTAGACAAAGCGCGTTCGCGCGGTCAGGGCGGAACGGGTCTGGGACTGGCTATCGCCAGGGAACTGGTGCAAGCACATGGAGCCGATATTGAGATCACCAGCGAATTGAACGCAGGGACGACAGTCACGTTCTGGGTTCCGTTGTTTCAAGGGGGGAGTGCGAGATGAAGCGGTGGTTGGAAACGGCAAAAACCGTCATTCTCAGCTTGCTCGTCATAACCAGCTTTTGTTTGACCGGGATGATCTGGATCAATCAGCCGAACTTACAGTTTATCGAGCCGGCCAAGTATACGGAGTCAAAGCCGGTACTTGAAAAATCGCTGGAGAAAATGATCACACCATCTGCTGTCGTTTTTCATTACGGACAAGATCGCCATACAAAAGCGGTAGCGACAGATGGGCAGTACAGCATGATCATGCGCGAGATGCCCAGATGGATTTTTCTCGACTTCACCCCGTATACACTCACACATGAAAAGTGGGAGGAAATTGCCCGGGAAAAGTTGGGGTTGGAGGTTCGCTTCAGAAGCAATCTTCCCTTGTCAGCAGTAGGCAGGCTGGTGACGTTTCGGGAGGAGTATAATATTCGTTTGATGGGGATTGACCGGATCTGGCTGTACCATGAACCGGAGGAAGATCTTGTCTATGCGTTGTTTCTATCGGGTGAAGAGGAGAAGGTCATGCGCTCACGCACTTCCATTAGTCCAAAGGATTTGCGCGAATCGTATCTGGCCAATGGCAATCAAATGCCAGAGCAGATCATGAAGGTAGTGATTCCTGCGAAGTACAATACATCCGATCCGGAGTCGAAAGGGTATTCCTACTGGCACATGTATTACCTGCCAAAGCATCAAATCAGGATGCAGCAATTCCGCTTCTCCTATACGACGGTACCTACAGAGCAGCTGATGGAGGCCTATTTCCTCGATCCCACTCTGGTTCGACAGATCATGGAAAGGGACAAGACGGTCATCTATACAGATGGCAGCCGTTCGATTCAGGTGAGGTCTGAACAGAAGGCGATCACGTTTACAGACCCGGCGTACCAGCAGAGAATACTGCCTATAACCGATGAAGAGAAGCTCCAAAGCGCGGTCAGCTTCGTCAACAAGCATTTGGGCTGGCTCGATGACTATTATCTCGAGGATATCAAGAAGAGCTATAACGACAAGGATAGTATAACGTTTCGACAGTATATCGGTGCCTATCCATTGGTCAGCAAGGGAGAAAAGCCGATCGATACCATTGAGATCATATCGGAAGCCGGTCAGGTAGTCACGATGAGCCGTTCGATGCTGGATCTGGAAACGTACATCACCAACAGGGACTTGACGGTCATGTCGGGGCCAGAGCTCTATCAGTTGATTCGGGATAAAAAGCTGGCCAATACCGAGGAGATTTCGAATACGTATTTGGCTTATCAGACTTTTGTGTCTGACGATTATATCGAGTTGATCCCGACATGGGTGGTGGAAGTGCCAAATCAGCCTACGCTGCTTATTCCTGCTAAATCCAACGAAGGGGGAGGCAGGGCGAATGGATTGGAGTAGAACCAAGACAATTCTGATCTGGGCGTTTTTGCTGCTCGATATATTCCTCGGCTACCAGGTGTATGTGACCAGGATCAGCGGTTGGAGTGCTCAGGAGTTGACGCGCAGTGACAAGTGGGAAACGGAGCTTTTTCTGAGCCAGCAAAACATCACGCTGGCGACTGAGATCCCGCAGGAAACACCGGAGATGAGTTATTTGCAGGCTGAGTATCTGGGGATTAATCCTTTTCACATGCAGGAGCTGCCGGGTGTCAAGGCGACGATGGAAAAGAAAGCCTTGCATGCGGAGCTGATCCCGCCGATTCAGATTCGTGGACAAATCGTGCCGGGCGAGCTTTTGCGTCAACTAGGGCCATTACTGTTGTACGGAGAGCAGTATACGGCTGATTTGTATCAATCCAATCAGAGTAGATTGCTGTACTGGCAGACGTATGAGAAGGTGCCTGTGTTCGTGGCTCCTCTGGAGGTTAGTCTGGACACCGGAGCTATTCTTGGCTACAGACAAACGTACCTGCAGCTCCGTGAGCAGGAAGGTGCCAGACAAGTCATTTCTGGATATGTAGCGCTTCGCTCTTTGGTGGAGAAGCAGATCATCGAGCCGGGAGAGCGAATCGAAAGTGTAAGCCTTGGCTATTTTGGCTCCTATGATGCTGATATCCAATCGCTGGTACCCGTCTGGCGAGTCATTCATGATGGCAAGCTTCACTATGTCAATGCGATTACAGCTGCAGTGGAGCGGCCTTTGATGACCAAAAGATAGAGACAGCAAGTTTTCGGGTAATGAGACAGCTAGGGAACGCTGGCGGGAAGAGGGATGATCGGTGAAATTCAGTGTTTTAGCAAGTGGAAGTACAGGCAACGCTATCTACGTGGCTACGGATCGAGTCTCTGTGTTGATTGACGTAGGGATTACGGGGAAGCAGGCGGAAGCGGCGCTGCAGACAATCGGGGTGAAGCCGGAAGAGCTCAGCGCGATCCTGGTCACACATGAGCATGTCGATCATATCAAGGGCGTTGGGGTAATGGCACGTCGCTATGGACTGCCGATTTACGCCAACGCCAAGACGTGGAACGAGCTGGACGGTCAGATTGGCACGATCAAGGAGGATCAACGGCGACTGTTTGGAGTGGGCGAAAAGCAAGAGCTTGAGGACTTGGGCATCGAATCGTTCGGAATTTCCCACGATGCAGCGGAGCCGATGGGCTTCTGTTTTTATCAAGGAAACAAGAAGCTGAGTGTCGCAACGGATCTAGGCTATGTCAGCGAGCGAATCAAGGACACGATTCGTGGCGCGGATGCCTACATCTTCGAGTCCAACCACGATGTGGAGCTGTTGCGCATGTCCCAGTACCCCTGGAGCATCAAGCGCAGGATCTTAAGCGATGTTGGCCACCTGTCCAACGAATCGGCTGGAGAGGCTTTGATAGAATGCCTCAATGGTGGAGCAGAGCGTGTATATCTTGCGCATTTGAGCAAGGAGAACAACATGATTGATCTCGCTCGTCTGACGGTCAAAAATATTCTGGAAGAACAGGGACTGAAAGTGGGCGACGATGTTCATCTGCGAGACACGTACCCGGATCGGCCCACCAGGTTGGAAGTGCTGTAGAAAATTAAACGTTGCGATTGAACGTAATAGGCTTGTCCGGATTGGTGCGGCTTAGCAATGCATCAGAAATTCGGGTGTATGTTTCGATCTGAAAGGTCAGCTGGGAGTCGAGTTCATTCATCTTGCGGGTAAGCTCGTCCTGTGTGAAGAAGCCCTTGTCAATCATGACGGCGATCATGGAGTGAAGGACCAGCGTATTATGGTAATCCACCTCTTGCAAGTCAGCTAGTTTTGCGTGCAAATGAACTTCTTTCAACTCTATCACTCCTTTTTTGCTGCTTTTGAAACGAGTGCACAAAAGCTTTTAATCTATCATATCCGGGCTCTCGGTGAAATATTCCGAGAGCCTTTGCACATTCCACAACCTTTCCATATTTCTCACGCGATTTTGCCAAAAGAGGAGCGTATACTGTGGGTATCAGAGGGAAGCAGGTAAGGATACTGCTCCATAGGGAAATGAGGATGAAAACAGCGGGAAACAAATAACAGCAACCCCAGACAAGTATAGAGCGTAAAAAAACCTGTTACCCTAGTAATAGAGGAAGGAGAATGGACTTATGGGTTTTTATGACGATTTGAATCATGTGGAACGAAAAAGAAAACGTGCGCCAGGTGTTGGACGCTTGATCATGACGTCCATCACATCGGCAGTGATTGGAGGAATGGTCGTACTGCTCATGCTGCCAACTCTGTCAAACGCCGGTTACATCAACATGGTGCAGTCGGGAGCGACGAATGCCATGAGCAATCCGGCAGCGAATCTGTTTGCCCAGCCTATCTCTGTCTCCGTCGATACGGGAACCGTACAGGCGGTAGAAAAAGCGGAAAACGCCGTTGTTGGGATCATCAACATCGGTCGTACTCGGACCAATTACTGGAGCAATTCTTCGGAAGACATCGAGCAAGGTCAGGGCTCAGGAGTCATTTTTCAGAAGAAAAACGGAAAAGCGCATATCATTACCAACTACCATGTGATCGACCAGGCGCAAAAGCTGGAGGTTGCATTACCAGGCGGTGAAAAAGTAGACGCCAAGGTATTGGGCTACGATATGTTCACAGACCTGGCCGTATTGGAAATCGACGGTTCCAAGGTGTTGACCGTAGCTGAGCTGGGCGATTCGTCCACACTTCGGGTAGGAGAGCCTGCGATTGCCATCGGGAACCCGCTGGGCATGAAATTTTCCCGCACCGTCACACAAGGGATCATCAGCTCGCTGGAGCGCTCGATGCCAATGGACTTTGACGGAGATGGACAGGACGACTGGGAATTGGACGTCCTGCAGACCGACGCGGCAATCAACCCAGGTAACAGCGGTGGTGCTCTCGTCAACATTCATGGGCAAGTGATTGGAATCAATACACTGAAAATCTCCAAGTCCGGGATTGAGGGACTGGGCTTCGCCCTTCCGATCAATGATGTGAAGAAAATCGTCACGGAGCTGATGGAAAATGGGAAGCTCGAACGCGCGTACCTTGGGGTTACCCCGTATGATTTGACCAATGTACCGCGTTATAACTGGAAGGAAACACTGAATCTGCCGGATGAAGTAACGGCGGGTGTAGTCATTCGCAACGAGGTAGGCAAATTCTCGCCGGCCGGTGTGGCGGGTCTGCGTCAGTACGACGTCATCGTCAAAATGGATAACAAGGATATTACCAATGGTGCCCAGCTGCGCAAATTCCTGACTTTGAACAAGAAGCCGGACGAGAGCGTGGAAATTACCTACTATCGTGATGGCGTGAAGAACACAGCAAGTGTGAAGCTGAGCAAAACTCCACAGCAGTAAGAGTTTGCTCAGGTATTGAATTCGTTGCATTCCGGGACTTGTCCCGTTTGCATATATCGCAGTTCCCCTTTATCTATGAACCATAGATACCATCCTTGGAGCATCGAGCAATCGGTGCTCTTTTTTTGTACTATCGGAAAGTTTAAGTGCGCTAAAGCGTTAAAAAGATTAGCGGAAGATAGT
>NZ_RHHR01000021.1 GCF_003710915.1 Brevibacillus invocatus | reverse complement strand
GTAAGACCCCTCATAGACGATGAGGTTGATAGGTTCGGTGTGGAAGCGTGGTAACACGTGGAGCTGACGAATACTAATCGGTCGAGGACTTATCCACATGTCTTAGCAATCATGCAGATCCAGTTTTGATGGAACAAGGATAAAGGCTGTATTCTCGATTACTCAAAAGAGTGATGGTGAATACAGCTTTTTTTATTTCCAAATCACCTTTTCAAATACTAATCAAAAAAATCAATGCTCTAATAAATACATCGAAACAAAGGCTTGTCTTTTGGTATATGGGGATCAGGCATAAGGCGATTCTCACATTGTGATCGAAACGCTTTATGCTATGCTGAATGTCAGGAGTACAGGGCTCGAAAATACGAGTATCGCTTTTGTTCTACTTTCAGATTGATTCATTTTACTAACAGGATAAAGGGTGAAAGTTCAAGGAAGAGGGATGGGTATGTTAATACTTGCCGTAGAAGACGAGCAGGCTCTCCTTCAAGCTATAGAGGGAGTTTTGTCAGATGAAGGTTACCAAGTGGATACAGCAGAACGGGGAGACGATGGTCTCTTGTTGGCGGAGAGAGGAATCTATGACTTGCTGGTCTTAGATATCATGCTTCCAGGTATGGATGGAATTACGATGGTAAAAACCTTGCGCACCAAAGGAGTGACGACACCTGTACTGTTTTTGACCGCAAAGGACAGCGTGCAGGCACGAGTAGAGGGGCTGGATGCCGGAGCAGACGATTATTTGATCAAGCCCTTTGCCGTGGAGGAATTGACGGCAAGAGTCAGAGCCCTTCTGAGACGACACGGCAAAACAGCAGCAGAAGGAGAGATGACGTACGGGCCAATCTCCCTGAGAGTGAACGAGTACGATGGATTTATTCAGGATGAACCGATGAGATTGACGACAAAGGAATTTGAACTGCTCAAGTACTTCTTGCAAAACCGGGAGCAGATTTTGACCCGCCAACAGATTTTTGATCGAGTGTGGGGCATTCATTCCGATGCGAACTATGGCGTGGACGATCTCTACGTCCATTATCTTCGCAAAAAAATGGGTGCATGCGAAAATATCATCCGAACGGTCCGCAACGTCGGCTACATCTTAAAAAGGGAAGAATGATATGTTTCAAAAAACCAGATTTCGTCTGGTGACGCTGAATGTCATCGTAGTCTTTTTACTGCTGAATGCCTTGGGGGGCGCCGTGTATTTTACCATGAAAATTCTCCTCTATTCACAGGTGGATCGGGAGCTGGAGAAGGTATCCCAACGCTTGGTCCACGACCCGTTTCCACGGCTACAGCGGATAAACGAAGATCCCTACCCGTATAATCGGCAAGAGCGCAAGAAATTCGCCGATATGGAGCGCAGATATGTCCTGCTTGTATGGGATGGGGGTGGGAGGCTCCTCGGGTCTGCCTTTGGGGAACGTATGGACCCTGATGATTTTGAGCAATTTCACCAGCCCGAGGTAGTGGCCGGGATCGATACCAGAACAGTCAATGAACATGTATTCCGTGTCCAGACGGTGACGATCCCGAAAAGAGTCATAGTCGGCGACCGAATGGTCATGTCGCAGCAGTTCCAGGTCATTTACAACCTGGCCCCCGAGCAAAATATGCTAAACAGTTTGTTGTATGTCGTGTTGATCGGCAATGTGATCAGCATCCTGATCGCGATCGTCGTAGGGTGGTTTCTGGCGAAAAGGGCACTCGTGCCGATCCAGGTCTCCTGGGAGAAGCAGCAGCAGTTTATAGCGGATGCATCCCATGAGCTGCGTACTCCGCTGACTGCGATTTTGGTCAATCTGGAGCGGCTGTTCCGTCACCCGGATCGGACGATTGAACAGGAGAGCGAAAAGATCATGATCGGAATGCAAGAAGCCAAGCGCCTGAGCCATCTTGTCTCCGATCTGTTGACCCTGGCGCGGAGCGATTCGAACGAGCTGCAAATCATGAAAAAAAGATTCAACGTCAATGAAGTGGTTCAAACCTGCACCCAGGTGTTTTCTCAAATGGCGATTGCCAAGGAAGTAAGGCTGGAGACAGAGATTGAAGAGTCTCTGGATATGATGGGCGATGAAGAACGAATCCATCAAATGATGGTCATCCTATTGGATAATGCTCTGAAGTACACGAATCCCGGTGGAAGCATCTTCGTTTCCTGCAAAAGGGAGGGGCAGCGTGTAGCGATCATGGTCAAGGATACGGGAATTGGTATTCCGAAGGATGAAATTCCGCTCGTCTTTGACCGGTTCTATCGTGTGGATAAGATGCGTTCTAAATCCACAGAAGGGACTGGACTTGGACTTTCCATCGCCAAATGGATCGTCGAAGTACATCAAGGGAAAATTCAGGTTAGCAGTGAAGAAGGGATCGGAACATCATTTCTGGTCACACTTCCGATGAAGGTATGAAGCCGATATTCTGGCGAGAGCTGGAATTCGGTTTTTTTATTTTTTACACTTAACAAATTAAAATGTATGTTATATTATGAATATAACGAATTGGAAAAAGGAGGAATTGCGATGAGGTTGTTGGACGAATATTTGGAGCTTGGTGTCGTAGCGATGGCTAGAGCAGCAGAAGAAGGATGGTTTGGCGGCCATTATGGAGCAGCGCTCCTGGCAGGATATTTCATGTCTAGAGAGCATGATTTGCCGGAGCATATGAAGGACGGTATTGAACGAACCTGCGAATCCTACCGGGCCCTCAAGCCCGCGTGGTTCGCACCGCTGGAACAAGATGAAAAAGCCGATCCTGATCTATTGGAGCTTGTTGTGGCGGGTTTGGCTGAAAACGTAAAGCAGCTGCGTACCTCCGGTCATGGGCTGGCATTGGGCGTGATGGCGTTAAAGGCTTTGCGCGAACGTCCTGACCTGATCCGCCCGAGTATCGTAGCAGGACTGGTGAAGCTATTGAAGGCGACCACTGTAGATCGCCCCAATCGTTACTGGGGGATTGAAGATTACACCGAAGTCACCGTGGAGCAGATTGAGGGGATCCCTGCTTACGAAAAGGTCAATGAAATGGCAAAACATACGTTTGAAGAACTCCATGCCGTTTACCCGAACCGAGTCATTGACGGACAGCGTTATTTCTTCGAAGGCGAAGTGACGCACAGCATTACACATGCACAGGCTTTGAGTGAGTTGAGCCGGTTTGGGTATGACGATTTGGTTCAAGAAGGGATCAGAAACCATCGGGTACAAATGTTTCTGAATCGTCAACGACCGGAATTGATTCTCGAAGACGAGGTGAAGGAACCGGCTTTTAACCAGATTTTTTCCCCGAAGTACTGGGAAAAAACCTACCGTGACCCGCATGCCTTGAAGCTGCCGTATGCAGCGCTGGACTTGCTGAAGCAGCTGACAGAGGAAAAGAGACCGGAAGCAGAGCAAAATCTATGCAAAATACTCACCATCACCGAGTAACGAAGAAAAGGGAGGCCGCAATGGACCTCCCCTTTGTATTAATAATTGGGAATGAGCGTAGTAGTCGATTCGCAGTTGGCAAAATAGCTTTTGTGTTCCACCAGCGCACTGCGAATCGCCTGTTCATTGATGTCAAAGCCGATACCAGGAGCAGTCGGTACATTCAGAACACCAGGCTTGGCAAAATCGATCCACGGCGTGACGATATCTTCTGCAAAATAGCGATGGGAAGGTGAGGTATCGCCAGGAATGGTGAAGTTGGCAAGTGAGGCCATCGCAATATTGTGAGCGCGGCCAATTCCTGCCTCCAGCATGCCGCCGCACCAGACAGGTACATGATTTGCTTGGCACAGATCATGAATTTTCTTCGCGTCTGTCAGCCCGCCTACGCGACCGATCTTGATATTGATAATCCGACAGCTTCCGAGACCGATTGCTTTGCGGGCGTCTTCTACCGTATGGATACTCTCGTCAAGGCAGATGGGCGTTTTCAGCTCTCTTTGCAGGGTGGCGTGATCGATGATATCGTCGTGGGCCAACGGTTGTTCGATCATGATCAATCCGAACTCGTCCAGTTCCTTCAGCATTTCGATATCGGACAAGGTGTAAGCAGAGTTGGCATCGGCCATCAAGGGCACATCTGGACCAAATGTTTGGCGGATCGCACGCATCGGCTCCACATCAAAGCCGGGTTTGATCTTCACCTTGATCTTTTTGTACCCGTCACGGACAAAGCCTTCGACTCGCTGGAGCAGCTTTTCAATGGTGGGCTCGATTCCGATGCTGACCCCCACATCAATCGTCGTACGTGTACCACCCAAAGCCTGAGACAAAGACATGCCCTGCATTTTGGCATACAAATCCCAGACGGCGCCCTCCAAGGCAGCTTTGGCCATGTGGTTGCGCCTCATCCAGGAAAAGAGGTGGGATACTTCATCAGGATGCTCGATTTCACGTTTGAACAGTTGCGGGATCAGGTATTTCTCCAGCATGTACCAGACAGTATCCACATCTTCTTCGTTGTAGACCGGAACATCCATCGCGACACTTTCCCCAAAGCCAACATGCTTGCCGCTATACGCGCGGACGAGGATGCATTCCTTGTGCGTTTCTACTCCCATGCTGGTTTCAAACGGGGAATTCAACGGGATTTTGATGCGTTGCAAATCGATACGCTCCAGTTTCACGATTACCTCTCCTCCAATGGTTGAATGTGCCAGGTCACAGCCAAGACCAAGCATGGTGGCCTTCAGATGAGCACGCCCAGCGCCATCGTCATATGGGCATCGTGTCCACAGGAATGATTGGCACAAAAAAGTCCGTCCACCTCCTGCCACAAAGCGTCCATGTCGGCACGCAGCCCGACCGTGAAAGCGTCCGGTGTCGAGCTTCCCCACTCAGCGACAACGCCTGTCATGTCCTCAAAGGTCGTCAGGCGACAGTTGTATGATTTCAAGAAGTCTGCAAGAAAGGAAGTCGTCTGTACTTCCTGCCAGCTAATCTCGGGATGTTGATGAAAAATTGTTCAATGGTTGTGGCATATTTCCTCCTGGGAGACGTCTTGTCAATTTGTCTTTCAAGTCAGACTTTATTCTAATTCCAGACGTTCGTCAACCTATGCGAGGAGTTGAGCACGCTCCCTCATATCTTCATGAAGTTGGCAAGACAAGGCTTGCTCCAGAACCGCAAAAATATGGTTAAATGAAAGGAGGAGCAAGAGAGAAAATAGGAGGAGAGGGTGAGGAGTCATTATGGACAACACATTGGTACCTGAGGTTTTACAGATGATTGGTCAAGTGATTCCTGAAGGGGTTTCCATCGCGATCTCAGACGGGAAACAGTATACCTATTACAAGCCAAGTGAAGCTATTGATTTAAAAATTGAACCTGGTGATCTGGTTCCGGTTGGCTCCGCCACCCACAAGGCTTTGGAAATCAAGGGAAAAGTGGCTCATCATGTGGAGAGCCGTGTCTTTGGCATTCCGTATTACGGAGTTTCCATTCCTGTCATCATGCAAGGAAGAATCGAGGGGTATATTACCGCCATCTATTCTCCGCAAATGATGCCTATGGCTATACCTGAGCCGCCACGGCCACCTTTTCTGATCGGAAGGGACGAAAACGGCTGGTTGCCCATTCCGATGAACGAGATTATGTACATCAGCTCCAATGAAGGAAAAACACAGCTCCATACAGCGAATGGGGCTTATACCAATAAATACAATATGGCAGAGCTGGAGAACCTGCTTGCACCTGGGCAGTTCATTCGCTGTCATCGCTCTTATTTTGTCAATCTGGAAGCCATTCGTTTTATCCATCCGCATTTCCATTCCACATTCATTCTGGAGATGAAGGACAAGCAAAAAAGTCGCGTTCCGGTCAGCCAGTCTTACGCCAGCACTTTCCGCCAATTGCTCGGTTTCTAGGACTTTTTACCCATTAGCATTCGCGCTCAAATATTCTAGCTTATGGCCGGAATTTCTGCTTTGCATGAAATTGAGTGCCCGCTCAGTCGTCTGTGTGCTAGTTTATTTACAACAAGATTATGACTGTCACAAGGGGGAACTTAATCATGTGGGAGCGCTTACGTGATAAACGATTAGCAGATAAAATCGTCACGGCTGATGAAGCAGCAAGTTGGATCGAAGATGGCATGACACTTGGCTTGAGCGGTTTTACGCGCGCAGGTGATGCCAAGCTGGTTCCCATCGCTTTGGCTGAGAAGGCAAAAAGAGAAAATAAACCTTTTGGCGTTAACGTATATACAGGAGCATCGCTTGGAGCAGATGTAGACGCAATTATGGCAGAAGCGGGCATCGTGAACAAACGTGTGCCATTCCAAGCTGACTCGACTATGCGCAAAAAAATCAATGATGGCAGCATCATGTTTGTAGATCAACATTTGTCTCATACCGCAGAACTGATTCGCACGGGCGTAATGGGACAGATTGATTACGCCATTGTGGAAGCGGTTGCAATCACAGAGGATGGCATGATCATTCCGACGACATCTGTAGGCAACTCCAATATCTTTGTGGATCAAGCCAAGCATGTCATCATCGAGCTGAATGTGAACCAACCACTCGCACTGGAAGGCATCCACGATATTTATACACCGGAAATGCAGGGCGAGCGTGGCCCGATTCCACTCACATCGGTGGAACAGCGCATTGGAACAATTGGCATCCCGGTTGATATCAACAAAATCAAGGGGATTGTGGTCTCTGAAGTGGTTGACTCGCCATCCACGATCGTCGAGCCTGATGAAGAGACCGCGCAAATCGCTGCACATCTGATCGAGTTTTTACGTCATGAAGTACAGGCAGGTCGCATGCCGAGAAACCTGGCTCCGCTGCAATCGGGTATTGGTACGGTTGCCAATGCTGTGTTCAACGGATTCCTGGACTCTGAGTTTACGGATCTGACGGTTTACTCCGAGGTGTTGCAGGATGCTGTATTCGATCTGTTGGATGCAGGCAAAATCGCATTTGCTTCCGGCTGTTCGATCACGCTGACCGCAGAGAAGATGAAGCACGTAACAGAAAATTTCGCTGCCTATCGTGACAAACTCATGCTGCGTCCTCAGGAAATCACAAATCACCCAGAGCTGATCCGTCGTCTCGGCCTGATCTCGATCAATACCGCTCTGGAGGCGGACATCTACGGCAATGTGAACTCCACCAACGTATCGGGAACCAAGATGATGAACGGAATTGGTGGTTCCGGGGATTTTGCCCGCAACTCTCGTCTGGGCATCTTCGTGACCAAGTCTATTGCAAAGGGCGGCAAGATATCCAGTATCGTACCGTTTGCTTCTCATGTAGACCACACGGAGCACGATGTAGATATTCTCGTGACAGAGCAAGGCTTGGCGGATCTGCGTGGATTGGCACCACGTGAAAGAGCACTGAAAATCATCGACAACTGTGCGCACCCGATCTACCGCGATCAGCTCCGTGCATACTATGAGGAGGCACTGACACGCGGCGGTCACACGCCACATGTCCTGGAAAAAGCTTTCTCCTGGCACCAGCGTTTTGCCGAGGAAGGATCCATGCTGGAAAATGCACCTGTGCTTAGCCGTTAAGCATACGTGAATAAACCTTAATTAAAAAACCCGCCTGGTATCGATACGGATACACGGGCGGGTTTTTGTATGCTGCATGTAGAAGGTTAAATATGCTGCTCGCGGGCGAGCTCTGCCTTCTTTTCTTTGTGGTTGGCCAACGCGAAGACAGTACCGACAATGCAAAACGCTCCCAGCCATTCGAACAGGCCAAACGGTACATGCAGCCATACAACTGTCGCGACGACGGCGGATAAAGGTTCAGCACTTGCCAAGACACTTGTTTCTGATGGGAGGATGAAGCGTAGGCTGTCCAGGTACAGGTAAAATGCGATCAGCGTTCCAAACAAGACAAGAAAGGCGACAGCGAGAACAGACTGCACAGCCCAGATCTGACCGGTCGCTTGCCAAGGCTGAGACAGAAGGCAAAGACCGATCCCGCCGATGAGCATTCCCCAGCCCAACACTACGGTTGCTCCCCATCGCTCAAGCAGCTTCTTTGGATACAAGGTGTAAAAGGCGAGGGCGATTGCCGATGCTAGCCCCCACAGTACCGCCCCTGTCGAGATGGACAAATTGCCTGGATTGCCGTTGGTGATCAGTAGGAAGGTGCCCAGCAGTGCGAGGAAAAGCGCTAGCATTTGTGCCACACTAGGCAGCTGTCGATTTCGAGCTACGAGATAGCCCGTGAGAAAAACCGGCCCCAGGTACTGCAACAGTGTCGCGGTAGCTGCATTTCCCAGTTCGATAGAAGCAAAATACGTATACTGCACAGCCAAAAGACCAAATAGGGCAAAGATTACAAGCTTACCAAAGTCAGCTCCTGAACGAAGGATCTTCCAAACATTCTGGCGATTATCACCAACCAGAGAAAGGAGCAGCAGCATCGCTCCCGACAGGAGGAGGCGCGCCGCAACTAGCCAATCTGTCGTAAAATGATAATGCTGCAAGAGAGACTGGGCTACAGTCCCGGAAACACCCCATAAAAGCGAAGCAACAAGCACCATACTAAAACCGCGGATTCGCGTCGACACTTCTACATTTCTCCCCACTTTGTCATCTAGTATGGACTATATCCCATTCCTGAACCGCAGACAAGGACATTGCAAGCCATTCCTCCAGCCAGACAGGCCTCATTTGACAAGCGCGTGAATTTCAAGTAAGATTATCTTAAATTAAAGATATATCATTTGTTTGCAAAGGAGGGCTTGCCATGTCAGAGAAGCAGCAGCAGCCACTTCGAAATGATTCCCTCGATCTGTTAGTTGTGCTTTCGAGATCCTACAATTGGGTAACGGCTCATATCAATCGCGATATTCGGCAGTATGGATTGAATCCCACTGAATTCGGGGTTCTAGAATTTCTATTCCATAAAGGACCACAGCCCTTGCAGCAAATTGGAGAAAAGATCCTGATCTCCAGCGGCAACATTACCTATGTCGTGGACAAACTAGAGAAAAAGCAATTGCTGGTCCGCAAGCCTTGTGCAGTCGATCGTCGCGTCATCTATGCAGAGCTGACAGAAAAAGGGCATCAACTTTTGAGTGACATTTTTCCTGGGCACACAAAGTCCATCGAAAAGGCAGTAAGTGGACTGACTCCGGAAGAAAAGCATCAAGCCATTGCGCTTTTAAAAAAATTGGGCAGGGCCGCGCAGGAGCATTATTAGCAAGTGATTTGCTGATGTTCCTGCGAAGTGCCTGCAGTTTTCAACAGTAAAAGACTTGACAATATGCCTTAAATGTAATAATCTCGAAATCAAGATATGCAAATTGAATGTTAGTTACTAACATCAAGAAAGGGGAATATTCCTAACATGAGTAAAGTATTATTGATTAAAGCCAACGATCGCCCTATCGACCAAGCTGCAAGCGTGAAACTGTATCACGCGTTTGCAGATTCCTATAAGGAGAGTCATCCAAACGACGAGGTTGTTGAACTGGACTTGTTTGCAGAAAATCTTCCTTACTACGGAAACGACATGATCACTGCTATGTTCAAAGCAGGTCGTGGAATGGAATTGACTGCTGAAGAGCAAAAATCAGCTGATCTGGTGAACAAATATCTGAACCAATTCTCTGAAGCAGAAAAAATTGTGATTGCTTTCCCAATGTGGAACTTCACTGTACCGGCTGTTCTGCACACCTATTTGGACTACCTGGCTCAAGCAGGCAAAACATTCCGTTACACAGCCAATGGACCTGAAGGTCTTATGGGTGATAAAAAGGTTGCACTGTTGAGCGCTCGCGGCGGCGTATACTCCGAAGCTCCAATGGACGCAATCGAACTGGCTAACCGCTACGTGAAAACCATGCTTGGATTCTGGGGTATCAGCAACATCACTGAAGTGATTGTGGAAGGCCACAACCAATTCCCAGACAAAGCAGAAGAAATCGTACATGAAGGCGTCGTCAAAGCAGCGAAACTGGCGGAAACTTTCTAAAGGCCCGCCAGCCTTTTTTTCAGCAAGTATCTTTATTTAAAGATACTATAATTTAAAATAATTTAAGGAGAGATGAAAAATGATGGATCTTGGTTTGCTCATTATTCGTTTGGTGATTGGGTTGTTGTTCGTAGGTCATGGGGCACAGAAGCTGTTTGGCTGGTTTGGCGGCTATGGTTTGAAAGGAACAGGCGGATGGATGGAATCGCTCGGCATGAAGCCTGGTGTCACAATGGCACTGCTGGCCGGACTGTCTGAACTGGTTGGGGGACTGCTGTTCGCTACCGGTGTTGGCGGTGGTGTTGGCACCTGGGTCGGTGCTCTGTTGATCGCCTTTACCATGCTGGTTGCAATCGTGAAGGTTCACGCTCAAAATGGATTTTGGGTCACGCAAAACGGCTATGAATTCAACCTGACTTTGATCGCGGTAGTTATCGGTGTTGCTCTGATTGGACCTGGCGCATACATCCTGTTTTAATCGCACCCTCTGACGAATACGAATCATTCGTGCAACGTGCGCCAATCGACGGAATAAAGGAGGAACTAGCAGATGGATATTCGTGTCTATACACAAAACGAACAGGCAAAAGGACATTTTGGCGACGGTGAAATTGTAGAAAACAAACCAATCGGATTTCCACGAGAAGGCTCTGTGGTCAGCCGTGTGGGTCCGCTCTTTTACTGGGCGTGGGCCAAATCCTTGAAAACCTTTGAAATACCGTTTCATCCTCATTCCGGATTTGAAATTTTATCGTATGTATTGAATGGAACGGTAGGGCATAAAGACACGTTGGGAAATTGGCAAAAAGTGACCACTGGCGGCGTTCAGATCATGCAAACAGGATCTGGCGCTCATCATGCGGAGGAGCTCGGCAAAGATACCGAGATGTTTCAAATCTGGTTCGAGCCGCATCTGTCTCAGGCTACCAAACGTCCGCCGACGTACAATCAGTACGATCATGAGGAATTTCCGGTGGAGCATGCGGGCAGCGTGAGCGTCAAGCAGATGATCGGCGCTCATGCTCCAATCGAGGTCGTAGCTGATGTGAAGATGCAGGATGTTCGGATTCCTGCTGGCGCTACCTATTCCCTGTCCCTCCCGGCCGGATACGCGCATGCTGTTGTCGTGGTAGAAGGCTCTGGGGTGGTCAGTGAAGCTGGCAAGGAAGATGTGAATGGTGTCGCTGCCAAAAATGGAGACTTTGTCGTCACTTCTACGGAAGCGGACCACAACGTGACCTATCAGGCAAATTCAGATGAAGATTTCCGGTTGGTGTTGATCCAGGTACCGACTGAGGTGGATTATCCCCTGTATCGAAAATAAGAAAAACAGGAAAGAGTGCCCTCGAGCAGAATTTTTGGCTTGGGGGCATTTTTTTCTGTTTTGAAAGGCTTTAAAAACATTTGTTTATATGATAGACTTTTGTTTGCGGGCGTTAGTGTGAATGATAAGGAAGGAAGGAGGATGACCGTGGACAAAGAGAAACAGATTTTGCATCACATCCGGCACAATCCCTTTATCAGCCAACAGGAGTTAGCAGATCTGATCGGCATCTCCCGTTCAGCGATAGCAGGCTATATTGCGCAGCTGACCAAAAGAGGAGAGATTAAGGGGCGTGCTTATGTGCTCCGGGATGAGGGCTTGATTACCTGCATCGGCGGCGCAAACCTGGATCGAAAAGCGAGAGGCAAGCAGCAAATCCGACTCCATTCCTCCAATCCTGTGACCATTTCGGAGTCCTGCGGGGGAGTAGCACGCAATATCGCAGAAAATCTGGGACGCCTAGGCTGCAATACAGCAATCATCACCTGCATTGGCGAGGACAAGGAAGGTGAATGGATCGTTCAGGAAACGCGAAAGCATGGAGTGGATATCAGCCAGATCTGGAGGCTGCCTACCCAACGTACAGGTACCTATACAGCGCTACTGGACATTGACGGAGAAATGGTTGTTTCCCTGGCTAATATGGATATTTACGATGCGCTGACACCCGAGATGTTCGATGAAAGATGGTCGCATATCGCAGCAGCGAACGTGGTGTTTCTCGATACCAATGTGCCGACGGATTGTCTGGCCTACATCATCGAGCGTTGCAGGAAGGAGCAGATCCTCCTGTTCATCGATCCGGTATCATCGGCCAAAGCGCAGAAGCTGCCAGAGCGGTTGGACGGCGTGGAAGCGATTCTGCCGAATCTGGAGGAAGCGGAGCTGCTGGCAGGAATGGAAATTCGCTCGCTCGATGATTGTGCCCGAGCATGCGAGCGAATTCGGGAGCGCGGCGTCAAACACGTCGTCGTGACAATGGGAGAGCAGGGAGTCTACTATCAGTCCGAAGAATACGCCGAGCAACTGGCTCCCTATCCGGCAGAGGTTGTAGATGTGACTGGGGCAGGGGACGCCTTTGTCTCCGGGTTGCTATACGGAGTCGTGAATGGCGAAGCTTTCCCGAGGGCGTTGCGTCTGGGACTGGCGGCATCTGCCTTGACTTTGCAGACGGAGCAATCCGTAGCGGTTGGACTCCAGCCGGAACAACTCGAAGAGATCGTGGAACAATACGAAAAGGAGCGATAAATAATGAAATCATACCTGAGCTATACAGATGAAGTGCGTCACGCGTTGGAGAACAATCTGCCAGTGGTTGCATTGGAAACCACGATTATTTCTCACGGGATGCCATATCCGCAAAACATCGAGATGGCCAAGGAAGTAGAACAGATCATTCGCGACAACGGAGCAGTGCCTGCGACGATCGGGATCATGAACGGACAGATCAAGATTGGGCTGTCCGAAAGCGAGCTGGAAGAATTCGCGACGAACAAATCGGTAGAAAAAGTAAGCCGTCGTGACTTCCCGTACATCCTGGCAAGCGGCAAGATCGGAGCTACAACTGTAGCAGCAACGATGATCGCGGCACAGCTGGCGGGCATTCGAGTCTTTGCTACAGGCGGAATTGGCGGCGTTCACCGCGAAGGGGAAATCACTTGGGACGTATCTGCAGACTTGACCGAGCTGGCACAAACCAGTGTGGCAGTCGTTTGTGCTGGAGCCAAATCGATCCTGGATCTGGGTCGCACGCTGGAATACCTGGAGACGCAAGGCGTACCTGTAGTGGGGTATCGCACAGACGAATTCCCATCCTTCTTTGCGCGCGAAAGCGGCTTTGGCGTAGACTTCCGCATGGATACGCCAGAGCAAGTGGGAACGCTGATGGATACGAAATGGAAGCTGGGCATGGAGGGCGGGATGATTATCGCCAACCCTGTTCCTGAATCCGACGCACTGGATCATAGCAAAATCGAGGCTGTCATTCAGCAAGCGCTGAATGAAGCGAAGGAAAACAACATCGCTGGGAAAAAAGTAACGCCATTTTTGCTCGATAAAGTCAAGCAGCTGACTGAGGGCAAAAGCTTGCAAACCAACATCGCCCTGGTTAAGCATAATGCGGCAGTAGCGGCGCAAATAGCCGCTGCATACAACGCGAAAAGCAAGTAATTATAAACAAATGTAGAAGTTGCTGTTCCGAACAAATCGGGGCAGCAATTTTTTTTGAAAAAAGCTCTTGATATACCTAAGGGGGGTATAGTAAGATAAGGTCATGATAAGCAGACAGCTTCGGGGGAACAATACCAAAAAACATACCCCTTATGGGTATGTGATACGGAGGAATAACAAATGAGTGCCAAAACAGCTGAGGCGACACTTCCGATTACGGGAATGACTTGTGCCGCGTGCGCTCTACGTATTGAGAAAGGCCTGAAAAAGCTGGATGGAGTAGAGACAGCGAATGTCAATTTGGCTTTGGAGAAATCGTCGGTGGTCTACAATCCGGAAAAAACGAGCATTGAGGATATTCGCGGCAAGATTGAAGCGCTTGGCTACGGTGTCGCTGCCGATAAGGTGGAGCTGTCGATCACTGGAATGACTTGTGCAGCGTGCTCCACGCGGATTGAAAAAGGTCTGAATAAGATGCCTGGCGTATTGAAGGCCAACGTCAACCTTGCTCTGGAGACAGCAACAGTCGAGTATGATGGCTCACATATCGGGGTGTCTGATCTGATCCGTCAGGTAGAGAAGCTGGGGTATCAGGCTGCTCGCCGGGAAGAGGACGGCTCAGGAGCCGAGCGGGATCGTCGGGAAGAGGAGATCAAAAGACAGACGAGGAAGTTCTGGATTTCTGCGGTGCTTTCCTTCCCTCTCCTATGGGCGATGGTCAGTCACTTTTCCTTCACGTCGTTCATCTGGCTGCCGGAGGCGCTGATGAATCCCTGGGTACAACTGGCTTTGGCTACGCCTGTTCAGTTCGTAATCGGAGCTCAATTTTATGTGGGGGCGTACAAAGCGCTGCGCAACAAAAGCGCCAACATGGATGTACTGGTAGCCCTCGGGACTTCAGCCGCTTACTTTTACAGCCTGTATATGGCGATTGAGTCCATCGGTTCACATGCACACATGGTAGAGCTGTATTTTGAAACAAGTGCGGTGCTGATTACGCTGATCCTGCTGGGTAAACTTTTCGAGGTCAGAGCCAAGGGGCGCTCCTCGGAGGCAATTCGCAAGCTGATGGGCTTGCAGGCCAAGACAGCATCTGTCATTCGTGATGGTGTAGAGATGGTGATTCCGGTCGAGGATGTCAGACCTGGAGATATCGTTCAGATCAAACCAGGTGAAAAAGTACCCGTCGATGGAGTCGTGCTGGAAGGGCAGTCCGCTGTGGATGAGTCGATGCTGACAGGAGAGAGCATCCCGGTCGACAAAGCAGCCGGCGACAATGTGATTGGAGCTACAATCAACAAGAACGGCATGTTGAAGGTCAAGGCAACAAAGGTAGGCAAGGAGACGGCCTTGGCACAGATCATTCGCGTCGTGGAGGAAGCGCAGGGTTCCAAAGCTCCCATCCAACGGCTGGCAGACAGCATCTCCGGGGTTTTTGTTCCAATCGTGGTAGCAATCGCGATTCTGACCTTTTTGATCTGGTACCTGCTGGTCATACCGGGCAATTTTGGCGAGGCTCTGGAAAAGGCCATTGCTGTACTCGTCATCGCTTGCCCGTGCGCACTCGGCTTGGCGACACCTACTTCCATCATGGCTGGATCGGGACGTGCGGCAGAGCTGGGCATCCTCTTTAAAGGAGGAGAGCATCTGGAGACGGCGCATCACCTGGACACGATTGTGCTGGATAAAACAGGTACTGTCACCAAAGGTGAGCCAGAGCTGACGGATGTTGTCCCGCATGGTTTGGAAGAGCAGGAGCTGCTAGCTCTGGTCGGAGCAGCGGAGAAAAATTCCGAGCATCCACTGGCTCAGGCTATCGTGAAGGGAATTGTCGATCAAGGAGTAGCGCTTGGCACAACGAATTCTTTTGAAGCGATTCCGGGGTATGGAATTCGCGCTGTGGTGGACGATAAAGAAGTGCTGGTAGGGACGCGCCGTTTAATGGAGCAATACAACATTTCTTTTGAGCCATTGAGCGCGGGGATGCTCTCTTTGGAAAAGGCAGGCAAGACCGCGATGCTGGCTGCAGTAGATGGTCAGCTGGCGGGGATGATTGCGGTGGCAGATACCATCAAGCCCTCCTCGCGCAAAGCCATTGAGCGTTTGAAGGAGATGGGAATGACGGTCATCATGATGACTGGCGACAACCGTCAAACAGCGGAAGCGATTGCCCGTGAGGCAGGAATTGATCACGTGATTGCCGAAGTGCTGCCAGAAGGCAAGGCGGCAGAAGTGAAAAAATTGCAGGAGCAAGGAAAGAAAGTGGCAATGGTCGGAGATGGGATCAACGATGCACCTGCCTTGGCCACAGCCGATATCGGGATGGCGATTGGAACAGGTACCGATGTGGCGATGGAGGCTGCCGACATTACCTTGATGCGCGGTGAGCTGACCAGTGTAGCCGACGCTATCGAGATGAGCAAGCGGACCATCCGCAACATCAAGCAAAATCTGTTCTGGGCCTTGGCTTACAACACACTAGGCATTCCTGTCGCGGCAATCGGCTTTCTCGCGCCTTGGCTGGCAGGAGCTGCGATGGCTTTCAGCTCCGTCTCGGTAGTGCTCAATGCCCTGCGCCTGCAACGCGTAAAACTGTAAACCCACTCTCTGAACCTCACACGGCTTTATCTGTGAGTGTTCAAGGGTATATTATATAAATTGAAAATGAGGAGAGATAATCATGAAAAACATTACATTGAACGTAGAAGGAATGTCTTGCAATCATTGCGTCATGACCATTGAGAAAACCTTGAAGGAATTAGGCGCAAATGGAAAAGTAGACCTGGCTGCCAAGACGGTTGAGGTTTCCTATGAAGAGGGCGCAGTGACAGTGGAATCGATCAAGGAAGCCATCGAGGATCAAGGATACGACGTGAAGTAAATGCACGGCATGAAAGACAAAGCTCCAGTCCGAATATAAACATCGGGCTGGAGCTTTTTTTCTAATCGTTCCTCACGGCTTCATCCTGAGTTATTAACTATCAAAGACTTGTGTTTTTCTTCCAGTTTCTATTCGCACAGTAAATTTGCCTCCAGTGTATTCCTCTATTGTATTTGTCCAAAAATGCTGTGCGGGCTTGTTATTATCGATTTGGTATACTTCCCAATGTCCCTTATGCATTTGAAATAGTTCTTTTGCAACTTGTTTACCTAACCCTGTTCTTCGATATCTTTTCATAATAAAAAACTCAGCAATCGAAAAGTATGCGTCCTCTTCGCCTGTATTTATTAATCTCACTAAGACGAATCCAGCAATTTTCCCTTTAACCCATATTAAATAGGGAAACCTAGCGTCCTCTGTCCAGTATTCGTTTAACGGATATTCTCCATATCTCCCGTTATCTTCAATATGTAGGTCCATAAACTCAGAGAAATCATAAATATAGAATTGCAAAAGGTTGCTGAGTGTTTCCTTTTCATCCACAGTTGCTTTTTTAATTTCATAGTTCTTCAAAAAAATACCCCTTTATAAAAGTTCTACAATGTACCCCGTATTCAGCTTTTAAGCGCATCTAGGTTACCCGACCTTCCCACAGACCACGACTTCCCAAAAAGAAATTCGTGTAATGAATGGAACTCTCCTCCTCTACAGCACGACAAATGGTTTTTCTTTACCTTCCTTCACCTGTTTTGTAAAGACTTTGCAAATTGTTTACATGGCCTTCATATTCCGCACGTTCGATCAACAATAAACGCCCAGAGAAGGCGTTTTTCTTTTATCAAACCTTGTCGAGCCCTTTATACAGCGTTAAAAATACGACTCTACAATGAAGGCAAGACGAACGATGAACCAAGAAGTCGGTGGCAAAAGGAGGACATTACCATGATGGATCTGCATGTGCACACCACTGCATCGGATGGAAAAATGGCACCGGTCGAGCTGCTGGCTGAAGCGAAGGATAGAGGAATTCGCTACCTGGCCATCACTGACCATGATACGGTAGACGGTTACTTGCAGGCTCGTGACGAAGCCAAGAAGCTGGGTCTCCATCTGATCCCCGGAATTGAGTGGAATACAGAGGGACCTGAAGGGGAGCTGCACATCCTCGGCTACGGCTTTGATATATCCGACCCGCGCTTGCTTCACTTGATGGACAAAAGGCAGCAGGAGAGGGTCGCTTGGATAACCGAGATCGTAGAGCGCTGCAATCAGCTTGGGCTGATGATCACCGTGGAAGAATGCATGGCCAGAGCGCGCGGAAGTGTGATCGTTCGCACGCATGTAGCGGAGGCCATGGTCGCACGTGGATATGGACGGACGCCGCAGGCGATGTTTGATGCTTACTTGCGAAAAGGCTCGCCCGCCTATGTTCCGCGCCCGCCTTTTTCAGCTCGGGAGGCTATCGAATCTACCCATGAAGTCGGTGGAATCGCCGTACTTGCACACCCCGGCATCTATCCGTTTGAGGTTCAGCTGGGCAATTTGCTCGATTATGGCATCGATGGCATTGAAGTGTATTATCCGCGGCACTCCTTGGCAGAAATGGCGTACTGGGAACGCGAGGCAAAAAGGAATCACCTGATTCGATCCGGAGGCAGTGACTTTCATGGTCACGGCACACGCAATCCTTATCTCATCGGAAGTGTGCCGATACCAGCAGAAGTAAGGGAGTGGTGGACATGCTGTTTGTTTCGTCAACCTTGATGTGGACGTACCCGGTAGAGGCAGCCATCCTGATAGCGTGGCAATACGGCTTTGCAGGTATGGAGGTATGGGCGGAGCATGTCTGGTTTCATCAAAGCAATGCGATGGAGATCCGGGATGCAGCCAAGCGGACGAATACAAAGCTCACGCTGCATGCGGCCAGCTGGGACTTGAATCTGTGCTCGCTCAACCAGGGGATTCGCAAGCAGTCGGTCAAAGAGGTGATTCGATCTCTTGATCTGGCGAAAGAGATCGGAGCAAACAGTGTCACGATTCACCCGGGACGAGTCACCCTGTCACCCAAAAGTCGAGGATGGCACGAGCCGATTCTGATCGAGAGCTTGAATGTGCTGGCGCGTGAGGCACAGGAGCGGGGGCTGGTGCTGTCGATCGAGCATATTGAGCCGCTTCCAAAGGAAATGGTGGTCACACCGGATGACCTGAATCGACTGCGCATGGCTCTCGACTACCCAACGACAGCTACCTTTGATATTGCGCACGTACCGCTGACCAGTTCCCTGACACAGTTTTACCAGGAGCTGGAGGGCGTAGACAAAATCCATGTCAGTGACGCCACGGCGACCAAGCTGCACGTGCCACTAGGTACGGGTAACATCGATCTGGATGCGATCTGGCAGCTGCTGTGGGAATCCCAAAAGCCAATCATCCTGGAGGGCTGGGATGATTCGCGTGAGCTGTCCTTGCTGAAGCAAAACCTGTTGTATCTGGAAACAAGCGACTGTGTCTCATTTGAATTGGTATAGGAGGTCATTCCTGTTTTGAATATTCTCATTACAAACGACGATGGTATTTTTTCCAGTGGCGTGCTGTGCCTGGCGAAAGCCCTGCAGTCATTCGGAAACGTATCGATTGTCTGTCCCGATCAGGAAAGAAGTGCGATCAGCCATGCCATTACGCTGAAATCACCGGTGAAGGCAAACAAGGTAAACTTTTTTGATACCTCTCTGGAAGCATGGGCTGTCAACGGAACTCCTGCCGATTGTGTCAAAATGGCGATCGAGGTGATTCTCAAAGATAAGCCGGACGTGATTGTATCCGGGATCAATCGTGGCCCCAATCTGGGACGAGACGTCTTCTACTCCGGTACGATCTCAGCAGCGATCGAAGGAGCCCTGTACCAAATCCCGTCGATTGCCATCTCGCTGGCGACATTGAAACCCAATGCTTCCTATTCCTTGGTCGAATCACTGGCCTACGATGTGTTCGAAACCTTGTTCCGTCACAAGCTCAGTGCCGATACCGTACTGAATATCAACTTGCCTTACCTGTCCAAGGAAATGGTTAGAGGTGTAGCGGTTACACCGCTGGCGATGGATGTGCTTCGCTACCAGTACGTGGGTTTAAACGATCCACAAGGGTATTTGTGCTACTGGCTTTCCGACACCTTGAGCGAGATTCATTTTGAGGAAGAGGAATCTGATTATTACAAACTGCGAGATGGATACGTCACAATTACTCCTCTTCAGTTGAACATGACGAATACAGCGATGAAAAGCAAGATAAGCAAGTGGTTTCAATCATCTGTATCCAATTCGTAACGCTCTATACATACCAAGGAGGCAATCGATATGAACCGAATCCCTTTACGTAAATGGACCTTGTCTTTGTTTGCAGCTGTTTCAGTCATGGGACTGGCTGCTTGTGGCACTTCTACCAGCTCCACGCAGCAAGCCGCAACTCCTGCTCCTGCTCCAACGGCTCCCGCAGCCAGCACGCCAGCACCGGAAGCGTCCACGCCCAAAGTAGAAGGTACACTCAGCTTCTATACGTCCCAACCAGACGCGGACGCAGCAGCACTGATCGAGGGCTTCACGAAACAATATCCGCAGGTAAAGGTAGAGCTGTTTCGCTCGGGGACAGAAGAAGTCGTAAGCCGTCTGCAGGCAGAGGCGCAAGCAGGTCAGGTAAAAGCCGATGTGCTGCTGGTCGCGGATGCCCCTACGTTTGCCAGTCTGAAAAAGCAAGATTTGCTCATGCCCTATGCATCACCTGAAGCGGAGCAAATCCCTGCAGAACTGAAGGATGCAGACGGCACCTACACCGGAACCAAAGTCATGGCGACAGTTCTCGCTGTCAATTCCAGCAAAGTGAAGGCACTTCCAGATAGCTGGAAAGTGCTGACCGCTCCAGAAGCGACAGGGAAAGCAGTGATGCCAAGTCCGCTTTACTCTGGCGCAGCTGCCTACAACCTGGGTGTATTTACACGTCAAAGTGAGTTCGGCTGGGAATATTTCGAAGGTCTGAAAGCAAACCAGATGACAGTCTCAAAAGGAAATGGAGCTGTTCTGAAAAGCTTGGCTGGTGGTGAAAAAGAGTACGCGATGGTCGTCGATTACATGGTGGCGCGTGCCAAGCAAGAGGGCTCGCCAGTGGAACTGGTCTATCCGAGTGAAGGTGTACCTGTGATCACAGAGCCGATCGGGATCCTGAAGGCTGCGAAAAATCAGGACGCTGCAAAGGCATTTGTCGATTATGTGCTGTCTGAGGAAGGACAGAAGCTGGCGGCAGGCTTGGGCTACACACCGATTCGCAAAGGGGTAGCTGCGCCTGAAGGACTCAAAGCTTTGGAAGAAATCAAAGTGCTGTCTGCAAGCATTGATGAGCTGGAGGCATCCAGGGAAGCGGATAAAAAGAAATTTGGAGAGATGATGGGTGGCAACTAACTGGCAATCGGCATGGAGCGAACGACAAGTGGAGGGGCGGCGTACGATGGCCGCCGCTCCCAAGCTGAAAGAGGCGGCTACTTGGCTCGTGTTGGTGCCGGTCGCCTTCTTCTTTGTCTATCCGTTGTTGAAGCTGCTACTGCTCAGTGTAAAAACGGATGAGGGGATCGGATGGGGCACTTTTGCCGAGATGCTGGCAGATGCACGCACTTGGACCGCAGTCGTCAACTCGCTATCCGCTGCCGGAATCTCCACCCTGATATCCCTTGCTATCGGGGTATCTCTTGCCTGGCTGTGCGCGTATACCGATATTCGCTGGAAGGGAGCGATCCACGTATGCGCGTTGCTTCCGCTCTTGATCCCCTCGTATGTCATGACGCTGGCCTGGACACAAATGGCTGGACCTGCGGGGGTTTTGAACCGGGCCGCCAGCTGGCTGGTTGGCACTCCGGTAGAGCTGTGGAATGTGTATGGTCTGGACGGAATCATCGTCGTGATGGGGTTAAGTCACTATCCTTTGGTCTACATGCTGACGCTTTCTGTGCTGTACCGGATTCCCAAGGAACTGGAATGGGCTGCGCGCTCGTCCGGAGCCCATTCCCGCACGGTCTTTTGGCAAGTGACTTTGCCGCTTGCACTGCCAGGGATTGCCGGTGGAGGCCTGCTTGCCTTCATTTCCGGACTTGATAACTTTGGTATACCGGCTTTCTTGGGGATCCCAGAAGGTATTGCTGTACTGAGTACCTTGATATATGAGCAGGTCATTGGCTTTGGACCGAGCGCATTTGCCCGAGCATCCGTACTTTCGATTCTGCTTGGTATGATCGCACTAGCAGGAACGGGACTGCAATGGCTGCTGCTGCGCAAAAGTCGTGTGGATCAGACCAGTGCAGAGGATCGATCCGTTCGCCGTCCTTTGGGCAAGCGGAAAAGCTGGGTGGAGGCAGCAGTATGGCTGTTTCTTGTGGTGACGAGCTTCCTGCCGCTGCTTTCAATGGCTTCTACCGCGTTTATAAAAGCCTATGGTTTGCCGTTTATTAGCGAAAACCTGACCCTAAAGCATTTCCTATTCGTGCTCCGGGATCATGCCGGGACGCGCGAGGCAATCTCGAATAGTTTGATGCTGGCAAGTCTGGCAGGCGCGCTCTGTCTGGTGGTCGGTACCTTGTTTGCGTACTGGCGAATCCAGCGTCCATCCCCATTGGGAAAGGCGATGGAGGGAGCTGTTTCCTTGCCTTATGCTTTGCCAGGCATGGTAATTGGTTTGGCGATGATTCTGACCTGGATTGAGCCGATCCCAGGATGGCAGCCGGGCGTGTACGGTACCGTTTGGCTCATCCTGATCGCCTACGTGACACGCTTTTTGATCCTTCAGGTAAAAAGCAGCACCGTCTCGATCATGCAGGTAGGCAGAGAAGTCGAGGAGGCAGCGCGCATCAGCGGGGGGAGATTCTGGACGCGGTGGAGTCGTATCCTGCTGCCCTTGTATGCGCCAGGCATGCTAACCGGATTGTTCCTTGTCTTTCTGACGGCCTTTACGGAACTGACCATCTCGTCCTTGCTCTGGTCGTCTGGAGCGCAGACCATCGGCGTGGTGATCTTTGGCTTTGAACAGGCAGGGTCCACGACACTCAGTACCGCTCTTTCTACGATGATCGTGGCCGTGATTTTGCTGCTGTTGGCTGCGGGAGGATTGTGGAAAAGATATTGGCAACGGAGGGTAGAAGGATGAATGACGCGATGGTAGTGGGGGTATCCAAGCGATTTGGTGAGGTGCATGCGCTGCACCAGATCGATTTGCAGATAAAGAGCGGAGAATTCGTCGCTTTGCTGGGCCCGAGCGGCTGCGGAAAAACGACGCTGCTGCGTCTATTGGCGGGATTTGAATCGCCATCGAGCGGCGAAATCTGGCTGAATCACGAGCGGGTAGCGGACAAAAACCAGCTCAAACCACCGGAACAGCGGCGCATCGGTATGGTTTTCCAGTCGTTTGCCCTCTGGCCGCATCTGACGGTGTATGAGAATGTGGCGTTTCCGTTGCGCCATCAGCAGAATGTGCCAGAAGTTTATAAAAATAATCCCGGTGCGCGAGTGGCCGAGATGCTGGAGATGGTGGGCCTGGGAGGCATGGAAAAGCGCTACCCGAGCCAGCTGTCCGGTGGGCAAAAGCAGCGGGTGGCGCTGGCGAGGGCGATTGTGTTCAACCCAACGCTGCTCTTGATGGACGAACCGTTGAGCAGCCTGGATGCCGAATTGCGTATCCAGATGCGCAAGGAAATCCAGCATATTCACCGGGAGCTGGGAACCTCGATCGTGTACGTGACGCATGATCAGTCAGAGGCGCTGGCGATGGCGGACAAGATCGTCGTGATGCGCGGTGGACGAGTCGAGCAGGCGGGTACGCCGCACGAGATCTACTACTCGCCGCAGTCACCGTTTGTCGCCAAGTTCGTCGGGCGTGCCAACTTTGTCAAAGGACAGTGGGCGGACCCGCATACGTTTTTACTGGAGAGAGACGGGCAAGCATCGCTACCGCTCCGGGTCTCCCAAGATTTCGCTCCCTTTCATGCGGATCAGGTGCTGCCGGTCAGGCCCGATCAGATCAAGCTTCACCCATGGAACGAGGGAGCGGATGGTGTGAGGGGACGCGTCCAGCATGTTCAGTTTCAAGGGAGAGAGCTGCTCTATTCCATTCAGATTGGAAAGGAAGAATGGGAGGTCGCCTCTGATATCGGAACCTCGTTTTCCTATGGGGATCAGGTGGCTGTGGAGATTTTGGTATAGCGCAAAAGGAAGAAAAGGCAGAAGGCTCCTCGCAACGGTAGATCATACCGCTGCAGGAGCCTTTTGGTTGTGTTTCAGAGGCAGGAAAGTGATTTTTCCAAGTCCTTGTCCAGGACGTACACCTCGATTCGTTCGCCGATTTTGGTGCTGATATCGCTATGGCTCGACAGTACCTTGCAGCCCGTCATCCGCTCTACGACATCCTCCAATTCCTTGCTGTACATCTCCCGCAACAGCTCACGCATCTCTTTGACGATGCGTCGTCCCTTCTCATGACCAGAGAGATGCTTCTCCTCGACAGTGAGAACGCCCTTGAATCTGGCAATCACCATATCACTGACAATATAGGTCTTTGCTTCCTGTGGTCCTCTCCCGATCAGGTCGCGTTGAAACTTGATAAGCGCTTCGCTGATTTCGGACTCCAGCTTTTTTTTCACAGAGATGGCCAAGCGCCATTCCTCCCCGGATATTCGTTGTGACTTATCTTACTCAGCGGCTGAAAGCCTGTCAACTGTTGAAAAATGAGGGGGGTAGGTGACCTGTGAAAACGTGTGGATTCGAGAGGGATTCTTCATTTTGATGAGCAGGAAAAAGATAAACGAATGCGATTCATAAAGAAAGACACGATTCCATGAATTCTTGCGGAACTGAACGTTCACAAGAAGTGGGAGCAAGCGTATAATCAAAGCACGATAAAGAAATAGGCAAACAAACGGCCTAGTCCCGAGCATCGCGGGAGCGGGGGAACCAATCTTTTGGGGTTAATCCTGAGTAATCAGGAGGGATGAGGAAATCTTCTCTGCCATCCTACCCGTCAGCTAACCTCGTCGGCCAAAGCAGGGAAGGTCGTGCAGTGATGAAGTCTGGGCTAAGAATGCGCCAGAAGGAGAGTTCCTCTCGGGCGTGTGATAGGCTGATGCAGGCTTTTTCTTTGGGACCTTTGTTCCGGAGGGAAAGGATGTATCGGTCTATTTTTTATGGGGAAATCAACGGGCAGCTTATCCATATGCAGTCCAATGGCTGCAGATGGATAAGAGGTAGTGGGTCACGTCATAAACCGAGTAACGTAGACGAAAAACAATGGATCCTGAACAGGAAGACAGAGTACAGGGAGTCCACAATGTGGGACGCCAGGTATTACGTAGGCCTGCGGATTTCGATTAGCAACCATGCTTTGGTTTGCTGTGGAATTTCGCAGTTTTTTGTATTGCGCAAAAATGTGAAGCGAGGGAAGAGAATGCCCAAAATTCAGGTGAGACAGCTATCAAAGGTGTTTGGTAGACAACCGCAGCTAGCATTGAAGCTTTTGGCAGAGGGGTGGACAAAGGAACAAATTTTTAGGCAGACCGGTCTTTCCGTCGGCGTTAACCAAGTGAGTTTTGACGTGGAGGAAGGAGAAATATTTGTCATTATGGGTCTCTCCGGAAGCGGCAAGTCCACTTTGGTCCGACTGTGCAATCGGCTGATTGAACCGACGAGCGGAACCATTTTCATTGATGGAGAAGAGATCATCGGCATGAATGCCACTCAATTGCGCGAGGTGCGGAGAAAGAAACTGGGGATGGTGTTCCAAAACTTCGCTCTCTTTCCGCAGCGGACAGTTCGTGAAAACGTTGAATTTGGTCTGGAGATTCAGCATGTTCCGGTGGATGCCCGGCAAGAAAAAGCAAGAGAAGCCATCGCTCTCGTTGGTTTAGAGGAGTGGGAGAATGCCTACCCGGTTCAATTAAGCGGCGGTATGCGCCAGCGGGTCGGACTGGCACGTGCGCTTGCCAACAATCCCGATGTTCTCTTGATGGATGAAGCGTTTAGTGCACTAGACCCTTTGATTCGAAAAGATATGCAGGATGAACTTCTGGAGTTGCAGATGACGATGAAAAAGACGATCTTGTTTATTACTCACGACCTTCATGAAGCATTGCGATTGGGAGACCGTATCGCGCTTATGAGGGATGGGCAGTTGATTCAAGTAGGACGACCGGAAGAGATCATGACCGATCCGGCAGATGAGTTCGTGAAAAAATTCGTGGAGGATGCAGACTTGTCCAGAGTTCTTGTAGCAAAGAATGTGATGAAGCGGGCAGAAGCGATCACGCCGGATAAAGGGGCGCGTGTCGCGCTTCAGCTCATGATGGATAACGGTGTGTCCAGCTTGTATATCGTGGACAAAAAACGATCGCTGCTGGGATTGGTTTCTGCCTACGATGTATCGCTCGCAATCAGTACGGGTGAGACACTTTCGACTATTATGAAAACGGACATTCCGACAGTTTCACCGGATACACTCCTGCACGATTTGATTCCCATGATGGCAGATGTGCATGTCCCCATTGCGGTAGTAGGCGAGCAACAGCGTTTGCTGGGTGTCCTTGTAAAAGGGGCGGTATTGGGTGGTCTGGTTGGAAAAGTAAATATTTCGGATGAACGGATAGAGCGATTGAGGGTAGAGGTGAAGAGCGATGGACTCCGTGCCTAAGGTCCCGATCGATAAGTGGGTAGAAGGATTCGTAGCGTTTCTTGGTGAGTACAGAGGGGAGCTGTTTGATCCGATCGACTCTGTCATTTCGGGGATGCTAACCTTTTTTTCCACTGTATTGACAGGTGTTCCGTTTTTTATCATCATCCTGCTGTTTGGGGCGCTGACCTGGGTGTTTGGGAAGCGAAATACGATGATTACTACCGTAATTGGGCTCTCGCTCATCTATAACCTGGGCTATTGGGAAAATACCATGGAAACGTTGGGGCTGGTCATTGTTTCGGCATTGGTTTCCATCGTAGTGGGGATTCCTGCAGGTATCCTTTGCGCGAGGCACGACGCGTTTCGCAATCTGATGACGCCTGTACTTGATTTGATGCAAACGATGCCTGCGTTTGTGTACCTCATCCCCGCGATTTTTTTCTTCGGCTTGGGGGAGGTTCCTGGAGTCATCGCTTCTGTCATTTTTGCCATGCCGCCGATTGTGCGTCTCACCAATCTTGGGATTCGCCAGGTACCTCAGGAATTGGCCGAAGCGGCAGACGCCTTTGGCTCTACCGGTTGGCAGAAATTATGGAAGGTTCAGCTGCCTCTGGCTAAAACGACGATATTGGCTGGGATCAATCAGTGCATCATGCTTGCGCTCTCAATGGTCGTGATTGCAGCGATGATTGGGGCCAAGGGACTGGGAGCGGATGTATACCGCGCCATATCCCAAGTGGACATAGGTAGAGGATTCGAGGCAGGGCTGTCGATTGTGATCATTGCGATCGTCTTGGATCGAATTACACAACATGCAGGTCAAAAGGAGAGAGAAACGATATGAAGAAAACGATTACCGTTATCCTGGCTATAATGTTGGGTGCTTCTGTATGGGTGACAGGCTGCTCTCAGCAGGAAGCGAGCCCGACGCCTAGTGTAACGCCCCCTCAGACATCTACCGAAGCAGCCAGTACCTCAGTGGGTGAAATACTGGATTACAAAATCATCGGCATCGACGCCGGGTCTGGCTCCATGTTGAAGACAGCGGAAGTGTTGACGCACTACGGGCTGGACAATTGGCAGTTGGTCGAGGGCTCCGATGCGGCCATGACGGCAGCTTTGACCCAGGCGTATGCAGAGAAGCAACCCATTATCATTACGGGCTGGTCCCCCCATTGGATGTTTAAAAAAATGGATCTGAAGTATCTGGAGGACCCGAAAAACGGCTTTGGTGGAGCCGAACAAATCCATACCATCGTCCGAAAAGGATTGAAACAGGAGCATCCTGCAGCCTATCAGTTTTTGGATGCGTTCCATTGGGAGCCAACTGATATGGAGGCCGTCATGGTACAGATTCTAGACGGGGAACAACCGGCGGATGCAGCGTCTGAGTGGGTGAAAAACAACGAGGAAAAGGTAGGGAAATGGGTGGAAGGCATCCAGCCTGTAAACAAAGAAAAACTGACGATCGCTTATGTGGCATGGGATTCCGAGATCGCCAGCACCCACGTGGTAGAACATGTGTTAGAGAAAAGACTCGGGTATGAAGTGGAATTGAGTCAGGTGCAGACCGGACCCATGTGGGCAGGTGTGGCGATCGGTGATGTTGATGGCATGGTAGCTGCTTGGCTACCTTCTACGGATGTAAGCTACCTCAAAAAGTTCGGAGGACAGATTGAGGATCTGGGTCCAAATCTGGATGGAACAAAAATCGGATTGGTGGTTCCGGCTTACATGGACATCACGTCCATCGAGGATCTCAAGAATTGATTCGGGAGGGCTGTGTCTGTGATGAAGAATTATCTGGTGATCGGAAAGGGAGAGGCATTCACTTCTTTTGTCCAGACGCTAAACGGTGACAGTCAGCCAGCCTTTTTTGGCAGGAATCCCGGTGCGTATTCGTCGATTGCGGCAATGACGGGTGAAGCGATTCAGCGATTCGTGCCCGTCTCCTTTGACGAAAGCTACCGCGATCAGGATTCCTTGCTGGTGTATCATTCTGCCTACATCTTTCCTGATGAATGGTCAGAAGGGCGCGATTTTATTGCCTTGTTCCGGCAATTGGGAACCTGCCGGATCTTTGTGATGACGCATGAGCATCGCAACGTGACGTTGTACAAATGTTTGGGAGCGAACTATGTCATCGTAAGTAAGCCAGGATATACAGGATACGGGTGGCTGGCTGCACAAATCAGAGGTTAAATGGAACGGCTCTGCTGATGACACATGGACTGAACTCGTGTCAGAGTCTGCAATGAAAAAGAGAGAGAATCAACGAAATAACATGATCGGATGAGGCCTGACGTCGTTAAATCGCTTACATGAATAAAGAATGCACAAATCGTGCAAAAAAGACAGAAACAGAACATTAACAAGCGTTTATGCCAGACGTATAATGAGACTCGTAACCAACAATTGCAGATCTGGCCTAATCCCGAGGCACTCGGGAACGGAGGAACCAATCAGTAGGGGTTAATTCCACGCTTCATATGTGGAAGGGATGAGAAACTCTTTCGCCATCCTACCCGACAGCTAACTTCGTAGGCTAAAGCGAGGGAGGTCAAAAGACCGCCTGTTTGAGGAGGCCTTTTTTGTTGTCTTATGGACGGCCAAAGGACTTACTCAAAACGTTTTACAGGTCTTTTTCGTTTTGCTCTCAAAAAGAATAAGCTGTTCTCGGAAGAAGGAAACGGGAGACAAAACGCAAAGAAGGCAATCCATTGTCGGCTGGGCGTTAGGTAGACCAATGAGTACTTTTTCTCCGAATATTTGATCGTTTAACCGCTGGATGCGACGACTTCGTTCGCCTGTTCATCTGTGCTGGTCAAAAGTGACGATCAACGGGGAAATCGTAAGCATTGGTCTATTTTTTTACCCAACGGCAGGCTTTTTCGAAAAATAGGAAACCTGCACGGGGTAAGCGAGAGAGACGACTCGTCGATTTTTTAATAGGAGAAAAGGAGGAACGTGAATGGATGCTGTTTCCGTACTGCTATTGGCGCTTTCGTTTGGTGTATTTTTCGCACTCATCAAGTTTTGTGACGCGGTGGTAAGAGAACAGGGAGGGAAAGAAAAATGATCGTGTTGTTGTTGATTGTGGCCGGCCTTTCCATGTACTTGTGCCACGCGCTGATTTACCCGGAAAAATATTGAGTTTGGATCAATCCATTTTTATACAGGTAGTTAGGAGGAACTGTCGTGGACTTTCTTCAAATATCGTTGGTTCTGGTCGTGCTTCTCATATTGGCCATACCGATGGGACGATATCTGGCACTTGCCTTTTCGCTTACGACCACTCGATTGGACCGCGTGTTTGGTGGGGTGGAAAATGTCATTTATAAAATATCTGGGATTCGTGTAGCCGACATGACCTGGAAACAATACGCAGCAGGTGTGCTCATGAGCAACATCGCCATGGTCGCGATCGCTTATCTACTGCTTCGTCTGCAAGGATTTCTACCGGGAAACCCCAACAACATCGGTGCGATGGAACCGCTTTTGTCGTTCAACACCGCTGTCAGCTTTTTGACCAACACCAACCTGCAGCACTACAGCGGTGAAAGTGGCTTGTCCTATCTCTCGCAGATGATGGTGATCATCTTCCTGATGTTTACCACTCCGGCTACGGGGATCGCTGTCGCCATGGCATTCATGCGCGGGCTGACTGGCCAGCGTAGCATCGGGAACTTTTACGTCGACTTGATTCGTTCCCATACACGAGTACTGATCCCGCTTGCCATGATCGTCACGTTGCTTCTCGTGTCTCAAGGTGTTCCGCAAACCATGGAGCCTACTGCAACCGCTACGACAATCAGTGGTACAGAACAGCAGATTGCAAGAGGTCCTGTTGCTTCTCTGGTTTCGATTAAGCACTTGGGTACAAACGGGGGCGGATTCTTCGGAGTTAACTCTTCTCATCCATTTGAGAATCCTACACCTCTTTCCAACGTGATTGAGATTCTCTCGATGTTCCTGATTCCGGCGTCGTTACCATTTGTCTTCGGTTTTATGGCAAAGAGCCGCAAACAAGGCTGGGTGATCTTCGGGGCTATGGGCATGATGTTCTTGGCCTTCTTGATTACAGCGTATACCGCCGAGGTAAACGGCAACCCGGCATTGGAACGTGCAGGATTGTCCCAGCTCATGGGCAGTATGGAAGGAAAAGAAGTTCGTTTTGGCATCGCGCAAAGTGCCTTGTTTACCGCGGTTACGACAGCAGCAACCACTGGTACGGTAAACAATATGCACGATACCTTGACGCCGCTTGGCGGGTTGGTTCCTTTGGGCGAGATGATGCTCAACAGTGTGTTTGGTGGGGATGGCGTGGGAACCGTCAACATCTTGATGTACGCGATCCTGGCCGTATTTTTGGCCGGCCTGATGGTAGGTCGCACGCCCGAATTCCTGGGCCGCAAGATTGAGGGAAGAGAGATGAAGCTGATCGCCATCGCGATTCTCGTACACCCGCTAATTATTCTGGCTCCAACGGCTATAGCTTTGGCGACTGAAATGGGCACAGCGGGAATATCAAACCCAGGGTTCCATGGGATCTCTCAAGTTTTGTATGAGTTTACCTCGTCGGCAGCCAATAACGGTTCCGGTTTTGAGGGATTAGGCGACAACACACCATTCTGGAATATTTCCACCGGTTTAGTCATGCTGTTTGGTCGATACGTATCGATCATTGCCATGCTGGCGGTAGCCGGTTCCTTGATCGCGAAAACACCAGTACCTGAAACATTGGGTACCTTGCGTACAGATAACAGCGTGTTTCTGATGATTCTGATTGCCACGGTGGTGATCGTGGGTGCGCTGACATTTTTGCCAGTGCTGGCACTTGGTCCGATCGCAGAGTGGTTGACCATTCGATAATTTTAGAGGCAGAGGAGATATTTCGATGAGTAGAACGCGCACGGTGGCGCTTCCCAAAGATTTGTACCAGCGGGCCTTTGTCGATTCGTTCAAAAAACTGGACCCGCGCGTGATGATGAAAAATCCGGTCATGTTCGTTGTCGAGGTAGGGTTTGTGATTACTCTCCTCCTCACGTTTTTCCCCCATTTGTTTGGAGGAGCGTCCGACCCGTTTTACAACGGTGTCGTCAGCTTGATCCTGTTCGTGACCATCCTGTTCGCCAATTTTGCAGAGGCATTGGCGGAGGGAAGAGGAAAGGCACAGGCAGAAAGCTTGAAAAAAACCAAACAAGATACAAAGGCACGACGTCTGCAAAAAGATGGAACGATCCAGATGATCAGCTCCACTGAGCTGAGAAAAGGTGACATTGTCATTGTCGAAACAGGCGAACTGATCCCAAGCGACGGTGAGATCATAGAAGGCGTAGCATCCGTTGATGAATCGGCGATCACGGGAGAATCTGCGCCAGTCATCAAAGAATCTGGCGGTGATTTCAGCTCCGTTACGGGAGGCACACGTGTTGTCAGTGACCGCATTCGGATCCGTGTGACGACCGACCCTGGCGAATCATTCCTGGATCGCATGATTTCACTGGTAGAGGGAGCGAAAAGGCAGAAGACACCGAATGAGATTGCGTTAAATACCTTGCTGGTCAGTTTGACATTGATTTTCCTGATCGTCTGCACGACGCTGCTGCCGATTGCAACCTATGTGAATGCTGCTATTCCCATTGCAACCCTGATCGCTTTGCTTGTTTGCTTGATCCCGACGACAATTGGTGGACTATTGTCTGCCATTGGGATCGCAGGGATGGATCGCGTCACGCAGTTCAACGTGATTGCTATGTCCGGGAAGGCCGTTGAGGCGTCAGGTGATATCAACACGATTATTTTAGATAAAACGGGAACCATCACACACGGAAACCGGATGGCAGCCGAATTTGTGACCGTTGGGAAAACAAAACAGGAAGATTTGAATAGGGCGGCAGCACAAAGCTCTGTTTACGATGAAACACCAGAAGGACGCTCCGTCATCGAGCTGGCGAAAAAGCAGGGCCTCGCTTCCAGCGAGCTTGAGCTTCCTCATTCGGAAGGTGTAGAGTTCCGTGCTGAGACCAGGATGAGTGGGACGAATTTTGCGAATGGGGTACAAATCCGCAAAGGTGCCGTTGACGCGATCAAGAAACACGTTAGCGAACAGGGAGGGAAGATCCCGTCTGACTTGGAAGAAAAGGCGAACCGGATTGCGACAGCCGGAGGAACCCCACTGGCTGTGGCAGAAGGAAACAGCATTCTGGGTCTCATCTATTTGAAAGACACCGTGAAGCCAGGTATGCGAGAGCGTTTTGAAGAGCTGCGCCGTATGGGAATTCGCACCGTCATGTGTACGGGAGATAACCCGTTGACAGCAGCGACCATCGCGCGAGAAGCAGGGGTAGACGATTTTGTGGCGGAAGCCAAACCGGAAGATAAAATTGCCCTGATTCGCAAAGAACAGGCAGCAGGCAAGCTGGTTGCGATGACCGGTGACGGAACGAATGATGCTCCAGCGCTCGCTCAAGCTGACGTGGGTTTGGCGATGAACAGCGGTACCGTTGCGGCGAAAGAGGCCGCCAACATGGTGGACCTCGATTCCGACCCGACCAAGATCATCGAAGTAGTGGCAATCGGCAAACAGCTCTTGATGACACACGGTGCCTTGACGACATTTAGCATTGCAAACGACGTGGCGAAGTACTTCGCGATCATTCCCGCGATGTTCATGTTGGCTATACCGCAGATGGGAGCATTGAACATCATGAGCCTAGCCACACCGCAAAGTGCCATTTTGTCTGCGCTGATCTTTAATGCGATCATTATCCCGATCCTGATCCCCCTGGCGATGAAAGGTGTAAAATACACGCCGATGAGTGCGACGAAGCTGCTCAGTCGCAATCTGGTGATCTACGGATTGGGGGGTATCCTCGTTCCATTTGTCGGTATTAAGCTCATCGACCTGGTGCTTGTCGCATTGAATCTGGTGTAACCACATCGAAAAAGGAAAGCAAAGGTGAAGGGATATGTTGCTTGCAAATCTGCGTCTTAGTCTCGTCTTGTTGTTGATCTGCGGTCTCGCTTACCCGCTGGCCATGACAGGCATCGCTCAAATCGTCATGCCTGCGCAAGCAAGCGGAAGCCTGATTGTAGATGAAGCTGGCAAAGTAGTTGGCTCTGAGCTGATCGGCCAGACATTTACGGATTCGAAATATTTCTCTGGACGCATTTCTTCTATTGATAACAATGCGGCAGGTTCAGGGTCAAACAACTATGCTCCGTCCAATCCGGCCTTGATCGAACGCACACAAAAAGATTTGGCTGCCTTTTTGGAAGCCAATCCTGGTGTCAAGCAGGAAGAGATCCCGGCTGACTTACTGACCAACTCCGCTTCCGGATTGGACCCACATATCTCGCCAGAGGCTGCGGCCATTCAGGTGGAGAGAATTGCGAAAGCACGGAATCTCGATCCGGCGAAGCTGAGTGCGCTGATCGAGGAGAATACGGATGGCAGAAGCCTGGGTGTGTTTGGGGAACCGCGTGTGAATGTATTGAAGTTGAATCTGGCGCTGGATCAATTGAAGTAAAAGAGAGTAAAGGAGTGCTGGGATATGGTAGAACAGTTTCGGAGGAAGTCTCCCGAAGAAATCTTGAAATCCATTTCCAGGATGCATCGGGGCCGTCTGAAGATCATCCTGGGGGCAGTGAGCGGTTCTGGCAAAACCTATCATCTATTCATGGATGGACAGGGTCTGAAAAAACGGGGGATTGATGTGGTGATCGGAAGCACAGGCGACGCCACGCATTCGAAACTGGCGCAAAAGCTAGAGGGACTGGAAAGGATCCCGCCGATTACCTGGTATACCCGAGGGGAAGCGAGGCACGATCTGGATGTAGCCGCTATCGTCGATCGTGACCCGGAGGTGGTACTTGTAGATGGTTTGGCTCACCGGAATCGGCCAGATGCCCCTCTTCCCACACGCCTAGACGACGTGCAAGTTCTGCTGAACCACAATATTAGTGTCATTACCACCGTCAATATCTATGAATTGGCAGGCATGAAAGAGCTGGCAGAACGGCTGACCAAGACCGAAGTAAAAATCGAGCAGTGTGTGCCCGAAGATACGCTCTCGTTGGCAGATGAGGTGAAGCTGCTGGATGTGACGCCGGAAGCGATTCTGAAACGACTTCAGGAGGATGCAGGCAATCATCCCTTGTTTCGCAGAGACAACCTGCATGTACTAAGAGAGCTGGCGCTGCGTTTTGTAGCAACCGGAGTAAACGAGGATCTGGAGGAATACAGAGAAAAGCACGGCATGGTGGGAGCGTCAGGGGCAACGGAACGGATCATGGTATCGGTGCAGTATCACGGGAATGGGTCCATCTTGGTCAGGCGCGGACAACAGGTGGCCAAACGGCTCGGCGGAGAGCTGTTGGTCGTCTGTTTTCACCCAACGTCCAAAAAACGAACGAAGGAAGAGGCCACTTTCAGACGGGCTATTGTCAAGCTAGTTGATAAAGTGGGGGGAACATTCGAAGAACAACCGTTGCAGCGGGAAAAGGATGTAGCAAACGAGCTAGTCGCCTACGCGATGGAAAAAAACGTGACCCGGATCGTCATGGGTCAATCCAAGCGAACGCGTTGGGAAGAGATATGGTACGGCTCCATCGTCCATAAAATTCTGCGGCAAACAAAGAATATCGATATTTTTATCGTGGCTGATCGGTCTGAGCGAGACGGAGAGCGAGTCATTCCGACCAAACGTCTGGGAGCGTCGCCACCCAATCCCTACCGTCGTCTTTCTGAGGAAGAAATGGAACAGGAAATCGGGAAAATCAGGCGCGGTACCTTGAAAGTGTATGTGGGGGCAGCTCCTGGAGTCGGCAAAACCTATACAATGCTACGGGAAGGAAACGAGCTAGCCCAAAACGGGATCGATGTAGTGGTGGGTCTTTTGGAGACGCACGGGAGAAAGGAAACAAGCGAGCAAGTGAGCGGGCTTACCCTGATACCCCGCAAACGCATCCCCTATAAAAACGTGACCTTGGAGGAAATGGATACGGACGAGATTATTCGTCGCAATCCGGAAGTGGTGCTGGTGGATGAATTAGCCCATACGAACGTGCCGGGAAGCAAGTACGAGAAGCGGTATCAGGATGTGGAAAAGATTCTTTCGGCAGGTATTTCTGTCATTTCTACAATGAATATTCAGCACCTCGAAAGCTTAAACGACAGTGTGGAACAAATCACGGGCATCCGTGTACGGGAGACCGTTCCTGACCACATTCTGCATCAGGCAGATGAAGTAGAGCTCATTGATATCTCGCCCAAGGCATTGCGGCAACGAATGCGGGAGGGAAATATTTATGCGATGGAAAAGGTGGAACAGTCGCTGGCCAATTTCTTTAAAACAGGCAACCTGATCGCTCTGCGTGAATTAGCCTTGCGAGAAGTGGCAGATGACGTGGATGAGCGGTTGGAGGCGTGGGAGCGGCGAACACTGCGGGGGCCTTGGCGGCAGCAGGAAGTGATATTTGTCTGCGTCAATCTGCGTGCAGACAGCGAGCGCCTGATTCGCCGGGGGTTTCGCATTGCGTATCGACTGAAGGCATCCTGGCACGTAGCCTATGTTCAGGATCATGAGCCTTTAACTGAAGAGGAAAGGACCCAGTTGGAAAGGCTGAGGACACTCACGGAGCGGCTCGGAGGCCGTTTTGAACAGTACAAAGCAGCAAAGAGACGGAAGGTATTCACCAAGCTGGTACAACATATGGACGAAAAAGGGACGACTCAAGTGGTGATGGGTCAATCGGCGAGAACCAGGTGGAAAGAAATTCGTGAGGGTTCGGTCATTCAGCGATTGCTGCGGGAAGTTCGACACATGGATGTACTGGTTGTAGCCGATCATACACCCGATACGATGTGAGGGAGGATAACAATGGGCACAGCGAAAGAAGGGCGATGGGATAGAAGCATGGCAGAAGCCTATAGCCGTTTGGAGTGCCTGGCAGCAGAGTGTGCCATACGAGGGCAACCAAATCCTCCATGTACGGAGGAGCTCTTGTTTTACAAGTTGACTCAGGTGTATGTACAGGAAGAAGAGGTGCGCTTGCGGCAAAAATTAAAGCGGAAATCCTCGCAACGCATCTCCCGCGTCATGCACGAGACTGTCGGTGATTTTCTCTCCGATCGCTTGTCAGGACTTGCCTTTCAGGTTATCGATGGACTGCTTTATGTCAAAAGGGAGGAACGACTAGTAGCCGTGATCAAATGCATTCCCGATCTTGGTAGCTACGATACTCCCTCTTGGAATGCGACGATTGCCCGTTTCGTCAAGAAGTATCAAAAACGATACAAGCTAGCGCCAGAACAGTTGCTGTTTGTTGTGTGTTCTCTCGCTAAAAGTTTGGATGCAGCCCACGCCAAGGCTTTGACAGGGATCGAGGTCTGGAGCGGCACGGCGCTTACCACTCCGGCGTATCGGGATGCACTGCAAGCTTATGTCTGCAAATGCGTCGAAGCCATGGATGCGATTCCGAAGCCCCTGCAGCAGCTCTATTTTTTAAGTGCAGATATTCATCCGAATGCACTAGCGTATCAATTGATTCGGGGCGAATCAGCGTACCTGCCTGATCGGTGGTTAAGGCCATCAATTAGTGAGTTGATTCAGTTTTTGGAATCTAGGCTACGATAGATGGGTACATCCCCGTTCACATACTCGGCGGTGTATTGGCTACTCGCGCAATGGCCCCCTTATCTGATACACTATATATAAACGTTCGCTTATAAATGGAGAGATTCCGATCTTAAAGCGGAAGGCAATATAGAAGTGAATTCTGATGTGCTGGGGAGGAAGGGAACGATGTTTAAAAAAATCATGGCCAAGATGGGGATCGGTACTGCGAGAATCGATCTGAGACTGGATCGACCGGGATATCGTATGGGAGAAATGGCGACAGGGGTTATCCGCATTGAAGGTGGCAATGTCGAGCAGCGAATCATTGATCTGCGCGTGAATCTTCTGATGAAGGTATCCGTGCGAGGGCAAGACGTGATCAAGCAGGTCGAATCCTTCCCTGTGAAAAGCCAATTCACTGTGCAGCCGAAGCCGGCCGTCCAGGAAATCCCCTTTTCGTTTGCGCTGCCGGATGGATTGGCGATTTCTACGCCGTCTGTGCAGTACAATCTTCAAACCAAGCTGGATGTAGAGATGGCGGTTGATCCTACGGACATGGATCTGATCACGATCCTTCCACCCGAACCGGTAGACCGCGTCCTGCAAGCGCTGGAGAGAAACGATTTTCGTCAAAAGCCTCAATCAGGCAGGCTGACACCATATGGTCAGGAATTTTCCTTTTTCCCCGGGGCAGGGCTCGGTGTTCCGCTGAAGGAATTGGAAGTGATCTTCTTGGCGACTCCTGATGAACTGCGTCTGTTGATTGAACTGGATCTGGCGAACGGATTCATGGGACGTGAAAAGGAGTACAAAGCAGAGATCGTCGTACCGCAGGAGCTGCTGGCAGCTGGTCAGGAAGCAGCTTTGTCCCGTTATCTTCTGGACAAAATCCTCGAGTATGCCAACAATCCACAATCCATTCCTTACGTGTCGATGGCGGCGTTTCAACAAGGTGCAGCAGGATATGGGCAACCGGGCCAACGCCGTTCTGGAATGGGTGGCATGATCGGGGGCATGGCAGCTGGTCTTTTGGGCGGAATGCTGCTTAGCGAGATGATGTCCGGTATGGGCGATGAAATGGCTGGCGGCGAAATGGGAGAAGAAGAGCCGGCTATGGACGAAGAAATGGATATGGGTTTTGACGACTTCGATGAATTTTAATGGATGATGTTAGGAAGCCGCCTGTTGAAAGCGTAGCAGGGGGCTTTTTTGTTGTTCGGTCATCCATATTATGGTATCTTAGGGGAGTTCCATAGTCCGAGTCTGATGGAGGGAATGACGATTACGATAAGAATAAAAGGAATACCCCATTTTTCTGGAGCGTTTGTTTCCGGTTCTGAGATGGCACCAGATGCGTTTCGCAAGGCAGGGCTCGTTATGCAGCTGCAGGCGAAGGGCTTGGCCGTAGAGGATCAGGGCAATCTGAAGCTTCCGGATTATTTGCCGCGTCACAATATTCCGCCAGTTCGCAACTGGCCTGCACCGCGTATGGTGTGGGACCTTCTGTCAAAAGAGGCGGCAGAGTGGCTGGATCAGGATGACTTTCTGTTGATGCTGGGCGGGGATTGCAGTCTGATCGTGGGAACAGCCATCGCACTGCAACAGCAATACGGCGAACAGGCTTATTTGCTGGTCATGGATGGACACCTTGATGCGGTGGTGCCTTCTGCATCTCGTTGTATTGGAGCTGCAGGTATGGGACTGTGGTTCCTGCTGCAGGATCAGGGTGTCTGGATCGAGCGCTCAGGCTGGACAGCGGATCGGGTAAAGCTGGTCGGCTGCCAGAGAATGCCGGAAGAACATTTTGGGGTGGAGATCGTGACGCTTGACCAGCTTCAAGCCGATGATCTGGATCGTGTAATCAACGAGGTATTGGCATCGATCCCTGCAGATGCGAAAATCCTGGTCCATTTTGATGTCGATGTGATGAATAAGGAAGCGATGCCGGCTGCTTATGCGCCGAGTGAGACAGGAATCAGCGCCGATGAAGCACAGCGGCTTCTTACTCGTGTGCTGCAGGATCAGCGAGTGGTAGGGATGGAAGTGACGGAATTTTCCGCGCTGCGCGACACCACTGGCGAACAGGCGCAAAAGCTGGTTGAGATGATGGCATTGGCTTTGGAAGCGCGAGAGAGTAACTAGATTATACATGATAGATAGAGACATGCGGACAACGAAGGGGTTGTCCGCATTTTTACATACTAAACATATCGAACAAATTCGAAAGCAGGGGCTTTTCGATCAAAAAATTTTTTTCTTGTCACAAAATGACCTTCTTGTTTGTTATATGTGGCAATTGGAGGTGAGAAGGCTTGGATAATCACGAAATGGAACAGGTGATAAAGGGGGTCAGGGCGGGAGATATTGATCAATTCGGCATGATCATCGATGCGATGCAAAAACCGCTGTTCGTATACTGCTACCATATGCTGGGGCATCGGCAGGAAGCGGAGGATGCGGTCCAGGAGGTTTTTCTGAAAGCATTTGAGCGGTTGGACAGCTATCGTGAGACCGTTTCTTTTTCGGCATGGATGTATAAGATTGCGTACCATCATTGCCTCAACCTGTTGAGCAGGGCAAAGCTGAATCGCGTGGTTACTTTTTTGCGCGCAGGGATTCAGACGGTTAGCCGACATGAGGGGGAGAAACGGGTGGAAGCTGAAGAATATGTAAGCAATCCTCTTCATGTGGCCTTAACGAAGCTTTCTGCCAAGGAGCGCAACCTCCTGATCTTGCGCGTGGTGGAAGATCGCAGCTATGAAGAACTGGCATTGCTGCTGGATACAAAACCAGCTACGCTGCGCAAACAGTATGAACGTGCTTTGAAAAAATGCAAATCCACCATGATAGTGATGGAAGGCGGTGACCGTCATGACGCGATCTCAGAAGTCAGATGAGTGGAAACAACAGTTGATGGCCGCAGCCGAAGACTTCGATGTCAAGGATCGGGTTCTGCACAAAATAAAGGAACGGCAACAACAAATGGAGGGGAAACGAATGAAGAAAAGAATAAGCGTGATCGTGGCTGCCACTCTTGTTTTTGGGGTAACGTCTGCTTATGCAGCGATCAAGGTGCATGAATTAAAGAACGATCAAGGAGAAGCGGTGGTCAAAATAGAGAAGAGTGAAAATCAGCAGCCTGCCGCGGCAGAGCAAGTGATCAAAACCTTCGAGGACGTCCGGAATTCGCTTGAGCCGGGGGAAAGTGCCGCTGTATACTTCCCTGGTCCGGACAATCCGGATAAAAGAGTCTCCTTTACCAGAATGCCTGTCGTTCATGAGACATCTGCTGCGCTTCAAAACGAGGTTGGAGGTTTTTATGCAGTACCAGCTGAAATAGCAGGCGGCTACACATTTGTAAACGGTCATGTCGATTATCCTTTCAATTATCGTCAGCCAGAGCTGTTCGCAGAAATGTACGAGGAAGCAGAAAAGGAAAAGAAAGTCGTCGTGGTTCGGAAGGTATCACCTGAGCCAAAAATTGAGAGAGTGGTGACGACGTACAAAGGAAACGCCGGGGAAGCAATGATTACGGTCACGAACTTTGAGGGAATGAAATACATCTCGGAGGAGACGGGACCGGATGCAGTCGTGGAAAAAGTAAAGGTGCAAAATAAAGAGGCCATTTATATGGCAAGCAAGCTCATGGATGGAACGGATCAAAAGGTTGTGAAGTTTTACCAGGATGACAAAAAGAGGCTTTTCGAGGTCATTGCGATGAAGCCAACCATGACGAAAGAAGATTTGCTGGCGATTGCGGAAGTGCTGAGATAAAGGACGCCTTTATAATGACAGAATGAAGATGATCATGAAAGAGCCGTGCGGACAACGATAAAGTTGTCCGTCTTTTTTTGCTTTCTTTCCTGACATACAGATGTCAACAAGGATGTCTTATGATCAAGTCAAAACGTGCAACACACAGCTATAAAAAGGAAAGGGATGAAATCAAGTGGCGATTTCACAGAACAAGATTGGACTTATCGTTGCAGGGCTTCTGCTCTCTATTCTGATGGCGTCCATGGACAATACCATCGTGGCAACAGCGATGGGAACGATCGTAGGTGAGATGGGTGGGCTCGACAAATTTATCTGGGTAACTTCTGCCTATATGGTGGCGGAGATGGCGGGTATGCCCATCTTCGGCAAGTTGTCGGATATGTACGGGCGCAAGCGTTTTTTTGTCTTCGGCATCGTTGTCTTCATGCTCGGCTCAGCCTTGTGCGGAATGGCCGAATCGATCGTTCAACTCAGTATCTACAGAGCAATTCAGGGTATTGGTGCCGGAGCGATGGTATCAATCGCGTTTACGATCATGTTCGATGTCGTTGCACCGAAGGATCGCGGAAAGATGACAGGCATGTTTGGCGCTGTATTCGGATTGTCGAGTATTTTGGCTCCCTTGCTAGGTGGGTACATCACGGATCAATTACATTGGGCTTGGATTTTCTACATTAATCTGCCGCTAGGATTGCTTGCTTTCGTCTTGATCCTGTTTTTCTACAAAGAGTCGATTGAGCATTCCAGGCAAAAGATCGATATTCTGGGCGCGGTCCTGTTGGTCGGAGCCGTTGTCTGCCTCATGCTGGGCTTGGAACTCGGGGGCAAAGAATACGCATGGAGCTCGCCACAAATCGTCAGTCTGTTTGCAGGATTTGTGATTCTGACCGCCTTACTGGTCTACGTGGAGAGGCGCGCTGTTGAGCCGATTATTTCCTTTCGGATGTTTCGCAGCCGTCTCTATACGACGAGCAATCTCATTGGGATGCTCAGTGGGGCCGCATTTATGACAGCTTCAGTCTATATCCCGATTTTCATCCAGGGCGTACTTGGCGGCAGTGCGACGAATTCCGGTTTCGTGCTGCTGCCAATGATGGTGGCTTCGGTAGTGACCGCTACTGTGGGCGGTTTCCTGATGACGAAGCTGTCGTACCGAATGATCCTGATCCCGACGCTCGCCCTCTTTATTGTGGGGCTCGCGCTTCTGGCGACATTGACAAAGGAATCACCAGGCTATCTGATTACGATTTATATGATCGTGATCGGGTTGGGCATTGGCTCATCCTTCTCCGTACTCAGCAATGCTGCTGTCCATTCCTTTCCGGCTACGCAGCGAGGAGCAGCCAGCTCAACGCTGAATTTCAACCGATCGCTTGGCATGACACTCGGCATCACGATATTCGGCATCCTGCAAAGTCATTTGCTCACGAGCAATCTGACGAGCATCTTTCGCGGCAGCTCCGCTTCTGCTATTCCGCATAACGTGGACTTTCACGACCCGCATGTTCTGCTCAATCCGACTATTCGCCAATCGATGGATGGGCAGGTGTTGGGCAAGATTTTGGATGGCTTGTCATCCTCTATTGTCACAACGTTTACGTGGGGACTCATCCCGGCATTTCTGGCGCTGGCAGCAGCGTTCATGATGAGTAAAGAGAAGTTGGACCCGATTGCACGAGAAGACAGCTATTCTTCTTCCCGCTAATCAAGATCAACGAAGGAGGACCATTCCTTTCTGACTCGATACACGTATTGCCTAGTCTGAATTATGATAGAAGGATCAGATTCTGGTAGGGGGGAAATCGATGAAACTCGAACGGCTGATGGCCATCACTATCATTCTCTTAAACCGAAAGCGCGTACAGGCACAAGAATTGGCAGATCGAATGGAAGTGTCGCTTCGCACCATTTACCGTGACCTGGAGTCACTGAATCTCGCGGGCATTCCCATCGTGTCCTATACGGGTACAGAAGGCGGCTATGAAATCATGGACAGCTTCCGTCTGGACCGGCAGCTGCTCTCTTTTGACGAGTTGATGGCGCTATTTACCGCACTGCGTGGCCTTCAATCCACACAGGCGATGGACGATTCGAGCATGGACCGATTACTTGAAAAGGTCGGAGCATTAATCTCTCGAACGGAGCAAGGGCGTTTGGTTGAACGAGAGCAAATGATGGTGGATTTTACCCCGTGGAGAACGAGTGAGGCAGAAAGAAAAAAGATAGATACCCTGAACAAAGCCGTCCAAGAAAAAAAGTTGATCCGTTTTGCTTATACGGATGGGCAAGGTCAAGAAACCGAGCGTTGCGTGGAGCCGATGGGTCTGGTGCTCAAGGGGTATAAGTGGTATCTGCACGGTTACTGTTTGGAGCGGGAGGATTATCGGATATTTAGACTCTCGCGGATTCGGGATTTGCTGGAGCTGGAAGAATCATTTCAGCGCCGGGACATCGAACTCGCGGCACTGAATGAAAAGTGGATACAACCACCGTCCCAAACGCAGCGTCAGGTCGGGGTTGTCCTGCATTTTTCCAATACGGTCAAAGTAGCAGTTGCGGATCGATTTGACGAGGATGAGATCGAACGGCTGCTGGATGGTTCATTTCTAGTAAGGACTACCCTGCTTGATCAAGAGCGGCTGATAGGCTTTTTACTTACCTTCAGAAGTGAGCTGCGGATTTTGGAGCCAGCGCATTTGGCGGCTGCTGTCCGAAAGGCAGCTTTAGATATAGCGGGTCTGTACCTTGAATCGGGAGAGCTTGCAGAACAGTAGGAGGAAGGGTTGATCCATGAGTCTTCAGCGGAAAGTAGCGATCGTTACAGGCGGATCACGCGGCATTGGACGTGCTGCATCGCTAATCTTTGCAGAACGGGGAGCAAAGGTGGTGGTCAATTACGTCGCGAATGTCACGAGTGCCTGGGAGGTAGTGTCTGAAATCGAGGCAAATGGTGGCGAAGCAATCGCGTGGCAAGCGGATGTTCGTCAGGCAGATTCGTTTACACGGCTGGTAGATACAACTGTGGAGACCTTTGGCCGCATTGATATCCTGGTTAGCAACGCCAACATGAGCTTTACAGCTAAGCCTTTTGCCGAGATGTCTTGGGATGCATTCTCGCAAAAAATGCAGGATGAGCTAAAAGCAGCCTTCGTGACGACAAAAGCTGTCACACCGATCATGAATCAGCAAAAACACGGACGCATCATCTACATTTCTAGCAGCTTGGGGAAAGATCCATCCCCGTATATGATCGCTCATGGAACGGCAAAGGGCGCCCTGGATACTTTTGCTTGCTATATCGCACAAGAATTCGGTTCCAGCGGCATCACGGCCAACGTCGTGGCGCCCGGTCTTGTACGGACAGAGGCTACAGCAGGGATGTCAGAGGAAGAAAAACAAGTAATCGGCAATTTTACCCCGCTTGGACGTATAGCGGAACCAGAGGATGTGGCAGGTGTGATTGCTTTTTTAGCGAGTGAAGATGCTCGGTTCGTTACCGGAACGTACACGCCTGTTACAGGTGGACTTTCAATGGAATAATACAACACGATCACCAACACTCCCCTTGGCTGCTCAAAAAGCGCGAACAGGCACATTGGATGGGCTATCCGCGTATACCTAGTAGGCAACGGGAAAGAGGTGACCACATATGAGCGGATGGCTATCACTCCTGCTCGTTTCCCTGGCCATCAGTATGGACAGTGTAAGTGTTGGCTTGACGTACGGTTTACGGAAAATGAAAATGCCGTTTTTGTCTCTCGTCGTGGTATCAGGTTGTTCATTCGCGGTCGTCTACGGGGTTATGCTGGTAGGCTCTTCACTTACCTCCTGGCTCACTCCTGAGATCGGGCAGCATGTGGGTGCCGCTGTTTTGATCGGGATGGGGTTGTTTACCCTGTGGCGACTTTTTTCATCTGATTCCAAACCTGAAGCGAAGCAGGAGGAACCTCCTGCCGCAAGCATGACCGAACAGGGGGAGCCAGAGCGTACTGTGCTGTCTCAGTTTCGTATCTTTGGTGTGATGATTCAGATCTTGCGAGATCCGTCTCAGGCGGACGCTGACCGCTCAGGGCACATCATGGGCTGGGAAGCCGTCATGCTTGGGCTTGCCTTGTCTCTGGATGCGTTTGGGGCAGGGATTAGTTTGACGTTTTTAGGGTATGATCCGCTGCTCGTCTCTCTTTGTATTGCCTTGATGAGTGCTTTCTTGCTGTGGACAGGTTTGGCTATGGGACGTCGGGTAGGACAACATAACTGGGTCGCCAAACTGACCTGGCTGCCCCCTGTTTTGTTGATCTGCATTGGCGTGGCAAAAATCTTTTAAATAACCAGCATGTCTGACCCGTCCTCTCCAAGGGACGGGTTGTTTTATTTTTCAGCTCGTCTGCATACACATGAAAATGAGTGAGAAGTGGATGGAGGAGATGCAGGTGGATTCACAGCAGCCAATTCGAAAATGGTACACGCTGGCGGCAGCCGACGTGACCGAAGCCCTTCAGAGTGATGCGTCACAGGGACTGACTCAACAGGAGGCAGAGCGGAGGCTGGCAAAACACGGCGCCAACAAGTTGGCTGAAAGCAAGAAAAAGCCTCTCTATACGGTCTTTCTCGATCAGTTCAAGGATTTCATGGTTGTCATTCTTTTTATTGCCACGTTGATTTCGTATTTTCTCGGCGAGTACCTGGATGCAATCACCATCATCGCGATCATTATCATCAATGGTGTGTTGGGCTTCATCCAGGAAGCCAGGGCTGAACGCTCCCTGCAGGCATTGAAGGAGCTCGCTTCTCCGATGGCGCGTGTCATGCGGGATGGTCATCTCTCCATGATGCCTGCTTCGCGCTTGGTCCCTGGCGATTTGGTCCTGCTGGAAGCCGGCGATCGGGTACCTGCAGACCTGAGACTGATCACGGCCAATCGCCTGGAGATTGAAGAGTCGGCTCTGACCGGAGAGTCACTTCCGGTCGGGAAAATGTCCAGGAAGCTGGAGCATGCCGTAGCTACCCAAGTTCCGTTGGGCGATCAGAAGAATCTTGGTTTTATGGGCACGATGGTCACGGGGGGTACGGGCAGCGGGATTGTGGTCGAGACAGGCATGAATACCGAGATTGGGAAAATTGCTCATTTGATGAATACGGCAGAAGAAGTGGAAACCCCGCTGCAGGTGCGGCTGGAGCAGATGGGCAAGCTTTTGGTCGTAGTGGCGATCCTGTTGACGATTGTGGTGATTGTCGCAGGAATCTGGCATGGTCACGAGCTGTTCACGATGTTCCTCGCCGGAGTGAGTCTCGCGGTGGCTGCCATTCCTGAAGGGCTGCCTGCGATTGTGACCGTGGCGCTGGCGCTTGGTGTCCAAAGGATGATTCGGCGCAACGCGATTGTCCGCAAGCTGCCATCGGTAGAGACACTGGGGTGCGCTTCCGTTATTTGCTCAGACAAAACAGGCACCTTGACGCAGAATAAAATGACGGTTACGCATGTATGGCATAGCGATACGATGTACGAGGTGAGCGGGAGCGGCTACGATCCTCAGGGATCTTTTCACCAGCAGGGGAAAACGGTCTCTGTGGCTCGGGATGGCGCCCTGAATCAAATATTGCGCATTGCCGATCGTTGCAACAACGCGAGGTTGACCAGCGAAGAGCAGAGTGCGCGAAAGCTGTTGGGTATGGGCAAGACGACGCGTACCTGGCATATAGTCGGTGATCCGACAGAGGGAGCGCTGAAGGTGCTGGCCGCCAAAGCGCAAAACGGAAGTGTCGAGCGTGGGAAAAATGGGCAGCAGGCTGATCGGGTAGAGGAGTTTCCTTTTGACTCCGACCGCAAAATGATGTCCGTCGTAGAAAAAGGCTCGGATGGGACCTTTACCCTTTTGTCCAAGGGGGCAGTGGAGTCCGTCTTATCCCGATCCACGCACATTCTCTGGAAAGGGGAGCTGCAACCTCTCTCCGCTACACTGCGCCATCAGGTGCTGGATCAGACGGAGCGGATGGCAGCACGTGCTTTGCGTGTTCTCGCTTTTGGCTATCGGCAGCTGCAAGGCTATCGACCTGGTCAGGCGATCGGAGTGATGGAAAATCATCTCGTCTTCGTGGGACTGGTCGGCATGATCGATCCTCCGCGGGAAGAGGTTCGTCCCGCGATCGAGCTGTGCCATCAGGCGGGCATCAAGACGGTCATGATTACGGGCGACCACAAGGTGACAGCAGAGGCGATCGCACGCCAGATTGGCATGATGCGCGGATACGGCGAAGTCTTGGAGGGCCGTGAGCTGGATCACATGTCTGACGCGCAGCTAGTGGAGTACGCCGACCGCATTTCCGTCTACGCTCGTGTCTCGCCGGAGCACAAGCTGCGGATTGTCCGTGCCCTGCAGAGCAAAGGGCATGTAGTGGCGATGACAGGGGATGGCGTGAACGATGCGCCAGCGATCAAGACGTCCGATATCGGAATTGCGATGGGGATTACAGGAACGGACGTCACCAAGGAAGCAGCCGATCTGGTACTGCGCGATGACAACTTCGCCACGATCGTCTCTGCTGTAGAGGAAGGGCGCAACATCTACGACAACATTCGCAAGTTTATCCGCTATCTGCTGGCCTCCAACGTAGGGGAAATACTCGTCATGTTCTTCGCCATGCTGTTGGGTCTGCCGCTGCCTCTCGTGCCGATCCAGATTCTGTGGGTAAACCTCGTGACAGATGGATTGCCGGCGATGGCATTGGGGGTCGATCCGGCAGAGCGGGATACGATGTACCAGAAGCCGCGCAACAAGAATGAAAATATTTTCAGTCGAGGTCTAGGGTGGAAAATTATCAGCCGTGGATTTTTGATCGGTGCGATGACCTTGCTCGCGTTCTGGCTTACCCTGAAAGAAAATCCGGACGATCTGGTGCATGCACAGACCGTTGCCTTCGTCACCTTGGTGATGGCGCAGCTGATTCATGTCTTTGACTGCCGCAGTCAGTACAGCGTCTTCCACCGCAACATTTTTGAAAATAAATACCTGGTGTGGGCAGTGGTCTCTTCCCTGGTACTGGTGCTGGGTGTCGTCTACATTGATTCCCTGCAGCCGATCTTCAAAACCACTGACCTGAATGTGCGTGATTGGGCTTTGATCCTCGTCACATCGGGCATACCAACCTTTGTGGCAGGTATAGGTGGAGTATTGTTTGGCGGGCGTCCAAAAGAAAAGCGCGCACCCAAGAAAAAAAGCTCGTCCATGCGTACCGTTCGCTCCTAGTCCGTGACGAGCTGACCGGTACCGTCAAGCAGGAAAGAGGGATCGCTTGTGCGCTATAAAAGAAGCCGTTGGGCGAGGCGAATGAGACAAATGGTCGCGGTATTCCTGATCACCCTAGCGATTCTGGTCGCACTGTTTTTCATTGCGGAGCGTAGGCTGCAGCCTACGCTCATGCTGATCGCGCAAGCCAAGGCAGAGCAGATCGCCAAGCTGGCCATTTCTGATGCCGTGACGAAAAGGATTAGCCAGCAAGGTGTGGATTTCAATCAGATCGTCACCATGGAAAAGGATAAAGAGGGGACCATCAATGCGGTCAATTTTAACTTCAAGGAGTATTCCCGGATTGTGGGGGAAACGACCTCCCGTATCCAAAATCGCCTCAAGGAGTTCGAGGAAGAGCATACCCAGACGAGCATTCCGCTCGGCGTGGCGACCAAAAACGTCTTCCTGGAGCATATTGGTCCGGACATTCCGATCTCCTTCGTACCGATTGGGGCTGTCAAAACGCGTCTGGAAACGAGGATGAAGCAGGCTGGCATCAACATGGTGCTGGTGACGGTCTACATCAACGTGGAGGTCAATCTGCGCATCATTATTCCGTTCGCTACCGAGCAGCACTTGGTCACCACCACGATCCCGATCACAGAAGCCTTGATCGTAGGAAAGGTCCCGCAGTATCTCTACAACAATCCCACGGGCAAACCAGATGTCCCGATGCCGCGAAATGCATACTCCATTGATCCGGCGCAATAACCTTGAAACGTTTCATGCATGTCTCCGTCACATAGAATGACACACTAATGAAATCAACGACAGGTAAATGGAGGCTGAAAAGCATGAAAAAGGTACGCACAGGCATGATGACACTGGCCGCGTTGGCCGTTTTAGGGACAAATATGGTAACTGTGTCCGCACAGGACAAACAACTTTCCATCGAGATCAATGGCAAGAAAATGGAATCGATGGCGATTATGGATCAAAGTCAGCAAACCGTCCTGGTACCCCTTCGCGATGTCGCGGAATCTCTGGGCTTCCAGGTGACGTGGAATGCGGCAGCCAAAGCAGCAGAGGTTAGCAAAGGCGATATCAGCGGGCAGGTTAAACTGAACGAGGTCCGCGACCCTGCAGGTGTACAAGACAAAATGTTCCGCCCAGAGCCCCGTCTGTACAATGGAAATACGTATGTTCCAGTGGGCTTCGTGGCCGAGGTACTGCAGGCAGAAGTCAACGTCACGGATGATTCGGTTACCGTAACGGAAGAATCCGAGGTGGCACCTGTGAAAAAAGGCACCATTACAACCATTAACAAAAACGACAAAGGACAGATCTCGATTCTCCTGAATGGCTATCAGACGGGTATCATCCTGCACCTGAGCGAGGAAACGAAGATTACCTCGGCAGATGGCAAGGAGCTGAAGCCTGAGGATCTGAAGATGGGTATGGAAGTAGAGGCAACCCACCCGAATTTCATGGCGTTGAGTATGCCTCCACAAGCAGGAGCAATCAGCATCGTGGTGAAGAGCAGCCTGGAATCTGAAGATGTATTGGGTACGGCTGGCAGGGTAGTCAGTGTAGAGAAGGACCAAGCTGGCGACGGTGCAACCAAAATCACCGTAGAGGGCGATGCCCTGACCCAAGAATCACAGGCACATGTAGCGTTGTTGATCACTGAGGATACGGTTATCGTCAACGCGCGTGACCAGCAACGCTTGAAGCCAGAGGATCTCAAGCCCGAGATGAAGGTGTACGCTTTCTACGGACCAAAGCTGACCCGCAGTCTGCCACCGCAAGGAGTAGCGGAAAAGATCGTGGTCGAGATCGTAGAGGAAAACAAATAATTAGGAGAAGTGGTTCGGCGCTACCCGAGCCGCTTCTTTTTTTGTACTATCGGAAAGTTTAAGTGCGTTAAAGAGATTAGCGGAAGATAGTATAAGTGCAACTAAGGCTCCGCCAAAAGCTTGGCGTAGCCAAGTTTTCTAATG
>NZ_RHHR01000020.1 GCF_003710915.1 Brevibacillus invocatus | reverse complement strand
CAGACAACCTGGAGCCCACAGATTTGCCACGCAACAAGCGAATCAAGGCTACCAAGGTGAAATCGCTTGCTGATGTGCGCACCGAGCAAAAAACGAAAAAAGAGGAGTCCCCTAAAGAAGCAACCGGAAAATAACGTTTTGAAACGAACTAGCTAGTCCACAAAGCAGCTTCCAGAAGAAAAAAACGGCAGCTGCTTTTCTTATACTATCAGAAAGTTTAAGTGCGCTAAAGCTAAAAGATTAGCGGAAGATAGTATAAGTGCAACTAAGGCACCGCCAAAAGCTTGGCGTAGCCAAGTTTTCTAAATTTAAACCGGGAATTTTACCTGATTGTACAATTCCATCTGTTTCATAATCAGTGATGGAAAGGTCGCCATATGATGGGCGAGAAAACGTTCCACGAGGTATCGCTCCGCCATATCATGAGACATTGTTAATTCTCCCCACCATTCTGTTTCATATCGGCATAGCATGCCTAGCTGGTAAAGCAGCAGAAAGTGACTCGCCCATTGTGGAAGAGGAAGAGATTCTGCTGAGCCATTCCAAAAAAAGAGCGTACGATCATGGAGATAAAATAAAGGGTGTTGTTCCAATTGTGAAAGGGCAAACTGAGATAGGAACATTTGACGATTGGACCAGGCTTCCCAACCTATAGTGTTCAGCGAAATCGTACTAGGTGCAAGGCGCTGGATATATTGCTTCAACGTATCGTTCGAATATGCCAAGGAACCTTCTGTTTTTACCGGAAAAGTTACTCGATATTCATCAGCTTCTCGCCTAGAGGAAGCTGCACCCTCATGGACGGGTGAAGAAAGCTGGAGACGCGTCCAATGAGGCTGTATTTCTGAAAGTGCTGCACAAATTTCACTCATTTCAGCGAGTGAAGCAAACAAATCCTGTACGGAATAGCGATCTCGCAGCGGGGTAAGACGGAAGGTCTGAGACAGGTGCGAAAAAAACCCTTCCTTTTGAGGCCGAATTTCATCTTCCATCAGCACGTATGCTTGTCTTTTTACCTTTCTTGATGCAACGCCGTGCTGCAGCATCCGACTGTTCTGCGGATAAGCTGGATCACGGGTGATTAACATACCCTTGAGTAAATGCGTACAGCCATAAAAAAGGAGCAAGGGCTGAATCGACAAATCTGCTGATTCGGCCGTTTGATAAAAAAGACGTGCTTGCCTCCACAAATACAGATAGCGCGTACTTTGCTGAAAGGCAAGCCGATCCGGATGCTCCCATTCTCGATTTGTGTAGCATTGAGACAAAAACTTGCGTGAAGTAGGTTCAGTCTCTAGGTATTGCAATCTGTTCCAAGCAGAATCCATGCTCTATCACCTTCGATTAATTTTCGTCTTCTCACCGTGTTTGTAGATTAGTTTTTTGATTTATCTGGATAATCCGGTTGATTACCGAACAATATACGGATTCCTTGACAGTAAATTATGCCATTTGTTAAACTGTCTTAAACTATTTTCCGAAAGGAGTTTTCTGCTGTGCGGGAAGACAAATTTGTAAAAGAGGGTCTCACGTTTGATGACGTTTTGCTCATTCCAGCGAAATCAGAAGTTTTGCCAAGGGATGTTGACCTGCGTACCAAACTAAGTAAAACAGTGACTCTCAATATCCCCCTCATTAGTGCTGGTATGGACACGGTGACGGAATCAGCTCTTGCAATCGCAATGGCTCGCCAGGGCGGTATCGGGATCATCCATAAAAACATGACAATTGAACAACAAGCGAGCGAGGTCGATCGAGTCAAACGCTCCGAAAGTGGCGTCATCACCAATCCTTTCTCCTTGACGCAGGATCATACTGTAGCGGATGCAGATGCTCTGATGGGGAAATTCCGCATTTCCGGTGTACCGATTGTGGACGAAGGAAATCACCTGATCGGGATTTTGACCAACCGTGATTTGCGTTTCGTCCACGATTTTTCTACTCCGATCAAGGATGTCATGACCAAAGAAAATTTGGTTACAGCTCCTGTGGGGACGACCCTGCAGCAAGCAGAAGCCATTTTGCAGAAGCATAAAATCGAAAAGCTTCCTCTGGTGGACGAGAACAATATCCTCCGTGGACTGATTACGATTAAGGATATCGAGAAAAACATCCAGTACCCGCATGCAGCAAAGGATCAACAAGGACGTTTGTTGTGCGGGGCTGCTGTCGGCGTATCGGCGGACACATTCCAACGTGCAGAGGCATTGGTAAAAGCAGGCGTTGATGTACTCGTCATCGATACCGCTCATGGTCATTCCAAGGGAGTTATTGATACGGTGAAAGAGATCAGAAAAAGCTACCCGGAACTGACCATTGTGGCAGGAAACGTAGCGACAGGACAAGCTACGCGCGATCTGATCGAAGCAGGTGCTTCAGTAGTCAAAGTGGGCATTGGCCCTGGCTCGATTTGTACGACTCGTGTAGTGGCAGGAATCGGTGTGCCGCAAATCACAGCTATCAACGACTGTGCCAAAGTCGCGCACGAGTATAATATTCCAATTATTGCCGACGGCGGCATTAAATACTCAGGTGATTTGCCAAAAGCGATCGGTGCGGGTGCATCTGCGATCATGATTGGCAGTTTATTTGCAGGAACCGAAGAAAGTCCTGGCGAATTTGAAATTTATCAAGGTCGTCGCTTCAAGGTCTATCGAGGCATGGGCTCGATCGGCGCGATGAAAGCCGGAAGTAAAGACCGTTATTTCCAGGAGAATGAACAAAAGCTGGTCCCTGAAGGAATTGAAGGACGTGTACCGTATAAAGGTCCACTAGCAGAGGTAACCTATCAGCTTATTGGGGGATTGCGTGCTGGTATGGGATATTGTGGCACCAAAACCATCCAGGAACTGATCGAGAATGCCCAATTCATCCGTATCACAGGAGCTGGCTTGCGCGAGAGCCACCCACATGATGTACAAATCACCAAAGAAGCTCCTAACTATTCCATATCCTAGAATTTGGTTCTATGGACCTACTCCCCCTTTTTCTTGCAGAGAAAGGGGGTTTTTACTAGCTTTTGGAGTGGAGAAACAGGTCTCACAAGCTTCAATCACGCATGCTTCCTATGGTACACTTACAGTTGTGTGTATGGTCAGCAATGTCAACCAATTCAACCAAGACAAAATCGACAGAAGTGGGAGAGTGAAAGATGGCGATGAAACAAAAAACATGGACAAGACGATTAATGAGTCTATACCTTTCTGTCGCTGTATTTGTTACAGCTATGGTAGGAATGACAGCAACAGCAGAGGCAGCACCTGCGAATTTGGATTTGGCTGCAAATTCTGCGATTCTCGTAGAGGAATCAACGGGTAGAGTGCTTTATAGCAAAAACCCGGACCAGCCTCTCCCTCCTGCTAGCATGAGTAAGATGATGACAGAGTACCTGATTCAAGAAGCAGTGCAGCAGAAGAAAATCAGCTGGGACGATCAAGTCCCTGTTAGCGAATATGCGTTTTACGTTGCAAAGATTTCAGATGCTTCTGGTGTTTATTTGAACGCTGGAGAATCATTTACAGTCAGAGAATTGTATGAAGCAATGGCCATTGTTTCTGCGAACGATGCAACCGTGTTGTTGGCAGAAAAAGTAGCAGGTAGTGAACCGAATTTCGTTCAGATGATGAACAAGAAAGCAGCGGAACTGGGAATGAAAAACACCTCGTTCGTTACTTCTAGTGGTTTGCCTGCAAATGAATTAGGTCCTTACTCGGTGGACACAGAGCAAACAGAAAATCTGATGTCTGCACGTGATTCCGCCATTCTTGCCCGTGCCCTGATCCGGGATTTCCCACAGGCGTTGGAAGTGTCTAAAGTTCCCCGGTTTACTTTCCGTACAGGTACTCCACAAGAATTGAAAAAGGCCAACTACAACTGGATGCTGCCAGGCCTGAACAGCTTTTATGATGGTGTCGACGGTTTGAAAACGGGCTATACAGCAGCTGCACAGTACTGTTTTACGGGTACTGCTTCCAAAGACGGCATGCGTCTGATCAGCGTTGTTATGGGAACAGAAAGCAATACCAAACGCTTTGCCGAAACGAAGAAAATGTACGATTACGGCTTTAGCAATTACAAAGTAACCAAACAAATGGACAAGGGTGCTGTGGTGACCGGTTTTGATACTGCACCACTCAAAAATGGCGTTGAGTTGACTGTACCGGTTGTAACAGGTAACGAAGTAAAAGTACTCACCAAAATTGGGACAGAACCAAAATTTACACCAACCGTTTCCTTCTCTGAGCTATCTGCCCCCATTGCGAAGGACCAGGTAGTCGGAAAATTAGTTTTGAATGAAGAAGGTGTGAAAGAGTCGGATTATCTACAGGCCGAAGACATGCAGAAGGCATCCTACGATGTTGTAGCTGCTCAGGAAGTGGAAGAAGCGAGCTGGATTCGCCTGTTTTTCCGCAGTATCATCCAATTTTTCAGCGGCTTGTTCAGTAGTGGAAAATAAATAAAGTGTTGTTTCCCTCTGCGCTTTGGTTTACAATGAGCGTAACTCAACCATAACACCACATAACAGTTGTGGTGTTATCACTTTTATGACGTAGGGGGAAATAGCATGGTACAAGTAGGAACGGACCGCGTGAAAAAGGGAATGGCAGAAATGCAAAAAGGCGGCGTCATCATGGACGTCGTGAATGCAGAACAGGCAAAAATTGCGGAAGCAGCTGGTGCTGTAGCTGTTATGGCATTGGAGCGTGTTCCTTCCGACATTCGTGCTGCGGGCGGCGTAGCGCGTATGGCTGACTTGAGCATCGTCGAGGATGTGCTGAAAGCTGTTTCGATACCTGTCATGGCAAAAGCCCGTATTGGCCATTTTGTGGAAGCGCGTGTTTTGGAGTCCTTGGGCGTAGACTACCTCGATGAGAGCGAAGTACTGACCCCAGCAGACGACTTGTACCATATTAATAAAAAGGATTTTACTGTTCCGTTTGTATGTGGTGCCCGTGATCTGGGTGAAGCGCTGCGCCGAATCGGTGAAGGTGCATCCATGATTCGTACCAAAGGCGAGCCAGGTACAGGGAACATCGTAGAAGCCGTACGTCACATGCGCACGATGATGGCGCAAATCCGCAAAGTACAAGCGATGTCCTACGATGAATTGATGGCAGAAGCGAAAAATCTGGGAGCGCCATATGACCTGCTGGAGTATGTGCACAAGAACGGAAAGCTACCAGTCGTCAACTTTGCCGCTGGTGGAGTCGCTACACCTGCAGACGCAGCGTTGATGATGCAGCTCGGATCCGATGGTGTGTTTGTAGGATCTGGAATCTTCAAATCGGAAAATCCAGAGAAATTTGCCCGTGCAATCGTAGAGGCAACCACTCACTACACCGATTACGAACTGATTGCTCGTGTATCGAAAGGCTTGGGAAGCCCGATGCAAGGAATCGAAATCTCCAAAATCCGTGAAGCAGACCGCATGCAAGAGCGCGGCTGGTAAGGTGATCGCGATGAAAATAGGCGTACTTGCCCTGCAAGGTGCAGTAGTCGAACATCTACGTTTACTCGAAGCTGTGGGAGCTACAGCCGTTGCTGTTAAAAAGGTAGAGGAGCTCCACGACCTGGACGGCCTGGTGATTCCCGGTGGAGAAAGCACGACGATCAGCAAGCTCATGCACCAATACGGATGGATGGAAGCGATTCGTGCGTTTGGAGAAGCGGGAAAGCCGATCTTCGGTACATGCGCAGGCGCGATCCTGTTGGCCAAGCAAATAGAAGGACAGCAGGAAGCACACCTCGGTTTGATGGATATCAAGGTAGCGCGCAATGCCTTTGGTCGGCAAAAAGACAGCTTTGAAGTCAACTTGCCCGTAGCGGGAGTTGCTGCTGATTATCCAGCGGTGTTTATCCGGGCTCCCTACCTGATGGAGGTAGGAGAAGCTGGTCAGGTATTGGCAAAGTACGAGGATAAAATCGTTGCAGCGCGTGTCGGACAATATCTGGCAGCAGCCTTTCATCCCGAATTGACCGAGGATACGCGCTTGCACAAGTATTTTCTCGATATGGTGAAGGAATCAAAATAGGTTTCATACTCCGAATCGTGGTAGACAGCGACTCTTTACACAGGTATAGAACCTGTAGTACAGTTAACAATAGAAGTTAGAAGTTGTTAAATGTGCAAACACGCTGATGAGAACAAGTACTCCGCAAGGTCTGGTCTAGAGAGTCGGTGGGTGGTGCAAACCGATCCAGCATGCGAAGGAATCCATCTCGGAGTGACAAGGATGAACTTGTCCGGAACCGTCCCGTTACGACGGAAGAGTGGACAGATGTTTTGGGTACGATGCATCTGTCAACGAGGGTGGCAACGCGGGTATACAACACTCGTCCCTTACCAGGGGACGGGTGTTTTTTGTTTTTATTTGAAGTTGATTTGGAGGGATTCGAAATGCTGGACGTAAAAGTTTTACGACAAGACCTGGAGGAAGTTAAGCGCCGTTTGTCCGCTCGTAATGAAGATATCTCCGCTCTGGATCAGTTTGCCGAAGTGGATGAGAAGCGCCGCCAAGTGATTCAGGAAGCCGAAACCTTGAAAAATAAAAGAAACACGGTCTCCGAGCAGGTCGCGGTAATGAAACGCAACAAGGAAAATGCTGATAGCCTGATCGCTGAAATGAAGGAAGTAAACGAGCGCATCAAGGTTCTGGACGAAGAATTGCGTCAACTGGATGAGCAGCAGGAAGAAATCCTGCTCAGTCTGCCCAACCTGCCACATGAGAGCACACCAATTGGTACTTCTGAAGACGATAACATCGTAGCCTGGACATGGGGCGAACCTCGTGATTTTGGCTTTGAAGCCAAAGCACACTGGGATCTGGCTACACAAGCTGGCATTCTCGATTTTGAAACTGCAGCCAAAGTAACAGGCAGTCGTTTTGTCTTTTACAAAGGCTTGGGAGCGCGTTTGGAGCGTGCATTGATCAGCTTCATGCTCGATCTGCATACCACGGAGCACGGATATGAGGAAATTCTTCCGCCCTACATCGTCAATCGTGCCAGCATGACAGGAACAGGGCAATTGCCGAAGTTTGAAGAGGATGCATTCAAACTGGATGGACCTGATTATTTCCTGATTCCAACAGCGGAGGTGCCTGTCACCAACATGCACCGTGATGAAATCCTCGACGGAGCTGATTTGCCGCTCTATTATGCCGCATATAGTGCATGTTTCCGTTCGGAAGCGGGCTCTGCAGGTCGTGATACTCGCGGTCTGATCCGTCAGCACCAGTTTAACAAAGTAGAGATGGTGAAGTTCGTCAAACCCGAGGATTCCTATGACGAATTGGATAAGCTGGTGAAGAACGCGGAGAAGGTATTGCAGCTCTTGGGCCTGCCTTATCGTGTATTGAGTATGTGCACAGGCGATCTCGGTTTCACTGCTGCGAAAAAATTCGATTTGGAAGTATGGATTCCAAGCAACAACACGTATCGCGAAATTTCGTCTTGCTCCAACTTCGAGGCTTTCCAAGCACGACGCGCTAACATTCGTTTCCGCCGCGATACCAAGAGCAAGCCAGAATTCGTTCATACCTTGAACGGTTCGGGATTGGCGATTGGCCGTACGGTAGCTGCAATTCTGGAGAACTACCAGGAAGCAGATGGTTCCATTACGATCCCAGAAGCACTGCGTCCGTATATGGGCGACTTGGAGAAAATCGCCCCGAAATAAGCGTTGTCCAATAAAACAAACAGCTCTGATCCATTTGGAACAGAGTTGTTTTCTTTTGTACTAGTACAGTTGAAAAAATTTAAAAATTGTTGTTGCACTGTTATATTCCCTGTTATATAATAACTTCAAAAGTTAAGAATATTGTTTTAATACAGAAATAGGAGGAATGGGGAATGAATTGCTACAGGTGTGATGGAAACGGTGAACAGGATTGCACACGTTGTGAAGGAGTCGGTATCGAGGCGAATGGCACGACATGTCGCCATTGTCTGGGTGACGGGCATGTTTGCTGTAGCCATTGCAGCGGTAGTGGCAGCATAGAGTAGCCCATTTTTTTTGCTTGATCTGTACTATAATAACTAATTAATTTGCAATCTGTACCATAATAAAGCTGGGTAGGAAAAGGAGGGGCTTTGCTTGACTACAATACCAACGAACCCATCTCCAATGGAGATTGATGCAGAGATTCTGCCAGGGTATGAGGAAATTTTGACACCGGAAGCGCTTCAGTTCATCGTCAAGCTGGAACAAAAGTTTGGGGATCGTCGACTGGAGCTGTTAGCTAGACGCGAGGAGCGACAAGCGCAGATTGATGAAGGGGAATTGCCTGATTTTCTGCCGGAGACGGCGCATATTCGCAAAGGAGAATGGACGGTGGCACCTCTGCCGATGGATTTGTTGGATCGAAGGGTGGAGATTACCGGTCCTGCAGGCGACCGCAAAATGGTCATCAATGCCCTGAACTCCGGAGCACGTCTGTTCATGGCTGATTTTGAGGATGCCAACTCTCCTACGTGGGTGAACACGGTCCAAGGCCAAATCAACATGAAGGATGCGGTAAGACGCAATATTTCCTACACCAGCCCGGAAAACAAAAAATACATGCTGAATGAGAAGATTGCTGTACTGAAGATACGCCCGCGAGGTTTGCACATGGAGGAAAAACACATCCTGCTCGATCAAAAGCCGGTTTCTGCCAGTTTCGTGGATTTTGGCCTCTATTTTTATCACAATGTTCAAGCTCTTTTGGCGAACGGGACTGCCCCGTATTTCTATTTGCCGAAGCTGGAGAGTCATTTGGAAGCTCGACTCTGGAATGATGTTTTCTTGTTTGCGCAGGAGGAATTAAATATCCCCCGGGGTACGATTCGGGCAACCGTCCTCATTGAGACCATTATGGCTGCCTTTGAAATGGATGAGATCTTGTATGAGCTGCGCGAGCACAGCGCTGGACTCAATTGCGGCCGATGGGATTACATCTTCAGCTATATCAAAAAGCTGAGAAATCAACCCGACGTGATACTGCCGGATCGTGCACAGGTGACGATGACGGTACCATTCATGAAGGCCTATACCACCTTGGCGGTAAGGACGTGCCACAAGCGAATGGCTCCTTGCATCGGCGGAATGGCCGCGCAGATTCCGGTCAAGAACGACCCGGTCAAAAATGAGGAGGCCTTGGCCAAGGTACGTGCTGACAAGGAGCGGGAAGCATACGACGGACACGACGGCACATGGGTTGCGCATCCGGGATTGGTGCCCGTCGCGATGGAGGTATTCAATCGTCTGATGCGAGAGCCCAATCAGATCTGGTACAAACGCGAGGACGTGCAAGTGTCTGCGGAGCATCTGCTGGCTGTCCCAGCTGGGGAGATTACGGAAGAAGGGGTCCGCACGAATATCAGTGTCGGCATCCAGTATATCGAGGCGTGGCTGCGCGGATCAGGAGCGGTGCCGATCCGCAATCTGATGGAGGATGCTGCGACAGCCGAAATCTCCCGCGCGCAGGTTTGGCAATGGATTCGCCATGATAAAGGAGTTTTATCGGATGGCCGCAAAATCACGATCGCGCTGGTAAAGCAGTGGACGAGTGAGGAAATGCTTCTTTTGAAGCAGGAGCTGGGTGAGGAAAAGTATCAGCATAGCCAGTTCCCGTTGGCAGGAGAGCTGTTCCTGAGACTGGTGACAGAGGATACGTTTGAAGAGTTTTTAACCATACCGGGTTATCGCTATTTAGCTTAAATATAAAAACATGGGTGGAGGAAATGAAAATGACGAAAATCAACAAGCAGGAAGCGATTCAACAAGTGGAGCAATATTGGCAAACGGAACGTTTTCAAGGAATCACGCGCAGCTATTCGGCCGAAGATGTCGTACGATTGCGTGGTACGGTGCAGGTAGAGCATACCTTGGCACGACTAGGTGCGGAAAGATTGTGGAGCTTGCTTCATACCGAACATCATATCAAGGCGCTGGGGGCATTGACCGGGAATCAAGCGATCCAGCAGGTAAAAGCAGGGTTGAAAGCAATCTACCTGAGCGGCTGGCAAGTCGCAGCTGATGCCAACCTGGCTGGACAAATGTATCCGGACCAGAGCTTGTATCCTGCCAACAGTGTGCCGCAGGTAGTTAAAAGAATTAATCAGGCTTTGCAACGGGCCGATCAGATCGATCAATCCGAGGGAGGCTCTGACACGCATTGGTTCGCACCGATCGTCGCAGATGCGGAAGCCGGATTTGGTGGACCGCTCAACGTCTTTGAGCTGATGAAAGGCATGATTGAAGCGGGTGCAGCAGGTGTTCATTTTGAGGATCAGCTGGCTTCCGAGAAAAAATGCGGACATATGGGCGGCAAGGTGCTGATCCCGACTCAGGCAGCTGTTCGCAACCTGATTTCTGCTCGATTTGCAGCCGATGTGATGGGCGTTCCGACCATCATTGTAGCACGTACAGATGCGAATGGTGCTTTCCTTATCACGAGCGACATCGATGAGCAGGATCAGCCGTTTCTCACAGGAGAACGTACACCAGAAGGCTTTTTCCGTCTACGTGGCGGGCTGGATGCTGCTATCGCACGCGGTTTGGCTTATGCGCCTTACGCTGATCTCATCTGGTGCGAGACTGCGGAGCCGAATCTCGAGGAGGCGCGTCGCTTTGCCGAGGCGATTCATGCAAATTTCCCGGGTAAAATGCTGGCTTACAACTGCTCTCCGTCATTCAATTGGAAGAAAAAGCTGGATGACGCATCCATCGCTCGCTTCCAGGAGGAGCTGGGCGAGATGGGTTACAAATTTCAGTTCGTCACCCTCGCAGGCTTCCATGCCCTCAATTACGGCATGTTTGAGCTGGCTCGCAACTACCGTGATCGCGGCATGGCGGCATACTCTGAGCTGCAGCAGGCAGAATTTGCGAGCGAAGTGTACGGCTACACGGCTACGCGTCATCAGCGCGAGGTAGGTACCGGGTATTTCGATGAGATCGCACAGGTAATCGCTGGCGGGAACTCTTCGACCACAGCTTTGAGCGGCTCGACAGAGGAAGAGCAATTTACTCATCATTAATTCGGAAAAAAAGAGGAGGATCAGGGCTTGTTTGCCCTGGTCCTCCATTTGCCAAATGGCGATACTCTTTTTATAATGGAGAGTGTACAAAAGAAAATCTGTCCCCGTAGCTCAGCAGGATAGAGCAACGGTTTCCTAAACTGTAGGTCGGAGGTTCGAATCCTCTCGGGGACGCCATTGGAAAGCCGCGTGATTGCGCGGTTTTTTCTATTTTTTCGAAAGGCCCAACCACTACAAGCTGTGAAATAAGATTCTGCTAATTCAAAAAATACATATTGAAATCGCTTTATTGGGCTGTTAATATCTAGTTAACCGATTCACGAAACCGATTTCCAAAAACGGTTTCCAAAACTTCTAATACGAATGAATCCTTTATTTCTCAAAGAAATATGGAAAAGAGGAACTGATTAATGAAAGTAACGATTGATGATGTGGCAAAAAAGGCTGGGGTATCCAAGACTACGGTCTCCAGAATTCTAAACGGTCACTTCGAACATGCAACAGAAGAAACAAAGAAACGCGTATTGGAAGTGATTCGTGAATTGGATTATCGCCCAAATGCTTTGGCTAGAGGATTAAAGCAGATGCGGACAAACGTACTGGGAATCATTTTGTCCAATTTGCAAAACCCGTACTGGACCAGGGTGTTGGAGGGTGTGGAGGACGCTTGTCGTGCTCTGGGCTACAGTTTGATGATTTGCAACTCCAATGACGATCCTCAATTGGAGGAAGAGTACATCAGGGGACTACAGATGAGGCAGGTCGACGGGATCATTATCAACCCGACGATGAAAAATTTTGCCTTGTACGAGTCTTTGATTGGCAATAAATATCCCGTTGTGGCGGTCAACCGCAAAGTGGCGGAGCTGGAGCTGGATACCGTTGTCGTGGACAATGTGATGGGTGCTACGCTGGCCATTGATCAGCTGTGCAAAAATGGTCGAAAAAATATCGCGATCATGGTGTACCCTCCTGAAGGCGTAAGTCCGAGACTCGAACGGATTGAAGGATACAAGCAGGGCTTGGTTCGCAATGGCTTGGCTGTGCGTGATTCGCTGATACGGATTTTGCCAGAGAAAAAAGGGATTGTGAAAGAAGCCACCAAGGAGCTGCTTGCACAATCACCAGAAGTAGATGCGATTTTTTCTACTAACAACATGATGACGCTGGAAATCCTCGAAGCCATCAAGGAACAAAACCTGCGCGTGCCCCAAGATATTTCGCTCATAGGCTACGACGAGACGGTCTGGTCGAAGCATTTGGATCCTCCGCTGACAACGGTCAATCAACCAGCCTATGAAATGGGAGAGATCGCGGTAAAAAGTCTAATCAAGCGCATTCAGGCAAAGCGGCCTGTAAAACCCAAAACAACTTTGCTGGAACCCAATTTGATTATTCGTCGCTCTTGCGGGACGAAGTAGGAGGAATCATCATGGCGAACATCGGCTTTCGAATATTTCCAATCAGCAAGCGCCCTGCAAAGGAGCTTGTAGAACAATATCGGCACGTAGTTACTCCTCATATCAGCGATAACCTCAATAGGATGCATGGCGTGGCTGCCGGATTAACGCCCTATCATAAAGAAGGAAAGCTGGTCGGGACTGCTCTAACCGTAAAAACTCGACCAGGCGACAACCTGATGGTGCACAAGGCGATCGACATGGCCGAAGCTGGAGATGTCATTGTCGTCGATGCAGGTGGTGATTTGACGAACGCGATTGTCGGAGAGATCATGCTTCGAATCGCTCAGAAAAACGGGGTGAGCGGATTTGTGGTAGATGGGGCAATCCGCGATACCGAAGCCTTTAAACAGGACGTGTTCCCGGTATATGCAAGAGGAGTGACCCACCGTGGACCCTATAAAGACGGCCCAGGAGAGATTAATGTTCCTGTCTCGGTAGGAGGAATGGTCGTGCATCCCGGGGATATCATCGTTGGTGATGAAGATGGACTAGCTGTCGTTCCAGCGGATTTGGCTGAAGAGGTTCTGGCGCTGGTCAAAGCTCAACAAGCAAAGGAAGAAGCCATTCTTGCCTCTATTGCAGACGGAACCGTAGATCGTACATGGGTGGATGAGACATTAAAGCAGAAGGGCTGTGAATTTGTTGGCATTACCGAGTAGATACAGCTGGGAAGGACTACAACATTTTTGTGAGCAGGTATTTATCAAAGCGGGTGTACCCGCACAGTCGGCAGCGATTGTGGCCGATTCTCTGGTTCAGGCAGATTTGCGAGGAGTGGAATCGCACGGAGTGGTGCGGACGGCGATCTACCTAAAGCGCATCGAAGCAGGTATGATTGACCCCTTTGCTGCCGTGGAGAAGGTGAACGAGAGCGAAGCGACCATTTTGGTAGATGGCCAGAACAACTTTGGCTCTGTGATCGGCACGAAGGCATTGGATTTGGCATTGGAAAAAGCCAAGAAGCACGGTGCTGCATTTGTCGGTGTAAAAGGCTCCAATCATTTTGGCACCGGAGCTTATTATGTCATGAAGGCTATCGAGCAGGATATGATTTTGCTGGTCATGTCCAACGCCTCACAGACGATGCCTCCAACTGGCGGGGTAAGGCCTTTCATTGGAACCAATCCACTTGCAGTCGGTGTCCCAAGTGGAAAAGAGCTGCCCTTTATTCTGGATATGGCGACAAGTGTGGTAGCGCGAGGTAAAATTATCGTTTCTGCACAAAAAGGGGAGCCAATCCCATTGGGCTGGGCCATCGATAAAGATGGAAATCCTACAACGGATGCCGAAGCTGCTCTGGAAGGATCTGTTTTACCGGTAGGGGGTCCGAAAGGCTACGCGATCTCCATGTTTATCGATATTTTATCGGGTGTCTTAACAGGGGCCGGATTTGGCAAATACGTCAATAATATGTACGAAAACTGGGAGGAGTCACAAAACGTCGGCCATGTTTTCATCGCGGTAGACATCAATCGGTTCATTCCTGTCGAGCAGTTTAAAGCGCGGATGGATCAGTATATCCAGGAGATCAAGCAAGAACCGAAAGCACCTGGGGTACAGGAAATCTTGATTCCTGGCGAGTTGGAACACCGTCGCAGCCTAGAGCGTAAAGAATTTGGAATCGAACTACAACCAAAAGTAGTCGAGGAACTCACAGCAATCGGAAAGACTTACGGAGTCGATTTGGCACTAGCAGAATTTGAAAAGGCGAAATAACAGGGGGTTCATCCATGCAACTAAATCGCGTATTCCGATATGAAATTCCAACAGCCATCGAATTTGGAAACGGTTCCATTCGTTCGCTTGCAGACCATGTGAAGGCCTTGGGAGGCAACAAGGTACTGATCGTAGCAGACCCGGGTGTAGTCTCTGCCGGTGTCGTCGAGCGATTGGAAGAACCATTGAAAGAGGCTGACATTCCCTATGTGATTTTTTCAGAGATCGAAGCTGATCCGGACATTTCCTCGGTAGAAAAGGGAACTGACATAGCCAAAGCGGAAGGCTGCAACCTCGTCGTAGGGGTGGGAGGCGGCAGTTCGCTGGATACAGCCAAAGCGATCGGAACGATGCTGACGAACCCTGGGCATATCCGTGATTATGTCGGCATCAACAAGGTACTCCATCAAGCCGCTCCGGTCATTGCCGTGCCTACTACAGCAGGGACGGGAAGCGAGCTGACGATCTGGTCTGTACTGTCGGACAAGAAAGAAAATGTGAAATTGAGCGTTGGCAGTACATACAACTGTCCGACACTGGCGCTTTGCGACCCTGAACTGACAATCAGCTTGCCGTCGCACGTGACCGCAGCAACAGGGATGGATGCCTTGACGCATGCTCTCGAGTCTTATGTGAATAAAGCGACTCAGCCCATCTCCGAGGGGATGTCCATTCAGGCGATGAAAATGATTGCGAAAAGCTTGCGTGTAGCGGTCGTTGCAGGGGATAACCTGCAGGCGCGTCACGATATGCTGCTCGCCAGCCTGATTGCAGCGATGGCCTTTAACTCAACTCGCTTGGGACTTGCTCATGCTTTGGCCATTCCGCTTGGGGCTCATTTCAAGATTCCTCATGGCACGGTAAACGCCATTCTACTGCCAGAAGTCATGCAATTTAACCTGATTGGCAATTTGGAGAAGTTTGCGGAAATCGCATCGATTTTTGGGGAGAAGGTCGAGCATCTCAGTGACCGGGAAGCCGCAGAGCGTTCCGTCGTGGCGATTCGACAGTTGAAACAGGATGTCGGGATCACGCAGACGCTTTCAGACTACGGACTGAAGGAAGAGCACCTCGGTTTTATTGCCGAAGAAGCCATGCTGTCAGGCAATGTTCCCGTCAATCCACGCAAACCGACCTTGGAAGACCTGAAGCAAATCTGCAGAGCAGCCATGAAAAAGGATTAAAGGAAAGTTTGATCATTTTCATACTAGAAAAGCTGGAAAGGGGAAATTGCAGTGTCTCAACACGACATGCTGACTTGGCTGGACCAACACGCGGGGAAAACGTACGGGAATTACATCAATGGACAATGGGTTGACAGCAGCAATGGAAAAGCAGTTCCACTGTACCACACAGCCCGCAAATCGCAGTTGCTCGGTTATTTTCCGGATTCTACAGAGACCGATGTAGATGCAGCTGTTGTAGCAGCCAACGAAGCGTTCAAATCCTGGTCGAAAATGCCTGCGCCAGATCGTGGTGCGATCCTGATGAAGTTTGCCGATTTGCTGGAGCGGGATATCGACGAACTGGCTTACATGCTGTCGGCTGAGCAGGGAAAAGCACTGGCGGAATCTCGCGGAGAGGTTGCTCGTGCTGCCAAGGAAACTCGCTTTGCAGCAGGGGATGCGATTCGCATGGACGGAGAGACTCTACCCGGTGAGCGGACTCACGTGTGGAATTCGACGATACGCCAGCCGATCGGAGTCATTGCCGCCATCGCTCCGTGGAATTTCCCTGTTGTCACACCTGTTCGAAAAATAGCACCTGCTCTCGCCTACGGATGCACCGTTGTATTCAAACCGGCTTCAAATACACCGTGGGCAACGACCAAGCTGTTTTCGCTGCTTGCCGAAGCGGGGGTGCCAAAAGGCGTCGTCAATCTGGTGATTGGCAGCGGGTCGAAAGTGGGAGATCCGCTTGTAAAACACCCGCTGGTAAAAGGGATCAGCTTTACAGGATCGACCAAGCAAGGAGTGGCGATCCATGAAATCGCTGCCAAACGGTTGGTGCGAACCCAGTTGGAGTTAGGCGGGAAAAATCCGGCAGTCGTGCTCGATTATGCCAATCTGGAAAATGCAGCAAAGCAGATTGTCGGTGCGGCTTTTGCTTGCAGCGGTCAACGTTGTACGGCAATCAGCCGGGTCATTGTACTGAAAGAACAGGCCGAAGCTTTAACAAAGGCATTATTGGAAGAAATCCGACTGATCACAGTAGGTCCTGCCTGGGAACAGAAGGCCAACATGGGACCACTCGTTAACAAAAGCCATCTCGATTCTGTTCAAGAGTATCTGCGAATCGGCAAGGAAGAAGGAGCACGTCTGCTCGCGGGCGGAGAGATTCTTTCGGAAGGTGAGTATGCGCATGGCAGTTACATGACACCCGCCTTGTTTGACCAGGTGACTCCGGATATGAGAATCGCCAAGGAAGAGATTTTCGGGCCGGTATTGAGCGTCATTGCGGTTGAAGATGAGAAGGAAGCGTTTGAGATCGCCAATTCTGTCGAGTATGGGCTTGCCGCATCTGTCTTTACGGATAACCTTTCATCCGCATATCGTTTTGCTGAACAGATCGAGAGCGGGATGGTTCATATTAATCACGGTACAGCCAGTGCAGCTTATATGCCATTCGGTGGTGTAAAACAATCCGGGTTCGGCGCTTATTCGATTGGCAGTACCAACAAAGATTTCTTTACAGAATTGAAGGTCGTGTACTTCCAATACGATTAATCGAAAAATGGGGGAGAGATAGATATGAAGAAGTGGATGAAAGCAGCAGGTGTTTTTTCAGTAGCAATGTCTTTGCTGGTTGGTTGTTCTTCATCACCAGCAACGAATGGAGGGGGCAGCCAGCAGGCAGCGGGTGAAAGTAAACCGGCGGAGACTGCTGCTGCGGTGAAGCTGAAATTGGGCCATGTCTGGACATCCGCCGAAATCCATTCACAAGCGGTAGAGCAGTTTGCAGCGGAAGTGGAAAAGCTCTCAAATGGTTCCGTCAAAATTGAAGTATTTGGCGATGGAACATTAGGGAAAGACAAGGACCTTCTTGAAGGGTTGAAGGTAGGCACAGCTGATATTTGGATCGGGGGTGCGGGTGTTCTGTCCGGTTCCTCTGATGCTGCGAAGATTTTTACAGTACCTTTCATGTTTGACAATCAAGAGCATTTTAACAAGGTGTATGACGGTGAAGTAGGTAAAGAGATATCTGCTACGATTGAACAGCAATCGGGATATAAGGTATTAACTTATTGGGACCGCGGTGCTCGTTGGCTGACTGTGAACAAAGAAGTGAAGGTGCCTGAAGATCTGAGTGGATTAAAGGTTCGCGTACCGGAAAGTCCTGTGTTTGTAAAATCCTTCCAGCAGCTGGGGGCAGCACCGACTCCGATGGCATTTGGCGAGGTGTACACAGCCATTCAACAAGGGGTGATTGACGGACAGGAAAATCCGCTGTCCCTGATCTATTCGTCTAAATTTAGTGAAGTAAACAAGTTCCTGGTCAAGACGGAGCACGTTCGTGAACCGATCGCGATGGTCATCAGCGGTGAAAAATTCAATTCGCTAAGTCCTGAACAACAAAACGCTCTGATGGAAGCAGCAAATGGACAAGCCAAAAAGTATGTTATCGAACAAGTAGACAAGGGGAACAGCGAGTTTTTGACCAAGCTGCAGGAGGAAGGCATGACTTTGGTTGAGCCCGATCTGGCAGCATTCCAGGCCAAGCTGGAAGGATTCGTAGACAACCAATTCCCAGAAATCAAGGAACTGTACGAAAAGGTACTGGCGGCCAAATAAACAGACACGAACATTGGGGGAAGGGGCAGCCTTTCCCCCTCCTCTCCGCAATTTTCGATGATCCCTGTATGTAATGAAGGATGGATACATGCGGGGGTGATTGAGAATGAATGTAAGCATGCTACGTTACGAGGAGGACATATGAGACATGTAATTGCAGTAGCAGATCGCATGAACCTCTGGATTTTTAATCTGATTGTCATCATCTTCGGATTGATTTCCCTGCTCACGATATATCAGGTTTTCGCTCGCTATGTGTTGAAAAACCCACTTGTGTGGTCAGAGGAGTTATCTCGTTACCTGATGATTTGGATTGTATTTTTGGGAACAGCGATCGCTTTACGCAAAGGGCTTTTGATTTCTGTTGAAATCATCCAGCAGCTTGTCCCCAAAAAGGTAAAAAAAGTGCTGGAAGTCATCACTGTCCTGATTAATCTCGTTCTATTATTCATTCTGATCAAATACGGCTTTGGAATCATGACAAATCTGGTGGGACAAAGCACAGGGGCGATGGACATTCCTGTTGCCTGGACCTATGCTGCGATTCCGGTCGGAGCGATTCTGGCATTTCTGAATAGCGTGGTTGTCCTGATTGAAATCTTTACAGAGAAAGGGGAGGAGAAGAATGGCGGGGATCTTATTCTCTAGTTTGCTCATTCTGTTTGCGCTAGGTGTTCCGGTCGCCTTTTCCATGGGATTGGCCAGTATCTTCGCCATGATGGACAGCGGAATATCTTTGCAAGTCGTGATCCAGAGAGTATTTTCCTCCCTTGACTCCTTTCCGTTGATGGCCATTCCGTTCTTTATCCTTGCCGGTAACATTATGGAGTACAGCGGGATATCGCAACGCTTGATCAACCTGGCCAATTCGATTGTGGGTCGCATGACGGGTGGATTGGGTATGGTGACCGTATTGACAGCGATGTTTTTTGCCTCTATTTCCGGGTCAAGTGCCGCGACGACCGCAGCGATTGGCAGCATCCTCATCCCAGCTATGGTCAAGCGAGGATTTCCGAAACCATTTTCGACCTCTGTCCAGGCGGTTTCAGGTGAGCTGGGTGTCATCATTCCACCCTCCATCCCTATGATCATCTTTGCATTGAGTGCAGGAACAGCGATCTCGATCGGAGATTTATTTTTGGCGGGTATTGGTCCTGGGCTTCTCATCAGCCTCTCACTCATGCTGGTGATCTATCTCGTGAGCAAGCGAAATGGCTACGGTCAATTAGTGTTGAGTGCCGAAGAGCAAGAGGCGGAAGCAAAAATGATGAGCTGGCAGGGAAGATGGGACGCATTGCGAAAGGCGGTATTGCCTTTGATGATGCCTGTCATCATTCTCGGAGGAATCTATGGCGGGATTTTTACGCCAACGGAAGCAGCGGCTGTTGCAGTCGGATATGCGCTAGTCCTCGGTCTGTTTGTTTACCGTACCATCAATCAGACGAAAATGATGGAAATTCTGCGCAGCTCGGTTTTATCGACGTCTGTCATCATGCTCATTATCGGAAATGCGGGTTTGCTCGGTTGGGTGCTTACGGCAGAAAAGGTTCCGAGTCTTGTCGCCAACTGGTTTGTCTCTATTTCTGACAGTCCTATCGTCTTCCTATTGCTCGTCAATCTACTCTTGCTGTTGGTCGGGATGTTTCTCGAGACAGGGGCATCCATTGTCATTATTGCACCAATTTTGACTCCTGTTGCGATGCAATTTGGCATTGATCCCATACATTTTGGAATTATCATCATTGTAAATCTGGCTGTTGGCATGGTTACGCCACCTATAGGCGTGAACTTATTCGTCGCTTGCCAGATTGCCGGATTACGTATCGAACAAATCATGAAATCGATGCTGCCGTTTTACTTGATTTTAATTATTGATATCCTGTTGGTAACCTATTTACCGCAGATAACTCTCTGGCTGCCATCTATTTTGAAGTAAGAGGGGGAAGGCAATGAAGATTGTAGTAGCACCAGATTCCTTCAAAGGCTCCATATCTGCGCGTGACCTATGCGCTGCGGTGTGCAGGGGCATTCATGCCGCGGACCCGAAGATTGATGTGATCGAGCTCCCATTGGCAGATGGCGGGGAAGGAACCGTGGACAATATGGTTTACTCGACCCAAGGCGAAACCAGACTCGTACAGGTAAACGACCCGTTGGGAAGGCCCATTCGTGCAGCCTATGGCATCCTTGGCGACCATGCTACTGTGATTATCGAAATGGCCCAGGCTTCCGGTCTTCCGCTATTGAAGCCCGATGAGAGAAACCCGCTCATCACAAGCAGCTTCGGAACAGGAGAACTGGTATTACACGCCCTTAACGCAGGCTATCGGAAATTCATCATTGGTTTGGGCGGGAGTGCTACCAATGACGGTGGTGCAGGCATGTTGAAAGCGTTGGGGGCTGCCTTCTACGATCAGGATGGAGTTTTGCTACCGAAAGGCGGGGCTTCACTCGAAAAGCTTTCATACATGGATCTTTCCGGACTGGACAAAAGGCTGCAGGAGTCTACCTTTACCATTGCCAGCGATGTGAACAACCCATTATGTGGTGCCAATGGCGCTTCGGCTGTCTTCGGACCGCAAAAGGGTGCTACACCAGAGATGGTACAGCGTTTGGATATGGCGCTATCCCGCTTTGCTGACGTAGTCGAAAAGCAACTCGGTATTGACGTGCGTCATCTGCCAGGAAGCGGGGCTGCTGGCGGGATGGGGGCTGCGTTATTAGCATTTCTTCATGCAGAATTCAAATCTGGTATTGAGCTTGTCATGGATGCGATTCATTTTGAGCAAAAAATACAAGCAGCCGATCTGATCATCACGGGTGAAGGGAAGCTGGATGAGCAAACGATGGCTGGCAAGGTCATTGCTGGCGTATGTAAAAAAGCTAAGCCTTATCAGATACCAACTATCGCGATTTGTGGAGGCATGGAGCTGACCAGTGATCAGATGGATGAGATTGGTTTGCTAGCAGGGTTTTCGATCGTGCCTAAGCCATGTAGCCTTGAGCAGGCCATGGAACAGGCAGAAGGATGGGCACAGGAGCGAGTGGAGCAGATAATCCGGTTCATGAAGCGGTTCGTATAGCAAATTTTCCAGAGAGGATGGTGTACCTTGCGACCAAGCGTATATATTACGAGACGAATTCCCGATAGCACGTTGGAGAAGATCAGCGAAGTCTGTCAGGTAGAGATGTGGGAGGAGGAAGACATACCTGTCCCACGCGCTGTATTGGAAGAAAAAATAGAAAACATAGACGGTTTGTTCTGTCTCTTGACGGAGACGATCGACGAGGCACTATTGCAAAAAGCGAAGCAATTAAAAGTCATCAGCAATATGGCTGTTGGCTATAACAACATCGATGTAACCGCAGCCACCGAAAAGGGCATCTTCGTGACCAACACTCCTGGTGTACTGACGGAAACCACTGCAGATTTGACATTTGCCTTGTTAATGGCCACCGCACGTAGAATTGTGGAAGCATCTGATTTTCTGCGCGAGGGAAGCTGGAAAACTTGGTCCCCGATGCTGTTAACCGGTCAGGATATCTATGGGGCGACACTTGGGATCATTGGTATGGGTCGGATCGGTGAATCGCTGGCAAAACGGGCAAAAGGCTTTGACATGCGTATCCTCTACCACAACCGCAGTCGCAAGGAAGAAGCGGAAAAAACATGGGGAATCGAGTATGCCGACCTAGACAGCTTGTTGCGTGAATCCGATTTTGTCTGTGTGATGACACCGTATACGGAAGAGACCCGGAACCTGATCGGGGAAAGAGAATTGTCCTTGATGAAAAATTCGGCGATTCTCATCAATACTGCACGTGGCGGCATTGTAAATGAAGCAGCCTTGTATGAGGCATTGAAACAAAACAAGATTTGGGCAGCGGGAATTGATGTATTTGAGCAGGAACCAGTCAGTCCTGATCATCCGCTTCTGACTTTGCCCAATGTGGTCACGCTGCCACACATCGGCAGTGCGTCCATTCAGACTCGGACACGGATGGCTGAGCTGGCTGCGGCCAATCTGATCCAGGGAGTAATGGGAGAGCCGCCGAGAAATCGGGTGAATCAGGACGTTGTGCAAGCAAGGAAAATCGATGTATAGCTTCAAAAAATGAAAAGCTTCATTCCTCTTTGGGAACGAAGCTTTTTTGGTTTGCGTGGAGCGATTACCCTTGCTGGTTCAAAACCTGCAAGCCCTCTCGTTTCTTCCTGATCACAGCTCTCCGATGATGCAAGGTATAATACGAAACGACGTACATAAAGCTGTAGTTCATGGCCGATGCGATCATTCCCAGTACGAATGAGCCAACCCCCATACCGGTATCAAGCAAAAGAAAGTAGGTACCCGTTGCCAATCCTCTGCGCTCGTTTGGAGCGGATTTGATCGCGATGGCTTGAAAGCTGGGGAAAACACTACCATAGCCGAGTCCAATCACGCCGCTCGCCACCAAAAACATGACCGGACTATGTGCTTGGCTCAGGAGGTAAAGGGGCGGGAAATGACAATCATAATGGCATAAATCACAAAGAAGTAGCTGGAGGTCTCCACCATGCCTTGTTCTTTCGCATAGACAGGAATAAAAGATAGCAATCCACTATAGGCAAACGAGAGCTTCTCGATCACCGCCATTCAAGACCTCCATGACGTAGACAGGCAGTGTAGCCACCAAGGCGTAATACGTGATGAACAAAAACAAACTGCTGAGACAAATACTGAGGAAGTCCCTACGCCATAGGGGCTGTCGTTGCAATGTAATCTCTCCTATCCCACGGATGATAGATTTTTTATCCATGCAGCTCCGCGTTAATATTCTCTCTAATTTTGGCTAACAACTTTTTTAACAGCTCAATCTCATTCAGCTTCTTTTTTCCCGGAGAATACCCGGTCAACACTGTACAGCGAGCTACCGCTGATAACCAATGCAACCAGCATAGCCAACAGGGCGAGGTCGAGCTCGTATCCAGCGCCTGTTCCATTTCCCATAAATCCACCGCCAAGCTTTGCAGTGAAGATGGCACCTACCATGACAATACCCAGCAGCCCAGAGAAGATGCGGGTACCCAATCCAAGAATCAGGGCAAGACCGCCAATGGTTTCCAGAAGTGTAACCACATATGCGAGAAAGGCTGGCAGACTCATGCTGCCGAAGAATCCGACCACGTTATCCAATCCCATCTGGAACTTGGCAATTCCGTGGATAAAAAAGGTAATCCCTGCAATGACGCGTAGGATAAGAGCACTCCATTCAAAACGACTATTCATAATGGCCTCCTAATTGTTTATGTTTAATAATAAGATTACTTTTCGTTAGTAAGTATACAATAATAATTAGAGTTGTCAACCCTCTCTATTCCTAGTGGATGAAGACAAGATTCGTTATTTACACTCCATTCTCATCATACGTTTTGAAGGAATCATAAAAGAGCGGTATACTGGAAGGAGAATGAGGTGATTTTATGAAACAGTCTTCCCTCTGTCCCAGGTTTGAAAAAGGCATGCAACTACTAGGCAAACGCTGGACGGGGCTCATATTGTATCAATTGCTTTCCGGGCCTCAGCGATTTTGTGCCTTGGAAGGAGCTTTGCCGGTAAGCGGAAGGCTACTCTCTGAACGCTTGAAGGATTTGGAGAAGGAAGGTCTTGTGCATCGCCAAGTTTTTACGGATTCAGCACCCGTACGCGTAGAATATTCGCTGACTGATAAAGGCCGTGCTTTGGAGCCGGTCTTGAAGGGAATTGAAAGCTGGTCGCAGCAATGGATCGAGCTGGACGCTGATCATGCATCCATAGACGAATAAAACCCCTCATTGAGGGGTTTTCTTTTTCCATTTCAGGTATTCGATGTGATTTTTTATCTCTGCCAGATCACTTTCGTTCAAACCTTGCAGATCAAAAAAGGGTGCCTGTGTCTCTCGAACGGATGCATGTTGCCAAAAGGGAGCGGGGTTGTCCGTTTTGCCGTGAAGAAAATCTGTTGAGACTTCAAATATGTCTGCTACATGGGAGATAAGATAATAATCGACACCTTTTTTCTCGCCGGATTCGATACGAGACAGAACCGTATTATGAATCCCCAGCTTCTCAGCCAGTTGGAGCTGGGACCATTTTTTTTGTTCGCGAAGCCATTTGATTCGTTTACCAACCACTGACATGCTGGAACCACCTTTCCGTTATGGCAATATTATTTTATCAATTTTCCAAAACGGAAAAAACAAGTTTGTCGAAATGACAAAAATTGTATTGACTTTGTTAAAATGGAAACGATATGATGACTTTAATTAGGAGTTTGCTATTTTTACAAGAGGGGGAGAATAGCAAATGGAAGTGGAAGTAATCAATCTTGCGTTTATTGCCAAACGGAGAGCGGAATGTGGTTGGACTCAACAGGACATGGCAGAGTTTTTGGGCTTCAAAAACGCCTCTGCCTATCAAAAATATGAGAAGGGCGAGTATGCTTTCAAAGCCATTCATTTGCCCATATTGGCCAGGAAGCTCGGGTGTGACCTGCAGGATTTATTTTACAATCGCCAAGTTTTCTAATGCGCATCGGTTTTGCTAAAACAGCAAAATAAAGACAGAAGGCAGGTAAGGAGTGAAACCAGTGAAGCCGTATGAGGCAAATTTGCGACAGCTGGAAATTTGGAAAAAGACGATTGAGTATGAAATTCAGATGATGGCGCCACAAAGCAAGGCAGCTTGCGACGACTTTGTGGTTCGCCTGCTGCTTTTTGAGCAGAAATTACGGGAAGAGATGAATGTACAACGTTCATAGCTTAAAGAACGAAAAGTGCAGGTTTTACAGTTACTGTAGGTTAAAAAAGTAGGATTTCATGAACGGTATCACGAATCCTTTGAACATGACAGAAAAATAGCGGTTACGCTAAGGCAGCGCTCCGCTGTGTGTATGGCCATTGCTACCGGGTAAACTTGTCGGCAATGGTGGAAGCACAGAAGGAATGAGGCTTGATTTCTGCGCGAAACTGATTCGATGCTGCTAAGCTGAGTAGAGACTGGATAAACTTACGAGTAGGTCCATTCGCACCAATGTCAAAATGGAGACGGACAGGTGTGTCATGATCGTGGTCGCGAAGGTATTGGCGTACTTCGGTCGCTAAACCTACTGCGTAGACCGCTTCCTGAAAAATGCGTTGCTGCAGTGAGGAGTAGCGCTGCTCCTGGAACTTGTGATAAAAGAACGATCCGCCATGACCGGGCCGAATGACGGTGATGACCAGAGCAAAGAATGTGCCGCGACTTTTCAGCTGGGAATCGGCACCCACGATAATCTCGAAGGAGCCTTTATTGGAAGCGATGGTCTGTTCTATCAGGGAGAACACATCATCTTTGGTTAATTGCCCTTTGGTAGGGCTGTGAAAAGATTCAAACAGGTTGTTAGTCGAAGATAAGCCCACTCGCATCCCTCCAAAACGAGGCTCACTGTCACTTGCATCCAGTTTCCTTACACCATTAATGTATGTAATCTCTCGGAGAGTATGTGAACGGGTAAGGACAAAAAAGCTCATGAATAAACAAATAACAGTTTTTTTTACAATGAATTATGAAGAAAGTTTGCCTCATGCGGTGCGTGTAGCATCAGGCTGTTTGGGCACTTGAGTGATAATAAGAACGAATGTTCCTTATTATAGATAAGCTTTTCCCTATCCCGATTGATGTATGAAAAAATGAAATCAGGAGGCACGAAGCATGACGAAGGTGTATTTACCCCAGGTACAAGAAAATCGACAAGCAGGACATGATATCGATCCTGTCTTTTTGAATCGTTGGTCCCCGCGTTCCTATAAAACTGACGCGGTACCAGATGAAGTGCTGTTCAGCTTGTTTGAAGCGGCGCGTTGGGCTCCATCTGGTAGCAACGAACAGCCTTGGCGCTTTATTTTTGCCCGTACACAAGAAGATAGAGAGCGTTTCTATCCATTTATCGCGGAGGGCAATCGCGCATGGTGTGAAAAGGCACCTGTCCTCGTTCTCGTCTTGTCCAAAACGATCAGCTCGCGTGAAACTCATCTCCGCTCCCATGCTTTCGACGCAGGAGCAGCTTGGGGATATCTGGCGCTGGAAGCCACTCGTCAGGGTCTGGTCACGCATGCGATGGGTGGTTTTGACCCGGAAAAAGCGCGCGAGGTGCTGAGTATTCCAGCTGAATATGAGCTCCACGCCGTGATCGCGGTGGGCTATCAGGGTGAAAAGGAAGCATTGTCTGAAGCCTTCCAGGAGCGGGAAAAGCCATCCTCCCGCCGTCCGCTGGAAGAAACGGTTTTTGAAGGAGTCTTCAAAGAAAAGTGATGGAACTTCAGGCACATGAAACGTACATGCGTGCTGCGATGGAGGAAGCACAGAAGGCCGCTGCAATCGGTGAGGTACCGATCGGCGCTGTGATCGTTCGCGACGGGGAAATTGTAGGTCGAGGCTACAACCTGCGGGAAACCCGCAAAGATCCTACTCTCCACGCCGAAATGATCGCGATTCGGGAGGCCAGTGAACGATTGGGTGGCTGGCGTCTGATCGGCTGCACCTTGTACGTCACACTGGAGCCCTGCCCGATGTGCGCTGGAGCCATCGTGCAAAGCAGGGTCGAGCAGGTGGTATATGGCGCAGTCGATCCCAAAGCAGGTTGTGCCGGGACATTGATGAATTTGCTAGAGGAACCTCGCTTTAATCATCAGGTTCCGGTAGTAGAGGGTGTGCTTGCCGAAGAGTGCGGGCAATTGCTGAAGGATTTTTTTCGTGGCTTGCGAAAAAAAAGACAGCCTGCTCTCCCTGAAAAGTGACGAAAAACCGCCCGGTGCAACTCGGCAGATGCGCCTGGGCGGTTTTTGCTTGGTTATTTTTGAATGTGATTGCGCAGCATTTCCAGCTCTTCTTCGGTCAGCTCCCGGTATTCGCCCAGCTCGAGGCTCGGATCGAGTGGGATAGGACCCATGCGTACGCGCTGCAGGTAGGCGACATGCAAGCCAAAGGCAGCAAACATGCGTTTTACCTGGTGAAATTTACCCTCCATGATGGTGACGCGAATCTCCGAGGTTTCTCCGGAAGAGAGGATGTTAAGCGTGGCCGGCATGGTGGTAAAATCCTCAAGCTCTACACCTTTGGCAAACTCCTTGACATGCTCCTCTGTCACGCGACCTTCGATGCGAGCGAAGTATTCTTTTTCCACTTTCTTTTTGGGGGAAAGCAGGCTGTGCGAGAACTGTCCATCGTTGGTCAAAAGCAGAAGCCCTTCGGTGTCGATATCCAGACGTCCCACGGGATGCACCTTGATCGCCCATTCGTACGGAAGCAAGTCGACAACCGTCTCATGCAGGTTGTCCTCCGTCGCAGAAACGACTCCAGGGGGCTTGTTCAGCATGACGTAGACCCACCGCTTGTAGTTGAGCTCCTCGCCATCAACGACGATCTCCTGTTCTTCCGGTATGACGTGCATACCAGGATCAGTCGCGACTTTCCCGTCTACGACTACAACCTTATTCTTTACGAGTGCTTTCACTTCCTTGCGTGTGCCAAAACCCATATTGGCGAGCACTTTATCCAATCGTTCACGTTTCATCTATGTTCCTCGTTTCTTTTATGTACTTTAGGGAGTACGGATTCGCTCTACTTTGGAGAAAATGACAAGGCAAATGCCCGTTTTGCATACTCTTACTAGTTTGTCCTATTGGCAGGCTCAAATCAAGAGGTGGCAGGGATTTACACTTGCATTTGAGCATAAGTTTTGCTATATTAAATAATGTTTCGATAAACGATATGGAGAGATACCCAAGTGGTCATAAGGGGACGCACTCGAAATGCGTTAGGCGTCGTGAGGCGTGCGTGGGTTCGAATCCCACTCTCTCCGCTTTGTAGGAGATGCAAAGCATATTTTTGCCGTAGGCGAGAATATGCTTTCGTTTTTTTTTATTGGCAAAAAAGAGAAATTTTCATGTTCTGGAGGTTCAGATCCAGCATTTCCAATATTCACATTAAGAGGAAAGGAGAGATGTCTCGAATGAAGACTCAAAATCCGCAACGAATTCGACAATATATCGTGTTTCTGGCAGGTCTTTTTTTTATGGGACTTGGAATCGCGCTGGTGACGAAATCAAACCTCGGGACGTCGCCGATTTCCAGTGTTCCGTACGTGTTGAGCATGACGCTTCCCATTTCGATGGGAACGCTTATTTTTCTGTTATGTACCTTGTTCTTTTTCATTGAACTGATGATTGTGGGCAAAAAATTTCCCAAGAAGCAGTATCTGCAGTTGCTTGTGGGACCGATCTTTGGCGTTTTTATTGATTTGGGAATGGCGATTTTCTCGTTCTTGGATCCTTCCTTGTATTTCGTCAAAATCGTCGAGTTGGTGATCGGTTGCATTCTTCTTGCACTGGGGATCTACCTGCAAATTGCGGCGAATACGATTTTGAACCCGGGTGAAGGTGTGGTAAAGGTCATCGCCGATAAAGTGGGGAAAGAGTTTGGCAATGTTAAAATGATGTTTGATGGAACCTTGGTGCTGGTCGCTTTGATGGTTTCGTTTGTTGCTTTTGGATCAATCGAAGGTCTGGGTGAAGGGACCATTATTTCCGCCTTTCTGGTAGGCTTCTTCGTGAAGCTGATCAGCCGGATCGGGAATAAAATCGTGTATAAAAACAAGCTGGAAAATGCAGCTTGAGCCATCCTTATACGTGTTGAAAGAGCCATCAACCAGGCATATGTTTGGGTTGATGGCTCTTTCTGTTTCTTCGTTAAATCGCCCCGAGTTCGCGTTCATTATTTTCCGCAAAATACTCCACCAAAAAGCTTTGTAACTTGCGAGCAGCCAATGAAAGATACCGTTTTTCCAACCAGGCTTGAACGAGACTCATCATGGCAGCAGGCTCTTCTACCTCACAAACAATATTGGGTTGTATGCCCGCTCTCCCCAGGATGTCGGCATTTGTTTTTCGCAAGGGATGGCCCGTCTTATACTCGACAAAAGGTTCATCCGCTATCTCGTGCAGTGAAATGCTTTGTCGCCCAGCAAAACGATGCCCAGGAGGGAGGGCGAGGCTTTCCGCCAGAGACACGCGGTCATGCGCTCGGAATTTCCGCTACAGGATTGGCAGTCGGTGGCGCGCTTGGTCCGGTTATTGCGGCATTGGTCGTAAGTGTCGTGCATTGGCGATGGCTGTTCTGCATTCCGTTATTTATCGTGTTTATCCTGCCGTACTTCCGCAAACATTTGGACAATCATCAAGGGGATCGGACGCGTATCGTGGCTTGGCGGAGGGCTGCTCGCAGTGACAGTCGCTCCTTTTGTTCCAGTGACTCTATTGAAAAACAAACGCTATGCGGCCGGATTGGGATTATGCGTATTGGTAATGGGGATGGGCTTTTCACTTCCATTTTTGACGCCGCAGCTTTTGGCTGAAGTCAATCAACGGGAAGCGGGATGGATCGGCTTCGCGATGGTACCTGCTGCAGTGGTATCTGCTTTGTTGGCTAGAAGGGTCTTGTACCTGATCAGTTTCCTGCTGCTTTCGGTCTTTGTGGGGATAGAGCCTGTATTCGTTGCGCTCTTTTTGATCTTTGGAACGGTGGGTCAACTGTTCATACAAATCTCGATGTCCAATGCGATATCCCGAACACTCTCAAAGGAACAAACGGGGGTAGGAATGGGCCTGTTTTCGATGGTTGGTTTCCTATCTGGTGCCGTTTCAACAGGCATTTACAGCAAAGCTGTCGATTACGGTGCTGCGACGTATTGGATTCCGTGGAATCCTTACGCAAACGCGGCGGTTTTCAGCAATATCTACCTGGCGCTGATTGTTATGACGGCTTTGATTTTGGTGATATTCCGGTATTTCTTTAGCAAGGAAACCGTGACAAATATTCATAAAGGGTGAAGAGTTGGTTCGTATGACCGGTTGTTTGAGGCAACCGGTTTTTATAATTATCAGAAATGTATAAAAATAATTGCAGCTGTAAAATGCTTTACTGAATGTCCTGCTGCTCTTCTTGTATCGTGGGTACTACAGCAGCATGTTGACCAAGACGGACGAGTACCATTCTGACTCCTTTTCGATGACGTACATCCCGTTTTCTTTGGACAGGAACTGCTGACGCTCCAATTCTTTCATCGTATTGGCTACCGTCACACGCGAGGTACCGACTACGTTGGCGAGCTCCTGGTGTGTAAATTTCACGGTGATGACGCGCTTTCCATCCGAGACTTTCCCATACGTGCTGCCGAGCTGCAATAACGTGTAACAGATCCGCTGCGTGGCGGAGTAGAAACTCAGCTGCATGCTATGGGAGATCAGTACGTGATTTTTCAGGTCGATAAAACGCAGCGCCTGATGAGCGAGCAGCGTGTTTTGGTTCCAGGCTTCCCGGAATCGCTCTTTCGGAATTTTGATGAGAGCAGCCTTGCTGGCAGTGATGACTGCGTGGTTGTAGGTCGGGTGATCAAAAAGACAGCTTTCACCAAGCAAGCCATTCTTGCCTACGATCGCAATTGTTTTCTCGTCTCCGGAAGGCGAGGTGAAGAACATGCGGATACGCCCACTCATGACCACATAGATGTGCCCTGCAGGTTCGTCCTGATGAAAGATGATTTCATGCTTCTTCAGCAGGATGGTTTGTCCGAGAGGGGCAACGTCCTGCCAATCGTACGGGAGATTCTCCATCCAAGGTGAGCTCTTGGTATCAATAGTCAAAATCATAGTCTGTATCACTCCATACCAAAATGAACAGTGAGGAAAGAGGGTTATCAATGTGTTTCCATTTGCAAAAGAACGAGCGTATTTTCCGATTTTGAATGAACAGATCATGCTGTCCAGCTGCTCCCAAAGCGCACTGAGTCGACAGGTCGAGGAAGCGATTCATTCCTATTTGGACACGCTGCGATACACAGGGATGGACTGGATGCGCTGGATGGAAGAAGTAGAGGCAGCGAAGCAGCAGTTTGCCAAGCTGATCAACGCCTCACCTGAAGAGATCGCGGTTCTGTCATCCGTATCGGATAGCGCATCATCTGTAGCGAGCGCCCTGGATTTCACTGGTCAAAGAAATCAGATCGTCACAACGGAGATGGATTTTCCGAGTATCGGTCACGTGTGGCAGGCCCAAGAAAGGAAAGGCGCACAGGTCCGATTTATTCCATCACAGGATCAGATGATACCGTTAGCGTACTATAACCAAGCCGTCGGTGAACAGACCCTGATTACCTCCGTTCCCCATGTTTCGTATTACAACGGATTTAAGCAGGATCTGCAAAAAATCGCCTCCATCGTTCATGAAAAAGGCTCTTACCTGTTTGTAGACGCCTATCAGTCGGCTGGAAGTGTAGACATCGATGTAAAGGCGGCAAACATTGATTTTCTCGCGGCAGGGACACAAAAATACTTGCTGGGCATTCCGGGTATCGCCTTCCTGTATGTGAAAAAGGAAGTAGCAGAGAAGCTGGAGCCTGCAGTCACTGGATGGTTCGGCCGTACCAATCCTTTTGCCTTCGATATCAAATGCCTGGATTACGCACAAGGAGCGCGTCGCTTTGAAACGGGGACTCCTCCGATGATCAATGGTTATGCGGCTCATGCTGCACTGCGCTTGCTCAATGAGATTGGAGTCGAAAAAATCGAGAGCTATCTGGGAGAGCTGTCTGAAAAAGCGGTCCAATACGCAGGGGAAAAAGGGCTCACCGTAGTCAGTCCCCATGATCGGAGTCAGAAAGCATCCAATACGGCTATCTATGTTCCGGAAGCATCAAAAGCCGAGATTCTCTTGAGAGAAAGAGGAATCATCGTTTCGGCCCGCAATGATGTGATTCGCATCGCTCCCCATTTTTACAATACCGAGCAAGAAGTGATGACAGCGATTGACGCTTTGGCTGAGCTGACAGTCAGACTGTAGGAGGATTTGGATGAGCGGGGCCAATCGTAAAAAGAAGATAATGCTGGAATGGGGCTTGATCTTTATAGGGACCGCGATTGTGGCTTCTACCTACTATCTGTTTCTGAAGCCCAATGACATCATGACCCCAGGGTTGGGAGGGGTAGCCATCCTGATTGGCTATCTTCTTCCTCTCTCTTTGGGACTGATTTACTTCTTGCTCAATATTCCGTTGTTTTTGTTAGGTTATCGGTTCGTGGGAAGACAATTCGTCATTCGAAGCCTGGGAGGCATGGTCAGCCTGTCGCTATTCCTGTCCCTGTTTGAGTTCTTGCCTGGCTGGCATCAGCCGATTGCGGGAACTTTACTCGGCGGGGCTATCAGCGGTGTAGGAATTGCGCTTGTTCTACTGGGCGGAGGAACGACAGGCGGGGTAGATATAGCTAGTGTTGTGATTTATAAAGTGTGGCCGACTTTTACAATTGGACGCGGCATGATTGCGATCAATAGTCTGATTGTCATCGCTTCGTGGATGACGACAGATGTTTTACATTCCATCTATACGTTGCTCTCGCTCCTCATAGCGGGAAAAACGATCGATGTCTGTTACGCCAAGTGGTCAGGGAAAGGCGGTGATTACGGAGAAAAGGCAGAAGTGACCTCGTAATAGTCAAAATATTGGGAATTAGGAACGAACAAAGGGGGTTACCAGGTTGAAAGACAACTTTATGGAACGTGAATCAGGTCTGCACAGAGGACTTACCAAAGGCCAGCTTACAATGATTGGCTTGGGTGGGGCGATAGGAACAGGATTGTTCATGGGAAGTGCTATCGCGATCAGTTACGCGGGGCCTGCCGTCATTCTCAGCTATGTCATCGCAGCATTCATCGCGGTCATCATGATGTTCAGTCTGTCCGAAATGGCAGTTGCGCATCCGACAGCAGGTTCGTTTGGCGTCTACGCGGAAAAATACCTCGGTGGCTGGGCAGGCTTTACTTCTCGTTGGACATACTGGGCTGCACAAGTAATCGCTGTCGGAGGAGAGGCAGTCGCCGTAGGGATTTATATGACCTATTGGTTTCCCGATATCCCCGTCTGGATCTGGACACTTGGTTTTGGTGCCGCACTGATCTACGTCAACTCTCGTTCTGTTGAAAATTTCGGCAGCTTTGAGTATTGGTTTGCCATGATTAAAGTGGTTGCAATTATTGCGTTCATTATTTTTGGTATCGCCGTTGTCTTTGGAATTGGTACACCAGCCGTAGGTTTTGAAAATTTTACAAAGCATGAAGGGTTCATGCCGCATGGTTTTGGCGGGGTCTGGATGGCTGTACTGATGGCCATTTTCAGTTTCGTCGGGGTCGAGGTGATTGCCGTGACAGCGGGTGAGGCGAAAGATCCTCGTTCGGCCGTACCGAGAGCCATGAGGACGATGGTTTTCCGCTTGATCGTGTTCTACTTCCTTGCGATGAGCATTATGATTGCGGTGGTACCATGGATTCAAGCAGGGGCGAAGGAAATCGCGCAAAGTCCGTTTGTTCTTGTCTTTGATCATGTCGGCATTACAGCTGCAGCCGGCATCATGAATTTTGTCGTCATGACGGCAGCACTATCCAGTATGAACACCAACCTGTATTTGACATCACGGATGATCTTCTCTCTTTCTCGCAGTCAGTACGCGCCTGATACATTGGGCAGGCTGTCCAAAAACGGAACGCCGATCAACGCACTCCTGCTCTCCAGTCTAGGGGTAGCTATAGCGGCGCTCATCTCCAAAATCAGCCCATTGGCCTACAACTACCTGTTTGGTATCGCACTTTTCGGTGCCTTGTACGTCTGGCTGTTGACGCTATTGTCTCACTTGAGATTCCGCAAGCAATGGGAGCTGAGCGGTGGAGAAAAGCTTCCGGTACGCGCTCCGCTGTTCCCGATCCTGCAAATCATCGGGATTGCGCTGATTGCTGCGATCCTCATCACGATGGGTTTAGACACGGAGTTTTGGAATATATCGTGGATTATAGGGGTTCCGTGGCTGCTGTTTCTCACTTTGATCTACTATGCCAAGTACAAGAAAAGGCTGGGTCAGCTCAATAAGGACGAGTCAGGGAAAACAATGTAAAAAAATAGCCCTATGATGATGGTGTGGATGTTCCGACACGATAATCATAGGGCTTCTTATTCCATTACTGGGCATGGAGGGATTCGCGCAGTACCTTTTCCATCGCCATGACATCAACGTACTGACCGTCGAGTATTCCTTGCTTTTCAAAGATACCAATTTCCCGAAACCCTCTTTTTCGATAAAGGCCTTGCCCGAGCTGGTTCTTGGCGAAGGTAAACAAAACGATCTTGTGAAAGCTTTGGCTATGTGCTTTCTTTTCTAACTGCTCCAGAAGATGCTGGCCGACACCATGACCTCGGAAGCTGCGCTCCACGTAAATGGAAAGGTCAGCTACACCGTCGTACGCACAGCGATGAGAATAGCGGTTTAATGAAGCCCAGCCGACCACAACATCAGCCATTTCAGCCACCAGCACCGAATACCTCCCCTGATGCTCGCCAAACCAGCTCGTCATATAGACCATGTCTTTTTGATCCAGCTCCAGGGTAGCGATGCGATCTTCGATACCTTGGTTGTAGATGAGCCGAATTTGTTCCAAATCACGAGCCTCTGCGTGACGGATGCGTATTTCCTGCATGACCTTCCCTCCAAATGCCTACATTTCGTTCTTTTCGCAGCAGTTATTTTGCTCTGATTCTTCGCAGCATGCGCTTTCTTCACTTTGGACATCTTCGATCTTGATGTCGCAGCATGCGTCTTGCTTCTTGCCCAATAGATGGTTCCAGATTGTCATTGTTTTCACCTCCTTTACAAGAAATAAAACAGGTAGCCAGATAGTGTAGCCATGATCAGAACAGACACGATAAAGGCCACCACCAGTCGTCTCTGGAAAATCGCGCCGAGCAATGCAATCTCAGGCAGGCTCGCTCCAGCGGAACTAATCATCAAGGCCATGACAGGAGCGAGTGCCATTCCTTTGGCGAGCAGGATTTGCGACATGGGGATCATCATGGAAAGCCGGATGTACAAGGGAATGCCGATCACTGCAGCTATGGGAACCAGCCACCATTGCTCACCACCCAGTACGGAGGAAATCCAATCAGCGGGAACGACACCGTGGATGACAGAACCGATCGCAGCTCCGGCGATCAGGTACGGGTAAACGGTCCTCATCATACTGAAGGTTTCCGCCCATGCAGTCGTCCAGCTGAATCGCTGTGTCTTTTCTTCGTACCCGGTCATCACCACTTGTTTGACCGCTTTTTCAAAGCCCAGCTTTTCCAGTGTCAGACCAATTGCGACAGATAGGATCGACGTGATAACAGTGTAAGCGACAGCTACTTTTATCCCGAGCATGGCTCCCATCAGCGTGATAATCGTCGGGTCCAGAACCGGTGATGAGAATAGAAAGACCATGACGATACCGAAGCGCACCTTTTTATTCAACAGATTGACCACTACAGGAATGGTGGAGCAGGAGCAAAAGGGTGTGATGAAAGCAAACAGGAGTGCAGCCAAGACTCCAAGGACGGTGTTGTTACCGGACAGGTAGCGATTTATTTTTTCATAGGGAATCAAGCCTTGAAGCAAGCTGATGAGAAAGGAAATGCCAATAAACAAGATCGTTAATTCAAAGGCGATGGACAAAAACGATTGAAGCCATGTGATGAACATATATGTATCCCCCTTTTTGGTTGTAAAATGCAAGTATTTATCAAATAGAAGACTACCCCAGTGGAGTAGTGCAGCATTTTCCTGATTTCGCCATGCTCTCGTTTAACAATTGAATGGAGCGAATCACCGTTTCTTTTTCGAATGCGTTCATGTGCGAGAACACTTCTTCCAGATACAGCTTCATCTGCTGATCGATCGTCTCGGTGACATAGTTTCCCTCCGGAGTGAGCGATAGCAAGGATACGCGGCGATCTTCCGGGTCAGGCGTTTTTTTCACGAGATTCATTTTGATCAGGGATTGAATTTGACGGCTAAATGTAGTGATATCCGTACCTAATGTTTCGGCGACTTGCTGCATGGAGGGACGGCGTTGGCGAGAGATTTCATAAAGAATATGGCTTTGTACCAGGGATATGTCGCATCCCCCAGCAGTACAGCAGTTTTTATTGAGAAAACCGAAGCGGCGTGTCATCACTTGAAACAATTGGCGTAGATCATCCATACTTTTCATTCACCTCAACATCACAATATGCCATTTGATTGCATTTTGCAACTTGTTTTTTTGTATTTTTTATTTAAATAACCATATAGTTATAGTACTATTAGGTTGTGAAGTAAAAGAGAAAGGAGGGATTGACATCGAGATGGATTCCAATCAGTTGGTGACCATTCTAAAGGCATTGGCTGATCCTACCAGGCTGAAGATCGTGGGTTTGTTGAGCCATCGCAACTGCTGTATTTGTGAACTGGTCCCGATTTTCGGGATTTCACAGCCAGCCGTATCGAAGCATATGAGTCGCTTAAAAAGTGCGGGACTTGTGGTGGAAACGAGGAGGGGGCAGTGGGTTTTTTACGCCTTGAATCATGAGCGTTTGGAACAGGTTCGATTTGCCTTGGGGAATCTGCCTGATTACTCCGCAGAATTTGAAAGGCTTGCTGAACAGGGGCTCCTGGTCACCTGTGAATAGAGACAGAGTTGGGAGAGATCAAGTTGTTGGTTTGGTTGGCTTTTCTCATATTTGCTTTGACGATTACCTTCGTCATCTGGCAGCCTAAAGGCTTGGGCATCGGCTGGACGGCAACAGGCGGGGCGATTTTGGCTTTGGCGTTTGGGGTTGTCAGCTTTGATGATGTCATCACTGTGACCGGTATTGTCTGGAATGCAACTTTGGCGTTCGTAGCCATTATTCTGATTTCATTGATCCTGGACGAGATCGGTTTTTTTGAATGGTCCGCCTTGCATATTGCACGGCTGGCAAAAGGAAACGGGACGCTGATGTTTGTCTACGTGGTGCTGCTGGGCGCGGTAGTATCCGCCTTTTTTACCAATGACGGTACAGCGTTGATTTTGACACCGATTGTGTTGGCGCAGGTACGGGCCTTGAAGTTTCCTGACCATATGATTTTGCCTTTCATCATGGCGAGCGGGTTTATTGCCGATACGACCTCATTGCCTCTGGTCGTCAGCAATCTGGTCAATATCGTTTCGGCAGATTATTTCGAGATCGGCTTTATGGAATACGCGTCCCGGATGATTGTCCCTAACCTTTTTTCTTTGGGGGCCAGCTTGCTCGTTCTCTACCTCTTTTATCGGAAGAGCATTCCCGCCCATTACGATATCACCACCTTGAAGCAGCCGCGTGAAGCGCTGAAGGATCTACGGCTTTTTCGATTGTCCTGGGTGATTCTGGGGCTGCTGTTCATCGGATTTCTGGCAAGTGAATCCATTGCTGTTCCTGTATCCTTCATTATCGGGATCGCCGCGATCATCTTTGTTCTGGATGCGCGACGCAGCAAAGTAATCGCTACGAAAAAGGTGATCAAGGAAGCTCCTTGGTCCATCGTCGTTTTCTCGATCGGCATGTATGTTGTCGTGTACGGATTACGCAATGTAGGACTTACCGATACCTTGGGGGAGCTGATCCAGACATTTGCCCATCAAGGATTGTGGGCAGCTACAGTCGGTATGGGTTTCTTGGCCGCTGTTCTTTCCTCCATTATGAATAATCTGCCTACTGTAATGATTGGCGCATTGGCTATCCAGGAAACGGAGACGACAGGTGTGATTCGTGAAGCTCTCGTATACGCCAATGTCATCGGCAGCGATCTGGGTCCCAAGATCACCCCGATTGGTTCACTAGCGACCTTGCTCTGGTTGCATGTCCTTTCCCGCAAAGGGGTGCGCATCACTTGGGGCCAGTACTTTAAGACCGGAATCGTGTTGACGGTACCGACGCTGTTTATCACCCTGATGGGTCTGTATCTATGGTTGCAAATCATTTCGTAAAAGGGGTCGACTTCTATGAAAGAAAAATCGCTTGTGTATTTTCTTTGCACGGGGAATTCGTGTCGTAGCCAGATGGCGGAAGGCTGGATGAAGGAATTGGGGAAAGATCGTTTTGAAGTAAAAAGCGCAGGGCTTGAGGCACATGGGCTAAATCCTCGGGCAGTGGAGGTCATGCAAGAAGCGGGGATCGATATCAGCAGCCAGACTTCAGATGTCATTGACCCTGAAATACTGAATAGAGCGGATTACGTCATTACGCTGTGCGGCCATGCCGACGAGCATTGCCCGGTCATTTCCAATCGTGACGTGGTCAAACAGCATTGGGGCTTCGACGACCCGGCCAAGGCGACCGGGTCGGAGGAAGCGATCATGAACAGCTTTCGAGTGGTGCGGGATGCGATTCAAAAAAGAATGAGGCAGTTTTTGGAGGAAGTTAAATAAGGCTTACGGCTGGTTAGGTTCGATCGAAACGAGCTGTGGCGAAGTTCCCTGCCTCGTGAAATTAAAAAGGCGACAATGCTAGATAGCCAGATGTAAACAAACACCTCCTGCGGGAGGTTTTCTTTTTGGCTATACACAAAAAAGCACTACAAGGATTGACAAAGAGTCAACAGGAGCCTAATATAATACCTATAGGGGTATATGTAATTTACAATACGTGCGACGACCTCGCTCAAATCACCACATTCAGAGAATTGCCTGTATAGATCAGTTCAGTCCGCCTCCAGAATGGAGATCACGGCATGAAGGCAAAATAATACGGGGAGGTATGCCATATGACCAAACAAACAGCAATACCAGCCAATCACATATTGGACTGCAAAGGTTTGGCTTGCCCGATGCCGATCGTGAAAACGAAAAAAAGGATCGAGACCATGCTGCCCGGTGAAGTACTGGAGGTCCAGGCTACGGACAAAGGCTCACTGGCTGACATGCAGGGCTGGGCCAAAAATACCGGACATGCTTATCTGGGTACGATTCATGATGGGGACGTACTCAAGCATTACCTGCGAAAGGCTAGCCCGCAGGAAACAAAGACAGAGACCAAGTTTCCGCATACCATCACCAGCGAAGAGCTGGAACAGAAGCTGTCTGCCAACCAAGCAGGTACTGTGCTGGATGTCCGGGAACCAGCAGAATATGCTTTTAACCGCATACCAGGAGCCAAGTCGATTCCTTTTGGAGAGCTGGAGAAAAGGTGGAACGAATTAAAGCCGGAGGACGAGATTCACGTCGTATGCCGATCTGGCAATCGGAGTGATTTGGCTTGCCAGGTCTTGGCGGACAAAGGCTTTACACGTGTGAAAAATGTACTGCCCGGAATGAACGGGTGGAAGGGTCCCGTGGAATCAAATGAATAAAGAAGTTAAAAAACATGTACACAAGGGAGAGATTTGATCATGTCAACAAAAGTAGCGATTATTGCAAGCAACGGCGGAATGTTCGATGCCTACAAAGTGTTTAATATTGCCACTGCTTCTGCAGCAACGGATGCAGAAGTTGCGATCTTCTTTACCTTTGAAGGACTAAACTTGATTCACAAGCAAGCCAATCAACAGCTTTCCATGCCAGCAGGGAAAGAACATATGGCAGAGGGTTTTGCAAAAGCCAATGTTCCGTCGATTCCTGAGCTTGTAGGCATGGCTCAAGAGATGGGTGTCAAAATGATCGCCTGCCAGATGACCATGGACGTCATGAATTTGCAAAAAGAAGCGTTCATAGACGGGATTGAAGTAGGCGGAGCTGTAACCTTTCTTGATTTTGCCAAGGACGCCAACATTTCATTGTCGTTTTAAACCAATTTACAGAAGGAGAGTACATTGACAATGACTACTGCAACAACAGCATTGCAAGCGATGACGCCGCATGAATTGGCTAAAATCGTCTTCAATCAGGAGCGTCTCTTTATCCTGGATGTCCGCAATCAGAGCGACTTTGACGATTGGAAAATTGAAGGGCATAACATCGAGATCATCAATATCCCGTATTTTGATCTGATGGACGGAGTCGACCCTGCACTGGAGCGAATCCCTGAGGGGGAAAAGGTGCTGGTCGTCTGTGCAAAAGAGGGTTCGTCTATCTTTGTGGCTGAACAGATAGTCGAAGCGGGAAGAAGCGAAGTGTTTTATCTCCAGGGCGGGATGAAAGCATGGAGTGAGCATCTGGAGCCGGTCAAAGTCGGGGATCTGCGTAACGGTGGAGAGCTGTATCAATTCGTACGGATTGGAAAAGGCTGCCTTTCCTATATGGTGATTTCTCAAGGGGAAGCCGTGGTCATTGATACGCTGCGCATGACAGACGTGTATGAAGCCTTTGCCAAAGAACATAAGGCTACGATCAAGCACACAATCGACACCCATCTGCACGCTGACCATATCTCCGGAGGGAAAAAACTGGCGGATCAGGTAGGTGCGACATACTGGCTACCGGAGAAAGACGCTACTGAGGTGACGTTTTCCTACGAAAAGCTGGAGGATGGCAAGGCCATAAAAGCTGGGAACACGGATATCACGATTCTGCCGATATACTCCCCGGGGCATACGATCGGGAGTACCTCGTTTATCATCGACGATCAGTATTTGCTGACAGGAGACATCCTTTTTGTGGAGTCCATTGGCCGTCCTGACCTGGCTGGCTTGGCAGAGGATTGGGTGGGTGATCTGCGCCATACCTTGTATTCGCGCTACAAAGAGCTATCTCCTGATCTGATCGTTCTGCCTGCACACTTCGGGAAGATTACAGAGCTTGGTAAAGGTGGACAGGTGTCGACTAGACTGGGGGATCTGTATCAGCACAACCCGGGTTTGTTGATTCAGGATGAGACGGAATTCAGAAGAACAGTTACGGAAAAATTGCCGCCACAGCCCAATGCGTATCAAGAAATTCGTCAGACAAATATGGGAAAAATCAAGCCTAATGAGGAAGAACAGCGCGAGATGGAGATTGGACCAAACCGTTGTGCTGTTCACGACAGATAACCAGACTAATTCGATGAAAAGGAGCGAGCCCTGTTACGAGGTGTTCGCTCTTTTTGTCTCGTCGGAATACCCTTTGCGAGGCGAGTAGGTTCTTTTTATCCATAGGTACATTTTTGTACTTGCAAAATAGTGACCGCCTCCCGTATTATACTGGTAGGGGTATAAGTATAAAATGATGAGAGGGGTTATTATTCACATGGAAAACCAAAGAGAAAAAACGACGATTGTCCTGTTTAGCGGGGATTTAGATAAAGCCATTGCAGCATTTATCATTGCCAATGGAGCTGCAGCCTACGACCACGACGTCACGATCTTCTTCACTTTCTGGGGACTGAATACCATGCGCAAGGACGAGGTTGTCCCTGTGAACAAGGGCTTCCTGGAAAAAGCGTTTGGCTGGATGATGCCACGCGGTGCCAACAAGCTGGGCTTGTCCAAAATGAACATGATGGGTATGGGACCTGAGATGATCAAGCACGTCATGAAGAAGCACAATGCGCTGTCCTTGCCGCAATTGATCGAATTGGCGCAAGAGCAGGGAGTCAAGCTGGTAGCATGTACGATGACGATGGACCTCTTGGGGCTGCAAAAGGAAGAACTGATCGATGGCATGGAATACGCTGGGGTTGCAGCCTATCTGGGGGATGCGAACCAGGCTAAAGTGAATCTGTTTATCTAAATCTCCTTTTTCGTTTATAATACGAGTATACGTATGAATGGAACGGAGGGAATCAGTATGGATTACACCTACGGCGATGATGTGAAAAGACGCTTGCGCAGGATTGAAGGACAGATTCGCGGCGTATTGCGGATGATGGAAGAACAGAAGAATTGCAAGGAGGTAGTGGCTCAGCTTTCAGCTGTTCGGAATGCCTCTGACAGAGCGATCGCACAGATTGTTGCGGAAAATTTGCAACGTTGTTTATTAGAAGAAGAGGGAGCAGGCAAAGACCCGGAAAAAATGGTGAAAGAAGCAGTCGAACTACTGGTTAAAAGTCGCTAAAGAGAAAGGGCGAATGCATACGTGGATTTCACAACTATCCTATTGATTGCCGTCTACGCTTTGCTCACCTATTTTCTGGTCACGCGTTTTGTTCCGGTCAAAGGTTTGCAAAACCTGAATGCCGACCAATTCAAAGAACGGGTAAACCAAAAAAGCAAGGTACTGCTCGTCGATGTACGGGAACCGCATGAGTTCAAAGCAGGCCATATCCCTTCCGCAATCAATATACCGTTGTCGCAGCTCAACAGCAGGGTCAAAGAAATTTCCCCTAAAAATGAAGTGTTGCTCTATTGCCGAAGCGGCATGCGCAGCAAACAGGCTGGGAGAATCCTGAAGAAGCATGGCTACAGCAATCTTGCTCATTTGCGTGGAGGCATTATGGCTTGGCGCGGGGCTATAAAAAAGAAATAAGGTGCTGTCCATTCGTATCACAGACCAAAAAGACCAGCGAGCGAACGCTGGTCTTTTAGCTTGTATTAGTGGCCCACCAAAGACCCGATAATCGGGTAGTGGAATGGGCGGCCTTGCAACGAGAAGATGACTCCTTTGATTGGATAGTAGATTCCGATCAAGCCGAAAACGATCAGGAATGGAATACCGATCAAAATGTAGGAAAGAACTGCGGAAATACTGATTAAAATACCGATACCTACGTGAAAGAGCAGAGCTTGCAGGGCCATGCTTTTTACATGACGGTCTTGCATCAACAGCCATACGAGCAGTGGTACCAAAAACGGGGCAAAAAATGCACTTGCATGGGTGATTGCTTTAACACCATTATGATCCATGAATGATCCTCCTCATCTCAACCGAACCGTTGTATGATTCTATTGTACTGTAAGTTCGAGATCAACAGATACCGTCAAAAGCGCGATTTTTGACTCCAACTTGAGACGGACTGTCTGTTTCTGTTAATATTTACAAGTCGCTTTGTCGTATGGGTTGCAAGTATATTGGGCAAAGGCGGTTAAGCTTTGTACCATTCGGAAGATGGATATCCCTTGAGAAGGATAGGAGGAACAAAAAGAAATGAGTGTTGAAATGCTGAGTGAATCCGTGAGTCAGTTTGGATATCCAGCTCTATTTTTCACGCTATGGCTCGGTATTGTGGGAATGCCCATCCCTGATGAGGTGATTGTCTTATCAGCAGGGGTGTTGACTTCGCTGGGAATACTCAGCTTTGTTCCGGCATTTATCGCCACCTATCTGGGGGTCGTTTCAGGACTATCGCTCGGATACGTTCTGGGTAGAGCACTTGGTGCGCCGGCATTAAATTGGATTAGCAAGAAAAAAGGGATGAGCAGGCACGTAGATCGCGCACAGTCGCTGCTGGAGCGATACGGCAGCTATGCGTTGTGTATCAGTTATTTCCTGCCTGTAGTGAGACATGTGGTTCCCTATCTGGTTGGGATCGGAAAAATGACATTTCGTCGCTATGCGATGTTTTCTTATACGACTGGTTTTGTGTGGACTTTGGTCCTGTTTTTCGTCGGTTATGTTGTGGGAGACAATGCGTCTGACATGGATGCCTTCCTCAAAATGTTTACACAGGATATGGGGATCGGCGTCGCTATACTCGTAGTGGTAGGTGTGGCAGGGATATTCGGATATCGAAGATTCAAAGCATCGAAAGCTCAAAAACAGGTGGTCAGCTCCAATCAGGACCCTGATTGCTAATACAGATTTTTGTAGGGTTGCGCAGAAAATTGATAGACGCTCTCCTCTGCGAATGGTGATAAAATATTTTCCATGAAAGCCAGGGGAGAGCCCTGCATGGAGGAGCGATACAGTGGCAACCAAGAAACAATTGATCTGGGCTGATTTATCTTTGTTTTTCATCGCGTTGGCCTGGGGATACACCTTTGTTTTGAGCAAAGATATTTTGACGGAGATGACGCCCTTTTACTTTCTGGGCACACGCTTTTTGTTAGCGGCCTTTCTTTTGCTGCCATTCGTCTGGAGGCGGTTGAAAAAGGTCAGTCGTGATGTCTGGGTGCAGGGGATCATCTGCGGTATCGTACTCTGTGCAGCGTTTACGTTTCAAATCCTGGGGATTGATCGGACGACACCGGGAAAAGCCGGGGTCATTACGGGGACAAACGTCATCCTTGTACCGTTTCTCTACTTTTTTTGGCGACGCAAGCCCGTAGGAAAAGGGGCGGTCATCGGAAGCTTGCTTGCCTTTGCGGGATTGACTTGTCTGTCAGGGGATGAGGGATGGACAGGCATCTCGTTTGGGGATTTTCTGGTGTTTTTGTGTGCGATCTTCTTTGCCCTTCATATTTTGCTGGTGGATCGCCTATACGAGCAGCGGGAAGATGTCGATTCCCTGAATTTTGTTATGATTCAACTTTTGGTGGTAGGTGTGATCGATCTGGCGATTGCCTTGTTCGTCGAGCCACTTCCACAACCGCTCAGCTCTTATGGATGGTTTGCCTTTCTGTTTGATTGCTTGATTGGGACCCTGCTTGCTTACATCGTACAGATCAAGGCACAGCAATTTTCTCCTCCGGTGCACGTCAGTATCCTGCTGTCGCTTGAGGCGGTATTTGCTTTTCTCTTTTCGTGGCTGCTATGGGGAGAACCCGTTACCCCGATCGTATGGACAGGAGTGGCCCTCATGCTCGCGGGCATTTATATAACAGAGCTGGGAGATCATCAAAAACCCACCTGAGTCGTGAAGCTTTTAGCTCCACTCAGGTGGGTTTTTTGTCTGGTAAGAAGTTGCGGCAGGTTTGATTTTTCTGCGTTGAAGCAGCTTGGGCAGCACGATGCCAAGCAGGATGACAATAACACCGGAAATCTGCAGCCAGGTTACAGTCTCATGCAAAAAAATGGATGATGCGAAGACCGCCATGGGCAATTCAGCTGCACCCAGAATGGCCGCCATTCCTGCTCCGACATGCGGTACGCCAAAATTAAAGCAGGCAGTAGGAATCAGCACCCCAAACAGTGCGAGTAAGAAAACATAAGGGAACAGACCGTCCAAAAGCGTCCCATCAATGAGGAAAACAGGTGGATAGATCAGACAGGTGAGCAACAGCGATCCCGTGGACATGCTGGAGCTTCGCAGCCAGGGATTGACGGACAAGGCTGTTTTGCCACTGAAAATGATGAAAAGCGTATAGGACACAGCAGACAGCAAACCAAACCATACGCCGACCAGATGAAACTGTGCAAGTCCTCCATTCTCCAACAGACCTCCTGCCAGTATCGTCCCCACGATCAGCAAGATCAACGAGGCAAGAGTCAGCTTGTCCGGGAGCTTGCGGGACATGATCGATTCTGCGAGTACACCCATCCAGGTAAATTGAAACAGCAGCAGAATCGCCAGGGAAGCGGGAATGTACTGCAAAGCGTTGTAATACATAATGCCAGTCGTACCGACCACGAGTCCGACTGCCGTCAAGAGCAGCAGCAAGTGCTTGGGTGGCTTGGTACGCAAAAAAAGAGAGCAGGTAGCCAGGTTAGCAGGAAACCGAATACCATCTGGCCGCCGATGACTTCAGCAGCAGAATATCCTTGACTGTATGCGAGCTTGACGATGGTTGACAGGATTCCATAGCTGCAAGCCCCGATAAAGACCAGGAGTATATATTTCATGTTTGTATCTCCTTATGAATAGCTTCAGACAATCCAGTAGCTAGAATAATACGTGTTTAGGAAAAAGTCCATTCTCCTTGAAATAATAGGGAAAAAAAGGTTTATAGATCCCTTTTCCGTGGAAATAAGGAAATGATGCGATCTGACTTCGCAAGTGACACATCGTTCAGCCTAGAGCGCAGACGAAGAAGGAGGAGGCTGGTGTTTTCAAAGTTCAATGCCCGACTATTAGCAATATTGTTTTTAGTGAGTCTGCTCTCCATTCTCATAATCTGCAGTTTTCTTTTGTTTAAAGAAGCTCGCAAGGCTGTCATTACGCAATATAAGACCAGCGTTAGCAGTCAGATGGAGCTAATCGACGAACGATTATCTCAATTTTTTAATGGAATTGCAAAAGAGACAAGATTTTTAATGGATACACCGGAAATGCAGTCGGCTGAAAAAGAACCGACAGATCCTCAGGTGATGAATGAACGATTAAAACCTTTTTACCGCCTGCACGAAGCGATTGGAAATATACATTTGCTCAGAGACGATGGAAAGATTTTTTCCTTGTGGCCAGAAACAGGCTGGGATGGAAATGCCCTGAGCAGAATTCAACTCCAACGAGAAAGCGTAGGCTGGGGGCATGAGACAATTTGGCTGTATGGGAACAACCCAATGAATGAGGAAAAAACGATCTATTTATCCCAACGCGTTGAAAATCATGACGGACATTCCTATGCCGCCTTGCTGGTAGAGATCCATCTGGATAAGCTCTACCAATGGGTGACTTCCCTACAATCATACAAGCCTCATGAGCTGATGGTAGTTACCCCTGATGAGAGGATACTGCTCCATAGCAACCCGACTTTCATGGGAAAAAAAGTTCATGAACTCCCTAATTACGAAGACTTCAGCATCCATTTCGGCGCAAACGCTTCAAGTCAGGAGAGCACGTTTTCTTTTCTAATCAACGAGAGTTGGGTACATGCCTACCATCAGGCTTCACCTAATAGCGGGTATGTATACTACGAATTGTTGCAGGGGGAAGAAATCGATCATCACCTCCTTCGCCTGCGTCTGATGTTCTTCGGAATTGTTATTTTGATCATCCTATCGGTGGCATACACATTCTATCTGTTTTGGAGGAGTGAAGATTCTAATCACGCCAGGTATTCGCCTCCGATTTCTCTGGCAAAGGTTTCGCGAGCAGGTTTGGATCAAATTGTGCGCAGTTTTTACCTAGCCGTAGAAATGAAGGATTCCTATACAGCCGGTCACACGGAGCGCGTAGCCCAATATGCTTTGGCGATCTACGATCAAATGGGGGAGGAGCACAAGCATTTGCTTCCACGCGATGATTTACGGTATGCCGGCTTGCTGCACGATATAGGCAAGGTTGCCATTCCAGATCATATTCTGCTCAAAGAGGGCAAGCTGACAAAGGAAGAATATGAGAGAATCAAGCTTCACCCAACCATCGGCGCGGACATGGTAGAGCAGATCGAAAGTCTTGCCCACGTCAGTCCGGGAGTTCGCTATCACCATGAGCGTTGGGACGGGAGAGGGTATCCCAAACAGCTGAAAGGTGAAGAAATACCGCTGATCGCCCGCATACTGGCTGTGGCCGACACCTTTGATGCTATGATTTCTACCCGTTCTTACAAACAGGCGGTTTCACCCCGGGCAGCCTATGAAGAGATCCTTCGTTGCTCCCATACCCAGTTTGATCCGAATGTCGTCAGCTTTTTCAAGCAAGCGTATGACAAAGGCTCCCTTCAAGTAAAACAAAGGGATGGGGATCATCCATAGATGGTGGTTATTCCCCTGAACAGGGAAGCTTCCCCTGCATTGGATGGGTTTACGCCTTGCTATCAGCCCGTATCTCTGGTATTCTAATTGTGCCGTGCTAGACGGGGAGGTTGCGGTGCCCTGTAACCTGCAATCCGCAATAGCAGGGTTGAATTCCTATCATAGGTCTTCTCATGTGAGGCTGCCTTATGGCGGCGGTGTTGAGGAGCGGGTCCTGTGCAACGTGAACCCATGAATCTGGTCAGGTCCGGAAGGAAGCAGCCATAAGTGGATCATCACGTGTGCCGCAGGGTAGCCTGGTCTGAGCTGCTACCACAAGTAACGCTCGGATGTGGAGTATCGAAGATAGGTGCACGGTACCTTCATATGAATGAGAGTAATGGTGTGTCTTCGTAGAGAGGACAGGCCATTTTTGTATTTCACGGGCAAAAAACGAGCTATTTTGTTGATTTTTGGCGAGAACTAGCGAAACATTTCCCACCTGCACCTGAGTATCAAGGGCAGGTTTTTATTGTATTATCACGAAATTCTCAAAGAGGGCAATTACGATATGCTTTCCTGCACGATAAAGTACGTCATAGGTCAGGGGGGACAAGCTGTGAGTACGTCTTTTTCTTTAAACCTCGTCGGCTCGTCCGATCGATTGCAGCAGTTCATGTATCAACTGCCTACTGCCGTTTTATTGGTCGATCAAGAGGGTAGAATCGTGGAAGCAAACGAACAAATGCTTCGTGTGACTGGATTTTTTCGTGAACAACTGCTGCAACAGTCTGTGCAAAAGATACTTCCTCATCACGGTTCGGTAGAGAAGTTGTACGAGGAACTGCTGTATAAGGAAAGTGAGTCTGAAGCTTTTGTAGAAGTCCAGTGGAAGGACCATTGGGGGAACGAGAAAACAGCTCCAGTATTCATTCTGCATCAGGATGCCGAGGAATCCTTGTACCTGATTCATTTTTTCCAACTGGGAAAAGATACGGGACAAGACTTGACTGGGCGAATTGTCTCAAAATTGACGCATGATACCAGTCTCGGGTTGTTTGTTTTGGATGGAGAAGCACGGATTGTCGAAGCAAGTCAAACAGCATGCAAATTATTGGGAATGGATCGACTGCAGGTCCTGAACAAGCATGTCGACCAACTGTTTGCCGGAGTACCCGAACAGCATCGCTTGATCAAAAAAGAGTGGTTGGACGGCGTAAAGCTACATAACATCGCCACGTCGTGGTCGAATGATAAGCAGCGCTATGAGTTGATTGTCGACGCGAATTCGCTGCAGGACGAGACAGGGAAAACGGTTGGGGCCTTTGTCTTGTTCAAAGACATCACCAACCTGCGTTCCTTTGAGCAAAAAATCGAACGAAATGAACGTCTGGCCATGATCGGTCAAATCGCTGCCGGGACGGCGCATGAGATACGCAATCCACTTACATCCATCAAAGGGTTTTTGCAGATGTTTCTGCAGTCGTTTAGCGAGAGTGGGATGGATCGTGAAAAGACCTACACAGAGATCATGCTGACGGAAATCAACCGGATCAATTCGCTTGTAAGCGAGTTTTTACTCTTGAGCAAGCCACGTGACGTGCAGTATTCCATCGTCGATCTCAACATCGTCTTTGAGGAAATTCTGCCGATCGTGGAGTCACAGGCGCATCTCTATGGCGTCGAGGTCAAGCTCACTTCCCGAGGCAAGCTGCCACTGGTTGTAGGGGATACTGAACTGCTCAAGCAGGTGTTTATCAATATTTGCAAAAACGGAATTGAAGCGATGGGAGAACAGGGTACACTGCAAATTTCCCATCATATCGACCATGATGGGGACAAGATGAGCATCGATATACGGGATACAGGTCCGGGCATCCCCCTCTACATCATCGATAAGATTTTTGACCCGTTTTTCACGACGAAGGAAGAGGGTACAGGACTGGGATTGTCGGTATGCCAAAAAATCATTCACGACCTTGGGGGGCAGATTCGCGTTTCCTCCAAAGGCTTCGGAACCACCTTTCACATCCTGCTGCCGTATTTATAGGACAGTGATAGACATGACACGTCCCCGCTCACAACCCGTGACGGGACTTTTTTTCTGTGTGCAAGAGCGTTTTGTACGAACTATGCCAATGGTGTATACTATATAGGATATGGAAGAGGACTGTGCAGATGGGGAGTGTCACACGAACATGGCTTATACCGCGCTGTATCGCGTATACCGACCGCAGAGATTTGAAGATGTAGTCGGACAAGAACATGTGACGATCACCTTGCGTAATGCGTTGCGCGAAGGTAGGCTTTCCCACGCCTATTTGTTCAATGGTCCCCGTGGTACGGGTAAAACAAGTGCAGCAAAAATCATGTCCAAGGCAGTCAACTGTGAACAGCCTCGGGATGGTGAGCCGTGTAACGAGTGCTCTACGTGCAAAGCCATCTCGGACGGATCGGTGACGGATGTACTGGAGATCGACGCCGCTTCCAACCGTGGTGTGGAGGAAATTCGGGACATTCGCGATAAAGTGAAATTTGCCCCCAGTGACGTCAAGTACAAAGTGTACATTATCGATGAAGTGCATATGCTGACGACGGAGGCGTTCAATGCGCTTTTGAAAACACTGGAGGAACCTCCTTCGCACGTGCTTTTCATCCTTGCCACAACGGAGCCACACAAGCTGCCAGCGACGATCATCTCCCGCTGTCAGCGCTTTGATTTCCACCGAATCCCGTTGCAGGTCATGGTGAATCTTTTAAAGAAGATTTGCGAGTCGCAGGGAGTACGCGTAGAGGACCAGGCGCTTCAGCTGGTGGCAAAGATGGCGGAGGGTGGAGCGCGTGATGCGCTGAGCTTGCTGGATCAGGCAATCAGCTTTAGCCAGGACGAGGTTCGGGCGAGTGACATCATGCAGATTACGGGTACGGTTGCCCAATCGTACTTCTCCGTACTGGCAGGACATATCGTCGAACGAGATGTCGCAAAAGTGATGGAGCAGTTCGATCAGGTCATGGTGCAAGGGAAAGACCCTGAACAGTTCCTGCATGATTTTCTGTACTACTATCGAGATATGCTGCTGCTCAAGGCTGCCCCTCAATTGGAAGAGATCGTGGAGCGCACGATGCTTGATGACCAGTTCGCTCAAGTGGCGCAAAAATATACGCTGCCAGATTTGTACGCCAAGATTGAGGTTTGCAATCAGGCCTTGTCCCAATTGAAATGGTCAACCTATGCCAGGGTATTGGTGGAGTTGACGCTGGTCAAGCTGTGTCAGCCCGTCGAGCAATCCATGTCGATGCCGAACGGCGCAGCTGCTGGAGTCTCCCCTGCCGATGCGGGAGAAATCGCTAGCCTATCGGATCGAATTCGTGTCCTGGAGGAGCGGCTGGTGCAGGTCATACAGGGGCAGGTAAGCATTCAGGCGCCGAGCAAAGCCGAGGAATCGCGCAAAGCGGAGCCAAGGCGGGCAAATGCGGCGACTGGCGGCTCTCGTACACCGTTGAACAAGGTACGTGAGGTAGCCAAGGCAATGGATCAAAACCTGACCAGACAGGTGCAAGGTCAATGGAGTCAGATATTGGTCGACCTGAAAAAGATCAAAATCCAGCATCAGGCATGGCTGGTCAATGGTCAACCGGTCGCTGCCGGAGCCGATGCGGTGGTCGTTACCTTCAAAAGTCCCATACATTGTGATAAGACGATGGAGCCTGAGCTGAAGAGTGTAGTTGAAAGGGTCATGCAGAGCGTATTGGGAAGACCATTGCAGCTTCTTTCCGTCATGGAAGAGGAGTGGCAGTCGGTCGAGCAAACCTCCTCGCAAGCGGATACGCCTGTAGAGGAGGAGCAGGACCCTTTTCTAGCCGAAGCGATCAAGCTCGTCGGTGAAGGACTCATAGAAGTAAAAGATTAGGAAGATATCAAAGGAGGATACCCCAATGAAAAACATGCAACAAATGATGAAACAAGTGAAAAAAATGCAGGAAGAGATGCAAAAAGCGCAAGAAGGCTTGAAAGATAAAACGGTAGAAGGCTCTGCTGGTGGCGGTGCCGTAACGGTGACTGTAGATGGCCACAAAACCGTTAAAGATATCGTGATCAAGCCGGAAGTGGTAGACCCAGAGGATGTTGAAATGCTGCAAGACCTGGTTCTGGCCGCTGTGAATGATGCGATGCGCAAGGCTGATGAGCTGATGGGCAAGGAAATGGGACGCTTTACCGGAGGAATGAACATCCCGGGTCTGTTCTAATTTCAGGCAAGCTGAAGGAGTAAACACACGATGTTCTATCCAGAACCGGTATCCAAGTTGATTGAAGGCTTTATGAAGCTGCCCGGTATTGGGCAAAAAACGGCAGGACGTCTTGCCTTTTACGTCCTCAACATGAAAGAAGACGACGTGTTGGATCTGGCAAAGGCTCTGGTCAACGCCAAACGCCAGCTGCACTATTGCTCGGTCTGCAACAACATCACGGATCTGGACCCGTGCCATCTGTGCCGGGATAAGAGACGGGATGGCTCGACCATCTGTGTGGTTCAAGAACCAAAAGATGTCGTGGCAATGGAGCGGACTCGAGAATTTGAAGGGTATTACCACGTGCTCCACGGAGCTATTTCCCCGATGGACGGCATTGGACCGGAGGATATCAAGATTCCTGATCTCTTGAAGCGACTGAGCGACGAGCAGGTGAAGGAGGTCATCCTGGCGACCAATCCGAATATCGAGGGTGAAGCGACAGCCATGTACATTTCGCGGCTGATCAAGCCCTTTGGCATTCGCGTGACGCGGATTGCACACGGACTGCCAGTAGGTGGAGATCTGGAATATGCGGATGAAGTGACATTGACCAAGGCGCTGGAAGGTCGGCGCGAGCTATAGCGAATGTAGAGAAGACAGGGAGACCCTGTCTTTTTTTTACTATATGAATCAATTTCATAATTGC
>NZ_RHHR01000002.1 GCF_003710915.1 Brevibacillus invocatus | reverse complement strand
CATTCACACAGAATTGTCTCCGGGTATTCCTGTCATCATGGTGTTCGTGCGCCACCGCTCAAACAAAAAGGAATGGCTCGCTATATTGAGTACGGATTGCTCACTAACGGAAGAAGAGATTATCAAAATCTACAGTATCCGCTGGGATATTGAGGTGTTCTTTAAGTGTGCCAAATCACTATTGCGGTTACAAAAAGAGTTCCAGGGCAGATCATATGATCTGCTGATCAGTCATACAACGATTGTCTTCTCTCGTTACATTCTGCTGGCATGGCAGCATAGGCAAAGCACCGATCAACGCACACTGGGCGGGTTATTCCATCTTCTATGCGATGAAGTAAGCCAACTTGATTGGGCAGTTGCTTTAAAGCAACTCATTGATCTCATCGAGGACATTGCTCAAAAGGCAAACAAGAAGATCACAAAACTGATTAAAACGCAACTCCAACAATGGATCATGGGTTTACCCAGCTATATCAAGGGTTACCTACCTAATTTGAGCTGCGAAAGTTGAGTTATTGAGAAAAAGAATCTAAAATATCTCTTTTTCTGCCCCATTCCCATCATCTATACTTGTCTAAAGCAAAACAGACAGAAAAGGAGTGGGGCTATGCATTTGCGCTTAAGAAAAGCAGCATGGGGAATAATCACTACATCACTGCTGCTAGGATCATCCATCTTCTCACCCACAGCATTCGCCGAAGAGAGACAAGAGTCCCTGCCGAAGATCATGTCCAGTGAGACCGGCGAATACATCATTAAATTGAAAAACGCGGCTGGAACCAGATCTATGTCTCAACTGGGTGTCCCTGATGGTGAAGTGTCGTTAGTAGGAGCCAGTAGAGAGCATCTCTTGATCAAGCTGCCAGCAAGTAGGGAAGAACACGTGCTGGATGGCCTTGCCCAAGACCCTAATATCGAATACATAGAGCCAAACATCCGGATGCGCAAAGCAGCAGAAATCACAGATCCCCGCTTTGAAGAGCAATGGGGCCTGCAAACCATTCAAGCACCGCAAGCCTGGGAAAGTAAAAGTAGCGGAGCAAAGGTAACCGTTGCAGTCATTGACTCTGGCGTTGACTATACACATCCCGATTTGGTGAATCGTGTAGATACCCGAAATGGGTATGATTACGTCAATGGTGACGACGATCCGATGGACGATGAAGGGCACGGAACACATGTCGCCGGTATTATTGCGGCAGAACTGAATCAGGAAGGCATTGCTGGTGTGAGCGGAAAGGCCAACGTGGAGATTCTCCCGCTCAAAGTACTGAATAAGTACGGCGAGGGTACGATGTACGACGTGTCGTTTGCGATCATGGATGCGGCTGATCTGGGAGCAGATGTCATTAACCTCAGCCTCACCGGCGAGAGAAGCAACAGTGAGCCGCGAATGATGGAGGAGGCGATTCGATACGCTTTGAAAAAAGGAGCGGTGGTCGTGGCGGCTGCAGGGAATGATGCAGATCGCGTAGAACGCTACCTGCCAGCTTCCCTTCCAGGTGTGATCGCGGTCAGTGCAGTCGATCAGGAACTGGAGTTGGCGAAATTCTCCAACTACGGTTCTGGAATTACACTTGCAGCACCCGGAGAGGAGATTCTGAGTACTTTTAAAGGCGGTAGGTATGCGTACTCGAGCGGAACCTCTCAAGCTACTCCGTTTGTGTCGGGTACCGTGGCACTGTTGAAAGTGAAGGAACCAAAACTCAGTGTAGATCAAATCAAAGAGCGCCTGATAAAAACAGCGGTCGATCTAGGGAAAAAAGGACGCGACAGTCAATATGGATATGGTCTGGTGAACGCCTATCAAGCGCTTCAGTACGAACCACCCCCAGCCAATCTCCGCAGCATTGCTGTCACTCCATCCAAGCTGTCGCTGCGCCCTGCAGGGACACAAGCGTTGAATGTGACAGCTACCTATGACGACCGCTCCCAAGCAAATGTGACGGATGGAGCTGTGTGGAAGTCACAGGACGAAACGGTTGCTAAGGTGGACAAAGGTGAGGTCCATGCCATAGGTTTCGGCAAAACCAAGCTTACAGCTTCCTTTGAGGGCAAGCAAACCACGATTCCCGTAGAGGTAGTTGTAAGCCGATTGGAATCGTCTGAGCGGCGATTGACGATGAAACCAGATGCAGAAACGGACCTGAAGATTTACGCAACCTATGGAGACAAGACACGGGAAGAAGTGACGCCTGCGGATGTCATCTGGAAATCTCGCAATGAGCAAATTGCTACGGTAAAAGAGGGAATCGTCACTGCGCACGATACAGGTAGCACGTCCATTACCGCAAGCTATGGTGGAAAATCTGTCACGATTCAAGTAAGTGTAAAAATGACCAAGCTGGTGGCGGATCCCGCGGAAGTAAGGATGAGACCGTTTGCTAAAACCCCCGTCACTTTGTACGCTTACTATGGAAACGAGCGTGAGGATGTGACGGATGAGGCTGAATGGAAGACAAGTAATGCCAAGCTTGCGGTGGTCGAAGAAGGTATGATTACTACGACTGGGATAGGAACAGCCACCATCACGGGGACCTATCGAGGCAAATCTGTCAGAATCAGAGTGGATACTAGCCTGCGTAAACTGACTGTGTCGGATTCGCGCCTTGAACTGAAGGAAGGCGAGGATGTCTCTCCTGTCGTGACAGCGACATATCCGGATCTTTCTACAGAAGAAGTCATGCAAGTGGAGTGGAGTTCATCCAATGAAAAGGTCGCAGTCGTAGACGAGCAAGGGAAGATTACGGCTATAAAGGAAGGAATGGCTACCATCACCGCAAATTACGGCGGCAAGCGCATTCGTATAACGATAAAGGTAGTTAAATAGAAAGAGTGTATACTGAACGATTGAGGACTTTGCACTAGCAAGTCCTCTTTACGTTTCTGTCAGAGAATTCCTGACATTCCTTGACATTGTCCTTCTGTACAGGTATCCTATCAAATATTCCTTTTATACCCTTGCCACAGCCAGTTTGCTGCTGGATGCACAGGCAGTTGCCATGCCTCGGATACCAAGTTTTCTATGTTGCAAAAGGATGTCACTGTGCTATAGTGAATGACGAGCAGAGTCTATATAGATGAAGAGAAAAGTTGGGAGAGACGATATGTTATCCTTCTTGAAGAAATTAATGGGGAATACACCAACTCCGGAAGAGGTCAGAGAACAAGTCCAAGAGGAGTCGATACTTGCGGCTACCGATACCGAACAGTCACATCAGACCGAACAACAAAAAGCCCCAGAGCAGGACGGAGTCGTCACTTCGCTCTCTCTGCATGAGACGTGGGAGGCAAAGCTCAGTCAACAGGAGAAGTATGCGCTATCCTTTGTAGCACAAGAGCTGCCACCACTTGCCAAAGGGAATATTTCTCTGGCAGGAAAGCATCTCGTTCCACATGACGAAGGAATAGAAGTAACAGCATTCATTCGGAACAGCTCAGATCGTCCTGTGCTTTTGGAATCCATGACCCTGGTGGTACTGTTCGGGGATCAGCAGTTGTTTACCCGTCAATCCTTTGATTTATCTGTGATAGGGGAAATTCCTGCTCATGCTGCTCGACCGTGGTCGTTTGTCTTTACTCGGGAGCATTTCTTGCAGGTAAATGTCCTGTTGGATAATTGGAAGGTTGCTTTTGAGCTTGCTCAGAAAAAAATGGTTCTGCCCCAGCAGCTGGAACTGGAAGAGTCGTGGATCAAAGCACTCAGTGATCAGCAAAAGCAAGCACTGATTGATTTATCTCAGCGGCTCCCTGCGTTGAAAGAAGGAGAAGTGAATGTCCAGAGTGTGCAGCTCCGCGAGCAGGAGGATGGTGCGTTGCATGCTATTCTGTTGATTCGCAACGGCTCGACACAGCCACTTTCTTTTGAAAAGCTTCCGCTTGCTGTCTATGATGTGACGGGAGATACCGTAGCACGGGGAATGTTCGAACTGAATGGATTGACCGTCAATCCAAGTACAAGCAAGCCATGGTTATTCATTTTCCCTGCAGAGAGTGTATTGAAATCAAATGCTGATTTATCGCGGTGGAAAGCAGCGGTGCCTCAATAAGCAGAGCCCTGGCTGAAGCTGGTTTGATTTGCTCTCGCCTGAAGAAACAGATATGATTATGTAGAAGGTTCGTTCGTGTGCGGACGTGTGAGGAGGTTACCCATGTTTTCCTTTTTTAAGAACTGGTTAAGCAAAGATCAAGGGGACTCTCGTTCCATAGAAGATCTAAAAAAAGACATTCAGGAAGAGTCGGCAGTAGATGTCGAAGAATTACGCAATACAGAAGCTGAGTTTGAAGCTGCTGATGAAAAGCCAGCGAGCAGTCCTTCAAACATGATTCGTACAGATTTGTCGCTTCATCCTAACTGGGAGAAGCAGCTCGATTCAGAGAAAAAATACACCTTGCGCTTTTTACAAGCTGAGTTGCCTGAAATGCGTCGGGGAATGATCAGTGTAACAGGCTTCAGTATGGTCCCGCAAAAAAATGGGATGACTGTGGCACTGTTTTTCCGCAATGCGACGGATCGTCCGGTTCGCATCAAAAATATTCGCTTGGCTATTTATCTGGATGACAAGCCTTTTGCACGGATGCCCGTTAATCTGGAGGAAATGGGTGCCATCCCGCCACATACGAGCCGTCCATGGGAAGTTCTTTTCCCGGAAGAAACCTATTTGCATGAGAACTACTCCTTCACACGCTGGAAAGTAGTAATGAAAGCTGGGAACAGCACACATGTATGGCCAACTACTCTCGAGCTCGATCCCGAGATGGAGCGCCGCATGACTACGCGCCAAAAGGATCGTCTGGAAGCAATGGTTCACACGCTGCCGCCAATCCCGGTCAACTCCATTGAAATTACCGGTTTTGACATCGGCCGGACGAAAGAGGATCAATTGGTGGTCGCTCTTCTGTTTAGAAATGGGCTGGAAATGGTATACGATCCAGACGAATTACAAATCGCTATTACTGACGAGGATCATGACTTGGTGGCGCAAGGAAAATTAAATGCAAGTAAGATCAAAGTAAAGCCGGGTAACAGCCGCCCATGGCTGATTGTTTTCCCGCCAAATGCTGTGAAAAAGCGGGACGCCAACCTGCATAGATGGCATGTACATGTTCGAGAATAGCTTGGATTGAAATCCTTTGTATGGGAATGAGGAGGTTGACATATGAGTTGGTTATTGGAAAATTGGTTTGGGTCTAAAGAAAGCCTGGATCAAGTAAAAGAGGAAATTCATGAGAATCTGCACAAGGAATTCTACCTGGGGCTCTCTGGCATTGAAAACCCGGAGCAATCCTCAACGCGAGTTCCAGCCAAGGAATTGTATCTGGTAATGCATGGACCTTGGGACAGCAAGCTGGAGGATAACGAGGCTGAGCTGCTTCAATACGTTCACGATGAATTGCCTGCGGTTGTTCGTGATGAAGTAGGGGTTATTCCATTCTATACGCAAGTGACCGAAGAAGGTTATCTCGTGCTTACGTACATTCGCAATGCAAGTTCACGTGGCGTATTGCTGCAAAGACTGCCTCTGATTCTGATGACACCAGAAGGTGAAGTTGTAGCGAAGAAAATCTTTGATCTGACACCGCTTGGCCCAGTGGGAGAAATGTCCAGCCGTCCTGCCGAGTTCTTGTTCCGCTGGGAAGAATTCGATAAGGTGCCTGAAAAAGAGGTTCCTTTGACACTCGCTTATAAAAAAGTGGTCGTGAAGAAGAACGAAGTTCAAGACACAGAGACTGGTGGATTGACTCCAAAAGAGGTAGATCAATATTCGGCAAAGCTGGCTATGATCGATCCTTTGGGAGAAGGTGAAGTCGACCTTCAAGTGCTGGATGTGCAGGCGAGCGATGAAAGTGGCTTGAAGATTGTCGTTGCTTTCCGCAATGGTCTGGAGAAGCGTCTGGAATTTACCGAGGTTCCAATCATTGTTTCCGATAAATCCGGAGACAGTGTAGCGAAAGTACATTTCACGCTGGAAAACATGAAGGTAGCAGCGAAAAGCAACAAGCTGTGGCTGTTTGAAATCCCGGCATCCTCCCTGTCGAAACCAGTAGTGAACATAGCGGAACTGACAGCTTTCATTCCGAAAGCAAGACAGCAGAAAAAAGCTTCCACTAATGTAACACCGGCATCTGATAATAAGGATCTCCTGCAATAAAAAGTGCCCCCTTTTTGCCGATGGTAAGAAGGGGGTTCTCGTTTGCGCAAGATTCCAAATATTGGCTATAAGAGGTTGCACTTCATTCATTTGTTCCGTATGCTTATGAGATAGGCTTTATTACCTGCATTCCTTTGTACTGCGCTTTATTGGCAGGGGAGGGGAAGGACTGTAAAAGTGATGAAAAGATGGGTAGGGGCAATGCTTGCTGTCATCGTGGGGGTCGTCATGATGATGGCAGATATTCAACCAGTTGCAGCTGCGACGGACACAAACGACCCTTACTTTGGGAATCAGATTCACCTGTCACAGATTAAGGCTACAAAAGCCTGGGATACGGTAAAGAGCAACACCTCCATAACCATAGCCGTGCTCGATACTGGAGCTGATTACCGACATCCCGATTTGAAGGATAATTTGCTGCCTGGTATTAACCTGGTCAACCCAGGGAAATCGGCGCAGGATGACAATGGACATGGAACGGAAGTCACAGGGGTTTTAGCGGCAGAAGGAAATAACGGCATTGGAGTATCCGGTGTTCTCTGGAAAGCAAGGATTTTGCCCATTAAGGTTCTGGACAAGAATGCCGTGGCCGATCTCGACCTGGTGGCAAAAGGCATTCATGCGGCTTTGGACAGAGGAGCCAAAGTGATTCTGATGTCCGTCAGTAGTATGTCCTACTCTCCGGCGTTGACGAATGCAGTGAATCGGGCGGAGGCAAACGGAGCTGTACTGGTGGCTGCCAGTGGCAACGAGGGAGATCGTGCTGCCTATCCGGCTGCTTATCCAACTGTTATTGCGGTCGGTGGGGTAAAGGCGAACAATGAGCCGATCATAGAATCGAACTCCGGTCCTGAACTGAACTTGATGGCAACTGGACTGAATGTCTATACAACCAAGCTGGGTGGAAAGTACGGTGGCTTCAGCGGCACCTCGGCAGCTGCTCCACAAGTAGCTGGTGCAGCCGCGCTGGTTCTAGAACGGCACCCCAAGCTTCGGCCGATCGATGTCCGACAGTTGCTGTACCAGACGGCGACTGACCTGGGAACACCAGGGTGGGACAAGCGGACCGGGTACGGCCTGCTCGATATTCAAAAGGCTGTTCGCTCGCCTATGTCGATGGACTTCTTAGAACCCAATAACACGCAATCGCAGACAAAGGCATTTCCGATTGAGTCGCAGATTAGAGGCAATTTAGGCCCAAACGATACGGTTGACTGGTATTGGATGGATATTCCTTACGATGGGAAGGTAACCTTCAAAGCAAATGTTTCGGTTGGACTCGCTTCACCGATGGCGGCAACCTTTTATTCCGACAAGCGTTCACCCGTGACCCATTACATAGGGAATGGCGACACCCTGACTGTACCGGTGAAAGCAGGCAGAATGTCAATCAAGCTGGTCCGAAATGGTGGGGTTTCTGCTTTTACGTATGTCCTGACCAGCAAGTTTTCCATCAATCCGGATCGTTACGAACCGAATAATACGATGGAAACAGCGAGGCCGCTAGTAGGCAATCAGATCAGTGTCACCGGAAATTTCCATGAGGAGCGGGACCAAGACTGGTTTTCCTATTATGTGCGCGAATACGGCTCGATGGATGTTACCGTGACACCAGATACCAAGCGGATGGATTTGGTATTAAACATCGGGAAGCAGGAGGGGACGCAAACGAAGTGGGACCCTGCCTACGACAGCGGAGATCGGGACGACCCGACTGAACGGGTACAGAAAGAGGTTTCCCCTGGAAAGTACTTCATACGAGTAAGTGAGTATGAACAGAACGCGGTAAATGCTGAGTATACGCTGGATTTGAATTTTACTCCGGTGAAAAAAGATCCAAATGAACCGAATGATACGTATCGGCAGGCTTCTCCGTTGGAGGGCGGGTATTTGATGACTGGCACGTTCCCGACGGCTACGGATACAGACTGGTTTCAATTTACCGTCAATAAGGAATCTTATGTCAGCATTCGCGCTCCATTTGTTCCGGTTCCAAGCGGGATGAGGATCGCGCTCTATAGCAGCAGCAACCTGGATTACGCGATTGCGACGACAAACATGGTGGCTCAGCTGTCAGATCAAGGCAAAGAAGTATTGGGCGTACGTTTGCAACCAGGGAAGTACTATATTCGTCTAAATAGTGCGACGTCGTTCAAATATGATTTGTACCGCCTGACTGTCAATCAGCAGGAATTGATCGCCGGCTATCGCGATATTTCTACGCACTGGGCACGCAATGAAATTGTCCGCTTGAGCAGCAAGGGAGTCGTCAAGGGCTTTGATGATGCGACGTTCAAGCCCGATCAGGCTGTGACAAGAGCACAGTTTGCCACGATGCTGATCCAGGCCATGAAGGCGAATCGCATGCAGGTAGGCACTTATTCAGGAAAAACGACATTTACGGACCTGTCGAGAAATCACTGGGCTTATAATAATTTAGGACTAGCTTATCAATTGGGAATCATTAAAGGGTATCCCAATCGGCAGATGAAGCCCGATCAAGCGATTTCGCGTGCGGAGATGGCAGCGATGGTGGCCAGAGCGCACAATGTTCTCTGGTATCCGCGAAGTGTTTCCAGCTACCGAGACGTGCCTACGAGCCACTGGGCTTCACCAGCGATCGAGGCCCTCACCACTAGAGAGTGGTTGCGCGGATACGGCAGCCTGTTTAAACCTACAGGGATTGCCACACGTGCCGAGGTTGTCGTGCTGATCTCCAAGTCTTACAAACTATAGAGATGAAATTGGGGAGGAACAACGATGAAGAAGTTTACAAAAGGATTGATAGCGGTAATGGTTGGGGGAATGGCGTTGTTCGCATCCCAGGCGATGGCTGATGGTGTAAACGGCGTACCGGGTTCAGTCGATGATCCAGTGGTGACCAAAAGCTACGTGGACAAAGCGATTCAGGCATTGGGTGGAAGCGCAGGAGGCAGCAGCCTGACTGTCGTAGAGCTGTATCCAGGAAGCACGTTGTACGGCTTTGAAGGGACTGAATTTATTGTTCGGACCGGACAAGTTCAGGCCGTAGCGGGAAATAATGGCGACGGTTTAACAGACTTGACTGCTGGGGCCGATTTGCGCGCAGGAGCCAGTGTTGGCCACAATCATCTTCTCCTGATTGCAAGGTCCGACAACCGTGGCTTGCGTCTGGCTCCGCAATACGATGGAGTCGCTCACATCATGGTTCGGGGCAAGTACGAACTGCGTTAAGTTGTCTATTGACACCACTGGAAAAAACAATTATTCTAGAATCCGTAATGGATACTCTTATCCAGAGCAGGCGGAGGGACTGGCCCTATGAAGCCCGGCAACCGACTAGAGCGGTGCTAACCAGCAGAACGGACATCTGTTCTGGCCGATAAGAGGATGAAGGAAGCATAAAGCGCGCAAACCTTTTCCTCCCTATATGGTGGAAAAGGTTTTTTTTGCCTGCATTTACGTCGATAAAATCCTGACTCGGCTACCACACTATTTGTATGAGGTCAAAGGAGGTTTTTTCTCATGGCTTTGCAAAAAGGTCGTCGTCTGTTCACATCTGAATCCGTAACTGAAGGACATCCGGATAAAATATGTGACCAAATTTCCGATTCCATTCTTGACGCAATCCTGTCAAAAGATCCGAATGCTCGTGTTGCTTGCGAGACATCCGTAACAACAGGTCTGGTACTCGTAGCGGGTGAGATTACCACCAACACTTACGTGGACATTCAAAAACTGGTTCGTGAAACGATTCGCGAAATCGGTTATGATCGCGCTAAGTTCGGCTTCGATGCAGATACTTGCGGTGTTATCACAGCGATCGGTGAACAATCTGCTGACATTGCGCTTGGAGTAGACCAAGCTCTGGAAGCGCGTGAAGGTAAAATGACCGATGAGCAGATCGAGGCAATTGGTGCTGGTGACCAAGGTTTGATGTTTGGCTTTGCTTGCAATGAAACGCCAGAGCTGATGCCTTTGCCAATCAGCATGGCTCACCAACTGGCTCGCCGTTTGACAGAAGTGCGTAAAGACGGCACACTGTCCTATCTGCGTCCTGATGGTAAAACGCAAGTAACGGTTGAATACGATGGCGACAAGCCTGTTCGTATCGACACCATCGTTATTTCTACGCAGCACGCACCAGAAACTACCCTGGAGCAAATTCAAAAGGACCTGACTGAACTGGTGATCAAGCCTGTAGTTCCTGCTGAATTGCTGGACGCAGAAACCAAGTACTTCATCAACCCGACAGGCCGTTTCGTAATCGGCGGACCTCAAGGGGATGCTGGATTGACTGGACGCAAAATCATCGTAGATACGTACGGCGGTTATGCACGTCACGGCGGTGGCGCGTTCTCCGGTAAAGATCCAACCAAAGTAGACCGTTCCGGTGCTTATGCAGCGCGCTATGTAGCCAAAAACATCGTGGCTGCTGGCTTGGCTGACAAGTGCGAGGTGCAGGTAGCTTACGCTATTGGTGTAGCACAACCTGTTTCTATCGCAGTTGATACGTTTGGAACAGGAACCATTTCGGAAGAAGATCTGGTTAAGCTGGTTCGCAAGCATTTTGACCTGCGCCCTGCAGGAATCATCAAACAGCTGGATCTGCGTCGTCCTATTTATAAACAGACTGCTGCGTATGGTCACTTCGGTCGCAACGACCTGAATGTTCCTTGGGAGCTCACGGACAAAGCAGATGCATTGAAACAAGACGCTAGCCAATTGGCAAAATAATAAACGTAAAAAAGAGCCTAGTCGCGATACTGGGCTCTTTTTCTGTGAAAAATGTCTAACGGTCTTGACCGTTTATTGTATAATCTTCCACCTTTATTGGATAACAGTGCATAAAGGAATTTTTCAGTGTCTGTCGAATTTCTTTAGAGTAGAAGAAGAGGAGGGGGTACTCTTGCCGAAGAAAAGGCTCTTCCTTCTCATGTTCGTGATCTTTCTGCTCATGTTCGTCATTGTCGGATTGCTCTTAGGGCAACGCCTGGTAAAAAATAATACTCTCGAAGTGCAACCTTTTCCTCAGGTGAACACGTCAATAAGCACAAGTGAACCAATAGTTGCTGAGTCGAACGTCACAACGGTAGAAGAAACAGCTGTTCCGCGCAAACAGTGGTACCGCGATCAGGTTGTCGTTTTGTCTTATCATCACGTAGCAGAGCAATCGAATCAACCCTATGCTCTGTCTCCTGATCAATTTGCTCAGCACATGTCTTTTTTACACAAAAATGATTTGCATCCGATAACATTAACAGAGTTTGTGCAATTCATGAATACGGGGAGTCTGCCGACTGCCAATGCCGTACTGATTACGTTTGACGACGGATACGAGAGCTATTACACAGAGGCATTTCCGATCATGCGTACATACAACTATCCATCCGTCAATTTTGCTATTGCGGGCCGTGTGAGAGATGTAGCAGAAAGAAAGCGGGAAAATATGACGACACCCCTTTCCCGACAGCAGGTAAAGGAATTGGTCGCAACGGGGCTAGCTGATTTTGGCTCCCACACCTACAGCTTACATGGAGAAAAAGAGCGAAATGAATGGGGAGAGATGGGGCCTGTGACCGCCCCCGTCTATTTGGAAGATTTGCAACGCCTGGAAAAGGAGAAGGAATATCGAGATCGGCTCTATGTGGATTTTAGCATGTCCAGGATCGGCTTGAGCGATTGGTTGGGACGTCCTGTGGAGGTACTGTCCTTGCCGTATGGCTACACCAACCCCGTCGTTCTGGAGACAGCGAAGCAGGCCGGTTATCGATTTGTCTTTCATTCTACTCCGGGTGTGGTAACGAGTGAGACAGATCCTTTTGCGATCACTCGATTTGACGTCGGGACACGCAATATGGACCTGGAGAAGCTCCATCAACTTTTCACGAATGCGAAAAACACGTTTGAAGGAGAGCAGTCATGAACAAAGCAATCGACATCAGCGTGCTCGATGGAGTCATCAAACGAACAATTGAAACAGTGGAAACGAGTAAAAGCCAAATTTTTGATATAGCAGAGAATGCCAGACAGCAAGGAAATTCGATGAAGCTGGATCTTCACGAGCTGCGTCAGGAAATCTCAAAAGTGATTCAAAAGGTGGATGCACTGGAGCTTGCTTATCGCAAATCCCGTAATCGACTTGTTTTGGTGAGCCGCAATTTTCATATGTACACCGAGGAAGATATTCGGATTGCGTACGAAGAAGCGAGTCGAATCCAGGTGGATCTCTCTATTTTCCGTGAACGGGAAAACAACCTGAAGCGCAGACGAAACGATTTGGAGCGACAGCTGCGCACGCTGGAGGAGACCATTGTACGCGCAGAAAAGCTCGTCTCTCAAATGGGGGTCGTGCTGGGGTATCTGACTGGTGATTTAAGTAAAATCGGCGAGGCGCTGGAATCGGCCAAGCAGCATCAGTTGATGAATTTGAAGGTCATTCAGGCACAAGAGGAAGAACGCAAGCGGGTAGCGCGTGAAATCCATGATGGACCAGCGCAGTCGATGGCAAATGTCGTACTTCGCTCCGAAATCGTAGAACGCATGCTGAAGAACGAGCGCATCCTCGAAGCGCAAATGGAATTGCATGAGTTAAAAGAAATGGTTCGTATGAGTCTAGCAGATGTTAGACGAATTATTTTTGATCTTCGTCCGATGGCATTGGATGATTTGGGGCTGGTTCCGACCTTGCAAAAATATATCAGAACGTGCGAGGAACGCATTGAAACCACGATTGATCTGGTCGTATTTGGTGTGGAGCCGCCGCTGCGAAGCTCGGTGAAGGCCGCTATATTTCGATTGGTGCAGGAATGTTTGAACAATGTGGAAAAGCATGCCAATGCGAATACAGTACAGGTCAAACTGGAATTTTTGCAGGAATCCTTGCGTTTAGTCGTGAAGGACGATGGCATCGGTTTTAATTTGGATGAACGGATGGCTACAGGCGGTTCCTTTGGGCTTTTGGGAATGAATGAGCGAACGCAGCTCTTGGAAGGAGAAATTGAAGTACAGTCAGCTCCTGGAGAGGGTACAAAGGTATTGTTCCAGATTCCACTCAAAATATGAACGAGCGACATAAATAATCTGAATAGGGGGAAGAACCATGGAAAAGAGACAGCAAGAGCTCCGGATCGTAATTGTAGACGACCATCAATTGTTTCGCGAAGGCGTAAAGCGTATTTTGGAGATGGAGAACGATTTTAAGGTGGTCGGCGAGGGAGCTGACGGTGGAGACGCTTCTAAGCTGGCGGAAGAATACAAGCCTGACGTGCTGCTGATGGATATCAACATGCCGAATATCAATGGTGTCTCTGCTACTGAAAGTGTGATTTCCGCCAGTCCAGATACACGTGTAATCATGCTTTCCATTCACGATGATGAGGGCTATGTTTACCGAACGCTTCGTTCAGGTGCATCGGGTTATCTTTTGAAGGAAATGGGAACATCTGACCTGGTGGATGCCGTAAGGGTAGTCGCAAGTGGTGGGGCATACATACATCCCAAGGTAACGGGAAAACTGATTGAAGAGTTTCGCCGTCTGAGCGATCAGGAAGGAATGGCTGAGCGCAGCTTTGCTGTTGATGATGCCAATGCTGTCGATCCGAAGATGATCGAATCCTTGACTCGCCGCGAACGTGAAGTCCTGCAATTGATGGCGGAGGGAAAAAGCAACCGTGCGATTGGCGAATTCCTGTTTATCAGTGAAAAAACGGTGAAAAACCACGTCAGCAGCATTCTGCAAAAGTTAAATGTGCAGGACCGCACACAGGCAGTAGTCAATTCGATCAAGAACGGTTGGGTCAAATTGTAAATTACAGCTTCACTAGCACCCTGTCCAAGCCATCCGGCATACCTATGAAGGAAGAGGAGGTATGACCGCGATGGCAGATTTTTTGATATGGCTGTTAGCGGCGTTTGGCTGCTCTTCTCTGTTGGTGATGCTGCTCGAGCGGATGACTGACAGGATGGGCAGCGCGGCTGAGTTCCCTGATGAGCATTATCGTTTGCTGCTCCGTGATTCGGAGCAGGTGCTGGAGGGTGTCATTCGTCGCTTGCTGTTCCGTTCTTATTGGAGCGGCAAGTCGATACGAATTACCCTGCAGGATGAAGGATCTGTAGATGATACCAAGAAAATGGCTGCCTTGTATGAACGTTATCCGTATTGCTGGTCCACAGACGGTCATCATGGACTGGCGCAGACCAAGGCGATTATCATTGACTTGAGGCAAGAGAAGGCAGGAGCTTAGCCATCTGGAGATGGGTGAGCTTTGCGAAATGGAAAAGAGCCGGTGTGCTCTTTTTTTGTTTTCGAAAGGTTGCGAGCGAATAGCGAATAAATAGCGAATAAATAACGAGGAAATAGCGAATAAATAGCGAATAAATAACGAGGAAATAACAATGAATAGCGAATGTCCAGAAGTGAGAAAGGGGGGCAGTTTTGTGTATCAACCACGATTCAAATATAACGATAGGATCGTAAAATCCTTAATGTCTATTGAAAAATATAAAAATACAGTTGAAATGCTTCCTCTCCCAAAAGACATTGAAAAAGAATTGCGTAAAGAAGCAAAACTAAAAATGACTCATTATTCGACCAGAATTGAAGGGAATCCCTTGGGCTTGGAAGAAGTTTCTGAGGCCATTATGAAAAATCGTGATCGGCAAGGGTTAAAGGCAGAACAAGAGGTGCGGAATTATTGGAATGCGCTATCCTTTTTAAGTACTTCGAGAAGGCTGAAGATTCCTATCAGTGAAGATTTTATAAAGCGATTGCACTCCATCATTGAAGTCAGGGGCTCAGGAAGAAGAACGGAAGAAAGTGAATATAGGGGTCCTACGAGACCTGGGGTGTTATTTGCAGTTTATGACAGTGTGACAGGACAACCTGAATATATTCCGCCAGAAGCAAATGATGTACCACAACTAATGAAATCATTTGTTGCTTGGGTTAATAGTGATGATGCCAGAGATTTGCCTGCACCTATTCGAGCGGGGATCGCAGCTTACCAACTCTTAACGATTCATCCGTTTTATGATGGAAATGGACGAACAGCACGGGCTCTCGCTACATATATCCTTAGTATCGAAGGCTATGATTTGAAGGGATTTAATTCGATGGAAGAGTACTATGTGTCAGATCTCCAAGGTTATTACACAAAATTACAAATGAATCTCCCTGTGTTGTATTACGATGGAAGAAACAACCCGCCTGATTTGGCGCCTTGGCTCGAGTACTTCGTCTTGATCATGGAAAAAGCCTTTCAGAAAGTAGCTCGTATTGCTCAAAATAAGTATAAACAGCATATCGACCCAAGAGTGAATAAATTAGAGCCGCGTGAATTGATTGTCGTAAAACTATTATTGACCAAGAATGGCGAGATCACTCCAAAGGAAATTGCGGGCGAGTTTAATGTTGTTACCAGAACAATAACAGAATGGGCAAAGGAATGGATAAGAAAAGGGATAATTGAACCTGCTAGTGGAACAGAAAGAATACGTACATACAAGATAGGCAGGGCATACAGTGACCTAACCTTAAGTGATCTCGGTTATGTAGAAACGGATCAATAAGACCGCATCAATTAAGCCGTTTTAAGTAAAGAGCGAATGAATAATGAAGTAGGGACCTATTTTGAAGCGGGTCCCCTTTTTATTTGCACTTCCCGCTGTCTTTTTGCAAACTGTGGACAAGGATGCAGAACGGGGGGGGAGTTCATGTGCGAGAGTACTTGTTGTATGTGAAAGTCGGGCGGGAGCCGATCCAGGCCTACGTGACACCTTGCTTTCGGGTAGACCAGCACTTCTGGCAGGAGAAGGAGGGAAGCCAACTCTATGTGATCGGCCGCACGCCCTCGCTAGCGATGGCCTTCTCCTTGCGTGAACGGTTACATCAGTATTTGCAGGAAAGGCAGGCCAGCACTGTCAATGAGCAGGCATTGGCTGGGATGAGACAGATCGCGCTTACCGGTGTTCGCGAGTCTAACGCTCTGTACGGTCACACCTTTTCAGATGATCAGAGTGGTCCGAGAGAGTGGTTTGCCTGGCGTGAGAGAGTTGACGAGCAGGATGGCGGCAGCAGCCCATTATCGAATCGAGGAGACATCGAACAGGTAAAAGAGGTGCTGGCAGGCAGAGCCTTGCTGTGGGAGGAGATGGAGAGGCTGCTTCAAACGCATGGAATAGCAGTGCCGGACTTGCCGCAGCTATTGCAGCGATTGGTACTGTCAGGGGATGCGCAGTGGCTTCCCGGGGTGCGTTTGCAAGTCAGGAAAAGCTGGCTGCGTCATTCCCTGGAGCTGGAGTGCACGAGATGCGGCAGCGGCAAGGAGAAAATCGAACTGACAACCTGTCACACTTGCGGACAAGGCTGCGCGTATTGCACGGAGTGTATAGGCATGGGGCGGAGCAAGTGTTGTACGCCTTTTCTATGTGTGCCAGCCAAAAGAGCTCCCTCCTCTCATACAGGTCATGCAGGGCGACTTGCATGGTCTGGACGCTACTCCCGGGATCAGGAGGTAGCGGCGGACAGAGCGCGCCAGTTTGTGCTCAATCACTGGGGGAGAAACGTGGAGTTCCTGATCTGGGCAGTCTGTGGGGCAGGAAAGACGGAGCTTCTGTTCCCTTCCGTCGTCGCGGCATTGGAACAGGGGGAAAGGGTGCTGATCGCCACCCCGCGAAAGGACGTAGTATTGGAGTTGGCTCCACGGATTCAGCGTGTATTTCCGGAAGCGCGTGTCATTGCCGTACATGGATCGAGCAAGGAAAAGTGGGAGGAATGCGACATCGCTATTGCGACGACACACCAGGTCATGCGTTTTTACCAACGCTTTTTTCTGGTAGTGCTGGACGAGGTAGACGCATTCCCCTATCACCAGAATCCAGTCCTGTATCGAGCGGTGGCTCGCGCCGTTAAGACAGGCGGAAGACTCCTCTATTTGAGCGCGACACCACCGCGCTATCTGCAAAAGAGGCTCGTAGCCAAGAAGAAATCACTTCTTGGCCGATCGTCATATGCCCTGTATTCATCAAGTCATGTCCTGCTGCCCGGACGCTACCATGGCCACGCGCTGCCTGTTCCCCAAATTTGCACGGTTTCGGGGTTGGACAAGCTGCTCGCTGCCGGCAGGGTAATCACGCCGCTCCACGATATGTTGAAAGCATCACTGGATGCCGGGCGACAGGTGTTTGTATTCGTGCCGCGCGTAGAAGAGGTGCCGCGTATGCTGGGCTATCTGCAGGTCATGTTGCCTGATTATCGGGAAGGGATGGCAGGTGTTCATGCTTCGGACCCTGCCCGCGAGGAAAAAGTAATGGCGTTTCGTGAAAAAGCGGTCAAGCTGATGGTGACGACGACCATTCTCGAGCGGGGCGTGACGATTCCGGGGAGTGATGTGGCGGTGGTAGGGGCACAGGCTCCAGTCTTTGATGAAGCTTCTTTGGTGCAAATCGCCGGGCGTGTCGGACGCTCCCCCGATGATCCAAAGGGTACAGTCCTCTTTGTGCAAAGCTATCGGGCAGCTGCTCCTCAGGCAGCCGTGCGCCAAATCACGCAGATGAATCAGCTTGCCAAGCAGCTGCGTGACAGGAGGGAAATGGCATGAGCCAACGGGGTTGTGTGAGATGCGGTATACGAGTCGCTGCCCGGAATCAGCGGGAGGCGGTTGTGCGGAGCTGGGCAGTCCGATTGTCCGGAAGAACAAGCTACGCTCATATGTATCGCCTGGTGGATCAGCTTCCTCTATGTGCTGGTTGTCTGGAGGAAATGCCAGTGATTGGGGAGCGAATCTGTGAACAATGCGGGCGGAGCTGGGAGCATCAGGGACAGCAGAATCTGCTGGAGAGTAGGGCGCTGCGGTGTAGAGACTGCCGATCGATAGGCGAAAGTGCACTTGGGGGAAACCGGGGGTTGCTTCGCTATGACGATTGGGGCAAGGATCTGCTTGGTTTGTATAAATACCGCGGAGATGAACGGTTAGCCGATTTTTTCGGCAAACTGCTGACGCTTGCTATCTATCGCTATTTTCGCTCTGGACAATTTGATTATCTGGTGGCGGTTCCCTTGCACGCAAAACGCTTGAGCGAGCGTGGCTTCAACCAAATGGAAAGAGTAGCTGGACAACTCAGTCGAGCCATTGGTGTGCCAGTGCAGGATGCTTTGACACGTACGAAAGAGACGGCCAAGCTCAGTCAGCAGACAGGACGTGAAGTGCGCATTCATAGCATGCAGGATGCTTTTGCCTGGAAGGGAGAAGCCGCCCACCCCAAAAAGCCATCCCGAATCCTCTTGCTTGATGACATCTATACCACGGGCTCCACTCTTCGGGCCTGTGCGCAAGCCATTCATAAAGACGAAACTGTAAAATCTCACATTTGGTCCTTGACAATTTTTAGATAATCCAATTTGGAAGATAGCCAATCGAAAGTATATACGCTATGATGGAAATATATGTCGGGTTACGAAAACAATTGGTGCAAGGGGGGACGTATATGTCTTTGGGCAGTTTATCGAATTGTTCGCGTTGTGATGCTCTGTTTGTACGGGCAGCTCGTGACATTTGCCCCAAGTGTTATCAAGAAGTAGAGAAGGAATACGAGGTTTGCGCCAAATTCTTGCGAAAGCGGGAAAATCGCGGCTCCAATATCCATCAGGTTAGCGAAGCGACCGGCGTGAGCGTGAAACAAATTACGAAATTTATCAAAGAAGGCCGAATTTCTGTCGATGGAAATCCGGAGTTGGGTTATCCGTGCGAGAGCTGCGGATTTCTGATTCGCAAGGGTAATATCTGTGAATCGTGCATGCGCGGTCTGAAGCACGACATCACCCAGGACCTCGCTGTCGAAAAACGCCTGGAAGAGCAAGAAAAAGCGAAGGAAATGGTCGCAGCTTATCGAAGAAAGCAGAATCGAGACGAATGAATACTCCCTCCACCTGTAGAGGTGGGGGTTTCTTGTGTCTCGTCCTTATCGGACGCTTAACACAAGCGGAGTTGACACTGCGACAGCCATAAGGCTGTCCAACCCCTCTATTCCATTAGCAAATGCCGTTGGAACTTCTTTTCGCAAAATGTTGTATGCACCATTCACATCAGCGTTGATGCACATGCCTGTTGCAGAGCGATACATGCCACGGTGGATCCGTCTTCCCGAGAAGAGCTTTTTCGTATCACTTTCCCCATATACGGGAATATCATCACAATCTAGAAAGCTTGCCTTTGAGGTGTACGATTCTTCTCGCACGACGGTCGAAATGCCCAAGCGTTTTGCTTTGTACAGAATCATCTGGATGAGTAGATGATGCGGAATGTGGCAAAACGACTGATTATTTCGCCTGCCCATGTTGGCTTCGCTTTTCCATTGCTTGTTGTGACCAATGACAATGGTTCCAATCCGCTCTTGCAAAGCGATTCCCATGATGGCATAACTCGCTTTATGAAAGAAATCCTTGATTTTCAGAAATCGTTTACGATGTAAACGTTCCAAGCGCTGCGAAGTCATTTGACCTTCGTACGCTTTCTTTCCTTGCCGCAAAATGCCATGATAGTGCGCCTTCTGCTTGTTGTAATACTGATTGATCGATTTGACGACCTTGCCCTTGACCAATGTTGGCGTTCTGCCTGTATTGGTCACAATGGTTGCCAGGTTATCAATGCCCAGATCCATCGCCATCACCCGATGCGTGGGATGCACTTGTAGCTGTTCTTCGCAGGTGAAGATCAGCTCGACCACATAACGTCCATAGTATGGAATAACACGAACTTGCATCAGCTTTCCGTTGGTATAACCCACTTTGCCGATATTCAAGCGTTGCTTCGTATGGGGAAGCTTTAAGAACCGCTGATTTTTGATTTTACAATCCTGGTTGGTGAAAATCACTTCTTTTTGCGAAGTACGGCAATACTTCGGAATACGCGGCTCTCCTGTCAAAGAAACAGGATGATCGCGCCACTTCTTCCGCAAGGCGAAGAAGCTCTTCCAATTTTGAAAGACGACTTTCATGATGTTTTGACTGCTTTGCGCAGGCAAGGAACGATAATTTTCTTGCCCTATCGCTTTAAATAACGCATCGAGAAAGGGATAGGTGATCATTGCATTCGCTTTCGTCGGAAGAGAAAAGAGGTTGGCATGGACTTCTTTGCGTTGTTCTAAAGGTTTCAACCATTCCTTTTCTTGTTTCTTCTGATAGGCGAGAAGCTGGTTGTCGTTGATAGCATCAATATGCCGAATCAATGCATCCATCACCTCCTGTTGAAGTGGTTGAAGCCCCTTCTCTTGGGTCACTGCGGTATACACCTGTCGGATGTAAAAGTTCGTGGTGTTATACAAACCTTTGGCTTGTTGACACATCCCTTGAAAATATGGAAACAGCCGATGGCCTGGTTTGATCCAAATCTGGTAGGTTTGGTAGGAACTTTTGCCTTTCATGTTTTTTCACCTCCTTTTTCCTATATTCCTAAATAGGAACATTTGTTCTTGTTTTAATTATATACAAAAGCAGGCAAAAAGAAAAGCGATTCACCCACTTATATGAAGTAGGAGTACCTCGCCTGACTTAGATAGTTTTCAAAGAAAAGAACTAATCGTTAGAAACGAAATTGCCGATGATACTACTAAGAAGTATCGTCGGTTTTATTTTTATTTTACCTACAGAAGGCGATCAGGAAGAACCGATCGCTTGAGAGGATGGTTTCGCATGCGAATACATGAACCCAATCGTACAGGGATGATTCAGGCATACAATAAGACGGGTACCGCATCAGTGAGCAAAAAAGGAAAAATGGCGATGGGAAAAGATGAAGTGAAAATTTCTACAGAGGCCATGGAGATGCTGAAACAAATCGAAGACCCGAATGCTCCTGCGCGCCGCGAAAAGGTAGAGCAGCTGCGCAAACAGGTTCAGGAAGGCACGTACCATGTGCCTAGCGAGAAAATCGCGGACAAGTTCCTTTCCTTTTGGAAAAAATGGTAGCACACTTCTTCGAGGAAGCTGAGGGAACAACATGACGAAGATGGAGACACTCTACGATCTGCTCGACAACTTGATCCAACTGCACAAAGCCATGTATACCCTGGCCGAGCAGAAGAAGCAGATACTGATCAAAGGTGAGATCGACGAGCTGGTGGCTATTACCCGACAGGAACAAAAGCTGATCAAAGGGGTAACGGCTGCGGAGACGGCGCGACAAAGTGCCGTGCGAGAGCTTTCCAGTGAAAAGGGATTCACCTTGCAGGAAGGTACGTTGGCTGAATTGATCAAGTTGACGACCAGCGCGGAAGAGAAGCAGCGCCTCTCAACGTACCGCGAAGAACTGAGTCGGATCGTAGGGGAATTGCGAGATGCCAATGAGCTGAATCAGCAATTGCTCAAGCAATCCCTTTCTTTTGTGAACATGACGCTGGATTTGATCACGGATACGCCTGAGGATGATTATATCTACGGAAAACCAACCCATGATATCAAGCAGGCGAATCGGAATTTTTTCAATAAAAAAGCATAAAAAGAGGTGCTAGGATGCGATCTACCTTTCACGGCCTGGAAGTAAGCAAACGCGGTTTGTTTGCTCAACAGGCGGCATTGAATACGACAGGTCACAATATCGCCAATACAAATACAGAAGGATATAGTCGGCAACGAGTCAATATGGTGACAACGAACGGCCTCCCTTATGTCGGCCTTCAAGCGGGGGTAGAAGCCGGACTCATGGGGACAGGAGTTCGTGCGGACAGCATTCAGCGACTGCGGGAAGAATTCCTCGACATCCAATACCGCAACGAGTACAAACGCCAAGGCTATTGGGATGCCCGCGCGGAGACGCTGGACAAACTGGAAGGCATCATGAACGAACCGTCTGATACAGGCCTGGCGAAGGTCATGGACCAGATGTGGCAAGCATGGCAGGACCTGGCGAAGGACCCTGCTGATACGTCTGCACGTGCAGTAGTCCGTGAACGCAGCAAGGCTGTTGCGGATACCTTCAATACCCTCTACACGCATCTGGAAGAGGTGCGGACAGACCTGGACAACGTTGTGAATGTCAAATCCTTGGAGATCAACTCCCTGGGTCAGCAAATTGCAGCGTTAAACAGTCAGATCGCGAATGTGGAGCCGCATGGTTACTCCCCAAACGACTTGTACGACCAACGAGATGTCCTCATCGACAAACTTTCTAAACTCGTAGAAGTGAGAGCGACTCAAACGGTGAACGGCATGGTTGACATCACCATTGAAGGGCGTGCGTTCGTCACTGGTGTGACATCGCAGCCGTTTGTAGCGACGCAAGATCCCGTGACGGGGAAAAGCAACATCACGTTGGGTGGAGCGGCTTTCACTCCGACAACGGGTTATCTCGCAGGAACCCTTGAATCACGGGACCAAATCGTCCCTAACATTTTGAATCGGCTGGACGTTCTGGCAGTCAACCTGACCAAAGAAATCAATGATCTCCACCGCGCGGGACGCAGTCTTACGGATATCGCCAATGGCGGGGTGCAGGATCTTCCATTTTTCGTGGATGCCGATGCCTTGGCTGCAAACGCAGCGACTAAGGACTATCCAAAAGGCGCTTCTAAAATCGTGGTCAATCCTGCTATTATGCAAAGCCTGGATGCCATCGCAGCGGCCAAGCCAGAGGCAGCCGGGACACCGGTAGGGAACAACGAAAGCGCCCTGGCAATCGCTTCGATCAAATTTAAAGTGCTTGCAGCGGGTACTGGACCTACAGATTTGGCCGAGAGCTCTACTTTGGACAACTACTACCGCTATACCATCAGCCAGATGGGGATCGATGCGCAGGAAGCGATCCGTAACCAGAAGAACGCGGAGATGCTTGTGGGGACAGTCAACAACCAGCGCCAATCTGTTTCCGGGGTATCAATCGATGAAGAGATGGCTGAAATGGTTAAATACCAGCATGCCTACAGTGCTTCTGCCCGCGTCATGACGAGCATGGATGAAGTGCTGGATAAAGTTATCAACGGCATGGGCCGTGTCGGTCTCTAATAGGAGGAATGAGTCTTGTCAGTACGCGTAACGCAAACCATGCTCAATAGCAACATGCTTCGCAATCTGAACAATTCGATGCACAATATGGACAAGCTGCAGCACATGCTTTCTTCGGGAAGAAAAGTTGAGAAGCCCTCTGATGATCCAGTGGTCGCAGCGCGGGGGATGTTTTACAGATCCTCTCTGATGGAGAATGATCAGTACAAACGTAATGTGGATGAAGCGCAGTCATGGATGGATATGACCGATGCTACCATGGACGAGATGGGTAATATTATGAAGCGGGTGAAAGAACTGCTTGTTTACTCGGGTGACGGGGCCGTTTCGCCCGAGGATTTAAAGACGATGGGTGCGGAAATAGAAGAATTGAAAAATCATATGGGTACTTTGGCAAATCAGCAGATTAATGGTAAGTACATTTTCGCTGGAACTGATACAAACAAAGCTCCATTTGATGCCAACGCACTGGGTGGAAAAGGAGACTTTGTCAGTACAAATGCTTCTCCGATCAACCTCGAAGTCAGTCAGAATGTCTTTGTCACTTCCAACGTAAATGCCCAAAACATATTTAATTACCCGAATGCCGCTGGCAATGTGTTCAAAGTGTTGAATAATATCATCGACGAACTGAAAGCGGGTAGATCGGCAACACAGTTCCAGACGGTGATGGATGATCAATTTGATAACTTGCTTGCAGAAAGAGCAACTTTGGGAGCGAGTGTAAACCGCGTGGAATTGATCGCGGAGCGTCTGGATACCCAGGAAGTAAGCATCACCGGTTTGATGTCCAAAAATGAGGATGCCGATATGGCAAAGGTTATGACAGATTTGAAAACGCAGGAGAGCGTGCATAACGCGGCATTGGGTGCAGGGGCCCGAATTATTCAGCCTACCTTGCTGGACTTCCTGCGATAAGGTGAGTTGAGATACAGGAGGCTGACAGGATGCCAATCGCACAATTACGGATGGAAAGTACTTTTGCCCGTCTTGGCCTAAACATCAATAAACCTGTACAGGAAATCAGACAACCGGCTGCTGAGATGAATCTAAGTCAGGTGCCAGCCAAACTGGATATTGAGCAAGCACGACTGGAACTGTCGATCGATTCTAGTCAAGCTCGTGCCAATATTGGCATCATGACTTCAATGCAATTTAGTGACAGCAATGCAGCATACGGAAAACGAAAGGCAATGCAGGCGATCGCTGAAAAGAGTCAGGAAGGCGATCGTCTAATGCGAATTTATACCAAGGAAAACGCCATCGCTGCTATTGGCAGGGAAAAAGGGCTACGAGTACTGGAAGGCGGATATAGACCTCCTTCTGCATCAGCAGATGAGGGTGTGGATATTCACATTCAGCTCAAGCCAGTGGTGATCCAGGTCCAGCGCAACGGTATGACCATGAATCCTGTAACCAAGCCCCCTGAATTATCCTATACGCCGGGCAAGGTAGAGCCTTATATGATACAATACAATAGCTTGAAAATTGATGTCGTGGGTAGCCAGTTGGACCGAATGATGTAAGCGAGGCGAAAATATGAACGCAAGTCAACGAGTAGAATTGGGCAAGCTATTTTTTGAAGAAGGCCTTCCTGGTTTTTCCCATTTGCAGTTTTTTCAACTGGTGCAGGAAGAGGAAAGTCCGTTTTTTCTGATTCAGTCTACGGAAGAAAAGGATGTCGGATTCTGGGTGATAAATCCCTTTTCTTTCTTTCCTCACTACCAGTTTTCGCTGACCGATGCGTCCAAGGAAGCCCTTCACCTTAATGGGGATTCTCCTGTTGCGGTGTTTTCTATTGTCACGATCCGGGGCAATCATCAGGCTACGGTCAATTTAAAAGCTCCCATCGTGGTGAATCTAAGCAATCGAATGGGTAGACAAATCATCTTGCCAGAAGATACGTATTCCATCCGTCAGCCGTTGTTTGGGCAACAAGCTGCGGATCAAGAGTAGGTGGTGTCCAGACATGCTGGTCCTTTCTAGAAAGAAGAATGAATCCATAATGATCGGTGACACCATTGAAATCAAGATTATCTCTATTGAAGGAGACCAGGTGCGCATCGGGATCGCGGCACCTCGGAAACTGGGTGTGTATCGGAAAGAGATTTACGATGCAATTCAGGAGGAAAATAGATTGGCTACACAGAATCAAAGTGATTGGTCGGCTGTAAAACAACTCATGCAAATGAATCAGAAATCCGAAGATGGTCACTAGATCATCTTTTTATTTTTTTTGCAGAAAAAAGAAGAAAAAAACTCTAAATATGCTAACAACCTTATCAGTAGATTCCGATAATAGAAATGTAGGGACAAAGTCGCAAGCGCGCGATTGCGATTCGTCCTAAATAAATAGCAACAGTCACAGGGACGTGACTGTCGAACTCTCAAGGAGGAATTGTACATGATTATCCAACACAATATGTCTGCGATCAACACGCACCGTCAACTGGGTGTAAACACTGGCAACCTGTCCAAAAACGTTGAAAAACTGTCTTCCGGCTACCGCATCAACCGTGCTGCTGACGACGCTGCAGGTCTCTCGATCTCCGAGCGTATGCGTGCGCAAATCCGCGGTATGGAACAAGCTTCCCGCAACTCCCAGGACGGTATCTCCCTGATCCAAGTTGCTGAGGGTGCTCTGCAAACAGTTAACAATATGCTCGTTCGTATTAAAGAAATTGCGACTCAATCTGCAAACGGAACATACGAAGAAGCTACCGACCGTGTTCGCCTTCAAGAAGAGCTGACCGAGCTGACTGCAGAGGTTACCAACATCAAAGGTAACACCAAATTTAATGGTATCAGCTTGCTTGACAATACAGCAGCTAATAATAAAATCACTCTGCAAATTGGTCAAGAAGCAGCTCAAAAGCTGGATCTGGATACTACTAAATTTGACATTACTGCAGTCGAAACTGCAGTTAAGAGTTGGAAAATCAATACTCAAGCAGATGCACAAACTACATTGGCAGCTGTTGAAGCTCAAATCAATGCTGTGAGTGCTGCGCGTTCTTACCTGGGTGCTAACCAAAATCGCCTCGAAAACACTATCAACAACTTGAACATTACGGCTGAAAACCTAACTGCTGCTGAATCCCGTATCCGTGATGTAGATATGGCGAAGGAGCAAATGCAATTCACCAAGAACAACATTCTTACTCAAGCTTCTCAAGCTATGCTGGCACAAGCAAACCAATTGCCACAAGGCGTATTGCAATTGCTGCGTTAATTTTTTCAGTATATACGTACCTTTAATCTTGAAGCTACCGAGATTCTCTTCGGTAGCTTTTTGTTATTTCATTTTTAATAGATGACAAAAAGAGAACTGGCTATCACCAATGCCAGTTCTCATGGTTTTATTAGTTCTTTATAAGGATCGATAGATGTGCCAGGGTTTTAAGATCTTTTTGTTTTAATTTCTCTGAAATCATGTACACATAGGTGGAATTATGTTCGATAACTCTGCCGAAAGAATAGATCAGTTTAATGACCAGATCAGTATTAAAGCTATTCTTGTGGTAGCCTGCCATACCAATAAGATGAGTTTTTATCATAGAGTAGTGAATTACCAGAAGTGCATACTCTTCAAAGACATTGATTCTTCCAGAAGTAAATGGAAAAAGGCCTTTGTAAACATAATTGACAAGGTAGTTTTCTAATATATGCTGGTTATTCTCGATAAAGGGTAAATAGTGCTCTTTAAAAGCAGAACGATAAGCACTAATTTGTTCGTTATAATTAGACATATCATCAGTAACAGATAAACCATTTAATGTATCTTGTACACATTCAAGATATGCTTGATTTTTAACGCCAAGTGCAAGACGAAGGTCAATCAAAGCCTTGATGATTTGGAATTGAACATCGTAAGAAGTTGGGACTTCATTAAGGCTATCTCGCAAAGTTCCCATTTGAACAACAGTTTTAAATGCTTCAATAAAAGATGGCACTTCTTGATAATTTTGGTCTGTCAAAATTGCTTGGAGCTGGTCAAAAAACACTCCTAAAACCAGTAATCGCTCCGTAATCGAAAAATTCCTATTCTGCAATATTTCAATTGTAAAAACCCGGACATTCCAAAAGTAATATTCCTCAGAAGAAGGATTGTCTATATTTAGATTTTGCAAAACAAGTGTCTTGGGGGGAATCTCCAAATCGACTTCTTCAAACTGCATAACATCAGGATTTAAGAGGGCAAGTCGTGCAGCTTCTGGACAGGATAAAGATGCGGATTGTTCAAGTGAGTTGTTAACCCTGTTCAGGATACGAGGATAGGTTGAACATACACTAGAGAGATAGTCCTCTCCTAATTTGAGCTGCATTGAACATAATTGATCTTGATTGAGAAGAGGACATTTTCCTTCCTCGTTCATCTTAATCATTGCATAATTAAAGTCACTAGCGCCGTTTTTGATACGTTTCATTTTGTCTGTAATAGCCGGATATAACTCTTTATCCCGTAAATTTTTATAGAGTTTGTAAGTTTTCTTATCAATTCCCACTGTCCATCCTTGGCAACATGTATCTTCACAAGCTGAGCCAATACACTGAAAGTTCTTCATATATTGTGGTACAAGAGCTTGTCTGATGTTTTTCTCCATATTATCTCTCCTTAAATACACCATATCTACAGTATCGGTTAACGTGCCAGAATTGTGAATTGAAAAAAATAGGAAGGGACTGCAAAAGAAAATAAAGCTATTCCTTTAACTTACCGATATATAAAATAAGAAAGCACTTTTTGGGGGGAATAGTATGGAGATCTCTTCGATTCTTTCATCTCAGGGGCGACTGGGTAGCCAAAGGCAAGAAGTAGTTTCGCAAGTTTCATCTGAACTGATTAAAGACAAACAAGATCCTCATTATCAGAGTAAGAGTGAGATAGAGAAAGAAATCGCAGGGTTAAACAAATTGCTGCAGGCTACAAATACGCACTTAAAGTTTACTTTGCACGAAGAGTTAAATGAGTACTATGTTCAGGTAATTAATGAGGAATCAAATGAAGTAGTAAAGGAAATTCCTTCGAAAAAAGTGATGGACATGGTCGCCAAAATGCACGAGATGATCGGGTTGCTTGTGGACGAAAAAAGATAGGAGGCGGAAGAAATGGGAATTCGCATCAGTGGTATGGCTTCAGGGATGGATACGGAGAAGATCATCAAGGACCTGATGAAAACGCAGCGCGAGCCAATCAACCGTTTGCAGCGCAGTAAATATTTAACCGAATGGAAGCGGGATTCCTACAGGGAGATGAACACTCTTCTCGCGGATCTGCAGAATTCGTTGAAAACTCTTCGGATGTCCAGTACGTTTAGCAAGAAAGTGGCATCTTCGGAAAATGACAATATAGTATCAGCCAGTGCCCAAGGGAGACCGGCTATGGCGAGCTATGCCATCACTGTAGAACAACTTGCAAAACCTGCTACACCACCGATGGCTGTATTCAGCCCGGCTTCAACAACAAATGCTGCTGAATTTACTCTGACTCTTACAAAGGGAGCGGAAACGAAGGACTTCATCATTAAAGAAAATCAATCCATTGAAACGACCATTCGTGAAATCAACAGCGCCAATTTGGGAATTAAAGCGACTTTCTTTGATGGGAAATTAGCCCTGACATCAGATGATGACCAGACCTTTAACGTTTCCACTTCGAACACTTCCAATAGCTTCAATATTGCTAATGGAAATTCTTCGGGTGTGTCCGGCGGGGAAGAAGCGAAGTTCACTGTAAATGGTGTTTCATATACTTCTAAAACAAACACATTCAATTTTGACGGTATCGATATTAACCTAAAACAGGTAACCACAACTCCTGTTGTAATCAGCACCAAAACAGATGAAGAAGCGATCTTTAATACAATCAAGGATTTCGTCGACAAGTACAATGCAATCATCGAAACCATAAACAAAAAAATATCCGAGCCAAAATATAAATCATACCAGCCGTTGCTGGATGAAGAAAAGGAAGCCCTTTCTGAAAAAACAGCTGAAAAAATGGATACGATGGCAAAGAGCGGTATTCTTTTACGTGATCCGATTCTGACGAGTGGATTAACCGAACTGAGACGGGCATTGAGTACACCACTGCAGGTAGCTGGTGTAAACACCGCATTTGATACGCTCTCTGAGATTGGGATCGGCGGCCCGCCACCCGGAAAATTCGCCTACCAGGAAAACGGCAAACTGTATATCAACGAAGACAAGCTGCGAGAATCAATTCGCAATAATGGTGAGGACGTGCTCAAACTGTTCACGAACTACAGCAGTTCTAACGACTCTGCTACGAAGTACAAAGAAAGCGGTGTGGCGGAACGCCTCTACAGCGAACTGAATAAAATCATGGACAAGGTAACAAAAGAAGCGGGTGCATCCGGAAGCATTTATGACGACAGTAGTCTCGGTAAGAAACTCAAGCAAACGGACGAAGACATTCAACGCTGGGAAGACCGCCTGAAAATGATTGAAGACCGCTATTGGAAGCAATTCACCGCTATGGAAAAGGCGATGTCCCAAGCCCAATCCCAAGGTTCATGGTTCGCACAAATGCTGGGACAACAATAATAACAGGGGGCCATGCAGATGTTACAAAATGCTGCTCAGACCTATCAATCCAATCAGGTAACAACCGCGACTCCTGCTGAATTGACCTTGATGCTGTATAATGGCGCAATTAAGTTTATCAAACATACGAAAAGCGCTATTGAAGAAAAGAATGTTGCAAAAGCCCATGAATCCTCTCTCAAAGTCCAGAACATCCTGTACGAATTAATGTCCACTTTGAACAAGGATTATGAGATTTCAAAAGAGTTCCTCACTCTATACGAATACATGCTGCAACGAACAATAGAAGCAAACATGCGCAAAGACATTACGATTTTAAACGAAGTAGAGGATCTCTTCGTCCAATTCCGAGACACGTGGAAAGAAGCCATGCAGTTAACGAGGAATCAAGGATGAGGGCAATGAACCAATCAGTAGACGCGCTATTAGACCGCTTGCTTGAGGCTACACTTCGGCTCGAGCAGGCAGTTACACATACGGAATCCGATCCGGACGAATGGCTTGCGATTTTGGATGAACGAGATGAATTGATTTCAAAAATCCAGGATAGTACTCTTACAAGTTCTACAGCTTCTGATTTACAACGTGAGAAACTAACTAAGATTTACGATGTTAATCAACGATTGATTCCGCTTATGGACAAACAAAAACAAGGTGTTCAAAATCAGCTAAACAAAGTTCAACGCAGCAAGCAAGCAATGCACTCATATAATGATGAGGGACCAAGTGGGTATGGAGCATTTTTTGATCGCAAAAATTAAAAACGGCCGGTATTCGGCCGTTTTTCACGTAAAGGTAGTATTAGTGGCGTGCCTATGCCTGGAGATCAATAACCTTCCCCAACGACGGATGCACCGCCTATACTGCCTGAACATTCTGCTGTGTCTGTGCAAACCCCTCTAACAACATCGCTGCCTGGGCTTGCACCGTCTCCTGCACCTGCTTGGTCAAACTGATATTGACCGATTGTTGCAATTGAATTGCGTTCATATGTTCACCTCGCTGTCGATTGGCTTTCTTTATGTTTATCGTCTTATCCGCTTCCATTCATTACTGCGATCACCTGTACATATATGCTGAACTCTCACAACTTTTGCTATAATGATCTCATCTTTTCGCAATCTACTAGGAAGGTGACACCCTTGTCAACAAAACGCCGTTCCATACTCCTCATATGTACCGTCCTTCTCATCTTCATACACGCCGTCTATCTCAACGGCAATCTCTCCGACCTGCTCAACCTCGCCGCCCTCGAAATGGTCGCTCTGGCCATCCTGATCTCCTACGCGATCAAGCGCAAGCACGTAAAGCTGCGCAGCATGATCCGACTCTTGATCCACGGCCGCCAGGGGAACGTCGAGGAGACCATCAAGCGTTTCTACTACTACGCGCTTGTGCAAAAAGAGCAAGGCCAGCTCACACTGGAGAAGGAGCTGCAGCAAGAGCGTGATACCTTCGTCCAACGCGGCAGCCTTTTGGCTATCGAAGGCGTGACTGAGGAAGAGCTTCGCCTGGTGCTGGAGAACGAACTAAAGGGAGAGCAATACCGCTACCAGCAGGCCGGTGGCTTTTTTCGCCTAATCAGCTTGCTTGCTCCCGGCATGGGGCTGGTGGGGACGCTGCTCGGGATGACAGGGGTTCTGGGAAGCCTAGAGGATCTCTCGCAGACAGGTCTGAGCCTGAGTACAGCGGTCGTAGCGACCTTGTACGGTGCCTTGCTGGCAAATATGCTGGCATTGCCGTGCTACTACCGCCTGATGGACATCTACGACCAGGAGATGTTTGAAAAAAGGCTCTACATCGAAGGTTGTGTCGGCTTGCAGCGGATGGAAACTCCTCGCTTGCTGTTTGAAAAACTGAATTCGTTTCTGCCGGAAGACCAGAAGCTGGTTTTGGTCCGAGAGCCTGGCAGCATGAGGGGAACGATTGAAAGGCAGGGTCACTATGCATGACGATCGGCTGTACGACGAGAAGGAGCTGGAGAAAAGCTGGCTGCTCAGCTACAGTGACCTGATTACGCTGCTGTTCATCATTGTGGTGATTATCGCGGCTTCTTCCTCGACGGCAATCCGGACAGAGCGGGAAGAGGCGAAAAAGGAAGTGGCCAAGCAGCAGGAAAATCTTCACCAGGTGCACGAGAGCCTGGACTTGTTGAACCTGCAAAAGCTGGAATTGCAACGCGAAGTGCATCAGCTGGAGGCGCGGAAAAAGACACTGTCAGAGGACGGCGCCCTGGAGAGCCAGGGAGAAGCACCGCCTGTACCGCAGCCGCCACTGGGTTCCCAGGAGACGGGAGAGCGCGACATGGAGAAGCTGAGGACCCAGCTTTCCTCAGCCTTGAACGAATTGAATCTAGACTTCGAGGAGACAGCGGAAGGATTGCGTATTCGCCTGCCGGAGACGATTTTATTTCGGAGCGGCTCCGCCGATTTGCAGGAAAAAGGCAAAGAGGTCGTCGCGACAGTAGCTGGCGTTCTGCAGCAATACCCCCATTTGGTGCGCATCGAGGGATATACGGACGATGTGCCGATCGGGCGCAGTGCCCACAAGTCCAATTGGGAGCTTTCCTCGGCACGTGCCATCGCGGTAATGCGTGAGATGGTCGACGTGCACGAGCTGCCGGCTCCCCGATTTACCGTAGCTGGATGGGGAGAGCACAAGCCGCTGGTGGACAACTCCAATGAAGAGAATCGGGCTCGCAATCGTCGCGTAGAAATCATGATTTTGGCAGACAAGGAAGAATAATTCGACGATTTACTCAATTTACAGGACATAAGTAGCAGGATTCCCTTATATCAGATAGAAGTATATCTGGCGGGAGTCCTTTTTGCCGTAGTTTTTCGAATCTTCTGCCTTGACTGCCCATTTGCGAGCGGAAGGTTATACCCAGCTTGTGCACAACGTCATGTGGATAATGTGGATAACTCTGTGGAGAATGCCAAAACCGCGTGATTTTCTTGTGGACATGGTTGGGGACAAAAATGAATCAGACAGATCTAGGGGGTTATGACATGAAACTTGGAAAGAAGTGGATGGCAACTCTTGCGCTGACGATTGGTTTCGGGATGGTGGCAGCGGGCTGTGGATCGGGCGCGGCGCCAAGCAGCGGGGCGTCGGGCGGATCCGGAGAAAAGGTGTACGTGGTCGGGACGGACGCGGCCTACCCGCCGTTCCAGGTGCTGGAGGCTGATGGCAAGATCACGGGCCATGACATCGATGTGATGAATGCTGTTGCGGAAGCGGGAGGCTTCAAGATCGAATGGCGCAATACGGGATGGGACCCGCTCTTTGACGGGTTGGACAAAGGAACGGTAGACATCGGGATCTCCTCGATTACCATCACCGACAAGCGCAAAGAAAAGTACGACTTTTCTGATTCCTACTTCGTGGCCAATCAGTTGATCCTGGTGCCCGAGGATTCCCCAGTGACGAAACTGGCGGACCTGGAAGGAAAGAACATCGGTGTCCAGGCAGCGACTACGGGAGAAGAGGTAGTGAAGAAAGCGTTTGGCGATACGTACGCGGGATTAAAAGGTTATGACGATATGCCTTCCTCCGTCGACGACTTCTTTAATGGACGCGTCGATGCAGTAGTAGGAGACAACGGGGTCATTGCGTTCTACGCGAAGAAAAACCCGGGCAAGAAATTCAAGCTTGTCGATGACCAATCCTTTGAAAAAGAATACTACGGCATCATGGTGAAAAAGGGCAATACCGAGATTTTGAACAAAATCAATGACGGTCTGAAAAAGATCAAGGAAAACGGCAAGCTCCAGGAAATCTACAACCAATACTTCGGCAACCAATAAAGCACACAGAACAGGTCGGGTGCGTCAGACTGGGGCGCACCCGCAGCCTGACAGCAACAGCCGAAACGTTGACAGCGTGCGTAAAGGAGGAAGGGACGTTTGGACTGGAGCGTCATTTATGATTACCGGGAGCTTTTTTACAAGGGCGTTATGGTCACAATTCTGCTCACTGTAGTTGCTACGGTTTGTGGAACCATCCTGGGATTATTCATCAGTCTTGGGAAGATGTCGGGCATTCGGATCCTGCGCTGGATCTGCTCTATCTACGTGGAGTTGTTCCGCGGGACGCCGATGCTTGTGCAGATCTTGTTGATCCACTTTGCTATCATTCCCTCGATTTGGGGACTTTTGTTTCCAGGGGAGAACAGTCCGGAAGCGATCTATTCCGGTTTTGTCGCGTTGTCGCTCAATGCGGCGGCGTATATAGCGGAGATTTTCCGGGCCGGAATTCAATCGATCGACCCTGGTCAGATGGAGGCAGCGCGTTCCTTGGGGATGACCAAAGGAATGGCGATGCGCACGATTATTCTGCCGCAGGCGTTTACTCGCATGCTTCCTGCATTTGGAAACGAATTTATTTCTCTTTTAAAGGATTCTTCTCTGACAGCCGTTATTGCTACTCCTGACCTGAACTATGCGGCGATGAACGTCGCGAAAAGCACCTTTGAACGCTATCCGCCGTATTTGACGGAAGCAGCGGTGTATCTGGTCTTGACGCTGTTCCTCTCGCGTGTGGTCGTGCGGGGATTGGAGAAAAAATATTCGACGCGTTGATGGAAAACAGGGGATTTGACTGTCCAAATTGGGAATGATATAGTCAGACACGGGAGAATGTCCCAGTTTCTTACAAAACGGTAAATAAGAAAGGGTTGTGCTGTTTCATGCAAGGCAAAGTAAAATGGTTTAACGCAGAAAAAGGTTTTGGTTTTATCGAGCGCGAGGGCGGCGACGATGTATTCGTACACTTCTCCGCAATCCAGTCGGATGGCTTCCGTTCTTTGGATGAAGGACAAGAGGTAGAATTCGATATTGTGGAAGGCGACCGCGGTCCGCAAGCAGCCAACGTAGTCAAATTGTAGAACAAATGAAATCCCCCTGTACCCAAGTAAACGGGTGCAGGGGGATTGGTATTTTAGCCGATCATTTTTGTGATGTGAAGCGAGCGGTACTGGCGCAAATCGAGGAATTCATCGCCTCTGCGGACCAGTGGGCGAGTAGGTTCATCCTTATGTATGAGCAGAATCTCGACGGCATCCCCTGTATTCAGTACAGCTTGGGACCCGATATACAGCATGGCGATGTATTGAATGAAGCAAGAGACAATCGTAGGGTGCAGTTTTTTGGCACAAGCTTGTTCCCAGAGCAGATTGGCAGCTTCGAACGGGGAGACGCCTTTTCGATAGACGCGATCCGTGCACAGTGCGTCAAAAAAGTCAGCGACACTGACGATCTGACATTCTAAAGGAATCTCCGGCTTCATCCGGTTCAGTGGATACCCGCTACCATCCAGGCGTTCGTGATGGAGCAGCGCACACAAAGCCATCAGCGGATCGGAGCCTTCCATCTTGCGTATGATCTGGTCACCGTAGACGGTATGCTGTTTCATCACTTCATATTCCTCGGCCTCCAGGTGGCTAGGCTTGGAAAGCAGCTCGTCAGGAATATGCAGCTTGCCGATGTCGTGCAAGAGTCCGGCATGCGACAACAAAGAGATCGTCTCTTCTGATAAGCCCATCAATTTGCCGATCAAGGCGGCGACGATGCCTACATGGACGGAGTGACGTGCCAGGTAATTCTCAGTTCCTCCCATATTGTAAACAAAGCGAAGAAAGCCCCAATTTGGAACGATATACTCAAATAGAGGGCTGAAGGCTTGACTAAACTGGCGAAGAGCAGGGATTTTGCCAATTGAGATGTGTTGAAACAATTGTTCCAGCCGCATGACAGCCAGCATGTATTGTCGCGTCCCCTCCTCTTCTGTCTGGTACAAAAGGGGAAAAGGTTTTTGTAGTTCCAAAATCTCGTTCAAATCGGCTACGAATACGGTTCGAACTTGATGAGAATGGAGCAGTCGAATGTCACTCTGATGTAGGGCGACACCTGCAGGTAATAGTAGGAGCCCATATTCATTGTATACATCTTTTGCCAGTGTTTTTCCAATGATAGAGCGGGAAGGTTTCACCTCTGTCATTGTGAGGGCCTCCTGTGCGATCGACAACCGCGGCGTATTTGAGTGTTTTCGTCCATTATATCATAGAGAATATCGTAAGTATTGGTAGGATTTTGTCGATTTTTGCATGTAAAGTAAAATGAAAGTAAAGATTATTTAAAGTTGCGAGGAGGATTTTTTACAATCGTGCCGAATACCTTTATATAGACGGAAGGAGGTTGGAACCATGAAATTCAACATTCGTGGAGAAAACATTCAGATCACCGCAGCACTTCGTGACTATGTGGAAAAGAAAGTCGGCCGTCTTACCAAATATTTTGAAGAACCGCTCCCAGCAGATGTACAAGTTACCATGCAGGTGCATCGAGGAGAAGGCACGATCGAGGTAACCATCCCACTGAACGGGGTGATTATCCGAGCAGAGGAAACGCATGAAGATATGTATGCTGCCATCGATTTGGTGGTAGAAAAGCTGGAACGTCAGATTCGCAAGCACAAAACAAAGCTGATGAGAAAGCTGAGAGTGGATAGCAACAGCCGGGCCATGCAGCGAGACGCCCAACCGGTGGCTGTCATGATGACTGATCAGGATGACGAGGACATCGATATCGATATTGTCCGAACCAAACGCTTCGACCTGAAGCCGATGGATACGCATGAGGCAGTCATGCAGATGGATATGCTGGGTCACAGCTTCTTCGTTTTCCAAAACAGCGATACCAATGACGTCAATGTCGTGTATCGTCGCAACGATGGGCGTTACGGGTTGATTGAGCCTAAATAACGCAACCTTTCAAGCGCATACTCGTATAAACTAGGGAGTTGCTATTGGCAACTCCCTTTACTTGTGTATCTGAGCAATGTTTTGATAAAATAGCTTTTTAGAGAGCATTAAAATGGTAGAAAAAAAATCGATATCCCGTTCTGTCGCGAAAACGATAGCTTTTTTTGCGAGAATGAGGATATGTGGAACCCTCCTGCACAGGCTAAGCTCAAGAGCCTGTTGGGAGCATATGGAAGGGGTGTCCTCATGTTAGGACTCGTAAAAAAATTGTTTGGCGATAGCAATGAACGCGAAGTCAAAAAGATGTTTAAGCGCGTAGAAGCCATTAACGCGCTGGAGCCGAGTATTTCTGCGCTTTCAGATGATGGCCTGCGTGCCAAGACAGAGGAGTTTAAAGCTCGTCTGGAAAAGGGCGAAAAGCTGGACAGCATTCTCAACGAAGCGTTCGCTGTAGTCCGTGAAGCATCCAAGCGCGTTTTGGGCATGCGCCACTTCGATGTACAGCTGATTGGTGGTATGGTTCTGCAGGAAGGGCGTATTGCGGAGATGAAAACCGGTGAAGGTAAAACGCTGGTTGCTACGCTCGCTACCTACCTGAACGCGCTCCAGGGCAAAGGTGTCCACATCGTGACAGTGAACGAATACTTGGCAGAGCGCGACTCCAGTATCATGGGAAAACTGTACAACTTTCTGGGCTTGTCGGTGGGGTTGAACAAAACCGGGCTGAACGCAGAAGAAAAGCGCGAGGCATACGCTTGTGATATAACCTATGGTACCAATAACGAGTTCGGCTTTGACTACCTGCGCGACAACATGGTGCTTTATAAGGAACAGATGGTGCAGCGTCCTCTTTTCTTTGCGATCATTGACGAGGTCGACAGTATCTTGATCGACGAAGCGCGTACACCACTGATCATTTCCGGATCTGCGAATCGCTCCACGGAGCTGTATTACATCTGTTCTCACTTTGTGAAGCGTTTGGAGCAGGAAAAAGACTTCACGATCGATGAAAAGCTGAAGATCGTCTCCCTGACGGATGAAGGGGTAGCCAAGATCGAAAAAGCGTTTAACATCGAGAACTTGTACGATACTGCGCATATGACGCTGAATCACCACATCACGGCTGCGTTGAAAGCTCAAGTGCTGTTCAAGCGCGACGTAGATTACGTGGTGCAAGACGGCGAAGTGGTGATTGTTGACGAGTTTACCGGTCGTTTGATGGTCGGTCGTCGTTACAGCGAAGGCTTGCACCAGGCGATCGAAGCCAAGGAAGGGCTGCGTGTGCAAAGCGAGAGCATGACGCTGGCGACGATTACCCTACAAAACTACTTCCGTATGTATCAAAAACTGGCGGGTATGACAGGTACAGCCAAGACAGAGGAAGAAGAATTCAAGAAAATCTACGGGCTGGATGTCGTCGCGATCCCAACCAACAAGCCCGTGTTGCGCAAAGACGCTTCTGACCTGGTATTCAAGACAGAAGCAGCTAAATATCGGGCTGTTGTGAATGATATCGTGGAACGCCATAAAAAAGGTCAGCCGATCCTGGTGGGTACGATCTCTATCGAAAATTCCGAGAAGCTCTCCCAAATGCTGAAGCAAAAAGGCGTTCCGCATAATGTACTGAATGCGAAGCAGCATGCGCGTGAAGCTGAGATTATCGCTCGCGCTGGTCAGTATGGTGCGGTAACGATTGCCACCAACATGGCCGGTCGCGGTACGGATATTCAGCTAGGTGAAGGTGTTGCCGATATCGGCGGCCTTCATATCATTGGTACAGAGCGTCACGAGAGTCGCCGTATTGATAACCAGCTGCGCGGTCGTGCAGGACGTCAAGGTGACCCAGGTTCTTCTCAATTCTTCCTCTCCATGCAGGATGAACTCATGCGCCGCTTTGGTGCTGACAATATCATGGGCATGATGGATCGTATGGGAATGGAAGAAGACATGCCGATCGAAAGCCGTCTGGTGACCCGTGCAGTAGAGTCTGCGCAAAAACGTGTCGAGGGCTCCAACTTCGATGCCCGTAAAGTGGTTCTGCAGTACGATGACGTCATGAACCAGCAGCGTTCCGTCATTTACAAGCAGCGCCGCGATATTCTGGAGCAGGAAAATCTGCGCGAGATAGCGCTTCAGATGTTGTTCAGAGTATTGGAGCGCAATGTGCAAGCATTCTGTCCGAAAGAAGAGGTTCCGGAGGATTGGGATCTGCAGGCATTGGCAGATGCAGCCAACAATACGTTCCTGCACGATGAAGTGATTACCGCGAAAATGCTGAAAGGCAAGGAAGCGGAAGAGATTACAGAGCTTCTGAAAAACGAAGTGCTGAAACAATACGATCAGCGCGAAGCGGAAATTGGCGACATGATGCGCGAGTTCGAGAAGGTTATTATCCTGCGTGCAGTGGACAGCAAATGGATGGACCACATCGATGCGATGGATCAGCTGCGTCAAGGGATTCACCTGCGCGCTTACGGACAAAACGATCCGCTGCGTGAATATCAGTTTGAAGGCTACGAGATGTTCCAATCGATGGTGGCTGCTGTCGATGAGGAAGTGGCGATGTACATCATGAAGGCAGAAGTAAGCCAAAACCTCGAGCGTCAAGATGTCATCGCTGGCCAGGGAATCGAAACCTCCAAACAGGAAGCCTCGGGACCTGACAGTCGTCCTACCAGCTCTACTTCTGGTGATGCTGATCCGAAGAACCGCGCCCAGCGACGTCAAATGGATCAGGAGCGTCGCCGTCAGAACAAGAAAAACCAATAATTTGACTCGATTCATGTACGAAAACCTTTCCTTAACGGCCTAGTCCAATAAGGGAAGGTTTTTTTCTTGTTGTTTCCTATCCAATAGACAGCGTTCGTCCCAATCCATTCTTTCTCACTGCAACAGGTGCGTCGATTTGTCTAACACTGCAAAATGTCATCGAACGATTCTGCTGGTAATTGCTTGAGAAAAACATAGAATCGTAAGTACAACACTTTTTCACATTACACGTGGACGGGGGACGAGAACATGAATACGACAGTCAACGTGCTAGGCATACAGGCGAAAGAAATTCTGGAGAACATTGGAGCTACCTTAAGAGCAGTGATGCGCGGTGGAAAAGAAAACAATCAAATACAAATCATTCATACAGATTACCCGGTGGACAGGGAAGAGAAGGTGCACCTGTTTACCGTGCAGGACCCCGTCTTTTATGAGGACAGGCTGACGAAGGAAATTCCTCAAGCCAATTGGTCCGGGCAAAAGCAAGTGATTTATTTCAAGGGATGGTTCGATCCCGGCACCAAGCAAGTCGGCTTCCAAGCAAAGGAGCGCAGCGCAGTGATGCTGACTAACAGGCTGAACACGCGAATGAAGTCTGCGAATGCACAGCAATCGGTGATCGCCTTTCCACAAAAAGAGAGTGGGCAAGCCCAAAAACAGCGAGGCGTACGTTCGTCGCTCTCTCCGCCGCGGGGTCTATTGTAGAAAAGGCCTGGGATCGAACCTTTCTTCTCTGGATTTGACGCGCTGTTGTGTTTGCGCATCGGTGAATTTACGATACAATAAACACAAGCTTAGAGAAGAGAAGGTGATTCGCAACATGGCATTGATTGACATTGCGGACATCAAACAAGAGATGTCTAGTATGGCTAAACGTTTAGCAGATATCAGGGGGTCTCTTTGACCTCCCTGTAAAGGAAGAGCGGATTGGTGAGCTGGAGGAGCGGATGCTGGCTCCTGACTTCTGGGATGACAACGACGCTGCACAAAAAACGATCAGCGAGCTGAATGTCATTAAAAGCCTCGTCGAGACGATGGGCAAACTGGATTCCCAATACGAAGACCTTCAGCTGATGCTGGAATTGGTCATCGAGGAAGGGGACAATTCTCTCATTCAGGACTTGTATGACAGCACGCAGGAACTGCGTAAGTCATTTGAAAGCTTTGAGCTGGAGCTGCTTCTGAGCGACGAGTATGACAAGAGCAACGCGATTTTGGAGCTGCATCCGGGAGCGGGTGGTACAGAATCGCAGGATTGGGCCTCCATGCTTTTGCGTATGTATACGCGTTGGGGAGATGCCAAAGGCTTCAAGGTAGAAACATTGGACTACCTGCCAGGAGATGAAGCGGGCGTCAAAAGCGTTACCCTATTGATCAAGGGATACAATGCTTACGGGTACCTCAAATCAGAAAAAGGGGTTCATCGTCTCGTTCGCATATCGCCTTTCGATGCTTCAGGCCGTCGCCATACGTCCTTTGTCTCCTGCAATGTGCTGCCAGAGATCGAGGACGACAATGAGGTGCAAATTCGATCGGAAGACCTCAAGGTGGATACCTACCGCTCCAGTGGTGCAGGTGGTCAGCACATCAACACGACTGACTCCGCTGTCCGGATTACTCACCTTCCGACAGGTATTGTGGTGACCTGTCAAACTGAACGTTCTCAGATCAAGAACCGTGAACGTGCCATGAAGATGTTGATGGCCCGTCTATTTGAACGCAAGCGTGAAGAGCAGGAAAAGACACTCGCTTCTATTCAAGGGGAGCAAAAGGATATCGCCTGGGGCAGCCAGATTCGCTCCTATGTCTTCCATCCATACAGTCTCGTCAAGGATCATCGGACGAACGTTGAAGTGGGCAACGTGCAGGCAGTCATGGATGGGGAGATCGATACGTTTATCGATGCCTATCTGCGCTCCCAGATTACTCGCTAATTGCGAGCTCAGCTGCTTCACCAATGGCCGGCAGTGAAATGAGCACTGTCGTTCCAGCCCCAATTGTGCTGGTGATCTCGATTGTTCCGTTGTGATCACGGATGATTTTGGAGCTGACCATAAGGCCCAGTCCCGTACCTGCTTCCTTGGTACTGAAGAACAACTCGCCCAATCGGGGGATGAGTTCCATGGGGATGCCTTCACCTTGATCACGAATAAAGATGTTTACAGCGGATTGGCTTTGCGTCACTTCGATCGTAAGTAGTCCTCCTGACGGCATGGATTCCATGCCGTTTTTTATAATGTTGATCAACACCTGTTTGATCTGAAATTCGTCTCCAATAATGACAGGGGATCGATCTGGAAAATGGGCAGCCAGCCGTATGTTGTTGACGCATCAGATTTTAGTAATTGAATGAATCCTTTGATTGCGGTCAGCGGATTGCGGATTTCATGCGCGATACCGGCTGCCAGCTCCCCTAAAACGGAGAGCTTGTCCGAATAGCGAAGCAGCTCCTCTGACCGGCGTCTTTCTGAAATGTTGCGGGCCACAATCACGGCACGTTCCATTTCACCATCTGCACCGATGACTGGTGTGCCTCTTACTTCAAACAGCAGGACACTGCCATCCGTATGCTGGTATCGATATTCGTGATTAAATGAACGTCTTGTCTCAACCATAAACGCAAAGTCGTCGATTGCCTTTTGCCGATCCTCGACATAAATCAGGGAATGGAAGCCAGGAAGGTTTTGCACTTCATCTGACGTCAGACCCAATACTGTTTCATGCGAGGGCGAAGCGTATGTAATGCCGCCATATCGGTCGAGGATGCGAATTAAATCATCCGCATTTTCTGTGATAAGTCTAAAATTTTCCTGTGATTGCCGCAGAGCGACTTCCATCTTCTTTTGCATACGGATATCCTTCACGATCACACAGGTTCTTTCGTTCTTGGAATCTCCCGTAACCGGTAGATTCGCCAGGCTGATCTCAATCAGGCGCCCCAGCTTGCTGCGAAGGGAATACTGATCTCCTAAAGGCAAAAAAAGATCGCGAAACGTCATGGTGCGCAATTCAGCTGAGCTGAACCCTGATAAAGACTCGCCCGCAGCATTGACCTCAGTAAAATGACCGTGACTGTCCATGATGAAAACCGCATCCGGATTTTGGTGGAAAAGAGCCGAATACACATGTGCCATTTTGCCCATCCCATAGACCGCCTCCCTGTCACTTTTCCTACAATCCTTCGTGAATAAAAGAAGAAAATCCTACTCATTTATTTCCATTTGTTGAAAAAATAAATATTTATTGGTTAATCTGTGTAAAGCGCAACCAGGACGTACATGGTGTCATCTTCCATGCAAATGGTATAATGCAGACAAACAGGTAGTAAAAAGGAGAGGAAAACATGTTGTATGTAGCTTTTTTGCCTATTATCGACCAGGAAAAAAATACAGAGCTGAGACCGTCTCATCTGGAGTATATCAACGACCTGTACAAGCAAGGAAAAGTCGTCATGGCAGGTCCCTTTACCGATAAAAAAGGCGGTCTGGTAATGTACAAGGCAGATACGCCTGAAGAAGCTCGCCAATTGGCAGAAGCGGACCCTGTTGTGGTGGGAGGAGCGCGTACACTGGAGCTGCGTGAATGGAATCCACTTGAATTGCCATTAAAATAGTTCTAGAGGAATGAATTGTTCACGTCAGGGTATACTTAGCGGAGAATATCGAGAAAAGGAGGAAACAGCCCATGAAACGTCTTTTACTTAGTGTGGTTGCGGCTGTACTCGTGTTCGCCCTTAGCGCTTGTGGCGGAGGTCAACAGACTCAACCCAATACCAATCAGCCTGCAACAGAAACACCTTCTACCGAAGCTCCGTCCACTGCTCCATCTGGAAGCTATGATGCGGCGACTGCAGAAGCGCTGTATAAAAACACCTGCGCAGGTTGCCATGGTCAAACACTCGAAGGAGCGGTCGGCCCGAACCTGCAAAAGGTTGGCGGCACGTTGAGTAAGGACCAGATTTTGGAAGTGTTGAAGAATGGTAAAGGCTCCATGCCGCCAGGTCTGGCTAAAGGTGACGATGCTGAAACACTGGCTGCGTGGTTGGCAGACAAGAAATAAGCTTTATCAAGTAACGAAGAAGCGCCCGAGATGGATCGGACGCTTTTTCCTTTTCTATGTGCATTCTGCTCCTCGTTTCTATGCATGATTACTTTTGGCTTTTACAAGCAATTCGCACAAAGGGTTGTTTTCGGTTCGAATTTTTATTATTATTCATGTATAAAAATACAGAGCAGGGAGAGAGGAACCATCATGATTCGGGTCGGAATTGTTGGGGCGACTGGTTACGGGGGAGCGGAACTTGTTAGGCTGCTTGCAGGACATCCTCAGGTACGTATTGCGAATTTGTATTCCAGCTCATCAGAAGGGGAGCCTCTGGACAAAATTTTTCCGCATGTATACAATCTGGGCTTGCCTGCGCTGTCGAGCATCGATGCCCATCATTTGAGCAAAGAAAATGATGTAGTGTTTTTCGCGACGCCAGCAGGTGTAAGTGCCCAGTTGTCTCCTCAAGTGGTGGAGATGGGGGGGCGGGTCATTGATCTGTCTGGGGATTTTCGGTTAGAGAGTCCAGCGGTATACCAGAACTGGTACAAAAGGGAGCCGGCTGCTGAAGATTGGATCAAGCAGGCCGCATACGGACTGACGGAATGGAACAAGGAGCTGGTGGAAGGAGCCAAACTGATTGCCAACCCAGGATGCTATCCAACCGCTACGCTGCTCGGACTGCTCCCATTGGCGAAAAGTGGCTGGGTAGATCCCCAGAGCTGGATCGTGGATGCCAAGTCCGGTGTCTCGGGAGCCGGGCGTGGGGTTTCACTGGGTGTGCATTTCAGTGAACTCAATGAAAGTATCCATGCCTACAAGGTAGGACAGCATCAGCATACGCCTGAAATTGAACAAGAATTGAAGCGCCAGAGCGGTGTGGAGACGATCGTACAATTTACTCCTCATCTGATCCCGATGACTAGAGGGATTCTGGCGACAGCGTACGGCAAATTGAGCGCACAGGTGAGTGCGGAACAAATTCAGGAATTGCTTCTCTCTACGTATGCCGGCCAGCCGTTTGTACGGGTTCGTCCAGCAGGTAGTCACCCTCGTACAAAAGAGGTGTATGGTTCCAACTATTGTGATATCGCTGTACATGTAGATGAACGTACGGGGCGTGTCATCGTGTTGTCCGTGATCGATAACGTGGTCAAGGGCGCGGCAGGGCAAGCCATTCACAACATGAACGTGATGTTTGATCTGCCAGAAACGGCGGGGTTGCCGCTTGTACCCGTATTCCCGTAGAGGAGGAGAACAATAGATGGAGGGCATTGTCGTAATCAAATGTGGCGGGAGCACAATGGATCAACTGCCAGACAGCTTTTTTCAGGCAATTGCCAAGCTGCAGGAGGAAGGAAAGAAGCTGGTGATCGTACATGGCGGCGGTCCTGCGATCAACGCCATGCTGGATCGGGTCCAAATTGTGCCGCAATTCGTGGATGGGCTGCGCGTCACGTGTGAGGATACATTGGGTGTCGTCGAAATGGTCTTGTGCGGCAGCATTAACAAGTCACTCGTGCGCAGATTGACGCAGGCAGGGGCAAAGGCGTGGGGTGTGAGCGGGATTGATGGGCAGACCCTCGTAGCACAAAAGACGAGCAAGCCGCTTGGATGGGTAGGAGAAATTCAAAAGACGAATATCGGGATTCCCCAAGCCATTCTTTCTCAGGGCTATGTACCAGTCATCGCTCCGCTGTCTGTCAGTGCGGATGGAACGGAACACTTCAACGTCAATGCAGATGTTGCCGCAGGTGCCATCGCCGCAGCTCTGGCAGCAGAGAAGCTGGTAATGGTAACCGATGTACCGGGTATTCTCCGCCCGCAGACAGATGGCAGCAAGGCTGTGGTGAAGGAGACCAGCGCCGATGACATCGCCCAGATGATTGCCGATGAAGTGATTACTGGAGGGATGATTCCGAAGGTTCAATCCGCTCTGGATGCACTCGGGCAAGGAGTCGATCAGGTCGTCATATGCAAAGGGACAGCTGAAGACCTACTGGCTGTATGCGCCAATCAAGCTGTAGGTACTACTGTTCGTATGAAAGTGAAACAAGATTAACAAGGGAGGGAAGAATGAGCATGAGCACCGTAACGGCTTCTACACATCTCATGAATAACTATGCAAGATGGCCGATCAGTCTGGTCAAAGGCCAAGGCAACCAGGTATGGGACGACAAGGGGAATCAATATCTCGATTTTACCTCTGGCATCGCAGTCACTTCCTTGGGGCATGTTCCGCCAAAGGTAACTGCAAAACTGCACGAGCAACTGGATACGCTCTGGCATTGCTCCAATCTGATGCACATCCCGCAGCAAGAAGTACTCGCGGAAAAATTAAGCCGCTTGTCCGGTCTGGACCGAGCTTTTTTCTGCAATAGTGGGGCTGAGGCAAATGAAGCACTGATCAAAATTGCCCGCAGATACGCGCAAAAAGTAAAGGGAACTGACAAGTATGAGGTCATTACGTTTGAGCAGTCCTTTCATGGACGGACTCTAGCGACGTTGACCGCAACCGGACAGGCGAAAGTAAAAGACGGTTTTTTACCTTTGCCAGAGGGCTTTGTCACGGTTCCATACAACGACTTGGCTGCCGTTCAAGGAGCTATTACCGACAAGACGTGCGCGATCATGCTTGAGCTAGTACAGGGAGAAGGCGGCGTACACCCGGCAGACGTGGAGTGGGTTCAATCCTTGCGGGAGCTGTGTGACCAGCATGGCTTGCTGCTTTTGGTCGATGAGATACAGACGGGCATAGGTCGTACGGGCACCTGGTTTGCTTTCCAGCAGTACGGTGTGAAGCCGGATGCGATCTCCTTGGCAAAAGGTTTGGGAAGTGGATTTCCGATCGGAGCGATGGTGGCTACTGCTGAAGTAGCGGAAGCTTTCTCACCGGGGACTCATGGAACGACCTTTGGCGGAAATCCATTGGCGACGACGGCTGGTATCGCTACCTTGGAGACGATGGAAGAAGAACAAATCCTGGAGAAAGTAGCAGCCATCCACAACACGCTTATGGAAGCTCTGAAAAAACTGCAGGCTGCACATCCGGAAAAGATCAGTGGAATCCGGGGAAAAGGTCTTCTGCTGGGTGTTGAATTGACCATTCCTGCAAACGATGTCATCCATGCGGCCCGCGAGAAGGGCGTCATTCTGTTGAGCGCAGGACCACAAGTATTGCGTTTGCTGCCTTCCTTCGTAACGACACAGGCTGAAGTTGAGCAGGTGATCACGGTCCTGGATGAAATCCTCGCGTAAAACATAGTGAATAGATGGAATGATTTGTCATGGGCAACGAGTGAAAGGATTCAAAAAACTCGTTGCATTTTTATTAAATGAAATGTATATTAATACACATGGTTGCATATATTCAGGTTAGCGAGTGCCCTTTGGAGAGGAGTGGCTTTCATAGATGAATAGAGAGAACACTGGACATGGAACAGGATACCTCACGCTGGAGAGTGGCGAGGTTTTTACAGGAACGTTATACGGAGCCTTGATTAGCGGATTTGGTGAAGTGGTTTTTCATACAGGAATGACAGGGTATCAGGAAGTGATGAGCGACCCTTCCTTTGCAGGGCAGATCGTCACCTTTACCTATCCTCTGATCGGCAATTACGGCATTAACGATCAGGATTTCGAGGCAGCTAAGCCTGCTCTCACAGGAATGATCATCAGTGAGCTGTGCAATGAGCCCAGCCACTATCAGTCCAGAAAAACACTGGCGGAGATTGCGGATCAATACGGATTTCCGATTCTCGCCGGAATCGATACGAGGACGATTACCAAGCGCGTACGGCAAAATGGACCGGTATTCGGCGTGATTTCCGACCGTATTTTGTCCGCGGAGGAAGTCGTTTCCCTGCGATCCAAGCATGCGAAGAAATCGCTGGTCGCTGATGTTTCCACACAGCAGATCCTACGCTACACAGGTAACGGCGAGCATGTGGTACTCGTGGATTTGGGGATGAAAACCTCGATTCTCCACGCCTTGCTCAAAATGGAGTGCAAAGTAACCGTCGTGCCTTTTGACACGCCGATCTCCCAGATCAAAGAACTGCAGCCAGATGGTCTGCTCTTTTCCAACGGCCCTGGTGACCCTGAGCATCTCCTCGCGTATTGCAGCGAATGGCGCAAACTCGTGGAACAGATTCCGACGCTTGGCATTTGCCTGGGGCATCAAGTGCTGGCCCTGATGTTTGGCGGAAAGACAGAAAAGCTGGCGTACGGTCATCGCGGCGGCAATCACCCTGTCAAGGAGCTTATGACAGGCAAGGTTTACATGACATCGCAAAATCACGGGTACGTGGTGAAGGAGGAGTCGCTGGACAAACGACAGCTGACGGTCTCCTATCGTAACGTCAATGACGGCTCGGTCGAAGGACTCTGTCATCAGAGCATGCCCGTTTTCAGTGTACAGTTCCATCCGGAAGCACATCCCGGACCTAGCGATACTTCTCACATTTTCCACCAATTCTTGCAGTCGATGCGCGTAGTAGGAGCGAACAGATATGCCTAAATTGCCACACATTCATAAAGTATTGGTTATTGGTTCTGGTCCGATTGTCATTGGTCAGGCAGCAGAATTTGACTATGCAGGCGCACAGGCTTGCCTGTCCTTGAAAGAAGCAGGCGTGGAGGTCGTCCTGGTCAATAACAACCCGGCTACGATCATGACAGATGAACAGGTAGCTGACAAAGTATACCTGGAGCCGCTGACGCTGGAATCTGTCACGGCGATCATCGCCAAGGAAAGACCAGATGGCCTTTTGCCCACATTGGGTGGCCAGACTGGTCTGAATCTGGCTGTTGCCCTGTCTGAAGCAGGTGTTTTGCAAAAGTACAACGTCGAGCTGCTGGGAACTCCGCTGGCAGCCATTCAAAACGGGGAAGACCGTGAATTGTTCAAACAGCTGATGCAGCAAATCGGTGAGCCTGTACCGGAGAGCGACACCGTGGAGTCGGTAGAGGAAGCGATTGCCTTTGCCAATTCGATTGGATATCCCGTCATTGTGCGTCCCGCCTATACATTGGGGGGAGCAGGCGGAGGGATCGCTGCAGATGAACCGACCTTGCGCAAGGTAGCAGCAGGCGGGATCGCAGCAAGCCCGATCGGCCAGGTGTTGATCGAGCGAAGCGTCAAAGGCTGGAAAGAAATCGAGTATGAAGTGATGCGTGATGCCAACGACACCTGCATTATCGTGTGCAACATGGAAAATCTCGATCCTGTAGGGATTCATACGGGAGACAGTATCGTTGTCGCGCCTTCCCAGACTTTGACGGATCGGCAGTATCAAATGCTGCGCAGTGTTTCCACCAAAGTGATCCGCTCCTTGGGCGTTGTAGGTGGATGCAACATTCAATTTGCACTCGATCCTTTGTCTGATCAGTATGTACTGATTGAAGTAAATCCAAGGGTGAGCCGTTCCAGCGCGCTCGCTTCCAAAGCTACGGGCTATCCGATCGCCCGGATCGCAGCCAAGCTCGCTTTGGGCTACGGACTGGATGAGGTTCTCAATCCGATCACGGGCTATACGTACGCCAGCTTTGAGCCGGCTCTCGACTATATCGTAGTGAAAATTCCACGCTTCCCGTTTGACAAGTTCCCGCTGGCAGATCGCAAGCTGGGAACCCAGATGAAGGCGACGGGAGAAGTGATGTCGATCGCTCGCAATCTGGAAGCAGGACTGCTCAAAGCGGTTCGCTCGCTGGAGCAGGGCTGCACGCACATCTCCAGACCAGAGCTGGAATCCTGGACGCATGAGCAATTGAGTACGGCTTTGCAGGAAGCAACCGACATTCGTCTGTTTGTTTTGGCAGAAGCGATCCGCAAGGGCTTTACCGAAGAGGAGCTGCACAGCTTGACTGGCGTCGATCCATTCTTCCTGCGCAGCATTCGCAAGATTGTGGATCTAGAAGTGGAGCTGGGGTCCCATGCTGGCAGTGAATTGCCTGCAGACCTTTTGATGACAGCGAAGAAACGCGGCTTTGCCGACGAGACGATCGCTTCCCTGATCGGCTCTACAGCTGAACAAGTAAAAGCGGAGCGCAAGCAAGCAGGCATCGCGCCAACGTATAAAATTGTAGACACCTGCGCGGCTGAATTTGACGCGCAAACCCCTTACTATTACTCCGACTGGCAAGGTGTGGACGAAGTCGAGAACCTGGCTGGCCGCAAAGTGCTGGTGCTGGGCTCTGGTCCGATCCGTATCGGTCAGGGAATTGAATTCGACTATTGCTCCGTTCACGCAGCCAAGTCTTTGCAGGAGAGCGGGATTGCAGCTGTAGTCGTCAACAACAACCCGGAGACAGTCAGTACGGACTACGAAACGGCAGATCACCTATACTTCGAGCCTCTTCACGTGGAGGATGTTCTGCACATCGCAGAGCACGAGCAGGTAGAAGGCGTCATGGTTCAGTTCGGTGGACAAACCGCCATCAACCTGGCAGCCAAGCTGGAAAAAGCAGGGCTGAAGGTGCTGGGCACATCGCTGGACGCGATCGCTCGAGCAGAGGACCGTGAACTGTTCTACGACATGCTGCGCAAGCTAAACATTCCGCACATTCCAGGAAAGGGAGTCTCTTCTCAAGAGGATGCGGCGGCAATCGCTGAAGAGATCGGCTATCCGGTATTGATGCGTCCATCGTATGTGATCGGCGGACAGGGGATGGCTGTCGTCCATGACGTGTCAGAGCTGTCAGCGACGATCAACGATTGGTTGAACCATCCGGACAGCAGCACCTTCTTCCCGTTGCTGGTTGACAAGTACGTTCCGGGGCGAGAAGCAGAAGTAGATGCTGTATGTGATGGAGAGAACGTCCTTATTCCAGGTATTTTTCAGCATGTTGAAAAAGCCGGCATTCACTCCGGGGATAGCGTAGCCCTCTTCCCTGCGCCAGAGCTTTCTGATGAAGTGAAACAAAAAATTGCGAGCTATACTGATGCGATTGCCCGTGAAATGGGTGCAATCGGTTTGATCAATATCCAGTTTGTCATCGATGGAGACACGGTGTACGTGCTGGAAGTAAACCCCCGTGCTTCACGTACGGTTCCGATCACAAGCAAAGTGACCGGAATTCCGATGGTCCAGCTGGCTGTGCGCGCGCAATTGGGAGAGAAGCTGTCAGCGATGAATTTCGGAACAGGGCTCTTGCCTGATATCCCGTTTGCAGTCGTCAAGGCTCCTGTTTTCTCGACTGTCAAGCTGAATGGCGTCGACCCGGCACTAGGTCCAGAGATGAAGTCTACAGGTGAAGTGCTTGGCTTGGGACGAACGTTTGCCGAGGCGGCAGGAAAAGCATTTGCTTTCAAGGACAACATGTACGGAGATTGGCAAGCTGGAGGCTTGGTGCTGCTCTCGTTGACAGACGGTGACAAAAAGGCGGAGCTGGTCACAAGCATTGCCCAAATGAAAGAAGATGGAGCCAAGCTGGCGACGACGCCAGGAACAGCGGAGTGGCTGTCCGCGCAGGGTGTCGATGTTGACAGCGTAGTGGAACAGGACGACCAACTGATTTCCTTGTTGCAACAGGAGAAAGCGGCTTTTGCTCTGGTTACCGCGACGAAGGGAAATCGCCAGGGGCGCAACGGATTCGCTCTGCGCAGTCGCTTGGTACAGCAAGGCGTACCGTTGTTCTCGGCAGTGGAAACCTTTGAGCTATACGTGAAATCGATTCTGAAGAAAAGAGGTGGCTCTCATGCAGCCAGTGAAGATATTGGAACACTTACCAAACTTGCCGCTCAGCAAGCATAAAGGAAAAGACCTGCTGCGCATTGACGAGTTTAACGGAACTGAGCTGATGGAGCTGCTTCAACTGGCGGCTCATATCAAGCAGCTCCAAAAGCACGGACAGCCTTTCCAGCCTTTGCAAGGGAAAACGCTGGGGATGATTTTTGACAAGGCGTCTACGCGTACGCGTGTCTCCTTTGAAGTGGGCATGTATCAGCTCGGCGGCATGGGAATGTTCCTCAGCGGAAAAGAGCTGCAGCTGGGACGGGGAGAGCCGATCAGTGATACGGCTAAGGTGCTCTCCCGCTATGTAGACGCTGTGATGATTCGCACCTTCTCCCACTCCTACGTGGAGGAGCTTGCCCAGCATGCGTCCATCCCGATTATCAACGGTCTGACGGACTTGTACCACCCTTGCCAGGCACTTGCCGACATGCTGACGATCTGGGAGCACAAAGGGAAGCTGAAAGGCATCAAGCTGGCCTACGTCGGCGATGGCAACAACGTAGCCAATTCGCTCGTGCTGGCTGCCGTTCTGCTTGGTTTGGATGTGCGGGTAGCTACACCTGCCGGCTATGAAATGGAGAGCTCCATCGTGCAAAAAGCGCAGCAATATGCGCTGGAAAGCGGCGGCAAGCTGTTGCTGACGCATGATGTGACAGAGGCAGTAGCGGGGGCAGATGCGGTGTATACCGATGTATGGACCAGCATGGGCTTTGAGGAAGAGAATGAGGTACGGATGAAGGCTTTTGCCCAGTATCAGGTGAATGAACAACTGGTGGCTCATGCCGATTCAGACTATCTCTTCCTGCACTGCTTGCCAGCTCATCGCGGCGAGGAAGTGACAGCAGGCGTCATAGATGGCCCTCGTTCTTTCATTTTCGATCAGGCAGAGAACCGTCTTCATGCCCAAAAGGCCATTCTAGCAGCTCTTGTGTGATGATCGATCTAGTGCTATAGAATCAATTTGATGATAATCACATAGAATATAAAACTATCATTGCCGAATTTTGTCACTAACGTGTAAAATATAGGTAAGAAAGCGCAAAGAAATACGGACTGTATTTGGTCGCTTGGTCCGTATGGAGCGAGTAGCGAATCCGCCCTTTCACTTTCCATGTGAGAAAGGAAAGAGGGGTAGAAGCTTTATATGGTCGCTTGGCTTCTATCTCGCACAAGTAGCGAAACCAGCTTTCTCCACAATGTAAGAAGGAGGGGGAACGAAAATGAAAAAATGGTTCGCAGCAATTATGATGGTGGTTGCTATTGTGGCAGCTACATCAGCAAACTGGCACATTGGTTAATAACTGCAATGAAGAAACACCGCTTGCTTGAAGTGGTGTTTTTTCTTAAACTTGGGGGAAAGTTACATGCTCTTGGACATCATTTGTTTTTCATTTCTCGTCGCCTTAATACGGGGAGGAAGAATAAAGGAATTTCCTAAGTTTCACAAAATCTATTTGTTGGTTGTTACCGTTGTATTGCAAGCGTTTGCTGTTTTTTTTCCGTTGCAAGGCGGCATTTTCATCTCGATAGCTTATGTTTTTATTCTGGCGTTTCTATTGTTCAATCGGGAATTCGAAGATATTAGAATCTTCTTGGTTGGATGGCTGTTAAATGCAATTGCCATTTGGACGAACGGTGGTAAAATGCCTATTGATCCAGAACAGGCGAAAAAATTGCCATATGACTTGGAGCCTGTAATCAATGGAACCAATTTCAAGCATTCCATTTTAACTGAAAGTTCAAATTTCCCATTTTTGACAGATGTGATCTATATGCCCTCGATCATTCCGCGCATTATTAGTATCGGGGACATCTTTATAATGCTCGGGGCATTTTTACTAGTACAGCGACTTATGAATAAGCCAATATCTCTAATACAACTCCGAGAAGGTAAAAGCTATGCGACAAAAAAATGACTTGAGGTTTATTATAAAGGGCATCATTGTCCAAGTGGGATTTGTGCTAGCAGCAATCAGTATTTTTTATTCATCATTATCTGAGTGGGAACCCAGAGAGCATTGGGGGGTATTATTTATATATACTCTCCTCACCGTTTTTTCATGCTTTCTTCCAGTCCGACTTTCGAATGCCGTTTTAACTGTTAACAATGCAGTGATATTCTCAGGAATACTCCTCTATGGGGTATGGGTTGGTGTTTGGACAGCAGTGATCGAGGCTCTGATCATCGCTTTTCTTGTGCGTTTTAATCTTATAAAAGCTATTGTTAATCTCGGCCAGTTATTAATGACCATATGGACAGTAGCTTTTTTAAATGAGTGGTTTCAAAGTTTGCACGTCATTTCGCCACTCATTTCAGACTTGTTGTTAGCAGTCGTTTACTGGTTTGTGAACTTGATTTTATGTGGCCTGGGTATCTCTTATTTTTATAAAATGAGTTGGATGCGTGCCGTCAAAGAGATGACCAGAGGGTTTACCTCTACGTATCTTCTACTCATGATCCTGGCTGGTGTAGGCTCAAGACTTGTTGAATCATACGGACTCGTTGCGCTTGCCCCCATGATTATTGCATTTTTTACAATTAGTTATGTATTTCTTCATTACTATGAGAATGTTCAAAAACTCCAGCAAAAAGTAGAAGAAGTGAAAAGCTTCAACCATAAATTCCTGACAACCATGGCAGCTTCCATCGACGCCCGCGACCATTATACGAGTGGCCACTCTCAGCGAGTAGCTCACTGGGGCAGAGAAATTGCCAAACAGATCGGCATGTCTCCCGAGAAGGTAGAAGAGGTTTACTTTGGCGGCATTCTGCATGACATCGGGAAGATCGGGATCGAAGACGAAATTTTGAACAAAAAGGGAAAGCTAACACCGGAGGAATACGATAAAATCAAACAGCACACGGTGATCGGATACGAGATCATTAAACAGGCTGGGATGTTCCATGAATTGCTGCCCGCAATCCGCTCCCATCATGAACGCATCGACGGCAAAGGCTACCCGGATGGTTTGGTCGGTAATGAAATTCCACTGATTGCGCGCATTCTGGCGATATCCGATGCTTTTGATGCGATGGTGGCTGATCGTCCTTACCGCAAAGGCTTGCCAGTAGAAGAAGCGTTGCAGGAAATACGCCGGGGAGCGGGAACACAATTCGATGAAGAGCTAGCCAGCTATTTCATACATGTCATCAACAAGCTTCCACGCGAGGAGCTGGAAACAATCATCAGACAAAACGATAGATCGCAAAAACCGCTACAGGATGTGTTCCGATAAGGAAACGTCCCTATGCGGTTTTTTTACTCATAAGGAAAATATTTCTGTTTTATGCAACTATCCTTCACCTTTCATACGTCTATTAGGTGAGCCTGTGTAAAGTTTGGGCAAAATGTCATTTCAAATGAGGTGTATAGAATGAGCATGTTTGAAACAGAGATATTGTCTATGACGGACATCACAGCACTGAATAAGATGAAAGAAGAGATCAAGGATACCGTAACCTCAGCGGCATTGAATTGGCAAAGTCGCATGGAAATCTATCAAAAGGTGCAAATGATCGTAAGCAGGATTGAATATTTGGAAAAACATTCGATGACTTCTTGATTGCGAGCAGCTTCTTGCCAGAAGAGTGAAAAAAAGAGATACTGGACATGTGCTTCCATATTTTTCAAGAGGTGAAAAGTCCATGATTCCTACCTATCAGGATGGAGAAATGATTCTAAAGTTGTACGATCAGTTTGAATCAGAGCGTCTGCGGACAGCGAAAAGATGGTTTACCAAAGAGTTGGGACTGCATGAAGCAATCGACCCATCGGCCTTCTGGGAGCAGTTCCCGCGTGGCAGTGAAGGATTTTCGCACTTTGTCACGTTGTACGGATTTTTCGAGATGGTCGGTGTGCTGTATAAAAACGGACTTATACATCCGGATCTATTATTTGACATGTGGTTCATAAATGGTTTTTACGATAAGATGTACCCGATTATTTCAGATTGGCGCTCGCAGGGAGATATCCACGTCGCTGAGAACTTCGAATTGCTGGCGGTCGCTGAGCTGGAGTGGATTGGCAAAAAGAAGGGTGAAGCATACATTCCTAAAGTATCTTATGCAATCAAATAAGAGGGGTAAGAAAAATGGCCGGATGAGATGAATATCTTATCCGGTTTTGTCTGCATGGAACCTCTACGTAATTTTACCTGTGAAAATGGAGAAGGAGTTCAATAAAAGTGGTTGTATTTTTATAAATAAGTTTGTATAATTACTCACATAAGAAAATCTTTCGTGTACAGGGAGAGAAGAGCGATGTCTAAAGAAAAAATTGTTTTGGCCTATTCAGGCGGTTTAGATACATCAGTAGCAATCAAATGGCTGCAAGAAACCTACAACTATGATGTTATTGCGGTTGCCCTTGATGTAGGAGAAGGAAAAGACCTTGATTTTGTACAGAAAAAGGCGCTGCAAGTTGGCGCACTGAAATCGATTGTAGTGGATGCGAAGGAAGCATTCGCGCAGGAATTCGTTCTGCCAGCCTTGCAGGCAAACGCGATGTATGAAGGCAAGTATCCACTGGTATCGGCACTGTCCCGTTACCTGATTTCCCGCGTTCTGGTTGAAATCGCTGAAAAAGAAGGCGCAGTAGCCGTTGCTCACGGTTGCACCGGAAAAGGAAATGACCAGGTTCGCTTTGACGTTTCCTTCACAGCGTTGAACCCGAACATCAAAATCGTGGCGCCGGTTCGTGAATGGGGCTGGACGCGTGACGAAGAGATCGAATATGCGAAAAAGAACAATATCCCGATCCCGATCGATCTGGACAATCCATACAGCATTGACCAAAACCTGTGGGGCAGAAGCTGCGAGTGCGGCGTTCTGGAAGATCCTTGGGCAGCTCCACCAGAGGGTGCATACGATCTGACCAAATCCATTGCAGATGCACCGGATCAAGCAGAAGAAATCGAAATCACGTTCGTAAAAGGCGTGCCAACTGCGCTGAATGGCGAAGAACTGGCACTGTCTGAACTGATCCTGAAGCTGAACAAGATCGCAGGTAACCACGGTGTTGGACGTATTGACCACGTAGAAAACCGTTTGGTCGGTATCAAATCGCGTGAGGTATACGAAACACCAGCAGCGACTACCTTGATTCTGGCGCACCGTGAGCTGGAATTCCTGACTCAGCCTCGCGAGGTAGCGCAATTCAAACCGATTATCGAACAAAAAATGTCGCAGGTGATCTACGAGGGACTCTGGTACTCTCCGATCCGCAATGCGGTTCAAGCATTCATCGAGGAAACACAAAAACACGTGACCGGCGTGGTGCGCGTGAAGCTGCACAAAGGCCATGCGATCGTGGTAGGACGCAAATCGGCGTCTTCGCTCTACAGCCACGAGCTGGCTACCTACAATGCGGGTGACCAGTTTGACCACAAAGCAGCATTGGGCTTCATCAAGCTGTGGGGTCTGCCAACCCAGGTATACGCACAAGTCAATGAAGGCGTTCTGCATGAGAACGTAAATACAGCCATCAAGATCTTGGACGAAAAGGATGCGATCAAGCAATGAAACTGTGGGGAGGACGCTTCACGAAGCCGACGAATCAGCTCGTAGAAGAGTATACAGCTTCCATCTCTTTTGACCAGCAGATGTGGCGACAGGATATCGTCGGGAGCCTGGCACATGTAGCCATGCTGGGCAAGTGCGGCATCCTGCCAATGGAGGAAGTTAGACAGATTATTGCGGGCTTGAAAAAGGTGAAGGAAAAAATCGAGCGGGGGCAGGCACAATTTCTTGTCGCACACGAAGATGTCCATATGAATATTGAGAAAATGCTGATCGAAGAAATCGGTTCGGTGGGGGGCAAGCTCCACACGGGCCGCAGCCGTAACGATCAGGTAGCGACGGATATGCACCTGTACCTCAGAGAAAAGCTCATGGAAATCATCCAGCTGGCGATGTATTTGCAGGAAGCGCTGATCGAAAAGGCAAATCAGCATCTCGATACGGTGATGCCAGGCTACACGCATCTTCAACGTGCACAGCCAGTATTGTTCGGCTATCATCTGATGGCGTACGTGTCCATGCTGCAACGCGACATCGAGCGCATGACCGAGACCTGGAAACGGGTCAACGTTTTGCCGCTTGGCGCTGGTGCGTTGGCTGGGACTACATTCCCGATCGATCGCACCTTTGTTGCAGAGCTGCTGCAGTTTGATGGCGTTTATCAAAACAGCATGGATGCGGTAAGCGACAGAGATTTTATCGTTGAATTTTTAGCCGATTCCTCTCTGATCATGACGCACCTCTCGCGTTTGTGTGAGGAACTGGTGATATGGAGCAGCCAGGAGTTTTCCTTCATTGAGCTCGATGATGAGTTCTGCACAGGCTCCAGCATCATGCCGCAGAAGAAAAATCCGGATGTGGCAGAGCTGGTGCGCGGGAAAACAGGACGGGTGTACGGCAATCTCGTGGGCTTGCTGACCGTGTTGAAAGGCCTGCCGCTTGCGTACAACAAGGATATGCAAGAAGACAAGGAAGGCATGTTCGACACAGTCGCGACACTTCATGGGGCGTTGGCGCTGTTGACTCCGATGATCAAGACCATGCAGGTTAGAGAAGAGCGCATGCGCCAAGCCGTTACGCAAGACTTCTCCAACGCGACGGATCTGGCGGACTATCTGGTGCGTAAAAACATGCCGTTCCGGGAAGCGCATGAAGTGGTAGGGAAAACGGTTCTGTACTGCATCGAGAACAAGAAATACTTGCTGGACATGTCCTTGGCAGAATTCCAGAGCTTCTCTGGTGTGATTGGCGAGGATGTGTACGAGGCACTGGCTATAGAGACAGTAGTGAATGCGCGCAACGTGCTGGGTGGCACAGCTCGCAATCAGGTGGAAGAACAAATTAAGGTATACCGCAAGCTGCTCGTCGACACGCATGCTTGGGTAGATAAAAATAGTCAAAAGGTCATGATTGAATCCTTGATCGATGTTGGCTCGCCAGCGTAAGGATACCAGTACCGGATGGGCATGAGGCCTGTCCGGTATTTTTAGTTAGAGAATAAAAACGCCTGTCTCCACATGGGAGAGAGGCGTTTTCGCAGGTTTATTACAAGGACATGCGTAAAATCTCCGCTACATCCTCGCTGCCCAATGGTTTGAAGCGTCCAATCGGACCGAATGGAGTCGCTTTTTGCGCCATAACCTCGAGTTGGTCATCGCCAATCTTGTAGTCGGCCAGACGAGTAGGGGCGCCGATTCGGGCAAAGAAAGCTGCTGTCGCTTCAATACCTGCCAAAGCCACTTCATCATCCGTCTTGCCTGCAGGATCAACATTCCACACTTCGACGGCAAAACGGACAAAGCGAGCAACATTTTCGCGGTATACATAACGCATCCATTGCGGGAAGATGATCGCCAGCCCGCCACCGTGCGGAATGTCGTAAACAGCACTTACGGCATGCTCGATGGAATGAGTCGCCCAATCCGTATCAACGCCGACAGGCAGTGTACCGTTCAAAGCCATGGTTCCGCAATACAGGATATTGGCGCGGGCATCGTAATCCTCCGGGTTCTCCAGAACGCGCTCCGCATTCTCGATGACCGTTTTCATAATGGATTCAGCAAACCGTGTTTGCAATGGAATTTCAGTGGTGTGACTGAAATACTGCTCAAACACGTGAGACATAATATCGCAAATACCGTAGATGGTTTGATCACGCGGTACGGTGAAGGTATTTTCAGGATCCAGGATCGAAAACGTCGGAAATGTACACGTCCCCCCGAATTTCTCCTGCGTTTCCCAGTTGGTAATGACGCTGCCCCGATTCATTTCTGAGCCGGTTGCTGCCAGCGTGAGTACAGTACCTAGTGGCAATGCACTCTCTGCGACTGCTTTACGAGTATAAAAGTCCCATACATCTCCTTCATACGGCACTCCGACAGCCACAGCTTTGGCGGCATCGATCACGCTGCCTCCTCCGACAGCAAGGATCCACTCTACCCCTTCCTGACGGCACAGTTCAATTCCCTTCTTCACGGTGTTGAGCCGTGGATTGGGTTCTACCCCAGACAGCTCGATCACCCGACACTCTGCAGCCTGCAGCTGGGAGACAACTTTGTCGTACAGTCCGGAGCGCTTGATGCTTCCTCCTCCATATACGAGCAGGACCGTGGAGCCCAGTTGTTTTGCCTTCGCTTCGAGAACGGACAGTTGCCCCCGCCCAAAGATCAGTTCTGTAGGGTTGCGGTAAACAAAGTTGTTCATCTGAACGTACCTCCTTCTAAAGGTTAACTTCTTTACTATTGTAACGGGTGTGTGGTTCGCAGACCAGCGTACGGTGTGTTCACAGCATACTTATCGCAGCTGTTATACCTTTTCTAGCAATGAATGAGAGCGTCTTCGACTTCGAGAAGTGAGGACGTACTATACAAAAAACATGTCGGAATGTCGGTGAAGCGTAGCCTTTTCGACAAGAAATGAGAGATTTAGAGGATACCATCCGTGAAACACGGTGTTATAATAGGTAGGATGAAGTTTCTCGCTGTTTTCCAACAAACGGCAACAGCAGATGAGAAATGGATGTGTTCTTTTGTCGATTTTGCAGACAAAGGCTAAGAACGATCAGACAACGTAGGATGTGATGGACTTGATCGAGATGTTCGATGTATGGAAAACGTATCCGAATGGCACAAATGCGCTCAAGGGCGTCAATATTCGGATTGAAAAGGGCGAATTTGTGTATGTAGTGGGGCCCAGCGGTGCGGGTAAATCCACGTTTATCAAATTGATGTATCGTGAAGAAAAGCCGACCAAGGGACAGATTTTCCTCGGAGGCTTCAATGTCAGCCGGATCAAGGAGCGTCAGATTCCTTTGGTACGGCGCAGCATCGGTGTCGTCTTCCAGGATTTCAAGCTGCTGCCGACGCTGACGGTGTTCGAAAATGTCGCATTTGCGATGGAAGTCATCGAAGCCAATCCCAAGCAGATCAAACCACGCGTGATGGATGTGCTGGGCCTAGTCAAGCTGAAGCATAAGGCGAAAATGCTTCCGAGCGAGCTTTCCGGTGGGGAGCAGCAGCGTGTGGCGCTGGCAAGGGCGTTGGTCAACAGCCCTGGCATCATCATTGCCGATGAGCCTACGGGAAACCTCGACCCGGATACCTCCTGGGAAATCATGAAGCTGTTTGATGAGATCAACCAGCGAGGCACAACTGTCGTCATGGCGACGCATAACCGGGAGATTGTCAACACCATGAGAAAGCGGGTTGTCGCGATTGAAGCGGGTACGATCGCCCGTGACGAGCAGAGAGGGGAATACGGTTATGAAGATTAGAACGCTGGGACGCCATGTCCGTGAAGGGGTAAAAAACCTCGGCCGGAACGGCTGGATGTCGTTCGCTTCTATTAGTGCCGTAGCCATTACTCTATTAATTCTTGGCGTATTTCTCATCCTGGCGATGAACGTCAACTACTTTGCACAATCGGTAGAAAAACAGGTAGAGATTCGCGTCTTCATGGACGTCCTGGCTACCGAGGCAAACGTACAGCAGGTAGAAGAAAATATCAAAGCGATCCCCAAGGTGAGTACTGTCCAGTTTATCCCCAAGGATGAAGGATTAAAGCAGTTTAAGGAAAGCTTGGGAGACAAGGCATATCTTTTCGAAGGCTTGGAGAAGGATAACCCGCTTCCGGACGCTTTCGTGGTCAAGACTGCTCAGCCACAGGATACGGCTGCCGTGGCCGCTCAGATCAAGAAGCTGGAGTATGTGAAAAACCTGACCTATGGCGAAGGTACGGTGGAAAAGCTCTTCGCAGTTACCGGGGCTGTGCGTAATGTAGGGATTGCCTTCATTATTGGACTTGGCTTCACAGCGATGTTCCTGATTGCCAATACGATCAAGCTGACGATTGTCGCCCGACGTCGGGAGATCGAGATTATGAAGCTGGTAGGGGCAACGAACTGGTTTATTCGCTGGCCATTCTTCGTAGAGGGTCTGCTCATGGGCATTGCCGGAGCGTTGATTCCGACCATCATGCTGTCAGTAGGATACTATTACCTGCTGGATGCGATTCATTCCAGCTTTGAAGCTTCACAACTGTTCAAACTGTTACCACTCTTCCCACTGGTCAACCAGGTTGCACTTGCGCTCGTAGCGATTGGTGCCTTTATCGGCATTTGGGGAAGTTTGGTGTCTGTCCGCCGCTTCTTGCGGGTGTAAAATGAGTTTGTGGGAGGAGAATCATGAAAAAGAAGATCCTACTATCCCTCTTGATAGCAGGTTTGCTGGTCGGATCTGCAAACATCCCAGTTGAAGTCAGCCATGCCGCGAGCAAACAGTCCCTGGATAAAATCAATCGGGAGCTTGCAGAGATTCGCAAAAAGAAAGAAGACCAGAGAAAGCAAATGAAGCAAACGGAGCAAAGTATTGCTCAGGTTCAGAAACAAATCAAGAATTTGAACACAGAGCTCATGCAAATTGACCTGCGACGCAATGAAGCGCAGTCAAAATTGGACAAGCTCGAAAAGCAAATGGAAGAGACGACGCTGAAAGCAGCCCAAGCACAGGACGAGCTGGATGAAGCGAAGGATCGCGTGGCAAAACGCGAAACCTTGCTGAAGACTCGTGTCAAATCCATGTACGAGCGAGGTACAGTATCGTATCTGGACGTGCTCTTGGGTTCCTCTGACTTTGGCGATTTCCTCACGCGGATGGAGGGCCTTCAGTTGATTTTGGCGCAGGATACGCGTATTCTTGAAGACAACCTGCGCGACAAAGCGACGATTGAAACGAAAAAGAAAGAGATTGACCATCAATTGACCGTATATGCGGGGATGTACGACGAAGCCGAAACATTGAAGGCTGAGCTGGACAGCCAATACAAAAAGAGCCAGGTCATCGTGGCTGAGTTGAACAAGCAGGAGCAGAAAATGGAAGCAGACCTGGCGGAGGCCGGTCAAATGCTGATGCAAATTACGAAGCAGGAATCTGCCAAGTACGCGGAGCAAGTGCGGGCGATGAGCGCAAGTAGCAGCGGGTACAAAGGCGGCAGATTGGCCCTGCCGATCACGGATGGAGCGTTCCGCTTTTCTTCCGGCTTCGGAGTTCGAAAGGACCCGTTTACTGGGAAATCAGCTGGGCATAATGGTTTAGACATGGCAGCGCCAAAAGGAACCACCATTATGGCGGCAGCCTCTGGTATCGTGACTTACGCCGGGTACTACAACGGTTTTGGGAATACGGTCATGATCAAGCACAGCGATGAAATTACAACCTTGTACGCCCACATTCGCGAGGGCGGAATCAAAGTATCGGTCGGACAAAGAGTGAATGTAGGGCAAAAAATTGCCGAGGTAGGCTCAACGGGTCGTTCGACTGGGAATCACCTGCACTTTACCGTCTACAAAAATGACGTAGCTGTTAATCCACTGCCTTACTTAAAGTAGTTCCGGTCCGATCCACACAAATATTGCTACCTGAAAACGCATAGACTAACAGGAATCTTTTCGCCGGTAGCAAAAAGGATGGTGACGTGAAAGTGAGATGGAAAGGACGTACCGTACTAGGGCTTGTACTCGTTTCGATGGTAGCTAGTAGCATCTTTACAATGACGCTGCTCCGGCCTTCAGTCAGCGCAACCTCGAATGCGGCACTCACGGCTTCAACGAATAAGCTTTCTGCCCCAGGTACCCAAGGATATCCGGAAGAGTTCCAGAAGCTTTACGAAGCTTTTTCTGCAATTAAGAAAGAGTATATCGAAAATGTCACCACGGAACAGTTGGTTGAAGGCGCGATTGGTGGCATGGTCGGTTCGCTGCAGGACCCGTACAGTGATTACATGGATCCAAAGACGGCAGCCGATTTTACCTCCACTTTGCACTCGACGTTCCAAGGAATTGGAACCGAGGTAACCATGCAGAATGGTCGCGTCACAATCGTATCTCCGTTTAAGGGATCTCCTGCTGAAAAAGCGGGTTTGAAACCGAATGACCAGATCATCAGTGTCAACGGCGAGTCGCTGGAAGGCCTGGACTTGCACCAGGCTGTGACCAAAATCCGCGGCCCGAAAGGAACAAAAGCAGTTCTGCAAATCGTTCGTCAAGGTGTAGCTGAACCGCTTACGATCGTCTGTGTGCGGGACGATATTCCAATCGAAACGGTCAACAGCCAGATCATGGAGAAAAACGGCGTCAAGGTAGGCGTGATCGCTCTGACACAATTCTCGACAGAGACCGCCAAGCATTTCAAAGATCAGCTGGCAGAGCTGGAGAAAAAGGGAATTGGCGGACTTGTCATCGACGTTCGCGGCAACCCGGGCGGCTATCTGTTGGCAGTGAAGGAAATCGGGGAAATGCTCGTGCCGAATAACGGCATGATTGTGCAGATCGAGTATGGCAATGGCGGAAAACAGCGTGAAGAGTACCGCTCGAAAACGGAAGCGGCCAAACCGTATCCGATCACAGTGCTGATCAACGGTGGAAGCGCCAGTGCTTCGGAAATCCTCGCAGGAGCGATGCGTGACAGCGGCAACTACAAGCTGGTAGGCGAGAAGAGCTTCGGAAAAGGAACCGTGCAAAGCACGATGGAAATGGAAGACAAGAGCCAGTTGAAGCTGACTATCGCGAAATGGCTGACTCCGAATGGCGACTGGGTCCATGAAAAAGGCATCGTGCCTGATTTCGAGGTGAAGCAGCCCGCTTATTTCAACGCTACTCAGCTGCCTGCGGACAAAGACCTTGCCCGTGATATGACGGGCAATGATGTGAAGAACCTGCAATTGATCCTGACTGGATTAAATCTGTCGCCAGGTAGAGATGACGGCTATTTTGATCAAAAGACAGAGCAGATGATCAAGCAGTTCCAGACATCGAAAAAATTGACTGTGTCAGGAAAAGTAGATGCTGCTACACGTGCTGCATTGGAGGATTCTCTGCGTGAGACCATGCGCAAGCCAGAGAATGATCTGCAATTGCAAAAAGCACTCGATGTAGTATCAACAAAATAAACCGTACGTGTAAGGAAGGGAATTTCCTTGCTCTCGTAGAAGTGGTAACCACGGCAAATTACATGTCGTGGTTTTTCTTTTACCATCGAGGTGAGGCATTTGACGATTCAAGGAGACGTGCTCTCAATTTTATATGCAATACCCATGCTTTTTCTAAATCCAGTTTTCTACTTGTTTTTGCTCGTCATTTACTTGCATTACCGGCGACAGATGCATTTCGAAAGACAGCTGTTTGCCGCTCGTATCCAGACCCCTGTTTTGCAGACAATTCGTTCTGCAGGGATGGGGCTGGCAGGCGGTGTGCTGATTTCCTTGCTGGCAGCTGGTCTGGGTGTCGTCATCCAGGCGCAGGACTTGTACCTGTTATGGGGATTGGCATTGATACTGGCACTGATTCGCTTGCGCTTTCTGTGCTTTGCCTACGCTGCTGGACTATTGGCGCTTTTGCATGGCATAGCAAGCGTGTTTCCAGGTCCTGTTGCCATTCCTGTGGCCGGTGACCTGTGGGCGATGTTTGGACAGGCCAAACCGATCCCGCTTTTGGCGCTCGTGGCGATCATGCATCTCATCGAGGCCATGCTTGTACGCTGGAATGGGGGAAAAGATGCTTCGCCGCTTTTTGTAGAGGGAAAACGCGGCCGCATCGTCGGATCCTACCTGCTCCATTCCTTCTGGCTGACTCCACTGTTCTTGTTTGTGCAGATGGAGCCGGGCGCGATCAATGGAGCGCTTTATCCGGGATGGCCGTTTTTCTGGCCGGAAGCGGCTTCCTTCGGGCTCATGCTTTTGCCGTCTGTAACCGGCTTTTCCGACATGACACAGACCACTACACCATTCAAAAAAGCGCAGCAAATTTCGAAGCATCTCGCTTTGTATGCTGTGATCCTGTTAGCGTTGTCAGCGCTTTCGGTTTGGCTGACTCCATTGATCGTACTCGCTGCTTGTTTTGCGATTTTCGGTCACGAGGCCTTGTTTTTCTGGAGCCAGTATCACGAGACACAACGATCACCGTTTTTTATTCAATCTTCGCGAGGCATCAAGGTGATGGCCGTCATCCCGGGGACACGAGCAGAAGAAATCGGAATACTGCCTGGTGAGATTATTGTAAAAGTAAACGGAATTCATGTCCGAAACAAAGAAGATCTCTATCCTGCCCTTCAAGCTAATTCCGCTTTTTGCAAAATGGAAGTGCTCACGTATGAAGGGGAGGTCAAGTTTGTACAATGCGCCGTGTATGCTGGGAATCATCATCAGCTGGGAATCATCGTCGTGCCTGACGCAAAAACGAATGTCTACGTTGATTTGAGACGTTCCAGTGTGATCCAGCTGATCAAGCAGAAGCTGGAAAAACTAAATATTGGAGCTTGAGCAAGCAGGGGAGAGTTTACGCACAGTCTAGGCGAAAAACTCTCCCCTTTTTTTGAAGCAAGTATAAGATTCATGTTTGCTTACTCTTTTTAAGTAAAATTTATTTTATAGAACTCCTTTTTTGGGAAACAAAACCATTTTTGATGCGTCTCTTAGATTAGGATACAACGAGGGAGAGGATTTTTTTGAAGAAGAATAGCCGCAAACCTTTATTACTGGTTTTGGCAGGAGCAGTGGCTGCAGGTAGCCTTTGGGTGACACCCATCGTCGACGTTCATGCAGCTGCTGTGAAAAAAGTGCAGGCTGCTGCTGTCACACCGGTGCCTGTAACGATTACAAAAGGAATCCAACAGGTGGTTCGATTGGTTCCGGAATTGTCGAAGCGCCATGTTGTCTATATTGGGGAAGTGGATGGTCCGGGTGTATCCGGGGTGGCTATTGCGTTTGCGGAGTCAGCCAAGGATCCGAATCCAAACGGTGATCGCGCTGTATTCGACCCAACAACGGGCGATTTGCTGATCCTGGAACTCAAGCCACAAAAATCTGAAAAGCCAGCAACATTGACAGATGCACAAGCGAGCACGAAGGCAGTGGCCTTTGTAACAGGCTTGCAAAATATTGGGAATACGTATCAGTCCAGAGAAGTCGTGACCAAGGATGGACTGACTACTGTACGGTTGGTCCGGAAGATTAACCATGTGTCCCTGGATGATGCCTATGATTCATTCGTCACCTTTGATTCGACGGGGAGACTGATCGGGTTCCGCAATTTTAACGGGAAATCGCATGAAAAACTGATTGCAGCTTCGTTCCCTCCGGCTACGCGCGCCATCTCCTCCCAGCAAGCGCTCCAGCGCTACAACGAGAGCAAGCCATTGGAGCTGATCTACCTGCTCCCTGAAAATGCACCAAATGATAAGCGAGTAGAAGCGCGTCTGGTCTATCTCGTGAAGGACGGGATCATTAGCCAAAGCCATACGGGAAGTGCGCTGGATGCGATGAATGGCAAGCGATTGCTTGACTTGCAGCCATCTGTTCAAACGGTAAACCTGAATGGAACCGGGGAAAGATGGTCAGCAATGTCAGACTCTCAGGCCGCCGATCTGGTGAGATGGCTGTTCAAAGCTGAGCCTGGAAAGCTGCCATTGGTGTCATTTGAGGAAAAGCGGGAAGACGGAAGTGCGCTGCGCTATTTTATCTGGGGATATTTCCGGCAAGACGCTGCCAATGCGGATAAGCAATATGAGCTGGGCATGTTCCCTGATACCGTGAAACCAGAAGAGAAAAAGCATCTCATGCTGGTGACGAATGCCAAGACGGGCGAGGTACTCCGCTTCGTCAGCAAGGATGAAGTTCAAAAGAATGGGAAGCTGGACAAAAAACGTGACTGGAGCACAGCCGAAGAGGCATTGAGACGACTTCTTCCTACTGGCCCCAATCCAATCCTATTGAGTGATGTAGGCAACGAACAGACCACACTCATCACAGCAGATATGGTCGTCAACGGTACGCCTGTCTATCGGGAAGGTCAGCGCTTGGAAGAAGGGATGTACACGATTTCCATTCAAGGCATGACCGGTGCAATCGAGGAGTTCACCGTGAATCGCCCGAGTGATATGGTATTCCAGCAAGCCTCCAAATCCATTCCTCAGCAGGCTGCCGTCAATCAGTTGCTGAAGTCGTATCCATTGGAGCTGACTTACGTCCATATGATCCATCCAGAAACTGGAGCTGTCACCTGGAAGCTGGCTTACGACTTGTCGTTCCGCCAGACAAAAGCCCATTGCTTCTGCGGTGGAGAACAGAAGATGGATGCAACGATTCAGGTAGATGCTTTGACAGGCAAGGTTACTGTCAAGGAATAGCGATTCGAGCGTTTTTACAGAAAAAGAAATCCGCACTCACCAACGATCGGTGGAGTGCGGATTTTGCTTTTAGGCTTGAGCTTCGTAGCCGGTAATTTGCTGAAGTGACACTTTTTTGCCGTCTTCCAGCACGAATTCGATCAGTCCATTCTTCATGCTGACAGCCTGGATGATACCCGACATCTCTTCGGAAGAGGTGGTACCGTCTGTGTTAGTAGTCGATTGGTTGTAGGTGACGGAGAATCCGATCATTTGGGCGTATTGCAGCGAGCTGCTCATGGCTTGGTTATCCGGGTTTACGGACATGCCCGTGATTTCATCCAGTTTGACGGTGGCGCCGTTATCCAATTGGAATTGAGCCACGCCGTTTTTCATCGAGAAGCCAGTGATCACGCCGTCCTTTATGACCTCAACAGGCTCGCTTCCTTCCACTTGCGTAGTGGTTTTGTAGGATACGGTGCTGCCGATCATTTCCATGAACTTCACACTGCTGTCGATTGCATTTCCGGCCATGCCCTGGGATTCCAGTCCTTTAATGTCGGTGAGAGGAATCGGAGTGGTTTCTCCGGCAAGACGGAAGTAGATCTTGTTATTATCCATGTAGACGGCTTCGATGTTGCCTTCCTTGGTCTCGGTGGAAGTTTCACCGGTTACAGGATCTGCGGTCGTCAGGGTGTAGGTGGCGGTGCGTCCAACCAGCTGCTCGTATTTCTCCAACGTGAGCATGCTGTTGTTGGATTGCTCCATCAGCGTTGCCATCTTGGTGATTTTTTCGACCATGGTCATCATGCTGGTCTGTTGGATGAACTGCGAGTTGTCCATCGGAGACATCGGATCCTGATGCTTCAACTGCTCCAGTAAAAGCTTCATGAAGGCATTGTTGTCAAGCTCTGTGGAGAACTCCTTTTTGCCTTGATAGCTCATATGGGGTTGTATATAAGGGTTGTTTTTTACGGTATTGTCAGACATAACGATCCTCCCTGAAATTGGCGGGTCTTGTGAGGACATAAATATGATTTCATTATTACTATCGGAAAATCAGGATGAAGTGTGAAGACAAACATTTGTTCGAATTTCCGGCTTAACATCCCCGGAATTGTGTTATAATGGAAATGAGAAAAGATAGGCAACGAGGAGATGAACGAGGGAATGGATCGTTTTGAATTGGTATCGGAGTATCAGCCATCCGGTGACCAGCCTACTGCCATTGCCGAGCTGGTCGAGGGCGTACGGGCAGGCAAGCGACACCAGACTTTGCTGGGGGCGACGGGTACGGGAAAAACATTCACAGCGGCCCAGGTGATTGCCCAGGTGAACAAACCGACACTGGTCATGGCGCACAACAAAACACTGGCAGCCCAGCTATGTGCGGAGTTCAAGGAATTTTTCCCCAACAACGCTGTGGAATATTTCGTCAGCTACTACGACTACTATCAACCAGAAGCGTACATTCCCCAATCGGATACTTATATTGAAAAAGATTCCAGTGTGAACGAGGAGATCGATAAGCTGCGTCACTCAGCTACCAGCTCTCTGTTTGAGCGTCGCGATGTGATTATTGTTGCCTCTGTTTCCTGCATTTACGGTTTGGGTTCTCCTGAAGAGTACAGAGAGCTGCTGCTCTCGCTACGGGTCGGAATGGAAAAGGGACGCGACGAAATCCTGCATCGTTTGGTAGACATTCAGTACACGCGCAACGATATCAACTTTGTTCGAGGAACCTTTCGCGTGCGTGGAGATGTTGTGGAGATTTTTCCTGCGTCACATGGAGAGCAGGCGATTCGTGTTGAATTTTTTGGTGATGAGATTGAGCGAATCACTTCGATCGATGTCCTAACCGGGGAAATTCTGGGACAGCGTGATCATGTTGCTATTTTCCCGGCTTCTCACTATGTCACGCGCAGTGAAAAACTGAAGTTGGCTGTGGCAAACATCGAGGCTGAACTGGAGGAGCGACTGGCAGAGTTTCGTGAAGCAGGCAAGCTGCTGGAGGCACAGCGGTTGGAACAGCGTACGCGCTACGACATCGAGATGATGATGGAGATGGGCTTTTGCTCCGGTATTGAAAACTATTCGCGCCATCTTACCGGACTCCCTCCAGGCCATGCGCCTTACACGTTGATGGACTACTTCCCAGAGGATTACCTGGTGTTGATCGACGAGTCGCACATCAGTTTGCCGCAGGTGCGTGGGATGTACAATGGCGACCGTGCGCGCAAGGATGTCTTGGTGGAGCACGGCTTCCGCCTTCCGTCTGCCAGGGACAACCGACCGTTGAAGTTCGCTGAATTTGAAGAAAAGATACCGCAGGCGATCTATATCTCCGCAACACCTGGCCCCTATGAGCTGGAGCATACCCCGAAAGTGGTAGAGCAGGTGATCCGTCCGACAGGACTGGTCGACCCGACGATATCGGTTCGTCCGATCAAAGGACAGATTGACGATTTGATCGGTGAAATTCAGGCGACGATTGCCAAAGACGAACGGGTACTGGTCACGACGTTGACGAAGAAAATGTCGGAGGATCTGACTGATTACTTGAAGGAAATCGGTATCAAGGTGCGCTATTTGCACTCGGATATCAAGACCATCGAGCGGATGCAGATTTTGCGTTCGTTGCGCTTGGGTGAGTTCGATGTGCTGGTGGGGATCAACCTGCTGCGTGAGGGTCTTGATCTGCCAGAGGTTTCACTGGTTGCGATTCTCGATGCGGATAAAGAGGGCTTCCTGCGCAACGAGCGTTCGCTGATCCAGACGATTGGACGTGCGGCACGCAACTCGGAAGGACGCGTCATCATGTATGCAGACAAGATGACGGATTCCATGACAGCCGCGATCCGCGAGACGGAGCGCCGTCGCGAGATTCAAATGGCGTACAATGAAAAGAATGGCATCACGCCGCAGACGGTGAAGAAAGCTGTACGAGACGTGATTGAAGCTACAAAGGTAGCGGAAGAAAAAGCCGACTATCTGCCACATGCAGAATTCAAGAAGATGCCGAAGAAGGATCGCCTGGCGGTCATCGAACGGATGGAAGAAGAAATGAAGGAGGCAGCACGCAGTCTGATGTTTGAACGCGCTGCCGAATTGCGTGACTTGATTCTTGAGCTAAAGGCTGAACTCTAAGGAGAGGTTACTTTCATGCCATTGGAACATATTGTGGTGAAGGGCGCTCGTGCCCACAACCTGAAAAATATTGATGTTGTGATTCCTAGAGATAAATTCGTCGTTTTGACCGGCTTATCAGGTTCGGGTAAGTCATCCCTGGCATTTGACACTATTTACGCAGAGGGACAACGCCGTTACGTAGAGTCCCTCTCTGCGTATGCTCGTCAGTTCCTCGGACAGATGGACAAGCCGGACGTAGATTCAATCGAGGGACTTTCTCCTGCTATTTCTATCGACCAAAAAACCACGAGCCGCAACCCTCGTTCTACTGTGGGTACGGTCACTGAAATTTACGATTACCTGCGTCTCTTTTACGCTCGTGTGGGGAGAGCCATCTGCCCTGAGCATGGGACGGAGATTCAGTCACAAACGGTCGAGCAAATGGTGGATCGGGTGATGGAGTATCCGGAGCGGACGCGGATTCAAATCCTGGCTCCGATGGTTCAGGGACGTAAGGGCGAACACGTCAAGCTGCTGGAGGATATCCGGAAGCAGGGCTTCGTTCGCGTCAGAGTGAACGGGGATACACGCGATCTGTCAGAAGAAATCAAGCTAGAGAAGAACAAGAAGCACAATATCGAGGTAGTGGTCGACCGGATCGTTGTCAAACCGGATGCCGCATCCCGATTGGCCGACTCGTTGGAGACTGCTCTTCGACTGGCAGACGGCAAGGTGATCGTGGATGTGATGGAGCAGGAAGAGCTGCTTTTTAGCGAACACCATGCTTGCGCCATTTGTGGTTTTTCTATCGGTGAGCTCGAACCGCGCATCTTTTCCTTTAACAGCCCGTTCGGTGCATGCCCGGAATGTGATGGTCTTGGGGTCAAGCTGGAAGTAGACCCAGACATGGTAGTACCGGATGTGACCTTGCCTCTGGCAGAGGGGGCTGTAGCTGCCTGGGAGCCAAAATCGTCTACATACTATCCGCAATTGCTTGAATCTGCCTGCCGTCACTTCGGCATTCGCATGGATTTGCCGTTTGAGGAGCTGCCAGAAGAGCAGGCTAAGATCGTGATGTATGGAAGTCAGGGCGAGAAGATTCAGTTCCGTTACGAGAATGAGTTCGGACAGGTGCGCGAGGCTGCGGTTGCATTTGAAGGGGTCATTCCCAATCTTCAGCGCCGTCACTTGGAGACCAGCTCTGAATATATCCGTGAACAGATTGAAGGATTCATGAGTCAAAAGCCTTGCCCGGTATGCAAGGGACAGCGTTTACGCCCCGAAAGCCTGGCTGTAAAGATTGGGAATCGGAGCATTTCTGAATTGACGGATCTGTCGATCGCGGACGCGCATTCGTTTATGGAAGGGCTTGATCTGACTGAAAAGGAAACGAAAATTGCCAATCTCATCATTAAGGAGATCAAGGGCCGCCTTCATTTCCTGGTGGACGTAGGTCTGGATTATTTGACTTTGAGTCGTGCAGCCGGGACCTTGTCCGGGGGAGAAGCACAGCGTATTCGATTGGCTACGCAGATCGGTTCCAGTCTGATGGGCGTGCTCTACATCCTCGACGAGCCGAGCATCGGTCTGCATCAACGCGACAATGCGCGTCTGATCAAAACACTGGAGCATATGACCAAGCTGGGAAATACCTTGATCGTGGTGGAGCATGATGAGGATACCATGATGGCATGCGACTACATCATCGATATTGGCCCGGGTGCGGGCATACACGGCGGTCAGGTTGTAGCGACCGGAACGCCGGAGGAGCTGATGCAACAGGAAGCTTCTCTCACTGGTGCCTATTTGAGTGGTCGGAAATTTATTCCTGTTCCTATGGAACGTCGAGAGACAAGTGATAAATGGGTGAAGATTGAAGGAGCCAAGGAAAACAACCTGAAAAACGTAACCGCCAAAATTCCGCTCGGTTTGTTCGTGGCTGTCACAGGTGTCTCCGGCTCCGGGAAAAGTACACTGATCAATGAAATTTTGCAAAAGACGCTGGCACGTGATCTAAATGGTGCGAAGGTAAAGCCGGGTGAGCATCGCCGCATCACTGGCCTGGAGCATCTGGACAAAGTCATCAATATCGACCAGTCGCCTATCGGACGGACACCGCGTTCCAACCCTGCTACCTATACAGGGGTTTTTGATGACATTCGCGATTTGTTCGCCTCGACCAACGAGGCCAAGGTGCGCGGCTACAAAAAGGGACGTTTCAGCTTCAACGTCAAGGGAGGACGCTGCGAGGCATGCAGTGGTGACGGCATCATCAAGATCGAGATGCACTTCCTGCCGGATGTATATGTCCCTTGCGAGGTCTGTCATGGCAAACGCTACAACCGCGAAACACTCGATGTGAAATACAAAGGTAAAAGCATTGCAGATGTACTGGAGATGACGATTGAGGATGCGGTTGAGTATTTCCGCAATCTGCCGCGCATTGAAAGAAAGCTGCAGACGATCATCGACGTAGGACTGGGCTACATGAAGCTCGGCCAACCGGCGACAACCTTGTCCGGCGGGGAAGCACAACGGGTCAAACTGGCCTCTGAGCTGTATCGTCGGAGCACAGGCCGAACGCTCTATATTCTGGATGAGCCAACGACTGGGCTGCATACCGATGACATCGACCGATTGCTCAAGGTTTTGCAGCGGCTGGTGGAAAATGGTGATACGGTGCTGGTCATCGAGCATAATCTAGATGTGATCAAAACCGTCGACTACATCATTGACCTCGGTCCTGAGGGGGGGACTCGAGGTGGGCAAATCGTAGGAACGGGTACTCCAGAGCAAGTCGCAGAGCTGGATGGTTCATACACGGGAACCTACCTGAAGCCGATTTTGGATCGTGATCGCGCTCGTACTAAAGCCAAGCTGGAACAATTGGTATCCAAATAGAGCAGGGAGAGTGGAGCGATGGACTATGTGACAGAAACCACGGCATCCCTGCCAGAACGCCTGGTACGGAACACACAGCGTTTGTTTGACGGGCAGGATCCTGCGCATGACTGGCAGCATAATCTCCGGGTAATGGCGATGTGTGAGCGGATTGGGCGCGAGGAAGGTGCAGATATGGCACTTCTTCGCCTCGCTGCCCTCCTGCACGATATCGGACGGGCCGAAGAGCGTCGAACGGGAGAGTGCCACGCCGAGATCAGTGCCCGTATAGCTGGAGAATGGCTGCGTGAAGAGGGAATGGATTCAGAGCAGATTATGCTTGTGCAAAAAGCGATTCTTGCTCATCGCTTTCGCAAAGAGTCGCCGCCTACTTCTCTGGAAGAAAAAATCTTGTTTGATGCTGACAAGCTGGATTCCATAGGGGCTATTGGGGTAGCCCGAGCTTTCGCGTATTCCGGTGTCATCGGTCAGCCGATCCATGCTGAACTGCCTGATCAACACACGCCGTTTCACGAATACGAGTGGAAGCTGGTCCGTATCAAAGACAGATTGTATACGGCGACTGCTCGCCAGATTGCAGAAGAACGGCATCAGTTTATGAAGAAGTTTTTTGAACAGTGGAATTTGGAGATTCGAGGCATTCGCTAAAGTGCTGGGCTGTTGGGTCAGCGAAGAGAGGGGGAAGCGGATGGTACGTTGGATTGTCATGCTTTTCTTGAATGGTGCTGCCTTGTTATACATCAGTTCGTGGTTTGAATCCATTCGTGTCGCCAATTTTGGAGTAGCTGTATGGGCTGCCTTGGTACTGGGATTGGTAAATACGATGATTCGTCCGGTCATCATGTTGCTCACACTGCCGTTGCGGATCATGACGCTTGGATTATTCTGGTTTGTGGTCAATGCAGCAACATTTGCCTTGACGGCTTTCTTTATTGATGGCTTTGATCTAGGACCTTGGCCAGATAATATCGGTACGGTGATTGTAGCTGCAGCGTTGATGAGTTTTTTTGGTTGGCTGATCGATTTGATTTTCGGTAAGAAAAAGCAGTAAAAAAAGCCCGTGCATCGCTCTTGCGGAGAATGCGCGGGCTTTGATTCATTTTTTTGTTTCTTGCGCCAGCTGTTGATCACGTTGTTGAGGTGGAATGGGTTCGTAAATGAGACCAAACTTGAGAATACCAGCCAGATTCATAGAAGAAATACGACCAAAGAAACGATTAGACAGAGCTTGTAACTTTTTCATTTTTCAACCACCCTCTCAAGAAAATTTTCCAAGCGGGAAACTAGTAGAAAAGAACCCGGTAACAGAAGAGCGGATTGTGTCAATACGGCAATGATGTTGGCAAGTATTAGAATATAAGCATATTCTACCAAAATGAGAGACAAGACACAACTACCTCCAATTAAAAATAGTGCGATGATTCTAGTTTTCTTTTGAACTTCTGGATGATCAGGAGCATAGGTGTGCTTGGCGGGTGCGTATCGGTAGTTGATCGTGAATGCAAGGCCTAGTGTTACTAGGATAAGCAGATAGATGTAGGGAGAAGGGATCGCCGGCAGATGCTTCAGCGTAAATCCGCCGGTGTTCATCAATAAGAGGGTGGCAAACGAACATCTCCAAGGATTTCGTAAATGTACGCCTCCTGTAATGATGCGATACAGAAAAAACAGGAATGAAACGAGGGCGACTTCCAGGACGATGTGAAGCAGGGCCGATACGACGAGAAGAGCGATCCCATTGATGATATTGAGCAGGAAGATTTCAATTCCGTGAGCCAGCTGACCAATGGAGTAGGGTGAGTCCTCTGTCTTGATCTGCTTCGCCAAGTGCAGTGATATCTTTTCTGACCATGTCATGTCAAATCCCTCCTTTCGCAATCTGTCGGTTATTGAAAGAAACATGGAAGCGAGTGATGCCATTTTCAGAGAAGACGTCTACATTGCCCCCATAGCGCTCGGTTACGGACTTGACGATCGTGAGACCAAGGCCGCCTTCTCCATTTTTCTTGGTGGTATAACCGATAGAAAAGACTTCATTCAGCTTATCCTTTGGAATCCCAGGACCGCTATTTTCAATCGTGAGAAAGAGTTCGCGCTCTGATTGTCCCCAGTCCAGGCGTATGTAGCGATTCTCCTCAAGCTCGTAGGATGTGGCTCGTATCGCATTATCCATAAGATTTCCCAATACCTTGATCAAATCGTAGGTTTTAATATGGGTAAACTGGTTGCTTGTCGTGATGTTCATGGTCAAGTGGATGCGCTCTGCCAGACAAAGCGCCATTTTGGATTGGAGCAGGGAAGAAACAGCCGGATTCTTGATGCCTTCCAGTATATGAGCGCTCGAATCTACAGTCTTTTCAGTGACTACAATCTCATGTAGTAGTTGTTCTACATATTCCTTGGCCAGATCGTACAACCCTTTTTTTAGAAAACCATTAATGGCGGTGTAATGATTCATGGAATCATGCTTGAACGAGCGGATGGCCGTCAGCATGTCATGAATGCTGTTCAGGTATGGCGTGCCAGTCTCTTCTTCGACTCTATGAATGGTCAACGTGAGGTAGATTCGGAATAAGAACACAATGAGAATAAATAAGGCCAAGATGAGAAGTTGAAAGATCAACTGGAACTGTGGCGTGTAAACCTGTCCCAGCACCGAATTGTTGTTCCTTAGAAAAAAGGAGGTATTCATAAAAAGGATCAATAGGAACTCAATACTTCCTACCAGTATCAATAAAAACAGATAACGGTTGTAGCGATTCCGTGGAAACACTCGACGGATATCGAATTTCATGACTCGCAGGATCACAGCAAAAATCAACAAAATGCTCAAATAAAGAATCCGTATGAATGTCATTAGCGCGTCCGTGGAGAGGATATCCATCCAGTAAAGATGCTGACTATTGTAAATCACTAGCAAGATGAACTCTGCCATGATTAAGGAACCCATGGCGGCAGTAGACATAAATACTGATTTGAGAAGACCCGGCTTGTACAGGAGATAGAAAATCAAGGTGGTACTCAGAAACATGGTTAGTACTTTGGGTTGATAGGAAATTTCATAATAGCCTAAAAACTCACCAAAGCCACCCGATAAAATGGAGAAAAGCAAAGCTTGCTTCTTTTTTTCGAATACGGAACGATTGAACATGGCCAATCCAATGGTTAGCAGCAAGAAGGCTTCAGGTACGTCCACAAAAACGAAACGTAGTAAAAAATCCAAGGTGATGCCTCCTTTCAGTTCAAATTTTTACCGAGACTGATGTATATACAACAGTTCTATCTTATGAAATAAGAAGAAAAATGTAAATGATACAACAATGTGTTGCAGGAAGAAAGAAAGGAGAACGGTTGTCTCGCCTACACTCCTTTCGATACAATAAGGATGGACATTGGGGAGATTAACCCATGTAAGGGGGACGCCATATGCGAAAGACAAATGTTGGTCATCTTGCCCATCATTTTAACATGAATATTTTGAGCGGCGAAGAAGGTTTGGGACGCGAAATTACAGTGACGGATATGAGTAGACCTGGGTTGCAATTGGCAGGCTATTATTCCTATTATGCGGAAGAACGGATACAACTCTTTGGTCTGACCGAAGTAACCTTTTATCAGACGCTGTCCAGAGAAGAGCGACTGGAAAGAATGAACTTTCTCATGCAGGGACAGACGCCGTGTTTTTGTGTAACACGCAATCTTCCAGTGCCGGAGGAAATGATTGAAGTTTCAAATAAACATCAAGTACCGGTTCTCCAATCCCCGCTGGCAACGACTACGCTAGTAGGCAAAGTCACGAACTTTCTCGAGAATCGATTGGCTCCGACGACGACGATTCACGGGGTATTGACCGATATCTACGGCGTAGGTGTCTTGATCATGGGCTCTAGCGGAATCGGAAAAAGTGAAGCAGCCTTGGAGCTGGTCAAAAGAGGACATCGTCTGGTAGCGGACGATGCGGTAGAAATTCGCCAGACCCAAGGCGGACAGCTAAGCGGCAGCGCTCCCGAACTCATTCAGCATTTGCTGGAAATTCGCGGTGTGGGCATCATTAACGTGATGACGATGTTTGGAGCAGGCGCTGTCCGCAATGTGAAAAACATTGAAATGGTTGTGCAGCTGGAGCTGTGGGAACCGCAAAAGATGTACGAGCGTCTGGGATTGGATGAGGAAACAGTCAAGATCATGGATATGGAAATTCCGATCATTACAGTGCCTGTACGTCCCGGCCGAAACCTCGCTGTCATTATTGAGGTTGCGGCGATGAACTTCCGTCTGAAACGGATGGGCTACAACGCGGCTGTTCACTTCTCGCGCAAACAATCCGATGCCATTCTGGAGGATGCGGAAGCCGATCTTTAATATGGGAAGAAGGGGACAGGCAAAAAATGAGAAACACCACACGTTATCCCGTTCACGGAGCCAATCCGTTATGGCAAATGTACAAGACAGTGAGCTTTTGGAAGGTCATGAAAAACTTCATTGTCATCCAGCTGGCGAGGTACACCCCTTTTTTATCCTTGAAAAATTGGCTGTACCGTACCTTTCTGCGGATGGAGGTAGGGGAACAGAGTGCCGTAGCCCTTATGGTGATGATGGATGTCATGTTTCCCGAGATGATCAAGATTGGACGGAACTGCGTGATCGGCTACAATACAACGATTCTTGCTCATGAATACCTTGTCGAGGAATACCGTCTGGGGGAAGTAAGGATTGGTGACGGTGTGCTGATCGGGGCGAACACGACGATCCTCCCGGGTGTGACGATTGGGGATGGGGCGATTGTAGCTGCAGGCTCCGTCGTATATAAGGATGTAGCGCCGGGGACTTTTGTCGGTGGGAATCCGATGCAGGTCATACGCGAAGGAAACGTTTAATCGAAAGACAAAATGAATAGTCAGGGTGCCAGCAAAGGAAAAAGCGGCACCTTTTTGTTTTCTGACTATTCGCATCGCGGTTGACCAGTTCAAGATTCCGTGATACTCTTCTTCATATCACTTTAACTTGCTACCATATTAGCAGAGTAAAGCATAAGGCGCAGGAGGGAATGACGATGGCAAAGCCGTTGGGATTTGAAAAGCCGTTGGGCATGCGGGATATACTACCAGATTCACTGGCCAAGCAGCGGCATTTGGAGCGTGCGCTTCGACATTGCATTGATCGTTGGGGGTATGAAGAGATCTCTACACCCTCCTTGGAATATTACGACACGGTAGGAGCGGCCAGTGCGACTTTGACGGACCGGATGTTCCGCCTTTTGGATAAACAGGGGCATACGGTTGTGTTGCGTCCGGACATGACAACGCCTATCGCCCGTGTGGTTTCTTCTTTATATAAGGATGTTCCGCTGCCGATTCGGCTGTTTTACCAAGCAAACGTATTTCGTGCCCAGGAAAAAGAAGCGGGACGCAACGCAGAATTTTTTCAAACGGGTATCGAGCTGATCGGGGACGCTTCAGAGGATGCGGATGCCGAAGCGATTGCTCTGGCAGTGTTTTGCCTGAGAGCAGCAGGAGTGGAGACGTTCCGAATCGCGATCGGTCATGTTGACTTTGTCGACGGCTTGCTGGAGGAAGAGATCGCGGATGAAGAGCTTCGCAGCCAATTCCGCAACTTCCTGTACGAGCGCGACTTTGTAGGATATCGTCAGTTGTTGGCTACACTGGACATGAGTGACGATGCCAGAAACAGATTGGAGGCCTTGCTCAGACTTCGCGGGGATAAGGGGAAAATCGCAGAGGCACGGGAGCTGACCGTGAACGGCAAGGCTAGACGGGCGGTGGAGACGATTGCTTCGCTGTGGGATGCTCTGGAGGCGTATGGCGTGACAGAGGATCTTTTGCTCGACTTTAATCTGATCAGCAATCTGAATTACTACACAGGCGTTGTCTTTGAGGGGTATGCTGCAGACCTCGGATCACCATTGTTAGGCGGGGGGCGCTACGATCATTTGCTGGCGCAGTTTGGACGACCAGCACCTGCTACTGGTTTTGCGATCAAAATGGATCGTTTGCTCCAAGTAACACCGGCGATGAAAGGACAACCGACAACCCGGGTTCTGCTTTGCTACACCGTCGAACGTCGGAGAGAGGCGTTGGCAGAAGCGCAATTGCTTCGTGAAGATGGACTGATCGTGGTGACTCGATTGATCGGGAATGAAGATGAATTAAGCGACAGTGAAAAAGCGGGTTACGCCAAAGTAATCTGTTTGACGAAACAGGAGGAGTAGGAGATGGTTTTTTCTGATCGCTCACAAAAACTGACGATCGCCATGCCGAAAGGGCGAATCTTCGAGGAAGCCGTTCACTTTCTGCAACAGGCTGGCTTGCAGGTGACCGCAGAGCTGCAGGATTCACGCAAGCTGGTCATTCCTGTCGAAAATGCGCAATTGGAATTTATCCTGGCGAAACCGACGGATGTGCCCACCTATGTGGAATATGGCGTAGCCGATGTTGGCGTCGTGGGCAAGGATGTGCTCCTGGAAGAAGAACGTGATGTGTATGAGCTTCTGGATCTGCAAATTGGCTACTGCCGGATGATGGTAGCAGGCATGCCCGACTGGAAGCAAACAGATGCGCCACGAGTCGCCACTAAATACCCGAAGATCGCTTCCCGCTATTTTCGCGAGCAGGGCCAGCAGGTAGAGGTCATCAAGCTGAATGGCTCAGTGGAGTTGGCACCGATGATCGGACTGGCGGATCGCATTGTAGATATTGTTTCGACTGGACGTACGCTCAAGGAAAACGGACTGGTCGAGCTGGAGCATATTTGTGAGATTACAACCCGACTGATCGCCAACCGAGCGAGTTATCGGATGAAGAGCGAAGCGGTAGACGATATTGCCCAAAAGTTTCTGGAAGTCATTCCGAGTTCAAAATAGAGAGTCTGTGGAGAGGTGAGAGACAAGATGAGAGTAATTCCAGCCAATCAGTATCAGGCCAAACGATCCGTTGATTCGGGAACAAAAGAACAGCAGGATGCAGTCAAAGCCATTCTTGCGGATGTCAAAGAGCGGGGAGACGCAGCGCTTCGCGAGTATACGGAACGATTTGACCGGGTAGCCTTACAGGATTTCCGTGTCAGTGAAGCGGAGTTCGCGGAGGCGAGCGCGCTTGTTTCACCTGAAGTCAAGCAGGCCTTGGTAGAAGCAGCAGCCAACATTCGGGATTTTCACGAGCGGCAGGTTCGCCAGTCCTGGTTTTCTACCAAAGAGAGCGGAACTATCCTGGGTCAGATCATACGTCCATTAAAAAGAGCAGGCTTGTACGTGCCAGGTGGAACAGCTGCCTACCCTTCGAGCGTCCTGATGAACGCGATCCCGGCAAAAATTGCGGGTGTGCCTGAGGTGGTCATCACGACACCGCCTGGAGCCGATGGAAAAGTAAATCCGGCGATTCTCGTCGCGGCCCAGATCGCGGGAGTGACGGATATTTACAAGGTGGGCGGAGCGCAGGCTATCGCAGCCCTTACTTACGGTACCGAACAGATCAAGGCGGTAGACAAGATTGTCGGTCCTGGCAATATTTTTGTCGCTTTGGCAAAAAGGGAAGTGTTTGGACTGGTCAGCATTGATATGGTGGCAGGCCCAAGCGAGATCGCTGTTCTGGCAGACGATACAGCCAATCCCCGTTATGTGGCAGCGGATCTGTTGTCGCAAGCAGAGCATGATCCGATGTCGGCAGCGGTGCTGGTCACGACCTCAACTGCTTTGGCGGATGCCGTAGCCCTGGAAGTCGAGCGTCAATTGGTGGATTTGCCGAGAAAGTCCATCGCGGAGGCTTCGATTCAAAACCACGGCGCCATTATACTGGTGGAGAATTTGGATGAAGGCTTTGCAGTGATCAACGCGATCGCGCCCGAGCACTTGGAGATTATGATCGCGGACCCATTTGAGCATCTCGGCAAAGTGGAGAACGCTGGCGCTATTTTCTTGGGACCATACAGCTCCGAGCCAGTAGGCGATTATTTTGCGGGTTCCAACCACGTGATTCCGACCAATGGCACGGCGCGTTTTTCCTCGCCGCTGTCGGTGGATGACTTCATTAAAAAATCGAGCGTCGTTTCTTACAGCAAGCAAGACCTGCTTGCAAACGGACATAAGATCGTGGCACTTGCCGAGCAAGAGGGGCTGGCTGCACATGGTCGAGCGATTTCGGAAAGACTTCGAGACTTTAAGCGGGAAGAGTAGGAGTGTGAGTGCAGATGAGTGAGCAGCAGAAGCGAGTGGCCCAAATCGAACGGAATACGAAAGAGACGCAAATCAACCTGGCTTTTGGCATCGATGGCACGGGAGAGAGCAAGCAGGATTCGGGCGTGCCTTTCTTCGATCATATGTTGGACGCTTTTACCCGTCATGGACTTTTTGACCTCCAGGTGAAGGCAAAAGGGGATATCGAGATCGACTACCACCACACGGTAGAAGACATCGGCATATGCTTGGGCAATGCAGTGCGTGAAGCGCTCGGTGATAAAAAAGGAATCAAGCGATACGGCAATGCCTTCGTGCCAATGGATGACGCTCTGGCACAAGTCGTGATCGATATCAGCAACCGTCCACATCTGGAGTACCGTGCGAACTACCAGACGACGATGGTCGGACAATTCCCTACTGAGCTGGTACATGAATTTTTGTGGAAGTTTGCATTGGAGGCGCGTATCAATCTGCACGTCATCCTGCATTATGGCCACAATACACACCACATGATTGAAGCGATCTTCAAGGCATTGGGGCGCGCACTGGACGAAGCGACGATGATAGATCCCCGCGTCAAAGGGGTTCCGTCTACCAAAGGAGTTTTGTAGCATGATCGGCATCATCGACTACGGCATGGGGAATTTGTACAGTCTGAGCAAGGCGCTGGAGCGGTTGGGTTATTCCTACGAATTCGTTTCGGTGCCAGAGCGATTACAAGAATATACGGGACTTATCCTACCAGGTGTCGGGGCGTTTGGTGATGCCATCGCCAACATCAGGGAGTTAGGTTTGGAGCAGGGGATTCAGGATTACGTAGCTTCTGGCCGTCCGATCTTGGGTATTTGCCTGGGGATGCAGCTCTTGTTTGACAAAAGTGAAGAGCACGGGGAGCATCAGGGGCTTTCCTTGCTGGGAGGCGAAGTCGTTCGCTTCCAAGGCGATTACAAGGTTCCGCACATGGGCTGGAATCAGCTGAAGATCAGCACGAACAGCAATCTTCCGCTGCTGGAAGGCGTGGCGGACGGGGACTATGTTTACTTTGTCCACTCCTATCATGTACGCGTAAAGGATCGGGCAGCCTTGCTTGCGACGACAGAATACAATCAGGATGTCACGGCGATCGTAGGGCAAGGCAACGTGTACGGAATGCAGTTCCACCCAGAAAAAAGCGGAGATACAGGCATGCGTCTGTTGCGTAACTTCGCGGTACAGTGTGAGGGGGTATTGGCGTGAGTTTTATCATTTATCCAGCTATCGATATTCGTGGGGGCAAATGTGTCCGACTGTTCCAGGGGGACTACGCGCAGGAAACCGTGTACGCGGATTCGCCAGTGGAGATGGCGAAGCGTTGGGTAGAGCAAGGAGCAGCTTGGGTTCATCTGGTCGATCTGGATGGTGCCAAAGAAGGCAAGCCTGCCAATGCTGAACTGATCAAGGAGATCGCCAAATCTGTTTCCGTTCCGGTGCAGGTCGGCGGGGGCATTCGCACAGAGGAGCAGATTGCCGACTATTTGGATGCCGGTGTGGCACGTGTGATTGTGGGGACAGCAGCCATCGAGGATGAGCCTTTTACCAAGCGGATCTTGCAGGCATACGGAGACAAGATCGCCATTGGCCTGGATTGCCGCAACGGTCTGGTCGCGACGCGCGGATGGCTGACCACGACAGATGTTCAGGCGACAGAATTGGCAAAAAGGCTGGTTTCGTACGGTGCCGAGACGTTCATTTACACGGATATCGCTAGAGATGGAACGATGACAGGACCCAATGTTGAAGAAATCGCGGGATTGGCCGTCGCAACAGGCAAGTCCGTCATTGCTTCCGGCGGTGTCAGCAAGCTGGATGACCTGTTGGCTCTGTTCGCTCATACAGCTGATGGTGTATCCGGCGCGATTGTCGGCAAAGCCCTGTACACAGATGCTTTTACTTTGGATGAAGCGCTTCGTCAGATGGGGGAGCGTGAGTAGGATGTTGGCCAAACGAATTATTCCGTGTCTGGATGTCAAAGATGGCCGTGTCGTGAAAGGTGTGCAATTTGTCGGTCTGCGTGATGCGGGGGACCCGGTGGAGCTGGCCAAGAAATACAGCGAAGAAAGTGCTGACGAACTGGTCTTTCTGGATATTTCGGCTTCCCACGAGGGGCGCAAAACGATGGTGGACGTGATTGAACGCACGGCGGCGAATATTACGATACCGTTCACGGTTGGCGGCGGAATCAACAGTGTAGAGGATATGAAGCGCATTTTGCGTGCAGGAGCGGACAAGATTTCACTCAATACTGCAGCCGTCCTGCGACCGGAGCTGGTTCGTGAAGGGGCGACCGTATTTGGCTCGCAATGTATCGTTGTTGCGATCGATGCAAGGCAGACTGGAGATGGCCGCTGGGAAGTGTACACACATGGCGGACGCAATGCGACTGGCAGAGATGTAATTGAATGGGCGCAGGAAGCCGAAGCATTGGGCGCAGGAGAGCTTCTTTTGACCAGTATGGACGACGACGGAGAGAAAAAAGGCTTTGGCATTGAGCTGACGAGGAGCGTCTCGGAAGCGGTTGGCATCCCCGTCATTGCCTCTGGCGGTGCGGGGACGCGCGAGCATTTTTACGACGTCCTGACGGTAGGCAAAGCAGATGCAGCGCTGGCTGCTTCCATTTTTCACTACGATGAGACATCCATTCATGCAGTAAAAGAGTATCTGCAAACCAAAGGAGTTGTGGTAAGGCCATGACAACAGGACAAGCATGGGAGCAAGTGAAGTTTGATGAAAATGGCCTGATTCCCGCCATCGTGCAGGATGCAGTGAGTAAAACGGTTTTGACGTTGGCCTATATGAACAAGGAGTCGCTGCAAAAATCACTGGAAACCAAAGAGACCTGGTTTTGGAGCCGTTCCCGCCAAGAGCTGTGGCACAAGGGGGCGACCTCCGGCAATACGCAGCGAATCGTCTCCATTCAAATGGATTGTGACAAAGATGCATTAGTGGTGCAGGTCGTGCCCAATGGTTCTGCTTGTCATACAGGAGCGTACAGCTGTTTTGCCGGTGAGCTGCTGCCAGTAGAGGAAGCGGAAGCCAAAGCGAAACAAGGTTCTGATCGGTATGCGATTCTGGGAGAACTGGAGCAGCTTATCGCAGCGAGAGAAGCGGAGCGCCCGGAAGGTTCCTATACGACGTATTTATTTGAAAAAGGGGTAGACAAGATTCTGAAAAAGGTAGGCGAGGAGTCGGCTGAAGTGATTATTGCAGCCAAAAACCGCGATCCCCAAGAGCTTCGCTATGAAGCGTCAGATCTGATCTTCCACCTGCTGGTCCTCCTGCGGGAACAAAAACTGCCACTAGACGAGGTTCTCTCTGAGCTGGAACGCCGCCGTTAAGCAGATTCGCCACTCTCTTTTGCGGAGAGTGGCTTTTTCGTTTTTCCATTCTCACCTGCTCGTGTTTGCCTCGATTGAGGATTTCTTTTACTATTTAAAAAACAGATAATTAAGATTGTTCCCTTTTTAGTTTTTATTTCCCGGCGTACACGGGATAGGAGGAGTATGGTGAGTACTCAGCGTCTGTGGCCCATATTGCTGGTTCTTCTCTTAAGCTGCTTGTATCCAGCTCGAGCGGGAGCGGAGGAAAAGGTCCTTCGGGTAGCTTTTGACCGTGCCTTGCCCCCTTTTTCAGCGGTGGAAGAGAACGGGCGTATCGAAGGGTTCAATATTGAACTGATCCAGGGGATTGCCAGATACAATGATTGGAAGCTGGAGTATGTGCCGCTTGATTGGGAAGATGTCGTGACTGCGCTTCAATCAGGAGAAGTAGATGTGGTTCTGGGAATGAAGTATACGAGTCGTTACGATGAGATTTTCGACTTCAGCGAAGCCTTTTTTACGATGTCAGAGGTGTTGCTGGTTCCGCGTGCGGATGAGTCGATCTACACCTTGAACCAGCTGTCCGAGAAAGTGGTGGCAGTTCAACGCTCGCATAGCAGTTTGGATTTGTTGGAAAGCGTGCGGCGAGTCAAGATGAACATTTCCTTCAGCCAAAAGGAAGCCCTGGAAAATTTGCTTCGAGGACGCGCTGATGCTTTCATCGGCAATCGCTGGACGGCCGAGTATGTGCTTCGGCAGGAGAACCGCCTGGATGACTTCGAGATGCGATCCGGTCTGATCAATCCGACTGACTATGCATTCGCTGTTCGGGATGGGCACACAGAACTGCTGGTGAAGCTAAACGAGGGTCTTAACCAAATGTATCGAGATGGAACCTACTCCTGGCTGTACAGTGAATACTTCGAGCCTTACTCGCCCCACTTGACAGATGGGTGGCGCAAGCTGGTGATTGGCTTGCTGATTGTACTGGCGCTGGGTGTTGTCTCATTGGCGACGTTCTTTGCTTGGAATAAAAGATTGCAGGCGGAGGTACGGAGACAAACGGCGGTTTTGGCTGATATGATGGCCTTTCAGCGAAAAGTTCTGGACCATACGGAGAGCGCGATTCTATCCCTTGATGTTTTCGGACATATTACGTTAGTCAATCAGGTTGCCCACCGGATGCTGGGGGCCGGGGAAGACGCATTGGGGCGTCATATCGTCTGCCTTGTGCCCGAGCTGCCGATCGAGTCCGCCTTCTCTGAGCCGTTCCGCCTGTTTGAAGGGGAATTCCAATGGGGAGAAGAGTCGGGGCGCGTGTTCCACTACTATATGGCCCCATTTGCAAATGCAGCCGAGGAGCATGTGGGATGGATCATTACCTTGCAGGATCGGACAGACCAAATTCGCATGCAAACACGGTTAATTGCGCAGGAGAAGATGCGTGCGCTGGGGCAGCTGATCGCAGGAATCGCCCACGAAATGCGCAATCCGTTGACAGCGATCAAGGCTTTTATTGAAATACTTCCAAAAAAAATGGACGACCCGCGCTTTCGATCCGAGCTGCTGCGCTACGTACCGGAAGAGATGGAACGACTAAACCGCATTGTCGAGGATCTGCTGGATTATTCACGCACCAGACCAAAGCAGATGCAATCCATCCGCGTGAAGGAGCTCGTTCAATCCGTTCTTGTACTTTTTACCCGCAGGATTGAAAGTGAACGAATCGGTGTAACCGTGCAGGTATCCGAAAAATTGCAGGTACTGGTGGACCGGGGAAGAATGAAGCAGGTTCTGATCAATCTGGTCATGAACGCAATTGAAGCGATGGCAGCAAGCTCGGACAAGCAGCTTGTGATACGTGCGGAGGAAAGGGCAGGCGAGATCTGGATCACTGTGAGAGATACCGGAGAAGGCATGCAGGAGGAGCAACTGCAGCGCCTGTTTGAGCCTTTCCATACGAGCAAGACACAGGGAATCGGTCTCGGGCTCTATATTAGCCAAAAGATCATGTGGGAGCACGGGGCGATGATGGAAGTGAGCAGTACACCTGGTCATGGAACCTCGTTTACGCTGCGAATGCCGCAGATGAATGAAGTCTGGTATGAGCAACAGTGGTCGGTTGGTGTACGTGAAGAAGAATCAGTTGGCAGGAAGGAGGAGAACCATGCCAAATTTGCTAATCGTGGATGATGAACCTTCTATCTGCGTGTCTCTTTCGTTTGCATTGGAGGACGAATATACCGTATGGACAGCCACGGAGGAAAAAGAAGCCTTGGACATCATCAGGACAGAATCTATTGATTGCGTCCTGCTAGATCTGAGTCTAGGGCATACCAGTGGGCTGGACTTATTGGTTCAATGTAAAAAGATGAAGCCGGATTTGACTGTCATTATGATGACGGCTTACGGCACGATCGAATCGTCGGTGCAAGCGATCAAGGCCGGAGCCTATCATTATTTGGCCAAGCCCTTGCACATGGATGAAGTCAAGCTGCTATTGAACAAGGCGCTTGAGTATCAAAATCTGCACAAGCAGGTACAGGTGCTTAGTGAAGCAGTGCGCCAGCAGCATGCCTTCGCCGGTATTGTCGGGAAGAGCCCAGCGATGAGCAAGGTTTTTCAATTGATCGAGAAGGTGAAGGATATTCCGTCCAGCATTCTGATTACAGGCGAGAGCGGGACAGGGAAGGAGCTGGTGGCGCGGGCCATTCATTATGAAGGGAATCGCAAAAGCGCTCCTTTTTCCGTCATTAACTGTGCTGCCATACCAGAAGCCCTACTGGAGAGCGAGCTGTTCGGTCATGAGAAGGGTTCGTTTACAGGAGCATATCAGAGCAAGCAGGGCTTGTTTGAGCGCTCCTCCGGCGGCACAGTATTTTTGGATGAGATCGGGGAAATGCCGCTTCCCCTCCAGGCAAAGCTGTTACGCGTCATTCAGGAAAAAGTAGTGACGCCACTTGGAAGCTACGAAGCCAAGGAAGTCGACATCCGAATCATTGCGGCCACCAATCGGCAGCTGGAGGAGGAGGTGGCGTGCGGAAGATTTCGCGAAGACCTTTTCTATAGACTCAATGTCATTCCGATCCGAACCCCAGCATTGCGAGAACGGTGTGAAGATATTCCTTACCTGCTGGACCATTTTCTGCACGGTTCGGCAGTCCAGATGGGAAGAGGCAAGAAGATTTTTTCAGCTGAATCGAAAAAGTGGCTGTACGGATACTCCTATCCGGGGAATGTCAGGGAGCTGGCCAACATTGTGGAATACGCGGTTGCCCTTTCTCAGGGAGAAGTGATCACGCTGGATGAGCTTCCCCCTGCGCTTATGGAACGAACCGCTGGTTTGCGCCAGTCGCGAATAGACAGGGATGGGGTGCTGATACCAGCCGGGATCACGCTTGAGGAAGCGGAGAGACGGATTATTTTGCATGCCTTGGAGTTGCATGGGGGACACCGCAAAAAAACAGCAGATCAACTGGGAATCAGTGAACGGGGCTTGAGACAGAAATTAAAGCAATACCTGGAGATGGGATGAAAACACACATCCGGCAAAAAATTCCGTATAAAGGGGATTTTTTTGCCGTTTTTTTGTAATGTCGGAAAATGACTACGCTACTGAAAGGCCTGATTTAATCTACGAAATGTCCCGTTTTCCTACTTGGCATGATGCTTGCTATTACAATCTGACATGAAAGCGATTTCATATAAAAAGGGGGAAACAAGGTGTTTCGGAAAAAGATGCTAGCTATCTTGTCATCTGCGCTGCTGGTTTTGACCGTTACTGCTTGTGGAGGGCAGTCTGCACCAGCGCCGGGAGCTTCGAATCAAGGAGGAGGATCTGCTGCGCCAAGTGGAGGTGCCGAACAGAAATTCCTGACTATCGCAACAGGCGGCAGCTCCGGGCCATACTACACGATTGGCGGAGCGATGGCAAAAGTCTACAAGGATAAGCTGGGCTACAATGCTTCTGTCCAATCTACAGGAGCGTCTGTGGAAAACATCAACCTGATTAAAAGCAAAAAAGCGGATCTGGCTTTCGTGATGTCCGATGTGACCACGTTTGCCTACGAGGGGCAAGAGAATTTCAAGGACAGCGGTGCGGTTAAAGAATTGCGTGCGATGGCCGGACTGTATTTGAATTATGTGCAAATCGTCACCTTGAAAGACCGCAATATTAAATCGGTTTATGACTTGAAGGGCAAACGCGTCGGGGTCGGAGCACCCAATTCCGGGGTCGAAGTCAATGCACGCATGGTTTTGGCTGGCCACGGCATTACTTATGACGACATCAAGGCAGATTATCTTTCATATGCAGAAGCCATTGAGCAGTTGAAAAACAATACGATTGACGCTGCCTTTGTCACCTCGGGGCTACCGAACTCTACGGTGATTGACCTGGTGACCACCAAAGATGTAGAAATTGTTCCGGTCAAGAAGGAAGACGTAGATAAAATGGCCGCAAAATATCCGTTCTTCGTCTCTGCTGAAATACCAGCAGGTGTTTATAAAAACGAAGAAGTCGTACAGACGGCAGCCATTCGCAATATCCTTTTGATTCGTGAGGACCTGTCCGAAGAGCAGGCGTACAATCTGACCAAAGCCTTTTTCGATGAGATGGCTGCTCTGCAAGCTGCACACAATGCTGCCAAGGAAATTGACGTGAAGGAAGCAGGCAAAAATCTGGTTGTTCCTTTGCATCCGGGAGCAGAAAAATACTACAAGGAAGTAGGGGCTCTCGACTAGGAACGGGAGTCTTGTGGGGAGGGAGATCAACAACATGAGAAGACGACTAACGAAATGGTTCATTCCCCTAGTACTGGGGCTCATCTTGATCGGGCCCCATCCTTATTTGGAGCTGAGCGATTTTCATCGGCAGGAGCAAATTGGCGTCGTCCCGATTCGCATACAGGATTATTTTCAGATTGAGTGGATACATTCCGTCGAACAAACCCCGTGGCGGGAGACTTACAGGGTTGTTGGATTTTCAGGGATGGAATTGGCAGAGACTTCTTTTCGGTCCTTTGGAGCAGGAGTCCCGGCCAATTTTCAAGATCAACAAGGAGTCCAAGTATCGGTTCGGGATGGATGGATTACGGTCTCGGGTTTGCAGGAAAAGCGTGACCAGGTTTTATATTTGATCACGCGGGATGACTATCTGCTGCAGGTCGGAGAGCAAACCTGGAGATTGTCTGATCTATTGCCATTGGGAACGTCGTTAGAGCTCTCTGTCGGGTGGTATCCGTGGTGGTATCGCTTTGCTTCCGGGTTGGACGAGAAAGGAGTGGCGAAATATTGAGTGCACCGATCAGATTGCCAAATGATCAAGAGATTCGTGTGAATGAAAGCAAGGCCCAAGAGGTTTTGCAGGAATATGACCTGGAAGCAGGTTATCGCAGATTTTCGAAGAAGTGGATGAGTGTTCTGATTACGGTGATTGCAGTGAGCTTCGCACTGTATCACATGTACGCTGTATACGCCGTTCCATTCGTGACATTGAAGCACCGTTCCTTGCATGTTGCTATCGTACTTTGTCTCATATTTTTACTCTATCCGGGCTGGAAAAAGGCGTCTCGAAAAACCTTGTCTTTGCTTGACGGAGTGCTGGCGCTTGCAGCACTTGGGACAGCAGGCTACATCTTTATCTACTATTTGGACATCGTCAATCGCGGGGGGATTCCCTCGACGCTGGATGTGATCTTTGCGGTCATTACCTGTGTACTTGTACTGGAAGCATCGCGGCGCGTTACAGGCTGGGAACTGACAGCGATGGCTGGAATCTTTGTCGCCTATGCCTATCTGGGGCCGTATTTACCAGGGGATTTTGGGCATCGAGGCTATACGTTTAGCGATATTGCCAACTATATGTATGTGACGACAGAGGGGATATTTGGCGATGCCATTGCCGTTTCTGCTTCTTTTATCATTTTGTTCATCATTTTTGGAGCCTTTTTGACCAAGACGGGGATGGGTACCTTGTTCAATGATCTCTCGCTTTCATTGGCCGGGGGAACCAAAGGTGGTCCAGCTAAAGTAGGCGTCATCGCGACAGCCGTTCACGGATCGATCAACGGCTCTGCTGTTGCGAGCGTCGTGACCACGGGATCGTTCACGATTCCAATGATGAAGCGGGTTGGGTACAAGCCGGAATTTGCTGCAGCTGTTGAGGCTACAGCCGCGGTGGGGGGACAAATCCTGCCACCGATTATGGGAGCTGCTGCGTTTATCATGGCGGAAACATTGGGAGTACCGTACGTCACGATTGTGATTGCCGCCGTTATTCCAGCTCTCATGTATTACTTTGGATTGCTCGTTCAGGTGCATCTGCGCGCAGATCGGGACAACCTGCAGGGGTTGACCAAGAGTGAGCTGCCGAAAGTAAAAGATGTGATTCGCGAGCGGGGACATCTACTGATCCCGTTGGTGCTTCTGGTTGTGCTGTTGATGATGGGATATACGCCGACACTGGTAGCGGTTGCGACCATCGCGGGTACTATTTTGATCGCAGCATTACGCAAATCGAGCCGGATGAACTTCCGTGATATCGTTCATGCGTTGGAAAGTGGGGTGCGCGATGCGCTTGGTGTCGCGGCAGCGTGTGCGGCAGTTGGGATAACAGTCGGGGTCTTCAGTTTGACGGGACTGGGTCTGAAGTTGGCCAACATCATTTTGATGATGGGGTCGGGAAGCTTGTTCATGACGCTTTTATTTACGATGCTGGCTTCGATTATTCTAGGCTTGGGTCTTCCTTCCATCCCTTGCTACATTATCACGGCCACGATGGCAGCTCCTGCACTGTCCACCTATGGGATTGATCCGCTGGCCTCTCATCTGTTTGTCTTCTATTTCGGAGCGATCGCGAATTTGACGCCGCCCATTGCCTTAGCGGCCTTTGCAGGGGCAGGTATCGCGGGGTCGGAGCCGCAGCGTACGGGCTGGGTATCCTGCAAACTGGCATTGGCAGGCTTTATCGTACCCTTTATCTTTATCTATAAGCCAGGGCTGTTGATTCATGATGCAAGTATCGTAGATATATCGATTGCTACGGTGACCACCTTGCTGGCTGTAATGGCACTTGCTGCTGCTACAGAAGGGTTCCTGTTCGCCAGGATCAACTGGGCGATGCGGACTGTTTTAATCTTGGGTGGTGTCCTGTTGATCTTCCCTGAAGTCTTGTTGTTTGGACTTGGTCTCGCATTGCTTATGTCCGTGACCGTATTCCAATACATGAAAAAGCGAAATGCATTGGCTATTCCAATGTAGAGTAGAGTTTGAATGGAAGAGGGGCTTCAGTGCCTCTCTTTTTCTGTTGATGGAAAATCATTCTTTTAAAAATAACTCTTGATTTGTTTTTTTGAATATGATAGATTTATTTTTGTCGCCAACGAGCGACGGGAAAACGAGAAAAAAGATCACGAAAAAAGATCTTGACTCCGAGATAGTGAACGTGATAGGATATAAAGCGTTCGACAAAAAATGCTCTTTGAAAACTGAACAGCGAAAGCGTTGATGAGTCTATCATGAAATGATTTGCCAGCTTTGAACCAGATACAAACTTTATTGGAGAGTTTGATCCTGGCTCAGGACGAACGCTGGCGGCGTGCCTAATACATGCAAGTCGAGCGAGGGTCTTCGGACCCTAGCGGCGGACGGGTGAGTAACACGTAGGCAACCTGCCCATAAGACTGGGATAACATAGGGAAACTTATGCTAATACCGGATAGAGTCTTCTCCCGCATGAGAGAAGACGGAAAGGTGGCGCAAGCTACCACTTGTGGATGGGCCTGCGGCGCATTAGCTAGTTGGTGGGGTAACGGGCTACCAA
>NZ_RHHR01000019.1 GCF_003710915.1 Brevibacillus invocatus | reverse complement strand
TGGGTAGCCTCCTACCCGATTACGTTTTGAGTCTATGGTGTTCGACTTCGCCATTGCCGATAGAACAGCATGACAAGGAAGAACAGCACGAGCTGGCCGAAAAGAGGATATAGCACGCGCAAAAGCGAACTAAACCCTACGAAACTGATGATATAACTAACTAGAAGAATCCCGAACAGAATGGTAGGAGTGCGAAGCCGGGTCACTCGTCTCAGTTGCTCTGAAAGTCCAAATACGTTGGCGACCAGCGTGGAGAAAATTTCCGCGTACACCAGGAAAGAAAAGAGTAGCGGAATCGTATGTCCCAAGCCATGTAAAAGTGTGATCATGGGCATTTCCGCATGTGAAATGCCGGGCATTTTGACGGAAAGGGAGGCAAAGGCAAGCAAAAGAAGCAGCCCGATTCCGAGTCCACCTATGATACCCCCTGCGATCAAGGGCTTTTCACTTTGGCTATGACGGCCAATTGGAACAAGGACAGCTTGTGTAAGCGACACATTTAAGGCAACATAATACAATGGAGAACTGATCCACGCCCAAGGACGCAGTGATTCTACCTGGATGATCTGGTTCTCCCAAGGTTGTACATATAAAAAAACAAGTACCGTAAATGCGATCAAGGATGGAACAAAAATACTGTTCACATGGTGTATGGCAAAAAGTCCTTTTCTGGTGACGATAAAGATGACGATCATACTAAACCAGATGCCAATTTGGGGGGACAAGTGAAAGGACTCCCAAAAAATCGAGCCTGTAGCCGCCAGCATGACAGACGTCATCCCCAAAAGAACGGTGAGTAAAAGCGTATTGAAGACAATGCCGAATGGATGTCCGAAAAGATAGGTGCTTACGGCTTGATACGAATCTGCTTGAATACGATAGGATATCAGCATGACACGAACACCAGCCCATACAAATAAGCAAGTAGCAAGAAGGATACCGATCAAACCTTGCAGGCCGTATTGAACAAAGAATTCGATGATTTCTTTTCCGGAGGCAAATCCAGCTCCTACAACGGTACCGATATAGGTAAAAGCGATCTGCCATGCCGTTTTCCAAGATCCTTGCATCTCAGACCTCCTGTCCCACTTTATTCATCATATGAAAGGAAGTGATCCGAATATGCGCGTTACTGTATTAGGATTCCAGTCCCCGTACCCTGGCCCAAATGGAGCGACTCCAGGATACTTGATCGAAACAGACTCCAAACGCTTACTGCTTGATTGTGGCAGCGGGGTATTGTCTCAGTTGGGTAAATACGTTCCGATCCATCAGCTGGATGCGCTGCTCTTATCCCATTACCATCACGATCACATAGCCGATGTGGGCGTATTACAGTACGGACTCATGGTACATCAGTTGTTTCAGGAAAGGGAGAAGAACAGACCGCTTCCGATCTATGCACCCGCTCAGCCCATTGTCGATTCGCAGTCGCTGCTGTACAGACAGGCGACCTCCTTTCATCCTGTAGATGAGCAGACGCATTTGGCGATTGGGGACATTCAGATCCGTTTTTTGCGAACCGATCATGGAAATGGTGATCCGTGCTACGCGATGCGCCTGGAATCACAAGGGAAGGTCCTGGTATACGGAGCGGACAGTGGACCGGGAACGAATTGGGAAGGCTTTGCGAGTGACGTTGATTTGTTTATTTGCGAAGGTACTTATCTGGATCACAACAAGCCAAAGGAATCCAATGGCCATTTATCTGTACGGGATACGGCACAGTTGGCTGAAGCGCTGAAATGCCGGGCTTTGTTGATCACACATTTATACCATCTGTATGAACCCGAGGTCGTGCAGCAGCAAGCGGAGGCATATACGTCTGGAACTTGCTACGTAGCAAGTATCGGCTTGCAAATTACGCTGTAAGACTGAATCATTCCACCATGGCTGAAGGAGAAAAAATCATGTTTCCAAATGTGCTGGAGGTAGCACGTCAACTGATACGAGAACGGGTAACAGAAAGCGAGACTGTCATAGATGCGACAATGGGCAATGGGAATGATACGTTGTTTCTTGCCCAATTGGTCAAGGACAAGGGGAAAGTGATTGCCTATGATGTGCAGAGCCAGGCGATTGAGAAGACAAAGGCGCGGCTTGAGAAGGAAGGTGTTGCCCAGCACGTGGAATTGCGTCTAGCCAGTCACGAGGAAATGGCGAGCGAGCAGGAGCGTGTGAGTGCCATCATGTTCAATCTGGGGTATTTACCTGGAGGGGATAAGGATATCACCACACAGGCTACCAGTACGATACGTGCGATAGAGGCTGGACTTGCCCTGCTGCGCAAGGGTGGAATTATGACAATCATGGTGTATTGGGGGCATGCGGCGGGAGAGATGGAAAAGCATGAAGTGGAGTCCTTTTGCCAAACCTTGGATCAGCGCAGATTTCTCGTCTTGAAATACATATACATCAATCAGCAAAATCAGGCCCCATTTTTATTAGCGATTGAGCGCAGAGCGGAATAGAGTGCAACAGGTTTTCCCGGGCAAGCGCAAGTTCCGACAGGGAGGACGAAGGCTGGAGAAGTTTGTCAGTAAGCTTTGGGTTGGTATCCATTGAAAATAGGCACGCCCCTGTCAATAAAGACACATACCCTATGGAGATGAAACGTACGCAAGGGGGATCGATGTGGATAGAGTTGGCATTATGTTGGACTGGGGTATCATTCAGAAAGGGATACGAGGAGACAAGTCTTATGAACGTCTGCCCTACTATGTGGAGATCGGCAAAGAGCTAGGTCTGGAGCCGGTTTTTTTTCACCCGCGCCATGTGCTTGCCGGAGAAGGGAGAGTCCAAGGATATTTTTGGAATGGCAGCAGACTGATCCCCCGTCTGGTCCATGTCCCACGAGTGATTCATAACCGTGTGCTGACCGGAGATTTGAGATCTCGGGGCGTCATTTCACGACTGAGCAAAAAGAAAAAAGTATTCAATGGACTGGTGGTGCGAGATAAACGGAAGGTGCACCAAATGCTCTGGAAAAACCAGCTTATCCGCGCCTATCTCCCGAATACCACACCCTACTCAAGCCAAGCGCTTCAGCAGTTTTTGAATGCGTATAAAGTCATTTATGTAAAACCTGCGATCGGTTCGGTAGGAATTGGGGTCGCGCGAATCGAGAAATATGGGAACGAATACCACTTTATTTCTTCGAAAATGCGAAAAATACTAACACGCTCACGATTGCTGCAGGTCGTAAAAAAGTGGGTAGGCAACAAGCGTTTTCTGATTCAGCAAGGGATTCCATTAGCTCGCTTTGAAGGAAAGACGTACGACATTCGTGTATCCGTACAAAAAAATGGGGAGCGTGAATGGACGGTAAGTGGCATGGTGGCTAAGGTAGCTAATCAAAAGAACAAATTAAGCAACTTGTCCCGGGGAGGAAGAGCCTATCCCTTGAATACAGTCATGCAAAAAGCGTTTACGGTCGAGGAGCAAGTTCAAATTTTTGGACGAATCGAAGAGGCCGCGATCGAAATCGCGAAGACGTATGGTCATCAATTCCCGTCTCTGGCTGATTTGGGCATGGACATGGGGATTGATCAAAACGGACACCCTTTCTTGATCGAAGTGAACGTCAGGGATCAACGCTACTCCTTTTTCAAGGCAGGGGAGAGGGGAATGTTCAAACAGACGTATCGCCATCCTCTGGAATATGCTCGAACCTTGATACGGGAAATGGATCACAAACAAAAAGGGAAGGCTTAGGTAGCGTTCCAGAAAAAAAGACGGTGGCATAGGCCTCCGTCTTTCTCATGTTGATTGGTTAAGGTTGTGTGCTTGGCTGGTTTTCCGCAAGCGGGTAAGGCAAGTTTCGAAAATGCCGATAGACAAGCGCAAGGATCGATTTTCGGGTCAATATCCCTTGGAAAATTTGCTCTTCGTTCTCGATACATACAAATGGGTGATTAATGGAGACTTCTAAGGCCTTCATGAATTCATCTGTATCTTTCAAACGGGGTATTTTGGTGTCCATGACATCATCCACAATATGTTCAGACATTTTTTCATACTCAAATCGTTCCAGGCCGAGGGATTTGTTCATGATGTGATTCGTACTGATCTGACCGTGCAGTCGATACTGATGATCCAAAACCGGAATAGCGGAATAGCCGCATTTGATCAAGACGAGCAGAGCATGTTCAAGTGAATTGCCTAGCTGTACGTGTGCGACTTTTGTGGAAGCAATGATGAGATCTTTGATGGGTGTATGTAGCAAGGAAGGTTCTTGATTCATTTGGATCCACCACCTTTTCTTTCGTCTAGGGCAGGTAGTTTACACTGCAAATTACGTTTCTCCTCTATGATACATGAAGCCCGCGCGAAGCGGTAGGTCTACAAGAAAAAAGCCCGGCGACCGTGCGCCAGGCAAGTAATCGAGGTGTGGAACAATAGTCCCTACATGTAGTATGCAAGAACGACAATTCTTTTACATTAGGAGTTTGGAGGAAAGAATCGCTTCCCCTACTCAGGCAAATGCCAATCGCCTGCAGCTAATTGCTTCGCCGTGTACGAAAACAGGCGTAGCCGTTCTGCGAGATGGTGCCTCGAATCCTGCAGCAAGGTATCTGGCACATGGAAAGGAACGGGCTCCACAGGCCAACGCTGCTCAATGGCAGTAAGCAGCTGCTTTTTCACATCATCTACGGTAACTGCACGACCTGTCAAACCTGCAATGCTCCCTACTGTGCTGCCATCGATAAGAGGGATGGGCTTATGGCTCTCCATGTCATCTAGACCGGCTTCCCGGTAAAATGCTTCCATCCATTCACCGCGAGGCATTTCTTCGACATTGATGCATAATTGCAGAATCGAACCAAATCGGGTGCGACGCTGTGCCATGCCTCCAATTTTCTTGCCTTGAATAGAAAAATCATACTCGCCAGCACAATAAGAGCCTGCAACCTCTCCGAATTCCAGAGTGCCGTATTCTCCCAGGCCCACTTCAAGGAGCGAGGAGACAAAAGAAAAGAACGAATCAATAGAGATCGAGGTATCTGGCAATAAACAAGCCAGATTAAGGACTCCGGCATCCAGTGGGACGCACGCACCGCCTGAGGAGCGAAGCACACTGTCGAAGCCCTGCTGACCAAAATGTCGTAAAGCTTGTTCTAGACGAGGCAGCTTGGCATCGCGCCTGCCCAAATACAGAGCGCGGTCGTACACCCACAGATGAATAATTGGTGCCGCACCAGGGGTTTGCAGACTGGCAGTCAGAGCTTCATCTTTGATCAACGGCTCTAACGGACTATCCTGATAAACGCCGGAGTCCATCCAGCGAAATGGTTGAAGTATGGTAATAGACATAGACGAAAAGCTCCTTCACGGACATGACTAGCTACCATTATACAATGGACGTATGTTCAATTCTACGCTTGTTCTATTTGGTAATAAGGAGAACAAAGAAAGACCCGACACCGTAGAAAGGTGCCGGGTCATTTCATTCCTTCTATTACTCGACTGCTTTGAAGTTAAAGTTATCCAGGTACGTCATGTTGCGTGGAGCACCTTTCGTCGCTTCTGCTTGCAAGTACAAGCCGAGCTTTGTACCTTCTTGTTTCACTTGTTGTTGAGAGAACAGGAACTGATCGTTCATGTAGATGGAGACAGTTGTTTTGTTGACAACGACCTTCAAGCGGTTTGTAGATTTCAGCTTGTAGTTGCCGGAAGCGATGACATCTACCTCATCATCTTCTACATCGTTTACTTTACCCAAGACAACACGATCTTTTTGCACGTAGACGACATGTGCCTTGTCATCTTTGCCGTTGAAGAACAGTCCACCCAATCCGTTCGTTCCAGAAGGATTGACATCTACAGTCAATTCATATTTCTCAGGCTTCGTGGACTCTTTCCAGATGAGCGGCAGGAAGAAATGTTCGATGTCGTCGTCTGTAGTAATCGCTGTTACTTGCTTGTTGATGACTCCCCAGACACCTGTTGCCTTGTCGGATTGCCAGTTCTTCAGCTCAGTATTGGAGAAGTTATCCGATACGCTCGCTGGAAGCTCAGGCTTTTCGGGCTTCGGTGGTTCTGGTACCGGGTTCGGGAAGACTACTTTGGTTTCTTCATTGTCTTTCTTTTCGATCAGCGCACGGTGCAGCAGGGAAGCTGCCTCCGCACGTGTAATGGCGTCAAGTGGACGGAAACGATTGTCAGAGCCCTGCATCAAATTGGTTTGGATGGCAATGGCAATGTAAGAGCGCAGATTCGTTGAAATCTTGTCATCGTCGCGGAACTTTTTCAATACGTTCAAATCCGCTTTTTCTTTTTTGTCATAGCCCAGGAGACGAACCATGGCTACTGCAATGTCTTCGCGAACAGCTGGCTGGTCAGGCTTATACGTATAGCGGTTTCCGGATTTGTAGCCGGTCAGGTAAGGCTTCGCGTATTCCACGTAGTAGAACGACCAGTGAGACCTAGGGACGTCCTGGAATGTCTGCGTGATGTTGCGTTTGTCGATGTCTACATCTGCTGCTGCAATCATAATTTTGGCAAATTCGGCGCGAGTGACTAGGTTGTTGGGTCGAAACTTTTTGTCATTGTATCCCACAATGATCCCTTTTTCCGCCATCTCCGTGATTGCTTTGTATGCCCAGTGGTTACGTGGGACATCGGAGAAGGAAGGAGTCGCAGCACTCACGAAGGGAACAATCGTGAAGACCATCATAACAGCCAATAAAAAGCTTATCGCTCGTTTCATGGTGACCTCCTCAAAAAATTTTCTAATATTTTCGCCTGGCAGTTATTCAGACGCCGCGGGACAAGTTTATGTTGCAAGGAACGGGACCTATTTTGGAGAAATTAAGAAAAAAGTTGGAAGTGACAAGGGAAAAAAGGAGGAGAAGAGACCCTAAAGAATTTCGGTACGAAGGAATGGAAATTGGAGACATAACTATTACCAAACGTACAGACGAGCTGGAACTTTTGGTCATATCCTATGATAAACGTGCTAAAAAAAAGGCTAACAAGGGAGGTGGGATCAGGAGACGATGAATCTGATTAATAACGGCGGATTTGAAACAGGCTCCCTATGGCCCTGGCAGGGGATGAACGCTTCTATCCATTCCATGCATCTACAGACCGGCTATTTTTGTGCTGAACTTGCAGGTGGCATGATAAAGGCTTCCATCCAGCAAATAGTACCCGTGGAGCCTCATGTATCCTATCTGTTTTCAATGTCAATCGCAAAGTCTCAAATCTCAGGGGCTCCTTTAATGTCTATGTTTTTTCTCTTTTTGGACCATTTTTATCAAACGGCTTCCGTTGGATTTGCCAACAGTATGCGCATTCGAAATCAGCCACAAAGTGAAACAGGAGCATGGAAAACGATTGTGGGAAGCACCACCGAATCGCCGCCGAATGCAGCGTATGCATTGCTTTGTATTCTAAAAGCGCCGCAACAAGCAAGCTCAGCGGTGCTTGTGGATGACATTGGCTTGTATTTGACTGGCGGAGGAGGGAGTTCGGGCGTGGATTATACGGAGATTCGCGATCTGCTTACCTCTTACCAGGCATCCAACACGACGATTGTCATCATGACATCAGGCCAGCAAACAGGAGCAGCAGCTAAGGTCACGAGCGTCGGAGCCACTCTGGTGACATTGACGACATTGGCTGGTTCGACTATGTCTATTCCTTACGAACACATAACGAATATTGAAACGGTCTAACACGGCGGAAGGGGGGAAGATAATTGGCTACTACAACCTTGTCAGGAGACTTGATTCAAAATCTTCAGTTGGGAACCACATTGAATGTAGGAGTTGGCGGATATGTAATCACTGGTACCCTGGATAGAGTGGGAAATGATTACTTGTACATGGCTCCCTTCCGCGTACCATTTGCCAATATTCTCTATATTGAAGAATTGCCCTAGAATTCAGCAGGAAGAGGGGATTTACTGTGGCGCATATTTCACCTGTTCAGCACCTCCCTTTTCCGGGTACCCCATTATTTTTAAAGCTTACCGCGGGAATAGGGTCCATGATTAGTCTGCAGACCGTACAAGGAGAAATTGAAGGGACCTTGACTGGTGTGGAGAGCGGATTCGTAACTGTTAGGATTGATGAAAACACGGAGCTGCATGTGGTGTTTAGTACCGTTATCAGTTTTTCATTTTACTAATCGCATACAAAAAATGGCGAGAGCGCTTGGAAAGTGCTCTTTTTTCTATAAGACAGCGCTCGTCGCTATTCGATACTCAGAAATATTCGCTTGTGGTCAAACAAGACGGTCCTGACCGTTTTGTACATATTTTGCCTTAAACACATTCGCTTTTGCTTCACCTGGAATGGTATAATTCTGTATTGGCTACTAGTCAGATAACTATTCCAGTTGAGGTGATACATCATGAAAGAAACGAAAGAGGCGACTGTGGACTTAAAATCCGGCAAGTCTCCCAAGACGGCGGCTGATTTCGCCAAGTACTTTCAAGCTCCTTCACTGAAAGACGCGAAGCAGCGCGGTAAAGAGGAAATCAAGGTCCACTACGATTTTACGATTGATGACGATATGAAGCAGATCGGCAAAGGGAAGCGCTACCATGTGCGGACCTATGGCTGCCAGATGAATGAACATGACTCAGAAACGATCTCCGGCATTTTGGAGCAAATGGGGTATACCTCCTCCGAAGAGATCGAGCAAGCGGATGTCATTTTGTTCAATACCTGTGCGATTCGGGAAAATGCCGAAGACAAGGTGTTTGGTGAATTGGGCCACATGAAGCGGCTCAAGCACAACAACCCCAATCTGATTCTGGGTGTCTGCGGATGTATGTCCCAAGAGGAAAAAGTCGTCAACAAAATTTTAAAAAGCTATCAGCAGGTTGACCTGATTTTTGGTACGCATAATATTCACCGGCTTCCAGAGCTTTTGCGCGATGCGATGTTCAGCAAGGAAATGGTCATCGAGGTGTGGTCCAAGGAAGGCGACATCGTCGAGAACATGCCAAAGCTGCGTGAAGGAAACACCAAGGCCTGGGTCAATATCATGTACGGCTGCGACAAATTCTGTACGTACTGTATCGTTCCCTATACACGTGGAAAGGAACGGAGCCGCAGGCCTGAGGACGTCATCGCAGAAGTGCGTGACCTGGCTCGTCAGGGCTTTAAAGAGATCATGCTGCTCGGTCAAAATGTGAACGCCTACGGAAAAGATTTCGATGACATGACGTATGGCTTTGGCGATTTGCTCGATGAAATTCGAAAAATCGATATTCCACGCATTCGTTTCACCACCAGCCATCCACGTGATTTCGATGACCACTTGATCGAGGTCCTGAGTCATGGCGGAAATCTGGTCGAACAGATCCATCTTCCCGTACAATCCGGGTCAAGCGAAATCTTGAAGCGGATGGCGCGCAAATATACACGTGAACACTATTTGGAATTGGTGCGTAAAATTAAAGCGGCTATCCCGGACGTATCCCTGTCCTCGGACATTATCGTAGGCTTCCCAGGGGAAACCGATGAGCAGTTTGAAGAAACCATCTCACTGGTGGAAGAGGTCCGTTATGATTTCGCCTATACGTTCATCTATTCTCCGCGTGAAGGTACGCCTGCTGCTGTTATGGAAGACAATGTACCGATGGAGGTCAAGAAAGCGCGTCTGCATCGCCTGAACGAGGTTTTGGGCAACATCGGTCTGGAGCAGAATAAAAAGCTGGAAGGCAAAGTGCTCGAAGTGCTGGTCGAGGGTGTATCGAGAACCAATGATGAAGTATTGGCTGGACGTACTCGTACCAACAAGCTGGTTCATTTTAAAGGAGATTCTTCCCTGATTGGTCAGTATGTACATGTAAATATTACAGATGCGAAAACGTGGACACTCCACGGAGAACTCGCAACTACAGTCGAGGTGTAAGCAAATGGAACAAACAAATCTCTACACACAAAAAGAAATTTTAGATAAAGCACGTGAGCTTGCTCAAATGATTTCCCGAACGAACGAAGTGGATTTTTTTAAACGTGCGGAGCTTCAGATCAAGCATCATGACCGCGTACAAGAGCTGATCGATCAGTTGAAGCAAAAGCAGAAGCAAATGGTCATGTTTGAATCCATCAACAAACCAGATCTTGTGGCAAAGCTGGAGGGGGAGTTCAACCAGCTTCAGGAAGAACTGGACGCCATTCCACTCGTCACCGAATTCAAGCAATCTCAGGTTGACGTAAACGATCTGCTGCAAATGGTGACCAATGTCATCACCAATACCGTTTCGGAGCGTATCATTCTGGATACCGGCGGAAACCCGTTGACTGGGGAAACCGGCGGAGGACCTGAAAAGAAGCATGGAGACAGCTGCTGCTCATAGAGAACAATAAAGTACCGCGACAGCTTTACATGAAGCTTTCGATCAACTTCTCACCAAAATGAAGGTGGGTGTTTGCACCCTAGTCGAATGCCCTGCATACAAATGTACAGAAACGTTGTATGGAGGAGGTAACGAAATGTCGGGTTCAGACAAAGATCTACAGTGCCGAGAACTCATCGCGAAAGCTGTTTGCGGTAAAGGCCATAAATTTTCTTCGACCACCCACACCATCATACCGTCGCAAACTCCTTCGACGATCCTGGGATGCTGGATTATCAACACCAATTTCCAGGCTGAGAAAGTCGGAGACGCGGTTGAAGTATCTGGAACGTATGACGTCAACCTGTGGTTCTCGTTTGCAAATAACACGCAGACTGAAGTCAAGCGGGAAACTGTCAAGTTCTCCGTACTCGTTCCGCTAACGTTCTTTGACAGGAACTGCCGAGGCGATCTGGAAATCGTCGCTCGAGCAGTCGAACAGCCGAAGTGCGTAAAAGCCGAGTTGAGTGGCGGAGGCACAATCACAGTCAGAGTCGAAAGTGAATTTGCTGTAGAAGTGATTGGCGAAACAAAAGTCTGCGTAGTAGTCTGCAATAGTTGCGACGATAAAGATTTCCATCTGTTGGGTGATTTTGAAGAGAACAGCGACGAATTTGATGACTTCGATTCGTCTACATTGCTCGACGAACTGGACTAAAGAGGAGAAGCCTATCTCCTCTTTTTTTCTTTTTTCAAACACTCATTCACCAACGTTCTCATTGGGCAAAAGAGGAAGAAGTTTTTTCCTGCCACACATTTTTGGGCGCTATCATAAGCTATAGCAGAAATGTTAAGGAGTGTGGTGGACATGATCTTGCGCGCACAGGGAAATACCGCTCACACATTCAAGGGGAAAACCGGACAAAAGATGACGTCAAATGCGAAGGAAGCAGTGGAATTTTTAAAACGACCTGAAGCGGGCAGATGGCTTCTGCGGCTCAGTCGACTTCCGGTGACTGCGAAGAAAAGACCGCAACCCGGCTGGCGGACTTACCTGGTGAGCTTGTATCAAGATCAAATCCTGCACATGTCACGGATGGCAGAGCAGGAGCAGTGGCTGCTGCAATCGTGGGACTTACCTTCCTATGAGTCTGTAAGCTTGCCGAGCCAAGATCCGGAAGTAAATCTGGTGAAAACACTAGCCGCAAGAAGCTTGTATGCATCGGGTATTGACGCTGGTCAAGTGCTGATCTATGCCGTTTCTGCACATCGAGCCAAGGTGGTACAAGTGATTCCAGACTGGCCGGTTGAGCTAGCTGATCAGTATATGCAGCTTGCAAGCGAATGGTGGGAAAAAAGACAGAGCATGCACCCGCAAAGACTATTGAAGCTGGGTGCTGATCCGGAATTCGCGTTGCGAAAAGAAGACGGAAGCATGGCGCTTGCCTCTGACTACCTGAGGATTGCAGGTATTGTCGGCTGTGATACGACGCGTTATCGGGAAGAATTGGCGATGCATCAGCATCCTGTAGCCGAGCTGCGACCGGAGCCCGTAGAGGATCCTGAAGATTTGTTTGCGCATATCTGGGATGCTTTGAAGCTGGCAAACCAGAAGATGAATAACCCGCAGCTCGAGTGGCTGGCTGGAGGCATGCCGTTTCCAGGTTACCCCATTGGTGGACATATTCATTTCAGTGGAATCACGCCTACGTTTTCATTGCGTCGAAAGCTGGATGCCTACCTTGCGCTGCCTCTTGTCTTGATTGAGGATCAGAGCTGCCAGCAGCGCAGGGAACGCTACGGATTTTTAGGCGATGTTCGCGAAAAAACATACGGGTTTGAATATCGGACGATGCCGAGCTGGCTGGTGCATCCAACTGTGACACGAGGTGTCCTGCATCTTTCGCGACTGATCGCCAACAACCATTCTCTTCTTCAAGCTGCACCTCATCTTCAGCCAGCTTTGATAAAAGCCTACTACCGTGGCGAAAAATTGGTACTGAAACCTTATGTGGAAACCATTTGGAGAGAATTGCGCCAAATGCCCGGGTATCAACTTTCCCAGTTTCATTTGGATCGGTATTTTACGATCCTGCTCTCCGGCCAAACGTGGCCCGCTCAAGATAATTTGCGCAAGGCATGGAATCTGCTAGGATGAGTGCGAGTGCCGTTCAACATTCGATGCAAAACATGCTATAATAGCATACGAGATTTACAGGTAGGAGAAGAAAACAATGGCTCAATATACCCCGATGATTCAACAGTATCTGGCGATCAAGAAAGATTATCCGGATACTTTCTTATTTTTCCGTTTGGGAGATTTTTACGAACTCTTTTTTGAAGATGCCATGCTTGCGTCGCGGGAGCTGGAGATTACCTTGACTGGTCGGGAAGGCGGCACAGATGAGCGTATTCCGATGTGCGGGGTTCCTCACCATGCGGCGGACGGCTACATCGCGGAATTGCTGAAAAAAGGCTACAAGGTAGCAGTCTGTGAGCAAGTCGAGGACCCGAAGGAAGCAAAGGGTGTCGTCCGTCGTGAAGTGACGCGCGTAATTACGCCAGGAACGATGATGGAAGGCAAATGGCTGACGGATAAGGAAAACAATTACATGGCCGCGATCGCAGAGGTGGATGGCCGCAGCGGGATAGCTGCCTGTGACATGAGTACGGGTGAAATGTACGTCACCTCCTTGACCGGTACAGGGCAGCTGGTGCTGGATGAAGCGCTGCAGTACAGACCAAAAGAGCTGGTCTTTTACGGCTTTGATACCCTTCCCAAAACCTCCATCCCAAGTGCAGCGATCGCGAGCGGCCAGCTGCATGAATTCGCAGTCGACGAGCAATACCAGAGTCAGGCGAAAGACCTGGATATGGCTATGCGGACGGCTGTAAATGTTCTTTTGTACTACATAGGAACGACACAAAAACGAAGTCTTGCCCACATGAGACAGATCAAGCGCTATGATGCGAGACAATATCTGCAGATGGATGGCTTTTCTCGCCGAAATCTCGAGTTGATCGAGACGATACGCGATAAGACCAAAAAGGGCTCGCTCCTATGGTTATTGGATCGCTCGGAAACTGCAATGGGCGGCAGGCTGCTTCGCAGATGGATCGAGCGTCCACTACGCAATCGGCAAGAGCTGACTTCGCGTCTGGAGGCTGTTGAGGCACTCAAAGGGGATATGCTGCTGCGCTCTGATGTGCGTACTTGTCTGGATCGGGTGTATGACCTGGAACGTTTGGCAGGCCGCATCGCGTATGGTAATGCCAATGCTCGCGATCTGGTGCAATTGCGCCTGTCGCTCGAAGCCGTCCCTGAATTAAAACAGCTGTTGCTTCAAACAGACTCATCCGTTTTGCTGCAGATGGCAAATGAAATGGATGCTTGCACAGATCTGGTTGATTTTCTGCGTGAAGCGCTGGTGGACGATCCTCCTCTCTCGATTCGCGAAGGAGGAATCATCCGTACCGGCTACGATGCTTACCTGGACAAGCTGCATACAGCGAGTCGGGAAGGCAAGACCTGGATTGCCCAGCTGGAGCAGCGGGAACGGGAAGCAACCGGAATACGTTCCCTAAAGGTTGGTTTCAATAAGGTATTTGGCTATTACATCGAGGTCTCGAAGGCAAATATCCCAAACGTTCCTGCGGGACGCTTTGAGAGAAAGCAGACCCTTACCAATGCGGAGCGCTACATCACTCCAGAATTGAAAGAGCAGGAAGCCTTGATTCTGGAAGCGGAAGACAAAATGATCGAACTGGAGTACCAGTTGTTTACTGCGGTACGAAACGAGATGGCGAAACAGATCCCGCGTATTCAGGAGCTTGCAGAACGGATCTCGACCGTCGATGTTCTTCAGGCATTTGCGACCGTCAGTGACGAACGCGGTTATGTACGACCGCAGTTTTCGGAAAGTGGCGAGTACGTGATCCAGGATGGTCGTCATCCCGTTGTAGAGGCGGTTCTAGAGCAGGAAAAGTACGTGGCCAATGACGTTACCATGGACCAGGACAAGCGGCAGATTCTCTTGATTACCGGCCCGAACATGGCAGGGAAAAGTACGTATATGCGGCAGATTGCGCTGATTACGGTCATGGCACAGATTGGTTGTTTTGTACCGGCGAAGCAAGCATCACTGACGCTGGTCGATCAGATCTTTACCCGCATTGGAGCTGCCGATGATCTGGTTGGCGGACACAGTACCTTCATGGTGGAAATGCTCGAGACGAAGCATGCGCTGCAAAAGGCGACCTCCCAAAGCCTGATTTTGCTCGACGAAATAGGCAGAGGAACGTCTACGTATGACGGGATGGCTTTGGCTCAGGCTGTTATTGAATACATCGGGGAAAAAATCGGAGCAAAAACGCTTTTCTCCACACATTATCACGAATTGACAGGCTTGGCTGATACCATGCATGGGGTAGTAAATGTAAATGCCCGTTGTGAAGAACGGGATGGGAAGCTATTGTTTCTGCACAGAATCGAAGAGGGAAGAGCGGATAAGAGCTATGGTATTCACGTGGCTGAGCTTGCGCAAATGCCTCATTGGGTCATTGAAAGGGCAAGAAGCATATTAACGGGGTTGGAAGCGGGCTCATCTGCTACAAGCACGGATATGCAGATGTCCTTCGAGGCGTTGTGGACAGCCCCAGTCGCTGCTGTGAGCGAAGAACCGTCACCACCAGCCCATCCTGAAGAATTGGCTATCATAGAGGAGCTTCGGGATTTGGATCTGAATCAGACGACCCCAATGGATGCCATGATGAAGCTGTTCGAGTGGAAAAAGCGATTGAAACAGGGATGAAGCAAGCAGGAGGTGAGAAACCGCCGTGGGAAAAATCAAGCTGCTAGACGAGCATCTTGCGAATATGATTGCTGCGGGAGAAGTAGTTGAACGACCTGCTTCTGTAGTGAAAGAGCTGGTGGAAAATGCCATTGATGCAGGTGCAACGAAGGTTGAAGTCCATGTTGAAGAAGGAGGCTTGGAGCTGATTCGGATCGTGGATGACGGGCAAGGCATGGACAGGGAAGACTGCCGACTCGCTTTTGAGCGTCACGCCACAAGTAAAATCGGTTCCACCCGTGATCTGTTCCGTATCCGCACCCTTGGCTTTCGCGGAGAGACACTGCCAAGTATTGCAGCGGTTTCTCGAGTCGAGCTGACCAGCAGTCCATCCAGCAGCCAAGTAGGCACACGCCTCGGGATCGAAGGCGGTCAAATCGTAGAAGAGCGGGATGTTGCTACTGTAAATGGAACCGAAGTATGTGTCCGCAGCTTGTTTTACAATACACCAGCCCGCCTGAAGTACATGAAATCGATCGCAACGGAGATTAGTCATATATCTGATTATGTGAACAGACTGGCGCTGACTCATCCTGATATCTCCTTCATCTTGACGCATAATCAAAAAAACTTGCTGCAAACCTCAGGTGACGGAAAGCTTCTGCATGTCATGGCTGCTATCTACGGGGTAAAAATGGCCAAGCTCCTATTGCCCATCTCCGGAGAAACGCTCGATTTTCGCTGGAGCGGCTTGATATCCAAGACCGAAGTGACTCGTGCCAATCGTTCTTACCTTTCAACTCTCGTAAATGGGCGATACATTCGTAGCTACGCCTTGAACAATGCCATCATGCGCGGATATCATACCCTGTTGCCGATTGGAAGATATCCGATCGTCGCTATTCAGATTGAGATGGACCCGACATTGGTGGATGTCAATGTTCATCCAGCCAAGCTGGAAGCGAGATTCAGCAAAGAAGATGAGCTATGCCAGGCGATCGAGCAATCCGTCAAGGAAACCCTGCGCCAAGGCTTGGGAATCGTTCGTCCGATGACGACACAACCCAAGGCTAAGGTCGTTTTACAGGTGGAGCAGCCGCAGTTTGATTTGCAGATTCCTGTTCGTTCTGTCAGCCATTCACAAGAGCATGTTGCTGAATCTCCCGTGGTAAGTGTGAAGGAAGCCATTGAACCAGCTGTAAAGGAAGCAAAGATCCGCTATGCGGAACCTCCAGCCATCGATCAACGTATAAACGATAGACCCACAAGTAATGTGGAGTCCGATCTGGATGTCTTCAATGTTCAAATGGAGTCAGAGCCGGTCCGTGAAGAACGGGAACCTGTCGAGAGCGATCTGGCAGAGCGAGTTACCTTGCAAGAGCAAGATAATGTCGAACAACCGGTAAACGAATCTCCTACGAGTGAGGAGTCCGCCGTTCCTGTTCTCTATCCGGTCGGGCAGGTACACGGTACCTACATCGTTGCCCAGAATGACACGGGGATGTATTTGATTGACCAGCATGCTGCTCAGGAACGAATTTTTTATGAGTATTTCATGGAAAAGCTCCGGCAAGACAGCATTGCGAGCCAACTGATGCTTTTTCCTCATACGGTGGAGTGTACAGCAGCTGAGGCTGCACGTCTGGAGAAGCGGCTTCCGCTGCTTCAGTCCTTTGGATTGGAGATTGAGTCTTTTGGGAATCGCTCATTTATCATTCGGGCGCACCCACACTGGTTCCCTGAAGGCGCAGAGCTGGAAGTGATTGAGGAATTGATGCAATTCGTCCTGGAAGCAGGTGAAAGTGTACAAGCAGACGTCCGCCAAATGCGGGAGAAAGCAGCGATCATGATGTCTTGCAAAGCTTCTATCAAGGCAAACCGCTTCCTGACCAACGCTGAAATGGAGAGTTTGCTGAATCAGCTGCGTTTGACCTCAAGTCCTTTTACCTGTCCACATGGAAGGCCCATTATTATTCATTTCTCTGCTTACGATTTGGAGAAAATGTTTAAGAGAGTGATGTAACGATTCAGTGGACAATCATGTATACTAGAATTTGAAGTGTCCGTCCCAGACGTACATGGAGGAGTGGAAAGCATCGATGATCATCACCACCGGACTTGAGCCCGGTAGGGAAACGCTGGATCATGCCTCGGAATTGGCCGAGCGCTTTGGTTTGCGTGTGGTAGAGCGGGGAGAAATGTCCTTGCAGGCGATGCGTAGAAGACATCAGGAAGAAGAAGTTCTGGTGGTGTCTGCGCTGGGAGCAAGACTGGAAGTGCCGGGAAAAAAACCGTTCTTTTTTCATCCGAATACAGCCGCATTTCGTATAAAGCGACTGATGCGCGGTGATACTGATACTATGCTTGTCGCTTGCCAAATTCAACCAGGGTATCGTATATTGGATGCCACTATGGGTTTGGGAGCTGACGCGATCGTTTTTTCCCATGCTGCTGGTGTCAATGGACGAGTCGTCGGCATAGAGTCAGAGCGTCTCATTGCGATCCTGGTCGAAGATGGTTTGCGTCATTGGACATCAGATGCGACTGAGCTGTGTGAAGCCATGCGGCGAGTCGAAGTACGTTGTGCCAACCATCTGGATGTTCTGAGGGAACTGCCGGATCACGCTTTCGATGTCGTCTATTTTGATCCGATGTTTGAAGTGACCGTACAAAGCTCTACAGGCATTGCAGGAATACGTGAGCTTGCCAACCCGAACTCGTTGCACGAGGATGCGGTACGAGAAGCGATGCGTGTCGCCAGCAAACGCGTCGTGATCAAAGAGGGAAAAACGAGCAGATTGCATGAGCGGTTCGGCTTTACTCCCGTACGCGTACGTGGTCAGCACGTCGTGTTCAGCTACAAAGAGATAGATGGAGGGGAGTGACCTTGGAGCAGAGAGAAAAGCTTGTCGTCATTATAGGCCCTACAGCCGTAGGCAAGACAGAGCTTAGTCTGGAGTTGGCCGAACAGTTTGATGGAGAGATTATTTCTGGAGACTCCATGCAGGTGTACCGAGGGATGGATATTGGAACGGCCAAAGCATCAGCAGCCGAGCTTGCCCGTGTTCCTCATCATCTGATCGATGTCATCAATCCGGATGACGAATACTCTGTGGCTCAATTTCAGGAAAGTGCCACGCGGCTCATTACAGAGATCAACCAGCGCAATCGCATTCCATTTATCGTCGGTGGAACAGGCCTCTACATAGAGTCGGTAACGCATCGTTTTCAATTCTCTCAAACATCGCATGATCCTGAGCTGCGAGATCGTTTGCAGCGCCTGGCAGATACGGAAGGGGTAGAAGCTCTACACGCACGATTGGCTGCTATCGATCCCATTACTGCGGAACGTCTTCATGCCAATGATGTAAAGCGTGTTATTCGAGCTTTGGAGATTTATGAGAGCAGCGGCTACAAAATGTCTGACTTTCAGCTGCGTGCCAAGCAGTCGCCCTATGATCTGCTCATGATTGGTTTGACGATGGACCGCGAGAAGCTGTATCAACGAATCAATCAGCGTGTCGATCTAATGGTCGAGGCGGGATTGATTGAAGAAGTCCGTGGCTTGCTGAATCAAGGGTATGATCCTTCGCTCGTTGCCATGCAAGGACTGGGCTACAAGGAGCTCGTTCCTTACTTGTACGGCGAGATCACGCTTGATAAAGCGATTAATGATATTAAGCAACGAACACGCCATTTTGCCAAACGTCAGCTTTCTTGGTTTAGACGGATGACGGAGATAGAATGGTTTGACATGACGGATCCTGCAAACAAGCCTCACGTCGAGCAAACTATCAAGCAGATATTGGCAGGAAAGTTTCAACAATTGCCGAATATATAACATACAAGTCCTTTTAGGGGGTAGTGTACATGAAACAGACGATCAATATTCAAGATACGTTTTTGAATCATTTGCGGAAAGAAAACATCGCGGTCACCATTTACCTGGTGAACGGATTTCAATTGCGCGGGTATATTAAGGCATTCGACAATTTCACGATTGTGATTGATAGCGAAGGCAAGCAACAGCTCGTTTACAAGCATGCGATTTCTACGTTCACCCCTCAACGCCCCGTTTCCCTGATGTCTCAGGAAAACAACCAGCAGTAAAGCAGTACGACCCCAAGCCCGGATGAAAATCCGGGTTCTTTTTTTGGTAAAGCTAGCGGCGCGAACACCACGAAGTTCTTTTAAAAAAAAGAAGACAAGGGATCGTTCCGTTAGAAACGTCCTTGTCTTTCTCTCGTCTATAAGGGTCTTCGCGTGCGAATCAATAACAAATACGTAAGCACAGCGCAAATCGTGGAAACGGCAATGACGACACCCATTGGGACAGCAGTCGTACTTCCGCCAATACCGACTAACGGAGCAACAATTCCACCACTGATAAACGAAATCAGGCCTTGGAGAGCAGATGCACTTCCCGCTGCTTGACTCTGTTTTTGCATGGCAAGAGAGAAGCCGGTCGCTCCGACAATTCCGACACTGGAAACAACGAAAAACAAGGGAACAAGCACGGAAAGCAAACTGCCATTTAGCAGGATCATGGTGAGAAGAACAAGCCCCGCAACAGTCGCAAGAGAAATGCCAAATACAAACAGTGTATTCTCGCTGATTTTTCCAGCGAGTCTGCCAGTTACTTGGCTGGCGATTATGATGCCTATGCCATTAACCGCAAAGACGACGCTAAACATCGCAGGTGAAACGCCGAAAATATCTTGCAAAACGAATGGAGATCCGGCAATATAAGCAAACATGGCTGCTGTAATCAATCCTTGAGCCATGGCGTAGCCCATGAAAGTGCGATCCTTGATCAACCTGCCAAACGTGCTGAGCGTATGGGTAATCCCAGCTTTGGAACGACGCTCAAGAGGCAAAGTCTCAGGTAGACCGAACATCACCACGAAAAACATCATGACTCCGATCAAGCATAGAACAACGAAGACACCCTCCCAGGTGGTAAAATGAAGCAGCTGACTTCCGAAAATAGGTGCTGCGATTGGGGCTACACCATTTACCAGCATTAAAAGGGCAAAAAACTTGGTCATCTCAGAACCTTCGTACATATCCCTTACCATTGCTCGGGCAATGACGATTCCGGCTGCACCGGCCAGTCCTTGAACGAACCGAAGCAATACAAACGTCCAGATGGAAGGCGCCACAGCACATAACATAGACGATACGGCGTAAATCAGAAGTCCGATCAACAGTGGAATTCTTCTTCCCCGAACGTCACTGATCGGTCCTGCAAAAAGCTGTCCCACAGAAAGGCCTACCAGGCAAGCGGTCAGGCTAAGCTGAACCATCGAGGTGCTGGTCTGCATATCTTCGGACAGCAGGGGCAAAGCAGGCAAATACATATCGAGCGAAAGCGGGCCAAAAGCAACCAGTGAACCCAGGACGGAGGCCATCCATAGTCGTCTTTTTCGGTTCAATGGCTGTGGGTCATATTCAAGTTCCTTTGTTGTCAGATTCATGAAGAATGTCATACCTTTCATTCTCGATTTCAGTGGAGAGGGATTCCCGCTTGTAATCCTCCATTTCGATTTGGATTTTCAGAAGCATGCTTTTAAACAGTTCTTTTTCCTCATCACTAAAATTCTCAAAACACTTCTTTTCTAAATCCCGCATGACTTCCTTGACAGCAAGTGCTGCTCGATGTCCTTTCTCGGTCAGAAAAACGCGTGAAATCCGTTGGTCTTGGGAATCAGTCTGCCGTGTCACCATTCCGGATTTTTCCATGCGGGTAAGCATCGTGGTAAGGCTGGCAGGTTTGATCAGGATATGCTCCGCTAAATCTTTCTGTATAAGTCCATCCGTCTTGGCCAATCTCAGTAAAATCGGTGGCTGTCCTGGAAAAACATCGTATTGCTGAATGAGCGTATCAACGTTACGACGATGCTGCTTTAAAACGCGCCGCATCAAAACCATCAAAGCTTGGGAATGATCATAATCTTCCACGGATTTACCTCCAGATAGTTAGCATGCTAATTAAACGCAACTATAATGGAAGCGTGCAAGCGTGTCAATACTCAGACTGCATGACAAAACGTCAGGTTTTAGATGCTTCAGTAGAAGATACCTTGTATATTGGATAAAATGGATAAATGCCTTTTCAACTTGCATATAGGAGAACAAAACGATGATAAAGAATGAAAAAATTATAGCTTTTGAAGTGCTGTTGACCGGTGTACATGGGGAAGATCTAGGTATCGTGGAGACCAAAGAGGCTCTTCGTTTAGCAAAGGAACTGGGTGTAGATTTGGTATGCCTGTCTCTTTCAACAAGTCCGCCTCCTTGCCAGTTGGTAAGCCATACTGTACTGAAGGAACAATCCATCAAAGACAAGGCGATGACCAAGAAGCTGGAAAAAGGGGCAAAAGTAAAGGAGATCCGCCTGAGTGCATATATCGAGGAGCATGACTACGATACAAAGAAACGTCAGGCGGAGCGGATTTTGTCTGCCGGGGATGCCGTGCAATTTATTGTAAAGCTGGAGAAAAGGGAGAGCCAGGAAGCCAAGCAATTGATTGAAGTGCTGGTGCGCGATTTGAAGCATTGCGGAAAACAGGACAAAGGAATTCAGGTGAGCGGCAAACAAGTGATTGCAGTGATGAAGCCACTAGACTAGAAGGTCTTTTGATCGATCTGGAAAATGGCATTTGGACAACGCTTTTTTAGTTCCACCAGAAACAAGTCGATTTCTTTGGGTGAGATTTTGACACTGCCGAAAAAAGCTGTCCGATAGTGGATTTCGATTCCTCTCTTTGATGTCAGGAGTTTATACCCCGTGTACATATCCAGGCTGGAAGCGACCCTGGTGATGTCGGAATACCGGATGTGGCTGCGGAAAGGTCCTCCTTGTACGTAAAGATGGTCATCATACAGTGCGTACTTGATACCAAAGAAAGTCCAAAGCATAAAACCAACAGAAGCCAGATAAATCGACAGAATGATGGTCCATTCCCCTGTGGAAAAGATTCTGCCACTTGAAAGGTCGAGGCCGAGCGGTACCAGAAAAACCGCAGAAATGACCACAATGATGACCGACAATACGATGACGAAGAACGAATCGATTTTAGGTTGGAAGTGCATGGTAACATTTCGCTCCTTTGCTACCTAAATATTCCTATCCATTTTACCACAAGCAGCAATGGTGTCGGGAAGTGCTGTCTTGCTTGTTTGCTTTAAACAGCAAGGTACATCAAAAAATAGGGCAGGTTTACCTTGTTCATGAGTATACTAATGTATGACCATGAGGCAGGTGATCACAGGTGAAACCGACCGGCTATCAACCTTCAGCGGAAACTCAGGATGAGAAGGTACCGCATCGTATTCAGGTGGTATTTCACCGACCGGAGCGGGTCAAGCAACCAGAAACGTTGGCTGATCGGGTTCGGACTACGGCGCCAGGAAACGTGGCTGCCGCCTTCGAGGATTTGGAACGCCTGATCGGCTTGCAGGAAGCCAAAAAGCTGATGTACGAGATCCATGCTCTGTTGAGAATGAATAAAGAACGGGAAAAGCACCACTTAAAATTGGAAAAACAGGTATTCCATATGGTCTTCAAAGGGAATCCGGGGACTGGAAAAACGACTGTTGCACGAATTTTTGGCCGGATGTTCCGTGAAATGGGAATCTTGAGTAAAGGCCATTTGATCGAGGTAGAGCGAGCAGATTTAGTCGGAGAATTTATTGGGCATACGGCCCAGAAAACACGAGAGTTGGTAAAGAAAGCATTGGGCGGCATTCTTTTTATAGATGAGGCTTATTCACTGGCGCGAGGTGGCGAAAAGGACTTCGGTAAAGAGGCAATTGATTGCTTGACGAAAGCCCTCGAAGATCATGGTAATGACTTTATTTGTATTCTTGCTGGGTATACAGATGAAATGGAAGCCTTTCTCGAACTAAATCCCGGAATGCCTTCCCGTTTTCCGATTCACTTGAAGTTCGCGGATTACAGTGTAGAGGATTTGCTCAAGATTGCGGACAGTTTGCTGGAAGCAAAGGAATATCGGTTGTCATCTGGAGCCAAAGATAAGCTTAGACACCATTTAACGCGGATGCGTGTGGATATTTTCGAAACGAACTTCAGTAATGCCCGATATGTACGCAATGCCCTGGAGCAAGCGATACGAAAGCAGGCGGTGAGATTACTTGCCGTTCAGGAATTAACTCGCGAGGACATTATGACTTTACTGCCAGAGGATTTTGTCTGGTCGTCCACGTCCACGTAGAGGTTCGGGAAAAATGTGGTATGATAGGATGAAGAAAGGGCGGGATTCCGTGAACGATATCATCAAAACAAAAGAGACGGCGATAGTGGTTGGCTGTCTATTAGATAATCGGGACACAGAACGGATGCGGCTATCCATGGAGGAGCTCCATGAATTGGCGGATACTGCTGGCGTTGAGGTACTGGATGTCATTACCCAAAACCGGGAGCGGGTAGATTCCGCCTGGTACCTGGGTACCGGGAAAATTGAAGAAATCGCGCAACGGGCAGAAGAGCTGGATGTGGATGTCATCATTTTCAACGACGAACTGTCACCCAGCCAGACACGCAATCTGGATCGGGTATTTGACTGCAAGGTGATCGACAGAACGCAGCTGATCTTGGACATTTTTGCAGGACGGGCGCAATCGCGGGAAGGGAAGATTCAGGTAGAGCTGGCACAGTACAACTACCTGCTTCCCCGCCTCGCCGGGCAAGGGAAGCAGCTATCTCGTCTAGGCGGCGGGATCGGTACGCGTGGTCCCGGGGAAACCAAGCTGGAAAGCGACAGACGCCATATTCGCAAGCGGATCAGCGAATTGAAGCAGCAGCTCGAAGATACGGTACGCACGCGGCAGCTGCACCGTGAGCGTCGGAAGAAAAACAACGTTTTCCAAGTGGCACTGGTAGGCTATACAAACGCAGGGAAGTCAACCTTGCTCAATCAGCTGACCGCTGCAGAAACCCTCCAGGAAGACAAGCTGTTTGCTACTTTGGATCCGACAACTCGCCAGCTTACTCTGCCGAGCGGGATGGAAGTCCTTCTGACGGATACAGTAGGCTTTATTCAAGATCTGCCCACGACATTGGTTGCGGCATTTCGTTCCACATTGGAAGGGGTAAAGGAAGCCGATCTGATCCTGCACGTCGTAGACATCAGCCACCCGGATCTGGGTATTCACATGGAGGTTGTGAACCGGATCTTGAAGGATTTGAAGGCTGAGCAAATTCCGGAGCTAGTCGTCTTTAATAAAGCAGACTTACTGACAGAAGGGACTTATTTGCCGCCAGCGGAAGCTTCGATCCTCGTATCCGCCTTACGTGAAGAGGACCAGAAAAAGCTGCTGGATCGCATCGAGGACTTTGTCATGTCATCCTTCGACCGATTTACACTCAAGGTGCCGATAAGTCGTGGAGATATTTTATCTATGCTGCATCGCGAAGGTGTGGAGATGGACCAGGAGTATCAGGAAGAAGAGGAGTCCTACCGGATCACGGTCCGGGTCAATCGGGATCATCCCATCTACGGACGCATTGCTCCGTTCCTCCTGGATCCACCAGAGACTGTAGAAGAGAGTTGGTAAGATTATCATGTTTCAATATTTTTCTCACGGGGAGCAGCTTCGTCCCCTCGTAGCAGAAGTGGAAACCATGGTCGCAGGTCGACACAAAGAAATCGCAGAAGTCGTGGACAGCAATCAATTGAAGGTCCTGCGATCCTTTCAAAAACATGGAGTCAATGAATTCCATTTCGCTCCATCGACCGGATACGGATATGATGATTCCGGACGCTCTACATTGGAGTCCATCTATGCGGATGTTTTTGGGGGAGAGGCGGCACTCGTCCGAAATCACATTATTTCTGGCACCCATGCCATCGCTATTTCGCTGTTTGGCATCCTGCGTCCGGGAGATGATTTGCTCTACATTACAGGCAAACCGTACGATACGCTGGAAGAAGTCGTCGGTGTGCGTGGTGAGGGGCAAGGGTCTTTGAAGGACTACGGAACTGGCTACAGCTACGTGCCGTTGACAGAGGACGGGCACATTGATTTTTCCGCTGTCGCAAAGGCGATTACTCCAAAAACCAAGGTCATTGGGATACAGCGTTCACGTGGATATGCAGATCGACCTTCCTTTACCATCGAAAAGATCGAGGAAATGATCCGCTACGTGAAAGAAATCAATCCAGAGCTGATTGTTTTCGTAGACAATTGCTACGGTGAATTTACCGAACTGCGCGAGCCCTTGCAGGTTGGTGCAGACATCATGGCGGGATCGCTGATCAAAAATCCGGGTGGCGGACTCGTGAAAACAGGCGGGTACATCGTCGGACGTCAGGACCTGGTTCAACTAGCCTCCTACCGCATGGCTGCACCGGGGATCGGAGCAGAAGGGGGCGCTTCACTGTACTCCTTGCTGGAGATGTATCAAGGATTTTTCCTTGCTCCTCACGTCGTGGGAGAGGCTTTGAAGGGAGCGGTCTTTTCCTCAGCTCTGTTGGAACGGCTCGGTTTTCAAACCAATCCGCTCTGGCACGAGCCTCGTACAGATTTGATCCAGTCGGTAGCATTCGGGACGGCAGAACGCTTGATTACGTTTTGCCAAGGGATTCAGAAAGCTGCACCCGTCGATGCGCATGTGACCCCATACCCAAGTGAAATGCCTGGCTACGCGGACCCCGTCATTATGGCTGCCGGTACATTCATACAGGGCGCAAGTATCGAATTCTCGGCAGATGGCCCCATCCGACCGCCATATCTCGGATTTGTTCAGGGAGGTTTGACTTACTCCCATGTGAAAGTAGGGATTCTAACCGCTCTGAATGGCATGCTGGAAAAAGGGTTGCTTGAGCTTCCGCATGCATAAGACGTAAAGACAATAGCGATGGCCACATTTGGTTGGCTGTCGCTGTTTTTTCTTTAGTTCATGCACCATTTAATTGAATTCCAGATTTGCTAATGAATGCGTTTGCGTAATATTTTCTAACATCCATTGACAGGATTTGATGGATTGCATAGAATGAGTGATAAGAAATACCATAGAGGAGGGACAAGTCATGAGTGATGACATTCGCCGGAATATGGCCCTCTTTCCCATTGGGATCGTCATGAAGTTGACTGATCTTACTGCGAGGCAAATTCGCTATTACGAACAAAACGATCTTATCCAGCCTGCCCGCACCGAAGGGAAACAGCGCCTCTTTTCCTTTAATGACGTTGACCGTTTGTTAGAGGTTAAAGCACTGATTGAGAAGGGACTCAACATCGCAGGAATCAAACAGGTCTTGCAGTTGAATGAACCCGCCCCGGTACAGACAGAAATCACAACAACGTCCGAGACAAAACGGAAAGAGATGTCCGACAAGGAGCTGCACCAGTTGTTGAAGCAACAGATCATGTATCGCAATGCTTCGCGCTCAGGCGAGAATGCATTGATACGTGGAGAGCTTTCACGCTTTTTCCACTGATATAAGCTGTAAATAGAGACAGGAGGAGAGAAATGTGAGCAAGTTTACAAAAGAAGACATCATGCGTCTAGCACAAGAAGAGGATGTACGTTACATCCGCCTGCAGTTTACAGACCTGATGGGATTGATTAAAAACGTAGAGATCCCACTGTCTCAGCTGCCAAAAGCATTGGACAACAAAATGATGTTCGATGGTTCGTCCATTGAAGGTTTTGTTCGTATCGAAGAATCTGACATGTACCTGGTTCCTGATTTGGATACTTGGGTTGTCTTCCCTTGGGGTACCGAGCATGGCAAGGTAGCGCGTCTGATCTGTGATATTTACATGCCGGATGGAACTCCGTTCGAGGGGGATCCTCGCTACATCCTGAAGCGCGCTCTGAAAGAAGCGGAGGATATGGGCTTTACCGCTTTCAACGTAGGTCCAGAACCAGAATTCTTCCTGTTCAAACTGGATGAAAAAGGCGAACCAACCCTTGATCTGAACGACCAAGGCGGTTACTTTGACTTTGCTCCACTCGACTCCGGTGAAAACTGTCGTCGCGATATCGTTTTGACCTTGGAAAAAATGGGCTTTGAAGTAGAAGCTTCCCACCATGAAGTAGCTCCAGGTCAACACGAGATCGACTTTAAATATGCCAATGCCCTTCAAGCGGCTGACCAAATTTTGACCTTCAAGCTGGTAGTTAAAACCATTGCTCAAAAGCACGGTCTGCATGCGACATTTATGCCAAAACCGCTGTACGGCGTAGCGGGCTCCGGAATGCACGCCAACCAATCTCTCTTCCGTGGCAAAGAAAATGTATTCTACGATGAGAAAGACGAAATGGGATTGAGCGAAACAGCGAAGCAGTACTTGGCTGGAATCCTGATGCATGCTCGCGGATTTACTGCCATCACCAACCCGCTCGTCAACTCCTACAAGCGTCTCGTTCCCGGATATGAAGCACCTTGCTATGTGGCTTGGTCTGCGAAAAACCGTTCTCCGCTCATCCGGATTCCGGCTTCCCGCGGCTTGAGCACTCGTATTGAAGTGCGCAGTCCAGACCCAGCTACCAACCCTTACTTGGCTTTGGCAGTCATGCTCCGTGCAGGTTTGGATGGCATTAAAAACAAATTGCAAGCTCCTCCTGCCATTGACCGCAACATCTATGTCATGAATGAAGAAGAGCGTGAAGAAAACGGCATTGCAAATCTGCCAGCTAGCTTGAAGGAAGCACTCGAGTGCCTCAAGGCAGACTCCGTTATTTGCGAAGCGCTGGGTGAGCACGCGCTGATCCACTTCGTCGAAGCAAAAGAAATCGAATGGGATATGTTCCGCTCGCGTGTCCATGAATGGGAACGCACGCAGTACATGACGCTGTATTAATACCTCGAACCCCTTGTGCCTGTTGGTGCAGGGGGTTTTTCGTTTGGTGTTAAAAGTTTGTACAAGTTCGATTAATGGTAAATCTGAACAGATGCTGACAGCGCCAGTTTGTCCTCGGAGGAAACGGGAGTGATTCAGAATGACCAAAAGGGTTGTAGAGCTAATCGTTATTATGATTGAGTGGTCAAAGGAAGCCGGTGCGGATCATAAAGTAGTAGTAACAACCAAAAAAGTAGGAGAATTGTTCTATTTGGAGAATATGAATGATCAAACATTCGATTGGGGGAATTACTGTGGGTTTGTTAGACGGTTTAATGGGTAACGCTTCTGAGGTTAACATAACTGATGTTCAAAAAGAGTACGCGAAAATCCTAACGAAAAATGAGAATGTTGAAAAAGCGTACAAATTAATCCGTGACATGTTCATTTTCACAAACAAGCGATTAATACTTGTAGATAAGCAAGGGATTACCGGAAGAAAGATCGAGTACCACTCCATTCCATATAAAAGTATCCATCATTTTAGCATTGAAACAGCCGGGAATTTTGATTTGGATGCGGAACTGAAAATTTGGGTTTCAGGAAGTGCATTGCCGATCCAGAAGCAGTTTAACAAAAACCTGAACATTTATGCAGTACAAAGTGTATTGGCCGAATACGTTTTGGATTAGAAAAAAACCCGCCTTCAAAATTAGGCGGGTTTTGCTTTTAGTTGATTTTTCCCGAAGAAGGTAATGCGCTAAGTAATCATGAGTGTAAGCAGATGTAGGGACACAAGCTCAATTGTGATAGTGAGGTAGGCCCTATAAAAGAATGGTAAAGAAAAATGAAACGAGCCATACTGCAACACTTGTTAGGCAATACCTCCAGATACTAGATGACTTTCGGGCAAATAGAAAATTGCTTCCCAAACAAATGAATAAGTAAATCAGGATAACCAAATACCCGAGGGGACTAGTACTTGGAGATCGGCTACCATCAAGTGCACCTCCGGTCATTATGACAAATATTAGAACATAAACTCCTGCGATTCCAAAGAGGATGTTCAAAGCGACAGCAGATAGCTTCATCCACAAAGGTATTCACCTCGAAAAAGTTGTTATTTGTTTGACGCGCTTTAATCAATAATGTTGTCTCATGCTACAAAACAACATCCTCAATGATGTTAAATAGGCGGTGAATCGAACGAGGATGCTGTCGCTATTCACCGGCATCGGCGAAATTGATTTGGCAGCGACCTATTGACATTATTTGAGGAAGATACCCTTGCCAGAGGAAATATCAGCGATCGAAGGAGAGAGGGTTTTATCACAATGTGTAAAAGCAATAACCCTGCAGCAGCTTCTCCGCAGGGTTTCTATTACTGTTGCTGAAAGAATCCAGCCGAGACAATTAGAATGGTCTCCTAATCACGGGAATTCTCCGTGCTCCATTGCGAAGGAGCCTCTGAGCTTGTTCCCGGTTGATTCTTACAAGTACTGAAGTATCTGTTGCGTTTTCAACGTCGAAAACGGAGAAAAACTGGCGGTACTGAGATGGACAAGGGCATCCCCACAATTTTCGATTTTTGGTATTTTGACTAGAAGAGTGGACGGTCTACAATTCTACAGAGAAATGGGGGACAAATTGTTCTCTGTAGGTGTAAGAGGAGGAGTCATTCTTGTTTAGGTCATGTTCACTTCCACGTTTTACCTGCCTCGATTGAGAGCACATTCAAGACAAAAGTGATTTTCTATATGGAGTCGGTTAAGATATGGTTGAGGTGATGGGGATGTGTGGACGTTTTTCGCTTGTGACTGATCCGAATCAGTTGGTTCTACGCTTTGAACTGGATGACATGCCCTTCGTGTGGCAGACACGATACAACATCGCACCTGGACAACTCATACCAGCTATAATCGAGGATAGAGGGAAGCGCCGTATTGGGCACCTCCGCTGGGGATTGGTTCCGACTTGGGCGCAGGATCAGAAGATTGGTGGAAAAATGATTAATGCACGCGCTGAAACCTTGCATGAAAAGCCGGCTTTCCGACGCTTGCTGGAGCGAAAGCGATGTATCATTCCCGCAGACGGTTTTTATGAGTGGAAACAAACAGGACGATCCAAGCAGCCCATGCGAATCATGATGAAGAGCGGTGAACCGTTCGCATTCGCTGGTCTTTACGACACCTGGACAAGCCCGGATGGCGAGAAAGTACATACCTGTATCATTATTACGACAAGCCCGAATGCAGTAGCTGCCACGATTCATGAGCGGATGCCAGTCATTTTGCGACGAGAGGATGAGCAGATCTGGTTAAACCGCGAGATGTACGATTTGAAATTATTGCAGTCCTTAATGGTTCCATATGAAGCCGAACAAATGAAAGCATACGCAGTGCCAGCTAGCGTTGGCAGCCCCAAGAATGATGGGCCAGAGTGTATTCAAGCAATTACCGATCCCGTATAAAGGACAACTTAGTAGAACCCACCTTTACATGGGCGTGAGATGGAATAGGATTTCTTCCTTTTCCATAATTAATTGAAAAAACCAGCTTATCACGATCGATAATCTGGTTTTTGCTGCTGTATCGAAAAATCAGGGTTATCCTCTGTACTTCAAGCTCACTTTGACTCCAGCGCCACCTTTAAGCCCAGACTGATGTAAATAAAGCCGACAATTTTGTTCTTCCAAGGGCCAAGCCATGTGATTTTTTTGACCAAAACGCCAAGTGGGCGGATACTGCATGCGATGAGGGATGTATACAGCACACTAAGTCCGACGAAGATCAGACCTAAAACCATGAACTGGATAAAGGATGCTCCGCGCTCCGGATGAACAAACTGTGGGATGAAGGCCAGAAAGAATAATGCTGTTTTCGGATTAAGGACCTCTGCTACGATTGCCTGCCAGTAGGCTTTAAAAGATGTGACATCCTTCGTACCGGAGTCAGAGACTTCCTGATTGTCATCCTGCGGCTTCTCCATGATCGCGCGAATTCCCAGATAACATAAGTAAATGACCCCGGCATACTTGACGATGTTGAATGCAAGTGCTGAGTGCATCAGGATCGCGGACAGTCCCAATGCAGCAAAGAGCGTATGGATCAAATCGCCTGTGGCAATGCCCAGTCCAGCCAGAATGCCAGCTCTACGTCCACCCTGCACGGTACGAGTGATCGTAAGCAGCACAGCAGGGCCAGGGATTAAGAATAGGCCTATCACGAACGCGATGAATGTTCCCAATGTTGAAAGCTCAAACATGTTGATCTCCCCCAAAAAACGACTCTCGTTTTATGTTCTGAATCTATTTTTGCAGATGTAAAAGGAAATAATGAACCATTATCCCATGAAAACCACAGAATCCTAAGTGGTATTATCGCATAGGGCTTCCATAATAAATAGATGTTCTTTTTCTAGAAGCAGGCACAACATGCAACGAAGAAGAGGGTTGGTTCGTATACCACTAGAAGAAAGGAGTGCAATTCATGGAGATACTGCTGTGGGTTATCATCGTGGCTCTCTTCCTATTAAGCATCGCTGGAATATTCTTGCCTGTGCTTCCTGATACGGTGCTGTTGTGGGGAGGATTTTTACTTTACCACTTTTTTGTGGCGGGACCTGGAGAGGGATTGCCAGCATCCTTCTGGTGGGGCATGGTAGTGTTAAGTATACTGATGTATGGTGCGGATCTTTTGACCAATATGTATTTTGTCAAACGATACGGTGGATCGAAGTGGTCGTCGTTCGCTGCCGTTGTAGGGATCATTCTGGGGATCTTTATCTTTCCGCCATTTGGGATGATCATATTGCCGTTTGTACTGGTAGTTGTTGTGGAGCTTTTGCAAAATCAGCCTATTGAGCGAGCAGTAAAGGCAGGGGTGGGATCCCTAATCGGATTTCTCAGCAGTGCGGTAGTGAAAGTGGTCATTCAAATTGCAATGATCATCTGGTTTTTCCTCGCGATCTGAGGATGCAAATCGAATGGAGGAAAGCAAAAAGACAGCCGAGGCTGTCTTTTTTGTACGATCGGAAAGTTTAAGTGCGCTAAAGCGCTAAAAAGATTAGCGGAAGATAGTATAAGTGCAACTAAGGCTCCGCCAAAAGCTTGGCGTAGCCAAGTTTTCTAAAGTGAAATTAATGCATCAATCGATAGACACCGATCACTTTGCCCAAGATAGTTACAGTGTCCAGGATGATCGGTTCCATCGTCGAGTTTTCCGGTTGCAGGCGGAAGTGATTTTTTTCTTTGAAGAATCGCTTTACAGTCGCTTCGTCTTCTTCAGTCATAGCTACGACGATATCGCCATTGTTCGCAACACTTTGCTGGCGAACAATCACATAATCGCCGTCCAGAATACCCGCTTCAATCATACTGTTACCAGAGACTCGCAGCATATAGACCTTGTCCGCTGTGACGATGCTCTCTGGAAGTGGAAAATACTCTTCCACCTCTTCGATCGCGGTAATCGGCTGACCAGCCGTAACTTTACCGATGACAGGAACACGAACCACAAAATCTTCAAAATCGTCTTGAAAGCGATCCTCTTCGGACAATAATTCAATCGCCCTTGGCTTGGTAGGGTCGCGACGGATGAGGCCCTTTTTTTCCAGTCGTGCCAAATGGCCGTGTACAGTGGAGCTGGAGGCTAGTCCGACAGCTTCGCCAATTTCGCGGACAGACGGCGGATACCCTTTTTCACGAACTTCCTTGCGAATGAAGTCGATGATGGCTTGTTGCCGATTGGATAGTTTTGACATGAAAACACCTCTGTTTTCTCGAACATGTTTTCTATATTGTACCATGGGATCTTGCGTTCGACAAACATAAGTTCGACTTTTTTCTCGAATTGCTAGAAAAAGTTTGTCAAATGCGCTTGACATGAACAAGTGTTCGCATTTATGATGAGAACAAGAAAACAGAACGTACGTTTGTAGGAGGGTTAATCATGCATGCTACTCATTTACATAACCGATTTGCCAAAAAGGAAGTACGCCGTGTGCGATTTGGCGTTACGAGAGGACAGGCTATTCTCTTTCTCATCACTTTTTCTCTCTTTTTTTACTTGTTGACCGAACTGGTGTTTGCTTCGGTGGCAGAAGGCTCTGCAGGAAAAGAAAATGAAGCGGTAGTTGCGAGCGCTCCTTCTCTCATAGTACAAGAGGTGACAGTACGTGAGGGTGACAGCCTGTGGAAGCTGTCAGTCCGATATCAGGAAGAAGCGAACATGGATGTGCAGCGATTAGTAGAAGAGATCAAGGTCATCAATGAACTGGAAGATGTCGTGATCTATCCAGGCCAGACCTTGCTGATTCCGATCCCTCAATCTTAGACGGCTCTTAGATTTGCGCTGGATAGCCTGTGTGGTATAATAGAGCGGCATACCTGCAAAGTGGGAGGAACCAGCGGTGGTAACTGACGCAGAAATCAAACGTATTAACGAGCTTTCCAAAAAATCTCGCGAAGTGGGATTGTCGGATGAAGAGAAAAGCGAGCAAAAAGCACTTCGCCAAAAATATATCGACGCTGTTAAGCTTTCGTTGCGAGCTAATTTGGATTCCATTCGTTACGTAGAAGACCTTGAAGAAAACGGTCCAAAACAGTAAGATAACAGATACCGATATTCAACAGACATCCACGCATGAGGCTTGGGTGTCTTTTTCTATGAATAATGGATCGGGCAAGGTTGTGATTCTTCACGAATGGAGGAGAAGCAATGGGGTGGCTAGCAGTAGCGGTTGGCGGTGCCGTCGGTTCGTTGTTGCGTTACGCACTGTCATTGGTGGCTAATCAACCCGGTTGGCCGTATGGAACTTGGATCGTAAACATAGTTGGATCATTTTGTATAGGCGTATTTGCGGTCTGGGGAAAGGAACGGGGAGTGCTTTCTCCGGAATTGTACCTCTTGTTCGCAACTGGCTTGATGGGAGGGTTTACGACGTTTTCCACTTTCTCACTGGAGGTTGTCGCGTTTTGGATGGAGGGTCACTACAGTAAAGGGATTACCTATGGTTTGACCAGCGTGGTCGCGAGTATACTGGCGTGCGGTGCAGGGATTTGGCTGGCACGACAGTTTTCAGTGACAGTATAGCTGTCCATCAACCAAACTTTGAGAGGAGGATGACAGTTGGCTATACAGCATCGTGATTATGATCAGGAGCAAAAGAAGCTAGAGGAGACCGTTTCCATCATCGATAATGAGATTGCTCAATTACGCGAGGATATTCGGGACGCTACTGATGATTATGTGAAGCAGGTAGTGAATTTCTCCAAAGCAAAGGACCTGCGCTATTTGGAAGATCAGGGGCGAGAAAAGCCTTATTTTGGTCGAGTGGATTTCTTGAAGGATGAGGTCTATGAACTGGACTCGGTCTACATAGGAAAGCGCGGCATTGTGCGAAGTGATACATTTGACTCCATCGTGGTGGACTGGAGAGCACCGATTGCCAGTCTGTATTACTCCGGTGAAAGTAAGGATGCCTTTTACCGAATGGGTAGAGAGATTGTTCGTGGAGAAGTGAGACTGAAGCGTAATTTTGCGATTGAGCATGGAAAAATAACCGGGATCTATGACGGAGCGGTCAAAGAAACGATCAACCGGGAGATGGGACATCCTGACGAATTTTTGCAGGAGGGTTTTATCGACGAGTTTCTTGCAGCGAACTTGAATGAGACGAACGACAGTCGATTGAAGGACATTGTCGCTACGATTCAATCGGAACAAAACGATATCATTCGTGCTGAAAAAGAAAGGCCGATCGTGGTTCAGGGGGTTGCCGGTAGCGGAAAGACGACGATCGCCCTGCACCGTTTGTCTTATTTGATCTATAACTACCAGGACACCATGCTTTCGAAAAAATTCATGGTGTTTGCACCGAACCGCATGTTCTTGACGTATATCTCCGAGGTTTTGCCAGAACTCGGCGTGGATGACGTCCAACAGTCTACCTTTGTAGATTGGGCTGCTCGTCTGGTCAAACCCATCATGCCAAAAGGCTGGCGAATTACGAGCCCGGATAAGCCGTTGACGCTATTCTTTGAGGAAGATCAGAATCCAAGAGAACAGGAAATGGCGCGAAACCGTCTGAGATTCAAGGGTTCGCTGGTATGCCGTGACACTCTGGAACAGTATATACGGCATATTGTAGGGACAAGAATCCCCTTTAAAAAGCTCAGCTTCGTCTACACGAGGACCAAACAGGTTTTTGCCATTGATGGTGAGTTTATTAAACAGAGCTTTTTGGAGCTATTCTCCAACCTGCCGTACCAGCGACGGCTTGATGCCTTGCGCAAGCACCTGAAGCAGGAAATGAATAAGAAGTTTTACGCGCATTTACGTGAATTAAAAGTAGATCTGGATAAACAGGGCTTGGCTAAATTTGAGAAAATGCTCGATCAAATTCTCGATCAGTACATGACTTCGTTTCCGCGACTTGAAGTGTTTGCCTCATACCGTGAGCTGATGACTGACGAACAGCTTCTGCGCTTGCTGGCACCTGCAGACATTTCAGACGAGATCGTACACGATGTCAGTACGTCAACAATAGAGCTATTTGAACAGGAACGACTGGAAGTAGAGGATATTGCTCCGCTCCTGTACTTGCAGCATCTGATTGAAGGACTGGATAAGGCGGGACATTTTGACCATACGGTGATTGATGAAGCGCAAGATCTGAGTGCTTTGGAGATCGGGGTCATTGCCCTTATGACCAAGGGACATTCGATAACCGTTGTCGGAGATATTGCTCAGGGGATTCACGCATATAGGGGCATTCATTCCTGGGATGAACTGACACAGGGAATCTTTCAGCAACCCCGTGCAAGCTATTACACACTCTCTCAAAGCTATCGTTCTACTGTTGAAATTATGCGCTGTGCCAATGAGATCTTGCGCCGCATTGAATTGCCGGAAACCATTTTAGCGAAACCTGTCTTGAGACACGGTGAAATGCCATCTCTACTTACATCTTCTGCCGAAATAGAGCAGTGGAAAATGGTTGCCGATCGCGTAGAGCAGTATGTACGGGAAGGACTTCAATCGATTGCGATTGTCGCAAAGACCATTCAGGGAAGTAAAAAAGCACACAAGGCACTCAAAGAAAAGCTTCCAAATATAACCTTGCTAGGCAGTAAAGACAAGCAATATCCCGGAGGCATTACCGTCATGCCGGCCTTTTTGACCAAAGGCTTGCAATTTGATGCGGTGATCCTACTCGATGTCCATCAATACGAAGAAAATGAATGGGATGCGAAGCTGCTTTACGTAGCGATGACGCGACCTGTCCATCGCTTGGTGTTGACTGTAAGGCAAGGAGAAAACGCGCCGTTATTGGCAGATCTGCCGGTAGATTACTATGTAAATGAGTAACCAAAAGACCCCCAGCAATGCAAAAAGGAGCTGGGGGTCTTGTCATTCGTTAGAGATTAATGATCGCCGTGGTTACCTTTGGAAGGATTGGTAATCACGAAGCCTTCTTGCGGCAGGTATAGATAATCAATCGTGATTCCATCGAGCAAAGGATCATCCTTTTTTAAAACGACGTCAATTTCTTTGTCCGTCGAAATCACAACATCGTCCTCAGTAGGCTTGTCCAAAGCTAGGCCATAATGTGCATGGTCGCCATGCGCATGTGTTATGTAAGCGCGAAGCTTTAGTTCTTTGTCTTCTTCCTGATCCAAAATGGGCTTGAGTTGCTTCGCCGCATTACGCGTGATTTTTACTTTCATGAGGCAAGTCTCCTAACTTTGATAAAGTCTCTTCTACATTTTAGCAAAGAGGTAAATGCAGATGCAATGTTGAAACTCTAGAGGGAGTCACGGAAGAGAGGGGATAGAGCTGTGAAAAAGATAGATTTGCGCAGTGATACCGTAACAAAACCGACGGAAGCCATGATTGATGCGATGGCCCAAGCGGAAGTCGGCGATGATGTATACAAAGAAGATCCAACCATCAATCGTTTGGAGGAAATCGCAGCTGATTATTTAGGAAAAGAAGCTGCCTTGTTTGTTACCAGTGGAACGCAGGGGAATCAGGTTGCCGTGCTTACCCATTGTGTAAATGGCGATGAAGTGATTCTGGAAGCTGAGTCCCACCTGTTCTATTACGAAGCTGGGGCGATGGCGGCTTTAGCGGGCGTGCAGACACGTACTTTGCCTGGGGTCCGCGGGGCGATGCAAGCAACAGATGTCGAGAAGGCCATTCGCGGGGTGAATATTCATTATCCTCGTACCAAATTGATCTGTTTGGAAAACACACATAATCGAGCGGGTGGGGCTGTCCTTACCCCTGACCAGATGAAAGCCGTATACGATGTAGCATCTGCAAGGCATATTCCAGTCCATTTAGATGGCGCTCGTCTGTATAATGCAGCCGTAGCTTTAGGGATCGATGTACGTGAGCTGACTCGCTATACCGATACAGTTCAAGTCTGTTTGTCAAAAGGCTTGAGTGCACCGGTAGGCTCTGTTTTGGCGGGTGATCGCGACTTTATTGAAGAAGCGAGATGGTGGCGCAAAAAGCTGGGCGGAGGTATGCGGCAAGCGGGGTATCTGGCCGCGCCGGGTATTCTGGCCTTGACAGAGATGACCCAGCGTTTGCAGGAAGACCATGATCGTGCCAAGCAGCTGGAGGTTGGCCTTCAAAAATTGCAGATTGAAGTAGAACCTGTAGAGACAAACATCGTTCTGGTGAACACGCATTCCCTGAAACTTACAGCAGAACAATTTATTTCACGTCTGCGGGAAAAAGGAGTACTTGCCAACGATTTCGACCAGTACGTAACCCGCTTCACGACACACCGACATATTGAAGAACAGGATATTACCCGCGTGCTCGAGATCATGGAAGGCATCGTGGAAGAGACAAAGGCCCTCCGTTAAGTGGGGGCTTCTTTTTTGCGCTGCAAGTGAATCCGTCCATCTTGCGTGTAAATCATCAAAGCCAAAGAAATACTAAGGGTATCCAATCATTAGGAAATGAGGGATAACCATGATTTCAGCAAAAGACAGAGAACGCATCCAAAACCAGATGCAACGTGATGAAAGCAAAATAGTCAATATCGTGCTCGGCAATGATACGCAAGTGGCTGGAGAAATCGATAAAGCCACCCACCAAGGAATTTACCTGGCAGATGGCCGCTATTACAGCTATGAAGATATTCAGGAAATTAACGGCTTGTAGCCTGGGTGAAGCCTACAGGCGGAGAGCAGGGAAAAAGTGACGAAGTCCATCAGGCAATTCCTTTTGCCACAAACCCCAGACATGATCCCCTGGTTTTTCACGGTAGGAGATAGCTGCACCTTTTTGCTCCAGCACATTTTTGGCGAGTCGATTCCAGTGGACGAAGTCATACGTGCCTGTGTGTGTTTCGACGGCTGTTTCATCCAGGCCGACGACCATCCAGATGTTCAGCCAGGAAAGGCTTTCTGCTTGCGCAAGCTGGTCTTGGGTCGTTTGGAAAAAGGCGCCTGATAAGGAGAGAACCCGTCCGAATAGGTCAGGGCGATCCAGTGCAAGATGTAACGATACGGTGCCTCCAAGCGAATCACCAGCCAATACTCGTGCCGAGGAATCCCGGCGGACAGGGTAGCGCTCCTCGATATAGGGGAGCAATTCTCCTGTAAAGAAACGCTTGTACGCTTCGTTGCGTGAACCAGTAGCGGCATATTCACTGGTGCGTTTGCTGCGCTCAACCGAGACGCCGACGATCAGGAATGGTTCAATGCCTTCCTCCAGAATAAGCTGGTTGGCGATCGTAGCAATTCGTCCCATCGTGAAAAAGTCGTTTCCATCCTGACAGTAGACAACGGGATAGGAGAGAAGTTCATTATATCCAGGTGGCAAATAAACTTTGACCAAACGTGGTGAATCCACGTGAGTACTGGGTACTTCTTCTTTGACAATCGTGCGTTTTACATAATCAGACACGTTTTTTGGCCCCCCTGTTTTCATCAAATATAAAACTAAGGCTTGAAAAAAACTGATACAGCTTTTATAGTAAATGATAACAGAGAGGAAATAAACCCTGTAATATCAATACTATAACACATTGAACAGACTTTTCCCTGAGGTATAACAGGGTAGTGTAACAGGTGCTTGAAAACCGATTACACAGATCAATTTTTCTTCTGCTTTCCCAGGGATTCTTCCTTTGGATCATCTATCGCCCAATGACTGAGCAATCGCTTGGTTCATTTGTCCGGCGAGCGAAGGTTACAGGAAAAGCCCTTAAACTAGTGACGAGGTGAAATGTGATGAGCGTATCCACTGCTGTTGAACAAACAGGCAATAACACCCCGCTGCAAATTCTTGCACCGGATGGGACTGTAGTCCGTCCTGACTTGATGCCCAATCTCTCTGATGATGAATTGCGCGAACTCATGCGTAAAATGGTATTCACACGTGTGTGGGACCAACGTGCGATCAGCTTGAACCGTCAAGGTCGTCTTGGCTTCTACGCACCTGTAGCAGGACAAGAAGCGAGCATGATCGGTTCCGAGGCTGCTCTTTCCAAAGAAGACTTCATCCTGCCTAGCTACCGTGACATTCCACAAATGGTGTGGCACGGCTATCCGATGCATAAAGCATTCCTATACTCCCGCGGACATATCGAGGGTGGACGGATTCCAGAAGGCGTCAATGTTCTGATGCCGCAAATCATCATCGCAGCTCAATGTACGCAAGCAACTGGTGTTGCAATGGGCTACAAGCTGCGCGGTGAAAAGCGCGTTGCGATCAACTACTTCGGTGATGGAGCAACTTCGCAAGGTGACTTCTACGAAGGCATGAACTTTGCAGGCGTGTACAAGCTGCCTGTCATCTTCTTCTCTCAAAACAACGGCTATGCGATTTCTCTTCCGTTCGAAAAGCAAACGGCTTCTGAAAACATCGCTGTAAAAGCGGTTGCAGCAGGGATTGCAAGCGAGCGCATCGACGGTATGGACATCATGGCGGTTTACTATGCTGTACAAAAAGCAAAAGAGCGCGGTGTTAACGGCGAAGGTGCAACACTGATCGAAGCTTTGACTTACCGCTATGGCCCTCATACGATGGCAGGGGACGACCCAACTCGCTACCGTACAGGCGAAGAGCAAAGCGAGTGGGAACTGAAAGATCCATTGATTCGCTTCCGCAAATACCTGGAAGGCAAAGGCCTCTGGAGCGAAAAAGACGAGGAAGCTGTCATTGAAGAAGCGAAACAAGCGGTAGCTGACGCCATCAAAAAAGCAGATGAAACACCAAAAATGAAAGTATCCGAGCTGATCGATGTAATGTTCGAGACACTGCCACCTGCATTGGAAGAGCAAAAGGCAGAATACCTGGCGAAGGAGTCGAAGTAAGCCATGGCACAAATGACAATGGTTCAAGCCATTACGGATGCAATGCGCGTAGAGTTGAAACGCGACGAAACCGTACTCGTCTTTGGGGAAGACGTAGGGAACAACGGCGGGGTATTCCGCGCTACTGAAGGACTGCAAGCAGAATTCGGCGAGCAGCGCGTATTTGATACGCCGCTCGCTGAGTCCGGAATCGGCGGACTGGCAGTAGGACTTTCCATCAACGGATTCCGTCCTGTAGCCGAGATCCAATTCTTCGGGTTCGTATTCGAGACATTTGACGCGATTGCTTCCCAAGCAACTCGTATGCGTTACCGTTCCGGCGGACGTTTTTCCAGTCCTGTTACATTCCGCTCTCCATTTGGTGGAGGCGTGAAAACACCTGAGCTGCATGCTGACTCCCTCGAGGGCTTGATGCTGCAAACCCCAGGTCTGAAAGTCGTCATTCCTTCCAATCCATACGATGCAAAAGGCTTGCTGATCTCTGCAATCCGCGACAACGATCCAGTCGTTTTCCTGGAGCATATGAAGCTGTATCGTTCGTTCCGCCAAGAAGTTCCAGAGGGTGAGTACACCATTCCGCTGGGCAAGGCGAACATCGTCAAAGAAGGTAGCGACGTTACCATTATTACGTATGGTGCGATGGTGCATACCAGCCTGAAAGCGGCTGAAGAAATCGAGAAAGCACGTGGAGCGAAAGTAGAAGTAATCGACCTGAGAACGATTAGCCCACTCGATATCGACACGATCGTGGAATCTGTGAAGAAAACCAACCGTGCCATTGTTGTACAGGAAGCTCAAAAAACTTCTGGTGTAGCAGCGGAAATCATCACGCAAATCAATGAGCGTGCCATTCTTCACCTGGAAGCACCTGTCCTGCGCGTAACAGCTCCTGATACCGTATATCCTTTTGCACAGGCAGAGGATGTATGGCTCCCAGACGTGAAGCGTGTTGTGGACGGCCTGACCCAAGTGCTTGACTTCTAATGGCTTAACAAGGATACAATTGGCGGAAAAGTTGAGAGCTTTCCGCCTTCTTTTGGCACAAACCTGTTGAAAATACGGCAAGTGTTTATGAAGGAGGAGAATAGCGTGAGTCGTTTTACATTCAGACTCCCAGAGCTTGGTGAGGGTATCCATGAAGGCGAGATCGTCAAATGGCACGTCCAGCCGGGGGATTCCGTAGAAGAAGACCAAGTGATCATGGAAGTACAAAATGATAAAGCAGTAGTAGAAGTACCTTCTCCTGTAAAGGGAAAAGTCATTGATCTGAAAGTAACAGAAGGCACCGTAAGTGTCGTAGGTGATCCATTGATTGAATTCGAAGTGGAAGGGGAAATCCCGAACCTGCCTGACCACGGTCATGGTGAAGCACAAGCAACAGAAGCAGCACCAGCGCCTGCAGCAGATGAAAAGATGGAGCCAGGGTGTGATATTGGCTCCCAAGTGAGTGCAAACGCGAACCAGTCTTTGGAAACGCCTTTGGCATCTGCGGCAACAGCTACAGCAGTAGCTGCACCGATTGATCGCAAGCACGTATTGGCCACTCCATCTGTGCGGAAATATGCACGTGAAAAAGGAGTTAGCCTGAACACAGTACCGGGAACCGGCAAGCTGGGACGCATTACTCGTGAAGACGTAGACCGTTTTGTAGCAGGCGGTGCAGTAGCAGCGTCAGCTCCAGCAGCAGAGCAATCCAATGCGGCAGCTGTGGCTCCAGCAAGCGAAGCGCAAGCAGCGAGAGGTGTTTCCCAAGCAGCTGCGACTCCTACTGTTCATTACACTCCTACCCAAGGTGGAGAGATAGAAGAGCGTGTACCACTCAAAGGCATGCGTAAAGCGATTGCCAAAGCGATGGTCAAGTCCGCTTATACAGCACCACATGTCACCATCTTCGACGAAGTAGATGTGACAGCGCTTGTTGAAATGCGCAAAGAAGCGAAGCCTTTGGCAGAAGAACGCGGCATCAAACTGACGTATCTGCCTATGATCGTGAAGGCTGTAGTAGCAGGATTGAAGAAATTCCCTGAGCTGAACGCTTCCATCGATGATGAAAAACAAGAAATCATCTACAAAAAATACTATAACATCGGGATCGCGACTTCCACCGAGGATGGTCTCTTGGTACCAGTCGTGAAAGGTGCTGACAGCAAATCGATCTTCCAAATCTCGGCGGAGATCGGTGAACTTGCGAAAAAAGCTCGTGACCGCAAAGCAACTGCGGATGATCTGAAAGGTTCCACATTCAGCATCACCAATATTGGTTCTGCCGGTGGCATGTTCTTTACCCCAATTATCAACTATCCAGAGGTTGCCATTCTGGGAGTCGGCCGCATCACCGAAAAACCAGTGGTGAAAAACGGAGAAATCGTAGTGGGTCAAGTCCTGTCTCTCTCGCTCAGCTTTGACCATCGCTTGGTGGATGGCGAGCCTGCACAGCGTTTTGTCAACTACGTGAAGCAGCTTCTGGAAAACCCTACGCTGCTCGTCATGGAGGGATAAACAACTATGGTAGTAGGAGAATTTACAACAGAAGTAGACGTCCTCGTCATCGGCGCTGGTCCCGGCGGATATGTAGCAGCCATCCGTGCGGCTCAACTCGGGAAAACAGTTGCTGTGGTGGAAAAAGCAGAACTAGGCGGTGTGTGCCTAAACGTGGGTTGCATCCCTTCCAAGGCGATGATCCATGCAGCTCACACCTATGAGCATACGCAGCATACCGCATCTATGGGGATTACCATGGATAACGTACGAGTGGATTTTGCCAAAGTACAAGAATGGAAGGGCGGCATTGTCAAACAATTGACAGGTGGAGTCGCTTCTCTGTTTAAAGGACACAAAATCCAGGTTATCCCTGGAGAAGCCTTGTTCGTAACTGAAAATGAAGTTCGTGTATTCCACGGCTACGATGTAAACCGTTATCGCTTTGAGCATTGCATCATCGCGACAGGCTCTCGTCCAATCGAGCTGCCGGCATTCCCGTTTGGCAAACGTGTGCTGTCTTCTACAGAAGCACTCTCCCTCACGGAGCTGCCTAAAAGCCTCGTGATCATCGGTGGTGGATATATCGGGATTGAGCTGGGTACCGTGTTTGCGAAATTCGGTACGAAAGTGACAATCCTCGAAGGTTCTGATCAGATTCTGCCGGGCTTTGAGCCGGATATGCCGCGATTGGTGGAGCGCAAGCTGAAAAAGCTGGGCGTGGAAATCAAAACCAAGGCTTTGGCTCAAGGTATGGAAGAGACCGAAAATGGCGTCATTGTTTCCGCTGAAGTGAAGGGCGAACAACAGAAAATCGAAGCTGAATACATCCTGGTTACCGTAGGACGTCGTCCAAATACAGATGAGCTTGGTCTACGTGAAGTGGGAATGAACCTGACAGACAGAGGTCTGGTCGTTGTCGATAAGCAAGGCCGTACGAACATCCCGAATGTCTACGCGATCGGTGATATCGTAGCTGGACCAGCTTTGGCTCACAAAGCATCCTATGAGGCGAAAGTGGCGGCTGAAGCAATCGCGGGCAAACCTTCCGAAGTAGATTACAAGGCAATTCCTGCTGTTGTTTTCTGCGATCCGGAAATTGCAAGCGTTGGAATCAACGAAAGAGAAGCCAAAGAACAGGGTATCGATTATATTGTCGGTCGTTTTCCTTTCGCAGCAAACGGACGTGCGCTGTCCGTTAATGCAGGCGAAGGCTATGTAAAACTGATTGCCGATAAGGAATCTAAGCTCGTTCTTGGTGCGCAAATCGTGGGACCAGAAGCGTCCAATATTATCGCTGAAGTAGGATTGGCTATTGAAATGGGTGCGACCTTAGAGGATATCGAGTTGACCATCCATGCGCATCCAACTTTGGGCGAAGTTACGATGGAAGCTGCCGAATTGGCATTGGGTCATCCGATTCATGTAATGAAGTAGGCTCTATTCACCACGAGTGCAGACATAACTATAAACGTACAAATCAATAGCCTTGTACCAAAAAATCGGTGCAAGGCTATTTCTTCCACATATACCCTTTCCAGTATATCGTATATAATGTAAAATAGTGGGAGACTTAGTGCGGGTGGGGGTCGGCAGCATGGAGATTACGAGTAAGATGATTGATGACTTGCGGCATAAGCTCGAAAGCGCTGCAAAAAACGCAGGTTACAATTTTCTTGACCCAGAAATCGTGAGAATTAGCCAACAGCTGGATAAACTCATTGTTGCACACATGCGACAATACGAAAAACGCCCATCGTAGGGCGTTTTTATTGGGTTAACGGCTTGAATAGCTGAGTGGGTAAAGCAGATAGAGGCTCGTTTTTTTCTTTGAGTGGGAAGTGGAACAGGTAAAATAACTGGGCTGCAAGATCAGGCTTTGTACTTGTTCATCAGGGTCAGAAGTGTGTAAGGCAAGCATGTTCCTTTCCTCTTGAAATGAGAATGATGGGAAAAGTTTGTATAGATAGGATTGTAGAGTCGGAAAGTCTGCACAAGCTTGCTGAATTCTTTCCGCTTCAGTAACAAAAAGCGGGGCTATTTTTTCCCAGGTCGCTTCAAAAAGCAACTGCCAGTACGAAGACATAAACAGGTTGAAGCGGCCTTTGACAAAGTCAGGGTCATTTTGTATGTCGTCAGCGACTGGAGGACGTTCATGATAGTGGTTCCAACTGGCAATAAGCGGCTTCAAGCTTTGAGCAAAGGCATCTGTTGTGAGTGTGACAAAATATTGGTACAGCTCAGAAACGCTCATTACTCCTTTGGTTTGATCCGCTTCGAATAGATCTGGGATGCCGTATCGAAACAGGGGACAAAGATAATCCCAATCATTGAACAGACCTTCCATACGAAACCTCTCGATGACCTCGTTCGTCCATACTTGATATGGCTCTGGTGGTTCGATCTGTGCCAACGCGTGTAGACTCGCCGCTAATTCATACAGCGGAGAGACATGATAGCTGACATGATTGGATAGTGGGCTATTGCCCGACAGAGGAATGAGAATCATCTTTAGCTTTAACCTCCAATCAAAATGGTAAATTAATCATAGTTCAACCAGATGGGACAATTCAATCTTTTTTGTTGTAAATAAAAGGAAAAACACCCGGCTGTCAGGGCCGGGTGTCGTAGTTTGAACTCTTTTGTAGAAAGTCCTTATCCTTCTCTTGTTTTAATCTGTCGGGAATGATTTTGCTGTTTCACTTTTTTTGAGCCTGGAAGCGGTTCTCCAGTCTGCTCTAGTGGTTGTGCCTCGTTGTTGTACACTTGATGTGGGTTTTCCTCAAAATTAGGATCGTTTCTCATCGAATTCAACTCCTTCTCGCATAGTTTGATGCAAGTGAAGGATGACGAAACATAGGAAATGCTGGTATTCTATAAGGAAGCTTGTACGCACCATCGATATATAACATAATAATTATTATGTTAACTGATAAAGAGGTAATGGACAGTACTGGGATCAGAAAGGAGCGATTATATGCCACTGTTGATAGCACCCGTTTTCAATTCGACTGCGACAAAACCGTTCCGCATTGAGCTGCCTAATTCCTACTACCTCGTAGCTGGTGCCGAGAAGCCATACGAGCTGGCATCCAAGTATCTACGCAATGAGATGGACGAAAACAAACGTCTATTCGATAAACGAGTTGAACCGACTAGCATGTTCCTTGTAGCAGATTATCCTGACATGAGGATTACAGAGGATCAGGATTGGATTGAAGAAATCGAAAGCAAGCTGAACATCTCGGTTATTAATGGAATTTGCTCCATCCCGTATGTCATTACCATCGAGAAAAATATGTACGGGATTACGTATCTCAAACGTTCGCTAGACGGTCCCAAATATATATTTGATCAGGATGCCGAGACTATATTCATGTCGTTGCTTGATCAAAAGTTACCCTCGCTTGCCTTTCGCCGTTATACGCTTTCTCTGGAAAAAAAGAGCCCCGAAGATCAACTGCTCGATTTGTGGATTGCGCTTGAATCCTTGTTTGTACCTGATGGAAAAAAGGGCGAAATCACCTACAAATTACGGCTTCGGATGGCGTATTATTTTGGAGCAACGTTTGAGGAACGGCAAAATATTGCGGAGTTCATCAAAAAATCGTATAATCATCGATCAGAGATCGTTCATAGTGGAAAAGTTTTCGGCAAAAAGATTGTCAATGAAGTCAATTTGCTGAGGATGATGGCTCGGGCTGCCATTTTGAATACAGCGATGGAAGGCATTACGATTCAGGATTTACGCAATCGCTTGGATGAATTGATCATGTCAGGCGAGAATTATGTACAGCGCTATGCACCGCAACGCTTTGAAAGAATTACTTTAAACGTCTAAGAGAGGTTACGAACCAGGAGGAACCTATGAGTGTATTGATTGTGGAAAATTTGTCCCACGGCTTTGGGGATCGTATTTTGTTTCGCGAAGTATCATTTCGTCTGCAGCCCGGAGATCGTGTAGGTCTCGTCGGTGCGAACGGTACAGGAAAATCAACGATGATGGGTATTCTGACCGGTCAAAACATGCCTGATCATGGCCGGATTGAATGGATGCCCAAGGTCCAATACGGATACTTGGATCAACACACCAAGCTTCAAGCAGGAAAAACGATCCGTGATGTACTGAAGGATGCATTCTTGCCACTGCTGGAGCAGGAAGCAGAGCTGATGGTGATAGGGGAGAAGATGGCAGAAGCATCTCCTGAAGAACTGGAAGAACTGCTGGAGCGCATGGGTGAAATCCAGGATCGTCTGGAAACCAGCGGCTTTTATCTGATCGATGCCAAAGTCGATGAGATTGCCAATGCTTTAGGGCTTAGCGCCATCGGTCTGGAACGAGATGTCGCTTCTTTATCGGGTGGACAAAGAACCAAAGTTCTGCTGGCCAAACTGCTACTGGAACGTCCTACGGTTCTGCTGCTTGATGAGCCGACAAACTACCTGGATGAAGAGCATATCGTATGGCTCAAAAACTATCTGAAAGAGTATCCGTATGCGTTTATGCTGATTTCTCATGATACCTCCTTCATGAACGAGGTAGTTAACGTCATTTACCATCTGGAATTCACCAAGCTGAATCGGTATACCGGAAACTACGAGTCTTTCCTGGCGCAGTCAGAAACGAAGCGTACCCAGCATTTTGACGCATTCGAGAAGCAACAGGAAGAGATTGCTAAAATGGAAGACTTCATCGCGAGAAACAAGGCTAGGGCGTCTACCACCGGACGCGCGAAAAGCCGCCAGAAGCAATTGGATCGTATGGATCGCATCGACAAACCTGAGACAGCAGCCAAGCCGACCTTTATCTTTAAGGAATCCCGCGCCAGCAGCCGCTTTGTGGTTGAAGCAGAGGATCTGGAAATCGGCTACAGCCACACGCTTTTACCGAAGCTGACTGTCAAGCTGGAGCGAGGCGAAAAAGTAGCGATCGTCGGTATGAACGGTGTGGGTAAATCTACTTTGCTGAAAACGCTGCTGGGTATCATTCCACCACTAGGAGGCAAGTTGGATCGAGGAGATTTCCTGCATCCAGCCTACTTCGAACAAGAAGTGAAGGCGAAGCCCCTTACCGCCTTGGAAGAAGTCTGGAATGAATTCCCTGCGATGAACAACCACGAGGTTCGCGGAGCGCTTGCTCGCTGCGGACTGAAAAATGAACACATTAACCGGAACATGAACGCTCTCTCCGGTGGCGAGCAGGCAAAGGTCCGCCTCTGCAAACTGCTTCAACGGGAAAGCAACTGGCTTGTCTTTGACGAGCCAACGAACCATTTGGACGTTGTAGCCAAGGAAGAGCTGAAGCGTTCCTTGAAGGAGTTTAAGGGAACCGTCCTCCTGGTATGTCACGAACCTGAATTTTACGAGGATTGGGTTACACAGGTTTGGAATGTGGAGGAGTGGAGCCAGGCTCAAGCCAAAGCTCCAATTAAACTCTAGGATGTAAAGATAACAGGCACTCCCGGCTGAAGGGGAGTGCCTGTTTTTGGTGCGGACTTTAAGGTGAAGGGGCAACCGGAATATGGTAATGTTAAACTGCCAAAATTTTCAAAAGGAAAAGGTGAGCCTTATGATCACACATTTTTCAAAATTGACATTACAGACAGTATCTATTCAAGGAGTTCAGCAAGTGTATGCAGACCGTCTCGGTTTCACAGTTTTATCAAAAACGGATCGAGAGATTACATTCAAGGTAACACCACATGTTTCTTTATCCTTCGTAGAGGCAAGTGAACCAATCTCTCCGGCTCATTTTGCTTTTCAAGTGCCATATTCAAGGTTTTATGAATCCGCCAAAAGGATTCATGAGTCTGGTCTGCTCATTGCTAAATGGGCAGATGGTCATGAAATTGATGAGGAGGATGGCAGATTGAATCTGTATTTTCGTGATGGGGATGGAAATCTTCTTGAAATCATCGCCCATGACTATGTGTCCAGTGGAGAGTGTTCCATCTTTTAGAGAGTGGTTAAAATCCAATTTAGGCATGAAAACCTTATCCGATAGAGAAATATTTAATTTCGTGATCAGTGGAACCGCATATATTGTTGCGAATTGGAGAGAAAGACCTTGGATTCCCATTGCAATGAAAGCTCTTCCACCCAAAATGCAGGTCACATTTGGAACACCTGATCTTTCATTTTTGCAGGGAATACAGAAAAAACTTGAAAATGGCAATATTCCCTTTGAATCTAGCGAAAGTGAACTATCCTTTTATTTAGAAGGGTATTTATTTTCTGTACAGTACACTCCGAATTTTTCCTCCGATATTCCGAGAAAATTGAAAATCCCCCTTTCTGTTGAAGAAAAATAAACACGCGGCAGAAAGCGAGCTGCCGCGTGTTAGGGTCATATTATTCCACACCCTCCGCCATAACGGCCCATGCATTCGGCAAATAACGGCCCCTGTGGTAGGGAGAGGAAGTGCTGGTGATAGCTTCACCCTTATAAAGCATCATCGAGCTGGAACCGCCGTCCATCGCCATTGCCGTAACAACACCACGCTCCGCCAATAACTCGGCCATGTCATTCATGCTGGCTCCGATGGAGTGACTGGGCTGACGTCCATCTATGACGGCGAAAACGATGGTGCCGTCTTCTTTTTGCCCAATCGCGGTGCGCGGTTGAATGCCCCAGCTCTTGGCGGGCTTGTCTGCGAACAGGTTTTTACCATTGACGATCAGCTGCGGGCGGAAGCTCATGGCATCACGAACCCCCATTTTCACCAGTTGCTCGGCGCTGTAGCTGCCTGTCACCAATTTCCCATCGTACGTGATCCCCAGTGCGGTTTCGCCTGTTTTGGGATTGTAGCTTTGCAGGATCTTGCCGTCTTTAATAACCACTCCGTACGCTTTCGCTCCCTTGCCATAGCCGTCCGGATCGTGGAAGCCACTTGCGTTTACGATTCCGATGGCGTTGGTTTTCTTTACGAATTCGTCCAAGAGGTCTCCGCGATCTTTCCGATTGGTAATCAACAGTTCTACTCGTTTGGGGTCATGAATGTACATGATTTTTCCCCTGAAGAAATAATTGCTCTTGGTCACATAGATGTCTTCTATTTCAATGAGTTCCTTGGGTTTCTCAGGTTCCGGGTCAACTACCTGAGGGAGAGTGGGAAGAGCCATTGCTGGCTTATCGGGCTCCGACTCTGAATTGATCACTTCCGGATTCTTGATTTGCTGCCGCAGGGCATTCAGCTTTTCTTCTGGTAAAAAGGTATAGGGTGCCCAATAGTCATGCTGTGTGGTCAAAAGTGTACCTGCGGCCCATTCGCGCAGTTCTTCACCCACTTTGGTTCCGAAAAGAAAGATCATCCCAATAAGTGCGAAAGAAGTGAAAGTAAGCGTGCTTACAAGTAAAAAACGTTTAACCCAGCGAACGGGTCGTCGCCGAGAGCCTTTCTTTCGCTTGTGTGTCCTGGCCCGTGATAACGTCTGCATCGAGTTCACTCATTTCCTAACTGTGTCTATAGGTAAGGACGTAAAAATGGGTAAAAAGTTTCAGGGAATGAACGTAAAGGAATGCAGGGCAAGCTAACTCCAGGAGGTGAGGCGTGTGCGTGGATATGACGACCAGTTTCAAAAAGAAGTAGAGGAGTACATGGAGAGTGAAAAGGGGACGCGGAATCAGACGACAAGCCGGGATCGACACGACCAGATGGAAAAACAAGAGACCCGTATGGATTCCAATAACGGTTAATGAATGGCTGGCGAGGTCCGCATTTGGATTTCGCCTCTTCGTTGTGACCACTGTTCCGTCCGGGCAAAGTGTGGTAAGCTTACCCAATGCAAGATTTTCAAGCCAGGAGGGTTCTTGTGAGTACCACGTTTGCTGATTTACACATTGGAGCATCATTACTGCAAATTTTACATGAGCGTAAAATGGAAACGCCTACCCCAGTTCAAGCGGAAGCGATTCCTGTCATATTGGAAGGAAAAGACGCCTTTATCGAATCACCTACGGGGACAGGCAAGACATTTGCTTATTTGCTGCCAATCCTGTCCAGGATGGATCTCGATAAAAAGGATGTACAGGCGATCGTTTTGGCACCCACGCATGAACTAGTCATGCAAATCGCCCGAGAAGCAGAAGGACTGCTCCCGTCTCAGGATTCAGCCGTTCTCCCTTTGATTGGGGGAGTGGATGTCAAACGTCAGATAGAGCGCCTGAAGAAAAAACCCATTCTGATCATCGCTACACCGGGAAGATTGCTGGAGTTGATTGATCAGCGCAAGCTAAAGGTCCACGAAGTAAAAGTCGTCGTAGTCGATGAAGCAGATCGCATGATGGATGCTGGCTTTGGCAAGCCTGTTGCAGACGTAATGAAGCGAACACTGCGAGATACACAGCGCCTATTCTTTTCGGCTACAATCCCGACGGAAGTGATTCAGGCAGCCTCGAACCTATCCCGTGATGCGGTAGTCATTCGCGCTGCTGCACCAGAAGGAGCAGCAGGAGTTGCTCATATGTATCTGGTAACAGATCCGCGCAGAAAAGTGGATACACTGCGAAGGTTGCTTCGACTGGTAAATGTACGGTCATCAATCGTGTTCGTCAATCAGATTGAAAAGGTTGACGAGATCGTATCCAAACTCAACTATCACCATCTGCCATGCCGTCTCCTTCACCGGGAGGCTTCAAAAGAAGAGCGTGCACGTACCATTCAGCAATTTCGCGACGGAGTTTTTCCTGTATTGATCACGACAGATGTATCCGCCAGAGGGATTGATATCCCCGGTGTAGAGTGTGTTGTCCACTACGATCCTGCACCTGATGCTGATACCTATGTGCATAGAAGCGGACGTACCGGACGGATGGGAAGAGCAGGACTTGTCTTTTCTGTTGTGACCAACCAGGAACTGTTTATCGTTCGCAAGTTCGCCAAACAGACCGGGATCTCCATCACGGAGAAGCAAATGGCGTATGGCGCTTTGGAAGCTCCAAAAGCCGAGCGAAAGCCAGAGCAACGAGGAAAAGCCGGCAGTGAGCAAATCAAGCCGACCAGACAAGGAAGTCCCGGTAAACCGGAAGGAACAAAGACTGGTCAGGGTAGACCAGATGCTCTGAAGAATCGGAAGCCAGGCAAGACACGTACATAAGAAGGACGACTTTGGAACAAAGTAGGACATGAGTACCTCATTCTTGTCATGATGGAGGTTTTCATGCGCAAAGATCGCTTGTATGAAGAAGATTTGCTGGTAAATGGCCCGGTTGGCGGAGAAGTCCTGTCCAAGCAAGAACGGCAAGTGTTGAAGCGTGAAGCTGGAGAGCTGAAGGAAAAGATGGAGAAGGCGAAACAAGAGCCAATCTCTGAGTAAAGGCAGAAGAGCAGTGCGGAAGTGGTGCGTTGTCACTACAGAAGTCCTGCTCTTTTTGCGCAGGAAAAGGTTGCTATCGCCAAGCAGTCAATTTGCATGAAAAGCCTGACCGTTTGACCTCATTTTGTTATAATCATTTCGTTGCGATGAAGTGAGGAGCGAAATGACAATGAAATTTAACATAGATTGGTTATCTTTTTATTTGATCGAGCAGCCAGAGAACGAGGATTCTCCCAAGCAGGTGCGCATGACTCGGTACCTGAGCCATGATGATTACGAGAAAAGCGAGCTTCACGACTTTTTAGACGGAGAATTTGCCCGTATTGCAAAAAGAAAGGTAGAGCTGAATCCCAAAAGTGAAGGCTCGCCTACGAAGCTTGGACAGTTTGTGCTCGAGCCTGGACATCCGCTCGAGTCCAATCCCAACTACGCCCTTTTGTCCAGAATGCTGAGTGCAGAAACAACAGGAGAGAGCAAGGAGCCTTGTCAGGAGCTGGTTCAATCCTATCTGCGCACCTCGCAAGTTAGAGGCGGCGTTCTAATCATCGTAAGAACCCGATTGGACCTGTTGGATGAGCGCTATCTGTTTATCCTCAAGTGTGATTTTGAACAGAAAACAGCGGTGATCACGGATGAAAAAAGTCTGATCGCCAATGTTCAGATGGCCATCAATGCGAAGAACATGAAGTCACTGATGTACCCTTACATGATCGAATCTGGGATGAATGATCCTTACCATGTGAAGATTCATCAGTTTTCGCACGCCAAATATTTTGAGGAATTTCTGCGGTTTATTGAATACCCGCAGACGATCACGCAAATGGTCTCCGAAGAGGTGATCTCGCTGGCGAGGCAGCATATTGAATATTCTTATCCAGAGCAAACAGAGGAAAGACAGCGGGAAGAAGAAGCGATTGAAATCATGGCGGCCAGTCCCAAGCGAGAGCTAGCGGAGAAGTGGGAGCACGAGACCGTCATGGAAGCGATGCAAATCATTACGGATCGTCAGCCTGAGGTTGAGCTGAAATTCAAGCTGGACCATATGCAGGTACGAACGCTGCTGGCTGATTACGGTAGCAGCCTTCACATCGCAAAGGTAAATGGACGTTATTTGGTATTGCTCGAGGGGGAAATGCTCCAGTTCGAGCGTGGAGTATCTCCCGTGGAATTCGTCAAGCCAAAGGCATTGTCTGAGATTGTGCAGGAGATCGAAGCGCGTGGTCCTGTTAGCAGACAGCCGGAGCCCCCTACGAAGCGGAGCGACGATGAGGAGCGCCCCCCCTGGGAGTAAGATCGAAAAGGGAGTTGAAAGCATAGATGGCTGAAAGGAAGAATGAGAACCAGCAGCGTATCAACACCTCGCTCATCGGACAGAACGAACGTATCTATCCGGTCTTGCGTCACGCAGGTTTGGTACAAAAGGAGAGGGAGCGCTGGGTATACCAACCCCATACGGCAGACACGGTCATGCTCTATGCGCTGGATCAGGGCGATGGATATTCGTTGATCGAGCAGCGGATGCTTCAGGAGGCTGGATGGTCAGAAGAAGAGCTGCATCGGCTGGCGATGGACAATTTACAGCAGCTTCCATTTACGGTGAAGACACAGGAGGTTGGCGGAAATCGCATTCATTTTATCAGTCCGGCTGACGGATATGCAGCAAGTCGAATTTTGCTCGAACCGCTCTTGCGCGATTTTGACCGGCAGAAAACAGGTGATACGCTCGGAGTTGCTATCCCTCATCAAGATGTGTTGATTGTAGCCGATCTGGTTGGAGATACCGGCGCACACTTGCTTGCGAGATTGACGTATGATTTCGCGTCGAAAGGACAGGTGCCGATTTCAGTATTGCCATTCTTTTGGGAGGATAGGGAATTGACTCCATTCCTCGTGGTGTCGCATGGAAATGAGACGCATATCAAGCGCAGTCCTGAAAACGAAAAAAGATAAGCAGTCAGAGCAGATATAGGCTCAAGTACCTGGTGTAAGCGTTCCTCTTATACCAGGTTTTTCTTTTGCTATGGGTTCAAGATAGGTGTTTGAGATTCGACAGATGATTGTGGTAGGATGGAAATATACAATATCTGGGAGTTGAGCCTATGGATCACGATCGTACACTGCTTTCCTTTCAAGGAATGGCGGACTGGATAGAGGGATTGCGAGATGTAGACGATGAGATTTGGATAAAGCCGACAGCGACTGAGAAGTGGTCGATTGCCGAAATTTTATCCCACCTGATGTTTTGGGATCGCTATTTGATTTCAGATGTTCTTCCATCCGTTGTGAAAGGGCAGGAGGTTTCGTTTCCGGCCTTTGATTCCTATAATCAAAGGGCTGCGGATTATGTGCGGTCCGGCTTATCCAAGACCGAGTTGATCGAGGAAGCGATCCTGGTCAGGGATCGACTGGTATTGGAACTGCTTGAAATGCCAGCTGACTTCCGAAACAAGCATGTGCTGGTAAATGGGGATGCTCATTGCCCTCGTACTGCGGTGCCCTATACGCTCTCATACCTCGTTCACGAGTTCTACGAGCATGACCAGCATCATAAAGCACAGATCGAACATTTCCTAAATGAGCTGATCCAGCCTAAATAGAGAGGATCTTTTCCTATGAATACATTTTCATCCGCTTCGAGCACGAGGACAGTCCTTGCGAGATGCACTCTTCATGGATCAGGATGATGCCACACGTCAGCGTTTGAGGAGATCCAAGCAGAATTGGAATCCGTAAAGGAGCTCAAGCCGGCCTATGTCTTGTTCCATTATCCAAAACCGGTCATTCTCGATAATAGGGTGAATTGGGAGAAGTGGAGGTTTGCAGATCGGCGAGAATACGTCTATGAAAGCGAGTACTCCTTGGCAGAGTTCGCAGAAAAGAGTGCCTGTCTGTTTGCATGGCTAGACAAAAAAAGTGAAGAATATCTCTTCACTCCTGTTTTAGAACTGGATGCATGCAACCGCTATGTGTATGATACGCAGATCGTTGAGGACTTACTGCTCAAGCACCCCCGCGTAAAGCTATGCCTGGATACGGGTAGATTGTTCCTTCAGGAATGGATAGATCCGTATTTTGACGCCAAGAAAGTTTTGAAGAAATACGCGAGGTACGCAGAGACGATTCATCTGTGGACCACAAAAATTACAGGGGATGAAGTCGCATACAACCATTTTCCCGCCCTTCCAGACTGTCAGCCAGGAGCTGGATGGGCTCCGATTGAAGAGTATTTGAAAATCATCCGGACGGAAAATCCGACTGTTAAAATCGTTTTCGAGCATCGCTCTGAGCAAATTAGCGCGGAGCAGCTCGAACGCTGCTACAGATGGGTGGATCAGCTTCTTCACGGAAAAATGGTTGAGGCTTGATCGTGATACGGCTTTCGACATTCAGTTTTAATCAAAGAGGGACACAGCTTTCACACCGTATTCCATCCAACGTAGCGTCTGATTATAGGTATCGGTATCGATGGAGGGGAGATCAACCGGCTCATCAACCACTTTGAGCCAGTCATCATCACGAAACCAGTCTATCCCATCTGCAGCAGAGTGAGTGGTATCAGGCCACGCTTTTGTTAACGATGGGCTATACAATTTTGAAGCTCCCTCTCTTCGTTCATCTCCGTTTAGACGGAGGCGATAAACATGTTCATAGTCCACAGAGGATGGTTTTACCGGAGTAAAAAGATGTGGCCAATAATCGGCTCGAGATCCCGTGTGGGGGATCCGGAATGCAAATTGACGGATGCTGTTTAGGCGGACCGCATTTTTGTAGAGAAGCTCGTACAAGGCCTTCCCGATCGCGATACGTGCGGAGAGCGAAGGGAAGTCATGGACTGTCATTCCGACTAGCTGGAGACGTTTGTCTGTAGGGTGTTCTTTGTACGGAAACAAGATCTGGGTTAATGAGAACCATGACTGCGCGAAATAGGTGAGCGTTGAAAAGATGCGATGGACAGTGATTGGCTTTTGCACCACACGCTGCTCAATGTACTGTTGTTCGTTCACAATCAAGGCTTTGGTCAGCTTTGCGCTGTCCTGTGTAGTTAAAAACGCTTGCCAGAACACACGCATGAATGTAGAGACTCCGAGAGGTGCTAGAAGGGACGTCAGGTCTCTTTTCGTCCGCTTCATTTCCGCATAGAGCAGCAGCTGAGCATAGGCATCGTGAAATATGAGCCAATTGCACCGTTCCAAAAACCAGAAGTATGACTGTATTGATGACTCGTCCATCAAAAAAGGCAGCCATTCTCCACGCAGATCCGTCATATTCCAGCCGCCGTTGCGTGATACCAAATGGGCGAGCAGCGCCCAATGGATCTCCTCATGTTCTTGGTAGAAATGGAGATAAGCCTGAGTTCGCGTCACATTGTTGCGATTGAGCTTGGCTGTCTGCTCCCGAATCTTGGCCACGAGAGCTTGTCCATCTAATGTGATCACATGCATAACCTGAATATGCTCCTTACTGTATGTGAGTGAGGGGGGTGTCAAAGCACGGGGCAAGAGACTTTCATTTGGCGGTGAAAAAAAGCAGGTCTTGGTGGCGACCCGCCTTTCTATTAGCCAATCATTTCTAATACAAGTAATCGAACAAGTAGTTTTTCTTTGGCTTCTTCCCATGTGTTACCAAAGATGACGACTTGCTCGGACAAGTATTCAGTTTCTGCAATGTAAATACCATCCTGTTCGTAGATGTTCATAAAAGATCGTCCTTTCTGCTGCCTTTCAAGCATTTTATGCTAAGATGTGTAAGATGATGCATACTGATGCTTGAAAATGTGTTTTTAGAAAGGTGAGAAAAGATGAACATCATGCTGACAGAAGAAGCCCGGCAGCGTCTAGAGGAGCTTGTTCATGAGACCCAAACCATTCGAATTAACGGAGAGCTGGTCGGTGGCTGCGGGATGAACGTAGAGTACTTTATTTGGTGGGATGAGGCCTTACCAGATGATCTGGTCAAGAGAATCGGCAACTGGACGTTCGTGGTGGACAAAGAAACGATTGGTTATATCAGTGACGATCAGTTGAAAGTGGATTATCGCCCCCAACAAGGGTTTCGACTAGTCACTCCTCAGCAAATCCTCGCTTATGGTTTACAGGTCAAACAACGGTGGACAAACGCCTAACGGACTTATTTAGGCACAAACTGCAGGATAAAGGCCAGGATCCCTGCTGCGATCAGTGGACCTACCGGAACTCCCCGGAAAAACGTCACTCCAATGATGGTTCCAATCAATAGACCCGTGACGACCAGCGGATTATCTGTCATCAAGGAGGTCCCCTTGCCTGCCAGATAGGCGACGAAAATGCCGATTGCTACAGCCAATAACGATTGCCAGTTCGTAAAGATGAGCAAAAAATTCTCAGCCTTAACTTTGCCGCTGGCAAGTGGAGCAAGTACTCCGATGGTTAAAATAATAATACCAATCTGTAAACCGTACTGCTCAAGGATCGGAAATACCTTATCTAAATGCATCAGCCTGCACAATAGCAGGATGGCGACAGCGATGGAGACGGTTGGATTGTTTCCGATGACACCGAGTGCAAGAAGAATGAGCAGGAGTATATTGATAAAATCCATAGCTAGGGTGCTCGCTTTCTGTTTTTTTCTAGTATATCCATCTCCTATTTTCGTGTGATGATAATGAAATACCATCAGATATGAAAAAACCGGCCCGAAAAAGGACCGGTTTCTTTACTTTTACTAAACTTTAAAACCAGGGTTCCAACATCCCCACGGGAAAACCGGTTGGCTCGTCTGAATCGGGAAAGCGACCCCAAGCAAACACGCCGTTGAAGTACTCAATTGTAAAAGGCTGATCATAATCAGCAACACTGTATTTTCCACCGATACGGAACTCATTGGTACCGAGATAGTACGATTTCGCCATGAAGTACTTTTGTTGAATAATGGCAAACTGAGAATTGTCACCAGACTTTTTTTTCTCTTCCGCCTGTTGGTGAAGCAACTCCATTTCTTCCTGCAGTTCTGCCAAGGTCATTTGACTGTATAACCGCACCGTATTGACCTCCTTTCCACACAGGTATATTGTAGCAAAAGACAAGGGAAAAGGCGATGGATGGAGAATCACCTACATGAAGAGGGGGAACGATGATGACCAGATTTGATTTGACGAACAGAACAGCCATTGTGACAGGAGCTGGCAGAGGGATTGGACGAGCACTTGCGGTTGGAATTGCAGACGCAGGAGCGAAGGTAGCCGTGGTGGCACGCACAGCTACTGATCTGGAGGAGGTAGTGCAGGAGATCGAACAGAAGGGCGGAACAGCATTCCCGATCGCAGCCGACCTGACAGCTTCGGGGACAGCGGACGAAGTGGTTGCCAAAACGATTGAGACACTGGGAGGTCTGCATATCCTGGTGAACAACGCAGGGATGAACATACGTAAAAAGGCACATGAAGTATCCGAAGAAGAATGGGATCGTGTCGTGGATCTGAACCTGAAGGCCACTTTCCAGCTAAGTCAGGCGGCGGGCAGGGTCATGTGTGAACAAAAGTACGGCAGGATCATCAATATTGCTTCAGTAGGCGGAATCGTAGCACTTCGTACAGGAGTGGCGTATGGCTCCAGCAAAGCGGGTGTGATCCAGATGACACGTATCCTCGCATTGGAATGGAGCAAATTTGGTGTGAATGTGAATGCGATTGCACCTTGGTATTTCCGCACACCTTTGACAGAAGGGGTGCTGAGTGACGAGACGTTTTTGCAGGAGGTGCTGCAGCGTACGCCAAGCGGTCGTATTGGAGATGTGGAGGAGCTGGTCGGACCTGCGATCTTTCTTGCGTCGGATGCTGCTGCCTACATCAGCGGGCAAACATTGGCAGTAGATGGCGGAATGTCTGTTTACGGGTTTTAGTGAAAATAAAAAAAGGGCATTCCTATGCAGGAATGCCTGAGTCAATTGGGGGCGATTGAGAAAGAGAGCTGATGAGATCTCCGTTTGGTTTTGCTCTCACCCAAAACCAAATGCAAGATCCAGTTTTCATCACCGTATGCATAATTCATGGAGCGAACCATCTAACCATGCATACGGTGATGAATTCCAGTCGTGAACACGACATCAGTTCACTTCTCAATGCGTTGAAAAAGAGCTTACGAAGAGATCATAACAGAAGAAAGTAAACTGTGGATAAAAAAATAATAAAGTATTGTTAAAATTATTTAGCAAAAATATGGTTGGATATTCTTAGCGTTTGCGTTCTTGACCAGATCCAGGACGATGTTGCCGTGTTTGGATTGAAAAAATAGAGAGAGCCATTCGTTGGATCATGTCCTGCTACAGCATCCCGTACAGCCTTTCGTGTGCTTTCATTTGATTTAGAGCTCAGATTGCCGTCATGGACGGGTGAAAACGCATTGGGAGCATAAATAACCTCCCGAACCGTGTTAGGAAATCCAGGTGACGCTACCCGATTCAATACAACAGCAGCAATTGCCACTTGTCCCTCATACGGTTCTCCCCGGCCTTCCGCATATACCAACCGGGCAAGCAGTTCCATTTCCCGCTCCGAGATTTTGACTTGTCCGTTACGGGCAACCGTGCGTACAGCATCTTCCCGGCTGACCTGAACTTGTTTTCGATCTGGTGCAGGATTGGTAGATTTGGTTTCAGTCTTTTCCAATGTATTCTTTTCAGCAGGAAGCAGTGCTGGTCCTGCGAATGCTATTGGTTGTGGAGCATGCGCACTCGTTGGTGTCACAAATAGACATAAAAGCAACAAACCAAAACTGTTGAAATAGAAGAAAAAGCGCAAATGCGCTTCACGTTCAAACATGTAGGAACCACTCCTTTTCGCTTATTGCTAAACATTGCGGAAGCGAATCGGGTCTTTGCATAGTTTAGAGGTAAAAAGGGAAGAACGCAAGAGGGAATCGGTACCAAGGTACTATTTACTTTTTGGATAATCGTTATTTTTAGGGAAAAAGTAAGCGTTTCCCCCTAGTTCTTTCTGGGCCGATTTGCATAGCGGGGAGATGTCAGAAGAAAATAAAGGATTAGACTGACGTGGGTGATTAAAACCAATGTGAAAGGATAAAGGGGGGTGGTATATGTTGGGTTTGGACGAAGAAATAACAATTAGTGAATATGATTCTGAGTGGCCATCATGGTATATCGAAGAAGCATCGTTGTTGGCACACTCTGATCAGAAATCAGATTTCGTTGCTGACCTTCTAAGACGCGCAAAAAATGAATAAAATAACAGCGATAGTCTAAGAATTTATTTTCTTTCTCAAGACTATCGCTTATTTTTTTGGCCAGTCTAAAACTTTTTTCGCGAAAGCTGTATGATTTAATATCGGAAAAGAGGATATCATCAACATGTGAAGTCTATTCCAGCGGAGGAACATGAAAAACACCGCGTTTCGCGCGGTGCTTTTCTGCTTGTACCTTTTATTTTTCGATAATGGTAACGGATTTGATCGTAATCGGTTGCTCGGGAACACTTTGTTCGTTGGTTTGCGGATTTGCTTTTACTGGAACTGCTGCGATCTTTTGAACGATGTCCATCCCGCCTGTCACTTTTCCAAAGATCGTGTAGTTCGGAACATGCTCCAGACCCTCAACCTCTTTACCAGAACCGATGAAGAACTGGCTACCATTCGTATTCGCGCCAGCGTTTGCCATCGCGACTACACCGGGTTCGTACTTATGACCATTGTTCAGCTCGTCTTCAAACGTATACCCAGGTCCACCAATTCCTGTACCGAGTGGGTCACCAGTCTGAATCATGAAATCCTTGATGATACGATGGAAAGTAACATTGTCGTAGAACTTGTCTTTCGCTAAGAAAACGAAATTGTTCACTGCGATGGGTGCATCTTTCTCAAAAAGATCGATAGTGATATCACCCATGCTGGTAGAAATGGTAGCTTGGTAATCTTTATTCTTGTCAATCTGCATTTCCGGAGCTTTGTCGTACTTCTTCTCACCTGTTGGTCCAGGCGGTTGTGCCGGCTCTTTAGAGACAGGTTCCTTCGCAACAGGAGGCGGCGGCTGTGTGGTTTCGGCTTCATTGCCGCCACTTGAACAACCAGCGACCAAGGCGATTGCCGTGAGACAGGCCAGAATAGTAGGAAACAGTCGTTTCATCTCATGCACCTTCCTTCGCTTTTTAGCTGTGAGTGAGCTACGGTTTCGAATTATAGCACAATCTATAGGTAAAATGCCAATCCTCTATGTATCTATTTTCGATTCATGTTATGATGTAAGGAAAAATGACAAGGGTGAGCGGAATGGGAGAAAAATTTGAAACAAAGGCAGTACACATCAGCCATCAACCGTTGCGACATGCAAGAAGCAAATCGACTCCAATCTATCAAACCTCCGTATTTTCTTTCCAGGGGTTGGAAGAGGTGGAGCAATATTATGCAGGTGAAGGGGAGTACTTGTATTCTCGAAACGGAAATCCCAACCCTACGGAGCTGGCCGATGCGATCACAGCTTTGGAGTTCGCAGAAGAAGGGGTCAGTGCAGCTTCAGGTATGGGAGCCATCATGGCAGGCTTGCTGGCTGTGCTGAAAACAGGGGATCACGTGCTAGCATCCCATGAAATTTACGGTGGGACCTATGCATTGATGCACAAGGAGCTGTCCCGAGTAGGCATCGAGCTGGAATGCATCAATCTCAATGAACTGACCACACTTGAAGGATATGTACGTCCAAACACGCGCCTGTTTTTCCTGGAAACTATCACGAATCCTCTTCTGACTGTTGTGGATATGCCGTATTGGATCAAACAGGCCAAGCAGTTTAACCTGACAGTGATGGTAGATAATACATTCGCGACTCCATACCTGGTTCAACCTTTCACGCTCGGTGCGGATCTGGTTGTTCATAGCGCAACGAAATACATTGGAGGACACAGCGATGTGACATCCGGGGTTCTCGTAGGAAAAAAAGAACTGGTTAGTCGTGCGCGAGAAATCGTCGTCAACTACGGCGCATCTCTTAGCCCGTTTGAAGCCTGGCTGACGGCACGTGGACTCAAGACCTTGGCGATTCGGATGGAACGGCAATGTGACAATGCCAGCCAGGTAGCTGACTTTTTGAGAAACCATCCCGCGGTCTCGCAAGTGTATTATCCAAGTGAAGCGCACACCCGTTTTTTTGCCCGTAATAAACAAGGAGCGATGATTTCCTTCTCTCTAGCAGATGAAAGCCAAATCTATTCCTTTTACCGCAAACTGAATTGGATATCCTTTGCGCCGTCTCTTGCGGGGGTAGAGACTTCTGTTTCACACCCCGTCACAACCTCCCACCGTGCCTTTACGGAAGAGCAACGAAAAGCAACGGGGATCACGATGGGGCTGGTTCGACTTTCGGTCGGGATCGAAGCGGTAGTCGATATCGTTGCTGAGCTGGATCAAGCATTGAAATAATAAAGAAGTATAAATTTTTTGTAAAATTTGTCACTTTATGCCCCGTCATTCGTATTACCGAGTTAGAGTATAGGTAGAATATTCACTTATCTCGGATAATACGGAGTGCTTCCAGGTTGGAGGATTTCAAGATGGGTATGGCAGTGCAGACGATTGCTCCCCCATCGGCAACTACCAAAGCGGACGGAAGTTATTATGAATCGCGCACTTTTTGCGAATTGTACAGCGAGTTTTTTGGACGGATCAATTGTTATCTGCGTTCCCGTGTGCGAAATCGCTGGGATGCGGATGACTTGACTACAGTCGTCTTTATGAAAGCGTGGGAAAAGTTCGAGCAATACAGCCGGGCGTATCCATTTGCATCCTGGATTTTTCGAATTGCACATAATACGTATGTTGATTATGTTCGCAAACACAGGGAGGTTCCCGTCGATCAGGCAGAAATGCTGGGCAGTGAAACAGATGACACCTGGCAGCCAGAGCTGCATGCGCTGACGAGTGAGGAGTTCAGTCTGCTTCGAAATCGCCTAGACTTGTTGTCCCGCAGTCAAAAGGACGTGCTGACTCTCCGCTATTTTGCCGGTCTTAAGATCAGTCAGGTTGCCGATGTGTTGGGAAAAACAGAATCGAGTATCAAAATGATTTCACATCGCGGGTTGCGCAGGCTGCGCATCATGTATGAGCGACGTGCTCTTTTGGAATGACGCGATGACCGATAAGGAATGAGTTGGAAGAAAGCGACTCATCGTGTAGAATGAAAAACGTGTTGAGAGAAAGGGAGGTTTTCATTCGTGGGTGATCAAGAAATTCAGATCATTGATTTTGAGGAAATGCTGAGATTCATAGAAAGTCGACTCGCGTCTGCGGGATTGTACGCGAAGCGAGATGCCATTATTGCGATTTTGCAGGCCGAGGAAGCATTCCTTATGGAAAAAGGTGTTTTGCAAGAATACAACGAGTAGGTCATCCGACAATCTGCCCAAACGGCGGATTGTTTTTTGTTCTACTATCGGAAAGTTTAAGTGCGCTAAAGCGCTAAAAAGATTAGCGGAAGATAGTATAAGTGCAACTAAGGCTCCGCCAAAAGCTTGGCGTAGCCAAGTTTTCTAAACATAGAAGTAATGGATTTCTTGTGCATTTCCAAAAGCTAGTCGCTGCCGAGCTTTCTGATCAGGCCCATTTTGCAGAATGTTTCTGACAAAAAGAGGAAAATACAGCCGAATGGTGAATAATGTCCCAAAAGCATTTGCGTAAAGAGGTGCATGATCTTTGCAAGCACGTGTAGCGGGGGTTAGCGAGATTCCTTTCACGGATGAATTGTTGCGCACAGTGGAAAATGTGCACAATCAGATTTTCAAGTATTCTCGAAATCACGAAGGGCAATTTGTGGTCACGCTATCAGAAGGGAAGATAGCTCAGGAATTTGGATTGACGACCCAGCATTTGCAGGGCAAGCGGATCGAAGAGATTTTGTTGACATGCAAGGTGACTGATATTCTACCTTTGTTTGAAAAAGCGTACAATGGCCATGTCGTGGAGTATGAATCGAGCATCGGGGCTAGAACCTTTACCACTACATTATCCCCAGTTATTGTAGGGGGAACAGTCCGCGAGGTAGTAGGTTCCACTACGGAGATTACGGAAAGAAAGTGGATTGAGCAGCAATTGCTTGAAACGCAAGAGTTGTATCGCAGCTTGGTCGAGGATACGCTGATCGGTGTATACATCGCCTATGTGGAACAGCCGGGCTTTGTCTACGTCAATCCCTCCCTTGCAGATATGTTTGGTTATACCCAGGAAGAAATGGTACGCATGACAGCGGTTGAACTGGTTGTACCCGAAGACAGGACGATGGTGCGGCGAAATCAGAAGCGCAGACTGGAAGGAGACAGTTCCAATCTTCGCTATCAGTTTCGGGGAATGTGCAGAAATGGCAACATCATTGAAGTCGAAGTGCTCCAGAAGACGAGTTCCTATAAAGGACAGCCCGCTGTTATTGGTTTTTTGCAGGATGTGACAGAGCGCAAGCAGGCCGAGGAAATGATTCGAAAAACAGAGCTGCTCTCTGTCGTAGGTCAAATGGCTGCTGGCGTAGCACATGAAATCCGCAATCCGTTGACGTCGTTGAAGGGCTTTGTGCAGCTTCTGAAAACCCAAGGTGGAAAGCCAGAGTACTTTTCCATCATGCTGTCTGAATTGAATCGCATCGAGTTCATCATCAGTGAATTCCTAGTCCTCGCCAAGCCTCAGGTAGTCGTTCACCGACAATGTGAAATCAAACCCTTGCTGGAACATATCATTACGTTGGGCAAAACCCATGCGATCATGCATAATGTGCAGATCGTCACACACTACGCACCTGATCTGCCAGCGATCAACTGTGAGGAGAATCAAGTAAAACAGGTCTTTCTCAACTTGTTAAAGAACGCCATCGAATCCATGCCAGGCGGTGGAACAGTGACGGTATCAGTCGGTCGTGAAGAAGGGATGCTGGTGATATCCTTTACGGACGAGGGGTGCGGGATTCCGGAGGATCGGATCGCAAAGCTGGGTGAGCCGTTTTACACGACGAAAGCCTCAGGGACAGGCCTTGGATTGATGGTCAGCTTCAAGATTATTTCCCATCACGGCGGTACGATCACAGTGAAAAGTAAACTTGACGAAGGCACTACCTTCGAAGTACGATTGCCTGTTGAATAGCATCATTCGCCTGTTTGCGTCTACCGGAAAAAAACGGTATGATGTAGTCGAAGAGCCAATAACATCGTAAGGACGTGAACGCAATGACGGAAGAGAATAAAGACCTCGAATTAGGTGACATCATCACACTGGATGACGAAAATGGTGAACCGTTGGGTGATTTTGAAGTAATTGCCCTGTTTGATCTGAACGGTAAAGAATATATCGCTTTGACAGAAGCTATCGAGGATGATGATAGCGAAGAAGAACTGGACGAGGAAGTAGATATCTTCGTATTCCAGGTGGATGGCGGCGAGATGGTTCCACTGGAAGAGAACGAAGAGAATGAGGTTTATGAGAAGCTGAATGAGGTACTGGAAGGCATCGAATTGATCAAAGATAACGAATAGCTTTTCTGCTATATGGAGAAGTCACTGCAATTGTTTCCTACAGTGACTTCTCTTTTTTCTGGTCTAATGCATTTTTATAATTTCATCCTTCAAATCGCGGACTACCAATAAGCAGGTGTAGTCTGTCTCCTGCAACTCCCGAAATAAAGTGGATGCTTCGTCTTTGGTCAAGCCTAGCTTTTCCAATCTGGTGCGTATCTCCTCTCCGCCGTTGTCGAAGAAGTGAGCTTTGCTGTCGATGTCGCCGACTGCACTTTCAAAATGGGTGCTGAATTTATAGAAATTGTCTCGCTGATTGGAGTGGTTTTTGTCAGGGTTCCACTTGATCACCCAGATGTCGTCCTTGTGATAGCCAGACGAGTTAAGCGCTTGAATATCGGAAACCAGCTCCTGGTCGTAGCGATGAAATTTGACGAATGGCTTGGTGGCGCTGATCACAAAAATCCCCCCTTTTGTCAATCGCAGCATTGTGCCTTACTAGGTTGCCCTGAACGGACGGGGTCATAATTGGAAAATATTATATAAAAATGGAGGAAACTATCAAAATTTGTAGAATTTTTCGTTTATGAAAAACCTTTTTATACATGGCTATAGATTGGAGGGGAGTCATGAATATGTCCGTACATTCCACAACAGCTGTTGTTCCGTTGCCACAGGAAGTCCCGTTTGCTTCCAGTAAGTACGCTACCATCCCTTTGAAGGTATTGCTGGAGGTGCCGCCGCCCTCTTTTCGAAACGAACAGCTTACGAGCATGTATGACAGATTGACTCAGCATGGGGAGGCGTTTGAGAACGCATCGTTGGATGCAGCAGCGTACGTTTGCAGAAGAGTGGGAAGAGAGGATGATCGGTTGCAGCAAACCGTAAAAGACATCGTGAATTGCAGTTATAATGCCCATTATTTGCACGATCAGCTGACGTTTGAAGATATTGCTACCGACAGCCATAAAAAGACAGAAGTCTTTATCATTACCCAGCAAATGGAGGGGGTATTACTCCCTTTGGTCAGTGTCAGGGTGTTGGTCGACAAAGAGCTTGATTGTTTTGAGATCTTTTCCAAAAGCAGTGTCCAAAAACGCGCGGCAGAGTTTTCTCGCTTTGCCTATCATCCTCTGTTGGACGTGCCCGCATCTGAATTGGATGAACAAACTCGAAAACGTCTGGATTTCCATAAGCGACATCTGTTTCGAATCCTACTTCGAGGAGCATTTCGCTTTCTGAAAAGTCGCAAATTCCAAACCAGCTATCTGATTATGCCGCCTCATGTAAAACGTTATATGGATGGCTGCGGCTTTCGTTTGACCGATATGCCGGAATCACATCTGCTCCCCTCAACCTCTCATGACGCGGTACGTCGCGCATTTTATAAATATTGGAGGCCTGAGTCCCCTGTGCACGAACAGCCTGCAGTCTATAACCTCGATTTCCGTATCAAGCCATTGATGAAAATGGTCTCGGGTCAAAGGATTTATCTGTAGTACATACCCAATCTGCAAAAAGAGGTGAATACTGGTGCAAAGCATAACTGCATTGCTGCAAACCTTAACTAGAGAAGGACAGGAGCAATGGACCTACAAACCGAGCTTTTTCCGCCTTTCGCAACAGGAGGATAGTGAGCGCCTGCAGGAATTGATGGAAGCCAATCCAAATTTGGATGTGGTGGATTCCTTCCTGGGCCAAAAGGAGGAGTGGGTCAAGGCAACGAATCCAGATCGAAGGTGGAGCCAGGAAGAATTACAGGCGGAAGTAGCTCGGCAGGTAGGGGACGCCCGTATCGAAGAACTGGGGGTTTGGGTTTATTATCCCTGGAAGAACACAATTGTTCACTTGCTGGATGAAGAAGAATTCGTGTTTGTACGCACAAACCGCAACCGGAACAAAATAACGATGGCAGAACAAGCTATCCTCTGCCAGCAAAAAGTCGGCATTATTGGTCTTTCAGTAGGTCAATCGATCGCGATGACACTAGTCATGGAACGGAGCGTGGGGGAACTTCGCCTGGCCGATTTTGACACGCTGGAGCTGTCCAATCTGAATCGCATTCGCGCAGGTGTCCATGAGCTTGGGGTACCGAAAGTCGTCGTGAGTGCCAGAGAAATCGCAGAAATCGATCCGTTTATAAAAGTGGTTTGCTACACACAAGGAATCAACGAGGAGAACATCGATCTTTTTCTGATGGACGGAGGAAAGCTCAATCTCGTATTGGATGAATGTGACAGCCTGGATGTCAAGGTGTTAATTCGGCTGAAGGCTAGAGAGCTGGGCATTCCGGTCGTCATGGATACGAGCGACAGGGGATTGATTGATGTCGAGCGGTTTGATCTGGAACCCAACCGGCCCATTTTTCACGGACTGGTGGAAGATCTGGATGTGGAGAGCCTGAAGAATCTGAGCAATCAGGAAAAAATTCCGTTTGTGATGAAAATCGTCAGCTACGAGTCCATGTCTTCACGGTTGAAGGAATCGTTAAAAGAGGTTGGGACGAGCATCTTGACTTGGCCGCAGCTTGCTTCCTCTGTCATGCTCGGTGCTGCCAGCGGTGCTGACGTGTGCAGGAGAATTGCTCTGGGACAATTTCGCGATTCTGGAAGGTATTATATCGATTTGGAAGAATTATTAAGGAATCGTCAGCAGAATGACACAAATGGATAGTCGTTGCGTCTTTGACCTTTCCTGATGTCTAGTGCTACACTATACAAGATTCCTTGCCTGTAACCATGCCGAGAACACGGATTCAACACTTTTGAGCATATGCATGTTTGAGTGTCTAATCGTGACTCAAACAGCCATCTCGCTACAGGTGAGGTGGCTTTTTTGGTCCATCGGGTGTATTTTGTACAGACCACGCGATACAGGTTCAGTCGATTGATCCGGTGTATGCAAGCTGGCTTTTCTCCACGAAAAAAGCATGGGCGTTGTATACAAGAGGAAGCATACGGTACAATAGCGATTAAGTGTTCGCGTTTTTTGACCGATATGTGTAAAGGACAGGATTTTTTAATCCTCACACTTGAAAATGTTGGATGAATGGATCATGACAAGGCAGTGGAAGTCTTGCTCATTGGCTTTTAACTGCAAGTCTTTCCAGTGAAGTTGCAAATGGCAGAGGGGAGAGCGCGATTGAAGGAAACAGACACACTCCACACACTAACGTATACAGAAGAAGATATTCAGGTCCTGGAAGGCTTGATCGCCGTTCGCAAACGGCCTGGAATGTACATAGGCTCTACCGGTAGCAGAGGTCTGCATCATCTGCTTTGGGAGATTGTTGACAATGCAAAGGACGAGGCGCTGGCCGGTGTGAACGACAGTATTATTGTGACTTTGTACAAGGATGGCAGTGTCAGTGTAGAAGACCACGGCCGTGGAATTCCTACTGGCATGCACAAGACCGGACGTCCGGTTCCTGAGGTCATTTTTACGACGCTTCATGCGGGAGGAAAGTTTGGCGGTGGCGGCTACAAGAAAAGCGGTGGCTTGCACGGCGTCGGCTCCAGTGTCGTTGTTGCCTTATCCAAATGGCTGGAAGTGGAGATCCATCGTGAAGGAAAAATCCACAAGCAGCGCTTTGCCTATGAAGTGGACGAAAAGGGCATCGAGCATGTAGGCAAACCAGTAACCGATTTGGAAGTGGTCGGGAATACCAAAAGAACAGGGACAACGGTCCGCTTTCTCCCGGATGAAGCTGTCTTTGGGAACACCAGATTTGATTATGAAACCATTCGTGACCGTTTCCGTGAAACAGCCTTTTTACTGAAAAAACTGCGCATGGTGCTGATTGACGAGCGCGGTGCCGAAAAGAAACGGGAAGAGTTTTATTTTGAAGACGGCTTGAAATCCTATGTGGACTATCTGAACGAAGGAAAGCAAACCTTGCATCCCATCATCTATTTTGAAGGGGAAAGGGATAATATCTACGTGGAGCTTGCCTTCCAGTACAACGATGGCTATGCAGAAACGCTAGTTTCCTACGTCAACTCGATTGTGACCACAGATGGTGGAACGCATGTCACCGGTTTTCGAAATGGAACGACGAGAATTTTTAATGAATTTGCCCGTAAAAAAGGGTATCTGAAAGAAAAAGATCCCAACCTGACTGGAAATGATTTGCGCGAAGGTTTTCTGGGTGTGCTGTCCTTGCAGATGGCAGACGTCCAGTTCGAGTCGCAAACCAAAGACAAGCTGGGCAACGAAGAAGCACGGACCATTGTCGAACAGATTATCTCAGAAAAACTGGGCTTCTTCCTCGAGGAAAATCCGGAAGTAGGCAAGCTGTTGATTGACAAAGCCCTGCGTTCTGCTGAAATACGCGAGGAATTGCGCAAACAGCGGGAAGCACTCCGCGGCGACAAAAAAGGGAAGTCTTCCAAAAAGCGCAAGTCTATTTCGGAAAAGTTCACACCTCCGCAGTATAAAGACCCGAAACGCAATGAATTGTTCTTGGTGGAGGGGGATTCTGCAGGCGGTTCTGCTAAACAGGCGCGAAACTCCGAATTCCAGGCTTTGTTCAGCTTAAGAGGAAAGCCGTTGAATACAGAGAAGGCCAAGCTTTCCGATGTATTGGCCAACGAGGAATTCCGCACCATTCTTGAGGTGCTGGAGACCGATATCGGGGAAGAGTTTTCGATTGAAAACTGCGCTTTTGACAAAGTCATTATCATGTCTGACGCAGACGTAGATGGTTCTCACATTCAAACTCTGCTCCTTACTTTTTTCTTCCGCTACATGCGACCGATGATTGCGGCGGGTCATCTGTATATCGCACAACCCCCTCTCTATCAGGTGAAAAAAGAGGGCAAGTCCAAAAAGGCCGAGAACATTTATTGCTGGAGTGACTTTGAGCTGGAGCAAGCCCTGAAGCAGCTTGGACGCGGTGCAGAAGTACAGCGCTACAAAGGTCTGGGTGAAATGAACGCAGACCAGCTGTGGGAGACGACGATGGATCCGGAAACGAGAAAGCTGATCAAAGTGCAGATTGATGACCTCGCTCTGAGTGAAAAGCTGGTCACTGTCCTGATGGGCGATAAAGTACCTCCACGACGCGAGTGGATCGAAAGCCACGTCACCTTTGAAGTGGGGGAGGATGAATAAGGATGCTTTCCAATCAGATTATTGAACAAAGCTTTGCTGAAATCATGGGCAAGCGTTTTGGAGATTACGCCAATCTGGTTATTTTGTCTCGGGCGATTCCAGACGCACGTGATGGGCTGAAGCCGGTACAGCGACGTATTTTGTATGCGATGTATCAGGAAGGCAACACCTTCGATAAACCGTACCGCAAATCCGCAAAGACAGTGGGATACGTCATGGGTACCTATCACCCTCACGGCGATTCTGCGATCTATGAGACGATGGTTCGTATGGCGCAGTGGTGGAAGATGCGCCAGGTGCTTATTCAAGGTCACGGAAATTTCGGTAGCCTGGATGCTGACCCACCTGCAGCGATGCGTTATACGGAATCCCGACTATCTGCCTTGGCGAGTGAGATGCTGCGCGATATTGAAAAGGATACCGTCACGTTCATTCCCAACTACGACAATTCGGCACAGCAGCCTGCTGTACTGCCTGCTCGTTTTCCCAACCTGCTGGTCAACGGGGCTTCGGGTATTGCCGTGGGGTTTGCTACTGACATTCCGACGCACAATCTAGGTGAAGTGATCGATGCGGCTATCGCTCAAATGAAAAACCCGAACATCTCATTGGATGAACTGATGCAGCATGTAAAAGGACCGGACTTTCCAACTGGTGGTATCGTTCAGGGGATATCGGGGATTCGCAAAGCGTTTGAAACCGGACGGGGGCAATTCATCATCCGTGGCAAGACGCATGTCGAGGAACCAAAAGGCAGCAAGATCAAGAAGATCGTCATCTCCGAGATTCCTTATGAGGTCATCAAATCCAAGCTGGTTGCGCAGATTGATGAGCTGGTGATGGAGCGCAAAATCGAAGGAGCGCTTGCGGTACGAGACGAGACGGGACGCAAGGAAGCCGAGCTCAAGCAAGTGCGCATCGTCATCGACATTCGCAAAGAAGCGGATGAGCAGGGAATCCTTCATTATCTATATAAAAATACAGATCTGCAAATTTACTACAATTACAACATGAACGTGATCTACGAGGGAACCATCCGACAAATGGGTCTCAAAGGCCTTCTGGGAGCGTACATCGATCACCAGAAGGAAGTCGTTACTAGACGTTCTCAGTACGATTTGGACAAGAAGACCAACCGTGAGCACATCGTTCAAGGTCTGATTCAGGCCAAATCGATACTCAGACAGATCGTGGACACGATCATGGACTCGGAAGATCGCGCAGACGCCAAGCGCAATATCATGGAAAAGTACGGTTTTACGGATATTCAGGCAGATGCTATTCTCAGCATTCAGCTGGCATCTTTGACACGGCTGGACATTGTGAAGCTGGAAAAAGAACTGGCTACTCTGGGTAAAGAGATCAAAGAGCTGGAATCGATTCTGGCTAGCGAGAAAAAGCTGATTCAGGTGATTACAGCCGAATTGAATGAGTGCAAAAAGAGATTTTCCGAAGAACGACGTACCGTGATTCAGGGTGAAATCGAGGAGATCAAGATCGATATCGCCATGCAGATCAATGCGGAAGACTGCATCGTGACCCTCACAAATGAAGGCTACATCAAACGGACGAGTCCGCGTTCCTTCAAGTCGATGGGCGGGACGATCGAGACCTGTGGCGTCAAAGAAGGAGACAGGGTCCGTCATTTCGTAGAGACGAACACATCCCATACGGCTCTCTTCTTTACGCAAGACGGGAAGTACTTTGCCACCCTGGTGAATTCTTTCCCGGATGATAAGTGGAAGGATATCGGCTCAGCACTCGTCAACGTGATCCCACTGGAAAAACAGCAGCGTATTGTGGGCTTTACCGTTGTCGAGAACTTCAAACAGCCGCTCTTCGTTTATCATGTCAGCCAAAGTGGGCTGATCAAGAAGACGGCTTTGGCGGAGTACGAAACCAATCGTTCGAATGCCTTGGTAGCGGCCAAGCTGAAATCGGCAGATGATGAGTTTATTGCGGTTTTCGTACGCGATGATCAAGGTGGATTCCTCGGGGCAACCCGTGATGGTATGGGCATACGTTTCTTGACCAGCGAAGTTGGTGCAACTGGCCGTGCTTCAAGCGGCGTGAAGGCCATTACGCTGGCAAAAGAGGATGAACTCGTCTCTGTGCTGCCAATCGAATCGGATGACTCTCGTATTTTCAGTTTGATTACGACTGATGGGGTCGTGAAACGCACGAAGATCGCTGACATTCCTCTGCAAGGACGAGCAGGAAAAGGCGTACAGTTGATCCGTAAAAGAAAGACTAGCCCGCATCAGCTGCTTGCTCTCAACGTGGATGATACCATGTACGCTTTGACTGCCACGAACGAGTGGCAAATCGTGCAGACGGATCAGGTAAATGTCAACGAGCAGGGTGGCATCGGACGAAATCTGATCGAAGGCGTCGAAACGATTGTTTTTGAGACGGTGCTTCCATCGGATGATGCAAAGGAAAATGCACCTGCAGGTGAAGCTGCGGATAAACGGACAGAAGCGCAAGGTAGCTTGTTTGACAATGAACCAGGTGACAAAAAGGGATGATCGATTACATGACAAGTCCGTTTGAATCTTTCCATTCACCACTTAGCTGGCAGCAGGTGGCCTTGTTGCTGGACACTGTGGAGTATTTTGAAGAGGCGTTGAAGTGGCTGTCCATTCCTGACGAACAGGGAGCAAGTGTGGCTGTACCCCTGACGGGCGATACCTTGCGGGTGATGCTGGCTGCGCTGAGCGAAGACGATGCATATTCTCGTCAGCTCTTCTCGTTCGGATGGTTACCTGGTGAGAACGAGGATACTGGTACCTTGCAGGTCGGACTTCCGACAGGCGAGGTAGTAGAGAAATCGGTCGTGCTTTCTCAATTCTCTCCGGTTTAGGAAATGAAGTTTGCCCCTATCTCTGGGTAAAATAGGTTCATCCTGCGCACACTATGGCGGGAGGTGACCACTGTGGAACGAAAGTTGAATGTGAATGGCAGAGAGTATAATTTTGCCTCTACCTACGACGGGGATTCGCAGTATCATGTGCAGGTTCGCAGCGGTGCGAAAGTGGTTACGTCATTCAAAATTGCTGCTGAGTCAGAAGAGGAAGTTTTTGACGCTGCACGAGCGCACTTTTCCGCAGACGTGGAAATGGGCAATATTCAGGTATAGGACACGATAGAAGAAAGCGTAGTTCCAGTAGTGCATGGAGCTGCGCATTTCTTTTTTTGTACTGCCGGAAAGCAAGGCTTTCTTTTCAGGAAAGGATAATTATGCTACAACAGGAAGGAAGGTTTGGAACGGGAGGAGCATGCATATGCATCAGCAGCAAGAACAGGATCTGTTCGCTACGATCGAGCGGTGGCGGATCGAGCCTCCAAAAACGGGAGAAGTATCGGAAGGGACCTGCATCGGGTATTTACAGGAAATCGAGCAGCGGAGGAAGTCCGCTCCGGATATCCGATTAGACCAGGCAGAAGCGGTGGTCCTGACCCATTTGTCGTCTATTCGGCTCGGCAAAAGTGGCGGCCATCGATTAGCACTGGAGTGGTTGGAGAGGGCCATGCTCTTGGACCCTGCATATCGTCCAGCCATGGAGCTGATGCTGCGAGTGAAGACGAGTCAACTAGCAGCAGAGCAGACGTTCGCTGACACCTTTCCGACTCTTCGTGAGACAGATAACGTCGTTACGCGAAGAAGAAATGTAGAAGTCCTGATTAACCTTGCGAATCAGGAGAAAAGCGCCCTTTTGAATTGGCAATCTGATGCTACTTCCATACATGAGCTGGCTATGGAATTATCCGATCCAGAGTACGAGGATTTGGCACAAAGTCTCCTCCAGCTGTATCAGGAGCGGGAACAGCTGCTGCAGCGTTTGGAGCAGCAGGTAGACGCATATGCTTCATCGTTATCTGGAGTGTTTTTTTCATCCGAGCTATTAGGGCAGTTGCAGGAGACGATACGAATCCTGGTCGGACAGCAGGTGAGACTACAGTCTCTATGGCATAGCCGGTCTGTGATGGAGAAGCAACAGCCGAAGCTTACACACGAACCCTCTGCACTGGATGAGCTTGAGAACCTTATTGGCTTGGACGAGATCAAGGAGCGGGTTCGTCAGCTTGCCCAGTTTTTGCAATATCGGAAAAAGCGCGAGGAAAAGGGCTGGCATATGCAGGATGAATTGCCGCTTCACCTCGTCTTGATGGGAAATCCCGGTACAGGCAAAACCACACTAGCCAGGCTGATTGCACGATTGTACAAAGAGCTGGGGCTCTTGACACAGGGGCAGCTCATCGAGGTAGACCGTTCTCACCTGGTAGGCGCGTATGTCGGACAGACCGAGCAACGTGTCATGGATGCGGTCAAACGTGCTGACGGTGGCGTGCTTTTTATTGATGAAGCCTATAGTCTGAAGAGGGCAGACAGCTCGGGCAGTGATTACGGACAGGCCGCCATCGACACCTTGGTTGCAGCAATGACAGGTGGCGAATATGCGGGACGTTTTGTGGTCATGCTGGCAGGCTATCCCGAAGAAATGCGCCATTTCCTTTACACCAATCCGGGGCTGTACAGCCGTTTTCCTGAAACAGGACACTTCCTGCTCCCTGATTATGCAACCGAAGAATTGGTCATGATCGCGCAGCAGGTCGCGGATCGCAACGACTTTACCCTGACGGATGAGGCGATAACTCAGTTGCGTCAGCGTATCGAAAAATCGCGGGTCGATGATTCCTTTGGCAATGCCAGAACGGTTACCAATTTGATTTTAGACGCGATTTTTGCCAAAGGGAGATCCACGGCAGGAAACGACTTGCAGTGGGATGACTTTACCATCCTGTATCCTGAAAATATTTCGTCTGAAGGATCAGAGACAATGGATCAGACAGCGAGAGATCGTCTGCAGCACTTGATCGGATTGGATCAGGTGAAAGAAGAGCTGAAGAAAATCGCGGCGTTTGTCAGCGTACAAAAAGAGCGCAGCCTTCGCGGTTTGAAGATGAGTCCCATCGAGCTGCATGCTGTATTCACCGGAAATCCGGGAACAGGAAAAACAACTGTCGCCGCACTGTACGCCGAAATTTTGCACGAAATCGGGTATTTGAAGCGAGGCCATCTGGTGACAGCAAGCCGAGCCGATCTGGTAGCGGAGTACGTAGGACAGACAGCGGCTCTTACCAGGAGAAAGGTGAGACAAGCCCTGGGCGGTGTTCTTTTTATCGACGAGGCCTATGCTCTGTTGGGCGGAGGACAAGATTTCGGAAAAGAAGCGATTCACACGCTCGTAGAAGAAATGACCAGACATGCAGAAAATCTAGTCGTGGTTCTGGCAGGCTATCCGGATGAGATGGCGCGGCTGATGATGAGCAATCCGGGACTTGCCTCGCGTTTCAAGAAGTACATCCACTTCCCGGACTATACCGCCGCGCAGCTGGTGGAAATCGTGGAGCAAGGTGTAACGAATGCAGGTTATTTGATCAGTGCTGAAACGAAGAAAGAGCTCACCGTCAAACTGCAAGAGATTTTCACGCGGCATGGTGTGGAGGGGAATGGTCGTTTTAGTTACAATCTGGTGCAGGAAGCGATGCAGCATCAGGCTATTCGATTGATGGACACACCAGGCGACCTTTGGAACCAGCAGCTTCTAATGGAGCTGATCTGGAGCGATTTTCTGCCGGTAATGGAACGGATTGAATAGAGATAAGGTACCAGCTGGAATTTTTTCCTATTTTTTATATTTTGTGATTTTTTGTCTGGATTTGGCAAGATTCTCAAAACCAACGAGCAATTAAGAATCGTCCCTGCAAAGTAGATCAGAAAAATTTCCTCATAGATTACATCACACTACTTTCCCCGTAATGATTATCCTCCTCCATAGTAAGAAGGCGTGAACGAATCTCGAATGATTCGCACGCCTTTTTTCTTTGGTATCGTGAAATCAGACGATCATTTCGTTCGGAATTCATGTTTGACATGGTCTTGATGTACCAAATGCAAGGCCCGCAAGGCTATCTCGAGGCAGATTCTGCGATCGGGTGAGACGTAATCTTCCCCGAGACACTCAGCGATTTTCTCCAACCGATGGTACAGGGTTTGCCGATGGATAAACAGCTTTTCGGCAGCTTCTTGCTTGGAAAGGTTGGAATCCAGATAGACACGCAGCGTGTGTACAAGCGCCGATCCGTGCTCTCCGTCATGCGATATCAAGGGGCCAAGATAATCGGTGATAAAGGTATTCAGGACGGGTTCGTGTGGGATGTAGAACAGGAGGCGAAACAAACCAAGCTCGGAAAAATAGGGACTGTTTGATTCATGGCGAAATGAAAGTGCCTGCTCCGCTTCCGCCAAATGTCTTCCTGCATCTGACAGGCGTTTGCCTGCTCTTCCTACTCCAAACCAGATTTGCATATCTGCACCCATGACCTTTAAAAAGATCCTCTTCATTTCTGTCATGGCCCTGTTCAAAAGCTGGCGATGATTCGTACCCGGTTTTTTTTCGATGAGCAGAAAATAAAAGCAGTTTCCTATACAGCGAATAAAGGGACGGAAGCCCAAACGCGTGAGTATAGAACGAAAAATGGCTGTGAGGTCATGTGGAGGATGTGCTTCTGTCTGGGTGACCGCGAGTTCAAAAGACATCATGATGGTGTGGTAAATAGGTGCGCGTCCTGTGCCGGAGATGCCAAGCATGGCACGAATCTGGTCTTCCGACAAAGGGCGCTGGGCGATCAGGTCATCAAACAATCGATTTTCCATTGCCAAAGCCTGCTCTTCCACAAACATTTTTCGCATCAGGATTTGCGCTGTGGCTTGTACGGTATTGTCCAGGGTGAGGAGCAGGTACTCGTCTGCTTTGCGCTCGTACAAGACCATCCCCATATAGGCGAGAAGATGTCCCATCGCTACAACAGGCTGATAGACGATCTGCTTCTTTTCGTTTAGGCGAAGAAATTGCGTGCTGGCATCTGCAGATAATTCCGCTGAAAAATGGGTGCGCATGATGTCCACAAGCTCCGTTTGAACGGTTTGTGTTACAGGAGGAACAAAAGTGGGAGCTGCATCCGGCGTATAGAGAAATATTTGGGTCTGGACTGCTGTTTGAAAGTACTGCAACAGCTTGGGTATTCCTTTTGCTTGCAGACTGAGCTGCTGAAGCCCCCGCGAGTATGCTTCCAGATCCCGCAGGGCTTGAAGCTGTCGATTAATCAAATGCTCATGTAGATCGAGCGTGATATCGACAAATCGCACAGGCTCATGAAACACAATCAATGGGAAGTGATGATGGTCAGCCATTTCCAGCATATCACTCGGGATATGAGGGATGTAGGTGCCAAGCTCCACACACAGTCCGACCGCTTTGCGGCTGATCAGCTCTGACAGGTAAGCCAGCCTCTTTTCCTTTGCTTCCCCGAAGCCCATTCCCGTCGAGAGGATCAGCTCGCCGCCATTGAGAAACTTGCCTGTTTCGGCAGATTCGAGAATATGTACCCAACGGATCGAACGAGATAAGCCCTTGCTTCCTGCCACCACCTCGGCGCTTTGAAAAGATGGACGCCGAATCGCTTCTCCTACAGATAGACGCCAGTCACTGCTCATGCAAATCCTCCTAAAAAGGCAATCATGTTATGGATAGACATTTTGTAAGATGAATGTACTGGAAGCACTAACATTTTGTCTAGTGATTAAGGTTGAAAGATTCCGATAAAATGGAAATATCAAACAAAATGAATGCAAGGAGTTGACGTGATGAGTAAAACAACAGTCACCCAGCCGCTCAAAAACTACATCGGGGGACAGTGGGTCGAATCCGAGACGACACGTTATGAGGATGTTCCCAATCCTGCAACAGGGGAGCTGCTTTCTCAGGTACCGATTTCCACCAGGGCCGATGTGGACAAGGCTGTTCAGGCAGCCAAGAATGCTTTTGCGAGCTGGAGTGAAACACCTGTCGTGGACAGGGCTCGCATCATGTTTCGCTTCCATCACTTGTTGACCAAGCATGAGGATGAATTGGCACGCATGATCACGCTGGAAAATGGCAAAAACCTGCCCGAAGCTCATGCTGAGCTCTTGCGTGGCATCGAGATGGTCGAGTTCGCCTGCGGCATGCCAACCTTGCTGATGGGGGAATCCCTGCCGAACATCGCGAGAAGCATCGATAGTCACGTCCTCCGTTTTCCACTCGGTGTCGTAGCAGGAATCACTCCCTTTAACTTTCCCGTGATGGTGCCGATGTGGATGTATCCAATCGCGATCACAGCAGGAAATACATTTGTTTTAAAGCCGTCCGAGCGTACGCCTATATCCAGTGTACGTATCGCGGAGCTGTTGAAGGAAGCCGGTTTGCCGGACGGGGTCTTCAATGTGGTCAACGGAGCGCATGACGTCGTCAACGGATTGCTGGAACACCCGGACGTGAAGGGGATATCCTTCGTTGGCTCACAACCTGTCGCAGAATACGTGTACAAGACCGGAGCGGCTCACGGGAAGCGCGTGCAGGCCTTGGCCGGAGCGAAGAATCATCATCTGGTCATGCCGGATACAGACTTGCGGCGTGCAGCCAAAACCATTGCCAGCTCCGCATTTGGCTGTGCAGGTGAGCGCTGTATGGCTGCCAGTGCCGTCGTCGCGGTTGAGGATATCGCCGATGAATTGGTTCAACTGCTCATCGAGGAATCCAATGCCCTTGTGATGGGCAATGGCCTGGAAGAGGGGGTCGACCTGGGCCCTGTCATCCGGGATTCTCATCTGTCCAAGGTGCATGACTTTATCGAAAAAGGAATGGCGGCAGGAGCCGATCTGGTTCGCGATGGACGTGAGGATGCGAAGGAAAAAGAAGCGGGCTACTTCCTCGGCCCAACCATCTTTGACAAAGCAGATGCAGAAATGGTTATTGTAAGTGACGAGATCTTTGCGCCGGTATTGAGCATCATGCGCGTCAAAAACTTCGATGAAGGACTGGACACGATCAGTCGCTCCCGCTATGGAAATGGAGCTACAATCTACACCAATAACGGGAAGTGGGGGCGTGAATTCGTGCAGCGCGTGGAAGCGGGGATGGTCGGGGTCAATGTAGGCGTGCCAGCACCAATGGGCTTCTTTGCCTTTACCGGTTGGAAGCAATCCTTTTACGGTGATTTGCATGCGAACGGAAAAGATGGGGTCGAGTTTTTCACGAAGAAAAAGACCGTTACCTCTCGTTGGTTCGAGGATGGAGATACAAGCATTGGCTCACAAAAAGTATTTGTCAAGTAATCGGTCTCATATCAAAAGGGGGAATCCAAAATGGAACAAGAGCAGCTGACGAAATCGTACGATAAGGAAAGTTTGCTTGAGTCTGACAGGGCGCATATGTGGCATCACATATCGCCCTACAACCCCAATCCCATGATCGCTACGGAAGCGAGTGGCTCCTGGATCACCGACATCGACGGCAATCGCTACCTGGACGGCATGTCTGGCTTGTGGTGTGTCAATATTGGCTACGGGCGACAGGAGCTGGCCGATGCAGCGTATGAGCAGCTAAAACAACTGGCGTATTTTCCGCTGACCCAAAGCCATGTTCCTGCCATTCGCCTTGCTGAAAAGGTCAGTGAATGGCTGGGCGAGGAGTATCGCATTTTCTTCTCCAACAGCGGTTCTGAAGCAAATGAAGTTGCCTTTAAATTGGCCAGACAATATCACCATCAAAATGGCGAGCCAGGACGTTATAAATTCATTTCCCGTCATCGCGCTTATCACGGCAATTCGATGGGATCACTGGCCGCTACCGGGCAGGCTTTGCGCAAGGAAAAATACGAGCCCTTGGCACCTGGCTTTCTGCACGTACCGCCACCGTACTGTTATCGCTGTCCAGTCGGAAAAACCTACGGGGATTGCAGCCTGGAATGTGCGCAATTCTTTGATCAGGCGATCAACTGGGAAGGCGAAAAAACGGTTGCTGCTGTCATCATGGAACCGACGATCACAGGTGGAGGTGTGATCGTTCCACCGCCTGAATACATGCCAAAGGTACGTGAGATTTGCGACAAATACGGTGTTTTGTTGATTGTAGATGAGGTTATTTGCGGTTTTGGTCGTTCTGGACAAAAATTTGGTCATCAAAACTTTGGGATCAAACCAGATATTGTCACGATGGCGAAGGGCATCACCAGTGCTTACCTTCCGCTTTCGGCGACAGCTGTCCGCGCTGAGATCGCGGACTCCTTTAAGGAACAGGGTACCAATCAGCATTTCCGTCATGTCAACACGTTTGGGGGCAACCCGGCTGCCTGTGCCCTGGCTCTTAAAAATCTGGAGCTGATGGAAGAAGAGCAACTGGTTGAGCGATCCGAACAATTAGGGGCAGAGCTGCGAGCCAAGCTTGCTTTTTTGGCTGACCATCCCAATGTCGGCGATATCCGCAGCTTTGGCTTCATGATGGGAATCGAAATGGTGGAGAACAAACAGACCAAGGAAGCGGCTGCACCAGCAAAATTGACGCAAATCATAGCAGAATGCAAGAAACGGGGCCTAATCATCGGGCGAAATGGCGATACGGTTCCCGGCTTCAACAACGTGCTGACCTTGTCTCCTCCGTTCTCCACAACCAGTGATGATCTTGACTTTATTGCTCACGTAATGAAAGAAGCATTCGAGACTCTCGGATGACCGATGAGACACAGCGTCAATCGCGTTTGGATTGATGCTGTGTTTTGTTTTACACAACTGGGCTTCGCCACAGAGCATGGCGTTGCCAATTTTTCTAATTGGGTAGCTCCCTTCTGTAATTTCATAGCATAATCCTGTACACTAACAATGAAACCATGAACAGAGTAACAGGAGGGGCGAGATGAAATGTATTTGTGTATTTGCAGGCTCCAATCCAGGAGCAAAACCAGAATTCAGCCAAGCGGCAGAAGAGTTGGGGAAAGAATTGCTCGCCCGCAAACTTGACTTGGTGTATGGCGGCTCCAAAATGGGATTGATGGGGAGAGTAGCCAACGCGGTATTAAGCGGTGGAGGATGTGCGATTGGCGTGATGCCAACCGGACTGTTTCGAGGTGAAATCGTCCACACCAATTTGACGGAGTTGCACGAAGTGACTTCGATGCATGAAAGAAAGGCCAAAATGAATGAATTGGCAGATGGCTTTATCGCGCTACCCGGAGGCTACGGCACGTTTGAGGAAATTTTTGAAGTCGTAAGCTGGGGGCAAATCGGCATTCACGGTAAACCGATTGGCTTGCTGAATGTAGAAGGGTTCTACGATCCGGTCATGGAAATGGTACAACATGCGACAGAAGCGGGATTCATACCAAAGACAGCGACCCCACTCCTGTTGTGCGAAAGCGATCCTGCTGTTCTGTTAGATCGTTTGCGGGACTATACACCTCCTGAAAAGGTGAACAAGTGGTCCGAACTATCTGAGAAATAAACGAGTTTTCTGGCTTGTATATGTCAGGCTTTACAGGCAAAACCTACTACGTGATTGGTCATGAGCCAATGGGAATTGTAGAAGAGGTGGGAACGGAGGTAACCAAAGTCAAGAAAGGGGATCGGGTGGTTATTCCGTTCAACGTAGCTTGTGGTGAGTGATTCTATTGCCAGCATGAATGGGAGAGCCAATGCGATCCTTCCACGAATATTTGAGAGTTCCTTTTGCCAACTTTACTTCTTTTGTCATTCCCGAATCGTGTGAGCTGGAGGATGAATTTCTCCTCTTCCTGTCCGATGTATTGCCAACTGCCTATTGGAGTGTCATCAACGCAGGTGTGAAGCCAGGAGACTGTGGTCGTTTTAGGCTCGGGTCCCATCGGGTTGATGGTGCAAAAATTCGCCTGGCTGGGAGGAGCCAAACGCGTTATTGCCGTTGATTATCTCGGCTATCGTTTGGAGCATGCCAAGAAAACCAATCAAGTCGAGATCTTTGATTTTACGCAATACGAGGATATGGGTGAGCATTTGAAGGAGATCACGCAGGGAGGCGCAGATGTCGTCATTGATTGCGTGGGGATGGATGGCAAAAAATCTCCCTTGGAATATGTTGCCCAAAAAATGAAAATCCGAAAGCTATGAAAACAAGCAGTTTCTCTCGATAAGTTGGGAGAAACTGCTTTAATTGTTGCTGCTGACTATAAATCAGCTGGACTGAGCAGCAATGCAAAAGAGTTAAGATTTCCTTGCAGCTCCTTTTGCGAGGCAAGGGAAAAACCCTCGATGTGAAGCGCCATCGTCTCTAAAAAAGACGACAAACTTCCCGTATCGGCATCCGCAAAGCGATTGGGAAGATCCAGGTTCTTTAATTCAGTCAAAATGTCCTTTTGTTCCTGTCGGTATTGGTTGACCCATTCGGGATGATGGCGAAGCTTTTTGGCAAACTGAATCAGGAAGCTTCCTGAGTTTTCACCATTCCGAATCACCTCCTGCATGCCGGCATAGGCAGACGGGTCAAATCGCTTCATCAATTGGGAAGCATTCACGTAGTCATCGGGTGCTCCTTTTGGTCTGGTCTGAAGCTCTACATACGTTACAGTGCCAGTGGTCGGGTCTACTTTTCGAGTCGTAGAGACGGCAGCCAACAGCTTCATGGTATCCATGAACTTACTAGCTTCGTCTTCTGCCATATAATGCTCTGCAAGATACCTGGCTTTGGCCAAACCAGCTTCTCGCAATGCTACACGTTCTTCGTCCTGAATATCCCGATTCGTAGCAAAAAAGTTGGACTCCAAGATCTGGTAGGCAGCTTTGCTGACATTGCCTGCTTTGCCTGACAAAATCTCATCCAACGTCTCGTTGATTTCTACGTTGAAGAAAAAACGCGGTGTTTCGTGTATGATGGCTCCTTCAGGGAGCTCTCTTGCTGTGGCTGCGCTCAATTCGATCGTATCATGGTGGCGTACAAGCGGGAGATGGCCTGTGCTAATGGTGGGGATTATGTTCTTCTCCAATCCTGAGGGAAGAGTTGGGACGAGTTGCCCACGTTCCGTTTGAATACGCATGCGTAATTCTCCTTGAACAAAATATTAGATGAGATTACTTTTTCTTACTATCGGTTTTTTACCAATATTTGTTTAATGCTTTGTTATTTTCATTGAATACTTGCAAACCTTATTGACACCAACCGGTACATAATGGTAGCGTAAGGAAATATATTACCAAGTAAGTTGGTAGGAATAAAAGTCATATATCTTGTCTTCATAAAATGGGGGTACTGAACACATGAAACCACAAAAACGATTGCTTCAACTAAGTGCAGCGGCTGTGCTGGCAGCAGCCATCTCCTTTCCATATGCTGCAAACGCTCAAGGATCGACTCAAGCCGCACATCCGATAGCAGTCTTGTCAGTGAGTCCAGCGAATGTAGCAAAGGCTGATTATACCAGCTACGTCACGCAACAATATGGAGTCAAGCTGTCTGGAACGGTAACAAGAGACCAGTTTGCAACGGCTTTGTCGAAAGTCGTGGCAAGCACAGGGAGCCAAGCAGCAGCAATGCCCACAGGAGGCAGCAAGCTGGCAGCTTGGGAGGCAATCAGCGCAGCAGTGGTGGCAGCCGAGCAAAAAGAGCTGGCCGCTACATACAGTGAGGATAAAGTAACAGCATCCTGGGCCAAAGCTGGCTTGAGCTACCAAAAAGGGGGAAGCCTCTCGCTTGCGGCAGCTCAGGATCTGGCAGTAGCGATTGATCTGGGATTGGTCAAAACGGATGTCATCGCTTCCGTGAAAGCAACCGGAGACGTAACCGCCGAGTTGGCCTACCAATTGTTGGGGAAAGTAGCAGAATTCAAAGGACACTATCAAAACTACCTGGGTACGATCGCATCTGAAGATATCTATGGCAAAGTGGTACAAGCCTGGAACGAGCTGCAAATTATCAAGGCAGGAGAGCTGCAGCAGCTGGTGGACGAGATTCTGAAGCAAGATTTGATCACAGGCTACAATCTCAAGGATGCGGCTTTCGACCCGCGTTTTGATCCAAAGCGTACCATCACGTACGGTCACAGTGATATCGTACATGCCATTCAGCTGATCGGTCTCTTGAAGAGTGAAGGCATCGACGCAAAAGTGCAGCTGGAACCCAAAACATCTGCATTTATCTACCTGAAAGAGTGGGGCGAGCCTGTACAAACGGACGATTATCAAGTGGTTCAGATCGAGAATGGAAACTACATCGCATACTCCAAAGAATATGATTTGAGCTTTGAGTTTGCTTCACAGGAAGATAAGGAGCGCTTCCAGCCGCTCGTCCTGCAATATGCCAAAAAGAATGAAGAAGATGCGACAGGTCTGCTAAGAGGCTCCTGGTGGCAGCCTCTCTACTATTCATTGACTGAACTGGCTGATTATCCGGTCATCACCAACAACTTTGTTCAAGATGGACGTCACATCGTTCAGACGTTTTCCTTGAATGAAGATTCGACAGCTGTGGTGAATGCTTTCAAAAAAATCGGCAAATCGGTTGAAGTGGAAACCTACCAATTCTGGGTGGATCAGCCTTTCTACAACTACTTGAAGGGTGACGACTTTAAATAAAATAATCGCATCATTTCTGCTTGTGTTCGGACAAATAGGAGCGAAGCCCACGCATGAGCATTTCCTGAATCACTTCATCCTGCGTCTTGTGATTGACGAGAGAGCGGATAAGCTCCAGCTCTGCAATCAGCTCAGAATTGAGATAGAGATGGATTGTCTCCCCTGACTTTGGTGCAACGATCTCGACGTGGTCAGAATAGGTTCGTACGGTTCCTGTAATCATCATTTCCTCGCCGAGCAGGGTGGGAGACGGGATAAACAGACAAGGGGCTTCCAATATGATATGGGTCAGTTCTTCGCTAAAACGAATAGCGAGAGGCTGGCCCTTTTTTTTGTGAAAATCGCGAATTTGTCGCGAGATTTCTTGGTTTGCAAGATCGTTTTTCATGGTGATCTCAGCCAGTTCCATAAGTCCTCCTTACGGGAGCAGCAGTTTGTCTTCGGTGATCTGGCTCAAAACCTCTCCCGTTGCTTCAAGCTGAACTTGATAAAAAAAACAAAGATCAACACGGCTGACTGATGTAACTAAGGCATGCACCATACATGTACCTTGTTTGAGCTTGACCCGATCCAACACCTCATAGCGGGGAACAAGAAAGCCTTTTTCGTAGAGAAAGCACAGCGTTTCTTCCCGTGGATACAGAAATCGTTTGTTTCCCTGTTTATTGACGAGAAGGGGGAAGGCTTGTCGCTCATCGATGACCTCACCCAGCTCGCCACTGTCCGCCCAGCGCTTGATTGTCGCCATACTGCCTTTCCGACCCTGTCTGGCTTCCAGAAGGTCCAGAATCTCCCGAGAGGACAAGTATGTCAAGCGTTGCTTCAGCTGAGCGGCATGCTCCTCCCGCTCCTTTTCCAAATGAGCAATTTGGGTAGTGGCTTCCTGGATCTGAAGCTGCAATTGCGCAATTTCCCCATCATAGTCTCTCATGGTCCTCATGTTCACCTCCGCAGGGTTCCTTACACCATATTCAGGGCTGAAATCATTCATGCCACCACTCCGTTTTTGATATCGCACCTTCCACATCCCTTTTGAAATGAAAAAATCATAAAACGGTTTAATCCTACATTGATTAATAGCAAGCATGGTTTTCCAGAACTGGTAAGGAGGTAGTTGCGAGATGAGCGTCCCGCACCACATTCAGGCAAATTTTCGGGAAGTGGTACCTGCATTAAAAGCGAAGGAAGCAATCGATGAAGCGAATCGCTGTCTCTACTGCTACGATGCCCCCTGTATCAAGGCCTGTCCCACTTCGATCGACATTCCGAGCTTTATCAAAAAAATAGCCTCGGGCAACCTGCTCGGTTCAGCACGTACCATCATGGATGCCAATCCGGTCGGGGCCAGCTGCGCTCGCGTGTGCCCTACAGAGGAGCTGTGTGAGGGAGCCTGTGTACTCAACCACGCTTCTGGATCACGCGCCATCATGATCGGTCTTTTGCAGCGTCATGCGACCGACTGGGCAATCGAGAGCAAGGCATCCCTGTTTTCAAAAGGTGAGGATACGGGCAAGCGAGTGGCCATCGTTGGGGCAGGACCAGCAGGGTTATCTGCAGCACGTGAGCTGGCAAGGCTGGGGCATCAGGTTACGGTATTTGAAGCGAAAGAGAAGGCCGGTGGCTTGAATACGTACGGAATTGTCTCATTTCGCCTGCCGCAGTCCATATCCTTATGGGAAGCAGAACAGATTGAGTCATTGGGCGTGGAGTTTCGGACGAATACGCAGGTAGGCGTAGATATTGCTCCCGCCGAGCTGCTAGCGAATTATGACTCGGTGCTGCTGGCAACGGGCATGGGCTATGTGCCTTCCCTGCAAATCGAAGGGGAGGAGCTGGAGGGGGTACTGGACGCGATCGCACTGGTGGAGGAAACCAAAACCAAGCCGCTGACAGACACAATGATGGGAAAGAAAGTCGTCGTCATCGGGGCAGGAAATACCGCCATCGATGCCGCTACCTGTTCCAAGCGGCTGGGAGCCGAGCAGGTCCAGATTTTGTATAGACGCACGGAGCAAGAAATGACCTGCTACGAATTTGAATACGAATTTGCCAAGCAGGATGGGGTGGAATTCCGCTGGCTGGTCGCTCCCGTACGCATTTTGGGAGAGAATGGTCGCGTAACTGGACTGGAACTGATGCGGATGCAGCTGGGAGAACCGGACGAAAAAGGGCGCAAGCGTCCTGTTTCTATTCCAGATAGCCAGTTTGTCATCGAAGTGGATGCTGTTGTAAAGGCCATCGGTCAAACACGCTACCTGGAGCTGATCGAATCGTTTGGCATGGAGCACAAAAATGGAATCGTCACCATTGAAGACGGTACGTATCGCACCTCCAACCCCAAGGTATTCGCTGCAGGCGATGTGATTTTCGGTGGAGGAAAGACAGATGCGATGGTGGTGGATGCGGCCAACCACGGGAAACGGGCAGCAGCCGCGATTCACCAGGCACTGAATGATTACACCCTTCAGGTGTAAGAGAGACATGGATGACGAGATGGGAGCAGGAATGGAAGGAAGCGCGAATAGAGACAAAAATGGAGGAGACTGATTATGGCTGATCTCAGCATCAATCTGGCGGGTATTCAATCCCCCAACCCGTTTTGGCTGGCATCCGCGCCACCGACCAACTCCGGCTATCAAGTGCAGCGGGCATTTGAGGCGGGCTGGGGTGGCGCAGTCTGGAAAACCTTGGGCGAACCCATTATCAATGTGACGTCCCGCTTCGCCGGGCTGCATTACGGCGGCCAGCGTGTGGTCGGGTTTAACAATATTGAATTGATTACAGACAAACCGCTTGAAGTGAATCTACGAGAAATGGATGAGACGAAAAAGCGCTTCCCCAAGCATACGCTGATCGCATCCTTGATGGTGGAACACAAGCAGGAAGCCTGGCATGAGATCGTCAAAAAAGTGGAGGCAATCGGGGTGGATGGGCTTGAGCTGAACTTTGGCTGTCCACACGGCATGGCCGAACGCGGTATGGGCTCAGCTGTCGGTCAGCACCCGGATTTGATCCGTCAGCAAGTGGAATGGGTAAAAGAAGTGGCGCAGACGCCAGTCATCGTCAAGCTGACGCCGAATATCACCGACATTCGATTTACAGCACGTGCTGCAGCACAGGGTGGTGCCGATGCCATCAGCATGATCAATACGATCAACAGCCTGATGGGTGTCGATCTGGACAAATGGCTGCCGATTCCCCATGTGGATGGAAAAGGGGCGCATGGCGGATATTGCGGACCAGCCGTCAAGCCGATCGCTCTCAATATGGTGGCAGAGTGCGCGCGCGACCCGCTCGTCGGAATCCCCATTTCCGGTATAGGCGGGATCTCGAATTGGCGTGATACGGTTGAATTTTTGCTGATGGGGGCGACTGGCGTTCAGGTATGCACGGCTGCCATGCACCACGGCTTCCGGATCGTGGAGGACATGATTGATGGGTTGAACAATTATCTGGATCAGAGGGGCATAGCCTCTGTGGTGGATATCGTGGGGAAAGCCGTTCCCACCTATTCAGATTGGGGGCATCTCAACCTCAATTACAAAGTGGTTGCACGAATCAACGACGATACCTGCATTCATTGCAACAAGTGCCATATCGCCTGTGAAGATACGTCGCACCAGTGCATTGACAGGGTGCTGGATAGCGAAACAGGAAAAGAAATGCTGGTCGTACTGGAAGAGGATTGCGTCGGCTGTAATCTGTGCTCCATCGTCTGTCCGGTGGAGGGGACGATCGAGATGGTGGAAATTCCCAACGATCAGCCACCACTCAGCTGGAATGAGCGGCAGGCTGCACTTGCTGCCGGGGGGAACAACGCCAATACAGATGCATCTGTGTAAAGGGGAATCGTCATGAACATTCAACCTCTTGCATAGCTTGTACTAGCAAAGTGGTAGGAAAGGGAGGGTGCATGGATGAAAAAATGGATTCGCGGTGGGACGATCGTGACGGCTGCTGATACGTATCAGGCTGATGTGCTGATTGACGGAGAGCAAGTCGTCGCCATCGGCAAGGAGCTGCACGTGGAGGATGCAGAAGTGGTCGATGCGAGCGGCTGCTATTTGTTGCCGGGAGGAATCGATCCACACACCCATCTTGACATGCCTTTTGGCGGCACAGTCACGTCCGATGACTTCTTTACCGGAACCAAAGCGGCAGCATTTGGCGGAACGACCAGTGTCATTGACTTTTGCCTGACCAATAAAGGGGAATCACTCCATCAGGCGATTGCGACCTGGCATGAGAAAGCAAAAGGCAAAGCTGTCATCGACTACGGGTTTCACCTGATGATCTCGGATGCCAACGACGATGTTTTAAGAGAGCTGGAATCCGTCGTCACTGCTGAAGGGATCACATCCTTGAAGGTTTTCATGGCATATAAAAATGTCCTGATGGCTGACGACGAGACATTATTCAAGACCTTGATCCGCGCCAAGGAGCTCGGGGCAATGGTTCAAGTGCATGCGGAGAACGGGGATGTGCTGGATTATTTGATCAAGCAGGCGCTGGAACAAGGAAATACTGATCCGATCTACCACGCCTATACACGGCCGCCAGAAGCAGAAGGGGAAGCGACAGGACGCGCGATTGCCCTTACAGCACTGGCAGATGCACAGCTGTACGTCGTGCACGTATCGTGTGCGGATGCTGTCAGAAGAATTGCAGAGGCGCGTGAAAAAGGCTGGAATGTGTACGGCGAGACGTGCCCGCAATACCTGGTGCTGGATATCAGCGACCTGGATCGCCCGGATTTTGAGGGTGCGAAATACGTCTGGTCACCCCCGCTGCGCGAGAAATGGAATCAGGATGTCTTGTGGAGTGCATTGAAAAACGGCATCTTGCAAACGGTTGGCTCCGATCATTGTCCGTTTAACTTTGCCGGACAGAAAGAGCTCGGTCGAAAAGACTTTACCAAGATCCCAAATGGTGGCCCGATTATCGAGGATCGCATGACGCTGCTCTTCTCTGAAGGTGTCAGAAAAGGCAACATCAGCCTGAATCAATTCGTTGATATCACTTCCACCAAGGTTGCCAAGCTGTTCGGGATGTTTCCACAAAAAGGGACCATCGCAGTGGGTTCGGATGCAGACATCGTCCTGTTTGATCCGACCGTGAAACGCACGATTTCCGTTGAAACGCATCATATGAATGTCGATTACAATCCATTTGAGGGTATGGAAGTGTACGGAGAGGTTGTCTCGGTTCTGTCGCGTGGGAGCTTCGTTGTGCGCAACAAGGAATACGTCGGTCACGCTGGAGCGGGGAAATTTGTGAAAAGAAGTAAGTTTTCCAGACCGTAGCGCCGATATCGATCAGCTAGGGAGGGAATGGTCGGTGGTAAACAAGGTGAAAATTGGATTGATTCAGGCCAAAAATGATGTGCACGGCTATGAACCAGTTCAGGTTCATAAGGAGAAAGCCATTGAGAAGCACATTGCTTTGGTGAGAGAAGCGGCAGCCAAAGGAGCCCAGATCATCTGTCTGCAGGAAATCTTTTATGGACCGTATTTCTGCGCCGAGCAAAACACGAAATGGTACGAAGCAGCGGAAGAGGTGCCTGGGGGACCAACCGTACAGCAGTTTAGCGACTTGGCACGAGAGCTGGGTACGGTGATCATACTCCCCGTGTATGAACGGGTTGGCATCGGAACGTATTACAATACAGCGGCCGTGATTGATGCAGATGGAACCTATCTGGGCAAGTATCGCAAACAGCATATACCTCATGTGGGCGTAGGTAGTGAAGGATGCGGCTTCTGGGAAAAGTACTACTTCAAACCCGGCAATCTCGGCTACCCGGTATTTGAGACGGCATTTGCCAAAGTAGGTGTCTACATTTGCTACGATCGTCATTTTCCAGAAGGAGCACGTCTGCTCGGGTTGGCTGGTGCGGAGATCGTCTTCAACCCATCTGCTACCGTAGCGGGACTGTCCGAATATCTGTGGAAGCTGGAGCAGCCTGCTCATGCGGTCGCGAATGGCTATTACGTGGCTGCCATCAATCGCGTAGGCATGGAAGCGCCATGGAACATGGGAGAATTCTATGGTCAGTCTTATCTGGTTGACCCGCGCGGACAGTTTGTCGCGGTGGGCAGCCGGGATCAGGATGAAGTGATAGTGGCAGACATGGATAAGAACATGATTCATGAAGTACGAGATACATGGCAATTTTATCGCGATCGCAGACCGGAAACATACGACGACATGGTCAAACTGCTGCCGTAAGGGGGAGGGAGGTGCTTGCAGGCGCCTCCTTCTTTTCTACTATCAGAAAGTTTAACTGCGCTAAAGCGCTAAAAGAGTAGAGGAAGCTAGGAAAGAGCAACTAAGGCTCGACCAAAAGCTTGGCGAAGCCAAGTTTTCTAAGCATAAGCCAAGGGTACGTGAGGAGAATTGAAATGAGTAAGATGAAAGTGGTCTTTCGAGGCGTAGAGCATGGGGAAGCCATGCTGGTCATTGACGCGCAGCGATACAGCCGGGAAGAACGGCGGCATTTTATCAACGGTGCAAGTGCCAAAGCTGTTTTCGGATCGGGTGTCTATCTGGTGAGCAATCCGGAGGTAGCTGCCCACTATGCCATCTGTCATGCCGAAACGACATGGGACAAGGCTGCCGTCTTGCAGCAGAAGCTGCTCGTTTCCCGATTGTTTGTATTAGATCGGCAGTACGGTGAAAATGAGCTGCGTCGGGATGCATTGGCTGCCAGGCATACCAATCAGGAGTTAGTTGGCTTGCAGGAGAAAATGACCTACCAGGAATGGCTGGAGTGGACCGGTGGAGAAGTGCGTTCTTTTTTACTGGATAAAGGCTATCAGGGAATACAGTATGAGATATCTCCTGAACTGACGTACTATATTTGCTACCAATCCGATTCCTGTATTACGGATATTGCGTTGTATGCGATACTCGATTTGCAGAGCTTTGAATGAGAGCAAAGGGAAGCATGTTCATCTTGAAAGAACATCACTTCATCCATAAAAAAACCGGTCGCCCTTCATGCTTCCAAGTGGCAGACTGGTTTTTTGTTTTGACCGAAACGGATGGAAGATCTTCTATTTCTCTGCATGGGACATGGAATGAATGAGGCAGATGAGTCTTTTAAAGCCCTCCCGCAACTGTTGCTCGTTGAGATAGGAGTAGCTCACTCGTATCCAGGATTTGAGCTCCCTCTGCGGATCACAGATCGATCCAGGCACAAAGGTGATGGATTGTTCGATGGACTTGGTCAACAGTTCTTCCATCGGGATCGAGTCAGGTAACTGGGTCCACAGATTGAAGCCGCCTGTTGGGCTGGACCATTTCCAGCCGGTGAGAGACAATTCTTCCTCCAGAATATCCTTGCGCACAGCCAGTGCAATCCGTAGTTTTTCCAAATGCTGTTGCATCCGTTCTGAAAAAAAGTAGTGTAAAAAGATTTTTTGATTGAGCAGAGGTGCACCACTGTCGGATAAGGATTTGGCTCTGATGAAATAGTTCATGAACGATGGTCGGCAAGCCACGGTAGCGATGCCAAGGCCTGGAGCAATGTATTTGCTGAAGCTGCGCAAGTAAATGACATATCCGGCCGTATCATAGGAAAATAGCGGCAAGGGTGGCTGTTCGTTAAAATAAATATCCCGGTACGGGTCGTCCTCGATCAACAAGCAATGATATTTTTCCGCAAGCTCGACCAAACGCTTTCGCTGCTCAGCGGGAACGGTACAGCCCGTTGGATTGTGAAAGGTAGGATTGAGATAAAAGAGGCGAGGCTTGTATTGTTTCATCGCGGTTTCGACTTGATGCAAATCATAGCCGTGCGGATGGATGTCGACTGAAACGATGACAGCTCCCTGTCTTCTGAAAACATCAATAGCCGGGCTGTAGGTGGGTCTCTCCATCAAAATGACGTCTCTTGGTTTGATCAGGACTCTGGCGACCAAATCAATCGCCTCTTGGGAGCCGGATGTGATCAATAGTTCTTCCGCAGACACGTAGAAGTGATAGTGCTTGGCAAAATAACGGCAAAGAGCTTCTCGAAGCTCCTGATCTCCCTGTGTGGTAGAGTAGGTGCCCAGTACTTTCGGATAAAGGTCAAACACTTTCTTCACGTATTCGGAAAAATAGAGGTTTGGCAATAGATTAGGGTCGAGCAAGGCTTTGGAAAATTGAAAGGCTGCCTCAACCTGATGGATTTCGGAGAGATGGCTGTCGTGTACGTAGGCAGAAACAATCGGATCATGCAGTGTATTCATGGACAGCAAGCCGCTCGGTTGCACGTAATAGCCGGATTTGTCCTTTACGTACACATAACGATTTTCTTTTAGCAATTGGTATGCTTTAAAGACGGTTAACCGATGCACATTGAATTCTGTGGCCAGCGTTCGAACGGAAGGAAGCTTCTCGTGTGCTTGCCATTCTCCCCGGCGGATTCGCTCCAGAAGATAGTCATAGATTTGTTCGAAAAGCTTATCGGAATGGATGTTGGACAGGATTTTTCGTCTCATGCAAGCTCCCCCCCTTCTTCAAATATAGAACATCGATGCCATTATCTGTTCTGTTTGGACACAACTGTTCTATTTCCTTCTGATTATGATGGAAAAAAGGAGGAGTAAGCATGATTTTGTTCCAATATTTCCTGATGTGCATGATTTTCGGCACGACGTTTTTGGCTATCAAAGTGGGTATAGATGCGGGTGCATCCCCATTTTTCTCGGCAGGCATTCGATTTTTCCTCGCAGGGGTTATCCTGTTTATTATTATGGCGTGGAAGGGAAGGGCAACTGTATCCATTCTGCTACGCAAAGAAATGTTCCTGACTGGAATGGGGCTGACTTTTGGGGTGTTTGCCAGCCTGTATTGGGGAGAGCAGTATGTAAGCTCTGGGATCGCGGCTGTCCTGTCCGCGACGGCTCCACTGATCATTCTACTGCTTCAATCCGGTATTTCACGTCAAATGCTGTCTACTCTATCCTGGGCAGGCTGCTTCATCGGGCTTGCCGGTGTCATCTTGCTGCTTTTGCCCGGTGTTACGGTGACATTTAGCATGCTTTGGATTGCAGGCTGCACCGTGATTTTATTTGGTCAAATCTTTTTTGCGGCCGGGACCGTATACTCCCGTCGTGTGGCACAACAATTTCAGGAAGTATCGCCGATCACACTGAATGCCGCACAGATGATGTATGGAGGGGCGATGCTTCTTGTATTATCGTTGATCACCGAAGATGTCCACATGGCTTCGATGTTGGCTCCAAATGCCCTCCTGTCGCTTTTCTACTTGATCATCGTTGGCTCCATGATGGGGCATAGCATCTTCTATTGGCTGGTCGCGAAAACCAATCCAGTATTTCCAGCCACCTGGCTGTATGTCTCACCATTGATTGCACTGTGTCTGGGAGCCGTTCTCTATCATGAGCCGATTTCATTCCTATCGCTGCTAGGGGGAATCGCGATTGTCATCGGAATCGTGCTGATCAACCTGAATAGTCTACAGCAACTATGGAGCAAGAAACGGGCAACCACTCCAGCAGACAATAAGGTGTAGCTGCAGTGAATGGTAGCTGAAGAGGTGAATGGTATTCAACTCTGTTGATCATTTATTTATCAATCGCTATAATCAATGCAGGAATGAATGATAAGGGGTTGTTTGGCATCGAATTGTCGGAAATTGGTAAGCGAATTAGGAAAGCAAGATTAGGCAAAGGGTTTACACAACAAGAATTGGCGGATCGCTGCGGCTTTACCAAAAGTCTCTTGTCCAAAATTGAGAATGGACAAACGGCTTCAGCGGTAGCGACCTTGTCCAAAATTGCAGAGCATCTGGATACCCCGTTGGCCTGGTTCTTGGAAGAAAATCGGGATGAACATCTTGTGCTGTCGCCGTTGTCGAAGCGGACGATGAAGATGGGAAGCAAGGAAATGGGGTATTTGTATGAAATATTGGCAAATCGCTCCAGATTCAGCAAAATCGAGCCCGTGCTGGTCACAGTTCCACCGGATATGACGGTGACGGAGCCTTTTACGCATCCTGAAGAGGAGTTTATCTACATCGTGAGTGGGACCATCATTCTGTTTTACGATGGGGAAAGGCATGTCATGGGAGAAGGGGACACTGCGTATTTCTCAGGTATGAAGCCGCATATCTTTCTTCCGTTCAATGAACAGGAAGCAAAAGTGTTATCCATCTTTATTCAACCGTCCAGCTAAAGGCTAGTTTCTCTGTGCGCCTTATTAGCCAAAAAGCCAGTTCTAAAACGTGATGTTTTAGGCTGGCTTTTTGCGTTTTCTGCATGCGACCTGAATATTACGAATAATACCCCATTTACACAAAGCAATTCGTGTAGTAGTATAAGTTCATTCAACAAAGTTGAATCACATGAAACCAAGGTGACTGGGGTGATCCTTTCTTTGTAAGCGCTATTTTTGGGCGGATCGTAAGCAATAGAGACAAGGAAAGAAAAGACAGATAGAGTAGGAGAAATCACGATGACAACGACGAGAATATCAGGATTTTATCGCAAAACACCACAGGAACGCCTTGGTCAATTCGCAGACTTTTTCAAATCTGCTTCGGGATTGATCTTCACCCTCGCTGCTGTGTTGATTGCTTACTTCTCCAAGGGGAAATGGGTCAGCATTGCAATGATCATTCCGTTTGCCTTCTTTATTAAAAGCTTGGACCAGTTCAGCTTTCAGATCGTGGAAAAGCACTTGAGCATCAGCTTCTTCCTAGGAATCGCGATCGGCCCGATGTTCTATGATCTGCTGCTTTCCATGTCTTCCAGTGCAAGAGGCGGACTCATCCGCAGCTCGCCAAAAGAGTATCATCTTGCACCAGAGGTACGTGCGTGGAAGGGCTTTTTCCCGAATCCATTCCGGGTACTGACGGGCAGACAAACCGCGCATACATCGATCACTTCCTTTATCTCTTCGTTGACGTTTGCATTCAGTCCAGTCGGGATGACCTCCCTGATGGGGGAAATCGTCGGCTCGCGAAATAAAGGCGTGTATAAGAAATCGACTTCCAGTCTGGCAGCAATGAATGGTGTCACTGAGTCCACTTATATTGCGGAAGCGATCATTCCGTTGTTGGCTTTCGGTATTCCGCTCAGTCCTGTTGCTCTGGGACCTGCTGCACCGTTGTTTAATGCACCGCCTGTCTTTACCAGTGATCCGGTCAACAATCTGCACAACCTGCTGACACCTTGGGACTTCTTCTTGTACGGATTGATCGGTTTGGTTATTGCGACTGCGATCGCGTATCCTTTTGCCATGAATTACGCGCGAACAGCTACTGTGTTTGTCATGAAAAATATCAGCCAAGAAGCCATCGTCGGAATGTTCGTCGGTTTGGCTTGCCTGCTTGCTTTCCATGAAGCGCAGCTGGTGGGTGTCATGCTCGCTCTGACTGTCGCAACCTTAGGTGGCTTGCTCAACCGTGTATTGGGTGTAGGAGCAGGTGTGCAGTTCATGATTTTCTATGGATCGACGTATATGATGACAACATTACTGGGAGCGTAAGCCGAATGGATATCTCATCGAGAAAGATAACGGTCAAAGAAGTCGGTCCGCGTGACGGTTTGCAGAATGAATCGGTTTTTGTACCGACTGCTGACAAAATTGCCTGGATCAATCAACTCTCTCGTACCGGTGTCAGCTACATCGAGATTACTTCTTTTGTGCATCCCAAATGGATACCCGCATTGTCAGACGCCGTAGAAGTCGCGCAAGGCATCGAGCGGGCTCCGGGGGTAACCTATGGAGCGCTTGTTCCAAATGCCAGAGGGCTGGAGAGAGCCTTGCTGGCGAATATAGATGACGCCGCTGTGTTCATGTCCGCGAGTGAAACACATAACCAAAAAAACATAAACAAATCCATCGAAGATACCTTCCCCATCTTAAAGGAAACGGCACAAGCTGCGCTGGCTGCCCAAAAAACAGTTCGCGGGTACATCTCGACTGTTTTTGGATGCCCGTACGAGGGAAATGTAAAGATCGATGCTGTGATTCGCGTGGCTGAAAACCTGCTGGAGATGGGAATACAAGAAATCTCGCTAGGGGATACCATCGGCATTGCTCATCCGAGACAGGTCCAAGAAGTGCTGGAAGTCCTGCTCAAACGTTTTCCTGCCGAAAGGCTTGCCATGCATTTTCACAATACCTACGGGATGGCCTTGGCCAATACACTGGTCTCGGTCGAAATGGGGATTTCCACCTTTGACAGTGCTGTAGGTGGCTTGGGTGGCTGTCCATATGCTCCTGGAGCTTCGGGCAATATGGCTACCGAGGATTTGCTGTACATGCTTCATGGAATGGGTATGACGACGGGAATCGAATCGACGAAAATGCTGGAAGCTGCGCGTTTTCTGCAAGGGAAGATGGGTAAGAAGTTTTCCAGTCATCAGATGCAAATAGGTGAATGAAAGAGAATGAGTAATACGAGGAGGGTGGCATCTCTTTGTGTTGCTCATTCTTTTTATTGACTCCCTATGGTTTATCTCCATATTGAAATATTTGACAATTCTTCTGAATAACTCTTATAGTTAGAAAGAAAAAATGCCAAGGATTGAGGGAAAACCATTGGGGAAAATGATTATTTTTTCGATCTTCTGGTGGCTGACTGGAAGTCCTTTTGTTGCGCTGATCATCATATTATTGCTGTTGTACGTGCTAGATCTTCGCTTTGTTCGGCTGCTTCCTGACATCACCAAGCCCTATCGGAGATGGCGCCGATTATCATTGCTGAAGAACCAGATACGTCTTAATCCGCATGACACCTCTGCAAAATTGGAGGCTGCGCGCTTGCTTATGGAAAAACGGCAGTATGCAGATGCGTTATCCTATTTGGAGGGCATTACAACGGTCATGCAGGATTCTCCTGAATACGTGTGCGACAAAGGGATCTGTTACCTGAAGCTGGGCCGTATGGAAGAAGGTCAGCAGTTGATTGAGCAAGCATTGAAGGCGAATCCACGGGTCAAGTACGGAGAGCCTTATCTGAGACTGGCAGAGGCCTATTCGAAGCAGCAGCAGTTGGAAAAGGCACTCGCGAGTTTGGAAGAACTGGCTATGATGAACATGTCGTCATGCGAGGTCTACTTCAAACTAGGAGACATGTATACCGAGCTTCACCAGAAAGAAAAAGCCAAGCAAGCTTACCGGGAGGCAGTCGAAGTCTATCGTGGCCTGCCATCCTACAAACGTCGTCAGGAAAGACGATGGGCGTTGATGGCATGGATAAAATCAAAGCTGTAAGATGTCTCAAGCGATCCTGATAGAGGATCGTTTTTTGCTCAGTTGTACCCATGTAAGAGCCGAGGGAGGTGTGCCCAGATGGAAAGCGTGAAGATCAAAGCCGTTATTCGCAGTCGTGGATGGGAAGGCAGCAGGATGTATTGCACTTCGCAAGATTGAAGAAGGAATATGTGAAATGAAACGACTCTATGTTCGAGAAGCATTTCGGGGGTATCAAATCGGCAAAAGGCCTATATGAGACTCGATACACTGCCTACGATGACCAAAGCTCAGGATCTGTATCGCGCATTTGGATTCTATGAAATTGAGCCTTATGTATTTAATCCAATCCAGGGAACGAGATTTATGGAATTAAAGTTGTCATGACAGATGTTTGATGAAGTTCGAAGGAGCCTGCCATGGATAATCAATGGAGGATATCGGAGCATGATTGTAGGTTTCGTTTCATAATGAAAAGGGAAAAAACCATTATGAGCCTAGTAACACACCGCTATTTGAAGTTCTTCCCACCTTTTTTGTCGACTGTAGCGGATTTACTTGGTAAGATTAGACAATATTCAACTCTTAATGGTTATTTTCACAAGGAAAGAAGGGTAAGAACGATGAGCATCATTCGCAACTTAAGTACCCGTGGCAAAATGGTTGTCCTAATCATCTCATTTTCCGTTTTTATGACGATTGTAGGCGGGATGGGGTACATCTCGCTAAAGTCTTCCAGTGAACAATTGGAAGCGATGTATGAGGATCAATTGCTGCCTGTAAAATGGATTAACGACTGGCGTCAAGAGATGCGAGCGATTGACAGCCTCGTGTACAAAATGATCCTGAATCCCGTACCTGACTTTTTAGAGGGCTACAAATCTGAATTGGAAGCGCGGAACCTAAATGCCATGCAGCTGTTCGAGAATTTGCAGCTGTCAAACCTGGATGAGGAAGAGCAGAAAAAGGTTCAGATGCTTCAAAGTCTGGTCACGCAATATCGAAGTGATCTGGTAGACGTGGTCAGCATGGTTGAAGATGGGAAGGTAGACACGGCCTACACCTTTTATCGGGCAACCGACAAGACACTGAACTGGATCAATGATGAGCAGCTGTCTTGGGCTAACTACCTTTCAGACCAAGCTGATCAGATGCAAACCGAGTATGCAAAGCAAGCCGAGCAAACCATTCTGCTGCTGTTGATTATCGAAGCGGTAGCTTTGATCCTCGCCATCGCGCTGGGTGCTGGTATTGCCAGAATGATCAGCACCCCGCTGAGGGCTGTATCTCAGAAGATGGAGCTGTTGGCTCAAGGAGATCTTTCTGTCGAGCAAGTTACCCATATCGGGCGGGATGAAGTAGGAAAGCTGGGAGTGGCGTTCAACGGCTTGGTCATCAATTTGCGATCCCTGATCGAACAGGTGAAGGTTGCAGGAGAGCAGGTAGCTGCTTCCTCAGCCCAATTGTCAGCCAACGCTGAGCAATCCGCGCATGCGACAGAACGTTCGCTGGGCAGTGTTCAACAGATTGCCAGCTCCTCCGAGGTGCAAACCCAGCGCACACAAGAAAGCGTACGTGTCATGGAGGAAATGTCTATCGCTATTCAACGCATTGCGGATACAGCCAGTGCGGTTTCTGAGTCTTCCATCCAAGCAGCGGATGAAGCACAGCAAGGTAATGAGCATATTCAATCCGCCATCCAGCAGATGGAGTCGATCTCCACATCCGTCAATCAGGCTGCACAGCTGGTGCACGAGCTGGGTGTACGTTCAGAGGCGATTGGTCAAATCGTAGACGTAATCACGGGAATCGCTTCTCAGACCAATCTCTTGGCCTTGAATGCGGCGATCGAGGCAGCACGGGCAGGCGAGCACGGTCGAGGTTTTGCTGTTGTAGCAGACGAGGTGCGCAAGCTGGCTGAGCAATCGGACGAGTCGGCCCGAGAAATTGCTCGCCTGATCACGGAAATTCAACAAGAGACAACACATGTGGTAACCGTTATGAACGACGGTACTGTCGAGGCGCAGAAAGGTACTGCAATCGTACAGGAAGCAGGCGAGACCTTCCATCGAATCGTGGCCTCGTCACAAGTGGTAGCCGAGCAGATTCAGGAAGTATCGGCAGCGACGGAGCAAATGTCGGCAAGTGTGCAGCAAGTGGCATCCTCCATGGACGAAATGAACATTTTGGCTGCAGAAGCCGCCAACCATACGCAAAACGTCTCAGGCCATGCCAATGAACAGCTGGAATCCGTTCAAGAAATCGCACGTTCCAGTGCGGATCTCAATGAACTGGCTCAGGATTTGCAAGAGTCGATTCAGCAATTCAAATGGTGATTCCGGGTCCTTGATCCTTTCACCACAAAAAAGACTGGCACCTCTATAACGAGGCAGCCAGTCTTTTGCTTTGCATGACTCAAGAGGCGTGAGATTGCGTAGAGTGAGACGTGACTTGATCATACTGTTTGGCAGAAACGATGGACGCATTCCCTTTCATGACCCAGGTGTAGATCGCAAGCGAGATCAGCAAGCCAATCGTCCAGGCATTGTCCCAAACGATCGTAAGTCCAGGAATGTACTTGCAGATGAACGGAATGGCAATCCCGATCAGCATCGCCCAAAGTGCGTGCATGTTGTAGCCGCTTTTGTAGGAATAAATCCCGTTTGTCTTATAAAGCTCGGTCAAATGAATCCGTCTTTTGCGAACCAGCCAGTAGTCCGCTATGGCGATACCGTCGATGGGACCGAGGAGCGCTCCATAAGTGCCCAACCAGAGGAAGATGTAATTGCCAAAGTTGTCGAGGATGTACCAGGGCTGCATGAGCAAGGAGACAAATCCTGCGATCAGAGCTCCGGTTTTATAGCTGAGACGGCGAGGCGCGAGATTCTCTACGGCACGTGCTGGGGCTACGATGTTGGCAGCCACATTCGTCGTCAAGGTAGCCAGCACAATCCCGATGGTTCCCAAAAAGATGGCGAATGGAGAGAATTTTGCCAGTACAGCTGCCGGATCCCAGATTGCTTCACCGTATATGACTACCGTAGCAGAGGCAACGGCTACCCCGATAAAGGAGAAGAAGCCCATCGTTGTCGGCAAGGAAGAGGATTGACCGATGATTTGTGCTTTTTGGCTTTTAGCGTAGCGACAAAAGTCCGGAATGTTCAACGCCATTGTTGCCCAGAAGGCGATTGCGCCCGTGAGAGCTGGGAAAAACACTTTCAAGAATTCCCCTGTAGTAGTGAATTTGGATGGTGCCGAAAGCATGGGGCCCCAGCCGCCTGCTTTAGTCAATGCCCATACCAGCAAGGCCAAGCTCATGATAATCAGCACAGGAGCTGCCCACGCTTCCATCTTTCTGATTGCTTCAGGCCCCCGATAAGCCACCCACACGTTGAGTGCCCAGAATCCGAAAAAGGCGATCCACAAGTGACCAGGGACGCTGCCCCAGTTGGTCATGGACATCAACAGCGTATCGATGGCTGCCCCGCCAAACCAACAGTTGATCCCAAACCATCCTGCTCCGATCAAGCCTCGGGCGACAGCAGGAATGTGCGCGCCTTTGGAGCCGAACCAGAGACGGGCAAATACGGGATAGGGAATTCCAAACTTGGTACCTGCGTGCGAATTGAGAAGAATGGGGATAAGGACAATACAGTTTCCGAGAATGATGGTACAAATGGCCTGCCACCAGTTCATGCCTAGTGAAATCAAGCCAGCCGCCATTGCGTAAGTAGGCAGACAAATGGACATACCAATCCACAGACTTGCGAAGTTGTAGCCACTCCAACTGTGTTCTTCCAATGTGGTTGGACGAAGCCCTTCATTGTATAGCGGGCTGTCCTTGACCAAATTTTCGCCTTCCTTTGTCAGAGTGACGATCCCATTTGTGTCGTGCTGTGTTTTCACAAATATCCCTCCTTTACTTGGACTGACGCTTACATTCGGACAACCGCCCAGTTTGTCTCGAATATAAGTTGGTAAAGTATATTGGGGGAGTGCAGACCTAATTCCAACATTTTCAAAGCGAGACTTTCGATGTCAAAGACGGGATTGGTGATATCGCTTTCTTTCCCTCTGGTGGTAAAATGAAACCAGAGGTGAGACAATGATGACAAGGTCAAAGAGAGTTCGCCTCTCCTTTCAGACCAGAATGATTTTATTGATTACGTCTGTGATTATTGGCATTATCAGTGTAATTGGATTGATTTTTTCTTCTATTATTGCTTCTTCTATTGAGGAACAGGTAGGACGAAGAGCGTTAAGCGTCGCCAAAATAACGGCAAACGACCCAGAGCTTCGGGCGGCATTCTATGCGGAGAACCCCTCTGTGCTGATTCAGCCCATCGCAGAAAATGTTCGCATCCAGACCGATGCAGAGTTTGTCGTTGTGGGCAACAGGGAAGGGATTCGGTATGCCCATCCCATCGAGGATCGTATAGGCAAGGAAATGGTCGGAGGCGACAATGATTTGGGACTCTTGCATGGTCAATCGTACATATCCAAGGCAGTGGGCAGCATGGGACCTTCACTGCGTGGAAAAGTACCGATTAAAGGAAACGATGGAGAGGTTATCGGGATCGTTTCCGTGGGTTATCTGCTGGAAGACATCGAGAGTGCGATAGCCGATTATCAAGAAAAAGTGTTTTTGATCATGGGCATTGCTGTTCTGTGCGGCGTGGTTGGAGCGATTGCTTTAAGCCGTTATCTCAAGCGGGCGATCCTTGGTTTGGAACCGGAGGAGATCGCGGCCTTGTACGTCCAACGCAACGCCGTGCTGGAATCCGTGCGTGAAGGAATCGTTGCCATCGACAAAACCAACCAGATTACCATGATGAACAAAGCGGCGCTTCGTATTCTAGAGCTGCCAGAAGACGAAGTTCAGGGTAAGCAGATCTACGAGGTTTTGCCCGACAGCCGTATGCCAGAGATCCTTGAAACAGGGGAATACCAGCTTGACCGAGAGACACTGATCGGGGGCAAGGAAATCATCGTCAATCGCGTTCCGATCAAGCTGAGTGGTCAAGTTGTAGGTGTTGTAAGCAGCTTTCGCGCCAAGTCTGAAATCGACCAGCTGGCATCTGAGCTGTCCCAGGCACGACGATACGCGGATGTCTTGCGTGCGCAGACTCATGAATTTCATAATCTTCTGTATACGATCTCCGGTTTATTGCAGCTCGGTTCCATACAAGAAGCCGTCGAACTGATCACAAGCGAGACATCCTCTCAGCAGGAACTGATTCTTTTTCTCGCCAAACAAATTCCAGACCCGCTGATTGGAGCTTTGCTGCTAGGCATGCATAACCGTGCAAAGGAACTGAAAATTCAGTTTATGATCCATCACGACAGCCGCTTGCAAGAACTGCCAGCCACGATCAACCGACAGCAGTTGATTGTGTTGCTCGGAAATCTGCTGCAGAATGCGTTGGAGGCTGTCAATGGAGTCGGCAGTTCAAAAAAAGTCGTGGAGTGCTATCTCTCGGATGCAGGGGAGGAAATCTTGTTTGAAGTGGAGGACTCCGGTCCCGGGGTGCCAGAAGAACTGTGGGAGCGGGTCTTTGAATACGGTTTTTCTACAAAGGAAGGAGAACAGCGTGGAATTGGTCTGTCTAAGGTACGCGGTATCGTAGAAGAGTTAGGTGGCTATATTCTCGTGGGCAAAAGCGAATGGGGCGGAGCTTTGTTCACCGTATCCTTGCCTAAAGATTGGAGGGGTAATCATGAAGAAGGTTGAAGTGCTGATCGTGGAGGATGATCTGCGCATTATTGATATCAACAGACGTTTTGTCAGTAAGGTTGAGGGCTTTGAAGTCATTGCGACAGCGACGAATGGAGCCGAGGCGAAGGAAATGCTTGCGTATACAAAGCCTCATCTAGTCTTGCTGGACGTCTATTTGCCTGACATGCTGGGATCGGAACTGGTCTGGCATATTCGTCAGCACCATCGGGATGTGGATATCATCATGATTACAGCAGCGAAGGAAATCGAGATGGTACAGGAGGCATTGCGCGGAGGAGTCTTCGATTACATCGTTAAGCCCCTCGTGTTTGAACGTTTTCGCGAAAGGCTGGAAAGCTATAGGGAGCATCTCTTGCGTACACGCGAGCTAGGAGAGATTGATCAGGAGGCAATTGATCGAATCCTGATGCGCAATCTAGCTGTAGGCAAGCCAAGAGAAGCACTATTACCCAAGGGCATTGATCTCCTAACGCTTGAAAAAGTGTTGAATGCCATCAAGCAGACAAAGGACACGGGTGTTTCTGCCGAGGAGATCAGCAAAGAGATCGGGACGAGTCGGACGACGGCCAGGCGTTATCTGGAGTATCTCGTCGTCGAGAAAAAGGCGCGAGCGGATCTGATCTATGGAACAGTGGGGAGACCTGAGCGGAAATACCGTTATGTTGCCTCCCCATAACGTGAACATAATGAACAAAAAGTACTTAAAATTCATAATAGGCTTTATGCACGAAAACTATTCTCCCGCACCTCTCGCATGTTACTTTTGAAACAGATTTGAAGGCGCTTACATGTATAGAAGGAAGAGGGGGAATTACTTTGAAAAAGAGAAATCTGCTTCTAGCCGTGTCCGGCATCCTTACGCTGGCACTGGTCGCCTGTGGGGGTGGCGGGAATACAAACACGGGCAGTGGAACCACCGGAGGTTCTACGGGTACCACGGCCGAGCAGCCAGTATCCAAATATCCGGAGAAGCCCATCATCATGGTAGCACCGTCAGGAGCCGGCGGAGGTTGGGATAAAACCGCTCGGTCGCTCGGAAAAGTGTTGAATGAAAGCAAATTGGTGGAGCAAGCCATAACCGTTGAGAACAAGCCAGGCGGCGGCGGTGTCGTCTTCATGGCAGAGTATGTGAGCAAGGACAAAGGCAATGCGTATCGTCTCTTCGTCAATTCACCGCCCATTTTGATCAACCACAACAAAAAAGAAGGAAACAGTCCGTATGGGTATAAAGATGTCACTCCACTGGCGCAAATGACAAAAGATTTTGGTGCTGTAGTCGTTCGGGCGGATTCACCTTATCAGGATCTGAAGAGCTTGCTTGAAGCCATCAAAGCAGATCCGAGCAAAATCACGTTGGCGGGCGGATCCGCACCTGGATCGATGGACCATCTGATCAGTGTCTTGCCAGCCGCGAAATACGGAATCGATCCGAAAAAGGTCAAGTACGTCTCCTATGACGGCGGCGGAGAGGCTATTGCAGCACTCTTGGGCAATAATGCTGACATGATTGCTACGGATGCTTCCGGTGTCACCGAATACCTCAAGGCAGGAAAAATTCGGGTGCTGGGTGTAACGTCTGAGGAAAGACTCGGTGGAGAACTGAAAGACGTCCCTACGTTAAAAGAACAAGGAATCGATGCAACCTTTAATATTTGGCGCGGAGTGTTTGGCCCGCCAGATATGCCGGCAGATGCCAAGGCGTACTGGGAGGGCAAGCTGAAGGAGCTTTCCGAGAGCGATGCTTGGAAAAAAGAGCTGGAAGCGAATGGCTGGGCAAGTGAGTACAGAGGTTCAGAAGATTTCACGAAGTTCCTGAACGAGCAGGACAAATTGGTAACCGAGCTGCTCACATCGCTGGGGATGTCGAAATAAGGAGCGAAAGGAGAGGGGAACTCCCTCTCCTTTTTCAACCAAAGGAGGGTCCGTACGGTGAACCGGACATTTGACCGATACAGCAGCATTTGCTTTGCGTTGGTAGGCGCTTTGTTTGTGGTAGAAAGCCGCAATATTTCTACAAGCGCTTACGGGAGTGAAGTGGGGCCAAACATGTTTCCGCTGGGTTTGGGATTGATTCTGATCCTGCTCAGCTTGCGCCTGTTTTGGGAGTCCAGCAGAAAAACGGCAGGGGATAGCGCCTCCGGGAACGTGGCACAGCTTCAGTACAAACGATTTTTTATTATGTTGGCAGCTACATTTCTCTATGTGTTTTTACTGGAACCGATCGGCTATATCCTCACGACATTTCTCTTTTTATTCATCTCCTTCCAGGTTATGGGGAGCAAGAGCTACCTGAAGACGACCTTAGTCTCTTTGTGCTTTTCCGTAGGTGTCTATTACGTGTACGTCAACTTGCTAAAAGGAACCTTGCCAGGTTTTCCTGTCTGGTCAGGCATGTAAGGAGGAAATGAGATGAGTGCCATTCAATACTTGGCTGACGGTTTTTTGATTGCGTTACAATGGCATAATGTGATTTACGCATTTATCGGCGTGTTGATTGGTACAGCAGTAGGCGTTCTGCCCGGAATTGGTCCGATGAGCGGTGTCGCCTTGCTGATGCCCGTGACGGCTTCGTTGACCAGTGGCCTTGAGCCGGAGCACGCAGCGGCAAGTGCGTTGATCCTTTTGGCGGGTGTGTACTATGGCGCGATGTATGGAGGATCGACCACCTCGATTTTATTAAATACACCAGGGGAATCTTCTTCTGTCGTAACGACCTTGGACGGGTATCAGATGGCCAAGCAAGGACGGGCAGGCGCAGCGCTTTCCATCGCGGCGATTGGTTCCTTTATCGCGGGCTTGTTTGCACTGGTTGCGCTCGTATTTCTAGCTCAGCCCCTATCCGATCTCGCTTTGCAATTCGGACCAGCTGAATACTTTTCGCTTATGCTTCTCGGGCTCTGTGCGGTTAGCGGACTGGGCGGCAAGTCGATGACCAAAGCACTGATCATGACAGTAACCGGTCTTCTCCTGGCCACGATTGGAATCGACAACGTATCAGGAGTTGCACGCTTTACCTACGAGATTCCGAATTTGTACCAGGGCCTGGAGTTTCTGACGATCGCTGTCGGTTTGTTTGCCCTGGGTGAAGTGTTCAAAAGCATCATGGAAAATGACAACTCCTCAACACCGGTGATCAAGGTTGGGCGAATTTTGCCAACTGCCCAGGATCTGAAACAAAGTGCGGCACCGATTGCGCGCGGTTCGATCCTTGGTTTTTTTGTGGGTTTGCTGCCGGGCGCTGGTGCCACATTGGCATCTTTTTTCTCCTATATATTGGAAAAGAAATGGAGCAAAACCCCGGATCGGTTCGGTAAAGGTGCGATTGAAGGGGTAGCAGGACCCGAATCCTCCAACAACGCAGCTTCGGGTGGAGCCATGGTACCGCTGCTGACGCTCGGGATTCCGGGATCGGGTACAACGGCGATCTTGATGGGTGCACTCCTCATGTACAATGTTCAGCCGGGGCCATTGCTGTTTTCGGATCATCCACAGGTTGCGTGGGGTCTGATTGCCAGTATGTTTATCGGAAATGTCATGCTACTTGTCCTCAACATGCCCTTGGTTAAAGTGTTTGCAAAAATCATTGAGACACCGCCGCATTTTCTGATTCCGTTGATCATTGCCATCTCCGTGTTTGGTGTGTACGCGGTCCAAATCACCACCTTTGATCTCGTCTTGCTTGTCCTATGCGGGATACTTGGCTATTACCTGAGCAAAAATGACTTTCCACTGGCACCCCTCGTCCTTGGCCTGGTCCTTGGCCCGATGATTGAGAATAACATGCGCAGAGCTTTAACGACCTCCAACGGAGATTTCATGATCTTCTTGACGAAACCGCTATCGCTTATTTTTTTGGCATGCGCCCTGCTTTGGCTGATCATTCCACTGATTTTGAAATGGCGAGGAAAACAGGTGGTGATCAATGAGGAAGCATAATGAAATGATAGCTTGACAGATTCAGCTCTCCCCATTAACCTTTAAAAAATTTCGGGCTACTGTTCTGCCGAGAAGATCAGGCAGTACACCGAATTTAAGGAGAATGGGTATGCTGCAAATCACACCAGTCATTTTGGAAGGAAAACGGGTACGTCTGGAGCCATTGCGTCAAGGCCATGCAGAAGGGATATGGGAGGCTGGACGACATGTGTCCATCTGGACCTATATGTCCAAAAAAATGGAATCGTTCCAAGATGCCGTCGCCTTTATCAGTACGGCGATAGACAATGAGGCAAAAGGTACGGAGTTGCCTTTTGTGATCATCGACAAGAGAGACGAAAAAATCATTGGCAGCACGCGCCTCATGGCCATTTCAGTCAGGGACAAAGGGTTGGAGATCGGTCATACCTGGTTGACTCCATCCGTGTGGAAAACAGCGGTGAATACGGAATGCAAGTTTCTGCTTCTGAAGCATTGCTTCGAGGCATTGGGGTGTATTCGGGTTCAATTGAAGACAGATCTGCGCAATCACAACTCTCAGCGAGCGATTGCCCGTATCGGCGGGGTAAAAGAAGGAATTTTGCGCAGCCACATGATCGTACAAGACGGATATGTCCGTGATACGGTGATGTTTAGCATCCTGGATCGTGAATGGTCTGGGGTGGAGGAGAAATTGCAAATGTATCTGTTTGGTGAATCATGAGTGACTTGGATTGTAGGGAAACACGCTGCATGTGTACAATAGAGAAAATGAAAGCCTCCGCTAGAAAAGAGGGTGCACATGAGACTGCGAATTTCGCCGGCAGGCTATGTATTGCTGGTCGGGGATCTGGTCGCGTTTTGGCTGTTTATCTACTATGGGAAGCTGCTTCACCAACTGCCTGCTAATTTCCTCGGTATTTTGGAAACATTAATGCCGTTTTTGATCGGTTGGCTGATCGCTGCGTTTGTGTTTCGCAGCTATGGAAGGAAGACATACGGGAATGGCTGGAGACTGCTCCTCTCCACGGTGCTGACTTGGACTTTGGCTGCACCGATTGGTCTGATACTCCGCTCCATTTGGCTGGATGCTCCAATGACCTGGATTTTTTCCCAAGTCACCTATCTGATCACGCTGGCTTTTTTATTGGGCTGGAGAGTCCCTTACGCCATCATTTATTCCATGAGAGGACGCTTTCGTCGAATGGAGACGAGGCCGATCAAATGAGTAAAGAGAGGACAACTGGTTACGCTATCCTTTGATACTTAAAGCAAGGGAGGTGTACGCAGATGGGCAAGAATAACAACAGCAAGGACCTGGGGAAGAACCGTGGGAAAACATTAGACGAAAATGACAAGAATACAAACCTTCGCCAATCGCATCACAACGATCGCAACGAAGGGACCGGAAAGAACCAGTAATCACTCAGCGGGCAGGCTGTCGAGATAATCGGCAGCCGCTTTTTGTTTACTTTCCTTTACAGCCACATGTATGGAATGAGATCATCATCAGATGAACAAATATACAGGGGAGGAGTGTTTGTTGATGGATTCCATCATACATACAGTTAGAACCCATTATGCGATAGACATCCGAGAACTGGAGCAGCAAAAAGGCGGATGGGCCTCGCTTGCGTACAAAGTACATGACGGAAAGATTGATTACTTTTTAAAGGCATACGAAAAACACCGAGCATCCACACCAAAATTGACGGCAAATATGAATCACTATGTACCCGTTCTGCTGTGGCTAAAGGAAAACAGCTCATTAAATGAAAAAATTTCTGTACCGATTCTAACGAACAACCAGGCATATACATGCGAAGACGAAATGAATATTTACATGTTGTTCGATTTTATCGAGGGAGATACAATCGGAGATCAGACATTAACCTCACACCAGGTAAAGCAGTTTGCTCAGATTATTTCAGAACTTCATGCGTATGGAGAAGACATTCCTATTGATACGGATGCGATTAAAGAAGACTTTGACGTGCCGTTTTTAGAGCCGCTTTGGCATATTTTGAGCAGCGAGCATCATGCTCCGAGCGACGTGTGGCAGCTGCTACGTACAACAGTTGCGCCTATAAAAGAAAAGATAATAAGGGTTGAAAGACTAGCGCAACATTTACAGTCTGCTGACCTAAGAATGGCACTTTGTCATACAGATTTGCACTCTTGGAATTTGATGCAATCCCGACATGTCATACTGATTGATTGGGAAGGGATGAAATTAGCGCCTGTGGAAGCGGATATGATATTCCTTGTAGACAAACCATTTTTTAATGATTTTCTAGAAATGTATCGACAAAAGCATCCAAACTATTCGATACATCCGGAGGCCTTGCAATTTTATCAAGAAAAAAGAAAGCTAGAAGATATATGGGAGTTTATCGAGCAGCTCATGTATGATGAACAAGAGGAGAGGGAACGGGAAGTAACAATGAACTACTTAAAGGAAGAGTTGAAACTCATAAGAATGTGATCCTGCCGAGATAAGCTTCATAAAGGTTTTTCATCCTTCCGATCGCTGAGCTGACACCTACTTTGTCTATTGCGAAGTTGCAATACCCTCATCTCCCTTAAAAATGGTATAATAAGCTTTGTTTTTGAATGAATGTGGAGGGAAGTTTATGCCGGAACCCATGCAGGACATACAGCCGGTGACTTTGTCGTCACAGGCGTTTTTACTTTTATGCCGTTTGTTTGACGGGTGCTATGACGAACTAAAGCAGAATGAATCCATTCAGGAACTCATTGAGTCGATTGCGAATATCTTGCTGGCGGGTGTGGACACCCTGGAAAAACAAGAGCAAAAACCTCGATCCATCACGTTTCCTTTGACACTGCCACAAGCCTTTTTTCTGCGGAGATTGATTGTGGAGACGCTGGCCCATGCCCCTGAACAAGAGGAGCGGACCGTGAAGTGGCTGCAAGAATGTTTGGCAGCCCTGTCTGGGGAAGGTGGAAGTCATGCTGCACCGATCCCCTGAGCTGCATGTGATATCCAGCGGACGACAGTCTTTGGATGAACTGCTTCGCCTGGCAGAATCGGCTTTTGCAGGCGGGATGAACTTTTTTCATATCCGGGAAAAGCAACGAACTGCCCGGGAATGTATGGACCTCGTACTTGCATTAGTGCAGACGATCCCGGGAAGCTGTCTGATCGTCAATGATCGCGTAGATGTGGCCGCAGCAGCTCATTGCCGAGGTGCCCATCTCGCTTATCACAGCTTGTCCCCCCAAGAAGCGAGAATGGTTCTGTACGAAGACCAATGGGTGGGCAGGTCGGTGCATTCCTATGCAGAAGCGCAGGAAGCGCATACGCAAGGTGTCGACTACATGCTGTACGGACATGTCTATGCAAGTGGATCCAAGCCTGGCATTCAGCCACGCGGTACCGAGGAATTGCAGCGTATTACATCGACTATCCAGGTTCCTGTGATGGCGATTGGCGGTATCACGCCAGAAAATACAGCAGAAGTTCTAAGGGCGGGATGCGCAGGAATTGCCGTGATGTCCGGCATTACGGCAGCAGATGATGTGAAAAAGGCTACGCAAGCATATCGACAAGCATTGGATCGCTGGGAGGAGAACAAAGCATGAGAGATCGTGAGCTGCTTCGCCAGAAAATGGGCGTTTATTTTGTCGTAGGGACACAGGATTGCGGATATTCCGTAGAGCGAACCTGTGATATTGTTGCGGAAGCGTTGCGCGGGGGAGTGGGAACGCTGCAGCTCCGTGATAAAGGAAGCCAATTATCACAAGAGGAGCGCTATCAGCTCGGATTGGAACTGCAGAGCTTGTGCAAGCAACATGACACATTGTTTATCGTCAATGATGACGTGGAACTGGCTGTTCGCCTACAAGCAGATGGCGTTCATGTTGGACAGGATGACATGGCTTTGGAAAACGTGCGGTCTGCTGTTGGAGAGCGCATGTACGTGGGCATTTCGGCAGGGACTGTGGAAGAGGCTTTACGCGCCAGAGACGGAGGAGCAGATTGCATCGGTGTGGGTGCGATGTATGCCACTGCGTCCAAGGCAGATGCAGGAGAACCGATTGGTCCTGAAGGTTTGCGCCAAATCCGCCAGGCTGTAGGGCCACAGCTGCCCATTGTTGGAATCGGGGGAATCACACTCGAAAATGCCAGCCAGGTCATTCAAGCGGGTGCAGATGGTGTTGCCGTCATCAGTGCGATCAGCAGAGCTGAATCCCCAAGTGAAGCTGCCCTTTCGCTGGCGCGGATTGTACGGACTATCTAGCACGGTCAAGGCCGATCATACATATGGTACGGTAAAAGTGCGCGGGATCAATACATCGGGGTACAAAAGGTGGTGGAGACCATGAAAAATCGGATTTATCGGATTGGATATGAGTGGGTCAGCAAGCGAGAGCTGCTGGAACGTCTGTCTATAAACGATAGCTCCTTGATTGAGCATAAGCGATTACACCCAAAGGCAAACGATCTGGAAACAGAGGTGCCGCCGGAAGAGGAAAGACATACTGTTCTGATCCGCAGCCAGCGCCGTCCTAATGAATGGGTGACTTTCAACGGTTTGTACGAGGTACTGAATCGGGAACCGATACCGTGGATTGACTCTCCTCTGGAGTACCATCAGTTTGGGTCAGAACTGATTCCGGGGAACATTCGCCGGGAAAAGGCTCCTCAAGGCAGAATTCCAGCGCGAACCAAGCTTCAGATTGCAGCCATTCGGCAAGATACAGTCTTTGTTACTGTGCCCGGACATCCATCTAGACGGTATGAGATGGATTTGTCACATGCGCGGTTTGCCAAGGATCATCCGACTGATCTGGAAATGAAGCTTCAAGTTTATGCCTATCCGCCAAGACATGACATATACGTGGATTGGCTTCTGAAAGAAGGACGAAAATCCGGAATCATCACAAGACCCAACCAGGAAAGAGTAGAGCGTTCTGCTTTTCAAGTATGGGATGAACTCCGAGTCGAATATGGCATCAGTGTGAGCGCCGCACTCGTCGCGATCAAGCAAGCGTTGATTGTGCTGGATCGTGCAGGAGTGGAAACGGACTTTCCGTACCCTGTTCAAGAAAGATCGGACCTCAGCTTGTTTAGTGAAGCCGAGAGGGATGCTTTTTACTCCTATCATGCTGTACGCTCTGCAATGGCGGCCGTATCTGCCCTGCTTACGACCGATCCCAAAGAGCCTTTGCAGGATATTTTGCTGCTTGATATTATGCTGGAGCAACAAGCAAACCGCAGACGTGATACGTAACGTCGGCGGCTTTTTGTTTTTGGGGGGCTATAGGGTATACTAGACTGGTAAATACATAAAACGGTCACGACCGTTTTTTTGGCCGCAAGCGGTCACATCAAATTTATGAAAAACGTCTAGATGTTTCATTTCCTCGATGAGAGGGGACGTTTTTCACAGAAAAAAGGACGTGTAGCACATGTACGTATCTATGAACCGATTGACAGTACCTGCAGATTATCAATCTCATCTCGAACGGGCTTTCGCACAAGGTGGAGAACGCATGAAAGACGTTCCAGGCTTTCTCGAATTCCTGTTCCTTGCTCCTGCTAAGGGAGATGAATACATCGTGTTCACGAAATGGAACAGCGAACAGGATTTCCGCAACTGGACAGAGAGTGATGCATTCAAACGGGCACATACGGGTACTAATCCGAATAGCCCGGTCAAGTCTGATCTGCGAAATTACATCGTGAAAGCACAAGCATAATTTGTTTGAACAATAAACATTTTTTTACACAAATGATCCTTGTCCGTGATATGATAGTAAGAGAATGGAAAGCGCTTACATTTCATCCTTACTTTTGAAGGGGGCAATGGTTGCATGAACAGCTCGGAAGAACATTTTTCACTTGTGAATGTTCCTACTCATCTAAAAGAGTTTGTTGTCGAACAGGATTACGATCGTTATACGCCCGTTGATCATGCCGTCTGGCGCTATGTGATGAGGCAAAACAGCAATTTTTTGGGCAAGACTGCTCATGTTGCATACTTGTACGGATTGACGACATCAGGAATCAGTGTAGAGCATATTCCCGACATTAGCGAGATGAACAAATCTTTGTCCAAGATTGGTTGGGGTGCTGTGACGATCAACGGGTTTATTCCTGCTGTTGCTTTTTTTGATTTTCAGGCGCATCAATTGCTCCCAATCGCGTGCGACATTCGTCAATACGATCATATCGCTTACACACCGGCTCCAGACATCATTCATGAGGCAGCGGGTCATGCCCCCATCATCGAGGATGAAAAATACCGAATGTATCTTAAGGAATTCGGTGAAATTGGCTCTCGTGCCCTGTCTTCGCGCGAGGATTATGAACTGTATGAAGCCATTCGCTTACTCTCGATTGTCAAAGAAGATCCAGGCTCGACAGCAGAAGAGATCCAGGCAGCAGAAGAAGATCTGGACAGAAAAGCTGCCGCCGTGACGGAAATATCGGAAGCAAATGAACTCTCCCGACTTTACTGGTGGACGGTCGAATATGGACTGATCGGTGATCTGGATCGTCCGCTTATTTATGGTGCTGGCTTGCTCTCATCCGTAGGGGAAAGCATGAGCTGCCTGAAGGACGATGTCAAAAAAATTCCGTTCAGTCTCCAAGCATGCATTGAGACGGATTATGACATCACCAAGCCACAGCCCCAGCTTTTTGTGTGCAAGGACTTCGATCAGCTGATCGAGGCGGTAAGAGAATTTTCCAAGAGAATGGCATTGTCGTTAGGCGGAACCGAGAGTTTGATCAAAGCAAGCAAGATGCCGCAAACATCCACAAGTGTATACAGCTCGGGTCTACAGGTGAGCGGAATTCTTACCGGTCTGAAAATGGATGACAAAGGGGAAGCCGTCTACTTGCAAACAACGGGACCAACGGCTCTCGCTACGAAAGACAAAGAGCTCATTGGTCACGGCAAGGACTATCACGCTGAAGGGTTCGGCTCTCCGATAGGCTTGCTTGCAATTGATCCGACACCTCTTGAAGACTTCTCTGACGAACAATTGTCTGCTGCAGGCATAACAGTTGGCAATCCGGCAACCTTGTTGTTCCAGTCTGGTGTGGAAGTCAAGGGTGTTGTCAAGTATATTCTTCGTGAAGAGGACCGTGTCGTTTTGATAGGATTTGATCAGTGCACGGTTACGTATCAAGGTGAGACCTTATTCCAAGCAGCCTGGGGTACGTATGATATGGCGGTTGGGGAGAAAATAATATCTGTCTTTGCAGGTGCCGCAGATCGCGAAGCCTTTTCTACAGGAACACATAAGCCCTCCGAAGTGGTTGCCAAGCGCCAGGAATACACACTACAGGAATTAAGGCAGCAGGCTATTTACCAGGAAGTGAGGGACATCCGGGAACAAAACCCTGATGCCGACACAGCGAGCTCTCGAATCAAGCCAATCCTATCTGAAGTCCAGAAGGATTACCAGGATGATTGGCTGATCCGGCTGGAGCTTTTGGAGATTCTTACCACGAAACAGATACTTCCGGAAGAACGGGATCAATTGCTGGCAGAGCTCGAAGAACGGAAAGCGAAGGATGAGCAGGATGCACAGCTTATTGAGAATGGCCTCGCTTTAATCCCATAAGTAGGTATCGGTAAGGCGTGATTTTGTCCAGTAGGATCGATCACGCCACTTTACACTGACCTAATTTTCAAGCAATAATAAATATACAGATAATTGACGGATGTTTATTGGAATGTTTATCGCTATAGGAACGTTATTGCATGAAAAAGGAGACAGGGGCATTGAAAAAGCAAATCTGTTTGGATCTCATGAATCAGGCCTCTGAAATGGAGGCCAAGACAGTTATGTTGTTGTCCCATCTTCCCCCTTTCTCTACCTGGATTCAGGAGGGGCAAGAACGAATTCAGACCATGCTTCACGAACTTATCACAGGTTTGATTGAAACGCTGGAAACAGACGAGCAGAGTGCGATCGAAAATAAAATTCTGGCAAGCGCCCATGGCTGTGGATTGAAAGGTTCTCCCGTTCTGTATCTTATTGAGCCATTGCGTACTTGTCGGGAAGTCATCATCGAACGGATACAGTGCCAGTCGATGGCTTATGTGGCAAAAGGAGGGGAGTCCTCCCATTTTTACGAAATTCAGTTCTCCTTGTTCAAGCTGGTCGACGACCTCATCTATCATGCTGTTAAGACCTATCAAACAATCCAAGAGGAAAGCGGAACAGCAACCTATGAGACCTCTTGTCAAGCTCCTGACGTGGACGATTTTTCGGAAATGGTCGAAAAAGGATTGGTTCAATACGTCTTGCAATCGAGTGATACGGGTGTATTGATGATCGACCGGAATTTGATCATTCGAGAAGTCAATGAACATTATGCCAAAATGATCAACATCAAGAGGGAAGGGCTTATTGGTCGACACATGGATGAGGCGTTTGCTTCCGATGTCAGTGTTCGTTACCTCCAATGGGTGATTGAAAAGGGAGAAAACGGTTACTACATGTTTGACTATGAAGGCCGTTGGATGACTGTCAGCACGAGCCCGATCTATGACCAGGGTGAAGTGTGCGGAGCGATTGCTGTTTTGCGGAATATTACAGAGACGAAGCGATACGAAGAAGAGATGACCAAGCGGGAAGCATTGGCCGCAGTAGGCCAGCTGGCAGCAGGGATGGCTCATGAAATTCGCAATCCTCTCACTTCGATCAAAGGCTTCATCCAGCTCCTGAGAGAGCAGGCTGACCACGAGCATCGGGATTCGTTTTACTCCGTTATTCTGATGGAAGTGGAACGAATAGACGGTTTGTTGAACGATGTTTTGGTTTTGGCCCGTTATCGAGATGAAAATATTGTGCTGGAGCCGTTCCCGGTCATGGACGAGCTTTTAGGTGTGGTACGTCTGTTGGAGCCGGAAGCCAATCGCAGGGGAATAAATCTGGAATTGCAGCTAGAGACTGGAGAATGGTTCGTACACGGTCATCGAGCGCGTATCAAGCAAGCTTTTCTCAACATTTTAAAAAATGCTTTCGAAGCTATACATACGAAGGGAAAACTAGTTCAGGTAAAAGTGACTGCCACGGCAAAGGATATTGTCTTCTTGATTGAGGATGACGGACCCGGATTGACGGAAGACAACAGGAAAAACCTGTTTGTTCCATTTTATACGACGAAGCCAGAAGGGACCGGTCTCGGTTTATCGACGACCCAACGCATCATCGCGGATCATGGCGGCTCTATTTATGCGGACAATTCCCCGAGACTGGGTGGTGCCCGCTTTGAAGTAAGGTTGCCTTTTGTCGTGCAATGAATAAGAAAAAAGACGGCTTATACCGTCTTTTTTTGTTTATTTGACCAATCGATGTCGAAGCGCTTTCGCCACAGCCTGGGTGCGATCCTCCACCCCCATCTTATGCAAAATGCGGTGAACATGGGTTTTGACTGTTCCTTCTGATATGAACAGATTCTGTGCAATTTGATCATTGCGAAACCCATACGCGATTTGCTGTAGGACATCCAGCTCACGTTCTGTCAAATCGTCTAACAGGAGGGGCTTGTCGGTTGGCGGTTCAGGTTGGCTGAATTGCGTGTGCAGGACTTCTGCCAACGCCTTTGCAGCCGTGACCGTATGGAAAAGGGCCTCACCTTGATAAGCACGACGGATCAAGTCGAGCATTTCCTGCGAGTCAGCGTCTTTTAACATATAGCCAACCGCCCCAGCACGGATTCCTTCCACGACATAATTGTGATTATCAAAGGTTGTAAGTATCAATACCTTTATCTCAGGATGCTTCATCACGATTTCCTTTGTCGCTTGGATACCTGATTTCTTGGGCATCTGGACATCCATTAAGACGACATCAGGAGTGATCGAGGAGATGAGCTCGACAGCTTCTTCTCCATCAGATGCTTCGCCAATGACTTCCATGTCCGATTGCATCTGGATGACGTAACCCAAACTCTGCCGAATCATGGTTTGGTCATCCACCAAGGCGACACGTATCCTATGTTGGGTTTTTGAATCGCTCATCCATGATTCTCTCCTTTCTTAACAGGTTTATTTTCATATTTTTTGATCGGAATGCTCACATTCATTTGAAAACCATGGGTTTCACGGATAAAATAGGTAAGTGTGCCATTTAATGCTTCAATTCTTTCTTGCATTCCATTCAGTCCGAAACCCGGCTTGATTTGGCTTTTATTCGTTATCGAGCCGTTGTCCTGAATGCTCAGGTGGATAGCGCCATCTTGTTCTTCCACATAGACCTGCATGTTGGTGGCATTTGAGTGACGGAGTGTGTTGGTGATGGCTTCTTGCAGGATTCGGTACAGCGTGATGGTGATTTCTTGAGTCAATGGCATGTTGTCCAAATCATCTGAAACAATTTCCATCTTTAAGCCGGTATGCTTTTCAACCTGTGATACGAGCGCACGCAGCGGCATTAATCCTAGCCATGTGCTGTCACTGGCCAGTGTATGCACGGAGGATCGAATTTCCTCCAAGCTTTGCTTCGCTACTCCCAGCATGTTTTGAACGGCTTCTTGTGCATGTGGAGGGCCATCCTGCAGCATGTATTTCAATGCATGTAATTGAACGATCAAGGAAGTCAGGCTGTGGCCCAAGGCATCATGAATATCTCGGGCAATACGAGTACGTTCTTCAAGCACTGCTACCTGCATCGTGTCAATAGCTGCGTCCTGAAGCTGTTGGTGCGCTTCTTGCAGTTCTGCATGTGCTTTCTGTAATTCAGCAAAATGGCGCTGATTCGTTTCATAGGCTTCATTCTGGATCCTGTAGCCTCTCGATCCAACATAGCATCCGATATAGGTCAAGGCAAACGGAGATATATGCACCAAAGCTAAGTTTTGGTCGAATAAAAGCAGCAAGGTAGTACATATCCCGAACAGCGTAGCGTAAACGAGGGAGCGTTTACCGCCAATATTGTGACCGATAAAGACGGCCAATGGAATCATCAGACCGTATCCTTCGCCTCCAACCAGAATTCCTTTTAAAAGGGAAGCGATACCGATGAGGACTGCGCTAAACTCAATCCAATAGGGTTTCCAGTTGTTTTTTGGAATCCAAAACAAAAAAATGTAACTTACAAACAAGATGATCGTAATAGAGAATTGGAGCGGAGTTTCCCGGATGAAAGAATTGGGAAGCAAAGCCAATACGATCAAGACTGTAAACCAAATGACCAGTATTCGTTTTTGCAATGTGGATTTGATCCCATTCAGCAAAGAGAGTTCCTTCTTTCTCTGGCTGTAATTATACACTCAGTTTCATTCTAGCATGAGGTGTCGTCTATCTCTAGATAGATACCTTTCACAAATATACAGCCATGTGATAGATTTCACCACGTGTCTTCATCGTTAGAATGGAATAGGATCATGAGCTTTTTATGTACTGATGGGGGGATTTTGTGGTTACGGGTCTTGGCAAGGGATGTTTTGGCAGATGCTGCTGTCAGACATTTCCTCGAACAGGGCGCGGAACATTTTCATTACAAGCAACAAGGAGTATAAGCAACAAGCTGATTGGAAGAGGTGAGTGGTTGTGAATGTGTCTGAGTTATCGATTAAACGCCCCGTCCTGATGATCATGCTGACGGTGGCCATGATGATTTTTGGCTTCGTTTCACTACCCCGCTTGGCGATCGACTTGATGCCGGAGCTTAATTTTCCGGTTGCCGTCGTAGTAACATCTGTAGACGGTGCATCCCCGAGTGAGGTAGAAAAACTGGTAACCAAGCCGATTGAGAATGCGCTTGGTACCGTGTCCAATCTGGATAGTATTCAATCGGTGTCCATTGAAGGAGCATCCCAGGTCATTCTGATGTTCAACTGGGGAACCGATCTGGATATGGCAACACTGGACATGCGGGAAAAGGTGGACCAGGTGCGTGGAGCACTTCCTGATTCCGCACGCGCTCCACGTGTATTGCGGATTGATCCAAACAGCATGCCGATTATCACCTTTGCAGTAACAGGTGATGAAGATGTAAACCGACTGAAGGATTTGTCTGAGGATCTTATTCAATCCCGTTTAGAACGTATTGACGGCGTAGCATCCGCATCGATCAGCGGCGGACAAAGCAGAGTCGTCGATGTGGTTGTAGATCCTGCCAAATTATCAGCCTATGGACTCAGTCTGGATCAGATTTCCCAAGCCTTGAGTGTCGGAAACCTGTCCGGGTCAGCGGGTTCTGTACGTGAAGGCGATGAAAAAATGAGCATTCGCGTACAAGGTGAATTTTTGAATGTCGAACAAATTGCGATGACTCCTATCTCTGTGGGAAATGGCGGTTCTATCCGTCTCAGTGACATTGCGCAGGTCAGCGACACACGTGAACCTGTTTCCCAGATCAGCTATGTGAATGGCAAGCCTAGCTTGGGCATTTCCATCATCAAGGCATCTGGTGGTAACACGATCGAAGTAGCTGATCAAGTAAAAGCTGAGATGGAGAAGATCAAAGCAGATTTGCCAGAAAATATGGAAGTTGTCATGACCATGGATAATTCCACCTATATTAAAGATTCGATCTTCACAACAGCAGAGCATGCTTTGCTCGGAGGCGGAATCGGGATGATTCTCCTGTTCTTCTTCCTGGGCAGCTTGCAGTCGATGCTGGTTGCAGTCATCGTGCTTCCTGTCTCCATCGTGGCGACATTCCTCTTGATGTATATGACGGGGCAGACGATCAATTTGATTTCCTTGTCCGGTCTGACATTAGGTCTAGGATCACTCATTGACTTTGCCGTCGTAATGCTGGAAAATATTTTCCGGAAACGCGAAGAAGGCAAAGGAATGATGGCAGCAGCCTTAGAGGGTTCCAAAGAGGTAGGTACTGCGGTTATGGCCTCTGCCTTGGCGCAAATTTGTGTATTCTTGCCGATCGCGCTGACGGAAGGGATCGCTGCCGAATTATTCGGACCGCTAGCTTTGACAGTCGTGTATTCTCATATTGCGGCATTGGTATTCTCGCTTTTGCTGGTACCGATGCTAAGTTCACGAATTTTGAAGAAGATCCCGAATCATGGGGATCACGAAAACTATCGGGGCATCAACCCGGTCATCTGGTTCAATATTGGTTTCAAAAAGCTGGAAAGAGCGTATCACCGACTGCTGAAGTGGTCTCTTCGCAAACGTAAAACCGTTATGGCGGCTTCCGTCATCCTGATGATTTCCTCCCTTGCATTGACGCCTATGATTGGCGCCGAGTTTATCCCGGCAATGGATGAAGGTCAAGTCAATGTGTCGATCAAGATGCCAAATGGTACAGTCCTTGCTGAAACGGAGAAAGTCACCAAACAAGTAGAGGAGATCGTGAACACGATCCCTGAAAAGGATATTGTTTCTACATCAGTTGGTAGCAGCGGGTCGCCACTGGCAAGTACCTTGTCGTCCCATATGGGTAGCGTCACCTTGATTCTGGTGGATGTGACTGAAAGACAGCGTTCTTCCAATGATATCGCGATGGATTTGCGTGAGAAGCTGAAATCCATTCCAGGACCAGAGATTACCGTAAGTGCTAGTCAAGGGATGTCCACAGGCTCACCGATCCAGGTAAATCTCTCCGGTGATGACCTCGAAGTTCTTCGGGATATCAGTGCGATCATCAAAGGCGAGATCGAAACGGTACCAGGTACGGCGAACGTCGCAACTAGTCTGGAGTCGTCCTTGCAAGAGTTTGAAGTAAAAGTGGATGCTGAAAAGGCGAGCATATACGGCCTGACTACCGGTCAGATCCTGTCAAGTGTTCGCACTACCTTCCAAGGTCAAACGGTAACGAAATACCGTACCGGCGACGATGAAATTGACGTAAAACTGAAACTCCCTGAGGAGTACCAGGAAGATATCAACTACTTGAACAATTTGCGAATTTCAACACCGACTGGCGCTCAGGTTGCGCTGTCGTCTGTGGCGACCATCAGCAAAGTGGATATTCCAATGGCCATTAATCGTACCAACCTGACTCGTCAAGTAAACATTACGAGTGATCTGGCTGGACGCGATTTGAATTCAGTCAGCACTGAAATTCAAGCGAAATTGTCAAATTTGAATCTGCCAGACGGCTACAAGCTGGACTTTGGCGGACAAAGCGAGGACATGGCTGAGTCATTTGCTAGTCTCGGACTCGCGGTGTTGCTTTCCGTAGTACTCTTGTACATGGTAATGGCAGCCCAGTTTGAATCGTTGTACAGTCCATTCATCATCATGTTCTCGGTTCCACCGACGATCACGGGTGTTTTGATCGGATTGCTCGTAACAGGCACGGCGATCAGCGTATCCGTCTTTATCGGTTACATCCTGCTGATTGGTCTGGTTGTGAACAACGCGATTGTTTTGATTGACTACGTGAATCAGCTGAGAGCGAAAGGATGGGAGATGAACGAAGCCATCCTGCACGCTGGTCCGATCCGTTTGCGCCCGATTTTGATGACGACGCTCACTACGATTCTGGCGATTGGACCACTTGCGTTTGCTGGTGGATCAGGTACGGAGACGCAAGCACCAATGGCTATCGCGGTTATTTTTGGTCTTAGCTTCTCTACACTGATTACACTCGTTTTGGTACCTGTAGTCGCTTCGTGGTTCCATGACATCGGCAGAAAACGCAAGGAAAAACGTCTGAAAAAGAAACAAAAGAAAATCGTTCCGGCTATTGAATCGTAAGGCGTGCTCGGAGAAGGAGGGACATTATGAATAGAAGTATGAAACCCGTCATATTGGCACTATTAGCCATATCCCTGGTGGTGGGAGGGTGCTCCGCTCCGGAAGCGGCCGCACCTACCGAAGAAAAGGCAGAATCAGTCACCCCTGTACAAGTAGACGCAGTGTCGAATGGAACGGTTGATTCGGAGGCAGGTATTACCGCAAAGCTAGCTCCAAGCGAGGAAGTACAGGTGATGCCAAAATCGGGAGGGAAGCTCACTTCCCTTCCAGTCAAGCTCGGTCAGCAGGTGAGCAAAGGTCAAGTGTTGTTTAAACTGGATGAACAGGATTTGATCAACGGCGTACAACAGGCAGAAGCGGCATACGCTGTGGCTCAAGCCAGTTTGAAGCAAAGTGGCAGCAGCTCGGATCAAGGCTTGGTTCAAGCACAAAACGGATTGAAGCAAGCAGAGATATCATTGAATGATGCAAAAGTGAATCAGCAGCGGATGCAAAACTTGTTCACACAAGGTGCGATCTCCTCGCAGCAAATGGAGCAAGCGAATACCCAGCTGACCAATGCACAGCTTGCATACACCAACGCTCAAGAAAATCTGCAAATGGCTTCCCAAAAAACGGGCCTGCAGGTGTCTGAGGCATCTGTGAAGCAAGCGGCTGTAAACCTGCAAAATGCCAAGGAACAATTGGCCAATGCAACGGTTACATCTCCAATCGACGGCTTTGTCTCCAGTGTAAATGGAGCGGTCGGACAAATGGCAGGTCAGTCGCCTGTCGTAGTCGTTGTAAATACCAACCCGCTGATCGTGAAAGCTAATCTGTCTGAGACAGAAATCACAAAAATTGCGGTTGGAACACCTGTGAAAGTACATGTTCAATCTACGGATCAAACCTTGGACGCGAAGGTAACAGCCGTCAGCCCGGTCATGAACAGCCAGCTGAAGGCTTATCCGATCGAGATCTCTATTCCGAATCCTTCTAATGAGCTGAAGTCGGATATGGTGGTCAACGTCACCTTCCCGGCTGCTGGATCTGAAGGTGCTTCCGGTCTGGTTGTCTCCCGTCAAGCTGTCTTCGAGCGCAGCGGTCAACAGTACGTATTCAAACTGGAAGGAGACGTTGTGAAGCAGGTTGAAATCACGACGGGTAAATCCTCCAGTGACAAAATTGAAGTGCTGTCGGGTCTGAGTGCTGGAGATCAAGTGGTTGTCAAAGGTCAAACCCTCTTGAAAGATGGAAGCAAAATTAGTATTCAGAAGTAAGAAGGAACTGTAGAGGGAAAGAGACGGAGATGATCCGTCTCTTTTTTGGATAATGTAGGTATAAACAAAAAAGAAGTAGGAAACGAGGTAACCGAATGAATAACCGTACAAAGCAAAAGTCCTATCCACTGAAGGTCGCTTCACGTTTATTATTGATCATTATTGGGGCACTGATCGCGGCATACGGCCTCGAAGCTGTACTCATCCCAAACAATGTATCCGATGGAGGTGTGACTGGTCTCAGCATCGTTGGTTCACAATTGTTTGGATTGCCATTGGGACTCCTCATTGCTGTTTTTAACATTCCTTTTGTTTGGTTAGGGTACAAGCAAATCGGTAAAAGCTTTGCCATTTATTCCGTTGTCGGCATCGCTTCACTGGCAGTTGGCACTAGCCTGATGCACCATATTCCAACCATCGTTCAAGGCGATACATTGTTAGTTACCGTTGTCGGTGGGATCATTATCGGTTTTGGTATGGGTCTAGCCTTGCGTAATGGTGGCGCATTAGATGGTATTGATATGTTAGCCGTTCTACTTTCGCGTAAACTGCCTTTTGGAACGAGTGACCTCATCCTGTTCTTGAACATGTTTGTATTTATAGTTGTCTCCACTGTATTTGGACTTCAAGGGGCAATTCTTTCAGCGATTGCATACTACATCGCTTCTAAAGTCATTCACATTGTGGAGGAAGGTTTAAGCGGTTCTAAAACCTTTAAGATTATTACGAGACAGCCAGAAAAAATGGTAGAGACGATTCGTGATCGCCTGGGTCGAAGTGCAACCTATAAGGATGCTTACGGTGGATATTCACATGAGCAGTTTAAAGAAATTACTTGTGTCATCAACCGCATGGAAGAAAGTAAAATGAAAGAAATCATCCATGACATTGACGAGAATGCCTTTGTTACGATCTATGACGTAGCAGAAGTAAAGGGTGGTAATTTCAAAAAGCATGATATTCATTAAAAAAGGGAAACAAGCAGTCTGGGTAATGGAAGTGTTTGAGATGATCTCTACTCCTATCCATCAGATCTATATCAGGCAGTCAATCGATCATTGATAGTTGCAGAGAACCTCTCAAAGGAAAATAAAAGTACGGGTCGCATCCTTCTAATTACGAAGATGCAACCCGTATTTTTTCATTTTCTGCAGGACTGCCGTATGACTGACACCCAGATAAGCAGCTGCTTGCCGTATGGAAGCGTGCTTTTTCAGGGCGTTCGCGACCAAACCTTTTTCATAGGAATCCATTTGCTCACGCAGAAGTGTGGATGACTGTGAAGAAGAGTGTTCTTCGTGGACAGATACATCTTGCTGGATATCCAGATACAAATGCTCGGCTAAAATCTCGTTACCGGGACAAAGGTAAACAGCTCGCTCCAGTACATTTTGCAGCTCCCGCACATTTCCTGGCCAGTTGTGAGCTTGCAGGGCATGGATCGCAGAGCGGGAGAGGAGCATCGTGGGTTGGTTCGTAGTGCGACATACTTTTTGCATGAAAAACTGTGCGAGCATCGGGATGTCACTTTTTCGTTCGCGAAGCGGTGGTATCAGGATCGGAATGACGTGCAAGCGATAATATAAGTCTTCGCGAAACTGTCCCTTGCTCGTCATGTCAGCAAGATTACGATTGGTTGCCGCAATAATCCGTAGGTCGATCGGGATCGTCTTGCTGCCACCCACCCTACGTACGCGGCGTTCCTCCAATACACGCAGCAGCTTCACTTGTAAATGCAAGGGTAGATCTCCGATTTCATCGAGAAACAAAGTACCACCCTGCGCGATTTCAAACAGTCCGAGTTTTCCGCCCTTTAACGCCCCTGTAAAAGCACCTTGCTCATATCCAAAGAGCTCGCTTTCCAACAGTGTGTCCGGAATCGCCGCACAGTTGATAGGGACAAAAGGTCCAGCAGCCCGATTGCTTTCGAAGTGGATCGCCTTGGCAAACAGCTCTTTTCCTGTTCCGCTCTCCCCTTGTAAGAAGACGATAGCATCACTTTTTGCGATGCGTTTTGCCGTCTCGATGCACTGCCTCATAATGGCACTTTGCTGAATGATTTCGTCGAAAGTGAATATTTCACCTTTTTGCACGGTAGAAAGCAGTTCTTGCATTTGTTTATGGTCTCTGAGAACGATGACAACGCCTTGTTGTTCGCTTTTTTCAGGGGAAACGATCGGATGATAGCTGCAGACGAACGTCATCGGTATCTTTTGTGCGACCAATAGGCTTACTGGAACACTCGGCAGATCGATGGCCTCAAGCATACAACGTCTAATTTCGCTTACAGCCTCGCCCCACAGCTTTTCGATCGAGTGATACAACAGCTGTCCTGGCTCCATTTTCAGCATCGCTTGAGCGGCGCGGTTAATCGTTGTCACACGCAATTGATCGTCTAAGAGCAGGATGCCTTCCGAAACAGTGGTCAGGATCGTACGTATTCGATTTTCACGCTCTTCAGCAGGAAGGTATGGGATTACTGTAGCCTGTTCCACGCCTGATACCTGCGAGATCCTTTCCACGATGGTGGTGATCTGGCTTGCAGGCACGGGAGGGATTTTTACATAAATGTAATGCGGTCTCACTTCCATGCCGATGATGTCTAGCTGGTTAGCAGCAATGCAAGCAATGACCTCGTGTGTAATCCCAACGCGGTTTACGCCTTTGATCTCTAAAGTGATACCCCTCAATGCGATCCCATCCATTCTCAAAAGTTCCGCATTCTGTCATCTTGTTTCTATCATAGCAAAAGAAAGCCTAGTACGATATGTACTAGGCGCAAGAAGCTTAAGCAAATGAAAGGGCGATATCCAAATCATCGATAATATCTTCAACATCCTCAAGACCGACAGACAATCGAATAAGCCCGTCAGTAATACCCATTCTTACTCGTTCTTCAGCCGGAATGACGGAGTGCGTCATGGATGCAGGGTGCTGGATGAGGGAATCCACATCACCAAGGCTTACGGCTCGTTTGCATAATTGCACGTTGTTCATCATGCGAATGCCTGCATCCATGCCGCCCTTCAGTTCAAAAGAAAGAATGCCTCCAAAGCCGTCCATTTGCTTACTGGCCAGCTCGTATTGGGGAAACTGTGGCAACCCAGGGTAGTAAACTGCAGCTACTTTGGGGTGTTGATGCAGGAACGCGGCTACTTTCCCGCCGTTTTCGCAATGACGATCCATTCGTACACCGAGTGTTTTCAATCCGCGAATCAGCAGGTAAGCGTCAAAGGGAGCGAGGATCCCGCCGATGTCTTTTTGTGTGGTCATGCGAATCGTGTCCATGATAGACTTCGGACCTACAGCGATGCCAGCAATGACATCCCCGTGCCCACCGATATACTTGGTGGCACTGTGAATGACAATGTCACAGCCGTACTCGATAGGTCTCTGCAAATAAGGGGACATGAAGGTGTTATCGACCACCACATAAGCGTCTGCTTCTTTGGCAATTTTCGCAACCAGCTCTAAATCAACCAGCTTCATGGTTGGATTGATCGGGGTTTCGATATAGATGACTTTGGTCGATGGCAGAAGATGAGCACGGATCGACTCCTCATCTGTCATGTCACAAAGCGTGTAGTCAACATGAAAGCGGTCTTTCATCAAATTGAGCAAGCCATAGGTGCAGCCGTATAGTCCTTCGGTTCCGAGAATATGATCGCCTGTTCTGACGAGAGCCATGAGTACGGCTGAAACTGCTGCCATTCCAGAGGCAAAGGCAAGGCCGGCTTCTGCCTTTTCCAAAGCGGCAACTTTTTCTTCCAGGACATGGACAGTCGGGTTGCCAAGCCGTGAATACATATATCCAGATTCTTCGCCAGCAAAACGCTTTGCGCCTTCTTCGACGGAGGAAAAAACAAACGTCGAGGTCTGGTAGATGGGGGTAGCCAAAGAACCGGTTCGGGGATCGGTATCCGTACCCGCATGAATCGCAGTGGTAGAAAGGCCGTATTTTCTTCTTGTTTGGTTGACGTTCATACTCGAATCACCTCATGGTAATAGTGTTACAAGGCATTCATGCATGAAGCATGCCAAGTAAAGAAAGTCAAAAAATTCAAATAAAATTTAAAAATATCTGAAAACGTAGGAATAAAAACTTTCCAAATGGTAATAAAACGAACCGATGTTGATTTTGTGGTGGGAGAACGGAAATACACTTTGTCATGCAATGTCGTGCACAAAAAAAGGGAGTCGGTGAGGGGAAAGGGTATAATAAATGGACAGAAGAAAAATCTATCGCTTTAAAAAGGAGAAAAAATGAAAGAGGAAAAATCTTCGATAAAGCCAGGATGGAATTTTGACAATAGCTATGTGACTTTGCCGCAATCGTTTTTTTCGAAAATCAGTCCTCCTCCTGTAAACTCGCCAAGTCTGGGGATCTTGAATGAACCACTGGCGAAGGAACTTGGTCTAAACGTGCAAGCGCTCAAAAGCAAGGAAGGGGTGGCGGTTTTTGCAGGAAACCTGGTCCCTGAAGGTGCGATACCTGTCGCACAAGCGTATGCCGGGCATCAATTCGGTCATTTTACCATGCTAGGGGACGGTAGAGCGATCCTGCTTGGTGAACAAATAACACCTCAAGGTGAACGGTTCGATATTCAATTAAAAGGTTCGGGTAGAACTCCGTATTCCAGAAGAGGAGATGGTCGGGCAGCACTGGGGCCCATGCTCCGTGAATACATCATCAGTGAAGCGATGCATGCGCTTGGCATCCCGACAACCCGCAGCCTTGCAGTCGTAGAAACGGGTGAGTACATCCACCGTGAAACAGAGCTGCCTGGAGCCATCTTGACTCGCGTGGCAGCCAGTCACTTGCGGGTCGGCACCTTTCAATTCGCTAGACAATGGGGGACTGAAGACGAACTTAAGGCTCTTGCGGACTATACAGTGGAGCGACATTATCCTCTGGTTGCAAAGGATGAAAACCGCTATCTTTCTTTGCTTCAGGAAGTGATCAAGCGACAGGCAGCTTTGATTGCCAAGTGGCAGCTCGTCGGCTTTATCCACGGGGTAATGAACACCGACAACATGGCCATTAGCGGAGAAACCATCGATTATGGCCCATGTGCTTTCATGGATGCGTATGACCCGGCCACCGTATTCAGCTCCATCGATGTTCAGGGGCGTTATGCCTATGGCAATCAGCCGTATATTGCCGCTTGGAATCTGGCCAGATATGCGGAGACCCTTTTGCCACTGATTCATGAAAACGCGGATGTAGCGGTCAAAATGGCTGAAGATGAGATTAAAAAGTTTCCCGCGCTCTATCAGCATCAGTGGCTTCAAGGTATGAGAGCAAAACTCGGTATCTTCAGCGAAGAGACAGAGGACGAGGACCTGATCAACCGCCTCCTCAGCATCATGCAAGAGAATCGTGCAGATTTCACCAATACTTTCAGAGCTTTGACAAACGATAAGCCAGAGGATACCGGTCTGTTTTGCTCAACGGAATTTACCCAATGGCATGAGCAATGGCACGCGAGACTCGGCAGGCAGCAGGAATCAAAAGCTGCCTCACTCGAATTGATGCGAAAGAGTAATCCTTCCGTAATCCCTCGAAATCACCGTGTAGAAGAGGCTTTGGAAGCTGCAGTGGAACAAGGGGACTACAGTGTGATGGAGAAGCTGCTTGAAGTCTTGTCCCACCCTTATGTGTATGATCAAGTCATCGATGAGACCTATACACAGCCCATGCAATCAAACCGTCCTTACCAAACCTTTTGCGGTACCTGATAACGATACATGAATGGTCAACGATAAGATCTTCCTCATGATAGAAATGGGGAAGATTTTTTTGTGAATGAGGTACTTGCCCGACATGCGTACACTTTCCAACAGCCTGTACTTGGTTTCTGCATGTCAAACCTCTGTTCCAAATATACTCTTAAAAAATATCGGTTATTGGAGGAAGAATATGGAAGCGATTGTATGCACGAAATATGGATCGGCAGATGTTTTGGAGCTGCAGGACGTAGAAACGCCCGTCCACAAGGACAAGGAAAATTCGGGTTAAAGTCCATGCGACGACTGTCACATCCGGAGATTGCCGAGTGCGGGCCTTCAATAGTCCATTCATGTACAGGAAAGGGAACATTCAAAACGGACAAAAAGTACTAGTCTATGGCGCTTCTGGAGCGGTAGGATCTTCGGCAGTACAGCTTGCGAAGTGCTTTGGGGCAGAAGTCACCGGGGTATGCAGTACAACCAATCTAGAGCTGGTAAAGTCTTTGGGTGCTGATCATGTTATTGATTATACGAAGGAGGAATTTACAAACAGTGAAGAAAAGTACGAAATCAAATTGCATGAAAGCACTAACCTCAACAGGGAAGTTCGTAACCGTAGATGGTCAAGGGATAGCAAAAGAGCGTCTGGAGGATGTCATCACTCTCAAAGAGTTGATGGAGGTGGGGAAGCTGAAAGCGGTCATCGATCGATGCTATCCAATGGATCAAATTCGCGATACACGTATGTAGAAAAAGGGCACAAGAAGGGCAATGTCGTCATCACGATTGGACGTGAACCTACAAGGTAGGGGTTAAACTCGATATGGGAGTTTTCGAGCGCTCTTTACCTAAAGAAAGACCGCATAACAGTTAACATAACAAATATTATGTGATGATAATTGTCACGTATTTAAGACAAAGTGTCCAACCTGCTTTTGGCTTCTGGTAAGATTCGCTACAATAGGATTATCTGTATCAATTTTGGAGGTACTCATGGGTGGAGAACTTTCTGTCTTACTAGCCTTCGCGGCGGGCTTTCTCTCGTTTATTTCTCCTTGCTGTTTACCGCTCTATCCGTCCTTTTTGTCTTATATTACGGGCGTGACGGTAGATGAGGTGAAGAAGGGGAAAGCTGTTTTTCAAAAGCAAGCGTTGCTGCACACCTTGTTTTTTATCATTGGATTTTCCATTATCTTTATCGCACTTGGTTTGTCCACATCCTGGATTGGGAGCATGTTTGTCAATCAACAGGACTTGATTCGACAGCTTGGTGGAATATTACTGGTGATCATCGGACTCGTGATGCTTCAGGTTTTCAAGATGGACTGGATGATGCGCACATGGAAGATTGATTTAAAATCGCGCCCTTTGGGGTATACTGGTTCTATACTGGTAGGCATGACGTATGCTGCGGGCTGGACTCCATGTGTAGGTCCAATCCTCTCGGGGATTATTGTCATGGGTGTGTCTGAGCCTTCCTTGGCTTTGACGTACACACTGGCATACACCTTTGGCTTTGCCATCCCGTTCTTTGTCATGACCTTTTTCATCAGCAAAGTCAATGCGATCGTCAAGTACTCTGATCGCTTTATGAAGGCTGGTGGGGTCATCATGATTTTGTTTGGTGTTTTGCTGTATACGGATAAGTTGACGGACATTACACGCGTGTTGATTCAACTGTACGGGGGCTTTACGGGATTCTAACCGAGAAAGCTGAGGGATGAAATGAAAAAGCTGGTATTGGCAATGTTTCTGGCTGTGGGGATCGGCTATCTAATCGTCGACCAGCCACAGGGTGGAGCCCATGTCTTCGCGAACGAGCAAAAACCGGAAGTGGGCTACCAAGCTCCCCACTTTTCTTTGACTGGACTGAACAATCAGGTATACAGAGTGGAGGGAAAGCGGGACAAACCCGTCATCGTGAACTTCTGGGCATCTTGGTGTGGTCCATGCAAAATGGAAGCGCCAGACCTTCAAAAAATCTTTGAGAAATATGGAAAAGAAGTTGACCTTTACGGCGTGAACGTAACTTCCAATGATAATCCGGAAACGGCGATGGAGTTCGTACAGACGTACAAGCTGACTTTTCCAATCCCGATGGACGTGACGGGTGCGGTATCTGACCGTTACAAGGTCATGGCCTTTCCCACGACTTATTTGATCGACCAGCAGGGCGTGGTTCGCAAAAAAATCATTGGCATGATTGATGCGGCTACGCTGGAAAAAGAGCTGAAGGCAATGCTAGCAGAATAATACCAGGTATGGATGGAAGCCGCTGTCGTGTTCGAGACAGTGTAAGCGTCAAATCCCCCCACCTGTTTCTGGAAACCAGAGTCTGTCACAATGAATCCATCATCATTCAGAAAAGGATGGATTCTGTGGTCGCCGCGCTGAGCCCCGAATGCTAAATCTGACGGGAACTTCGCAGGTGTATCTCGCTTGTGGCACGACGGATTTGCGTAAATCGATTGACGGTTTGGCCCGCGATCGTCCAGGAACAGTTTTCGCTTGATCCGTTTTCCACCGCATTATTTGTGTTTTGTAACAGGAGGCGGGACAAGCTCAAGATCCTTCAGTGGGATCATGCGGGCTTTGGGCTTTATTATAGGCGTCTCGAACGTGGCACGTTTCAATGGCCCTCCACGGGCCATTCTCCCCTTTGTCTCACGCAACGGGAGTTGCGTTGGTTACTTGATGGTCTGTCCTTATCACAACAGCACGCCCATCCTGGCATCTCACCCAAAGTGGTCATTTGAGCAAAGTCATCTCTTTGAAGGAATTTCCCCTGGGTTTGTCGAATGAATCCCCTATGAAAACAAGAACGGAATCCCTCACCTTGGAACAACTCCAGCATGACTACGGAGACGCGTAGTGAACTTGCCATGGTACCCGCACAGGTGAAAGTCGTTCAGCATGTGCGGCAGGTATATGCCTGCCGTCACTGCGAACGACATGAGCTGCAAACTCCAATCATCACTGCTCCGATGCCAAAGCCCGTGTATCCGGGTAGTTTGGCCTCTCCTTCAGCGATGGCGTATACGATGTGCCAAAAATACGTGGATAGCATGCCACTCTACAGGCAAGAGCAACAGTTTGCCCGTATGGGCTATACGTTGTCGCGGCAAACGATGGCAAATTGGATGATCTATGGTGCAGAGAAATGGCTAACGCTGATTGTGGAGGGAATGAAGGATTATCTGCTCAAACAAGAGGTGCTGCATGCGGATGAGACGACGTTGCAAGTGTTGAAGGAGCCTGGGAAATCGGCAGAAACCACTTCGTATCTGTGGATCAAGCCATTTGTGATCGGGCGTAAAAACTGGCTGTTTGCGAATACTCCACGGGGAGCAACGGCGAGCGCTACTATTTACAGTGTCATCGAGACGGCAAAAGAAAATGGGCTACACCCGTTCCGGTATCTTCAGTACCTATTCGAAAAATTGCTACAGCTTTCAGATATTCATGAGCCGAAGGCACTGGAACCGTTTATGCCGTGGTCAACTTCGTTGCCGAATACCTGCCGTGTTCCTTAATCTCCATCTATCATATGCTGGCTCCCATCTACCTACTAGGTGGGGCCTATTTGACGTTCACGAGACAGTGGCTTTTTTCTCGTCTTCTTTGGTATGCGCCAGGTGGCTCTCGGCCCATTTCCCCCGAATGCCTGTTTTTTTGTACTTTTGCCTAAAGAACAGGGTTGTTCTCTTTCATAGACTGGATTGAATCCAGGGCTAATGGAGGAATGTCAGATGGCCAAAGGTAAGAAAATCAAAAAAGACAAGCGACAGCATTCCAATCAGGTAAACTTGAAAATGGTCACCTCAACTACTTGTCAGGTATGTAAGCAACAGTGCGCACAGGGATTGGCCTATCTTGAAAAGATGTCTGAACCGGGCGCCATCGGCTATGGAGTTCCGTGCATCCTGACAAAAAAGTAATGGCATGCTAGTTCGAGCTGGCTGTCAAAGAACCAAGAGATAATCCCTTTTCTGAGGAATGGGATTATTTTTTTGTTTGAGATGTGAACCTTCGTTCGCTGTACGCTGGTCTGCCTCCGATCCCTGTATTATACTTAAACGATAGCCTAGTGACCGAGAAAGGAGTTGATCGTGTGCGCCCATTACAAATATCCGCGGAGACCGCAGTCAAGCTGGCCGAAGCACTTGATGTTCCATTGGAGAGACTGATGCATATGCCGCAGCACATTTTACTGCAAAAAATGATGGAGCTGGCCAAGCAGGAGGAAAGCGCTGAGAGTCCTGTTGAACCAAAGGAATGACACGCTTGGAAGTGTAGAAGAATAGAGGATATTTCACTGTTACGTGGAAGGTGTAAGGAACGTTTTTTTACAGGAGGAGAAGCAGATGGCAGTCAATGTAGCACATAAATTCCGTAGTGGATTGAAACCACAAGCTTTCGTAGAAGGAATGACAAAAAATAAAGAGCAATTCCAAGAGTGGTCCAATGCTTTTGCATGGCCAAGTGAAGAAGATCAGGCCTTTTTTGCATCTTTAAGCCACCGCGATGATCTGCGCTGCCTGATTCTGGCTGCTGATTGGTGCGGAGATGTCATTCGCAACGTTCCGGTAGTGCTGAATGCGCTGGCCGATACGGAAATCCCGACTGAAATCCTCGTGATGGAAGATCACCTTGACCTGATGGATGAGTTTTTGACGATGGGTGGTCGTGCGATTCCTGTCGTCATCTTCGCAGATACAGGTGGCCATGTTTTGGGCAAATGGGGTCCCCGTCCAAAGCATGTCCAAGAAGTGATGATTGCTTTCAAACAACAAAATCCGGATCGCAATGCGCCTGATTATGAGGCTAATATCAAAGTAGCACGTGAGCAGATGCTCCAGCAGTACGGTGAAGGAACGGGTTACCAAGCCGTTATTGTCAAAGAGCTGAGAGAAATCCTTTCTTCCTTGTAAAGAGATGATCAGACGCAGGCGGGACGAGATTCCCGCCTGTGTGTTTGGAAGGGCTGAGATCGATGCATTATTACGGCAATGAAACCATTATGTCTTTAGAGCAGGTGCTTCGCTTGAAGGCATCGGAAGTAAGGATCTTGGAGTGGGTCAGAACCTATGAATTTCTGGAAAACACCTATGGGGTAGACGAGCCTGTCCCTTACTTTTTGGAGATCCGATGTGAAAGTGAAGGAGTACGTATCAGAAAGAATCGAATCATGGATTTCCCCGATTATCAATGTGAAGGTGAAGAAGTATTTCCGAATGTGGAGCAGGCTTTGGCAGCTTTTCATCAGTGGGCAGAAGAAATTTTAGCTCGAACAGAAAAATAATCCAAAAATCTATTGACTCGTATACTTGTTCATGTTAAATTAATAAACGTCGCTCCTGGTTCACAAAAACCATACACGGACGACGTAAAAGATGCCGGTGTAGCTCAATTGGTAGAGCACCTGACTTGTAATCAGGGGGTTGTGGGTTCAAGTCCTATCGCCGGCACCATCTTTTCAGGTGGATTGATTTTTTCAGAGAATCGAGTTACAATCATTGTACAGGTTTTACTTGCCGGTGTGGCGGAATGGCAGACGCGCGCGACTCAAAATCGTGAGGGAAACCGTGGGGGTTCAAGTCCCTTCACCGGCACCAACTACGAATTAGAATGCTCTTGGGATATAAAAATCCTAAGAGCTTTTCTTGTTTAGACAATCGTCAAGACAAACTCGATTCGCCAGATCAGAACAGGTGATTGAGAAGAGTGGGTACAAGTTGCCTAGCAGCTCCGTTTCCCTTTCATCCATCGGATTCATTTGAACATCCTTTTTATTGTTTTGTACATGAATCAATTTCATAA
>NZ_RHHR01000017.1 GCF_003710915.1 Brevibacillus invocatus | reverse complement strand
GATGATGGCGGAGGGGACACACCCGTTCCCATGCCGAACACGGCCGTTAAGCCCTCCAGCGCCGATGGTACTTGCTCCGCAGGGAGCCGGGAGAGTAGGACGTCGCCAGGCGAGCAACCTTGTGGTTGCTTAAAACGAAGTTTTTTGTTCTTTGAAAACTGGATACTGCATGATATTGCTAAGGATATTTAAAGTGTAAGTACTATTAGTACGAACCAAACGTGGTTAAGTTACTAAGGGCACACGGTGGATGCCTTGGCGCTAGGAGCCGAAGAAGGACGCAGCGAACTGCGATAAGCCTCGGGGAGCGGTAAGCACGCTTTGATCCGGGGATCTCCGAATGGGGGAACCCACCATCTGTAATGGGATGGTATCCGTATCTGAATCCATAGGGTACGAGAAGGCAGACCCGGTGAACTGAAACATCTAAGTAGCCGGAGGAAGAGAAAACAATAGTGATTCCGTCAGTAGCGGCGAGCGAACGCGGAAGAGCCTAAACCGTCAGGTTTACCTGGCGGGGTTGTGGGGCGTCTCACACGGAGTTACAAAAGACGCGCGTAGGTGAACAGTTTGGGAAAGCTGACCACAGAGCGTGATAGTCGCGTAGCCTAAACGCGCGTCTCTCCGAGACCAACCCCGAGTAGTGCGGGACACGTGAAATCCCGTATGAATCTGGCAGGACCATCTGCTAAGGCTAAATACTACCTAGCGACCGATAGTGAACCAGTACCGTGAGGGAAAGGTGAAAAGCACCCCGGGAGGGGAGTGAAATAGTACCTGAAACCGTGTGCTTACAAATAGTCGGAGCCCTATGCAGCAAACTTGTTTGCCGCACGGGTGACGGCGTGCCTTTTGTAGAATGAACCGGCGAGTTACGGTAGCGTGCGAGGTTAAGTCGAAGAGACGGAGCCGCAGCGAAAGCGAGTCTGAATAGGGCGCAAGTACGTTGTCGTAGACCCGAAACCGTGTGATCTAGCCATGTCCAGGGTGAAGGTAGGGTAACACCTACTGGAGGCCCGAACCCACGCACGTTGAAAAGTGCGGGGATGAGGTGTGGCTAGCGGTGAAATTCCAATCGAACTCGGAGATAGCTGGTTCTCCCCGAAATAGCTTTAGGGCTAGCCTCGGAATTAGAGTCTTGGAGGTAGAGCACTGATTGGGCTAGGGGCCCTCATCGGGTTACCGAACTCAGTCAAACTCCGAATGCCAATGACTTATGTCCGGGAGTCAGACGGTGAGTGCTAAGATCCATCGTCAAAAGGGAAACAGCCCAGACCATCAGCTAAGGTCCCCAAGTGTATGTTAAGTGGGAAACGATGTGGAGTTGCCCAGACAACCAGGATGTTGGCTTAGAAGCAGCCACCATTTAAAGAGTGCGTAATAGCTCACTGGTCGAGTGACTCTGCGCGGAAAATGTAACGGGGCTAAACATACCACCGAAGCTATGGCTTGTAGAATCCTTACGGATTCTACTTGGGTAGGGGAGCGTTCCAAGCAGCAGTGAAGCCGTACTGGAAAGAGCGGTGGAGCGCTTGGAAGTGAGAATGCCGGTGTAAGTAGCGAAAAGACAAGTGAGAATCTTGTCCACCGAAAGCCTAAGGTTTCCTGGGGAAGGCTCGTCCTCCCAGGGTTAGTCGGGACCTAAGCTGAGGCCGAAAGGCGTAGGCGATGGACAACAGGTTGATATTCCTGTACCACCTCTGTTCCGCTTGAGCAATGGCGTGACGCAGGAGGATAGGGTGAGCGGCCTACTGGATGGCCGTCCAAGCAGTAAGCCTGGTGTGTAGGCAAATCCGCACACCTCAAGGGCAAGCTGTGATGGCGAGGGAAATTACAGTACCGAAGTCCCTGATTTCACACTGCCAAGAAAAGCGTCTAGCGAGGAACAAGGTGCCCGTACCGCAAACCGACACAGGTAGGCGAGGAGAGAATCCTAAGGTGCGCGGGATAACTCTTGCTAAGGAACTCGGCAAAATGGCCCCGTAACTTCGGGAGAAGGGGCGCCCCGGTAGGGTTTATAGCCCGAGGGGGCCGCAGTGAAAAGGCCCAAGCGACTGTTTAGCAAAAACACAGGTCTCTGCGAAGCCGCAAGGCGAAGTATAGGGGCTGACGCCTGCCCGGTGCTGGAAGGTTAAGGGGATGAGTTAGCGCAAGCGAAGCTTTGAACCGAAGCCCCAGTAAACGGCGGCCGTAACTATAACGGTCCTAAGGTAGCGAAATTCCTTGTCGGGTAAGTTCCGACCCGCACGAAAGGCGTAACGACTTGGGCGCTGTCTCGGCAAGAGACCCGGTGAAATCATAATACCTGTGAAGATGCAGGTTACCCGCGACAAGACGGAAAGACCCCATGGAGCTTTACTGTAGCCTGGTATTGGAACTTTGTGCATCATGTACAGGATAGGTGGGAAGCTGAGAAGCAGGGGCGCCAGCCTCTGTGGAGCTGTCGGTGGGATACCACCCTTGATGTACGGAGTTTCTAACTCGTCGCCCTTATCGGGCGAGAGGACCATGCCAGGTGGGCAGTTTGACTGGGGCGGTCGCCTCCTAAAAGGTAACGGAGGCGCCCAAAGGTTCCCTCAGAATGGTCGGAAATCATTCGTAGAGTGTAAAGGCAGAAGGGAGCTTGACTGCGAGACCTACAAGTCGAGCAGGGACGAAAGTCGGGCTTAGTGATCCGGTGGTTCCGCATGGAAGGGCCATCGCTCAACGGATAAAAGCTACCCTGGGGATAACAGGCTTATCTCCCCCAAGAGTCCACATCGACGGGGAGGTTTGGCACCTCGATGTCGGCTCATCGCATCCTGGGGCTGAAGTAGGTCCCAAGGGTTGGGCTGTTCGCCCATTAAAGCGGTACGCGAGCTGGGTTCAGAACGTCGTGAGACAGTTCGGTCCCTATCTGTCGCGGGCGCAGGAAGTTTGAGGAGAGCTGTCCTTAGTACGAGAGGACCGGGATGGACGCACCGCTGGTGCACCAGTTGTCACGCCAGTGGCACAGCTGGGTAGCTATGTGCGGAAGGGATAAGCGCTGAAAGCATCTAAGCGTGAAGCCCCCTCCAAGATGAGACTTCCCACAGCGCAAGCTGGTAAGACCCCTCATAGACGATGAGGTTGATAGGTTCGGTGTGGAAGCGTGGTAACACGTGGAGCTGACGAATACTAATCGGTCGAGGACTTATCCACATGCTTTAGCAATCATGCAGATCCAGTTTTGAAGGAACAAGGTTCTTTCATTGTTCCTCGGTAGCTCAGTTGGTAGAGCAATCGGCTGTTAAC
>NZ_RHHR01000016.1 GCF_003710915.1 Brevibacillus invocatus | reverse complement strand
TAACCGTACCAAAACACGTTTTTCCCTTCACTATTTTTCTTGATTCCCCAGTCAGGCTGTAAAGGGACATGGGTTAAGAGCTCTTCCAATGGGGCATCCAGTTGGGCTGCAATAGATTTCTCGTATAAGGACTTTTGTGCTTCTTCTTCTTGCTTTTTCTTGTCGTATATTTCTTTTTCTGCTTTCGTTTTACGTCCGCGTTTCTTCGGTTCCGGCTTTGGCTTTTTTTCCTTTGCTACTCCACGGTCACGAGATTCAAAATGGGTCGCATCGAAAGCAACCGCTTCATCATCAACGAATCCTTCTTGAATCGCTTGGAGCAATAACGTGATTTATACCACAAACATTGTGGAAGCTTATCATCGTCAATTAAGAAAAATAACGAAAACAAAAACCGCATACCCTACGGACGATGCCTTGCGGAAAATTATATATTTAGCTACGATGGACATTACTAAAAAATGGACGATTCCTGTACGTGACTGGGCTCAATGCATTTCTCAGTTTGCCATTCTATTTCATGATCGATTGTCCATAGATATAGCCATGTGATGATGGGGGCTCTGCCCCCAAACCCCCGGAGTTTATCGCTCTTGTTCTTCTGAGGAATAAAAAAAGAGACCGGGATTATACTCCCAGTCCCTCTCCTCAGCAGAACCCTACCAACCGCTCAGGTTGCTCTCCAGCATTGCCTTATCTTGTTGGTAGGTAAGATAAATATAGTATTTCCTCGCTTTATGGAAAAATCCATTTACACAAAGAAATTTACATTCCCGCTTCCTTGTCTTATAATGGACATTGGGAGTCACCTCCAGTTCTCATAAGTTTTGGTCGTACTTAACTTATTAGAGATTTGGGGAGGTACTCCTTTTTCTATGCTCAAAAAACCTTGAGCCCGTAGGGCTCAGATTTATGAAATTGATTCAATTATTTTGATTTTAGAGATACTACCCGAAAATATAGATTTCTCATCTCATCTTCTTGTATCTCGGGGTCTAATTCTTTAAACCACCCTTCTTTCAAATCATCAGCTTTACGTATCACTGGTCGCCATAAAGTTAACCCTAATTCAGGAAAATGATACGTAAATCCTAAGTCCCATTGTTCCCGATCATATTTCGATATCTTATCAATTTCTTCAACTAATTCTTCTGCTTTAGTTTTAAATACATTAATTTCATTAAACAAACAGTCAAAATCAGATGATCCGATAGCATCAATCTCTATAAAATTGACACTATCAGAGGAATCATAGCTCAGTTTATATAATTTTTCGATATAAAAACTATTATTGTATTTATTTAATAAATTTCGGGAACAATTCCGAATACATTCTTCAACCTCGTTTTTACTCATACCAAGTTTTACCGGTCCGATTCCTATTCCTGGTTCGATATATAGTTTTTCCATACTCATCCCTCTGATAAAGAAAGTTTTTAAACAAATTTAAAAGTCAAAAAGCCCTCCCGAGTAACAGGAGGCACTTATTGTCATATCCTTTATGCTTACCTAACCCCAAAATATATTTCGTACAGATACAGTGCTTCTATTAATTGGTCATAATATTTAACTTGTAAATTTCTAAATCGCCCTTCATAATCATAGAGTTTTTGGAAATCATTAACTTCCATTTGAAGTAGGCTTGTATAATCCTTAGCCAGCAAATACTCAAGTTCTTTTGCTCTGTATTGATCTGCGCTAGTTCCGGGACCCCAGTTTGGAGTTTCTCTATGATCCTCATATAACATTCTTATTGCTGGAGCATTATCTGAAATAAACCCAGCATTATATAGCGAACTCGCTGAAACTAAATGATGTCTTTCTCCACCTAATGGTTTCATCACCTTATAAATGTCTGCATCAAAATAGTACCTATAGGGCGTCTTTTCTCCAATGTTATTTCGCGGATAATTCAAATTACCTTCTACTACAACTAATTCATATTCAAAGCGATCCTCTACAGCATCGCCCAGGGGTTTATACCATTTAAAAAATTCTCCTGATCCTTTAAGGTTTGCATATACCGTTGTGGAGTCTGCTTTTACCCAGTCTCTCCCTCTGGCGTTATATTTTGTTAATTTCCCAGACACTTTAGAAACATAACTATTAAGATTCGTTACACTCAAGCGAATATAATCGTTAGTGGCAATACAAGTCATTAACCACATACCATCTATGGCATTCGTACTTACCGATCTTTTAACGGTAATCGATTGATCGTATTGTCTAATTGATGGCTCTGGTTTTTCTAAGTTGTATTTTTCTGCTATTTCTTGTTCGATTTCTTCAGTTATGCCTTTTTCGATTAAGTATTGCGACTGATCATTTGAGCTTTTGAAGTTATATAACTTAGCTAACTCCCCGTATGTTTGGTCCTCATTTTTCTAGTAACTCTCGAATCCGTTATCTATTATGTATGCTTTAACGTCAGGATAATTATCAATTTCATCACTGTTAATCTCTTCAATGATAAATTGTGTCTCTTCTTGAGTTAATTGTTTCTCCTCTGCAAACGAATGCGTAGGGAATAAGCTCGAAATACATAAAACTGATAGTAACATTAATGATAGTATTTTTTTAAGCTAAGTTGCAAATGGATTTATGTGAATGTCCTCCTTTTTTAGGTAATATTTGTAAACAATTTCATTTTACACCTGAATTTTTGCAAATACAATCATTATTTTCCATATTGTTGAAATTCGATAACTACAAATACTTATTCTATTATCTTCTGTTAATCGCTTTTTCTTACAAATTGAAGCTTACTTGCAAAGTAAGTATTAGCAACTGCTTCAAAATCAGACTATGCAATCACCGTTACCTGGTGGAAACCAGTCAAAGGCGAGCTCGGCGCCACCTGCAGCATGTGGGGCGTAGTGAAATGGATTGACCAACAGGGGCGACGTATCAATTTGGTTAATGACGAGGAAACACAGTGGATCGGAATGGACAGTATAATCTTAGTGAGAGGATGATTCAGCAATGGAAACCGTCGCAGCCGAGGCAAAGTTCGGATATGTTTCAAATGAAATTAAACACCGTCTACTTGAAACGATTAGGTCTGTTCAAGATGATATCAATGAACGCATTTGCTGGAAAGATGATGATTCAGGAATTGGGTATTGTGTTTCAATGAACGAGGGAACTGTACTCTGTGTCTCAGTCAGTGAGCCTGGATATATGCCTAATGCAAGCGTACTGCCTTTTCTTGAGAATGAGCTAGGCGAGCCATCAACCCTTTACGCTTCACCAAGCTCGCTTAATCCTGAAGTATTAATTTTTTATATGATGTGGAAGAGAATCATACATTGATAGAAAGCCCGTCTCAATTAAGAGGCGGGTTTTACAATATCCCCACATCTATCGGACAATTCAGCATTTAGACGGGTGAAACTTTTAGCAAAAAATATCTAAAATTGACATTTATGATTAATTAAATTCCTGAAGGTAAAACTAGTTCTTGAGAAACTAACTCCATCTGAGGTGAATGGGTTTTGAAAAAGTATCTTGGCATAGTACTGCTGTTTGTATTCCTAGTTACAGGATGTGTTAAGGGAGATTTTCGTATCACAATGAACGAAGATGGATCGGCTGATTTGGATTATAAAATGGCACTAAATGCTGCTATGATTTCCCAAAATTCCAATCCACTGGAGGGATTAAAGAAGGATTTACTGAAAGAAGGATTTCAGGTATCTACCTATAAAGATGGTAATTACTTTGGAGTTAGAGGTATAAAACATGTTGATCAACTAGAAGAAATCAAAACTGAGAATACGTTTGCCCTCTTGGATAAGCAGAGGAACAAGGCCGAAATTACAGTGAAACATGGACTGTTTTATGATACTTATACTTTAAATGCAGGGTATGATTTAAGGACTTTAAGCAGTAAAAAAAGTAATGGTGTCGCTGAAGCGGTGGGAAGCATGTTGTATGATCAAGTTGACTTAAAGTTTAGTCTAACTCTTCCTATGAACGCAGAGTCAAATAATGCAAGTAGGATACTAAGTGAGGAAAATTTTAAGACATACCAATGGGATTTGCTCCCTGGACAGAATAACGAAATAACACTTACGACCAAGGTATTAAACGTCAACAACATATTGTATTCAATTCTAGTTTTAGCAGTATTAATGATAGTGGCATATTATTTTATGCGAAAGAGAAGTTTAAAAACTGTCTAATTATAGAACAAAGCCCTTCTCAATCGAGAGGGGATTTTTACTTGCAAAAATTGCAAACCGCCAGAGCGGAAAGGTACGGAAGTTGAAGGGATGCAAAACATCAAAGATGCGGGTCGAATTCTGGGTCCATGCGATTTAGGAAACAACCCAAGTAATCCAGAGAGATACAGTAAAAAGATGTTCTTCATTTTGATGTGACCCAACCAAAAGTACCAGATGTATAAAGGTACATCATGTATGATGGAACTTTTGATCCACTTGAGGATAATGGTTTATTTGGTTTTATAGTTACACAGAAGAATGTACGGTGATCCGTGGAAAGAGCAGAGGTTTGCATGGGATTAGTCCTTAACCGAGCAACATAACGGTTTAACCCCTCAAAATTTGAGTCTTTCTCCCTTATTCTCGCATTTTCATATGATTCTTCTCTTCTTCAACCACCTGTGAGTGTAGGAAGGGAAAAATCTAGCGTCAAGGAGTACACTTGACCCCAGACTTTTCCCTTCCTGCTTGACCGCTAGGTTGAAGAAAGGATAGCTGTGCAATCCATTGCCACACTATACTTTCACGACAAATGGTTTTATGCGTTGCAGTGAAAAAGCTTCACCAAATTCTACGGG